>NZ_JBHTMN010000013.1:0-26264 GCF_042679525.1 Rhodanobacter aciditrophus
CCTGCCGTGTCAGTGGGTGCGTATAATACGCATCAGAATTTTGAGCGCAAGGACTTTTTTAAAATAACGTAAAATAATTTTGAAACAGCAAAACATTGCTCAAAGTTTCACCAAAATCAGTTGTTTTAGGCTGTTTTTGGTGAATTATTAGGCGATAACAACTAGCGCACAGGTATTGGAGTGGTGACTTCCATAGTCTCTTTGGTAATGGCCACCTGATAAGCGATTACCTCAACGCCTTTTTCTAACACTTCATAGAAGGCGTCGGTATATTTAGGGTCGATATGACGTGCGGGGGAGACAGTTTGAATACCCGTATGACTTACACAAAAGAACAATACCGCCCGATGCCCTTCCTCTACCATTTTGGCTAACTCGTAAAGATGCTTTCTGCCACGGTCTGTGACTGCATCTGGAAAGTAGCCCAACCCATCTTCTTCTAATAAGGTGACGTTTTTCACTTCTACATAGCACTTGGTGCCATCACTTTTTGTCAGCAGCCAATCAATTCGGCTTTTCTCACCATATTTTACTTCCGCTTTTTGCTCGATATAGCCTGTTAATTCAGCAACTATACCGTTCGCAATAGCCTCTCCTACCAACTTGTTTGGGTAACCCGTATTGATACACGCTAAATATTCTTGATCAACTTCAACCAACTCCCATGTGTACGCTAATTTTCGCTTGGGGTTATCACTTTTAGACAACCACACTCGTGCATTATCTTGTTGGCAACGCTTCATGGATCCGGTATTCGGACAATGGGCAGTGACGACTTCTCCGTCCGACAATTGGACATCCGCCAAAAAGCGCTTGTAACGCTTAATCAAGCGCCCTTCAATTAGATTTTGTATGTGCATGCACCCTCATCAATATATAAGCGCCAAAAAGCTAAGCTCCTGGCGCTTTGTAATTCGATTAACAACTTTTTCGCTCTTGGTGATTACGGTAAGCCGCTCGAATAAGTACAAAGAAAATACCTATCATCCCACCAAACACCAATGACACTATGAGTACTAATAATGCTTTCTTCGAACTAGCAACATCTAATAAGTACAGTCGGTAGTTCACCCATTGCGACGCATCATCAGTAGATACTGACTCTAACGCTCGAGCAATCTGCTCGGTCGTCATGTCTGACTGCAATTCGAAAACGCGTCTCTTAGTCTTGATATATTCATCACTTTGGGAATAGCGGTCTTCACTGCTACGAGCCTTGAGTAACTCAATTTCCTTCTCTATGGCAGCATATCCACGTAAATAAAGCGGTGTTTCCGTTGCCTGTACACTCACCTCTACTCCTGAATTTGAGGAGGCATTATTTGAATGACTCAAACGACTGGTTTCATAGCCTAATTCCCGAGCAATGGCAGCTTGCTCACGTAGATACACCAAGCGCCTTTCCAGTTCCAAGTCGATTTGATTTTCGACCGAGGCTAATTTCTGCTTTTCATTTTCTAGCTGCCGTTCGATACGAGCATCCACAGCCCCAGCAAAACGCTCCACTTGCGAAAATGAAGAGGCTCGAACATTCGCAAGTACTTGGCTCAAAACCTCCTCTAATATGACCCTAGCTTCATGTTCGTCACTCCACTCAAACTGTATACCCCAGGTTGCCTCATTGTCGGCAGGAGCAACAATTTGAAATTGTTTCGCCAACTTGATGGCCAGCTCCTCTTGCTCTTCGGGTGTACCTTTGAATGCTTTATATTCAGCACTATGTTGGATTACCGTTTGAATAAGCTCTTCATAATCCCGAAATTCTGTCACAAACTCATCAAATACATTGTCGGGGGTAAACACCAAGCTGGCACCATTAACTTTCATTTGCTCGTTGATAGGGATGTATTGATAGAAGACTTCAGTTCGCCCTTTATCTATTGATAGGGATCCCGATATTTGGGTTGGTGCAAACAGCACGTACATAACACCAAAAAGTCCACTAATGATGGTAACTAGAAGCACCATCCATTTACCTGACCAAATAGACTCTACAAGATCGAACAAATCGATCTCATCATCTTGGGGTTTTACATTTTCCATTTTCTATCCTTATAACCAGCCAACACTGTTTTAACGTCACTGTTCAACATCCTATTGAAAAACCAAACATAAAACCAATCAGCTCAATAACTTAACGAAGACCCTATAGCAACAGGCTCATATTTGAGCACCACACTAAGTACCGAGCGCGACTTTACCATGGTTAAAATACTCTATTTTGCCCCCCTTTTATATTTTACTGTTCTTGACCCTCTAATAACCTTTTAAGCCGCTTTGTTTACCCTGTGCTGAAGTAACTGATGCAAAGCATCTAGGCTCATCTTGGCAGAGGAGCTAGATTGCACCAGAAAACCCATAGGATACGATGGCTACGCCATCCCAACTGAGTAAGCAGATCAGACTTAATAAAAACAAAAAAGCCCGCTAGATAGCGGGCTTTAGAGTGTTTATTGCTGTTCAGTGCAAGGTGTTACCTAACGCTGAATTATTCCCACTCAATAGTAGCAGGTGGCTTAGACGACACGTCGTAAGTCACGCGAGAGATGTGCTCGATTTCGTTGATGATACGACCAGACACTTTCTCTAGTAGATCGTATGGAAGGTGAGCCCAACGAGCCGTCATGAAGTCGATGGTTTCTACTGCACGCAGTGCAACCACGTATTCGTAACGTCGGCCATCGCCTACAACACCTACTGATTTAACCGGTAGGAATACCGCGAAGGCTTGGCTTGTTTTTTCGTACCAGCCTGCATTGCGTAGCTCTTCGATGAAGATGGCATCGGCACGACGTAGGATGTCTGCGTAGTCTTTCTTCACTTCGCCGAGGATACGTACACCTAAGCCTGGTCCTGGGAATGGGTGACGGTAGACCATGTCGTATGGAAGACCTAGCTCCAAACCAAGCTTACGTACTTCGTCTTTAAACAGTTCACGCAATGGTTCAACCAGTTGCATCTTCATGTCTTCTGGCAAGCCACCCACGTTGTGGTGAGACTTAATCACATGCGCACCACCAGTTTTAGACGCAGCGGACTCAATCACGTCTGGGTAGATAGTACCTTGTGCTAGGAACTCTACTTCCGTCAGTTTTGCTGCTTCTTCGTCGAATACTTCGATGAAGGTGTTACCAATGATCTTACGTTTCTTCTCTGGATCCGCTTCGCCACCTAGCTTGCCAAGGAACAGGTCTTCAGCGTCTACACGGATCACGTTAACGCCCATGTTCTCTTTGAACATAGCCATCACTTGATCACCTTCGTTTAGACGAAGCAAGCCATTATCAACGAATACACAGGTCAGCTGAGTGCCAATCGCTTTGTGAAGCAAAGCTGCTACAACAGAAGAATCCACACCACCAGACAAGGCAAGTAGCACTTTTTTGTCGCCCACTTGCTCTTTCATGCGGTCGATCGCATCTTGTGCAATGTTTGCAGGCGTCCACAAGGTCTCACAACCACAGATGTCTACGATGAAACGAGACAAGATGCGGCCACCTTGTTTTGTGTGCGTTACTTCTGGGTGGAATTGAACACCGTAGAATTTTTTCGCTTCGTTTGCCATTGCTGCGATTGGACAGCTGTCGGTAGAAGCCATCAAGGCAAAGCCTTCAGGCATCTCAACTACTTTGTCGCCGTGGCTCATCCACACATCAAGTAACGTTACACCGTTGTTTGCTACGTGATCTTCGATGCCGTCTAGCAAAGAGTAGTTACCTAGGTTGCGAATTTGTGCATAGCCAAACTCACGCAATTCAGATCCTTGAACTTTACCGCCCATTTGCTCGGCCATGGTTTGCATGCCGTAGCAAATACCCAATACAGGCACACCAAGCGTGAATACGATTTCTGGTGCACGAGGTGAACCTTCTTCAGTAACAGACTCAGGTCCGCCCGCAAGGATGATACCTTTCGGGGCAAAATCTAGGATTTCCTGCTCTTCCATGTCGAATGCACGGATTTCACAGAAAACACCGATTTCACGAACACGACGAGCAATTAGCTGTGTGTACTGTGAACCAAAATCAAGAATAAGAATTTTATGAGCGTGGATATCTTGCGACATTTTTAGCTAGTCCTTCGCTCCCAACTTTTAGGAGCTATTCAAAAAAAAAAGAAGATGGGGCGCAATACGCCCCATCTTGGTTTTTATCCTATCAACGCTTAACCAACGTGATAGTTTGGCGCCTCTTTCGTAATCGTTACGTCATGGACGTGACTTTCACGCATACCAGCACCGGTAATTTGAGAGAATTGCGTTTTAGTACGCATCGTCTCGATATCAGCAGAGCCAGTATAACCCATTGAAGAGCGAACACCGCCCATTAATTGGTGAACAACGGCTGCCATTGGCCCTTTAGAAGGAACACGACCTTCAATACCTTCTGGAACAAGCTTCTCAACACTGCTGGAGTCTTGGAAGTAGCGATCAGATGAACCTTGGGATTGAGACATAGCACCCAAAGAACCCATACCGCGGTACGCTTTGAATGAACGACCTTGGAACAAGACTACTTCACCAGGTGCTTCATCCGTACCGGCCAATAGACCGCCAACCATGATCACACTGGCACCTGCTGCAATGGCTTTTGCAATGTCACCAGAGAAGCGAATACCGCCGTCTGCGATCACAGGAATGTTACGTTCATTCATCACTGCAGCAACGTTTGCAACAGCACTGATTTGTGGCACACCCACACCCGCAATAATACGAGTGGTACAGATAGAGCCTGGGCCGATACCAACTTTAACGCCGTCAGCGCCCGCATCCGCTAGGGCAATCGCTGCTTCCGCTGTCGCAATGTTGCCACCGATAACTTGTACTTGTGGGAAGTTTTCTTTCACCCAACGTACACGATCAATCACGCCTTTTGAATGACCGTGAGCTGTATCTACAACGATCACGTCCACACCTGCATCAGCCAATGCTTTTACGCGATCTGGTGTGTCAGCGCCCGTACCAACAGCTGCACCTACACGTAGGCTACCGTTTTCGTCTTTACAGGCGTGTGGGAAAGTTTGTGCTTTATTGATGTCAGTTACTGTCACCATGCCGCGTAATTCAAACTGCTCGTTCACAACCAGCACTTTCTCAATGCGGTGTTCGTGCAGTAGCTTACGGATAGAGCCGCTAGAAGCGCCCTCTAGGACAGTTACCAAACGCTCTTTTGGCGTCATGATGTCAGCAACCGTTTTATCGAAGTCTTTGATAAAACGAACGTCACGGCTGGTCACGATACCAACTAGGTCTTTACCTTCAACAACAGGTACGCCTGAAATGTTGTGAGCCGCTGTCAAATCCATTAATTCGCGAACAGTCGCAGAAGGATGGATCGTAACAGGGTCTTTAACGATACCACTTTCGAACTTTTTCACACGGCGTACTTCTGCAGCCTGTTGTTCGATCGTTAGGTTTTTGTGGATAATACCAATGCCGCCTTCCTGAGCAAGAGCAATCGCCATACGATGCTCTGTCACCGTATCCATGGCAGAAGAAACAAGTGGTAGATTTAGTTCAATGTCTTTAGTGATGCGAGTTTTAAGGCTAACATCCTTAGGTAGAACTTCAGAATAGCCGGGGATAAGCAATACGTCGTCAAACGTTAAAGCTTGTTGCGCAATTCGTAACATAATAGGGAATTTCCAATGCCAACTGGGTTTCAAGATGGCAAGTAATTCTACTCCAACATTATGAATCGGTAAATCAAAACCACGAGACATTGATGAAAAAATTTACAACTTTGCACAGTTCAGAACCTACTTTTAGTGTCTCAGAATTAAACCGACAAATTCAGCAGTTACTCGAAGCCAGTTTACCTTGGATTATGGTGGAGGGAGAGATCTCAAATTTAGCCAAACCTGGCTCAGGTCATTGGTATTTTTCCCTCAAAGACGATCGTGCGCAAATCCGTTGCGCCATGTTCAAAGGCAAAAATGTAGCCGTTAAGTTTAAGCCAAAAGACGGCGACCTTGTTCGCCTACGTGCACGGGTCACGTTTTACGGCGCGCGGGGGGACTGCCAGCTGGTCGTAGAAGGCATGGAAGCGGCAGGTGAAGGCGCACTGCAAGCGGCATTTGAGCGTCTTAAATTGCAAATGCAGGCAGAAGGGCTGTTTGATCCGGCCCATAAAAAGCCACTTCCCCCTCGGCCTGAGCGCGTTGCCATTGTGACTTCGGCAAAAGGTGCTGCCGTGCGAGATATGGTCATTGCGTTTAAACGTCGCTTCCCCTTAACCGAGCTCACCATTCTGCCGACCCTAGTACAGGGGGAAGGTGCGGCCGCCAATATTCGCAGACAGCTGGAACGAGCCGATGTAAGTGGCCATTTTGACGCCATCATCGTAGGGCGTGGTGGCGGCTCACTAGAGGACCTTTGGAGTTTTAACGATGAAGCCTTAGCTAGGTCTATTTTCAACGCCAAGACCCCCATCGTTTCTGCGGTCGGTCATGAAGTGGATTTTACTATTGCGGATTTCGTGGCAGACGTGCGAGCAGCCACGCCCACCGCGGCGGCTGAATTATTAAGCCCAGATGTAAAAAATCTTACCCAGCAGATTACACATTTTGAGCACCTCTTTACGCGCCGCTTTGAACAAACCCTGCAACAGAATCAACAACGTTTAGACTTTTTGGTGCGACGTATTCGCCATCCGAAAGAGCGGATCGAACAACAACAGAACCGTCTTAACCAAACGAAAGACGGCTTAGCCAAAGCCATTCAGCAACAACTGGCCCAGGGAAGCATTCGCTCAGAACACCTTTCTCAGAGACTAACCAGCGCCTCCCCAGCCAAACACATTGTCACCAAACAAGAGCGTATCCAAGCGCTCGAATCACGCCTTAAACAGGCACTAAGTTATGGCGTGTCACGTAAGCAAGATCGTTTTGCCAGCCTGGTGGAAAAACTCAACTTAGTCAGTCCATTAAATACCCTGTCACGGGGGTATGCCATCGCCAGCCACGGCAAGACGGTGATCCGCTCAACCCAAGATGTCAGCAAAAATGATCAGATCCAAGTGCGTGTGCAAGATGGCATCTTAGAGTGTGAGGTGACTGACACCAAATCCTTATCATAGGGGCTCGAGTATTCCTTGCTTTTTACTGAAGCAAGGCGTTACATAACCTACCCCGCTCGACATTTGAAAAGGATCTTCCCGTGACACCGAAAGACTTAGCCCTTGGACTCGCCATCATCTTTGCATGGGGGTTTAACTTCGTCGTTATTCGCTGGGGGCTCGATGATATGAGCCCAATGATGTTGGGGGGTGCGCGGTTTTTAATCTTAGCGCTTGTAGGTTCCTTCTTTTTCAAACGCCCGAACACACCACTAAAATGGTGTATCTTATATGCACTCTCCCTCAACTTCGGACAATTTGCCCTATTGTTCAGCGCCATGACGTTTGGCATGCCTGCGGGATTGGCCTCATTGGTGCTGCAATCCCAAGCGATTTTCACCCTAATCTTTTCCGTTATGCTGCTTAAAGAATACGTACGCCCATACCAGATACTCGCTATCGGCGTTGCATCTGCTGGGTTGGGGGTTATCGGCGCAGCAGGTGAAGACACTACCATGACAGTACTTGGCTTTGCCTTGACGCTTGCGGCTGCATCGAGCTGGGCCCTAGGAAACATCACCACTAAAGCCATCATTCAAAAGGGCTACGACGCTAACTTGAGCTTAATTGTTTGGAGTTGTTGGATCGCGCCCATTCCGTTTTTCATCTGTGCTTACTTTGTTGATGGCCCCGCCAGCATGTGGTCGGACATCGTCCATATGAACCTGAAAACATTGGCCACATTAGCCTACTTATCCGTCTTTGCCACCTTGGCTGGGTACGGTTTATGGAGTTACTTAATGTCTCGCTACTCAGCAGGAACCGTTGCTCCTTTGTCATTAGGAGTTCCCGTGGTGGGACTGACCTCTTCAGCCATTGTGCTGGGGGAGCAAATCACCTATCAGCAGTGGGTGGGCATCGCCATCGTCTTGCTTGGCTTAATGATGAATACTTTTGGCGGACGCCTTCTGCGTCAAAGTCGCGCTTAATTCGTAGCTGGCCCATTCGCCTAGGTTTATGTGAGCGAGTGGGCGGCCCCTTCCTTAGTTTGAAGATCAGAGAAAGGTGGCCGTTGATTGAGCCTTTCCGTTGCCCAGAACAAAACCAATGCAAACGCCAGCAGAATATAAGGCAGAGCAGCAAAGGAGACATGTTTGAGAGCCAAGCCCATGGCTGGTGGCACTAAGGTGTTTCCCACATACGCCGTGGCCATAGACAAGCCTATAATCGCCTGAGAGGCTCCTTTTCCGAAACGGACAGGGGTCAAATGAAGGGTATTCGGAAACACTGGGGCACAGCCAAAGCCAATAAACAACAACCCCATATTGGCCACCCAACTTTGCACCGGCAGAGCCAACAAGACTGCGCCGGAGACCATCAAGATCGCACCGATGCGAATCATGATGACTTCTGAGAAACGTTGCGCCACAGCGCCACAGACAAATCGTCCCGCCGTAATGCCACCATAATAGATCGCCACCCAAAGAGCCGCTTGGGAAGCAAGTGTGCCCCGTTCTTGAATCAGAAAGCTGGCAGACCAAAGCCCGGCGCCCAGCTCCACAGAGCAATAGCAAAAAAACACCAACAGCTGTAAGGAAACCCCTTGCATGGCTAATGCTTGGCGATTAGACACCACAGGGGTCACATGACTGCCGGAGTCTTCTAGTGAGCGCCCAGCTACCTTCCAGAGAGGCAACGCGCACAATAAGACAACCACTAATACCCATTGTACGCTAGCGATCACCCAGTACCCCTGACGCCAGCCGCCTTCTAAGGCAATATAATTGGCCATAATTAACGGGCCAGCGGTCGCGCCAACACCCCAAAAGGAATGCAAATAGTTCATGTGTTTAGCGCGATAGTGAAGCGCCACAAAGTTATTCAACGCCGAATCTACTGACCCTGCCCCTAGCCCCAAAGGTACGGCCAAGCACAGTAACGCCCAAGCTAACTGACTGGTCGCAAATCCAACTAATGCTAACGCTGTCAACGATACGCTGACCGCCACAATAGGCCCAATACCAAACCGGCGAATAAGGCTCACCGTCATCAAACTGGAGACAACCGTGCCTAAGCTAACCACCAAAGCAATGAGGCCCGCATACTCCACTGACGCCTGCACGTCTTGGCGCATCACGGGCCAAGCGGACCCAAGCACAGCATCAGGCAAACCTAGACTGATAAAGGCCAAATAGATAATGACGAGCAACAGCAACATATCCCTACCTCTGTTTAATCGAGCGCCTTATTAAACGACGTCTTATTTGCGATCCAACTTATCACTCAAGGCTTGCACCTGCTCTTGTAACTGGGCAATTTGATTCACCAAAGCCTCATGATGGTCTTCTTGACTTTGCTGTTCTTCGATCATGGTTTCGCGGCTCATAACCTCAAGCACGACACCCACCATCATGTTTAGGAAAATAAACGCGGTCAGAAAGATGAAAATGACGTAGTAAACCCAGCTCAGAGGATACACTTCCATGGTCTCATACATGACATCTGTCCAATCCTCAAAGGTCGCAATTCGGAACAAGGTCAACATTGAAATAGCGATATCGCCCCATAAGTCATTGTTTACATGACCAAAGAAGATAGACCCTGCGGCACCGAAAATATAGAACAGGATAAACATCAAAAGAGCGATGTACCCCATCTTTGGGATGGCCTTCATCAGAGCCGTAATCAGCATTCGCAAGTCTGGAATAATGGACACCAAACGTAATACTCTTAACACGCGTAATAAGCGCGCCACCAGCACCATATCGGTATTAGAAATTGGCACCAAGCTGCCGATGACAATCACGGTATCGAAGATATTCCAGGGGTCTTTAAAGAAGCGTGCTTTATTTTCATGGGTAATAAAGCGCAAGCTAATTTCTAATAAAAAGAAGACCGTTATAAAGCTGTCTAAATAATTGATCACAAGCTCTGCGGAGTAAGGCAAAGGATAGGTTTTTGCCCCAACTGTTAATGCCGCAATGATGATGATACTGATGATAAAACTTTGGAACCAAACACTGCGTTCAACGCGCTTAATATGGTCGAACCAAGTTTGTGATCGTGCTGTTGTCATTACCGTTTGTCTCTCTAAAAAGCTCTAAAATAGAGCGAAGTGTAGAGTGAGACACCGAGGAAGAAAAGACATTCCCAATAAACGCCGGGCTAAGTGTGCCGGCAGCGTCATAAGAGAGACGTAAATACAAAGAAAACAAACAAAAGCTCAGCTTAGCTGCGCTTTACACGAACCACCTTCATCACTTCGACGGAGATGCCCGCCACTTGCTCTTCACCTGGGTAATAGGTGAGATTAACACGAGCGCCACGTAAAGAACGGTACTTGCCTTGGCGTTTAAATCGAAACGGCACATCATAGCCTTCGATCATTAGGGTGTGTAATACCCAGTCTTCTTGGGGACGCTGGACATGGGATTTCACTTTGAGGGCATCGCTGTGCACTAAGCCTGCGTGCTTAGCGATGAGAGCATCGGGATTGGATTTCATCACTCTCTCCTGTTGGGCTTTAAGAATGCTTTTTTCAAAAGCGGGATCTTCTATTATGCCACAAGCCCAACCGGTTGAGTAAATTTTGATCAATTTTTACTTGTTTCGCCTTCCGGCTCCGCTTTTTCAACCAAGTTTGAATGGCGTTCTGCTTCGCTTTTATCGTGGTAGCAAATCACCGCTTTTTGCAGGATGAGACTATTTGGGTAGGTCACCGTATCACCACTTAAACGAGTAATAATCACATGGAATGTCGAGATCTCATGGATTTGGCCAAGCACTTCTTCGTCCTTATCCACCACCTTGATCCAATCCCCCACCCGGTACGGGAAGCTGAAAAAGATAATCAAGCTAGCAGTAATGTTGCTCAAAATAGACCACTGGGCAAACAAGGCTACACCCACCACCGCAAACACTGACGAAAAGAATACCGCCAGCTGACCGTAGCCCACCCCTAACACCACACAAAGCAATAGGATAAAGACCGCGGTCAGGCCAAGATTGAGCATCTTGGTGACAACGCTGACCCGCAATTCATTCGCCGAGCGGCGTACACCAATCGCTTGAATGGTAGAGGACACAATGCGCGTGACAATGATGTACCCAAGGATTAAGAGCAATACCAAGCCAAACTGAACGAGCATTTTTAACGCCCCTTAAAAGAGATCTGTTGATTAAATTTTACAGAACAAAATATAGAGCAAGTGGGATACAAAGTAACGACATCAAATTCCCTAGTAACACCATTGCGGCCACTTTTTGCGGCTCTTGTTGAAACACTTCCGCCAACATGTAATTCAAGATAGCAGGTGGCAAACACGCAAAGATGATCAAATAGCCAAACCAGTCTTCCCGAATACCAACCGTCCAGTAATACACATAAGCAGCGATTACGCCACTTAACGGGCTCACAAGGCCACTAATCACCCCCATGCGCCATTGGCCAAAATCCACATCCGTCATGCGAACCCCTAATGCAAACAACATCAAGGGAATGGATATCTGCCCTAACATATCCACGCTGGTGCCAATGGCTTGAGGCATGTGCCAACCTTGCCAACTCCAAAGCACACCGAACGCCGTGGACAAGATAATCGGCATTTTCAGCAAACTCATGAGGCGAGTCTTAGGGTTCAGCATGTAAGTCCCTAAGGTAAAATGTAGCAAGTTCTCCGTCAGAAACAGCACCACGGCAATCGGCAAGGCAGCCTCACCAAAAGCAAGCACCATCAGCGGGATGCCTAAGTT
Organism: Rhodanobacter aciditrophus; assembly: GCF_042679525.1. Taxonomy (GTDB): domain Bacteria; phylum Pseudomonadota; class Gammaproteobacteria; order Pseudomonadales; family Marinomonadaceae; genus Marinomonas; species Marinomonas aciditrophus. Next base: position 11,808 of record NZ_JBHTMN010000013.1, read on the forward strand.
ACCACTGTTATTAAACATCATCGGCGGCACAAAGGTTTTGAACTCATAGCCTAATAGTTTGGCAATGGGCCATGCGATCAAGCCCGAACCCAGCACTACAAACGCTGAAGCCGCCACCAAAGGTAAATAAGCTTGAATCTGAAAATCCTTGGCTGCCATAACCGAAAAAATCAGTGCCGGTATGAAGACACTCATATTAATACGGTTGGCAATGGTCATGTCGGTTGGCCTAACTCGAGCGTAGAAGAAGCCAATTAACACAATGACGAAAAGCGGGAAAACGGTATTGAAAATCTGCTGGAAAAGGTGGGTGGTGTCCATGCTGGTTCCTTAAGAGTAGGCCAATAGATTACCAGCTTTCTCCTAGAGTCCAACGGAATGCGTTATATTTTCAAGGTTGGGAGGATTTGGTGGCCAACTGGGCAGGGATAAGAATAAACCGCTGACGAATTTCCTCACCATTTAGCAAGGCGATGCCCATCTCAACAGCCGTCTCCGCCATCAAACTAGGTCGCTGAACAGCGGTGGCGATCCATACATTAGGTTGTTGAATGGTATCAATGGCGAAGTTTGAACCATCCACAGACGCCAGTAAAAACTCCTCTCGACCAGCCTGCTCTGCAGCCATCAGAGCGCCATAAGCAGTAGGATCATTGATGGCGAACACGGCATCTAGATGGTCATATTCCTCCATCAGGTACACCATAGCTTCCATCCCCCCTTCTTGACTGCCCGTACCGTTAAGACGGTCACTCAGTAGGGTAATATTGGGATAACGATTGATGGCAGATTTGCATCCTGCCACCCGCTCTAATACAGAAGACACTGACACACCATTGATAATGACAAACTGACCTTTGTAGCCGATTTCCTTTGCCAATCGCTCACAAGCCACCACACCCGCTTGTACATTATCCGTGGTAATGGTCGCATCGGCACCCTGGGCGTTCACATCGACAGCAATCACCTTAATGCCTGCCCGCTGAGCCCGCGCCACCACAGGTGCTATTTTATACTCATCGGTGGCCGTCAAGATGATCAGGTCCACCTGACGCTCGATAAACTCGTTTAGTTGACGCATTTGGCGCTTTAAATCATAGGCATCGGAACGCACTACCACTTCGACCGGATGCCCTTGATTCAATTCATTTGCCCGACGGGTGACCGAATCAACCAATTCCACAAAAAAGGGGTTACCCAAGTCCGCCACACTCATCCCAATGGAACGCAGTGGCGGCTCATGAGGTTCATCAGCCCGAGCCGAACTAGACGTGACCAGTACTCCCATAACAACCCAGACCCAAACCCCATGTTGAAGCAGGTTACTCAGGCTTTTCAGCCCTTGCTGTATGGATTGCATTGTCATGGACTTCCCTCGGTTTATTTCTTGCTAGAGGCCAACTTTACGCAGCCTCAGAGTTGCCGTCTACTTCCATGGCTCCCGTCATGATGGCAACCGCCTCAGACATGGTATGGGAGCTTGGGGTGATGGTCGCAGCACACTTCCCTAATCGATGAATGTGAATACGATCCGCCACCTCAAATACATGGGGCATGTTATGACTGATCAAGATGATCGGCAGACCACGGTCACGTACTTCCTTGATCAAGTTTAATACTCGACGAGACTCTTTGACACCCAGAGCAGCAGTCGGTTCGTCCATGATCACAACCTTGCTACCAAACAAGGCTGAGCGTGCCACAGCTACCCCTTGACGCTGACCGCCAGAAAGAGACTCCACCGCCTGAGAGATGTTTTGAATCGTCATCAAACCCAACTCTTTCATCTTGGCTTGAGCCCGTTCTTCCATAGCTTTTTTGTCCAGCATCCGAAAGACAGAGCCCAGAATACCTGGCTTGCGCAATTCACGCCCTAGAAACAAATTGTCCGCAATGTTCAGAGCTGGTGACACCGCTAGGTTCTGATACACGGTTTCAATGCCCTGCTCACGGGCTTCCATAGGTGAATTAAAGTGCACGGGCTTACCGTCTAGCAAGATTTCCCCTTCATCGGGTACTAGGGCTCCTGACAAGGCTTTAATTAACGAAGACTTACCTGCGCCGTTATCCCCAATGACCGCCAAGATTTCGCCTGGGTAAAGGGTCAAATCCGCGTGATCAATGGCCGTCACACTGCCGTAGCGTTTCACCAAATTACGCGCTTGTAGAACTGGTTGTTGATCGTATTGTGCAGTCATTATGCGGTCCCCTTACGAATCCACTGGTCTACGCCAACGGCCACTATGATTAAAATCCCCACGGTGAACTCTTGCCAAAGTACATCAACCCCTGCAAGTGCCAAACCATTCCGGAATACCCCAACGACCAAGGCGCCAATCAAGGTGCCATAAATGGAGCCTCGCCCACCAAATAAACTACAACCTCCGATCACCACAGCCGTGATACTGTCCAAGTTAGTGGTGTAGCCCGCTTGAGGGCTTACAGAACCGATACGGCCGATCAAAACCCAAGCACCTATGGCGCACACAACACCCGCCAAGACATACACAGACAATAGAATACGGTCTGTACGGATACCCGCTAGTTTTGCCGCTGCAGGATCATCCCCCGTGGCGTACACATGCCGCCCCCAAGCCGTCCAGTTCAAGGCATACCAGATGACGAAAAACAGCGCTAACATCAACAGGGAGCCATAGGTCAGCCGCGCGCCAAAAAAGGTGACGGTTTCCCCTAACCACTGCAGCAGAGGTGCATTGTTAGCAATCTCTTGGGAACGAATCGTCTCGCTTTTGGAATACCAAAGGTTTAGAGCGAAAAACACGTTCCAAGACCCTAACGTGGCAATAAAAGGAGGCAATTTAAAGCGTGTAATCAAGGTACCATTGACTAAGCCCGCCAATGCCCCCACACCAATGCCGATCAGCAACGCCAGCCAGGCTTCAAAGCCATGATCAATGGCCATACGTCCCATCACCACAGATGCCAGTACCATGATGGCCCCCACGGACAAGTCGATCCCCGCGGTGAGTATGATCAATGTCTGCGCCACACCAATGACCCCAATGATGGTCACCTGTTGCAGAACCAGAGATAAGTTAAAAGGATGTAAGAAACGGTCTCCAACCAACAGACTAAAGCCAATGATGGCGAAAACCAGCACAATGGTTGGTGCTGCGACCGGGTACTTATGAAGAAATTTCTGAAAACGGGTTAGCAAGCTGTCATGGTTTTCGAAATTCGCTACATAGCTACCACTGCCAGCCTGATCAGCAATTTTATCGTGATCTAATACCGGTGCAGACGGTTTAGGGTTAGCAGAACTCATAAGAAAAACTCCAAGCAGAAAACACACCGCTGGGGATGACCCGCCAGCGGTGTCAGGCAAGTGCGCCTAAAGAGAAGAAACAACCACTAAAGGGTTAGCCCCAACACATAGACAGACCTGTTTTAGAGGTCACGGAATTCACACCGGAAGCCGGCTCATCTGTAATCAACTGCACGCCTGTGTCGTAAAAATCTAGGCCGCTAGATGCACTGGGACGAGTACCAGACTTGGCGAACTCAACAATGGCACTAACGCCTTCAGACGCCATTTTTAGAGGGAACTGCATAGAGGTAGCACCGATCACACCGTCCTGAATGTTACGTACACCCGGACAACCGCCATCCACGGAGACGATCAGCACGTCTTTTTCCATGCCGAAGGATTTCAATGCTTCATACGCGCCAGCCGCCGCAGGCTCATTAATGGTGTAGACCAAGTTCACACCTGGATCTTTTTGTAGGAGGTTTTCCATGGCACGACGACCGCCCTCTTCAGAGCCTTGAGTTACGTCGTTACCAACAATACGAGAATCTGTTTCGTCACCCATTTGATTAGGGTCGTTTAGGTCAATACCGAAGCCTTTCAAGAAACCTTGGTTGCGGGCAACGTCTACCGTAATTTGACTGGTACTTAGATCCAACAAAGCGATTTTTGCATCATCCGCTTTATCACCCATTTTCGCTTTCGCCCACATACCGATCATTTCGCCCGCTTTGAAGTTATCCGTGGCGAAGGTCATGTCAGCAGCACTCGCTGGGGAAAGAGGGGTATCTAGCGCAATCACCAATAGACCTGCTTCACGCGCTTTTTCGATAGTAGGCACTATGCCTGCGGTATCACTTGGGGTAATCAAGATGCCTTTCGCCCCGGATGCGATCAGGTTTTCAATGGCTTGCACTTGGGTTTCGTTGTCACCGTCGTAGCGACCGGCGAAGGTACGCAACTCAACACCCAGCTCAGCCGCCTTTTCTTGGGCGCCTTCTTTCATTTTAACGAAGAAAGGGTTGGTGTTGGTTTTAGTGATTAAACCAATGATAGGGGTTTCTGCCATGGCCGCAGTAGATAAAGCGCCAGCAGCAACAAGACAAGCAAGTTTACGGTAGTTAAATTTCATGAGAACGACTCCAATATTGTTTTTATTCTCGGCTTATGCCGTTGAAACAGTCAGTCACCGCTGTTTCTCATTGGACTATCGTCTACGAAAACTAACGAAAAATTTCAGCGTTTTAAAAAGCGTTGAAATATTTGTAATAATTCATCGCTGGATGTGTATAACGCTCTGTAACTCATTGATCGTAAATGGTTTAGAAAGAATTAAATCGTCGTTTTTTAATTCGTAATCTTGTGTTAACGCCTGTATTGGTAAGCCAGACATGAGCAAGACTTGCCCCGTCCAGTCAGGAGTTTGCTTTAATTGATGGGCCAGCGCCACGCCATTTAACTCACCGGCTAAGTTCACATCACTCATAATAAGATCCGGTTGAAACAAACGCCCAAAAGCTTCAAGCACGGCTTCCGCCCGATCAAAAACCTGTACTGTGCAGCCAAGTTTTTGCAGTTGCTCCTGCATCACTTGGCAGACTTCTGGATCGTCTTCTACCAGCCAAATCACTGGGTCTTCTGGCAATAACACAGTCGGCAAGTTTTCTAGCTTAGCAGGGCGATCTGTCACACTCGGGGACGCCATCAAAGGCAAGAACAAACAAACCTTGGTCCACAGTCCTTCTTCCGAAGTGACTCTAATCTCTCCACCACTTTGCTTTACGAAACCGTAAATCATGCTGAGCCCCAAACCACTGCCCTTACCCACAGGTTTGGTGGTAAAAAACGGCTCAAATATACGTCCGAGTACCTCTTCCGAAATCCCTAGCCCCGTGTCCTCAACCTTGATTCGAATACTTGGAATAGTGGTATCAGGCAGTGTGGTCACCTTGGTAGAAAAACTCAATACGCCTCCCCGAGACATGGCTGCCGCACTGTTGAGGGAAAGGTTTAATAAAGCATTCTCGAGCTGAGAGGGGTCGATCAAGCAATAATGTGTTGGGCAATTAAGATCCACCGCCACTTGAATGTGATTCCCGACGCTGTACTCCACCAAATCCAGCATACCTTCAATCAGATCATCCACATGGGTAGGCTCAGGGAAAAGCTGCTGACGCCGACTGAAGGCTAGTAAGCGATGAACTAGGCTGCTGCTCTTTTCGGCCACTGCCAAGGCGCGCTCCACATAACGCGCTTGGTCTGAGGTTTTCGGCTCGGAATCGGACAACATTTGTAAGTTGCCCATGATGGCCGCCAATAGGTTGTTAAAATCGTGCGCCACACCGCCAGTAAGCTGCCCTAAGACCTCCATTTTTTGCGCTTGGCGTAACTGGCTTTCGACACTTTTACGTTCCGTCAGATCCGTATACAAGGTCACAAACCCCCCATCCGGCATGGGTTTAGAGCGAAACTCAACGATCTTTCCAGAGTCAAAATGCCGCTCGAAGCTTTGAATACGGTGATGGCGAGAGGCATTAATTTCATCCATCTGCACCAGCTGGTTTTCCATGTTTAGGTTCTTATGGGAGCTTTGGGTGATGAGCTTTTGCACTTCCTGAATCGACATGCCGTGGCGTAATTGATCAGACTGAATGTTAAACATGTCCTCGTAGCCTTGGTTCCAAGCGATTAGGAGCCCCTGTTCGGAGAAGACACTTAAACCGTCATTCATGTTATCAAAAGTGGTTTCCAGCAGACGCTTTTGCTCGGTTAACTCCGCCGACACCTCAATACGACGGATGGCATCTCGACGAAACACTTCAAAGGCATTCGCTAAGGTACCAATTTCATCATTTCGTCTAACCTGTGGATTACGGGAATCCACTTGCCCGAGGGATAACTCTTCCATGTCATGGGTCACGGCTTCCAGGTCCCGAGTCATACGGCGACTGGAGAGGTATAAAAAGCTCAAACCAATGATCAAGAAAAGGGAAATCCCCATCAGCCATAATTGACCGTTTTTGACCACCTCTCCTACCTTACTGCGCTGGCGAGACACTTGCTTTTGTAAAGCGCCAACAAACTCACTCACTTGGCTACTCAGCTGCTCTGATTTGGCTCTCAAGGAGATAAGTAGATAATTCTTACGGGATTGAATGTCGTTTAGCCGCTGCTGTGCTTGCAAAAGGGATTGGGCAATCTGCTTTACTTCTGGGTCGGACTCCAACAGCTGTAATTCACCCACCAGTTGCAATGAGACCTTGCCCGGCTCCTCTATTAAGCCTAATAACCACTTTAACGCCTGACGCTCTGATATTGAGCGACTCCCAACCTTTGGCTCAAGAATTTGTCGAATCGAAAATTGCTGGGCAAGGCTATCCTCCCGTATGTATAACTCCTCATGAACCAAAGTGACCAGCTCTGCTAAGGTGCTATCTAAACTGGCTAGACGCTCTTCAATTTGACCACGGAATTGTTCGTCTTTGAGATTATCCGCTACGCTACGCAAATCACTGATGCGCCGATTAAGGCGCTCTGACTCTGTTTGCAACTGAAAGGGGCGTGCGGAACCCGCTGTGTAAGGGGCCGTTGCCACAAGCTGGGCAACGTTCTCCGCTAGGGTTAATGCGGTGCTGATTTCGGGTAGGGTCTGAGCCTCGAACTCCGATAAAGAGGCTTCACTAATGCGCATGGATTGCCAGCCGATGACCACCATGAAAATCGCCACCATACAGATGGCTAAAATGACGAGGCTGGCTTTTTGGCGGATGCTTACTTGGCGCATCCGCCCACACTCTTGGTAACAGGGCCTTGAAATAAGTAACCCAAGCCACGTTGGGTTTTGATAAATTGCGGCGCTTTGGGATTGGCTTCCAGTTTGCGGCGTAAGCGTAAAATCAACACATCCACGGTACGGTCAAACACTTCCGTTTCTAACCCCCGACTCATATCGATAATCTGCTCACGGGTGAGCACTCTATCGGGGCGCGTGGCGAGGGTTTCCAGCAAGGAAAACTCTCCTAAGGTCAGGATGATCTCTTCCCCTTGAGCATTTCTAAGCTGACGGGAGGTGAGATCAAGCGTCCAAGTCCCAAACTGCAAACATTCATGGTCAGAGCTAATCACCTGTGCTGCAGGCGCTTGGCGCATGCTACGTCGTAACAAAGCATGAATGCGAGCAGTAAGCTCTCTTAGGTTAAAAGGCTTCATCATGTAATCATCTGCTGCCAGCTCCAGCCCTAAGATCCGATCGGTCTCATCGCCTTTACCCGTGAGCATCATAATTGGCATGTCTTCAAAGCGAGCGCGAACATCACGTGCTAACTGCAAGCCATCTTCTTCCTGCAGGTACAAATCCATCAACACCAGATCGATGTTCGTCTCTTCCAAGCAACGCCACATGTTTGCACCGTTATCGGCGCTTACGGTTTGATATCCTTTCTGCACTAAGGCATCACATAACAAGTCTCGAATGTCAGGCTCGTCATCGACGATTAACAAGGTCTTCTTACCCAGTTCGTTCATGCCGTACTCTATCCTTTTATTTTTTATTTAGCAGATTAAGACTCGACTAAATAAGCTTTATCATGGCTATGTTAATGAGGTATTAACATAGCCTGTCTCCTGAATTCCAAAGGAATTACCGTTATCATAGGGTATTGCTTTAGGAACTCCGTATGACGTTAGCTTTACCTATTTATTCTATCTTACCTGCACTCCAGTCTCAGTTGGCCCAGCAACATGAGGCCATCTTAGAAGCCGCCCCCGGAGCAGGTAAAACCACCGCAGTCCCACTAGCGTTTTTAGATGCAGCTTGGTTAGGTCAACGCAAAATCATCATGCTGGAGCCTCGCCGACTAGCGGCCAAATCCGCCGCCAAACGCCTTGCCGACCAATTAGGGGAACCTTTAGGCCAAAGGGTCGGCTATCAGATCCGACAAGAAGGCAGACAAAGCCACTCCACTCAAATACTAGTCGTGACGGAGGGAATTCTCACCCGCATGTTGCAGGAAGATCCCAGCCTAGACGATGTAGCCTTAATCATTTTTGATGAATTCCACGAACGCAATCTGCACTCTGATCTTGCCTTCGCTCTGAGCCTACAAGCGCGAGAACTGTTTCGTGAAGAGGATCCCCTCAAATTGCTGGTGATGTCCGCCACCCTCGACAGCGAACGGTTAACGCAATTATTACATTGTGACCCCCTTGTCTGCGAAGGTCGACAGTTTCCCATCGAATTTCGCTACAACAACCTAGTACTGAAGCAAACAGACATCCCACAACAGGTGGCCAAGCAAATTCGCGCGGCCCTGCAGACAGACTCCGGCTCTATTTTAGTATTCCTGCCGGGTCAACGAGAGATCCACAAAGTTCGAGACATGCTGGATGGCACCTTAATGGAGTCGGTACAGCTGCTCACACTATACGGAGATATGACCCTATCCGAGCAAGAGCAAGTGATTGCTCCGGCGCCAGAAGGCCAACGCAAGGTCGTGCTAGCGACCAATATTGCCCAGACCAGCTTAACCATCGACGGCATTCAAGTCGTCATTGATTCGGGATTATCTCGGGAAGCGCGTTTTGATGCCAAAACCGCTACCACCCGCTTACACACCCGTCGTGCTTCCCAAGCAGAAACCACCCAACGAGCAGGGCGAGCTGGACGTTTACAAGCTGGCGTCTGTTATCGCTGGTGGTCTCAGGAGCAACAATACCGCTTGAGTGCCCACAATGCCCCCCAGATTGAGCTCGAAGATCTGAGTCAATTACTTATGGACGTGGCTAGCTGGGGAGTACAAACCCGTGAAGAACTGGATTGGATCAGCCCACCACCAGATGCCCATTGGCAACAAGCCAAAGACCTTTTAACCCAACTAGAGATTTTAGCTCCCGCAGAACACCTTGCTTTAACGGCTCTAGGGGAATCCCTTGCACAAATCCCCTTACCGCCACGTTTGGCTCGGCTACTTATGGCAGGAAGCCAGCTAGGTAACAATCAAGCAGCCTTGGCAGCAGCGGCGTTATTGTACGAAGGCTCCCCTAAATCCCTGTCTGAATCCGATCTTACAGGAGCCATTGCATGGGCAGCCAAGGGTCGAACCTGGGAAAGAACCTTAGCAGGTCTAGCAAAACATCTACCTCCAACACAGACATCAGCGTCCAATTCTCTTGCCCAATGCTTAGCAATGGCTTTCCCTGACCGTATCGCCATGAGACAAAGACAGCAGGGTAATGAGACGGTATTTAAGCTAAGTAATGGACGGCAAGCCCTGCTCCCAAATCATGACACTAATGCCCCCCATGAGTTTTTAATCGCTCTGGAACTAGGAGGCCATGCAGACCGTGACGCCGATTACTTGTACCTCACCCATCCTATTTCACTAGCGGAAATAGAACAGGCTTTAGCCAATCAGCTAAACCTGATTGAGCGATGTGAATGGGATAAGAGCAATGGTGGCCTAATGGGCGCAATGGAAACTTGGTTAGGCAAGTTACTGCTAAAACAAGAGCCCATTGCCGAACTACCCGACGATGCCGTGACCATGGCGACCTGTGCTTACATTCGCAAACAAGGCTTGCAGGTCTTAAATTGGGATGATCAGAGTCTGGCTCTAAGGGCGCGTATTGCCTTTGCCCACAAACACCTGGACCCAACTTTACCTGATGCCTCAGATCACTGCTTACTAGAGACATTAGAAGATTGGCTAGGGCCCTTTTTAACAGGCGTTAAACGGATTCAACAATTAGAAAAATTACCTCTTCAAGAGCCTCTTATGGCGCTTTTAGACTGGCCACAACAGCAGCTTCTTAATCGCCTGCCTATTCGAATCCCGGTAGCGTCAGGGTCTCAGATCAAGGTGGACTATCAAGGTGACCAAGCGGTCATCCGTGTAAAATTACAAGAGATGTTTGGAGAAATTCAAAGCCCTACAATTGCAGGACAAACCGTTAAAATAGAGCTGCTGTCTCCTGCCCAACGACCGCTGGCAGTGACAATGGATTTGGCGTTCTTCTGGCGCGAAGCATACCCAGACGTGCGCAAGGAAATGCGTGGCCGATATCCAAAACATCCCTGGCCAGAAGACCCTTTAACTGCCGTAGCAACGGCTAAGACAAATCGTGCCCTTAGAGACAGTGAGTAACCACTCACTCTCTTTACTTACACCTTAAATAATCGACACCCTTTTGTGCGAGCCGCTCACTGAAATGAGTGTTTTTGTGATGGGTTGGACTCCAGCCTAAGATAAAACGATGGAAGTCTGCCCAAGCCACAGGAAATAAGCGGTACCATTCTTGGGCCACCGACTCCGCCAAATCAGGGGACTCGCCCCTGGCAACGATACAGCGCGATAACTCACTGAAATACACATCCAACAAGTAATCCAAGTACTCAGCAAGCAGCTGCTCACTTAAACAACTCCCTAAGAAATACGCCACATCTTGCGAGCCAATACCACGTCCCACATATTGAAAATCCACCGCTGCTACCGCCTGAGCGTCTTCACTAAAACAGAAGTTCGCCACCTTGGCATCCCCATGAACCAGAGTCTGGTAAGTGGCACTTGCTAAGGCATGATCCAACGCTGAAGCAGCTTCTTTAGAGGGGCTATCGGCCATGGCCTGCCATTCATTTGGGCGAGTCGACAAGTGCCAATAGGTGCCTCTAGGCCAAAGTCCTTCTGGCCAGTCTTGAGAGACTTCAAGGGTCAAAAATCGGCCATGAAAACACGCTAACCAATGCAGCACCGTAGTCACTTGCTCAAGGGACAACTGCCCCATACGTCTGGAAAAACCAGCTTCATCCAAATCTTCCAGTAACAGATACAAGGTCTCCTCTTTTTCCCAGCTGCCTAGTCGCTTCGCCACTCGATCTCTTTCATCACACAGTTGAGACCAATGCTGATACCAGTGGTTTTCAACCTTGTAAGAAGTCACTTTACGCTGATGAGACAGGTCAGACTGCCAACCTCTCGGGTGAGCCTGTATGTCTCGCCAGTTAATGGATTTGAGAATAACCGAAAAGCTTTCAGAACCCCGCTTCACTTGATATCGAGCAATCTGCCCGTAACCACTCCATAAGGACTGTAATACCCCCTGAAGGACGACCGAATCCCCTTGCAAAGCCCCCTTAATAAATAACTCTGGTTCCAAACCGTCACCCCAACTTTCAAAAAACCTTAACGTATGCGTCACAAAAAATTCATCAAAATAGTTTGGAGAAATTCCTATTTCTCACCAAACCTTAAATAAGACACCGCTAACCACGAATGGACCTGTCGCCTCTGTAGGACACCAATCTATGGCGTTACCACACTTGGAGGGCACAACATGCTGCGTTATTTCACCCTATTCGTTTGCTTACTCAGTTGGAACCTCCATGCTGAGGAAAAACAACCTCTGTATTACATTGCGATCATTGATCGATTCTACCCACCTATGGAGGGATTTCTATCAGAGGAAGACAAAGTCCAACATACAGGACTCTATGGACTCCTCGACATCGATAATGATCGTCAAAAAGAAGCCTTTTATCATGGGGACATCGTTCAACTGATCGCCAGTGACCCTAGCTTTGTTTTCCTACGTTATCCTTTAGCGGGTCAGCAAAGCCCCATGCAGGAGATATTAAATGCCTTGACCAGTATTAACGATCGCTTTGCCGCCACTCCCATTGATGCTTTGATCCTCTCATGGGAATCCTCCACTCTAATGAGTGCCTTTAATGAACCCCTAGTGCGGGAGCATCGAGAACAGTACATCCAAATGATTCAGCAATGGGGGCAAGAGTTTCCAAGCTGGCAAGAAACCTATCTCGTCATAAGAGCCCTTGAACAACTCACCCAACAAGGTGCCACCGTGTACACCATCTCTGGCAACAGCGGCCCAAGAACGATCAATACCCTTTCCTTTGCTGACGGTGTCACGACCGTGGGTGCAGCAGAGGAAGAGCTCAATTACTTCATCACTGACAACGCCTTTGTGGACGTGTATGAGCAAGCGGCGTATCACCTCAAACGAGTCGATGATGCCACGGGGATGCCGGTCGGCTATGACATTACAGGAAATGGTTGCCAAGACATCCCCATTGAGGCACTAAGCAGTCATAGCTACGACGCCTTACCGAGTGCGCTCTGGCCTCCAATCAAAGGCAGCTCTTTTGCTGCTCCCATGGCATTAAAAAAAGCGCTACTGCGGGACCCCGTGCACTGTCGTTCATAAGGTTCGACAGTACATCGAGGGTTGGTTACACTCGATCATTCCCGAGCCGACAATTACTCACTTTCAAGGAGAGCGGAGATGGATTTTTTCCAAGGCCTTATTTTAATCAGCACAGTGCACTTATTGGCTGCTGCGTCTCCAGGACCAGACTTTGTTTTAATATCACAACAGTCCCTTAAAAATGGCCGTAAAGCCGGTTTACTCTGCAGTCTGGGCATTACCCTAGGGTTGTCCGTACACATTATCTATTCTAGCCTTGGCTTAGCCGCTGTCATCGCCAGCTCAGAAACACTATTGTGGGCCATTAAAATCCTTGGGGGAGGCTATCTTTGCTACCTTGGGTACAAAGGCATTCGAGCAAAAGCTTCGAACCAAGCAGATGACATGCAAGTCGCCAACATCCCAACCTATTCAACTAGCAAGAGCATTGGTGTTGGCTTCCTATGTAACGCCTTAAACCCCAAAGCACCGGTGTACTTTGTTGCCCTATTTACCTTGGTCATTTCACCAGACTTACCACTGTATCAATTGGCCGCCTATGGCCTATGGATGATGATGATTCAAATGACTTGGTTCTCTACAGTCGTCATGCTGTTGTCTGCACCAAAAGTCAGAGCCAAATTTAACGCCATAGGACACTGGATCGACCGTATCTTAGGTGGAGCCATGATTGCCCTAGGATTAAAAGTATTGCTGACTCGAAACTAAGTCACACCCCACAGCAGGAAAACACTCCTGCTGTGATATCACTTCCCGCCATTCCCTTCTAAATTTAACGTCTATACTGAAAGGTCTAAGTTCCATTACGTTTACGAGGCCTTTCCATGAGTATTTCAATTAATGGCAGTAACTATGTAAATAGTTCGGCGACACAATCCTCCGCCAGCAGCCAAGACAGCCTAAGCAGTGGAAAGCGGATTAACAGTGCCGCTGACGATGCCGCAGGGCTTCAAATCTCCAACCGTCTTACTAGCCAGATTGACGGCAATGGACAAGCCATTGCAAACAGCATCACTGGGGTATCCGTTACTCAAATCGCTCAAGGTAGCCTCGAATCCATTACCAACGACCTGAATTCACTCAGAGAGCTCGCCATACAAGCGGGTAATGGCGCCTACAGCGCCGCAGATAGAGACGCCTTACAAGACCAAGCAAACCAACTACTGGAAAACATTCAAAGTACGCTTGGTTCCACCACCTTCGGCGGGCAGGAATTACTGACCCAAGACGGAGCTATCGACTTTCAAGTGGGAGCAGATGCTAATAACACACTAGGTGTCAGAACAGCGGACTTAAATGACACCTTTACCAGTGCTGGTCTAACCTCGTTTGATATTACGGACGTAAGCAGCCTTGATGATGCCATCGCTGCGGTGGATCAAAGCATTGAAAGTATTGGAGCTCTCAATGCAGAGTATGGTGCAACTCAAAATGCATTCAGCGCACGAGTAGATAATTTACTCAACGGACAAGTGAACGAATCCAGCGCCCGCTCCCGTATCGAAGACGCTGACATTGCGGGAGTGGTAAGCAGCCAAGTCGTCACAGATATCCTGGAACGATCTTCTATCGCCGTACAAGCCCAAGCGAATGCTGATGCAAACAGAGCCCTTAACCTACTCGGCAGCTAAAAATAGATGTGCATGCAGCCATCTCATGTCCCTTCTCCATTTTTACGGGAAGGCTAGGATGGGGTTCGGATTCGTAGGGGTCAAATCCCTATACTATTGGGGATTGCCTGAAACTGATGTACGTAAAGGGATCTGACCCCTTTATAGAAGCGTACTCACGCACTGAGGTCTCAGGTTCCTTCCCCTTTCTAAGGGGAAGGCTAGGATGGGGTTAATCTGCCTCGTCATTAATGTAAACGACCTACAATGATCTGACGCTGCGCGTCATCCGCTGCGGGCATCCTTCGGATGTCTGCCACTGGCTCCTTCGGAGCATGGTGTCATCTCACGTCCCTTCCC
>NZ_JBHTMN010000014.1:0-414090 GCF_042679525.1 Rhodanobacter aciditrophus
GATTAAAGAACGTAAAGCGAATTGACGTGTTCACTCGTTTAAGACTTCAAATCTTTTGACCTTAAAAAAGGTCTGCTGAAGTCTCCAGCGAGCGCCCACACAAATTATCTGATTATCTATTTTAAAGAGCGTTGCTGACTTAGTTTGTTTGGCTAGCTGCTTCGTTGTTTTGAAGCGCTCTCCGTGTCAGCGAGGGCGTATATTAAGGATCTACAGATTTAGTGCAAGTACTTTTTAAAACTTTTTTGTGTTTTTCTCAAAAAACTGCCCAATCGTTCAAGTTTTAATCTTTTCACTAGTTTTCAAGGCTCAAAACAAAAAAGCCTGCATTTAAATGCAGGCTTTTAGATCGTATCTCGTTAAATATTTAACGCAGTTGCTTAAATACAATACCGAGAATGCCCCATAGACCGTAGGCACAAAACATTGTTGCTAGAACCAAAGCAGGTTCAAGTGCGATTAGTACTAACACCATCACAGCGATAAGAAGAACAACAAAAGGCACTCGACCTTTGATATTCAGGTCCTTGAAACTGCGGTACTTAACATTGCTCACCATTAGCAAGCCAGCCACAGGGACCAACAAAGCCATGACGGTAGCCATTTGTTCACCAGTCAAACCAGCTTGATTTGCAGCCCAAATAACACCCGCTACAATCGCGGCTGCCGCAGGACTTGGTAAACCTGTAAAGTAACGCTTATCTTCGTTACCAATCATAGTATTGAAACGTGCTAAACGAAGCGCTGCACCTACCACGTAAATAAAAGCAGCAATCCAACCTACTTTGCCCAGTGGATCAAGTGCCCAGGTAAATGACACCAAAGCGGGCGCAACACCAAAAGACACCATATCGGCCAAGGAATCATACTCGGCACCAAAGGCACTTTGAGTTCGAGTTAAACGAGCCACTCGCCCATCTAATCCATCGAACACCATGGAAATAAAAATCGCCACCGCTGCATGAGTATAGTTTCCATTCATAGCCGCGATGATGGAATAAAATCCTGAAAACAGAGCAGCAGTTGTAAACAGATTAGGTAAAAGGTACACACCTCGACGTGGCTGCTTTAGCGTTTTGGGCGCCTCAGCCGTGTCATCTTCTAGCTCATCTTTGATTATTTCTTTTTCTGTTTCTTCAACAGGCATATCGTCCACCTTCATTATGGAACCACCTAAACCAATTTTGCTAATGCACGTTTAGCCGCAGCAACGGTAAACGCAATGTCTTCTTCCGAATGAGCCTGAGAAGTAAACCCTGCCTCAAACGCAGAAGGAGCCAAGTAAACACCTTCTTCTAATAGGTGATGGAAGAACAACTTGAATTTATCAGTATCACACTTCTGCACATCCGCGAAAGTTGTCACACATTCTTGGTCTGTAAAGAACAAGCCAAACATACCACCGCCAGCACATACAGTCACCAAGGGTACATTTAACTCGTCGGCAGCAGCTTGAATACCTGTTACGAGGGCGATAGTTTTGCTTTCTAACGTTTTGTGGAAATCTGGCTCGCTAATTTTATTCAACACCGCCAACCCTGCCACCATTGCTACAGGGTTACCTGATAAAGTCCCCGCTTGATAGACAGGACCTAGGGGAGAAATGTGCTCCATAATCTCCCGTTTACCACCGAATGCTCCCACTGGCATGCCCGCACCAATGACTTTACCTAATGTGGTCAGATCTGGCTTGATGTTGAATTTCTCTTGAGCACCGCCAAGTGCCACACGAAATCCCGTCATAACCTCATCAAAAATCAATACCGCACCGGATTGATCACAGACTTCACGAAGCGTCTCAAGAAAGCCTGCGGCAGGTGGAATGCAATTCATGTTACCAGCAACAGGCTCAACGATGACGCAAGCAATCTGATCGCCTATCTCATTGAAACATGCTTTTACTTCTTCAATATCATTAAATTGAAGGGTGATCGTATGTTGCGCTAAATCCGCAGGCACCCCAGGGGAGTTTGGGACACCCAGCGTTAATGCACCTGAACCTGCTTTCACCAGCAGAGAGTCAGAGTGACCGTGATAACAACCTTCAAACTTAACTATTTTGTCGCGACCTGTATAACCACGTGACAAACGGATAGCGCTCATGGTCGCTTCCGTACCTGAGTTCACCATACGCACCATGTCCATTGAAGGCACAAGTTCGCAGACTTTCTCCGCCATGGTGATTTCAACTTCTGTTGGAGCCCCAAAGCTCAAACCAAAATCCAGTTGTTTGCGAACAGCACCAATCACATCTGGATGATTATGGCCGAGAATCATTGGTCCCCAAGAACCAACATAATCGATGTAACGTTTACCATCCTCGTCGTAAACATAGGCGCCTTCCCCTTTTTGGAAAAACAACGGCGTTCCGCCCACACCATTAAATGCTCGAACTGGCGAGTTCACTCCGCCAGGAATACGTTTTTGGGCGCGAGAATACAAATCTTCTGAACGACTCATAACAGGATCCACTTCTTACTAAAATTTAAAACGGGCGAACAACCACCAAGATGGTCACGCCAAGTAAAATCAAAACAGGCAATTCATTGAACCAACGGTAAAACACATGACTACGAGTGTTCACATCATTGGCAAATTTTTTCAGTAATCGCCCACATGCATGGTGATAGCCAAGTAACAAGACCACTAAAAACGCCTTGGCATGAAACCACCCTGCTTTTAAATAATATTCCGGTGCATAGGACACCAACCAGACACCAAACACCACAGTCAAAATGGCTGACGGCGTCATAATGCCTCGATACAGCTTACGCTCCATAATTTTAAAACGTTCGATACTCGCTGTATCTTCTGCACTGGCATGATATACAAACAAACGCGGCAAATAGAACAAGGCAGCAAACCAGCACACCATCGAAATAATGTGGAACGCTTTTACCCACAACATAGTTATTCCTTAAACAACATTTGATTAAGCTGATGGGAAGTCACTAGCCAGAAGCTTCCCGCATCAACATACTGCACCAATACTTGCGACTGATTATTTTTGTGTAGCCAATTTATCAGGTCCGGCAACGGCATAGATGAGTCAATCACCCTGACTTCTTTTCCCTGTAATGCCATCAGCACATCCATTCCCTGCTGATCTCCATCACTGGCCAACCAAGCCTGTGGACCAAGATCCAATTGTTTCAACTTGTCCAACATTTCAGGGGCTGAAACTAAAAAGTAGGCATCGCCAGCTTTGATTGCCACATAGTCTACCATATTTGACGCCAAATCTCGGATTCGTTCCAAGGGCAATATGGCGGGCAGCACTTTTACTTTCTGCGCTACATTACGTAGATCCTGTTGACGCAACAATCGCTGGACTGGTGACCACTCTGAAACCAACCCTAGGGCATTCATGCGCTCCACAAAGATAGAGTCCTGATTAAACAACAAGCGAATCGCCGTGCAGGACAACACAATCACAAAAATAGCAGGGACAATGGTTTGAGAGGTATGGGTCATTTCCACCATAGCAATCATAGCCGTAAGGGGAGCCTGAAAAGTCGTTGCCATCATGGCCGCCATGCCAAGTAATACAAATAACGACATTTCTGTTGCTGGCAGAAGTCCAGTGTCGACCCACAAGGACACTTGCGCACCCACTAATCCGCCAATCACAAAGGTAGGACCGATCATCCCACCAGGAATGCCTAATCCAATAGACAAAGATGTAAGCACCACCTTAGCGATAATTAAGATCAGGAGAGGCATGATAAAGTTCCCTCCCGTCAACGCTACATTTAAAGAATCATAACCGCCCCCAAGCACCTGAGGCACCAGCAAGCCAACCGCCCCCGTCACGACTCCTACAAACAGAAATCGGACCCATGGCGACACATTACCAAAGCGCCAAAACCAGCGTTGCACTTGATAAAAAAGGCTCGATGCAATGACGATCAGTACCACCAAGACGCAATAAGCGAGCAGCATAGAAAAATCATAAAGGGGCAGTTTAAGCACGCCCAACTCAAATAAATCGAAACGCCCAAGCAGGCCTTCACTGATAAACATGGCTACGATTGATGACAGCAATACAGGCAGTACCAAACGCAGCCGATATTCATGAAATATCACCTCGTAGGCAAACAGAACTCCAGCTAAAGGGGTTTGAAAAGCCGCAGCAATGGCACCAGCTACACCACAGGCCACCAAAGTATCCACACCGATATATGACAATCGAAAACGCTGGGCAAGTCGACTACCAAAAGTCGCGCCAATATGCACTGCGGGCCCCTCTTTGCCGATTGACAGACCTCCCATCAATCCAATGAGAGCACCTACAAACTGAACCACCGCATTAATGATCGGCAAGTTGCCCTGATGATAGTTCAACCGTTCAACAACATAAGGGATACCAACCTTTAAGTGACGTTTTGGCAGGAAGTGCCAAATACCAGCCAGTAGAATACAAGCCAAGACAGGTAACAAAAAACGGAATTCAGGAGGGAGAAGTTCATAGCTTTCGCTATGGGTAGGCAAAATAAAAGAGGCGAACCATAACAACAGCATCACCAATGATGTCATCGTGAGACCACTGAGAACACCGCATACCAGCGCTAAACCAGACAGCACCAATAAATCGTCAGAGCCTAGATCACCTTTGCGCCAGCGCTCGATAAAATTCAATCCCTTCAGTTTTCACTCCTCCAACTGTCATAACGCATCACTGTTTCGACACACCAGCGTCCGCCAAACACATGTGAGTCATAATTTTCTCAATATTCGGCCAACTGTCCATCTCTACCCTTAACGCGGTTAAACGCGCCATGGTTTCAGTTTCTACCAACATGATGATGTCCACATCACCGCTAATATAGTGGGCAAACCGAATCTCAGGAATAGAGCGAATGTAGGGCTCGACCATCTCTCGAACCATGGGTCGAAAGGTCAACGAAAAATACGCCATGACAGTATGACTGGCATCGACACCCAATCGCGCGTGATACCCTTCAATAACTCGGCTCTCTTCTAGTCTTTTTATCCGCTCGGTGACGGCTGATCGAGATAAATTAACCTTTCGACTGATGTCTGATACAGACTGTCGAGCGTCCTCCACCAACAATGCCAAAATTTTCTCATCAAATCGATCAATAGCCATTTTTGTTCTTCTATTCCTTGCCGTCATTTTGACGGTAAATACGTTATTTTGCCGCGAATTGCTGACGATTTGTATAGCGCCATTGTTTACGCTTCATTTTATCCTTTGCCTTACAAATCAGTAAAACGGTATCAAGGAAAATCCAATGCAATACCAACGCACTCTTGGCCCAATTCGTGGCATAGCATTAACCGTCACAACCTTTGTCGGCACTGGGCTGATGATTCTACCGGCGATCTCAGTGGCAGAAGCGGGATCCTTCGCTTTTTACGCTTGGTTGATCACAGCACTGGCAATCATGCCTGTCGCGTTTGTTTTTGCATTACTAGGCAGTAAATATCCGTCTGCTGGTGGCGCGTCACACTATATCGGAAAAGTACTTGGGGCAAAAACAGAACGGGCTATTGGCTGGTTATTTCTTAGCATACTCTTGGTAGGACCGACCGTAGCCATCAAGGTGGCAGCAGCCTATCTCGCGGTTCTACTAAATGTTGCCGAGGGACAAATACTGAACCTGAGCATTATCACACTCATAGGTATGCTACTTTTTGCCATTGCCGGGCTTAAAAACTCCGCAAGCTTCCAAACCATTATTGTATTGTGTTTGATCACCACTGTTGTAGCACTCTTTGCCCTTAGCATGAACGCCTCATCAGGCGCCGTGATGCTAAACGTGGAGGCTCCGACCGCACTCACTGATATAAACACGGCACTATTAGCCACAGGGACTATTTTTTGGTGCTTCATCGGTATCGAAGTTATGGCTCATATGGGAGCTGAGTTTAAAAACCCTGGTCGGGATTTTCCAATCGCCTTGTTGGGTGGCATTGTCATTGTTGTTGCCCTGTACTTAGCAACTGTATTAATGATCGCCCACCATAAAGTATACGGGGACGAACTCACAAACAGCCAATCCCTTGCCTTATTAGTTGGCGCTTTACTTGGTGAAGAGGCCCGTCGCTACTTCGCCTTGGGCGCTTACGTGATCGCCTTCTCTAATGTTGGTGTTTACATTTTAGGCTTCTCTCGCATGATTCAATCTATGGCAAGCCAGCACGCCCTCCCCCACTACTTTGCCAAGCTAACCGCTTCTGGCACACCTGTCCGGGCGGTGAGCCTAGTAGGAATCATAGGTATTGCATCTCTTTTGTTTTTTGAATATTCAGGGACACCTCTTAACTGGCTCATCGAAATGACCAATGGTGCTTTTCTGCTCATTTACTTATTAACCTGCGCCATCGCCATTAAACTGCTAACGGGCGCACTCAAAGCCATTGCATGTGTCGCGACACTCTTTTGTATCGCCATGACCACCTTTGTAGGGGAAAGTATGCTATTTGCTCTGATTGCCTTTGGACTGGCATTCGCATGGGAACATATGAAATCTCAGAAACGCCCCCTCCCTGATGAAAAAATTCATGTACAATGAGGCTATATTCAAACACATGGCTTTGCTTGCGTAATAAGCAAAGCCTGGGATACATCAGGAGAGAATCACATGCCATTACTAGACAGCTTTCGAGTAGACCACACTCGCATGCATGCACCTGCCGTTCGCGTTGCTAAATCCATGGCGACACCAAAAGGCGACACTATCACTGTGTTTGACCTACGTTTTTGCGTGCCGAACGAAGAAATCTTGTCTGAAAAAGGCATTCATACCTTGGAGCATTTATTTGCCGGCTTCATGCGTGATCATCTAAATGGCGACGACGTTGAGATCATCGATATTTCACCAATGGGTTGCCGCACAGGTTTCTACATGAGCCTAATCGGAACACCAAGCGAAGAAAAAGTCGGTGCGAGCTGGAAAGCGGCGATGGAAGATGTAATTAATGTTGCAGCAAAAGAAGATATTCCAGAGCTAAATGAATACCAGTGCGGTACCTACACGATGCATTCCTTGGAAGAAGCGAAAGACATCGCTAAAAACATTCTGGCTCGCGGCGTAGCCGTAAACAGTAATGAAGAGCTATACCTAACCGAAGAGTTTTTGGCTGAACACTCTTAATCGACCGCCATTTTACTTTCTGGTAATACAAAAAAGGAGCCGTGGCTCCTTTTTTTATGTCCGAGATAACTTGCTTAAATACGTGATGCCGTCGCCAGAAAGGCACTCGCTAACACAAACACGCCACCCATACCGCGGTTAAGGTTCGCCATACCACGGGGACTGCGAATCAAACGACGCAACTGACGGCCACCAATAGCATAGAAAAATGCTGCGATAAACTCCGTGACCATAAAGGTCATCCCCATGATCACAAACTGAATAGTCACTGGCTGATTCAAGTCCAACATTTGCGGGAAGATCGCCGTAAAGATCAATATTGCTTTAGGGTTACTAACGGCAATCATGAATTCTTGGCGCATGCGATCCTTATGAGAACTTGGGACCACAACCCCTCCTTCTTCCATGGAAACAAGGTTATTAGACGCCTGCATCCAAGCCTTTACCCCCACATAAAACAGATACAAGACACCCAGCCATTTCACGACATTGAACCAAAAAGGAGAAGAAACGATCACCGCTCCTAAACCTAATGCAGAGATCAACATCAAAATACCAAATGCGATGTTCCGGCCAATCACTGCAATCAGCGCCGCCCATGCTCCAGCACGAATGCCGTTGTACATAGCCGTAAAATTATTAGGACCAGGACCAAAGGACAACAGCAATAAAATAGGCGCTGTTGCGAGCCAAAGTTGTAGTGCCATTCGCTGTTTCATTACCTCTCAAAGAATGACTTATGATTCCAAAGCAAAACTCACTCCCAACCTTGTTTTTCAAAGACCTAAGCCTTGGATTCAAAGGTTTCCTGCTGTTCTGACTTTAACCGTTCACCGTAAAATTGGCGGCAACTTTAACGATATATTGAGGCGATGTCATGTCTATTCCGCACATTTTTTTATGGTTAACTGCCTGCATCTGGGGTTTTGCATTTGTTGCACAAAGCACGGCTATGGACGACATAGGTCCCCATACTTTTAACGCCGTTCGATTTCTCTTAGCGACCTTGTCACTTATCCCTTTATTGCTGCTCTTTAAAACCTCTCAAGCCTATGATTTTAAGAAGCTTTTAATCTGTGGCACCAGCGCTGGCACACTGATTTTCTGTGGCTTTACCTTCCAGCAAATGGGGCTCTTGTACACCACGGCCGGAAACGCAGGTTTTATCACCAGCATGTACATAATTTTTGTACCCTTGGTAGGACTGCTTTTTAAACAAAAAATTGATCGCTTAGCTTGGGTGGGAATCGGCGTAGCTTTAGTTGGTTTTTACACTTTAACCGTAGGTCCTAACCTTTCGATTAATAAGGGGGATGCGTTAGAACTTGTAGGCACTTTATTTTGGACGTCCCATGTTCTGTTTATTGGTTACCTTTCACGCTCTCTGCCTGCCCTGCCGCTATCGATCATGCAGTTTGCCGTTGCGACTGTCCTAGCAACCCTTACAGCTTTTATTTTTGAAGCACCAACCATTGCTGGCATTGATGCCGCTTGGTGGCCATTAGTATATGCGGGTGTGGCTTCTTCAGGCATCGCCTTTACTTTGCAGACATTGGGACAACGTAAGGTCATTCCCAGCACCACCGCTTTGATATTATCCATGGAAGCGGTCTTTGCGGTGATTGGTGGCTGGTTATTTATGGGCGAACTATTAACCAGTCAGGCTTTATTTGGGTGCGGATTGATTTTTACTGGGATGATCGTCAGCCAGTGGCCACGAAATAAAGCGAAACTAACTTCAGCTGAACAACAGCCACTTTAAGCATCAGCCAAAGCCTAGAAATGGCTCGCTTCTTGAGCGTTTAAGGGTAACTCTCGCTTGATCGGATTAGATAAAATCATCATGGTTTTAGTGTCACTTAGATCGATCAAGCGTTCCAGCAACACATCCAATGTGGACATGGACGCCACAGCAACCTTCAATATAAAGGCGGATGATCCAGTGACATTGTAGCAATCCACTACTTCGTCTAATCCCAGGACGAGGTCTTTAAACTCACGCTCTTTTGCTCGATAAACCTCACACTCCACCAATGCAGTAATGGGAATACCCACTTTTTCTAAGTTTATCCGAGCGCCATACCCGGTAATCACACCTTGCTCTTCTAGCTTTCTAACCCGCTCTGCAACCGCAGGGGCAGACAGGTGTACTAATTTTCCTAGTTCGGCAAAACTGAGTCGGCCGTTAGACTCCAATGCTTGAATCAGTTTCCAATTAATCTTGTCCATTTGTCACCCTAATCTATAAGAAGCACTAGCTTAGCGGTTAGTACGGGAGATTTCGATAACCATCCAAATAAAAACGGCCACATAAAAGTGGCCGTTTATTCCCGTTAAAGTAATGGATTAGCTGTTACTGCTATCAATGCCCAATTCTTCTTTTAGAGAAGCCACTGAGTTGCTGTACGCTTCAGTAATGGACTCCATAGTGTTGTCATAGGTTTCTTCCGCTTTTGCCAATGCTTCGTCAGTGTTCGCCTTGTCTTTGGCTGTTTCATAGACATCTTTTGCGTTCGCTACCTGCTCATCAAATTCTTCGTGGATGTCTTCCATGCCATCTTGAAAATCCGATTTAACATCAGCCCAAGTATCTTGAGCATTATCCTCGGTGAGCTTTTCATCAATAAAGCATTCGGTCTTCGCCGTCATCAGACTTGCTTGAGACGTAAAGATTTCACTCCAATCATCCTGTACTTGAGCCGTTTTCAATGCCACTTCTTTCTCTGCCACAGTTAAACATGCATTATCATCTGCGTAGACCGCCGACCCCGACATAGCAGCAACCGAAACAGCTACGGCCAACGCACCTTTTTTTGCGACATTTACTGATTGGTTTACCAATGAAGTGTTCATAGTTTCGTCCTGTCTCAATGAATGTGTACTTACATTGTTAATGGCGGGCTAAAGAAATTAAAGGGGCTCAGCGCGGGTTACAGAATTGCTCCTATTAAGTACTAACATTAGAGCTCACTGCGCATTTACTGTGTAATTGTCAGCATCATTTAAAGAATAGGAGAATCAACATTCTTATAGGCATAAAAAAACGCGCCGAAGCGCGTTTTTGAAACAACCTGATAGAAGTCTTACAATGACAAGGTTTTTTCGCCTCGTGCGATACCTGAAACCCCTGTACGCACGACTTCAAGTGTGTGCATGCCACCTAAAGCTTGCAGGAAGCCATCCAACTTGTCGGATTCACCCACGATTTGAATGGTGTAGATAGACGGGGTCATATCCACGATGTTGCCACGAAAAATGTCTACGGTACGTTTCACTTCGGCACGCTGAGCCCCAGAAGCACGTACTTTCACTAGCATCAATTCACGCTCAATGTGCTGACCTTCTGTCAGGTCCACCAACTTCACTACATCAATTAGCTTATTCAGCTGCTTAGTGATTTGCTCGACCACTTGGTCTGAGCCGAATGTTGTTAAAGTCAAACGAGACAAGGTTGAATCGTCTGTCGGCGCTACGTTCAAAGACTCAATGTTAAAGTTACGCTGAGAGAACAGACCAACCACACGCGACAATGCACCCGGCTCATTCTCCATTAAAACTGAGATAATGTGTCGCATATTAAGTTCGCTCCGTTTTGCTCAAGAACATGTCACGCATAGAACCGCGTGGCACTTGCATTGGGTATACGTGTTCTTCTGGGTCCACGTAACAGTTGATGAATACAAGCTGATCCTTCATTGCGAACGCTTCTTCCATCTTAGAATCCAACTCATCCTTCGTACGAATCTCAACATACTTATGACGGTAAGCACCCATCAAGGCCTCAAAGTCCGGCAAAGAATCCATGTAAGAATTTGAGTGACGACCTTCATAGTTCATATCTTGCCATTGGCGAACCATGCCCAAGTAGCCGTTGTTCAAACATAGAATCTTCACAGGCAAGCCATACTGAAGACACGTGGACAACTCTTGGATGTTCATCTGAATACTGCCCTCGCCGGTCACACAAACGACCGTCTCTTCAGGGAAGTTGATTTTCACACCCATTGCCGCAGGCAAACCAAAGCCCATAGTGCCTAGACCACCAGAGTTTACCCAACGGTAAGGTTTAGCAAACTTGTAGTACTGAGCTGTAAACATCTGGTGTTGGCCCACATCTGATGCAACAAACGCATCACCTTTAGTGGCACGCCAACACGCTTCTACTGCCGCTTGTGGCTTAATCTTCTCACTCGAAGTGTCGTAACGACCGCCGTGCACCTGACGCCATTCATTAATCTGTTTCCACCAAGTTTGAATAGACTCTTGGTTTTTACGTGCTGGAGCATCGTCGATCAACTGAAGCATTTCTTCCAGCACTTGAATAACAGGCCCTACAATCGGCACATCGGCACGGATTGTTTTAGAAATGGACGCAGGATCAATATCGATGTGAATGATTTTTGCACCAGGACAGAATTTATCCGGATCATTGGTAACACGGTCATCAAAGCGCGCACCCACAGCCAAAATCAAATCACTGTGATGCATTGCCTGGTTCGCTTCGTAGGAACCATGCATCCCCAACATGCCTAATGACTGTTTATCAGTACCTGGATAGCCACCTAAGCCCATAAGCGTATTGGTGACAGGGTATTCTAACTGTTGCGCAAGCTTAGTAAGCTGGTCAGAACCACCGCCCATGATGACACCACCACCAGCGTAAATAACCGGACGCTTGGCAGCTAAAAGTAGATCCACTGCTTTTTTGATCTGACCGCTGTGACCTTTTGCAGGAGGCGTGTAAGAGCGCAAAGACACGGACTCAGGATACTTGTATTCGAATTTTTCATTCGGCATCGTCATGTCTTTTGGCACATCAACGACAACCGGACCTGGACGGCCACTGCTAGCAATATGGAAAGCCTTCTTCAAAATCATTGGGATCTCAGAAGGATGCTTGACAGTAAAGCTGTGTTTCACGATAGGACGTGACACACCGATCATGTCTGTTTCCTGAAACGCGTCTTCACCGATCAGGTAGCTCATAACCTGACCACAGATGACAACCATCGGAATAGAGTCCATAAATGCTGTCGCAATACCAGTCACGGTATTGGTCGCACCTGGACCAGAAGTTACGAGGACGACGCCTGGCTTACCCGTTGCACGAGCATAACCGTCAGCCATGTGGGTTGCAGCTTGTTCGTGGCGGACGAGCACATGCTTAACATCTGATTGTCGATGCAGTGCGTCATAAATGTGCAATGCTGCACCACCTGGATAGCCATAAATATTTTCGACTCCCTCATCTTTGAGGAAGCGGGCGATCATTTCACCACCGGATAATAACTCCACCTTGAAAACCTCTGTAGTGTTCATCTGTCTGCTTATTTTGGTGCAGCTATTGTAACCGCATACCAAGGGCAGATTAAAGTTGATAAAACGATGTTTGCAAAACTAATGAGTTGCCTAGAATCAAGGAACACTCAAACGCAAGAAATCGCAGTTGTGACACTGCCCGCGTCTTTTCGCGAGGGAAAGCATTGTTGGTAAACGTTCTACTCACAATACTTTGTGTAACGACTATACTTAGTCGTATAGGAGGGGCTGTTGGCCGCCATCAGAAGAGACAATCAGCGGGGTATTGCTGATGTAATAAGCCATTGTCGCAGGCATCTCTCCCCGAGTCAATGAATTGGGGGACTTATGTACCTTTGTCCTTGCTCAAACCGCCCTTTCATGGTGTCATATAGTTAGTCTGTATTAAGGAGTTCCAATCATGGCTTCAGAACTAAACCAACAACGAATTATTGATGAGTTTTTACGCTGTTTTCGCAAAATGCTCATGGAGCCTGAACTGTCTGGCGAATTAGTGCGCATTGCAAAAGAGCACATCAATGAGCCCAACGCATTTCAGAAAATTGCTGAAGAAGTTTCCAACCAAACCACACTAAAAATCCCAGAAGAGCACTCAGAAGCAGATCGTTTATTTATCAAACTTCTGATGGACACAGTGAAAAGCGACGTTAATTTATATTAACGTCTCCACCGAAGGTAAGAGGTTCTCTTACCTTCAAAAATAAGCGCAGCCCGTGTTACCCAATCAACTTAATTCCCCATCAGACCTCGCCGAGCTTGCCGATCAAATTAAACAATGGGCGCAAGAATTAGGCTTTTCCGACTGTCGCATCGTTGATCCTGAATTAGAGCAATATCGAGAGCAATATCATGCTTGGTTAGACGCTGGATACCATGGCACCATGGATTACTTAGCCAATCATGACTCCCTGCGCTTTACCCCAGAGGCTTTACACGCGGGCACCAAACGTGTCATCAGTCTAAGTATGGCCTACTTACCCCAATCTGTAGAAACCGTTAAACGCCTAACAACCAAAGACAAAGCATATATTGCCCGCTATGCATTAGGACGGGATTACCACAAGCTGATTCGCAAACGTTTAACACAATTGGCAAAACGCATCCAAGAACAGGTTGGCGATCACGGCTATCGTGCCTTTGTGGACAGCGCTCCTATTTTAGAGCGCCAAATAGCGGAGCAAGCTGGCATGGGGTGGATCGGAAAGAACACACTATTACTTGCCCCAAAGGCAGGTAGCTGGTTCTTGCTCGGTGAAGTTTTTACCAATTTGCCTCTTCCGGTGGACGCCCCGACAAAGACAAAGCATTGCGGCAGTTGCTCCGCCTGTTTAGACAAATGCCCGACCGATGCATTTGTGGGACCATGGGTTTTGGACGCCAGCAAGTGCATATCCTATTTAACCATTGAGTACGATGGCATCATCCCTGAAGAACTACGCGCCAAGATGGGCAACCGCATTTTTGGCTGTGATGATTGCCAACTGGTGTGCCCGTGGACCAAGTTCGCTAAACACACACAAGAAGCAGATTTTCAGCCTCGGCATAATCTAGATAACGAAGACCTAGTAACGTTATTTAACTGGGATGAAGAAACCTTCCTAAGCAATACTGAAGGCTCCCCTATTCGACGTACAGGGTATGAAAACTGGCGCCGTAACTTAGCCATCGCACTAGGTAACGCTCCCACTAGCGGAGCCATCGTTGAAACACTCAAACACGCTCGAAAAAATGCCTCACCTAAGCTTTTGATCCACCTAGATTGGGCGCTTGCTCAGCATCAAGTGTGATCTTATTGAGCTTCTCCATTTCCCCAAACGCCAATTGCGTATCAGGCCCAGGACACTTAGCACACACCACGCAGTTTCGGCCATGGGCTTTGGCGTCATAGAGGGCATCGTCAGCCCGCTTTAAGACTTCGGAAGACTGCTCGTCTGTGCCGAGTTCAGCCACGCCAATACTTACTGTTACTGTGAGATCAAAGGCCTTGTTTCGAGAGCGAGCTAAGGAGCCACGAATATGCTCAGCCTTGCATCGCGCGAGCTCGATATCGTAGTAAGGCAGCAAAACAGCAAACTCCTCTCCTCCCCAACGACACACGAATCCATTTTGGCCAACCACTTTGTTGATGCAGTCTGCCGAATGTTTTAACACTTGGTCCCCAACTTGGTGACCATATTGATCGTTCACTTTTTTAAAGTTATCTAGGTCAATTAAAAGAATCGATAAAGGGGCTTTATGCTGTTGGGCAAAGGCCAAATTCTCGGAAAAAAGTTGATCAAAACGCGTACGGTTATACACCTGAGTCAATGCATCCGTATTAGCGACCACCGATAACTGCTGATTCAGCTCTAACAAGATTTTATTTTTGCTTGCTAGAGCGGCCGTCCTGAATGCAATTCGCTGCTCCAACTCTTCATTAGTTGCTGCAAGCGCTTCCCTAGATCGGGCCAAGGACAGCAATACACGATTCACAATCCCGATAATCTGACGATATTCTATAAACTGTGACAAGGAACTGTCGTATTGGATCGGAGTGGGCTTCTTTAAATTAATCAAGCTTAATTCTTTAACAAAGCGAAACACACTTCTGCGCAAACTTCGACGAACCAATACCCAAATCAACACCACTAGCAATGCTAACTGAGCCAACATGGCGAATAAGGTTATCCCAAATTGAGAAAACAAGATCCCTACCATGGACAAATGATTAAACTGCACCAGAAGAATATCAGACGAGGCGTTTAAAGCGATGCTGTGCAACTCTCCCTCTCGCCAAGGTTGCTCAGTGGCTGGATTTACCCAATTAAAGCTATTACCAGACCTAGGATTTTTTAGCGCAACACAACTGAATAATTCTCGATTGTCATCTAAATAATGAGAAATTAGGTTGTCGCGCTTCACTGGCGACATACGTTTAATGCTGAGTACTGTCTCAACATAATTTGCCAGCTTTGCTAGACCTCCCTGTTGCTGACTCAGTAGCACATGATAGGAGACCACCATAAAAATTGCTAAAACCAAAGCCGCGGCAATTAAATAAAACGCCATCACCTTTAGCACGATAAAATTCACTGCACTTCGCTGAGCTATCACGCAAAACCCTTTAATATCCGTATTGAGAGCAAACGCTTTTTAATCTTCAGCCCACCTCCATGTGGGCCGAAGTAAACATTCCCTGCATTAAAAACTGATCAAAAATAACACAGCAGTATCACAACACACTAACTTATTAGGGTATTTGCAAAGTAAAATCACGAAGTGAGGCGTATCAAGCCCTCTTGTGCCGTGGAAGCCACTAAGTTTCCTGCTCGATCAAAGATTTTACCTCGTACAAAGCCTCGTGCAGAGGAAGCAGAAGGACTATCAGCCACATATAATAGCCATTCATCCAAGCGGAACGGACGATGAAACCATATGGAATGATCTAAACTGGCAATTTGCATTTTTGGGCTACCAATTGAAATACCGTGGGGCTGTAACGCTGTCTCCAAAAAGCCATAATCCGTGGTATAGGCCAACATACACTGGTGCACTAATTCACAGTCCGGCAGCGGTGCCACACTCTTAATCCACATATGGCGAGCGGCCAGTCCAGGACGCGGGCGAAATGGGTTCTGATTTTCCACAATGCGATATTCTATGGGACGGTCAGCGGTCAATAAATCACGAACTCGCTCAGGGATTTCCTCCGCATGGGAACGAAAGAGACTTAACTCTGATTTGAAATTCTCTGGCCCGGGCACGTTCGGCATGGTTTCTTGGTGAGAGAGCCCTTCTTCAAACACCTGAAACGATGCTGTCATAACCAAAATACTCTTGCCTTTTTGACTGGCGATGACGCGACGAACACTAAAACTTCCCCCATCACGCACCACTTCCACTTCGTACTTGATGCTTTCGTTAGCATCGCCAGGTCGCAAGAAGTAGCTATGTAAAGAATGGGGGGCACGTCCTTTAGGCACGGTCTGAGAGGCAGCACTCAATGCTTGCCCTACCACTTGCCCACCAAACACTTTAGGAAACCCCAGATCTTGGCTTTTTCCCTCAAAGCTCAGATCTGAGACTTTTGTTAAAGTCAGTAGGTCAATTAAATTATGAATCACCTGTTGCACGCGAGTTCTCCTTATCGTTCGCTATGGTGTTTTTATACCAGCTTAGTACTGATCACTTAAATGAATCAATAGCTAGAATTCTTTGCCTAGTCCGCAAAATTTTGCTTCTATAGCAGGGTTAAAGCGAGGTTTTTACGTGTCACACTCCATGCTCACAGACCCATTCGGTCGCACAATTGATTATCTTCGAATCTCCGTCACCGACCGCTGTGATTTTCGTTGTACCTACTGCATGGATGAAGATGCCGAGTTTCTTCCCCGCAAGGACATCCTATCCTTAGAAGAAATAGTTCAAATCGCCCAAGCTTATTGTAGCCTAGGGACAAAGCGCATTCGTATTACCGGTGGTGAGCCACTGGTGCGCAAAAACATCCTTTGGGCGTTAGAGAAGATCGCCGCCCTTCCAGGATTAGAAGAGTTGACCATCACCACCAATGGCTCACAGCTGACTAAAATGGGAAATGACTTGCTCAACGCCGGGGTATCTCGCCTTAATGTGAGTTTGGACACCCTTAAGCCAGAACGCTTTTTAGAACTCACCCGTCGGGATAAGTTGCAACAGGTACTCGATGGGATCGACACCGTCACCCAGTTACCTTTTAAACGCATTAAGATGAATGCAGTCATCCTCGGTGGTTACAATGATGATGAGGTGTTAGACCTCACGCAATTTGCCTTCAACAAAGGTATGGATATTAGCTTTATTGAAGAAATGCCCCTTGGACACATCAGCCATCATGATCGAGCCAAAGTCTATGTTTCCAGCGATGACCTGCAGGCATCGTTAGCAAAACACTGGCAGTTGTCGCCATCAGACAACAAAACGGGGGGGCCATCACGCTATTATGATGTGCTGGGACAGACCAGCAAAATAGGCTTTATTTCCCCCCACAGCCATAATTTTTGCAGCACTTGTAATCGCGTACGTTTGACCGCAGAAGGCCGCCTTCTACTGTGCCTTGGTAACGAACACTCGAAAGATTTGAAATCGGTCGTACGGGCTCACCCGAACAATCCGCTCGTCTTACAACAAGCCATTATGGACTCTTTGGCATTAAAGCCAGAGAAGCACCATTTTAATTTAGAAGAAGAGCCGCAGATATTGCGCTTTATGAGCGCCACAGGCGGCTAATAAGGAATTTACCATGGCCAAAACACCTTCTCCTTTTCGACCTCTTAACATTAGCGTACTGACGGTTTCTGACACTCGAAGCCTTGCTGAGGACACCTCTGGTGACGCGCTAATCAGCTTATTGACGGAAGCAGGACACACTCTGCAAGACCGCCAGATCGTAAAAGATGATGTTTATGCCATGCGTGCGGTGGTTTCTAACTGGATAGCGGATTCTAAAACCCATGTGGTACTGATCACTGGCGGCACAGGATTCTACTCCAGAGATAGCACACCAGAAGCCATCACCCCTCTACTAGATAAAGAAGTGGATGGTTTTGGGGAACTGTTTCGCCAGTTGTCATACGAGGAAATCGGCACTTCTACCATTCAGTCCCGTGCTCTGGCAGGACTTGCTAATAAGACCCTTATTTTCTGCTTACCAGGGTCTACTGGGGCGTGTCGCACCGCTTGGAATGGCATTATTAAGGAGCAACTGGACGCGCGCCACCGCCCGTGTAACTTTGTCACCATGTTGCTCGGACCATTACCTGAAGGACAAGGAGCTTAATCCATGTCTTCACTGATGCCATTACAACAGGCTCTTGAAAAAGCGCAGGGCGAACTACAAATTAAAGTTGCACAGGAAACGATCAACCTGAGCCAAGCCCTCAACCGAGTGCTTGCCAAAGATGTGATCGCTCCCCTTGATGTGCCACCCGCAGCAAACAGTGCTATGGATGGCTATGCCATCAACACTGCAGACTTCGAACAGTCAAAACAGCCTTTGCTTAAGGTGAGCCAACGCATCACTGCCGGTGATCCAACCGAGCCATTGAAGCCAGGCACTTGTGCGCGAATCTTCACAGGTGCTGAGCTACCATTGGGCGCCAACGCTGTGGTCATGCAAGAAGACACTCAACTTGAAGAAGAAGCAGTACGATTTTTAGCGACACCAAGTCATGGGGAGAATGTTCGTCCTGCAGGGCAAGACATTCAACAGGGATCCACCATTCTTCGACGAGGCAAACGCCTTAGCCCAGTCGATCTGGGGGTGATTGCCAGTGTTGGCATCACTACCGTAGAGGTTTATCAGCCATTAAAAGTAGGCATATTAACCACGGGGGACGAGCTGGTAACACCAGGACAGCCCCTAAAAGCCGGCCAGATATACAACTCCAACGGCCCATTACTAGAAGCTCTTATCCAAACCGCAGGCCATCAGGTCAGTTTACATAAGCATGCTGAAGATTCCATTGAATCCACTGAACAAGCTCTCCTAGAACTAAGCCAAGTCGCAGATGTAATCATCTCCACAGGAGGTGTCTCTGTGGGCGACGAAGACCATGTTAAAGCAACGATCGAAAAACATGGCCAACTCCACCTTTGGAAAATTGCCATCAAACCCGGCAAACCTCTAGTTTTTGCAAAGGTAATGGAGACTCCCTTTATTGGATTACCAGGCAACCCGAGCTCGACCCTCGTGACCTTTCACTTGTTTGCACGCCTTACCTTGGCCAAGGCCGCTGGAGAACATT
This sequence comes from Rhodanobacter aciditrophus, assembly GCF_042679525.1. Lineage (GTDB taxonomy): Bacteria > Pseudomonadota > Gammaproteobacteria > Pseudomonadales > Marinomonadaceae > Marinomonas > Marinomonas aciditrophus. The sequence continues at coordinate 19,202 of NZ_JBHTMN010000014.1, forward strand.
TATGCTTCCCAACAGGGTATTCGGTTCAATGCGGTTTTTCTCGCAAGGCCAATCAGAGCCGCGACGAATTCTTAAGAGTGACCTTGCATGAAGGGGTCGCAAAGCCTCACCCACAACAAAGCTCAGGTGCGCTGCTCGCCGCCAGTCAAAGTGATGGTTACCTCCATGTGCCTGCAGGCCAGGCTCCAACGCCAGGAAGTGAACTCCTGTTTTACCCTTTTAGCGGCTTCTAAACTACACTTTATAGACAATGCAAATGTGCCTGTAAGGAGCCCATGATGAGAGATAAAAATTGGGAACAATCGCTCTATGATCACCAACACATAATGATCAAACATTTGGATATTCACCGCCAAAAGGAGCGTACTGAACCTCTCAGCACGGACGAGAGAATGGCTGTAGAGCATGCGTTTCAGCTCTTAGTTGCTTCTATGTTGGATTTTGCACGCTATGTTCTCGAGCACCACTACAATCACAAAGTGAACACCAGAGAAGAAGTCTTAGAAGCCCTTATCAAACATAAGGACGTGACCTATGAACAAGGCCAGCAGATCGAAGCCTTGATTGAATTGCGCAATAAGATTTTAAACGACTATCTGAATGAGAATTTTGAGCTATTGTCATCCGCTCTCGCCTTGCGTCGTTATGCGCTGGTGGAGGTGCTAACTAAGGAATGGACAAATCGTTTAGACAGTTTGTAATGAATCAGCCGAACAAGAATGTTCGGCTGATTCATTATGACTTATTAAATAGAAGCGATCTCTGCTGAAGTCAATCCAAGCAAATATAACACGCCATCAAGCCCCATCTGACTCATGGGACAAGGGGCTTGCTGTCGAACAATTGGCTTGGCATGCAGAGCCACACCCAAAGCGGCATCATTCAGCATTAATAGATCGTTTGCACCATCACCACAAGCAATGGTTTGGCCATTCAACACATCATATTTCATCGCCAGAGAAGCCAGTAACTCCTGCTTACGCTTAGCATCCACAATCGGTCCGATATGGCGACCAGTTAAAGCGCCATTTTCGATTTCAAGTACATTCGCATGTACTTCCGTCATGCCATAGTCATGCTGCACACGGTCAGCGAAGTAAGTGAAACCACCGGATAAAATGGCCGTATTCCAACCAAAATGATGCAACACTTTCATTAAGGGCGCGATACCGTCCATATGAACAATGCGCTCATAAACAGAATCCATCACATCACTGCTCAAACCGTTCAATAGCGACAAGCGCTGGACAAAGCTCTCAGTAAAATCAATTTCACCACGCATTGCGCTAGCAGTCACCGCAGAGATTTGCTCGCCGATACCCATTTCAACGGCCAACTCATCCATGACCTCCGCTTTGATCAGGGTTGAATCCATATCAAACACCGCCAAACCACCCGCTTTAATATCTGGGGTTTGCATCTGAAAAACATGGTCAATTCCGGTAGTGTCTGCCAAGGTCAACAACTCACTACGAAGCGCTTCTGGTTTACCATCTTCAATAGGAGTGCTAATGTCATAGCGAATGACACTTATGGGATCCTGATCGTTAGTTAAACGCTTGTTTGTAGCCTCAATTTGATGTTTATCCAACCATGATTGGAAAAGAGACAGGCTACTGCTCGTAATGTCGCCGATAAGTGTGATGGAAGCAGACATAGAAACTCCTATTTATGGGGACGCTAACTATACCAAATCCCTATGCATACGCTAACCTTCTCACATAACTCTAAAGAAATTTAAGTGCATTCCGAAAAGAGTAACAGACTTAAAAACTCTATGCGCATCAACTAGCTATTGAATTATTAGACAAATCAGGACGTCGATGGACACCGTAAAAAAACTCTCTGCCGGATACAAACGAATCCTACAAAAATGCTCGTCGGCCAGTATTGTCGTTTCGACTTATATCGCATTAATGATTATCACCTTGGCGACGGTTTGGTTTTCTGTCACCTCCGCGGTCAATAACTACCTTAACCAGCAAACAGACGTACTTGGTAGCAGCTTAGCCACCCAAGCGGCCTTCAACGCAACCCAATCCATCTTGACCAACGATTTACTCAGCTTGAATGTGTTACTAAATCGACTAGTGGTAAGCGATAGCATATTGGGAGCACGGGTTTACAACAAAAAAGATGAGCTGCTCGCCCAAGCCAGCCAGAATGGTACACAGACCAGCAGTGAGAACGAATTACGCCCCAGTGAAACACACAGAGTGTACAGCTCCCCGATTAGGTTTCGTGACGAAATAGTGGGACATGTATTGATCACACTGGATAAGTCTGGTTCACAAAGTACATTAGTCCAGATCAGCAATCTGATGATCGGGCTGGGGATCATACTGACGGCAATCACAGGTCTAGTTTTGCTTCTCGTAATGAGACGCTTGTTTCTTCCAATTACCATGGCAAGCGATGCTGTTGAAGCTTTTACCAAAGGCACCAGCAATGCTCCTTTGCCAAAGCACAGCTATCGTGAAGCGACAGAGCTTGCCGACCAAATCTCCACCTTGCAGACCCTAGAGCTCGCCACACCGATAGCAACTGTCACGCCACAAACCGTCTCCCAAACATTTAAGGAAGACGAGCAATACGAAATCGACTTTGACACCATTATCAAGGAATCAGAGCGAGAGTCCTGCGCCTTATACATTCAATTTAATCATCTAGAAAAATGGCGCGAGGATATGTCCCCTCTACAGGTGGCTAACCTCCTAACTCCGCTTTACCGGGCCATATTCCTATCAGCTGAGCATTTTCATGGTCAGGTACATCAGCACGAAAGCGATAATGTCATCATCCTATTCCAGGAAAAGGATTGCGATGACAATCTGTTTATGGACGCAGCTAGCTGTGCCGAGCTCGTCAGATTGCTACTAGAGAAACTTTCCAATACAGACTTGTATCAGGACGTCCCTGATATTCTCTATCATATGGGGCTTGTGAAAGGCTGTGAGCAAGTTTCTAAGATGTTTGAAGAGAGTTATTTTGCTGCCGACCAAGTGACTGATTTAATTCAAAGTGCCAAGGCACTTTCCTTGTCGGAAAGCTCAAATAAGCTGGTTATGGGAGATGACATTGTGACCCGCCCAGAAATTCAAAACCGAATCATTCTTAGCCTGCCAGAAATCATCGATCTAGAAGATGGTAGCGAACATCTCGCTTACACAGTTAAAGACCTGTCTGAAAAGTACCGCAAGCGTGTCAACCAAGTCATGGACGAGCTATCCGGTGATGAGGCAACCGATTCAGTTTAGCGACGACCTTCTAACACTAAAAAGGCCAGCATTTTTGCTGGCCTTGTTCTGACACTTTACTTATCAGTGATCCAAATTAATCACATCTTCTAAGGACAACCCTTTATTCTGCAACATGGTTCGTAGCTTGCGCAGTGCCTCCACTTGGATTTGACGTACTCGCTCTCGAGTCAAACCAATCTCTGCACCCACATCTTCTAAAGTGCTAGGCTCGTAACCACGTAACCCAAAGCGACGGGCAATAACCTCTCTCTGCTTATCATTTAGCTCATCCAAGAGGTTTTCAATGTTTTGATGAACATCCCCATCCTGACGCTCGTCTTCTGGGCCAGCATGTTGTGTATCCGCTAGGACTTCCACCAAGCTCTTATCATTGTCTAAACCACCAACGGGTGAATCAATAGAACTAATGCGCTCATTGAGACTCAGCATTTTTTGCACGTCCGCCACAGGTCGATCAAGCATCTCTGCAATCTCTTCTGCGCTGGGTTCATGATCAAGCTTTTGTGTCAATTCACGGGCAGCTCGGAGATAAACGTTAAGCTCTTTTACCACATGGATAGGAAGACGAATGGTACGGGTTTGGTTCATGATGGCACGTTCGATGGTCTGTCGAATCCACCAAGTCGCATAGGTTGAAAATCGAAAACCCCGTTCCGGGTCAAACTTTTCAACAGCACGAATCAGACCTAAATTGCCCTCTTCGATCAGATCTAGTAACGATAACCCCCGGTTGAGGTAGCGGCGGGAAATTTTAACAACAAGACGGAGATTACTTTCTATCATCCGCTTTCTTGCTGCTTCGTCGCCTTTTAGGGCAAGGCGAGCAAAATAGACTTCTTCTTCTGCCGTTAGCAGAGGTGAGTAACCTATTTCACTTAAGTAGAGTTGGGTAACGTCTAAAGATTTTGTGTCGCTCTCTGCATATCGAGCACTCACGGCGGATTCGAACTCCTGATCAGAGGCATCATCTTCCATGTCCTCGAAGTCAAAATCACCAGCTCCTTGTAGCATTTCTTCGTTTGATTCTTTGCTCGTATCTACTGATTTCATATCGCCCTCCTGAGTCCCAAAATGTGATTATTATTGTTTGGGAAGCACTTTTAGTGGATCGATCGGTTGGCCATCGCGCCGCACCTCAAAATGCAGCATAGGTCTTTCGGAGCCTTTCCCTCCGATAACAGCTAACGAATCACCAACCCGAACGGTCTGTTTTTCCTTAACCAAAATACGTTCGTTATACGCATAAGCACTGAGATACACATCACTGTGTTTAACGATGACTAGGTTTCCATAGCCAATCAATCCATTACCCGCGTAGACAACTACACCATCGGCAGCTGCTTTTACATGCTCAGCTTCTTTTCCTCTTATGTCTATACCTTTACTACTTACGCCAGCGTTTGAAAAGCTTTTTATGACAGAACCTGATACTGGCCAGCGCCAATCTGATACTTTTTTGTCTGGCACTTTTACAGTGGACACAGGTTTCGTAGAGGAGTTCACTTTTGCTTTGGAGTTTTTTGTTACTGCTTTAGACGCAGTTGTCGATGAGCTTGAAGACGCCACTGAACGAGGTTTAGGAGTCCCAGATAAGCGGATTTTTTGGTTCGGGTAGATTACGTATGGAGAATCAATGCCATTAATATCTGCCACATTTCGGTAGTCCAGCCCATATGAAAAAGCAATAGAAAACAAGGTTTCACCAGATTTAACTCGATGAACACCATTACTCGGAACTTTCTGAACTTTTGCCCCAGACGGTTGCGATGAATAAGGATCAAGATCTGAGTAGTGAAAGCTATCGTAGGCACAACCGGTTAGAAAAAGACACGACAATAGAACACTACTGACTTTCCCTGTCAGTAATTTAGGCACCTCTAATATTCTTTTTAAGTGCTCAACAACAATCATTCCAGATAACCAAACCTTACATTACAGGGCGGCGTTATGACCTTGGTTTCTTTTTTGTAATGAGATGTAATGAATCAATAAAACCGATACAGCCCCCAATAAAACAAGACCTATTGGCACAATTAAATGGACCATTACTTCAAAATCTGTCATTTGCCACGGCAACAGTAATTGTTCTTCCACAGGCAAACGTTTATCACCTACTTGAGTGTAGGCTACCACTTCTTTCCATGGCCAGACCTTCACTAATGCCCCCAACATAACCCCCGTCAATAAGGCGAGTGTGAGAGACTTTGCTTTCAAAAGTAACCAATGGAGTACTTTTGAAAAGCTCAACAACCCTAGTACAGCGCCGCAGGCGAACACAGCAATCACAACAAGATCAAGGGACTTTATAGCACCAATGACATAACCATACATGCCCATCATCAGCAACAGAAAGCTACCTGAAATACCTGGCAGAATCATGGCACAAATAGCAATCATACCTGCTAAAAACACCATAAATAAGTTAATGGATACCGGCACAGGAACCAGTAAAGATAAGGCGGCACCAGCCATGGCCCCTATCACAAGTAACATACCGTGCTTTGAAGTGAACTGCTCAATGTCTGTCACTAGAACATAAGCGGAAGCGATAATAAGCCCAAAGAAAAAGCTCCACAGCCAAACGGGATAGCTCACCAACAGCTCAGTAACCAAGCTGGCAATGCCAAAAATACTGGTAGCAATGCCCAACAAAAGCACTATTAAAAAGTTACCGTCAAAGTGGCGCCAGAGACCTTTAAAGTCGCCACTAAACAGCATCTTTATGCTCGCCAAATTCACGCCACTCAATGCCCCAATCAATCGATCATAAATACCAACAATAAAGGCAATGGTGCCACCAGAAACACCAGGAACAACATCTGCCGCTCCCATTAACACGCCACTCAAATATGTTTTCAGCCACTTAGGCATCTATCTTTCCTTCTAAAAGAGGCACAAATTGCGCTACAGCAGATTCTAAGCGCTTCCATTTATTTCCGTGTCGTCGCCAGCAGCCAATGGCTGGAACTGCATCTGCGATAGGCATAATTAAAATGCCATCTTCTTTTAACATATCAGTCAGGGCAGTTGGAACTTTACTCGCCATAGCGGTCACGATAATAGCGTCCATTTCCACTTTTTGTGGCCATCCTAAGTGGCCATCCCCATGGAGAAACTCCACATTATTAATGGACATACTTTTCAATCGCGCTTGAGCTTGGACATACAAGCTTTTTTGACGTTCAATGGTATGTACCTTATTAAAGAAATGCGCCAACAAACACGTCTGATAACCAGACCCTGTTCCCACTTCAAGCACCCTGCCCAAACGAGCATATTTCAATAACCAGGAAGTCATCTTAGCCACCGTAAGAGGCTGACTTATGGTTTGATTCCGCCCGATGGGAAGAGGAGTTGGACTGTATGCAAGATGGGAAAATGCAGGCTCAACGAATTCATGGCGTGGTAAAGCAGCCATGAGCTCTAATAACTCTTTGTGCTCAACACCATGACTCTTCAAATGCTCAATCATTTGATTAGACCGGGATTGAGAGCGCTTCAGTAATTCATCTAGGGCAGCTGTCATAATGTCTTATTAAATACCCATTGCTGCAATTGATTCATCGCCGAATGACTTGTCATATCTGTATGGATGGGGGTAATGGACACAAAGCCTTCGGACACAGCATGAAAGTCTGTCCCCTCAGCCGCATCATGAGGGTCAGCTAAAGCGCCAATCCAAAAGCTTTGAATTCCCCTCGGGTGTTGCGCTGGGATCGCAGGATGCGCCTGCTGGCGATACCCTAAACGGGTCACCTTCATCCCTTTTAGCGCTTCATAAGGCACATCTGGCACATTAACGTTTAGTAATACTTTAGCTGGCAAATCAAGAGTATGGGCGTCTTCTAATAGCGTTAGTATTACCTGTGCAGCGGTATCGAAGTGCCTATTTCCCACCAACGAAACGGCAAGGGCTGGCCGCCCTAAATGGCGTGCTTCCATAGCAGCCGCTACGGTGCCTGAATAAATTACATCATCACCAAGGTTAGGGCCGTGATTAATACCTGAGATAACCGCATCAAAGCGCCCATCTATTACTTCAGACATGGCTAGATTCACACAGTCTGTCGGAGTGCCATCCACTTTATACTCCCGCTCACGGACAAGGGTCGGACGTAATGGCCGCGTTAATGTCAGGGAGTTACTGGCGCCACTGCGATCACGATCAGGGGCGACTAAAGTACACTCAAATTGGGTGCGTAGCGCTTTGGCTAGCGTTTGAATACCTAAAGCATCCAAACCATCATCATTCGCTAATAGGATTCTCATGATGTCTTTCTTGGGATCGATCATTAATGACAAATAGTTCTCTTAAGACACTGGTGGCAAATGCCCCTCTAGGAAGCTCAAATTGCAGCACAAGCTGATCAGGCCCCTTATCTCCTTTTAGCAATTCCCAGGCCATGTTCTCAGGTGCGAGGCGAGTTGGGCGGCTATCTCGAGCAAAATCATAGGTAATAAGCCCATTGAGGAGCGCTGTTTCCTCTGCGTACAGGGCCGCCATTGATTCAGCGCGCGCAGGAGTTGTCCCCATGGGCCAACCATCACTAATCAAGGGAAGAACTGGAGACACCTGACCAAACTTATGACGATGAATCAAATCTAAGGATAAGGCCTTCACACGAAAGGACTGACTGCCGTCTTGGGGTTGAGCAATATCCCCCACTTGAAGGGTATCCCAACTACCATCAGCCACAAAAGCAGATAAAGCTTCATTAAAAAACCAGGAGCGAATAGCCGATAACCAAAAGGATTCCGTTTTACCTAGTTTATGAGTGCCTTTGCGACCAGGCAAAACCATCTTACGGCCATTGACCAAGTTATTTCCTTGGATGCCAAAGCGCTGCTCGCCATAGTAATTTGGCACACCAAAGCGCTCGATAAGCGCTAACCGTTGCTGCATTTCATCAACATCAGAGTCTAGATTACGCAGTCGCAGCACAAAGCGATTACCTAAATGTCCACCGGTACGCAGTTTTTTGCTGTGACGCTTTTGCTCCAAGACACGGACCATTTCTGGAGCTAAGAAAACCTTCTCTATGTCTGCCACATCCACATCTTGCTTTGGGGAATGAATACAGAACCACTGACGGGTAAGTGCGTGTCGATCTTTAGCACCCGCATAGCTGACTTGCCTCGCTGACACATTGGCCGCTTTGGCTAAGCGCTTTGCCAAAAAGTCGGTGTTGACGCCTTTTTTCTCAATCCAGAGGTAAACAAATTCACCTTTTTGATCCGGCTCAAAACCAAGGATTTCCTCTACCAAGAAGTCACTTTCAACGGTTTTCAGATCCGCTGTGCCAGTGGGGCGCCCCCATGCATAGTGCCAATCCGTGTTCATGCATCCACTCGATATAGCAAGGCTACTGCTGCCACAGCAATGCCCTCTTTACGGCCAGTAAAACCAAGCTTCTCAGTGGTAGTTGCTTTAACGTTAACTTCCGATATAGCAATCCCCAGATCCTCGGCGATATTGGCGCGCATGGCATCAATATGTGGGCGCATTTTGGGGGCTTGGGCCATGATGGTGACATCAAGATTCCCAACCCCTAACCCCAGCTTCTGCACCTCAGCAAAAGCATGACGAAGTAAAACTCGACTATCTGCTCCAGCGTATTCCGCATCGGTATCAGGAAAATGCTTGCCTATGTCGCCTAAAGCCGCCGCTCCCAACAAGGCATCCGTCAAGGCATGCAACACCACATCCCCATCCGAGTGGGCCACTAAGCCTTGCTCATAAGGAATGGACACCCCACCCATAACAATATGATCGCCTTCCCCAAATTTATGTACATCAAAGCCGTGGCCGATTCTAAATGGCATCATGAATTCAATTCCTATTGTTGGGTGTGTGTCTGACTAGCCAATATAGCATTGGCCATGACAAGGTCTTCTGGCACGGTAATTTTTAGATTGGTGGCTTCCCCTTCGATAAGAGCAGGTTGCCATCCTAATAGCTCCATAGCAGAGCTTTCATCGGTAATAGCCAAATTCTCTTCGAGGGCCGTTGAGAGCCCCTCTAACAATGCCATGAGGGGAAATTTCTGCGGCGTCTGGGCTTGCCAAATGGCACTACGATCTACTGTTCCTATAGACTGGGTTGTTTCATTAGCAAGCTTAAGGGTGTCTTTACAGGGAATAGCCAACAACGCTCCTTCAGAACCATCATGAGCCATAATTCGAGTTAAAGCATCATGGGTCACTAGAGGACGCGCTGCGTCATGAACGAGAACATTTGCCGTTTCATCCACGCCAACCGCCAGCAAAACTTGCAAGCCATTTAATACTGTTTCTGCGCGCTCTGTCCCGCCATCATAACGAATCACTTGAGGGTGGGTCGCCCATTCGGACTTTGCCCAGTGTTCATCATTTGGACTCACACCTACCGCCACCCCTAGTATCTGTGGATGGGATAAAAAATTGGCTATAGTGACATCAAGAATCGTGCGTTGATTCAGGGTCAAATACTGTTTTGGAATGGCACTCGCCATGCGTTTACCAGCGCCAGCCGCCGGGATGATTACCCAATATTGCGTCATTACTTTTCTACTATTCGATAAAACATTTCGCCGTCTTTAATGTATTGCATCTCTGTGCGCACATGCTCCTCAACGGCATCTTCACCTTTTCTCAGATCTTTAATTTGGGCACGCAGGGCTTCATTTCGCACCTTTAAACGCTTGTTAATCTGCTCTTGGTACTCGATCTGTTTGGCCAACTCGTCTTCTCGTTTCATACCTTGCTCCCCCCAAAATACCTGAAAGGAAAGGTAGGCTGTACTCAGAAGAAAAATGCCAAGAAAAATGCGCAACATCATGTTGAAATATTCAAACTCAAGACTGAACGAGTGCCCATTATTCCGTGAAATGGGATAAAAAAAAATAAAAAAGGGAGAACTTACGTTCTCCCTTTTCGAAGCAAGCTAAATAATTACGCTTGCCCTTTGATCTCAGATAGACCGTTGTAAGGTGCTTTTCCACCCAGTTGCTCTTCAATACGTAGCAATTGGTTGTACTTAGACACACGATCAGAACGACATAGGGAGCCGGTTTTAATTTGACCCGCTGCCGTACCAACCGCTAAATCCGCAATAGTTGCATCTTCAGTCTCACCAGAACGGTGTGAAATAACCGCCGTGTAACCAGCGTCTTTCGCCATTTTGATGGCTTCCAACGTCTCAGTCAAAGAACCTATTTGGTTAAATTTGATCAAGATAGAGTTAGCGATGCTTTCGTCGATACCACGCTTAAGGATCTTAGTGTTGGTAACAAATAGATCATCACCTACAAGTTGGATCTTATCGCCTAGGATCTTAGTTTGGTAAGCAAAGCCTGCCCAGTCAGATTCGTCCTGACCGTCTTCAATAGAGACAATTGGGTACTCATTGCAAAGCTCAGCAAGGTAGTCAGAGAATTCTTCTGACGTAAAGACCTTACCTTCGCCTTTCATGTTGTACTTGCCGTCTTCGTAGAATTCAGACGATGCACAGTCCATGGCTAGCGTAATGTCTTTACCTAGCTCATAGCCAGCTGCTGCAACAGCTTCTTTAATAACCGCTAACGCTTCGGCGTTAGACGCTAGGTCTGGCGCAAAACCACCTTCATCACCCACTGCTGTATTCAAGCCACGAGCGCTTAATACTTTTTTCAGTGCGTGGAAGATCTCTGCTCCGTAACGTAGTGCTTCACGGAAGTTCGGCGCACCCACAGGCTGGATCATGAACTCTTGGATATCAACGTTGTTGTCCGCGTGCTCACCACCATTGATGATGTTCATCATTGGTACAGGCATAGAGTAAACACCTGGCGTACCATTAATGTCCGCGATGTGTACGTACAAAGGTACTTTCTTAGAAACTGCCGCTGCTTTCGCTGCTGCCAAAGAAACCGCTAGGATAGCGTTCGCACCGAATTGAGATTTGTTCTCTGTACCATCAAGATCGATCATGATCTTATCTAGTTCAGCCTGCGCTGTTGCGTCTTTGCCCAGTAGCGCTTCACGGATCGGACCGTTTACCGCGGCTACGGCTTTTAATACGCCTTTACCTAGGTAACGACTCTTGTCACCATCGCGCAGTTCCAAAGCTTCACGTGAACCGGTAGAGGCACCAGAAGGTGCACACGCTGAACCAAATGAGCCGTCCGCTAGGATTACGTCAGCTTCCACAGTTGGGTTACCACGTGAATCCAGAACTTCTCTGGCTTTGATGTCAACGATTTGACTCATAACAAACCCCTTTTAGTAGATGAAAAATTCACAAACACCTGTTTGCTAAAATTATTTTTCTTTTCCTGCATGCTTCAGTGCGGCGTGAACAAATGCACTGAACAGGCCGTGCCCATATCTTGGTGTTGAAGTAAATTCAGGGTGGAATTGACACGCTACAAACCAAGGATGATCTGCAATCTCCACCATTTCTACTAGTGAGTTATCAGCGGACAAGCCTGAGATCGTTAGACCGGCTTCTTTTAATGCTGGAACATAGTAGTTGTTTACTTCGTAACGATGGCGATGACGCTCACTGATCACATCTTGACCGTATGCAGCACGCGCTTTGGTGCCTTCGATCAAGTTACAGTTTTGCGCACCAAGACGCATCGTTCCACCTAGATCGGATTCCTCTGACCGGATTTCTTTGGAACCTTCAGCATTGACCCATTCAGTAATCAGGCCAACGACAGGATTCTCTGTTTTTAGATTAAACTCAGTGCTGTGTGCACCGTTTAGATTTGCTACGTTACGAGCAAATTCGATGACCGCCACTTGCATACCTAGACAGATACCCAAGTACGGAATTTTGTTTTCACGGGCGTATTGTGCCGTGCGAATTTTACCTTCTACACCGCGCTCACCGAAGCCACCTGGGACAAGGATCGCATCCATTCCCTCAAGCACACTTGTGCCTTCTTCTTCGATTTTCTCAGAGTCGATGTAATGCAGTTTTACTTTAGTACGTGCATGAATGCCCGCATGATCCATCGCTTCGATCAAAGACTTGTAAGCGTCCAACAGCTCCATGTATTTACCAACCATGGCGATGTTCACTTGCTTCTCTGGGTTCAGTTTCGCTTGAGCGACCTTGTTCCAGATTTCCAAGTCTGCAATGTTGCAATCCAAGTTAAAGCGCTGAACGATCAGGCTATCAAGACCTTGGTCTGCCAACATTTGTGGAATTCGGTAAATGGTGTCTGCATCGGGTAAAGAAATAACCGCTCGCTCATCTACGTTAGTAAATAGGGCAATTTTCTTACGCTCTGGTGCTTCGATAGAGACTTCAGAACGACATACCAAAATGTCAGGCTGAATACCGATAGAACGTAGCTCTTTCACTGAGTGTTGAGTCGGCTTAGTTTTCGTCTCACCTGCAGTGCGGATGTAAGGCACCAGCGTCAAATGCATAAACAAAGCTCGGTGGGAACCAAGCTCCACTTTCAACTGACGCACAGCTTCTAAAAATGGCTGCGATTCAATATCACCCACAGTACCGCCGATTTCCACTAGGGCAACATCTGCGCCTTCTGCACCAGCGATAACACGACGTTTAATTTCATCAGTAATGTGCGGGATAACCTGAACAGTACCACCTAGGTAGTCACCACGGCGTTCTTTTTGTAGAACATGTTGGTAGACGCGACCAGAGGTAAAGTTGTTGCGCTTATTCATCTTAGTTGAGATGAAACGCTCGTAGTGGCCTAAGTCTAGATCGGTCTCGGCGCCGTCTTCAGTAACGAACACTTCACCGTGCTGGAAGGGACTCATCGTACCTGGATCGACGTTGATGTATGGATCCAGTTTAAGCATGGTGACTTTTAGACCACGGGATTCTAGGATGGCTGCAAGGGATGCAGATGCCAAGCCTTTACCAAGTGATGAAACCACGCCGCCTGTGACGAAAATATATCGTGTCGCCATGAGTGTTTAGCCCGCCTTAAATATGTATGATCGAAATGAGAAAAGGCACTTAAAAAAGCACCTTTAGGACGGGAGCAAATAATAACACCTTGCCCCCTTGCGCTCAATGTAAAAGCTTGGAAGTTTTACTCTGCAGAGACTAAGTTCCATTTCCCAATCCAATCTATTTTTTCAAATCATTGATTTATAGATCTAATACCAAAAGGTCACTACGAGAACCTGAACAACAAGGCATGATGATTTTCCCCTCGAGGCGTTCCGCATCTGACAAAAAAGTATCCCTGTGATCCGGCACACCCTCTAATAATCGAGTCATACAAGTACCGCACCACCCTTCTTCACAAGAGACAGGGATATCTACGCCATTCATTTCTAGGGCTTGGGTGATAGAAACACCTGGCTCCACATCAAACACCTCTCCTGTGCTGGCGACCTTAACTTGAAAAGACTCTTTCAAGGCTTCATCCATAGAAGCAGAACGCTTGCCACTAAAAAATTCCCGATGGAGCTTTTCACTGGACCACCCCATTGCCATCGCCGTATCTAGGACAGCTTCAATGTAAGCGCTTGGCCCGCAGACATAGATATGCATTTTGGGGTCAGCGCCACCAAGCACTTTTTTCAAGTCAATTCGCTGACGCTCACTAAAATGAAAAGTCATCTTATCAACAAAGGCACTCTGCTGTAGCGCCTCATAAAAAGCTGCGCTTTCGGGGTTCTTAGCGGAATAGTGAAATTGAAAGTCCGTGCCTGCTTTTTTAAGCATTTGTGCCATGGGAATTAGGGGGGTCACACCAATACCAGCCCCCATAAGCAAGGCAGGGACGCGCGGGTTAGAGAGTAAAAAGTGATTTTGCGGCGTAAAGCATTTGAGCGCATCCCCTTCCTTCATCCGATGCAACTCTTCTGATCCCCCTTGAGAAAAAGGATCCAATAACACAGCGATCTCATATTCCTTGCCAGTCGTTGGCAATTTACAAAGTGAATACTGTCGACGTAATCCGCTTGGGAGTTGTAACTCAATGTGGGCACCCGGCTGATAGGTAGGCAGGCCTAAGCCATCTTCGTGGGCCAACACAAAGCGCTTAACCTTCGACGTCTCTTGGATAATTTGCTTAATAACCAGATCCAGCATAACCACCTCTTTTCAGGAATGCGTACTTATTACTTAAAGCCTAAATCAAATTCCTCAAGAGGTCGAAGCTTAACACTTATTATCTATTTAAAAGGCATACCAAGAGGGACTTCTAACACATTACCTGTTCCCATCGGCTGTCCCACCATCTCATCATAGGCGCTTTGATGACACAGTACCGTTTGGCCAACCTTCATACCTTCAAACATCTGCTGTAGTTCAATCTTGTTAGGTCGAGAAATATGTCGCCCCTTGCTGTCTTCAAGATAAAACTCTTCTCCAGCAATAATGACCGACACCTGATATAGATTTGGCATCAAAGAATGAATCTTTACCTTCTCAATAACATTAACTTTCTCTAGCTCAGACCATTTCATTTCGTTACTCTCCAAAGAATCACTAAAAACAATTACGCTGTTTTAGCACTGTCGGATTCATAAAAATGACAACAAACGATCTGTATCAACATCTCGATACCCTCCCGTCCTATCAAGATGCTTTGGCACATTTAATCACTCTTAGCCAACAACCCAAACGCGTGATCATCGCCATTGCAGGACTCCCCGGATCAGGTAAGTCCACTATCGCTGAGTACTTAGCAGCCAGAGCAACAGAGCGAGGCATTGACTGCATTACCTCCGTCAGCATGGATGGTTTCCATTTAAGTAAAGCCCAACTTAGGGCATTGCCTGACCCTGAAGCCGCTTTTAATCGTCGTGGAGCCCCTTGGACATTTGACAGTGAAAGCTACACTGACACTCTAAAGAGCTTTAAAGAACAACCAGATAACACACTCTACTGGCCCAGCTTTGATCACTCAATCGGGGACCCAGTCGATAAGGCAATCATGATTCCCACAGCAACGAAAGTACTCATAGTTGAGGGACTGTATGTTTTACACCGTGATCATGGCTTTGAGCACAGTCAAAGCTACTTAGACGAAAAGTGGTATATTGATATCCCTATGGAACGGGCCATGACGCAACTAGCCGAACGACACCAGCAGGCATGGGGCTTTACTTTAGAGCAGGCCCACCACAGAATCGAGACTAATGATGGCCTCAACGCTCAGATTGCGGCTAACACAGCGCATAACGCAAATCGTCAAATCGCCACAAAATGAACGAAAATGTTACAAACTTCGCCGTATTTTTACATGGAATCCCATCACTG
This sequence comes from Rhodanobacter aciditrophus, assembly GCF_042679525.1. Taxonomy (GTDB): domain Bacteria; phylum Pseudomonadota; class Gammaproteobacteria; order Pseudomonadales; family Marinomonadaceae; genus Marinomonas; species Marinomonas aciditrophus. Next base: position 34,682 of record NZ_JBHTMN010000014.1, read on the forward strand.
GTAAGACTATGTTGATAGCTTAAAGAATGTACAAGAATGCCTTGTACAACGAGAGTCCAATAATCGTATTAAAATAAAAAGGAAGATAGACTCATGATGCCATCCTTTCCCTACCGAAAGACGCTAATTTCATTTGCTGTTGCCATGTCGGCTGCGCAACTGCACGCGGCAGGTTTCCAGCTAAACGCACAATCCGCTACCGGCCTTGGCCGTGCCTTTGCGGGTGATGCAGTAATTGGCGATAACGCCTCCGTGATTGCTCGAAACCCTGCAGCCATGTCCCTGTTCGACAAACAGCAAATCTCCGTTGGCTTTGAAACCATCACCACCGACATCGAAGTAAAAGATGCGACCTATACTGGACCAAACTCTTCAACATCTGTCTCAAGTAACAGTGCAAATACAGACTCTGTTGGTGATACGTCCATTGCTCCAAATTTCTACTATGTCCGCCCAGTAAATCAAAAATTTGCCTGGGGCCTAAATGCTTACTCCAACTTTGGGACTAAGACAGAATTTGAAGATGGTTATCAAGGTTATGAGTACGGTGGCAACACAGATGTGAAAAGCTTCAATTTAGGCTTAGTAGGCTCATACAAAGTAAGCGAAGCCTTAACGTTAGGCGCAGGACTGGATGCCATCTATGGTAAAGGTATTTTTTCACGCCCAACAAACCCGTTCGTTAATGCAGCATATAGCTCAGATAAAGTACTGGATATTGATGCTAGTGGCTGGGCATTAGGCTGGAATGTCGGGGCCATGTATGAATTAAATAGCAGAAACCGCTTTGGTATTGACTACCACTATAGCCCAGAGATCGAAGCAGAAGGCGATGTTTACACTCTTACTGGCGGAAAGCAAAGTGATACAGTAAAGATGCCATTACCAGATATTGCTGAGTTCTCGGGCTACCATCGCCTATCGCCATCCTACGCCTTGCACTACAGCATTCAATTTATTCAATGGTCTGAGTTTGACAAGCTTGAAGCGGAAAAAGCCGGGGTAATAAACACTTATAACTGGCAAGATGCATGGCACTATTCGATCGGTGGCACCTATTATATGAATGAGCAATGGGAGCTGCGCGCTGGCTACATGTATGACACCAGTGCACAGGATGAAACTCGCTCTATTTCGGTTCCTGACTCGGATCGCCAATGGTTATCAGCGGGCTTCACTTACAAGCCAGACCAAATGAGCAGCATTGATTTCGGTGCCACCTATTTACTAGGGGAAGATACTGATGTCAGTGAGAGCAAAAGTGCTCTAAACAGCTCAATTACTGGCACGACTCACGCCAACGCAGTTCTGCTTGGCCTTCAATACAGCCGCTCGTTTTAAGCACACTAAACAGTTGGAACAGAGATAAAAAATGCCTCCATTAGGAGGCATTTTTATTTCTAATTAGGGGTTATAAAGATGCTAGACTCGCTATCGCAGCCGCATCAAATTTATATTTGATGGGTTGTTTGTCACGTTCCATTGCTTCAACACCATCACTCTCTATTTGAACCGGATCCTCCAGTGTTTCAGAGCTTCTAACGTAAGTACAACCCACTAAGATAAAGCAATACACGATCAATATTAAGGCCTTCATGGTGCGTTAATCTCTACCTTGCTTCTTATCCCTATTTACTTACTTAAGCTTAGACCAGTGACTTAGATTCTCCAGTGGCTTTTTAGGGACTTGCTGGCCAAGGAAGTGAGCTTTTTCGTTGCCACTCAATGACGCCATTCCAGCCTGGCTGCTGCCATAGAGTTCCTATGGCAACCAAGACGCCTGCTTCGTACACATAAGGCAGCTGCTCTCGCCACCATAAGGGAATACGTTGATCTTGCAGCCATTTCTTTAGGGGACGATGGCGTCCATTGGGCAAGCATAATGACACCCCTTGTGGACGCCCTCTTACTTCAACCTGACGGTCAGAGTAGAGTTCATCATGCTCACGTATCAGCCACTGCCCAGCAGTTACAATTTGTGAGACAGGCTCGGCAATGATAGGCAGCAAATATAAGGTGGTTTCAAATCGTGCTAACTGAAAGCCTTCGCCGATAAAACAAGGCTGCTTTTCTTGGCTGGAAAAAAACATGGCCAGTACAGACTTTAGCTGAGGCTCTGTCAACGAATGTCCATTCTGACGGACAAAGCGTGACAGCCAGAATCCTTCTTCTCCCTCTGGCAATTGATCTAAAAGTAGCCCCCCACAGGAAGACTGCAATCCTGCTAGCGCCTCACTGGCAAGTCGATCATAGACAGACATTTCCTGCTGCATGAGCCGAGCACTGGAGGCAATCGCCTGAGCCACACCCGAATTATTAGATTGCCAAGGATGCAGTACCTGGTGGCGCAAAAAATTTCGACGATAGCGGCTGTCGTCATTGGATTCATCTTCTATCCATGACAATCCTTGCGCCGTCACATAGGCTTCGAGCGCTTGGCGCGACACGGATAATAAGGGCCGCCATATCTTCCCTTGTCCCAAGGATCGCCAGATAGGAATCCCCTGCATACCCCGTGTCCCTGCGCCCCTCTCTAGTCGAAACAAGAGGGTTTCTGCTTGATCATTTGCATGGTGCCCTTGCGCTAAAATATCGTGGCGCTTTAGATGCTTTTCGAAGGCTTGATACCTTGCTTTGCGGGCGTTTTCTTCAATTGACCTTGAAGACTCAACTTGAACGTATTCTGAAAGGAAACTCACACCCATGGTTTTGCAAACGGTTTGGCAGTGCTCTAACCAGTCGTCGGCATTAGGACTTAACCCGTGGTGAACATGAATAGCGGTTAACGAACTGCGATGGGAGTCAGGCAGCGATTGCGCCAGCATATGAAGTAAGGCTAGAGAGTCCACACCACCGCTAAATCCCACATAGAGTCTCCCCCCATGGGCCAACGACTGGGTCAGTCTTGGATCATCAAATGAAATCATCGTGTTGTAACTCCCAAGAACAGGAAAGGCGCCTAAGCGCCTTTCACATCACATCTTTACTCGCTTATTAAAGGGCGAACAAGTGATGCTTTTTCTTACCTAGTTTTACTAGGAAGTATTTACCATAGTAGCCATTGTCCGCGGTGAAGATGTCTGCCGCAGCCATATTATCTTCCATGCCTTTCGCAACACCATTCACGAACACTGAGTTACGTTGTAGAGCGTCTTTTACTTGCTTACCGCTTGCTGCCAAACCAGCATCCGCTAACAAGGTCGTCATCGGCGTCTCAGCTAGATCAATCCCAGCCAAAGAGCTGCTTGGTAAACCGTCTTGTTGAATCTGCTCTAGGTCCGCTTCACTCAGTTGATCGGTTTCACCGCTGAACAACGCTTGAGTAATACGCTCAGCTGCTGCCAAGCCTTCTTCGCCGTGTACTAGGCGTGTTGCTTCACGAGCCAAAATAGCTTGTGCTTGTGGTTTACCGCCGTTTTCTTGATCCGCTTTTTCAATGGCTTCAATGTCTGCAATCGACATAAAAGTGAAGTAGCGCAGGAACTTGTATACGTCCGCATCCGCTGTACCCAACCAGAATTGGTAGAAAGAGTATTGGCTAGTTTTCTTTGGATCAAGCCATACCGCACCGGACTCAGTCTTGCCGAACTTAGTGCCGTCTGCCTTTGTCACCAGAGGAACAGTCAAGCCAAAGACTTGTGCTTGATTTTGACGACGAGATAGGTCAATACCCCCTACGATATTCCCCCATTGATCACTGCCACCCACTTGAAGCGTACAATCGTACTGACGGTTTAGCTCGGCGAAGTCCATACCTTGCAACAGGGCGTAAGAGAACTCAGTAAACGAAATACCAGCCCCTTCACGGTTTAAACGTTGCTGCACAGATTCCTTGTTGATCATGGCATTCACAGAGAAATGCTTACCGATTTCACGCAGGAATTCGATGACATTCATGTTCCCCGTCCAGTCTAAGTTATTGACCACACGAGCAGGGTTTTCTACCCCTTCAAAAGAGATGAACTGGCTTACTTGGCTTTTAATTTTATCAGCCCAACCAGCAACCACGTCAGCAGTGTTCAAAGAGCGTTCAGCGGCTTTAAAGCTTGGATCACCGATCATGCCGGTAGCACCACCCACCAAGGCGATCGGATTATGACCTGCATCTTGGCAACGCTTCAGCACCAACAAAGGTACTAAGTGACCTAGATGCAAACTGTCTGCGGTTGGATCGAAGCCACAATACAAAGTACGACGACCAGATGACAAGTGAGCGCGCAGCTCTTCTTCTGCAGTCATTTGAGCGATAAGCCCACGAGCCTGTAAGTCAGCTAATAGGTCGATGTTTTGTTGTGTCATTTTGCGATCCAAATCCTGAAAGTTGTTAAATAAATAGCGTTCAATTATAGCCACTTAGTTGATAGGATGACATGGCTTTTACGGGAAAATTGGACGACAAACTTGGACAGGCTACTTTCTTTAAAAACTTTGTTAATCGCGTTTTCTGTAATGCTTCTGTCCGGAGCAGCGTTACTGGTTTGGTCGACCCTTGCAAAACCGCCAGCCACAGCAGTCAGTCAGCCTTCACCCCCCTTACGGTCTGCGGGTCCTATTGCGCCAAAGCCCGACATTCAAAATCCCGTTTTAGAGAACCAAAACGCGCCTAAGCCTACCCCCAAATACCGTGAAAAACATGTCATTACCATACAATCTGGAGACTCTTTATCCTCTGTACTGCGGGCTAAGGGGGTAAGCAACCAACAGATTTACCAGCTGACACAAGCTGACCACAAGGGGGCTTTAAAAGCCTTACAACCAGGCAACACCTTAGAAGCCGACATCGAATACCCTAACGGCACCTTGATCACTCTGACTCTGAGCCAAAATGTTAGAGAGAAAGAAGTGTTCACTGCTCGGGAAAAACACTTCACCCATCGTACGGTAGAGCGACCTATTACAAACGCCCCAGTGTATAAAGAGGTACGTATTGAAACCTCATTATTTGTGGATGGTTCAAATGAAGGAATATCTGACAAGCTCTTATTTCAATTAGCAGAGATCTTTAAGTGGGACATCGATTTTGCTCTGGATATACGACCGGGGGACAGCTTTTCCATCCTATATGAGCAACAGTCTATTGATGGTGAGGCCATTGGTAGCGGCAACATTCTCGCCGCAGAGTTCATTAACAACGGCCGCTACTTTGAAGCCATCCGATATGATACGGAACAACGCACGGATTATTTTACTGGGGATGGCTTATCCCTACGTAAAGCATTTATTCGAAGCCCAGTAGACTTTACCCGAGTGTCTTCTCGCTTTAACCCCAACCGGCTTCACCCTATTTTTAAAACCACACGTCCTCATCGGGGAGTAGATTATGCCGCCGCAGAAGGCACTCCAATTCAGAGCTCAGGGGACGGTACGGTATCTTACGTAGGAGAAATCAAAGGCTACGGCAACACCATCATTATTGATCATGGCCGGGGTTATACGACTTTGTATGGGCACCTAAATAGTTTTGCCCCTGATCTTGTTCAAGGCATGAAAGTGGAGCAAGGTGAAGAAATTGGTTATGTGGGACAAACAGGTTGGGCAACTGGACCCCACTTACATTATGAGTTCCGTGTTAATGGCGTTCACCAAAACCCTGAAACCATTACGATTCCAAACGACAACCCCATGTCAAAAGCAGAGCTACTAGCGTTTTTACCCTATGCTCAATCCATCCGAAAACAACTAAACGCTGCTCATACAGCTCAGTTTTTGGAGACTTTAGGGCGACTCAGGCGTTAGCTTTGTAACACCCAGATTAGACAAATTTCAGACACAAAAAAAGCCGCTTAAAAAGCGGCTTCTTGTTAGCTGTATTAGGCCCAGATTATAGTGCGCCTTCAACAAACTCTACTAGCTGAGACTTAGATACTGCACCTACTTTAGTGGCAGCAACTTCACCACCTTTAACAACAAGCAGTGTTGGAATGCCACGTACGTTGTATTTAGGAGCTGTCTCTTGGTTCTCGTCAACGTTGATTTTCACAACTTTAACTTTACCAGCGTATTCTTTTGCTACGTCTTCAAGAACTGGCGCGATCATTTTACAAGGACCACACCAAGGTGCCCAAAAGTCTACAACAACAGGCACTTCAGACTTTAGTACTTCTTCTTCGAATTGAGCATCAGTAACGTTGATGATGTTTTCGCTCATAACATTTTCCTTAAAATCGGTTAAACAATTAATGAGGTTAGTGTAACACTAATTAAAAAGGTTAAAAATCAGATTCCTTAACCAACCCAATAGCAAATCTCTATAATTCCATATTCTGGATAACAGACACCAGCTCCTGCAAAGAATGCACCTCAGCATCCGGTGTCGTTGCCCATTCGGAGCGCCAGCGTCTTGCGCCATGACGATTAAACCAAATAGCACGAGCGCCGGCTGCGACAGCCCCTTCTACATCATCAACAGGGTGATCGCCCACATGGATCACACGCTCCAAGGACACACCCGACTTCGTTGCCAAACGCTCGAAAATCTCGGGATCTGGCTTAGCAATCCCCTCTTGATCAGCACGAATCACGGTACCAAAGTAGCGATTTAAGGAAATAGCAGGGTGAAACACATCCGCATTACCATTCGTCAAAGCCGCCAACTCGTAACGCTCGGCCAGCTTATCCAAGGTTATGTGCACATCTGGATACAGGTCGATGCGTTGTCGCCAATCATAAAATACATCAAACGCCTGCTCCGCCACTTGTTCCGCCTCTTCCGAAGGCAGACCGTACTCCTGCAACGCCTGTTGATACATGGCTAAACGCACCTGGGTCACATCTTTGGCAATCTCAGGTTGAGACAACAGAACCCGATTCTTTAGATCCCCCATGGTAGGCGTGTAAAAGCGCTCTGCAAAACCCGGAAAGCGCTCATCAAACCATTTTTCCATGGCATGCTCAGCCCGCACTAAAGTCGGATCCACATCCCAAAGGGTATTATCAAGATCGAAAGAAATTAATAATTGCTGACTCATGGCAACAGTCTCAACAATAAGGCACTTAGAAGGTCAGACAAGAAGTCTAAAAAGAGCGACCCCTTATCTTTATCGAAGTGATTTAAGCGATTTGATCCCAACGCGAGTACCCCATGGTAGACCACCTGTCCGCCTTCACGGGAGACAAGCGGCAAGATAGCCGAAGACATCACAAGGTTACTTTGAGATTGAAACAGGAACTCGGATTCCGCAACCGATAAGACGCCACAGTAGCACCCCGAATTCACTAACATTTCTTTTAAGATAGGCTCAGAAGATTCCCAAGAGGCGGTGCGGACCGAACCATCGAAATCGGTATCGTTAAACAACACCAATGACTGATAGGCAATGTTGAAGTCTTCCCGCATCACTTCTTCGATCACTCCGGCAAAGTCATCCAAGGTTTCGCAGCTTAAGCATTTAAGCACTAAGCGACGACTTTTCTTCATGATGCCTTCGTTTTCACGGGCGACATCTACCAAGCGCTCAAATTGTCCACGATAGTCGCCGTTTGATTTACGCAGTAGAGACACCTGTCTCTCAAGCAACGAGATAGCGCCGCCATGAACTGGATGAGGAATCGTCAGCTCCTCCAACAACGCAGGATTTCGTTCAAAAAAATCAGGCGTTTTCTCTAGGTAGCGGACGACATCCTCTTCCCTCATGGAACCTCTCTTATAGATAGATTTGGCCTTCGAAAACTTTTTCAGCAGCGCCAGTCATAATGATGGGGGACGTTGGCCCTTGCCACGCAATACGCAAATCACCGCCAGGCAAATGAACCAGCACTTCTTTGTCCAACCAGCCTTGCTTAATACCGGCAACCACCGCCGCACATGCACCCGTTCCGCAGGCTTGAGTTTCACCTACGCCACGCTCGTAAACACGAAGATTCACCTCTGTAGGAGAAACTACCTGCATAAAGCCAACATTCACATTATTTGGAAAGGCTTCATGGTCTTCTACAACGGGGCCGATGCGATTAACTAACTCATCGCTTAAGGCGTCCACTCGAATCACCGCATGGGGGTTTCCGACAGAAACAGGAGTTAGCTCAACTGTCTCTCCATTCGCTTGGATTTGATACAGGTCCTGCATCGCATCAGCGGTAAATGGCAGGTCAGCAGGCAAAAAGCTCGGCTCCCCCATATCCACTTCCACTTGCCCATTGTCCAATACATTAAGCTGGATCTGGCCACGTTTTGTTTCGACGTTGATCTGACGCTTGTGAGTCAGTTCTCGGTCCAATACAAACTTTGCGAAACAACGGGCACCGTTGCCGCAATGCTCCACTTCGGAACCATCACAATTGTAGATACGATAACGGAAATCCATATCTGGATTCGAAGGGGGCTCAACCACCAAAAGTTGATCAAAACCAATGCCTCGGTTTCGATCCCCTAAGCGCTCGATTTGAGCTTTATTAAAATACACTTTACGAGACACCGCATCGACAACGACAAAGTCGTTGCCGAGGCCATGCATTTTGGTAAATTTCAACAACACAGGGAGCTCCTTAAGCAGGCAAAATATGCTCACCAGTCAGTTGATGATCAATGTCTTCACGTTCGCGAATCAAATGCACTTGGTCACCATCAACCATTACCTCAGCGGCACGGCCACGGCTATTGTAGTTTGACGCCATGGTAAAACCGTAGGCACCAGCGGAACGAACCGCAAGCAAGCTACCAGACTGAATATCCAGCTCACGCTCTTTACCCAAGAAGTCACCCGTCTCACAAATTGGTCCCACCAAGTCATAGACGCGCTTCCCTTCTGGAGTCCCATCGAGGTTGACGGGCACTATGTCCATCCACGCTCCGTACAAAGATGGACGGATCAAATCGTTCATAGCTCCATCAATGATGGCGAAGTTTTTGTGTGGGTTACACTTTAGAAACTCTACTTTAGTCATCAAGACGCCAGCGTTCGCAGCAATAGATCGACCTGGCTCAAAGGCCAAAGACAAATTACGACCTTTGACCTTTTCAAGTATCAAAGCAGCGTAATCTTTTGGCTCCGGCGGCACTTCATCACGGTAACGTACACCTAAACCACCACCTAAATCTAAGTGTTTAATCTGAATGCCTTTCTCAGCCAATTGATCGATTAAGGCAATCAGACGGTCAAAGGTATCTAAGAACGGCTGAAGCTCAGTTAGCTGAGAACCAATATGACAATCCACACCCATTACATTCAAGTTTTCCAATGAGTGGGCCACGCCATAGATACGTACCGCGTCTTTGATATCAATACCGAATTTGTTGTCTTTCAAGCCTGTGGAAATGTATGGGTGCGTTTTAGCATCCACATCTGGATTGACCCGTAGGGACACAGGCGCAATCACCCCCAACTCCCCAGCCACTTTGTTTAGACGGTGCAGCTCAGCTTCAGACTCTACGTTAAAGCAGTGAATGCCTACTTCAAGAGCGCGACGCATTTCGTGTTCTTGTTTCGCGACACCCGAAAACATCACCTTGCTTGGATCACCACCGGCACGCAAAACACGCTCCAACTCACCAATGGATACGATGTCGAAACCAGAACCCATGCGCGCTAAAACATTCAAGATCGCAATGTTTGAACAAGCCTTTACGGCATAACAAATCAAGGTTGGGTGAGACGCAAAGGCATCTGCATAGGCTTTGTAGTGACGTTCAAACGTCGCACGGGAATACACATAAGTCGGTGTGCCATGGGCAGCGGCAATGTTTGCTAAAGAAACTTGTTCCGCATGCAGCTCATGACCGGAATAATTAAAAAAATCCAAGGGGGGGTCCTCAATTCGCGGTGGTGATTGTTTCAGGATCTGACGGCAAGGCGTCTTGTGGCAAATAGAGTGCGCCCTTATTCCCACAAGCAGACAACAACAAAACCGTCAGTAACGCTAAAATGTGCTTTGACACAGTGACAACCATCCATTAATTCAATTTGTTGACAGTATACTGATCCCCCTAGTGATTCCCAACCCTAGCGCTGCACTTTCGGTGAAAATCTTCATGATTTTCACCCTAAACTTTTAGCGAGTATTTGGTATAGTTCCCACATGATGACGAGCCAATATGATTTTGCTCCCATGCCCCGTCAATGGATCGATGGACTATGCATATGAAGCGCCTATTTAAACCCTGGTTACTTGCCTTAGTGAGCGCTTCACTCCTGCATGGTATTTTTTTCTTTGAGTTCAAAGACGCACACTGGGGTGTTGAGATACCTGACCGTCAACCCTCATCACAACTAAACGTCACCTTACTGCCTCAGGATGCTCCCGTCCCTGCAGTGGAGCAGTCCAGCAACTCTGACACGACAGCAGAGCTTCCAACAGAAAGCAATGAAGTCCCAGCGCAGCCAGAAACACCCACTGCCACAGATACGCAACCTGACACCAACACAGAACCTCTTCAAGAAGAAGTGACGGCAGAGGAAACCACCACCGAAAATACCTCGGTAGAGACAAGCGCCACGGAAGCCTCCTCCACAGAGACAATCAATGATCCAGAGAGCACTCCATCGTCAGAGACAACGGAAGAGCAAAGTACGCTACCCGAAACCATTGTTGAGAAAGAAAAACTGAGCCCACCAGTGCAACTCCAAGACATCAGCGAGCCTGACACCACAACAGCCGACACAGACCTAAAGGCCAAAAGCCTGCTCGACATCGGCAGTGCCCAAACATGGCAAGATAAAGCGGATATTAAAGGACAGCCTTTTTCCAAAAAACTCAGGGATCAAATCAAACAAGCTGAACGAGAACAGACCCGCTACGAAAAAGGTATCGTTGAGCAGAAACACTATGACATCACGGAAGACGCGGATGGCACCAAGTACGTAAACATCAATGGCATTTGCTGGAAAATGCCCGAACCTGGAGCAGAAGAAGAATGGAAGGTAGTGCTCTCTGGTTGTTCTGGGCAAAAACGATCCTTTCGCTTCGAACTAAACATCACCACAGATCTATTAACCCCTGAGCAACTTCAGATGTTGCCATTTGGCAATCAAGAATAAAAAATCCCCGCTAGGGCGGGGATTTTTAACATACCATTAGTGGGTAGTTGAATAAGCGCGTTTAACGCTTGGCTAATTCAGCCTTGGCACGCTCAATAGCGATTTTTACTTGGGCTGGGGCTGTACCACCAATATGATCACGAGCTGCCACAGAGCCTTCCAAGGTCAATACTTCGAACACATCCTGCTCGATCATTGCACCGAAGCCTTGTAGTTCTTCAAGGGTCATCTCCGACAAATCTCGGCCTTCTTTGACACCAAAGCCTACCGCTTTACCCACTACTTCATGGGCATCACGGAAAGCTACGCCTTTACGCACTAAGTAATCAGCCAAATCCGTCGCCGTACTAAAACCACGACGAGCTGCTTCGTACATATGCTCGCTACGGGCTTCAATGGCAGGAATCATATCCGCAAACGCACGCAAAGAGCCGCGTAAAGTATCTGCCGTATCAAATAGTGGCTCTTTGTCTTCTTGGTTGTCTTTATTGTAAGCCAAACACTGGGACTTCATCAGTGTCAGCAATCCCATCAGATGACCATACACTCGACCTGTTTTACCGCGTACTAACTCTGGTACGTCTGGGTTTTTCTTCTGAGGCATAATAGAAGACCCAGTACAAAAACGATCCGGCAAAAAGATAAAGTTGAACTGCGCTGAAGCCCACATGACAAGCTCTTCTGCCCAACGGGACAGATGCATCATGGTGATAGACGCCGCTGATGTAAATTCAATGGCAAAATCACGATCACTGACAGAATCGAGAGAGTTATAGGTTGGACGCTCAAAACCCAACAGCTCCGCAGTCATTTCACGATCGATTGGGTAAGTTGTCCCAGCAAGCGCCGCTGCACCAAGAGGCAAAACATTCACTCGCTTACGGCAATCCAATAAGCGCTCGTAATCACGCTGGGCCATTTCGTACCAAGCCATCAAGTGATGACCAAATGTCACTGGCTGAGCTGTTTGCAGATGGGTAAAGCCTGGCATGATAGTGTCTGTATTGCGCTCAGCAAGAGATAAAATACCTTGCTGTAGACGAGTCACCTCTTCTAGCAAGAAATCAATTTCATCACGCATGTACAGGCGAATGTCTGTCGCCACTTGGTCATTACGAGAACGCCCAGTGTGCAGCTTCTTGCCTGTAATCCCGATCTTTTGCGTCAAGCGCGCTTCAATGTTCATATGAACATCTTCCAGCTCAACGGACCACTCAAACTCACCGCGAGCGATCTCTTGCTCGATTTCCGTCAGACCTTGAATGATTTGGTCTCGTTCTTCTTCAGTCAAAACCCCTACTTTCGCCAACATGGTACCGTGGGCAATCGACCCTTGAATGTCTTGTTTTGCCATGCGTTGGTCAAACTCAACCGACGCCGTAAAGCGTGCAACAAAGGCATCAACAGGCTCAGAAAAACGACCACCCCATTGTTGGTTCGTGGTTTTGTTTGTATCAGTCATCTAATCATTTCCCAGTGTGAGATCAATATTGCGGCAAGATTACCTGATAGAGCGACCTTTATAAAGGCCTGCAAGGATGACGCTCCCAGGTCAAGGGAGTATGATAGGGCGAATTTTTACAGTGATACTGCAGTTACTTTCGACCCTAGGAGAGAATGTGAAAACGAAAATCGTCATCGCCACTCGTGAAAGCCAATTGGCTCTTTGGCAAGCCAACAACGTGAAAGCCTCTCTCGAAGCTCTATACCCGGATACCAAAGTGGAACTCCTAGGCATGACCACAAAAGGGGATCAGATTCTTGACTCTCCACTTTCCAAAATTGGTGGCAAAGGCTTATTTGTGAAAGAGCTTGAAAAAGCCCTAATGGATGGCACGGCAGACATTGCAGTCCATTCTATGAAAGATGTTCCTATGGAGTTCCCAGAAGGATTGGGACTGCCGGTCATCTGTGAACGAGAAGACCCAACCGATGCCTTCGTATCAAACCACTTCAACAGTATCGAAGAATTACCTCACGGTGCCGTTGTAGGCACATCAAGCCTGCGCCGAGCCTGTCAACTCAGCATGCACCGCCCAGATATCGAGATTAAAAACCTGCGCGGCAACGTGAACACACGCCTTCGTAAAATGGACAATGGTGAGTACGATGCCATCATCCTCGCCACTGCTGGCTTGGTTCGTCTAGAAATGGAAGACCGCATCAAAGCACGCATCAGCGACGACTTCTCACTACCTGCTGGAGGCCAAGGTGCCATGGGTATTGAATGTCGCACAGACGATTTAGAGCTCATTGAAATGCTAGCGCCACTACAGCACCCTGAAACGGCTTATCGCGTAACAGCCGAGCGCGCCGTTAATAAACGACTCAACGGCGGCTGTCAGGCACCCATTGCCTGCTTCGCCACCTTAGATGGCGAGGAGTTATTTGTACGGGGTTTAGTGGGCAGCACAGATGGCACCAACATCATTCGTGGCGAGATTCGCGGTCACAAATCCCAAGCAGAACAACTGGGTATCGAACTGGCAGAAGAGCTACTTACAAATGGCGCCCAAGCCATCCTTGACGACGTATATAACCGCTAGTTTAGGACCAGAGCCCATGCAAGGATTGAAAGTTCTGGTGACACGTCCCGAACCGGAAAACACCCACACCTGCCAAACCCTCAGTAACTTGGGAGCGGTTCCTGTACCGCTCCCCATGCTACAGATCAAGCCCCTCGAAACAGAGCAAGACAAAAGGCGCCTCCATTCACAGCTGTTTAACTTGGACGCCTACCAATATGTTATTTTTGTCAGTAAAAATGCGGCTCGTATTGGCGCTGAATTGATCGATGAATGTTGGCCGATGTTACCAGTTGGCATTCACTGGCTTGGGATTGGCAAAGGGACCACGGACACCTTAAATAACTTGCATATCCCAGCTATCAGCTCCCCCGGACATGATACTGAAACCATGTTGGCATGGCTCAAACCCGTTAAAATGCGGGAACAAAAAGTTCTCATTGTTAGGGGGCAAGGTGGAAGACCTGATTTAGCGTCTGGATTAGAGTCCCGAGGGGCAAAGGTGGATGTTTTGGAGCTTTACCAGCGTGCTACTCCCACATATGACGCACAAACATTTTTCTTCCTTGAAGAACCTGACGTAATATGGGTAACAAGTGGTGAAGGTCTCAGCAATTTAACACAGCAAGTTCAACAACATTCACCTAACTTAATGAATACGACGTTATTCGTACCCAGCGAACGCGTAGCCGAACACGCGCGTTCCAAGGGCTGGGCACGGGTAATTTGTGCACAAGGCGCTGACGATCAAAGCTTAATCGCAGCCACAATGCAGCATTTAGGATAAAAACATGACGGATAAAAAAGAAAGCCCGGAAACTGAGCTAAATCCAAGTGGTGAAACAACCACGACTGCAACGCCTGAATCATCAACCCAACACACCAACACACCTGCCTCTGACACTAAAGCAGAACACAGCAGTGAGGCCCCTCAGGCACCCGCCAATCAAAGCTCAAATGGCAAAGCCCTATCTGGCATCGCCATCGCAGTCGGAATCGCCGCTCTAGCTTTAAGTGGTTGGCAATATTACCAGAGCAATTTTATCGCTAAGTCAGATACGGCTCTCGCTCAGGCACAAAATAAAATCATCGCACTAGAGCAGCAAATCACTCGTATTGAGCGCACAGCTCAAAATGGCTCCGAAGCCATTCGCAAACTCGCGCCATTACCCCAACAAGTGGACGCTTTGACCTCCCGTACCGCCCAAGCAAAACAAGAGTCAGAGCAGGCACTGTTAGACTTATCCAGCAAAATAAACCGACTTAGCAACGTCAACAAAGACGACTGGCTATTGGCGGAAGCAGAATACTTGATCCGCCTAGCCAACCAGCGCTTACTTTTGGAACGAGACACCCAGAGCACGATCGCTCTCTTAGAAAACGCCGATGACATTTTGGGTAATCTAAAAGACCCCATCATGTTTGAAACTCGCAAAGCCATAGCGCAAGACATACAAGCACTTAAATCCATATCACAATTCGATTTGGAAGGGCGCTACCTGCAACTTGCAGCACTGTATGACCAAGTTGAAGCCCTGCCTCAACGGGAGCCATCTCAGGCTTGGCAGACACAGCAGTCATCCACTACGGAAGTCCCTGCTAGTGCTCTATCAGACATTAAAGCCCTAGCTTCTCAAGCATGGGGAGGCCTGAAGTCGCTGATTGTCGTGAACTACAACCAGAAGCCTATAGAGCCTCTCTTACCACCCTCTGACTACCAAGAATTGGTCACTGGCATACAGCTACAAATTGAAGTAGCGCAGGTCGCTTTATTGAAAGGTGAAAAAGGTATTTATGACAAAGCTCTGGAGCGAATAGCCCGCGCAGTAAGTGAGCATTTTGACCCTAAATCCAGTACAACAACAGCCTTTATGACCACCTTGACGTCTCTGCAACAGGTCAACCCAAATCCTAGCATTCCACTCCCCCGAGCTTCACTGCAAGCCATGCGCCAGTTGATGCAAACTTGGCAACAGGAGAGCGAGCTGCAAAAACCTGATGTGACAGAAGACGCACCAGTGAACAACACCCCAGAGGAGACCCTATCATGAGAAAACTCCTCTTCTCCCTCATCATCGTTTTATTGATTGGTGGTGCCATTGGTCTGGTGATGCAACAAGACTCAGGCTATGTCTTGATCGCCTTCCAAGGGGTGACTATTGAGATGAGCCTCTGGGTGCTAATAGCCGTCACCATTGTGGCGTACTTTGCGGTCAACTTTTTATTTAAATTTCTCTGGGCATTGCTACACCCGAACTCTTCCCTAGCGAAATTGACTGGCAACTTAAGTCAGAAGAAAGCCTTAAAGAACACCATTCGCGGCATGCTAGAACTGGCTGGAGGCAACTGGAACAAAGCTGAAAAGCTACTGACCTCTTCCGCCGAAAAAGTATCTTACCCGCTCCTAAACTACATTGGGGCCGCCTACGCGGCGAGTGAATTAGACGAACACGATCGCTCTAAAGAGTTATTGCGTCAGGCACATAACACCTCCCCCGATGCGGAGTTTGCCATCAGCTTTGTACAAAGCCAGTTACAATTAAAACAAGGTCATTATGAAGGGGCTCTTGCTACCTTAAAGCGGCTACATAAAATGAAGCCAAAACATCGACAGACCTTAAAAATGCTCGTTACCGTTTATACCAAGCTAAAGGATTGGGACGCTCTTCAAGAGCTGACCCCAACACTTAAAAAGCAGGGTATTTTTAATGACAATAACTTATTAGAGCTTGAAAAAAATGCCTTCCTAGCACTGCTAGAAAAGTTGCGCTTCAAACAGAAAATCGGTGAGAACACCAGTTCCCTTGAGTCAGAGCTTAATACCATCTGGAAAAAACTCAGCACCCCCGACAAAGACGATGAGATGCAGGTTCTTTACGCCAGCACCTTAGTTCAGTTTGGTAATGAGGAGAAAGCAGAAAGCTTTATTCGTCAGAGTTTAAATGACAAATGGTCTGATCCACTGGTGGAAGTCTATGGCTTACTCACCAATGTCTCAATGAAATCCGCACTGGCGAACACCGAAACCTGGATCAGACGACACCCAGACAGCGCCCCTCTTTACTTAGCCGCTGGGCGTATTTGCCAACGCCAAAAATTGTGGGGCAAAGCAAGAGACTACTACGAAAAAGCGCTCATGCTAGACGCTAACTCCGATGCTATTGGCGAACTCAGCCGCTTGCTAGAGGCCATGGGAGACCTCGATACAGCGCAAGACCTGATTATTCGCCGTATTACCCACAATTCACAACACTTACAAAGCCTACCTCTCCCCTAACAAAAAAGGCCGAAGAGCATCACTCTTCGGCCTTTTTTATCACACTGCAAGACGCTTGGGTCTGCGATACAGTTATTTAAATCGAACGACTAACTCATGCATATCGCTGGAGACCTTCTGCAATTGCTCCATGCTGTCCATGGCTGCGTCGGCCTCTGCCTTAGTACCTACAGCAAGGTCTGAAATACGCACCAACTGCTGATTAATATCCTCAGACACATGGGCTTGCTCTTCCACCGCAGCGGCCATCTGCACCGCCATGTCAGAAATGGTCGTAACAGAGTCCACTATCGCGGTTAGAGCCTCTTGCGCAATCCCCATTTTTGCCAACCCTTCCGCCGCGCTGTCTCGTCCAGTACTCGCTATCCGTACAGATTCCTGAGCACCATTTCTTAAACGCTCAATAATTTGATGAATCTCTTGAGTTGAGCCTTGCGTTCGCTGAGCCAACTGACGCACCTCATCCGCCACTACCGCGAAACCACGTCCATGCTCCCCAGCTCGCGCCGCCTCAATGGCGGCATTCAAGGCTAATAAATTAGTTTGTTCTGCTATTTGATCTATCATCAAGGCGACTTCGGCGATACCTTCGGATTGCTTAGATAAATCCGACACTGAATCACCAATTTGTCCAACCAGATTCGCTAATGACTGAATAGACGCTTGAGTCTCATCTAGGGTTTTGCTGCCTTTCTTAGCCAGTGACTTGGATTCTTTGGCACCATCCGCAGTCGACTGTACATGCTGGGAGACATCTGAAACCGTCGCTGTCATTTGCTGCATGGCAGCAGCCACTTCCTGGGTTTCATGCTGCTGCATGTCTATTTTTTGGGTCGCACTTTGAGTTTGGGACAAACCAAACTTAGAGCGCTCTGACACTTCGTTTGACTCCTCTTCGATACGCGTCAAAACCGTATCCAAATGCTGGCTCTGACTCTTAGCAGCCACTTCAAGTAGACCAACAGCTAAAGAATGATCCGAATATGTCTTAGCGGCTAACGGGTGGGTAAATGCCCCCCCAAGCGCCGCAGACATCACTTTGTTGATCTTAGCTAAAGTCATCGCAAAGTAAATCACTAACCCGAGCGCTCCGACTAAAAGCGGAACCCAAGCAAGCTCTGCATGGTCTGTCATAGTCATCCCCAACATGACTATGATGGCCAACAAAGCGATGCTCCAAGCCATCACATGGGTTGGCAAAGTAAGCTGCTTTTTACCCCCTCTAATACGACTATAGAGCGCCTCAGCCCGTGCAACAGCTTTACGATCTGGGGACGTGCGCACCGACTCATAACCCACAACAGTGCCTTTCTCTGTCACAGGCGTTACATAAGCATCAACCCAATAGTAATCGCCATTTTTACTTCGGTTCTTAACCATCCCCATCCAAGGTTTTCCTTTTTTGAGGTGCTCCCACATGACTGCAAAGGCTTCTGGGGGCATATCAGGATGTCGTACCAAGTTGTGAGGTGAGCCAATAAGCTCCTCTTTAGAGAACCCGCTGATATCGATAAATGCCTTATTACAATGAACAATTTTCCCCTTTAAGTCTGTTGTTGAAATCAACTTCACATCTGGCGGAAAGGTTCGCTCATGATTTGTCACAGGTAGGTTTTTACGCATATATCCCTCGATGCATAATTCGGTAAAGACACATTACATTAGATAAATCTAATTGAATTTATTTTAATTTAGGTCGCTAACATTCCAGCTTAGACGACATTCACTTTGTTTGCATAATGCTTAATTACGTTAGGCACTTAAATATTTGTGAAGTCGCTTGGTAATGACAGGCAAAAGATAGGTTGGAACCTGTAACGCTCCAGCTAAGGGTAAGAATGCTGGCCCCAATAAGGCGCCAGCAATGGAATAGGTCAACAGCACATTTCGGTTTCCAGCGGTTATGGCTGCAGTCAGGGCAAGCTCATGTCCTTGTTTACGATATAAGAAAAAAGTGACGACAAAAAATACCGCAACAATCGATATAGCAATAAGTAGATACACCACGGCTTCTGCACGATCTGCTTCCCACAGTCCTCGATAGCTCCCCACCAAGCCAAATGGAAACGCGAATACTAACAAGATGGTGTAAGGAGAGACTTTTAATAACACCCTTTGCAGGGGTTCTTTGGGCAAGAATTTATGAGCGCTGTAAGAAATCAAAATCGGACCTAGGATAAAAATCAATAGACGCATTGCATAGGTCACAAAATCCAAGCCTCCATCACTCAAGTGAATAAAATGAATAGGCACAAACAGAGCAAGGGGCAAAAGCAAGGTACTAACAATCGTCATCGCCATGGCCTCAAGGCTGTCGAACCCTAAAGCCCTCACGATCGCAGGTGTGGCAAATAACGACCCTGTGGCGCCAACCCCTAATATGGCCAAAGTCAGTTCTGGGGTCGCTCCAAATACCCAACAAGCCAAAGTAAAGAGGGCCATATAGAAAGCGGAATGTACCAAGCCATACAGCCAGACGCTTTTATTCATAACCCTTTGGATCAAACGCTCCATAGGCATACCCAGCAGGGTGAGCAGCATGAGTGTAAACAACACAATCGGTAAAAAAGGAAATAAGAAATTAGAAGCTATTGGAAAGGTGAAGCCGATAATTGCACACAGGAACATACCTGCAAGAGAATGTTTAACTAGGAAGGTCAACACTGGAAAGCGCCTTAACTAATGTTAATTATTATTAAAATTTATCGCTTTGTTGAGTGTGCGCACTTTCGATTTTGCTCTGGTAACTCAGCCATTTCCAAAGGCCATTGTTTGCGCGCCTCATCAAAGGCATGACGCAACGCATCCAATTCACTTTGTGATACGTCGAGATTTTCTACTGGTGCCTCCATAGGAGCCTGTGTCTTACTGACAGACTGCTTTGCATTAGACGGAAACTGTATTAGGTTGTCCTTCATACAAGATCTCTATTGAGGCAATAAGTGGATATCTCATTACACTCTATGGATAATCGTTGTAAAACGCAACGATCAGTCAAGGTAAGACAATGAAATATTTGATTTCCCCAGCCAAAACGTTAGATCTAGAAAGCCAAGTCCCTGTCAATCAACATTCGGACCCAAGCTTTCTAGAACAAGCCCAATCCTTGATCAACACCATAAAGCCGTATACCCCCTCAGACATCGCTTCATTGATGAAACTGAGTGATAAACTCGCCACATTGAATGTAGAGCGTTACCAAGATTGGTCAAAAGAACATAACGCTGACAACAGCCGCCAGGCAGTTTTTACGTTCATGGGTGATGTGTACACGGGACTAGACGCTTACTCCTTAAGCGAAGCCCAAATCCAATATGCCCAATCCCACCTACGCATTCTTAGCGGCCTTTACGGACTGCTAAAACCTCTGGATCTGATGCAACCCTACCGCCTTGAAATGGGCACCAAACTCAAAAATGATAAGGGCGAGAACCTCTATCATTTCTGGTCTGATGTGATTGCCCCCGCTCTAAATGCGGAGCTTGAAGAAGACGAGTTGCTTGTCAACCTCGCCTCGACAGAGTACTTCAAAGCAGTCGATAAAAAAGCCATCAAAAGCACTATTGTGACGCCAAACTTTTTAGATGAGAAAAATGGCCAATACAAGGTAATCAGCTTCTACGCGAAAAAAGCGCGTGGATTAATGGTGCGCTACCTAATCGAAAGCGGCGCAGAGTCCATTGAGGACATTAAAGGGTTTGATCTGGCAGGATACCGTTACGATCCAGAACGTTCCAAGCCTTTAGAGCCTGTCTTTATTCGCCCTGAGAGCGCTCAATAAGACGCCCTACTGTTACCCGATCATTGCCACCTAAATCTTGATAGGTGGCAATCTCTTCAAAGCCATGAATTTCAAGCAAGCTCCTAACGGCGCTCCCTTGGTCATATCCATGCTCGAACATTAACCAACCCTTTTTCACCAGATAGTCTTTGGATTGAGACACAATATGACGGATGTCTGCCATCCCCTTCTCTTGCGCAATTAACGCAGTCAAAGGCTCAAACCTGACATCACCTTGGGTGAGGTGCTCATCCTCTGGATCAATGTAGGGCGGATTGGACACAATCAACTCAAACGGTGCCGCATCCTTCACCTCAGAGAACCAATTACTTTGGCGAAATTCAGCATTGCTCACGTCATTACGGATAGCATTACTCTGAGAAAGAGCCACGGCTTCAGCTTGATAATCAACTCCCATCACCTTTGAAGCTGACCACTCTTTTGCCAGAGCCAATGCAATGGCCCCAGTGCCAGTGCCGAGATCTAATATGGATCCAGCCCCTTGAGGTAACAAGTCTAACGCCACCTCTACTAATCGCTCCGTGTCAGCACGGGGTATCAAGGTGTGTGCAGAGGTTTCTAGGGATAAACTCCAAAAATCCTGCTCCCCAAGAATGTAAGCAATAGGCTCGCCTTTCTCTCTACGGGCAAGTAACGTCTCGAAACCCACTTGATGGGCATCGCAGACAGACTTATCTGGCCAAGTAAAAAAATAGGTGGTTGAGACCCCCATAATATGAGCCAACAGCAGCTGGGCATCCAATTGAGCTGTATCTGAGAGGGTGTCTAGCCGCCCATAGGCCTGTTTTAGTAAGGTATCAATGGTCATATGGGCGACATCACACAATAGGGTTGCTGGGAGCGGAGATTAATTTTCGCCGCTTAACGCAGCAAGTTGTTCTGCTTGGTATTCGTTCACAAGTGGGTTGATCAACACATCCAAATCCCCTTGAACGATTTCATCCAACTTATAAAGCGTCAAGTTAATACGGTGATCCGTTACACGACCCTGTGGGTAGTTATAAGTACGGATACGCTCGGAGCGATCGCCACTGCCCACTAATGAACGGCGCGCTTCAGACTGTTCAGAAGCCGCTTTTTCTTCTTCCGCAGCCTGCAGTTTAGAGGCCAGTAATGCCATCGCTTTAGCACGGTTTTTATGCTGGGAGCGCTCGTCCTGACATTCAACCACTACGCCCGTTGGAATGTGCAAGATACGAATCGCAGAATCGGTTTTGTTCACGTGCTGACCACCGGCACCAGACGCACGGAAAGTATCAATTCGAAGGTCGGCTTTATTAATATTTATCGCTTCCACTTCGTCCATTTCTGGCAATATCGCTACCGTACAAGCAGACGTGTGGATACGACCTTGAGACTCGGTTGCTGGCACACGTTGCACACGATGCGCACCGGATTCGAATTTCAATTTAGAGTACGCACCATCACCCACGATACGCGCAATCACTTCTTTGTAGCCACCATGTTCGCCTTCACTGGCACTAACGATTTCTACTTTCCAACGTTGGGTTTCCGCATAACGAGAATACATACGGAACAAGTCGCCAGAGAAGATCGACGCTTCGTCTCCACCGGTACCTGCTCGCACTTCCAAGAATACGTTCTTAGAATCGTTGGGGTCTTTTGGCAACAATAGCTTTTGCAGGTCCAGCAAGAGTTGCTCTTTTTGCTCCTGCCCTGCTTTTAGCTCTTCTTGCCCCATTTCCTTAAGATCTGGATCAGAGTCAGAGATAAGCAGTTGTGCTTCGTCAATGTTTTCTAATACTTGCTGGTATTCTTCAAAACACTTCACCACTGGCTCTAACTCAGCATATTCTTTGCTGTAATTACGGAACAGATCTTGATCCATAATGACATCGGCGTCGCTTAGTAACGCGGCCAGTTCTTCGTAACGCTCAGCCAGACTTTCTAACTTAAATTTAATTGATTCTTTCATTCTAGGATTCTTTTGTGTCAGTGATTCCAAGTACACCTGAGGCGATATCCAACGCTTGTTGGTCTGTGTCGGCACCCGCTTGTCTTAGAAATTGGGTTGGCGAATGAATCAGTTTGTTCATTAACCCATGGGCTAGTTTATTCATAACTTGCTCAGGAGACTGACCAGCCTCCAGCGCTTTCATTGCTCGTTCTAATTCGCTTTGTTTAATTGCATCTGCTTGGGCGCGGTAGCTTACAATTAGATCAGCCACTTTGCGAGACTCTTGTTTACGCTTATAGGCATTAATGCCCTCTTCGATGATGAGTTCTGCAGCTTCAGCGGCGTCCTGACGAGCCTTAACGTTTTCTTCAATAACAGAATGCAAATCATCCACTGTGTAGAGATAAGCGTCTTCCACATCCTGTACTTCAGGCTCAATATCTCGTGGGACAGCAATGTCTACCAATAACATAGGCTTTCTTCTACGTTTACTGGTCGCGCGCTCTACCATGCCTTTGCCAATGATGGGTAACTGGCTGGCCGTAGACGAAATCACAATATCCGCCTGGTGCAAATAATCTGTGATATCGCCGAGCAAAATCGCTTCTGCTCCTAATTCATCCGCCAGCACTTGAGCGCGTTCCAAGGTGCGATTGGCAACAATAATGCGCTTAATACCGGCTTCATTCAGATGACGTGCTACCAACTCAATCGTTTGTCCTGCTCCAATCAATAGCGCCGTACTGCGTTTAACATCCGCAAAAATACGCTGGGCCAAGCTCACCGCCGCAAATGCGATAGACACAGGGTTTTCACCAATCGCCGTATCCGTTCGCACACGCTTAGCAATGGAGAAGGTTTGTTGAAATAAGCTTTGCAGCTCTGCTCCCACGGTTTGACCCGATTGGGAAACGGCGTAGGCGGATTTCACCTGACCTAAAATCTGAGGCTCACCAAGAATGAGCGAATCCAGGCCTGCCGCTACACGCATAATATGCCTAACGCTTTCATCGTTACGGTGGGCATAGCAAAACTTCGCGAGCTCTTCCGGCTCGATGTGATGATATTCCCCCAACCAGCGGATAATACGATCCGCTTGCGCCTCATCCTCTACAGCACAATACAACTCAGTTCGGTTGCACGTTGACACAATCACCGCTTCCGATGCGTTTTCTCCAGACACAAGGGAGTGTAATGCCTCAACCATTTTCTCAGGGGCAAAGGAGACTTTTTCGCGGATGGAAACGGGAGCAGTTTTGTGGTTTACGCCCACAGTTATTAGCGGCATTCAGGAACTCTTCTCACAACTTGAGATCGTACAAGTAATTCAAACACACAGGATATTCTTCACTGAGTATCAAGATAGGCCCTATTATAAGTGGAATTTTTAGCTCTTCGCACCCCATCAAATCAATAAATCTATCGGTTGCTTACGCGATCAAGGCATTTTTGAGGCTGACAAGGCTATAACTGCAAGGCTAACATAGGAATCCAAGGGTCAATTAACTAACCGACAGACAGGCACTTATGCACACTCAACGGCTAAAGAATGTTTTCGCAAAAAGTCTCCTCGTCACAGCTCTGGGTCTAGGCTTAAGCGCCTGCAGTGTCCACTCCACAAAACAATCGACACTTATCTCAGACAGCTCCTGGCCAACTCCTACAACACAAAGTGCTAATTCACAGCAGTTAAAACAGTTGTTAAATGCCGAATTCACCCTGCAACGCCAAGGAGGAGAAGAAGCCTTTCCCCTTTACCTTGCAGCAGCCCAAACGAGTGGCAGCGATTTAGTATCCCAACGCTCTACGGCAGCGGCTATCGCCAGCGATAACAATAATGCCGTACTGGCTGCCACAGAACTCTGGCTAACCCAGAACCCCAAGGCCAGCCAAGCCTACCCGGTCAGATTTCAAGCCTTACTAGTGGATGAGCAGTTTCAGCAAGCGCAAGCTCTTTTGATTCAAGCCCGTACTGAAGAGGTGCCGTTAAGCTTTTTACCCGCTTTTGTTGATCAACAAGCCAGAAACATCGACGCAACAACACAATTGCAAACGATTTTGGCTGCTCCTGAATTAGAAGGAGCTCTCTATGTGGAGTTGGCAAAAACCCACTTAGACTTCCTTGAAGGCAAATCCCAAAAAATACTGACCAAGATCGATGCACTCATCGAACAAAGCCCGGATAATGAAATAGAGTCCCTGATCGTCATCAAAGCATTTAGCTTACAAAAGACAGGTGAGACAGAGCTTGCGCAAACGACTCTTGAAGCAGGAGAACAGGACTACCCCGACAGCCAACGCATCTTCGCCACCCTGCTCGACATCATGATTGAAAACGGCCAAACGGATAAAGCCATAGCCAAATTCGAATCTGCTGACCTCTCCCCCTTCGCCCAGCAACAGATTGGCCTATCCATGGGACAACTACTGCTGCAACAGGGCGAGAGACAACAGAGTATCCAAGTCCTCAAGCAACTTCCCTCTAGGGGAGGTCTAAGTCACCAAATCCACTTTATTTTAGCTAATGCCTACCACGAAGATGGACAACAAGAAAAAGCCCTACAAACCCTAACCCGTGTGTTTGGCAGCTTGAGCTGGAATGCATCAGAATTATTGGTCAAATGGCTATATGAAAATGGGCAACCAGAGCGCATCAACAGCATCATTATTCAACGTACTGGGTTAGATGACGAGCCTGGTCATGTGATTGGTGTATCGGATCTCCATGAACAGCAACAGCGCCCAGATTTATCTCTTGAGCTACTAAGTGCCGCGCTGTTAGCTTTTCCTAACATGGACTCTGTTCGATATAAGCGCGCCATCACTTATGATCAACGGGGCCAGTGGCAAGCCGCAATCAAAGACTTACGATTACTTGCTCAAAAGCACCCTGATGACGCGTCTTACCTGAACGCACTGGGCTATACCATCATGGTACGTGACCCAGTGAACATAGACGAAGCCATTGACCTAATTGAGCAGGCTTATGAACTGGACCCAGAAGACCCTGCGATTATTGACAGTTTAGGTTGGGCCCATTACCTAAGGGGCGAATTAGACACAGCTGCTGCCCTACTCAACCAAGCCTGGAACATAATGGAAGATGCTGAGATTGGTGCCCATTACGGAGAAGTTCTTTGGCAACTAGGCCAACAAGAGCAAGCCCGACGTATCTGGCGTACCTCATTGGAATTGAATGCTCAACTCCCTACACTCAGACAAACACTTGAAAAGTTCGAGCCAACATTGCTCGATCAAGAATAGGACCTCTATGAAAAAGCTTATAATCAGTGCTTTAACAGTGTCTGCATTAGCAGGCTGTAGCATGACCCCTACGACTCCCAAAGCACCGACACCAGAGACGGTAGATGCCATTCAATCTTGGCAAACAGAAGGTCGCGTAGGAATCCGCACAGAAAATGACGCTATTTCTGGTAACTTTTACTGGGATTACGGACCAGATCAATACGAACTCAATATTTATGGCCCCTTTGGTCAAGGGGCAACTCGTCTGCAAGGCACACCAAATAAAGTGGCTCAACTGACCTATGATGACAAAACGGTCGTTGGCAAAAACGCTGAAGATCTTCTGTTTGACGAGCTTGGCTGGCAATTCCCTGTAAACCAAGTGCGATACTGGATACGTGGTTTACCATCACCCAAGTCTTACGCCAACATTCAATACGATATCGATGGCAAAACTCCGACACAAATCACCCAAGACAACTGGACGGTGACCTATCGCGAATTTACGGAAATCGATAATTTAAAACTACCTCAGCGCATGCAAGTGACCCGCTTGCCGTATCGTGTGAACCTGATTATTACTCGATGGAACGTTCAATGAGCCCACTAACCCTCCCTGCACCGGGGAAGCTCAATCTGTTTCTACACATTACGGGACGTCGAGAAGACGGATACCATGATTTACAAACTGTTTTTCAGTTCATTGATCTCTGTGATGAAATGACTTTTACCCTGACAGATCAAGATGGCATTCAAATCCAACCTGAGATTCCGGGTGTGCCGCTAGAAAACAACCTGATCTACAAAGCAGCAAAGCTACTGGAGCCCTCCCGCAAGACACCTAAAGGCGTATTGGTCAAGCTAGACAAGAAGCTTCCCATGGGGGGGGGCATCGGCGGGGGGAGCAGCGATGCCGCCACGACCTTACTTGCACTGAACAAACTATGGCAATGTGAACATAATTTGGAGCAGCTTGCTGCCCTAGGAAAAGATTTAGGAGCCGATGTTCCAGTGTTTGTTCTTGGTCACTCAGCGTTCGCTGAAGGCATCGGAGAAAAACTCACCAAAGTCGCTCCCAAAACCCCGTACTACCTGCTTTTAAAGCCAAATTGCCACGTCCCAACTGTTCAAATTTTTACCGATAAACATTTGACAAGAGACACCCCTGCCATCAGAATATCGCACGCCTTGAAACTGGATGGACACAACGATTGTCTAGAAGTCGTGAAAAGGCTTTATCCTGAAGTGGATGAAGCTATGACATGGCTTACTCAATTTGGCGACGCAAAGCTAACAGGTACCGGTGCGTGCTTGTTTTTGGCGTTCGACAAAATTGATGACGCTGAGCGAGTGAGAGCGTCCGCACCAAAGAAGTGGCAAACTTGGGTTTGTCGTGGTCGTAACACCTCTCCCACTCATGATGCCTTGGACCAGTGGATTGCATAGCAGCTGACTGACCGCTGCCTAAAACGCCAGTCTATTTTTCATCGCTACAAAATACAAAGGGTATACACAGTGTCCAAGTTAATGGTTTTTACCGGTAATGCCAACCCTGAACTCGCACGCAGGGTAGTACGCCGCTTGGGACTTCCAATTGGCAATGCCACCGTTGGAAAGTTCAGCGACGGTGAGATCACGGTCGAGATCAACGAAAATGTTCGTGGTAAAGACGTTTTCATCATTCAGTCAACCTGTGCACCAAGCAACGACAACCTAATGGAACTGATTGTCATGGCCGATGCCTTACGCCGCGCATCTGCCACCCGTGTTACCGCTGTAATCCCCTACTTCGGTTATGCTCGCCAAGATCGTCGCGTACGCTCTGCCCGAGTACCGATTACAGCAAAAGTTGTAGCGGATATGATTTCTGCTGTAGGCATCAACCGTGTACTAACAGTTGATTTACATGCAGACCAAATCCAAGGGTTCTTTGATATCCCTGTGGACAACGTTTACGCAACACCCTTGCTGCTAGACGATTTGCAACGCCAAGGCCACGAAAACATTACCGTGGTATCGCCTGACGTTGGTGGCGTAGTACGTGCTCGTGCTTTCGCTAAATTACTGGATGATGCGGATCTTGCCATCATCGACAAACGTCGCCCACGAGCCAATGAGGCTCAGATCATGCACTTGATCGGTGATGTAAAAGACAAAACCTGTGTATTGGTCGATGACATGATCGATACAGGCGGCACCCTGTGTGCGGCCGCCAAAGCACTAAAAGAACACGGTGCATCGAAAGTGCTTGCCTACTGTACTCACCCAGTACTGTCTGGCAAAGCCATTGATAACATTAGCAATTCTGTACTGGATGAGTTGGTTGTGTCAGACACAATCCCATTGACTCAAGCAGCACAGGACTGCGCAAAAATCCGCCAATTGTCGATGTCTGACATTATGGCCGAGGCTGTTCGTCGCGTCTGCAACGAAGAGTCAATCAGTGCCATGTTTGGGGCCTAAGCCAAACATTAACGCTCGGAACGGGTCGCAGTTCTGGGCACCTTAAACTTAATTTAGGATATTTAAAAATGTCTCAAGTACTAAACGCTACTGTACGTAACGAAGAAGGTAAAGGTGCGAGCCGCCGCCTTCGCCACCAAGGTCTTGTTCCAGCTGTAGTATACGGCGGTAACACTGACGCTGCATCCGTAACGTTCAAAAGCAACGAAGTAGCAAAAGCAGTTGAAAGCACAGCGTTCCTAACAGGCGTTGTTAAAGTCGCTGTTGACGGCGCAGAGCAAGAAGTAATCGTTAAGTCTCTACAACGTCACCCAGCTACTGGCGATGTAATGCACATCGACCTTCAGCGCGTTGATTCAGAAACTAAGCTTGTTACACGTGTTCCTCTAGAATTCGTTAACGCTTCTAAATCTGAAGGTGTTAAATCTCAAGGTGGTCGTCTACAAGTAGAAGCGAAACTTGCTGAAGTTCGCTGCCTACCAAAAGACCTTCCAGCTTCTTTGATCGTTGATACGATCGAAGGTCAGCTTGGTCAGATTTTCCACCTTTCTGACGCTCAACTACCAGAAGGCGTTGAGTTGGTTGCTTTGCTTAAAGGCGAAGACCACGACCAGCCTATCGCACGTATCGGTAAAGCTAAGCGCTAATCATTGAGGCAAGTTTGTGGCAGGTTTTAGATTACTCGTTGGCTTGGGCAACCCAGGCTCTGAATATGAAAATACCCGCCACAATGCTGGCGCACAATGGATAGAAGCATTGGCTCGCATGAGCCAATGCTCTCTTCGCACAGAGAAGAAATTCTTTGGCCAATTCGGCAAAGTTTTTATAGGTGGGCAGGAATGTTATCTACTGATTCCTTCGACCTATATGAATTTAAGTGGCAAAGCGGTTCAAGCTGTTTGCCAGTTCTACAAAATCTCTCCCCAAGAAATTCTCGTCGCACACGATGAACTTGATATCGATCCAGGCACCGTTAAATTGAAAAAAAGTGGTGGCCATGGTGGTCATAATGGCCTAAAAGATATCATCAACAAACTCGGCAACAATCGTGATTTTGGTCGTGTACGCATAGGTATTGGTCATCCTGGGCACGCCAGCAAAGTAGCCGGCTATGTGCTAACAAAAGCACCAAGCGACGAATACCAAAAAATCGAACAAACCATTGATGAGTCATTACGCTACCTCGAAGACATTGTCGCGGACAATTGGAGTAACGTTATGAACCATCTTCATAGTTTCAAAGCATAAACTACCAGCTTTAGGAAAATATTATGGGCTTTAACTGCGGTATCGTCGGCTTACCAAACGTCGGCAAATCAACTCTATTCAACGCACTCACCAAAGCTGGCATCGGCGCAGAAAACTTCCCTTTCTGTACTATAGAGCCAAACGCTGGCGTTGTTCCTATGCCCGATCCACGCCTAGACGCCCTAGCAGAGATCGTTAAGCCTGAAAAAGTCTTGGCAACAACCATGGAATTCGTTGATATTGCAGGTCTTGTAGAAGGCGCCTCAAAAGGGGAAGGGCTTGGCAACAAGTTCTTGGCAAACATTCGTGAAACCGATGCGATTGCCCACGTGGTACGTTGCTTTGAAGACGACAATGTCATTCACGTTTCCAACCAAGTTAACCCTAAAGCTGACATCGAAGTCATTAACCTAGAGCTCGTATTTGCCGATCTAGAATCCATCGACAAACAACTGCTTCGAACGGCCAAAAATGCGAAAAGTGGTAACAAAGAAGCCATTGCCCACAAAGCGTTTCTAGAGCGCATTAAAGCACACCTAGAAGACGGACTTCCGGTACGTGGCATGGAGTTAACGGACGACGAGAAGAAAGCGGTTAAACAACTTCACCTACTTACCACAAAGCCAACCATGTACATTGCAAACGTCTCTGAAGACGGCTTTGAAAACAACCCTCACCTAGAGGTAGTTAGAGAGATTGCCGCCTCAGAGGGCGCTACAGTGGTTCCTATCTGTAACCAACTGGAAGCAGAAATCTCCGAGCTGGACGCAGAAGAAATGAAAGACTTTCTTGACGAGATGGGTATGGAAGAGCCAGGCCTAGATCGCGTTATCCGCGCTGGCTATGAGCTACTTGGCCTACAGACCTACTTCACCGCAGGCGTGAAAGAAGTACGTGCTTGGACCGTTAAACAAGGTGCGACTGCCCCTCAGGCAGCAGGCGTGATTCATACAGACTTCGAAAAAGGCTTTATCCGAGCAGAAGTAGTTGCTTACAAAGATTTCATTCAATACAAGGGTGAAAACGGCGCAAAAGAAGCGGGTAAATGGCGTTTAGAAGGTAAAGACTACATTGTGAAAGATGGCGATGTGATGCATTTCCGCTTCAATGTATAAAATTTTCTAAAAATGCTTGACCCATGAATGGGTTATATGAATAATATCGCGCCACAGACACAGGGAAGCCCAAAGCTTTCAGCTGTCTGTGAGAAGATTGTTGGGGTGTAGCCAAGCGGTAAGGCAACGGGTTTTGATCCCGTCATGCGTAGGTTCGAATCCTGCCACCCCAGCCACTCTTCAAAGGCTATGTAGCTCAGTTGGTTAGAGCACATCACTCATAATGATGGGGTCACTAGTTCGAATCTAGTCATAGCCACCAACTTTTTTGATAAGTTGGGGTGTAGCCAAGCGGTAAGGCAACGGGTTTTGATCCCGTCATGCGTAGGTTCGAATCCTGCCACCCCAGCCATCAATTCAGACCTTTAGGCTATGTAGCTCAGTTGGTTAGAGCACATCACTCATAATGATGGGGTCACTAGTTCGAATCTAGTCATAGCCACCACTTCTTACGGTCAATCACATTTTTTGGGGTGTAGCCAAGCGGTAAGGCAACGGGTTTTGATCCCGTCATGCGTAGGTTCGAATCCTGCCACCCCAGCCACTACTTCCTACGTTTCTGGTTTTAAAATTAGCTTATTTAGTACCGACTGACTGGCACTTAAGTATTCCATACCGTACCGTCACTCAGTATAATTCGCTTATTCCAACTCCTAAACAGGGATGATCCCATGAAAAAAGCACTTGTTGCATCAACGATCCTACTTGCCAGCGCCGCAAACGCTGACGTCCTAGGCCTTACAGCTGAAATCGGCCAATACTCTCCTGACGCCAGCTTTGATGGCCGAGTGGACGGCCAGTCATACAACTCTGACTTATCCGCTGACAGCACTACTTACTACGGTATTGCTTTTGAGCACCCAATGCCAGTTATCCCTAATGTTCGACTACAAGGGTCTACTTTAGAGGGCTCAGACAGCAATGCATCAACAAAAGTTGATGCGACAGATTACACCTTGTATTACGAAATCCTGGATGGCCTTGCCTGGCTTGACCTAGATGTTGGTGTATCGTTTCGCCAAATGGACGTTGACGCACGTGTAAACAACTCTAAAGCATCTGAGAGCTTTGTTTTACCAACAGGCTATGTCTCAGCATACTTCACTATCCCAACTCTCCCTATCTCTCTTGGTGGTGAGATGAAGACTTTAGCAGTAGGCGATTCAAGTGTTACTGACACAACTTTGAAAGTGAAATACCAATCCCCTTTCATCGTCGGTGTTGAAGGCGGCTACCGCAACGCTAACCTTAAAATTGACGAAGGTAGCATCGATACTGAAGTAGATTTTGATGGCTTCTTTATTGGCGTATTTGCTGACTTCTAAGCTTCACTAATGTCTAAGCGTCATAGTCACGACAAAAAAAGCCAGCGCATTGCGCTGGCTTTTTTGTTGAATCCCTTTCGAGTGAGAGTTATGAAGCCTCTCGAGCTACCGGCTCTGAGGTAAACGCCATCCCTTCTTCATCAGCATCCACTTGAATCTCGTCTCCTGCCACAAAATGCCCTGATAGCAACTCATTAGCAAGGGGGTTTTCTATCCATTGCTGAATAGCACGCTTCAATGGACGAGCACCATAAATCGGGTCGTAACCTACTTCAGCCAATCGCTCAAGAGCCCTATCAGTTAGGGTCATAGACATCCCCATTTCCGTCAGTCGCTGGTTTAACTGACTAAGCTGGATTTGAGCAATACCTTTGATTTGGGATTGCATTAGCGGATGGAACACCACTGTCTCGTCAATACGGTTGATAAATTCTGGACGAAAATGCATGCCCACCACTTCCATCACCTTAGACTTCATTTGCTCGTATTCATCATCAGAGCGGTATTCTTGAATCACATCCGACCCAAGGTTAGAAGTCATCACCACCACCGTATTACGGAAATCAACAGTACGGCCCTGGCCATCCGTTAAACGCCCATCATCTAACACCTGCAATAGGATGTTAAAAACATCTGGATGCGCTTTTTCCACCTCATCTAGCAACAACACGGAGTAAGGACGTCGGCGAACAGCTTCCGTAAGGTAACCACCTTCTTCATACCCCACATAACCTGGAGGCGCCCCAATCAGGCGCGCCACAGAGTGCTTCTCCATAAACTCAGACATGTCCACTCGAACCATGGCTTGCTCCGTATCAAACAGAAAACGCGCCAGAGACTTACACAACTCAGTTTTACCAACCCCTGTTGGCCCCAAGAACAAGAAAGAGCCATTTGGTCGATTAGGATCCGCTAGACCTGAACGAGAGCGGCGCACAGCGTTAGATACCGCTTTAACTGCTTCATCCTGACCAATCACTGACTCATGGAGAGAGTCCTCCATACGCAGTAATTTATCACGCTCACCTTCCAGCATTTTATCGACTGGAATACCAGTCCAACGAGAGACTACGGTCGCGATCTCTTCTTCTGTGACACGGTTTTTAAGCAATTGCGTCTGGGCTTCTGTTTCTTCTGCTTGAGCCGCTTTCTCAATCTCAGCCTCTAGCATTGGAATAACGCCGTATTGAAGCTCGGACATTTTGGCCAAATTACCCTGACGACGAGCCTCTTCCATTTCGTGACGCACCGCCTCGAGTTCTTCTTTCAGCTTTTGCGCCCCTTGAACCGCTGCTTTTTCAGCATTCCAGATCTCTTCTAGGTCAGAAAACTGTTTTTGCAAGGCATCAATCTCAGACTCTAATTCCGCTAAGCGCAATTTTGACGCCTTGTCTTTTTCTTTTTTCAAAGCTTCTTGTTCGATTTTTAATTGAATCAAACGACGCTCCAAGCGATCCATTTCTTCTGGCTTAGAGTCCATTTCCATACGAATACGACTGGCTGCTTCGTCCACCAAATCAATAGCCTTATCAGGCAATTGACGATCCGTAATATAACGCTGGGAAAGTTTTGCTGCGGCAATAATCGCAGAATCTGTAATGTCCACACCATGATGCACTTCATAGCGCTCTTTCAAGCCCCGCAGGATAGCAATGGAGTCCATGACACTTGGCTCTTCCACTAAGACCTTCTGGAAACGACGCTCAAGTGCAGCATCCTTCTCGATATACTGACGATACTCATCAAGAGTCGTAGCCCCTACACAATGCAGCTCTCCACGAGCCAATGCAGGTTTAAGCATATTCCCCGCATCCATGGAGCCTTCAGACTTGCCAGCCCCCACCATGGTATGAATCTCATCGATGAAAAGGATGATTTGGCCTTCCTGTTTCGACAACTCGTTCAAGACGGCTTTTAGACGCTCCTCAAATTCACCGCGATATTTAGCCCCTGCAATCAAGGCCCCCATATCCAGCGCCAAGACACGCTTCTTCTTGAGACCTTCTGGCACTTCGCCATTAATAATTCGCTGGGCCAACCCTTCAACAATGGCGGTTTTACCTACACCCGGCTCACCAATAAGGACAGGGTTGTTTTTACGGCGGCGCTGCAGCACCTGAATCGTTCTACGTATTTCGTCATCACGACCGATCACCGGATCAAGACGCCCTTCCGCTGCTCGAGCCGTTAGATCCACAGTATATTTATCAAGAGCCTGACGACTTTCTTCTGCATCTGGGTCATTTACCCCTTCGCCACCGCGAACGCTGTCTACCACCGCGGCAATATCCGCCTTGGTAACACCTGTCGCCTTGAGCGCTTTAGACACATCATCCTTCGCATCGAACATAGCCAGCAACAGCAGTTCTGAAGAAATGTACTGATCTTTACGTTTTTGCGCTTCCTTGTCTGCGAGGTTCAACAGGCGACCAAGCTCTGGTGACATCTGCACATTACCATCGTGATCATTCACCTTAGCCATGCGATCTAACACTTGGTTAAGGGATTCACGGAATTTAGTTACTTGAACGCCCGCCTGTTGAAGAATTGGGCGTGTGCTGCCCCCTTGCTGATCTAGCAAGGCAAGCATAAGGTGAACAGGTTCGATATAGGTATGATCTTGCCCCAGCGCTACCGACTGCGCATCCGAAAGAGCAAGTTGTAATTTACTGGTTAACCGATCAATACGCATACATGACCTCCGATAAATCGATTATTAAATAAGCCTCTAATCGCTTTATAGGTGCTAGATTTCACTTTTCAACGGAAGAGTGTCATTTTTTTGACACCCATCATTATTCAAACCAAATCAAGGTCGCCATGCGCCCTGTCACACCCTCTCTCCGATAAGAGAAAAAGCGCGCTTGATCTGTGTGGGTACAATAATCTCCGCCACTCACCCTATGACAACCCGCTGCTGCCAATCGCTGGCGGGCCAAAAGATACAAATTACCTAGCCATTTATCCGGGTGCCCAGCGGGTCTAAATGCTTCTTCGGCATTAGGATCTTTCTCTATAAACGCCGCCCTCACTTCACTGCCAACCTCAAACGCTTCAGGACCTATGGCCGGCCCTAAACAGGCAACCACATCAGCAGGATCACGAAACTTTGCCAAAGTCGCCTCAAGCACCCCATCACACAGCCCACGCCAACCCGCATGGGCGACTGCCACTTCGTCTCCCGCAAGGCTCGTAAAAACTACTGGTAAACAGTCAGCAGTCAGCACGGCACAGACAGTATTCGCCTGATTGGTATAGGCCGCATCAGCGGTCACACTAGAGGGGTTAGGCAAGCTCACCACATCCGCACTGTGCACTTGATTAAGCCACTGAATCTCTCCCTCATAACCTAACCAATCTTTTAACAAGTGACGATTTTGAGACACCGCCTCCGGTAAATCCTGCACATGGGCACCAAGGTTAAAGCCTTCATAGACACCAGAGCTGACACCACCTTCACGGGTCGTCACATAGGCCTTTACGTTTTTCGGCACTTGCCAGTCCAAGGAAATAATTGATTCCATATCTACCACCTAACAAAAAGGCAGCTTAATGCTGCCTTTGATTTATATGTCTTACGTTACATGTAATGGGTTTTACCGCCGTTGTGAAGATCTTCTTCTAACATCTCCAACAGGGCTTTCATATCCTCAGGAAGATCAACTTCCCATTCCATCCATTCACCTGTCACCGGATGAGACAACTCCAGTTTCTTAGCGTGTAAAGCTTGGCGTCGGAAGCCTCGTAGAGCCTCCTGTAGATCAGGAGAACAGCCTTTTGGCATTTTCAATCGCCCTGCATATTGAGGATCACCCACCAAGGGATAACCAATATAGGACATATGCACACGAATCTGATGGGTTCGACCCGTTTCCAACTTTAGGCGAATATGGGTATGGTTGTTATAGCGTTTAACCAAACGATAATGGGTAATGGCCTCTTTACCATTCACTGGTTCTACTGCTTGCTTTTGGCGATTATGAGGGTGACGTCCGATTGGTTCGTCCACCACACCGCCCCCCGTCATTGCACCAATGGAAATAGCTTCGTATTCCCGCCCCATACTACGGTCTTGTAATTGGGTTACGAGATCCGTTTGAGCGATCAAAGTTTTCGCCACCACCATGAGACCTGTTGTCTCCTTATCAAGACGGTGCACAATCCCTGCTCGAGGAACCGTCGCCGTCTCAGGAGCATGATGTAGAATCGCATTTAATAAAGTCCCATCATTGTGCCCCGCCGCTGGGTGAACCACCAAGCCAGCTGGCTTATTGATGATCATGATATCTTCGTCTTCGTAAACGATATCTAGGGGGATGTCTTGGGCATCGTGAACCTCTTGCTCCTCTAAGGCCACATCTAGGGTAATCATCTCCCCGCCGAAGAGCTTTTCTTTAGGCTTAGTTTTCTTGCCATCGACCAAAAGCACGCCATCTTTGATCCAACCTTGGATCCGAGAACGTGAGTAATCTGAAAACATTTCGGTAGCAATTTGATCAAATCGCTGTCCGGAAAATTCCAGTGTAACTTGGGCTTCTTTTACTATGCGCTCTGCCATACAATAAACTTTCTTTGCTCTATGCTGCGTCATGAGGACGCGAAATACGTCAATTGCATAATCGTTATACAAACTATTATGCTGCTTTTACTAGGGTTGTATTATACATGGGATTCATTAAGACATTGTCACGTTTTCTGACAATTGCTGCCATTTACTCCGTTCTGACGGCTTGCTCCAGTGGACCAACCATAGAACCTGACCTTCCCGAGCAGGAATACTTTGATAAAGGCCAGGAGGCACTGGACAACAGCTTACCCTCTACTGCGGTGGAACATTTCAAAAACCTGGAAACGCGCTACCCATTTGGGGATTATGTGATTCGCGCGCGACTTGATCTAATCTACGCACAACACGAGGCAGGTGATTATATTGCCGCTCACGCAGCGGCGGATCGCTTTATTAAAAATTACCCTGATAACAATGCTCTAGATTACGCCTACTACATGCGTGCGCTTTCTACCTATCGCGGAGCAGAAACCTTCTCTGGTCGTTATTTAAATCAAAATCCAGCAGAGCGTGATGCCAGTGAGTTTAACAAGGCATTCAATGAGTTCGCAGACTTTTTAGCTCGCTTCCCTAGCAGCGAGTTTGCCCCAGATGCCAAGGCACGCATGATTCACCTACGTAATATGGTGGCGGAGCATGAACTCAATATCGCCCACTACTACTTTGCACGCAAAGCGCCGCTGTCCGCTCTTCGAAGAGGTCAAGAAGTCGTTCAGCATTACCCTTCTACCCCATCTGTAGAAGAAGCTATTGCAGTGACGATCCAAGCTTACATGGACCTAGAGCTGTACGACAACGCGCAAACGAACCTTGCTGTACTGAAGACCAACTTCCCTGACAGCCAATACCTTGATCAAGACGGGAAGTTCATTCCCTTCGAGCTTCCAAAGGAAGCAGATCCTGACACCCTATACTGGGTCAGCCTAGGGCTCATTAACTAGCAGATATAAAAAAGCCAAGCAAAATGCTTGGCTTTTTTAATTTCATGCCAGATCAAACAATCGTGACATTCTCAGCTTGAGGGCCTTTTTGCCCTTGAGTTACTTCAAAAGTAACTTTTTGTCCTTCAAGCAGGGTACGACGGCCCGTACCATTAATAGCGCGGAAATGAACAAACACATCCGAACCACCATCACGCTCAATGAATCCAAATCCCTTCTCGTCGTTAAACCACTTAACGATACCGGATACCAATTGATCTGACATATAAACCTCTTTTTTTTATACTGCGTTATAAAGCAGTGTTTAAGCTTCCTACTTCGTGATCCCGAAGCATTGTTCCTTGCCACCACACAAAACCAATCTCTGATTTAATTTTGAA
Source organism: Rhodanobacter aciditrophus (assembly GCF_042679525.1). GTDB lineage: Bacteria > Pseudomonadota > Gammaproteobacteria > Pseudomonadales > Marinomonadaceae > Marinomonas > Marinomonas aciditrophus. The sequence goes on from NZ_JBHTMN010000014.1 coordinate 72,462, forward strand.
CAGTAACCTAACCGATAATATGACGACTAAAAAAAAATAGAAAGATCCTACTTACACAAAATATGCACCATATAGCACTTTTGAATCTATTAGCCAACATAGCTCAATAGTTTAACCTCATAAGATGACAACACTTTTACAGTCATCATCCATTACCGCACCAATTAAAAACACCAGAACATCAATCGCACCATTTTGGCAAGGTTTTTGCTTGAAAATGCACCGAAAAAAGGGAATACACAAAAATACCGGGACCAAGGCCTCTATTTGAGGCACAAAAACAACAACCCATACCAAATTGGTGCAAAACCAACTAGGAGCCCTCGTGGATCAAATTAACAGCGCGGTTGAAACACTTATCGCCAGCTCAAACACTCTTTTTATTTTACTCGGCGCCATCATGGTTTTTGCCATGCATGCAGGCTTCGCATTTTTAGAAGTCGGCACCGTTCGCAACAAAAACCAGGTCAATGCTCTGGTTAAAATCATGACCGACTTCGCCATCTCTGCCTTGGTGTACTTTTTCGTCGGCTATCAAATCGCCTATGGTGTAAACTTTTTTGAAAGCGCCGAAACACTGTCACAAAACAGTGGCTATGCCTTAGTGAAGTTCTTCTTTTTAATGACCTTCGCTGCAGCGATCCCCGCTATCATTTCCGGCGGTGTTGCGGAGCGAGCAAAGTTCTACCCAATGCTTATTTCAGCCGCCCTAATCGTGGGGGTAGTTTACCCATTTTTTGAAGGAATCATCTGGAATGGCAACTATGGCATCCAAGACTGGCTTGAAGCATCGTTTGGCGCACCTTTCCATGACTTCGCAGGCTCAGTCGTTGTTCATGGCCTAGGGGGTTGGGTTGCTTTAGCCGCGATAGCACTTCTGGGCACCCGCAATGGTCGTTTCCGAAATGGCAAACTGGTTGCATTCGCCCCATCCAATATTCCCTTTCTTGCCCTAGGTGCTTGGATTCTCTGCATTGGCTGGTTTGGATTCAACGTCATGTCGGCACAGACCTTGGATAGCATCAGCGGCTTAGTAGCCGTTAACTCTCTAATGGCCATGGTAGGCGGCGTTATCACAGCCATGATCATTGGTAAAAATGACCCAGGCTTTATTCATAACGGCCCACTCGCTGGACTTGTGGCCATCTGTGCTGGCTCAGACCTGATGCATCCTATTGGCGCCCTTGCAACAGGAGCTGTAGCTGGTGCTTTATTCACCCTACTATTCACATGGATGCAACAGAAACTACACAACATTGATGATGTATTAGGCGTATGGCCCCTACACGGTGTCTGTGGTGCTTGGGGTGGAATTGCCGCCGGTATTTTTGGCTCCACCGCCCTTGGAGGCTTAGGTGGCGTTAGCCTGACCACACAAATTATCGGCACCTTGATGGGAATTGCCATTGCCCTAGTTGGCGGCGCAATCGTATACGGCATCGTGAAGGCCGTCTCTGGACTTCGCTTAAGCGAAGAAGACGAATTTAACGGCGCTGATTTATCAATCCATAAGATTGGCTCAATGGGTAAAGAGTAGCTTTTCACTAAGACAAAGAGAGGGCTTTGCCTCCCTCTCTTTGTTATGATCAGCACCTCACCCCATTATTTAATCCATTCCCATGCATATCTGGTTACTGACACATTCCGAAGAATTAAAGAAGGCAAATGGCACTGGGGCAGTCGTCTTAGAGACCTACGCTAAACATTGCACGCGCCTGATCTGGGAGCGAACACAACCAGCGATCGAGCTCGTAAATTTACCCCTTCACAACACCTACCTCATCTACCCCAAATCAGATCAAGAACAGACGGTTGAACAAGACCTCACTTGCCCACAAGGGCAGATAGAGAACCTCATTATTTTAGATGGCACCTGGCAGCAGGCTCGTAAAATGTACAACCGAAGCCCCTATTTACATACATTCCAAAAATATGAAATTAACGGAGAGAACTCGATCTTTAAGCGGCGCAAAAACCAAGTTGAGGGTGGCTTATGCACAGCGGAAACCGCTGCGCATCTATTAAAAGTCTTTGGAGAACAAGACGCAGGAGAGAGGATTTACCAAGCGTTTCTAAGTTTTAATGAGAAGCTCCTAAACCACAGTCAGTGAAATTGAGCCAACCCCCTCAACAACTGCATCCATCTTGTCACCTCGTCGAACTGGGCCTACATTCTCAGGGGTTCCTGTCATAATCAAATCCCCTGGGCGCAACTCGAACTGCTCTGAAAGCTTCACAATCACCTCGGCAATATCCCATGTCAGATGGGTGAGGTTACTCTGCTGCATGGTCTCACCATTTACCTTAAGCAGTACCTCTGCCTCAGCCATCAAAGGAGCATCATATCTAGGGACAATTGGCGACAAGGGCGCACTGTTACTAAACGCCTTACCAGACTCCCATGGACGACCTTTTTTCTTAGCCGCCCCCTGAAGATCACGACGAGTCATATCCAAACCAACACTGTAACCAAATACAGCAGCTTTGGCCTGCTCTAAGGTTAAATTAGAGCCGCCAGATTTCAGGGCGACCACTAATTCGACTTCATATTCAAACTGCTCAGTAGAAGTTGGGTAAGGCAATTCCGACGCTTTATCAAAGGCGACCGGTAAGACACAGGTACGATCCTTACAAAAGAAGAATGGCAGATCACGAGTCGGATCATCCCCCATTTCTCGAGCATGCGCGGCATAATTTCGACCGACACAGTAGATTCTTCGCACCGGAAAATACTGATCAGTACCAACAACAGGCAACACCACTTCAGGCTCTGGGGAAACAACATAATCCAACGACATACAACCTCCAAAAAACTCGCTTAGAAATGACCTGTTTTTAGCCACAAGGTCACACTTGATTCCACTTTGAATTGCTCCCAGTCTACCACAGGGGTCCGTAACCAACTTAAAGCAGGCAGAGGCTTACCTAAATACTCAACATTCCCTTCAAGAATCAAGATTTCAGCGGCGCCTTTTACCCTAGCAGCCATTTTATCAAGAGATTGACCATTAATGTGTATGAGACACACTTGCTCATTTTCAAACCGATGCAACCAAATAGGCTCGTCAAGAACTAAAGGAGCTGAGCTGGATTCCACCAAAACATGCTCTTGGTCAGTCGGCAAAAACTGATGGAGTTTTACAAACAACACACACCCATTTTCACTGAACGGAGCATGGCTGGACCCAGGAGGATTTCGAAAATAGGTGCCGGCAGGATAATGACCATTTTCATCAGAAAACACCCCATCAAGGACCAATATTTCTTCACCTAATGGGTGCGGATGAGGACGAAACACCGAGCCGGGAGCATACCGAACAATACTGGTCGCATGGCCACGTTCAGCCCCTTCACGAGCCAAAGGCTTTCGCTCAACACCTACCATAGGGCTGGGTTGCCAAGACTCTAATTGCAGGTCAATCATCACTGAATCTGAGAAATCCATATTCAACATGGTCAACTACTTTGGTTAATTTATGATCTCCAAAGTCTATATGCTGACCTTTCCTATAATCAATGACTATTTCTTGACATAAAAAAAGGCACTGGGGAAAACCCCAGTGCCTATAAATGTCCCAATTAGTCTATCTCCGAACAGAAATGCCGCATGGAACCTTGAATGACCTCATTTAACGTAAGGCTCCGGATAGGAGCCTTAGAGTAAATGCACTCAAGCAATCACTAAATTCTTAGAACAAGTAAGTTGCACCAGTCGCAACAACTTGGTCTTCATCAGCATCTTGCTGCGCGTATTCTGCATACACATACATGTTAGATGCTAGGTTGTAAGTCGCGCCGATACCGTAGTCATCGTAGTCGTCTTCACCAGCTACATCAGATTCCACCATTTGGTAAGAAGCGTATAGATCACCCATGCCGTATGCATAACGAGTGCTTAGACCAAAACGAGTTGCTTCGTCTTTGGTATCTTCGAACTTAGCACCGATAGATAGCGCTGGAGATACTTGCAAAGAAGCTGACAGACCGTAAGTAGGCTCTACGTTGCCACGAGTCGTATTGCGATCATCGTAACCAGCTGCCAAGGTTAGGGCGTCAACAGAGTACTTAAGTACAAGAGTCGCCGCGGTACCATTGTCAGAGCTTGTTGCATCTGTATCGTCAACACTGTCGTCTGCACTGCCTTTTACTTGAGCAGATGCATGAACTTCAAAACCGTTAAAAGAAGGAGAGAAGTATGCAATGGTATCGCCTTCGTCGGTTAGGCTGTTACCAGAGATACCAATGTACTCAAACTGGTCTAGACCATCTTGGATTGCATTGTTGTACACACTGTCAAACGAACCAACCTGCACCTTACCAAAGCCGCCTTTCAAACCAACGAAGGCTTGGTCAAGACCTAGATCAACGTCGCCATCTTTATCATCAGCGTCCGCTTCAAGCTCGTACTTGAAGAAACCTGTTAAGTCTTGAGAAATGGCAGTGCTACCTTGGAAACCAAATGTAGAACCATTATCAGTAAGCTCAGAACCATCATCATCAGAGTTTGCGTAAACAAGCTGGATATTACCGTACGTGTCAAACTTCGTCGTATCGTCCGCAGCAAAAGCCGTCATGGAAGAAGCCGCCACACTTGAAACTGCTAGAGCTACAAGAGTCTTTTTCATAAATTGGTTTCCTTTCAGTTAGTTCATTTCTTATAGAAATCGCTCGATACATGCAAGCAACTTACAGACACTGTAATATTCATTCATATTTAATCAATAGAGTGGCATTAACTTGCATTTTGCATCCTATATAAATGCACTATTAATCCAATTTCATTAAAGAAGACATATCCGAAACAGCCTCCATAAAATTAATATCTTTTAAAAATCAGACACTTACAATAAAACCCCAGAGAATCATTAAAAATTTAACATCTGTTTTATGCATGAAAGTAGAATTTTAACCCCATTTTATGCACAGATATCACTCAAAAACGGCCACCCAATACCCTTAAATAATATCTTTGCGCAATAAAGAACAAAAAAATGCAATATCGGCACTCAAACCCCGAAAAAAATGACACTGTCACGTACCTTTAAATTTACGACCAGCAAAAAAATGCAAACTCTGTTAGCCTTGCTTGCAAAAAATAAGGAGAGCATTTTGGACTACAGCACACTTTCCATACTGCTATTAGTGGGAACAGGATTCCTTGCAGGCATCATCAATACCCTCGCCGGAGGCGGCTCTAATCTAACCCTCCCCGCGCTCATGGTAATGGGACTACCAGCGGATGTTGCCAATGCCACCAATCGTGTGGGCGTTCTATTACAAGGGCTGGTTGGGGTCAGGGGATTTCATAAAGCCGGCCGCGTGGACACATCAGATTTTATTCCTGTGATGATCCCTACCGTTACGGGTGGCATTATTGGCGGGGCACTAGCGTCCTATGCTCCGGAATACATTTTGAAGCCTCTACTTCTAACCGCAATGCTCTCTATGACACTACTAATGCTAATTAAGCCCAGCGTCATCTCACCACCACCTGGAACCGTCCCCTATAAGGTCAAAGAACGCCCCAGGGCTTGGATTGCACTTTTTATCGCTGGAATATACGGAGGCTTTGTACAAGCAGGGGTCGGTTTTCTCTTGATTGCAGCCCTTGCTGGAACCCTGAGATACGACCTAGTTAGAACCAATGCTTTGAAAATGGTGTGTGCGGTAGGATTTACCAGTATCGCGCTCATTGTCTTCATTTGGAATGGACAAGTACTCTGGATACCTGGACTCATCTTAGCCTGCGGTACTATGGCGGGATCTATGGTGGCAGTAAGGTTTGCTATCAACGCAAACCCAAAACATCTGAAGTGGTTTCTATTTGTGATGACTCTGTGCGGCTGCATCGCAGCCTTAATCAGTGACTAGGAAGATTATAGGCAATAAAAAAGGCAGCCTAGGCTGCCTTCTTTTTAAACGTAAACTCTAAATTATAGAGGTTTAACGTTTTGAGCTTCAGGGCCTTTTTTGCCTTGAGCTACTTGGAATTCAACTTTTTGGCCTTCAGCAAGAGTTTTGAAGCCAGCAACGTCGATTGCAGAGAAGTGAACGAATACGTCTGGGCCTTGCTCTTGAGTGATGAAGCCAAAACCTTTAGTTTCGTTGAAAAATTTAACTGTACCAGTTACTACGTCTGACATAATGATATTCCTGTTTGAAATAAGTTATTTGTGATTGTATTGCTACAATCGGGCAGTGCTTAAAAAACTCGGTATTACTTATGACAAAACAGGACAAACCGTATTCTGGCCGCAAGCGACACTGTACATAAATAGCGCCAATTAATTAAACAATTTGATTGTAAGGCTGTTCTCAGTATGGGGTCAACTTAAACTCACACTTTTTTGTAACTTTATTAATAAGCTTTTTCAGAGGCTTATCCCACCTTCTTGCTCTGGATCAATACCTTGGTTTGATTAAGCTATTCTAATCACTATTCAAACCACAGCATGACCATATAGATTAAAGGAGAGCCCTATGAAAATCGCAGTTTTTTCATGCAAGCCCTATGACAAGCGCACCTTAAATAAAGCTGTGGAAACGTCTTCTGACCTGGAGTTGGTATACTTCGAAAGTAGGCTCAGCATGGAAACAGTCTCTCTAGCAGAAGGCTTTGACGGTGTCTCTTGCTTTGTAAATGATGACCTTTGTCGAGAGGTCATCAATCAGCTAGCTGCTTATAATATTCGTGCCATAGCGATGCGTTGTGCAGGGTATAATAATGTGGATTTATACTGCGCCAAAGCCCATAACATTCCCGTATTTCATGTGCCCGACTATAGTCCGACCTCTGTAGCCGAACATGCCGTTGCTTTAATTATGGCCCTCAACCGCAAAACCCATCGCGCTTACCACAGGGTTAAAGAGGGAAACTTCGCCCTCGAAGGGCTAATGGGGTTTAACTTAGAAGGCAAAACTGTCGGTTGCATCGGCACGGGGCGCATTGGCGCAGCATTTTGTAGAATAATGAATGGCTTCGGCTGCAACATTTTATGCTATGACATTTCTGAAAACCCCGACCTTCAAACACTGGGCGCTGAATATGTAGACCTTGCCACCCTATATAAAGAGAGTGACATTATTAGCTTACACTGCCCTCTCAATGCATCCACTCACCATTTAATTAACGACCAGTCTATCGCTCAAATGAAAGAAGGCGTCATGATCATCAACACCAGTCGCGGCGCATTGGTGAACGCTCAACAGGCCATCGACGGTCTCTATCAAGGTAAAATTGGCTATTTAGGATTGGATGTATACGAACAGGAAGGGGCTATTTTCTTTGAAGATATGTCCGATCACATTATCCACGACAGTGTGTTCCAACTACTTTTAACCTTTCCAAATGTCATTGTGACTGGGCACCAAGGCTACTTTACAGATACAGCCTTAGAACACATTGCTCAGACCACTCTTGATAACCTTAAACAAATGCAAAACACACCCCCTCAATACAAAAGAGAGTTGGCGCTATCCACCTAAAAGGTGGTTAGCCGTCTTTTTCAAACTGGGGTAAGTCATCATTTAAATGATACCAACAGGATTTTTCCGCCACATAAATATGCTTTTCTGGCTCGATATTTGGATCGCTGTCCATAACCCCGAGAGCAATATCAATATGGTTAGGGAAATCTTTGTTGTAGTAATAAATCGCGCAACCACAATCCTTACAAAAACCTCGACGTACCCGCTCCGAGGATGCATAGCGACGAATGCGTTTTTTGCCTGTTAGCCATACCACATCCTCTTTCATGCAGGTGCCATAGGCAGCCCCTCTTCCTCCATGACTTTTTCGGCATTGCTCACAATGACAAACACTTGCGCTGATAAAGGGGGATGCTATTTCAAACTCCACAGCTTTACATAAACAAGAGCCTTTCACGTTAGAAGATCCTCCAAAAAATTCTGCGCCATTATGCCAAACTAGTTGAATTACTCAATTAGAGCGCTAAAAAAACCTGCATATTAGTCATATAAGCGGTTGTACTTTGTCGCTAGGCGCATACACTTAATCCATCAGCATTATTCAAAATCAAGCCAACATAAAGCCGATGAATATAAATAAAATCGATCTTAACCTTTTAATTTATTTAGATGTCCTGTTACGTGAATGTAACGTGACCCGTTCCGCCAATAAATTAAACATCACTCAACCGGCCATGAGTAATGGCTTGAAGCGACTTCGGGATTTGCTTGGGGATCCCTTACTGGTGCGTACCAGTGAAGGTATGAAACCAACAGAAAAAGCCCTAAGACTTCAACCGATTGTGCGCAAAGTCCTCCTAGAACTGGAAGAAGCCCTTCAGCCTGAAGCCGACTTCAACGAAAAAACCTCCACCAGAGTTTTTCGTATCATGGCCAGTGACTATGCAGCATCTACAGTAATCCCGCGCCTGCTGAATCGGCTACGAGAAAATGCTCCCGGCATCACCATTGATATCATGACCCCAAGCGATGTTACCTTCCACGATGTTGAGGCTGGTAAAATTGATATGGCCATCAACCGCTTCGAGGAGCTTCCCCAATCGTTCCATGAAAAAAGCGTCTGGCATGACACATTTGTCTGCATGATGTCTGCCGACAACCCCATAGCCCAAAACTTTACCTTAGAAACCTATCTTGAAGCACAACACATTTGGGTCAGTAAAACTGGATTTGGTGTGGGCGTAGGCATGGACCCAACGGACGTCCAAAAACTAGGTTGGGTAGACGAGGCACTTCAACAACAAGGTCGAAAACGCAGTATTCGTGTGTTTACCCGTAGTTATCACACGGCTATGCACCTAGCCTTAGAGCAAGATCTCATCGCGACACTGCCACGCAAAGTAGCACTGATTAATCGTAACAATCCCGATTTCGTAATATTAGAGCCTCCGTTCACTATTCCACCGATTGAACTAAAGATGATTTGGAGCCCATTGTTACACCATGATGCCAGCCATATTTGGTTCCGTAAGCAAGTCATTGAACTAGCCAACGAACTGAAATCTCAAGGTGCACGCCTTTAAGGAATCATCATGACTCTAAATATTCAAGGCATCCACCATGTGGCCATCATTTGCTCAGATTATGAACGCTCGAAAGCTTTTTACACAGATATCTTAGGGCTGACCATTCTGTGTGAAACCTATCGTTCGGAGCGAAACTCCTACAAGTTGGATTTAAAAGTAGACTCTTCGACTCAAATAGAATTGTTTTCATTTCCGTCTGCCCCCATTCGCCCCTCTTACCCTGAAGCTCAGGGGCTGAGGCATTTAGCGTTTTCAGTCGCTAACCTTGAGGAGTCTGTGAACTCTCTAATCAGTCGCGGCATTGAAGTAGAAGCTATTCGGATGGACGAGCTCACCGGCAAACGCTTCACCTTTTTTGCCGATCCAGATGGACTTCCACTGGAACTTTATGAAGCATAAAAAAACGCGCCAATTGGCGCGTTTTTCTTAAATCTAACGAATTACAGCTTGCCGCCGTTTTCGCCTAGGTAAGATGCAACACCGTCAGGTGTGTTCACCATACCTTTATCACCTTTGTTCCAGCCAGCTGGACAAACTTGACCGTGCTCTTCGAAGAATTGAAGCGCATCAACGATACGAACTAGCTCATCCATGTTACGGCCAATCGGCTCATCGTTTACGATCTGAGAACGTACGAAACCTTTTTGGTCAATTACGAAAGATGCACGCATAGCAACGCCTGCTGGGTAGTAAGAATCGCCGCCTTCAGATTCAATACCGTATGCTTGCGCAATCGCGTGGTCCATATCACCTGCTAGAGTGTACTCCACCGCACCGATACCGCCTTCTTCAACAGGCGTGTTACGCCAAGCATTATGAGTAAAGTGTGAATCGATGGAAACGCCAATCACTTCTACACCCATCTCACGGAATTTTTCCATACGGTGAGACATAGCGATGATTTCAGAAGGACATACAAACGTGAAGTCCAATGGGTAAAAGAACACGATTGCGTACTTGCCCTTGATGGTTTCTGCAAGGTTGAAAGAATCAACGATTTGACCGTCAGCCAATACTGCTGGAGCAGTAAAATCAGGTGCTTTTTTACCAACTAAAATAGACATAATCTAAGTTCCTCTTAACTATACCTGTAATAAAACAAAGCCAAAAAACTTTGGCTCCATACTCTCGTCCTCAGACCAGCTTATTCCTCGGAAGGCGCCGCGTCCTTGATCAAACTTTGTAACTCACCGTTTGCAGCCATTTCTACAATGATGTCACAACCGCCCACTAACTCGCCGTTGACCCACAATTGTGGGAAAGTTGGCCAATTAGCGTATTTTGGTAGTTCCGCACGGATATCAGGATTTTCCAAAATGTTAACAAAAGCAAAACGCTCGCCACATGACATCAATGCCTGCACCGCTTGAGCAGAAAAACCACACTGAGGCATACGTGGGTTGCCCTTCATGTAAAGTAAAATCGGGTTGCCTGTAATTTGCTCTTTAATCGTTTCAATTGTGTTACTCACGATCGTAAACCTCTCATCCTGTCACAGCTAAATTTAAGCCATGAAATTGTGTGTATGTATGCGAGAAAGTATGGGGGTTAACGTATTTTTTACAACCCCATATATTGCAAATCCTTTGACAAATCCCCCTTTACTCAATGGCGGCAGTGTATTAAATTGGCCGATTCCCTAATCATTGGTTAACTTTTGACAGGAGCATACCGTGTCGCCGAGACATTTTTTGACTCTGAAAGACCTTTCGTCTGACGAGCTAAAGCAACTGCTTTCACGTGCAATTGAGCTGAAACGCATGCATCGTGAAGGTACTGAATACCAACCTTTAAAAAACAAAGTTCTTGCGATGATTTTCGAAAAATCATCTACCCGAACACGTGTTTCCTTTGAAGCTGGTATGGCTCAATTTGGCGGACACGCGTTATTCCTTTCCCCACGAGACACTCAACTAGGCCGAGGGGAACCCGTTGAGGACAGCGCACGTGTCATTTCCAGCATGGTCGATGCGGTCATGATCCGTACTTTTGACCACGGAATGGTTGAAACCTTTGCGGCAAACTCCTCAGTCCCTGTTATCAATGCGCTGACCGACGACTTCCACCCATGCCAGCTGCTAGCTGACATGCAAACTTACTTAGAACATCGCGGCTCTATTGAGGGCAAAAAAGTCGTTTGGGTTGGTGATGGCAACAACATGTGTCAGTCCTATATTAATGCGGCGGCACTATTAAACTTCAAACTTGTGGTCGCTTGCCCGAAAGGTTACGAGCCCACACCTGAAATCCTCGCAGAGAATGCAGACTACGTTACCGTGGTAAACAGCGCCCAAGAGGCAGCAAAAGATGCTGACCTAGTGGTCACCGACGTGTTCGCTTCCATGGGACAGGAAGATGAACAGGACCTACGCCTCAAAGATTTTGCAGGCTTCCAAGTCAACCAAGCCATCATGGACCTAGCGAAGCCAGATGCTTTATTTATGCACTGCTTGCCTGCCCACCGAGGCGAGGAAGTCACCAGTGAAGTCATTGACCACCCAGACTCTGTGGTATGGGATGAAGCAGAGAATCGTCTACACGCTCAAAAAGCATTACTTGAATTTTTGATCTGTAACTAAGACAATCTCGTAAGGCTCGTTGTAGGAAGCAACTACACGGGCCTTTTTTGCACCCATAGAAATGAAAATCGTTCACAAAACAGAGATTCCCATGAGCATCATTGAAGTTAGGCACTTAAAAACACTCACCGCCCTGCGCGAGACTGGCAGTCTCGTGGAAGCTGCAGAGCGAGTACACCTAACTCAATCAGCCCTATCTCACCAACTTAAAGACCTAGAAGAAAAACTTGGATGTCCTCTCTTTATTCGCAAAACTAAACCAGTACGCTTTACCAGTGCTGGATTGCGACTGTTACAATTAGCGGACGACGTTTTACTGTCTTTTCGCTCTGCCCAGCGCGACATCCAACGCTTTGCAGAAGGTGAAAGTGGACGCTTACACATCGCCATCGAGTGCCACAGCTGTTATGAATGGCTAATGCCCACCATTGATCATTTCCGTGAACACTGGCCAGACGTAGAGCTAGATCTCTCTACCGCATTCAGCTTTATGCCTTTACCTGCTCTAGCGCGTGGCGACTTAGACCTAGTGGTCACCTCTGACCCTCAAGACTTACCTAATATTGAATACATTCCATTGTTTCAATATGAATCTCAAGTCGCCTTATCGAGACACCATCCCTTGGCAAAGAAAGAGTTTTTAGTACCGGACGACTTCAAAAACGAAACGCTTATTACCTACCCTGTGGAGTCGGAGCGTCTAGATATTTTTAAACACTTTTTAACGCCTGTCGGCGTTTCTCCAGCCAAGATTCGCCATAGCGAGCTGACGCTCATGATGATGCAATTGGTTGCGAGTGGTCGTGGGGTCTGCTGCTTGCCAAATTGGGCTCTGACGGAATACACCAACCGCCAATATGTGATTACCAAGTCCCTAGGGGAAGAAGGGGTATGGTGTAAGCTGTATTTGGCGATCCGCAAGGATCAAAGAGACAATGCTTACATGGACGACTTAATCAGCACCGCCTCGAAAACCTGCTTTAAAAACCTACGGGGCATTCTATCCCCAGACCTTTAATCAAGCTTACTTATCGGTCACTTTTAGCCGATCTGGATAATGGACGAGCAAACTCTAGTGAGCAAAGCTTTGTCATGACTAATGACAAGCACACCGATACTCTCTTGCTCTGCAATACGTTTTAATGTTTGCCAAAGCTGCGCCTGCGAAATGGGATCCAGAGAAGCGGAGATTTCATCTGCTATCAGAAATCTAGGTTTGCCTGACAAAGCACGCAAAACAGAAACCCTCTGTAATTGCCCTCCAGAAAGCTCATGGGGATATCGTTTTAGCCAGTCCGACGCCACACCAATGCAGTCGGCTAGCTCCCTGGATGGCACCATGGCCTCCGATACAATTTGTTCCACACGCCAACGGGGATTCATTGCCAATTGAGGGTTTTGATGAAGATATTGAACTGGATGAAACCCTTTACTCGGAACAGTTCTACCGTCCACATTTACGACACCTGTGGCGGGTTTATGTAACCCTGCAAGGGTTCGTCCAAAGGTGGTCTTCCCTGCGCCCGATGGCCCATACACCCCAACAAACTCACCAGACTGTAAGCGCAAGGACACATTTTCAAACAATGGATGATCAAAACCCGCCGATAAATTCACCGCTTCAAGCATAAGAATAAAACTCATTTTGTGGCAGCGCCTGCCACAAGGCTCGAGCATGTTCAGACTGCAAATCTATACCCGATCCACTGAAATCATCCGCTCGCTCTATGCCTAACAAACGTCCCTGATCCAAAATCACAACCCGATCAACCAATGGTAATACTGCGCTGAGATCATGGGTGATAAGCAGCACTGACCGCTCTCCAGAGGCCTGATCACGGAGCCGTTTTAAAATTCGGTCACGATTGTCAGGATCAAGCCCCACCGTAGGTTCATCAGCAACCAATAGGTTAGGTGAACCTACCAGTGATAGGGCCATTAGAACACGTCGCGCCATGCCTCCAGAAAGCTCACTTGGAAAGCGATCAGCAACCTCTGGGGATAGCCCAACATCGAGCAACTGAGCGACAGGGTCGACTTTATCATTGCCTGCGCGACGCCCTGACCAACGAATCTGAGCACCTACTTTCGCCAGAGGATCAAGGTGACCTATGTCTTGGGGCATCAAAGCAATCTGCTTACCTCTCAGCCCTTTTGGGTAGTCATTCATAAGGGATGCTCCCTTAAACATCATTTCCCCTTTCAAATTGGCATTAGGCGGAAGCAAACCCAGAATGGCATGAGCCAACAAACTTTTCCCAGCACCAGAAGTACCTACCACAGCCACAAGCTCCCCTGGAGCAACAGTGAAGCTTAGAGCAGAGAGACGTTCAACTTGCTCACGGCGGATAAGTCCCCCATAACGATGAAAACTCAGGGATAAATTGGACAGGGTTAGCATTGGGCCTCCCTTGGGGTAAATAAACGTCGGCTGGCGCTACCAAGAGCTTCAAAAGCCAGCACTAATAGCACCAGCATCACACCAGGAAACAAAGCCAACCACCAGCGACCAGCACTGATGTGCCTCATGGATTCCGACAACATGACACCAATAGCAGGACGGGAAGGTTCCAACCCGAAGCCTAAAAATGTTAGACCTGCTTCATGCAAAATAGCATGGGGAAACATCAACAATGCCCCAACTAAAATATGAGGCAGCAAATGCGGCAAGATGTGATGCCTTGCAATAAACCACGGCGACTTCCCCAAGGCACGGGAGGTTTGAACATAGGCTGTGGCTTGAACTTCTCGCAATTCGATTCGTAAAATACGGGCAAGACGGGGCCAGTGACTAATGGCCACAGCCAAGATCACCGCTGAGGTGCCGCCACCTAAAGCGAAAGACAATAGAATAAGCAGCATCAGGTGCGGCATAGACAACATCCCATCAATCAGAAACGTTACCACGCGATCCGCACGATCACCAAAAGCCGCCCCTAAAGCCACCAAGGTTGAAATGAATACTGACAGACTTGCCGCGAGCAGCCCAACCCAAAGACTCAAAGCCAAACCATGTAGTGAACGGGCCAACAGATCACGCCCCATTTGATCGGTACCAAAAGGGTGAGCCCAACTAGGTGACTGTAAACGACTCAAAAAATCCGCTCGAATCCCAGTCTCTCCAATAAGAGCCGCCGCAAGCAACACAATCAGTATCAAGGATAATGCCATTCCGCCGCGATACAGAGCACTTAGACGACCATTCATAGGGACCTCGCACGAGGATCGATGACACCTTGTAAACGGTCGGCACAAAAATTAGCTGTCGAAACTATAAGAGTGGTTAACAAGGCGATGGCTAACAGCAAAGGTACATCTCCCTTTAAACCTGCCTCAACCGTGGCTCGACCTAACCCAGGCCAAGCAAACACCTGCTCAGCCAAGATAGAGCCGCCAAATATCTCACCACTTGCTGCCATCATCGCCGCCAAAGCAGGTAGTGCCGCATTTCGTAACCCGTGGCGTAAAACGATATCAAATAAAGACGCGCCCTGTGCTCGCGCTAACAGCACATAATCTGACTGCAGCACTTCAATCATCTTAACTCGAGTATGCAGGGCAATAGAGGACACCCCAAGGGTAGTTAAAACAATCAGAGGCAAGGCAAGGTGCGCCAGTCGCTCCCCAAAAGTCACCTGATCGGGAGGCACACCAATCGGGCCAGAACAACAAATAGGCGCCCAACCAAGCCATACGGACACCCCGACAATCGCCAGAATCGCCAGCCAAAAAGTCGGTGTACCAGCCAAAACATAACACCACAGGCGTATCATTCGATCGATCCAAGTCCCGGCAAAAGAAGCCGCTAATACGCCCAATATAAAGCCAACAATGCCTGATAGCAGCCATGCCAGACCAGTCAACGCTAAAGACGCGCCAATGCGATCCCCCATGACTTCCGCCACAGACATATTATAAGTGGTACTAAATCCCAGATCCCCTGAGACAAGCTGCCCTGCCCAGACTAAAAATTGTTCGGCCACGGGACGATCGAGTCCCCAAGCGGCCTCAATTTGCGCTTTTTGCTCCGGCCCAACTTTGGAAACCGCCACCCCAAGATAAGCATCCACTGGATCAATCGGCGACAATTTCATCAATAGAAAAACCACCAAAGCCACAGTGACAAGTAATATCAGTTGCCGGGTAAAAAGACGCAATATAGACATTTACTGGCAAGTCCAACGCCAGTCTGCGATGGTCGCAGTGACAGGCCAACCATGGCCATGGGGTTCAATTTGGGTTTTGCCCAAATCAAGACATTCATCAATAAAATAAACATGATCTAGGTTCACTAGCCAAACCCAAGCGTTATCCCCTTTAAACCCAAAGTGCTTGGCTGACTCAGACCAATGGTCGTAAGAGGCCTCAACTGTTTTCGCAGCTTGAGCTTGAGCAAAAAGTTTATCTACCTGGGAGTTTTCATAGTAGCTGGGGTTAGAATAGCCTACTCCGCCCAGCTCTGATGCATAGATACCATAAAGCTGATAAGGAGAATGACTGCCAAATCCAAAAACCACAGGTTCAGAATGCATCACCCGTTGAATGGCGTCCCAGCTCCCTCCTACTGGAGTGGCTTCGATCCCAAGAGGACGTAGTAACTCTGCCACAGTTTCCGCTAAGGCCTGACGGGTTGCATCACTGGCGGGGTAATTAATTGGAAAGGCCGCTTTAACGCCATCTTTTATTCGCACACCGTCAGCCCCCATGAGCCAGCCTGCCTCATCCAATAGCTTCTGAGCCGCTTCTGGATCATGGGGCACCTGCACCTCTCCAGACCAAGGCAAAGCATCTGCAGGCCCATATCCTGGGGTACCATGGCCGTGTAACGCTACATAAACCACTAACTCACGGTCGATCCAGAGATTCATGGCCTTTCTAATGGCAAGATCTGAAGTGGCAGAATTGCCCACCTTGCGACCAGAAACACTCTCAGGGGAAGGAAATGGCATACTAAGCCCACGGTTATCAACCGTTTGAACGGCTTTCGGATAAAAACCTTCCGGTACGACATCCGCTAACTGGGCAGGCACTGATACCATTTGTACTACCCCAGCATTAGCCGCTGCCAAACCTGCATCTTCGCCAGTGAATAGAAAAGTAATCTGTTCAAACGCCGGAGCTTTGCCAAAGTAATAAGGATTTCGTTCAACGATTAGCTGTTGCCCCTCCTGCCAAGAGACCATTTGAAAAGGTCCTGAACCAATAGGATGACGCCCATATTCCGGCCCATAGGAAGCTTTAGGAACAATGCCCAAGGTAAAGAAAAAATCCACAAAGGTTATCCAAGGTTTAGTGAGTTCAATCTTTACCGTTTTTGTGTCTAGCGCCGTTGCTTCTTTCATTACCTGCAAATCCAATTGCCCTGCCGATGCTTTGGCATGGTTGAAAGTAAAAGCAACATCTTCAGCAGTCAGCTGAGAGCCATCAGAGAAGCGAACATCCTCCCGCAATGAGATGGTCCAAGTTAATCTATCATCTGAGAGTGTCCACTGTGTCGCTAGATTAGGCTGAGTTTTGAGATCCGCATCACGATTCAGTAAGGTCGATTGAAACAACGGATTACCATAACTTCCCCACCCTAGCAGTGGATCAAAACCGGTTTCAGGCTCACCACCAATGGCTAAGACAATACTTTTCGGTGTGGTTGGAGACTGGACATTTTGTGCAGAAGAAACAGAACTGATGACCGCAATCAAAGCGATGATGACACTGCTGGTGAATTTCATTATGAGCCGCCTAGGGAGAACATCCATTTAAAGTATGCTAAATTTTTATTTTCATCATACTTTTCCCTTTAAAGAAACGCAATTAGAGCTTTGCATCAACACTCTTTTCAAGGCATATTGAGGCTCATAGAAGCAACTATCTTTTACTTAACCTAGATTTCGAACAATTGGAGTGGGAATGCAACGCGTTACAGTCACGTTAGATGACGATCTGATGGCAGAGCTCGATAAGCTTATGGAAGAACGGGGTTATGGGAATCGATCTGAAGCCATCCGAGACATGACCCGTGCAGGTCTAGCCCGTAAAAGAGTAGAAGCCCTACCTGATACCCCCTGCGTGGCGGCCTTGGTCTACACCTTTGACCATCACGCTCGGGAAGCTTCCAATAAAGTGACAGCTGCCCACCACGATCATCATGATTTGACCGTTTCATCCCTGCATATCCATTTAGATCATGATCAATGCATGGAAGTCTCTATTCTAAAAGGGAATGTAAACGAGGTGCGACACTTCGCAGATCACCTCGTCTCAGATCGTAAAGTAAAAAACGGCGAAGTGGTAATCATCCCCACGGAGACCACGACAAGCTAGGGAGAAATAGTCTCGGACAGAGGCCATCTAACAACTAAAAACGACTCTAACACACATCCCCAGAGGGAAAGGTGCTAGCTTAGGGTGTTCTGATGCTGGCTACGGGACCAAATCAAGCTAAACTTAGCTCCCCCTAACTCACTGCCGTCCACCAGTACTGCACCACCGTGCCAGAAAGCGATACGCTGCACGATCGCAAGCCCCAACCCGTATCCTCCTGAGGCACGGGTGCGGCTGTTATCAAGACGCTGGAATGGAATAAATACCTTATCCCTATCTTCAACAGGAATCCCTGGACCATCATCCTCAATATCTACCTGCCAGCGCTCTTCATCCGCAGTAAAAGTAATTGAGATTACAGAGTTAGCATACTTAGAGGCATTAAGAATAAGGTTCTGTAAGGCTCGATGAAGATGATGGGCGTCCGCATTCACAATGTCATCATCACTGACACTGATACGTACGTCGAATCGTTGCAGCAATGCTTGGTTATGATCCACGATCCCCTTCAACAATTGGCTGATGCTGGTTCGCTCAAAATTGAGAGCCAAGGACCCTTCTTCCAACTTACCATAGGTAAGCACTTCATCAACTAGGGTATTTAACTCTTCCACATCGATCTCAAGGGCACTCACAGAAGGTTCCAAGTCCTCGCTGACATCATCCTTCAAGGCTTCAAGCCCAAATCGTAGGCGCGCGATAGGTGTTCTCAATTCATGGGAGATGGCATTGATCATTTCACGCTGAACTTTCAAAAGCCTCTGAATGTGAGATGACATGGAGTCAAATGAATAGGCCAACTCTTTTAAGGTACCTGAACTATCCACTACCCCTTGAGGAAGATTGCTTCGGCCACGGGCAATTTGTCGAGTAACGGTTTCGAAGTGCACACGTTTTTGATCCAAGCGGCTAAGCTCAGCCCAAATCAAGGTTAAGAGCGCCACCACTGCGATGATCACAATTAACACCACAGCTAGACTTAACGAGAAAGCCACATCAAGATCTAGACGAATTCGCCAAGCCTCTCCTTCCCCTGTGAACCATAAAATACTCAACTCCCCTTTATATGAGTCCACGATATCAATTCCAGACTGAGTTGGGGCAAACCAACGATCAGCCTCAACCTTGGTCACCTCAAGATTGGGTAATTCCTTCAGAGTGGCTATTTTTTGTTCTACAGGTTGAGATAAGCTCAAGTAGTAACGGAGCAAGCTGGCTACACTGTAACCGTCCGCGGATTTAGGAACGCCTTCTAATAACAACTGAGACTGACTATAGACTTGTGCTAAATCCCCTTCAGGGGTATCAAGCCACTCTACGGTCAAGTCACTTGGAGCAGATTCGGGGAGAGATACGACACGCCACTGGAAACGAGAGTGTTGGTTTAAAGCATCTAAAGAGAGAGTTTTGCTACCCAATAACTGTCCAGCAAGGTGGACATCGGCACTCATAAGGCGGTGTCTTTGTTCGGCTTCGTAGCGCTTTTGTATTAACTCTATCGCCACATAGCACACCAGTAATATGATGGCCCCTCCGATCAGGATATGCCGATAGAGGCGCCATATATCACTTCTCATAAAGGTTACACCTCTTTTACAAACAGGTAACCCTTACTACGGATGGTTTTGATTCGACGGGGATGGATCGGATCATCGCCAATTTTAGAACGAATACGAGAAATTCGAACGTCTACAGATCGGTCTTGACCATCGTACTCAATGCCACGCAGCTCACCGAAAATTTCTTCACGGCTAAGAATGCGACCAGCATTGCTCGCAAGCAACCATAGCAAATCAAACTCAGCACTGGTGAGCTCAATTTCTTCACCTTCACGCCAAGCTTCACGGCGAGAGTTGTCCACCACAAGCTGACCAAATTCAAGCGTTTGCTCAACACCTGCTTCGACAACACCTTGATCAACGTCTTGGGTGCTACGACGTAATAGAGATTGAACACGGGCAAGCAATACACGAGGCTTCGCAGGTTTAGAGACGTAATCGTCTGCACCGATTTCCAGACCTAAAATTTGGTCTACATCATCACTGCGAGCGGTCAACATCAAAATGGGGCCTTTGTACTCGTTACGTACGCTACGACAAACAGTAAAACCATCAGCCCCAGGCAACATAAGATCTAGAATAACAAGTGACGGCTGCTCTTTGACAATCCGTGAAATCGCATTACGACCATCTGGCTCAACCGCAACAGTAAAACCATTTTTTTGGAGATACTCTTGGGTCAAACTGGCAAGACGCTCGTCATCTTCAACAATCAAAATAGATTGGGGTTCGTTAGCGCTCATGTTCCATCCTCGTCCGTTTGGTAGTTTTTTATAAAACCTTTAAGATCAATCTACTAGAAGATTTCGAATTTGTCTAACTCGCTCTTGGTTTACACCTAGGTCATCGTAACCAACCCGCGAGGCAGAGCGAACATGCATAACGCTATCCGCTTCTGGGAAGTAGAGTTCCACATCATCTCGAAAACCAAATAAACGGCTATCAACCACAATATGTGTGTAGCCTAAGCGGCTCTCAACAATACGCGTATCAGGCTGACTCAAGAAAAACTGCTCTACCGCCAACTGCGCATCTTTTACGTTGCCACGGTAGATAATAGGCTCAACATAGTGTTCTTCATCCTCAGCATCAGCTTGAGATGACACACAGTTTGGCGTGTCAGGGCATGGTAACAACAGTCCCTCGTTAACTCCTAAATCCTGCGGCATTTCATTATTCATCTCTACATAGACGAAAAAGCCAATTAGCATCGCAATGATAACAACAAATACCCATCGCACCATGCTCATAACACGCTGTCCTCTTATCTAAATGATCTACGTCCTGGTTTTTTAGGTTTAAACTCTTGTTTATCAGAGCTTTGCCAATCAAACCCTTTATCTCGGCGCTTAGTACGTGCAACGCTTCCGCTCACTCGCGAGCCACGTTGACGGCGACGGTCATGCACTTCTTGCTGACTCTTAACACTGGTTGGGCGGTGTGGAAGATCCACCAGCTCACATAATGCTGAAACATCATCGTCTTCCATTTCTACCCAGCGACCAACTTTTGCTTTTGATGGCAAGAACACAGGCCCAAAACGCACACGTTTTAAGCGGTTTACCTTAACCCCTTGGGATTCCCATAGGCGACGCACTTCGCGGTTACGACCTTCCATCAGGCACACGTAGAACCAGCGGTTAATGCCTTCACCACCACCATCAACGATGTCAGTAAACTGGGCCATGCCATCTTCTAATAGCACACCTTTTTTCAGGTTAACCAAATGCTCCTCGGTCACATTACCCATCACGCGAACCAGGTATTCACGGTCAATCTCTGTTGAAGGGTGCATCAGGCGATTCGCTAACTCGCCATCGGTAGTGAATAGGAGTAATCCAGATGTATTAATATCCAAACGGCCCACAGCAATCCAACGGCTACCGCGTAATTTAGGCAATTTATCAAACACTGTTGGGCGGCCTTCAGGGTCTTTGCGAGTACACACTTCCCCTTCTGGCTTGTTGTAAATAATCACTCTACGCTCAAGCTCTTCGACAGCCGTTGCTTTAACCAACTCACCGTCAAGTTCAATCACGTCATCAGAGCGCACACGATCCCCTAGGGTCGCCACGTTACCGTTAACGCTAACACGACCTTCACGAATTCGATTTTCCATCTCACGACGAGACCCAACACCCGCACGTGCGAGAACTTTCTGTAATTTTTCGTCCATTACGACCTCTTTGGGGAATGCTTCGCAGCAACCCACTGTTATTAACAATTAACTGTTTCTTTAACGCTACAACACAGCATTTAAATTGCCTGCATTATAGTCACATCCCCTAGCACTTCATAGGCTAGAAAGAACTCATTTTTAAGCAAACGGCGCTGGGTCACCCGCCCCTATTCGCACCACTTGAATGTCATCGGAATCCAACGCCACCACGGTGGTCGGCTGCATCCCACAAAATCCCCCATCGATGACTAAATCCAGCTGATGCTGCAAGGTGTCACGAATGTCATAGGGATCCATCATAGGATCTGTCTCTCCGGGCAAAATTAGCGAGGCACTCATAATAGGCTCCCCTAACTCAGCCAATAAATCCTGTACGATTTTATTATCCGGCACACGAATACCAATCGTTTTACGCTTGGGGTGCATTAACCGACGTGGCACTTCAGACGTGGCATTAAAAATAAAGGTATACGGCCCAGGCGTGTGATGCTTAAGCAATCGGTACAAGGTGTTGTCAAAGCGAGCATAAGTGGAAATCTCAGATAAGTCTTTACAGACAAGCGTAAAGTTATGCTTATCATCAAGACGCCGAATCATACGAATTTTCTCAAGCGCCGCCTTGTCACCAATGTGGCACCCGAGGGAATACCCGCAATCTGTGGGATAGGCAATAACGCCCCCTTCACGGATGACCTGTGCTGCTTGTTTAATCAAACGAGGCTGAGGGTTTTCAGGGTGGATCTGAAAAAACTGGCTCAATATCTTATCTCCAAGTCGTTAAGTACTTCGATGCTACCACTTGTACCAAATGGGTCTTACTTCCTGCTCATGCACTTGCGTGTAACGCCCAACATTTGTCCAAGGCCCAAACGGCCCATGATAATCGCTGCCCGCGGAGGCCTCGAATTCAAACTCTCGGGTCAGCCGCTCTAAGAAACGCACATGATCTGGTCGTTCATGACCAGATGCCACTTCAATAGCGGTACCCCCGTACCGTTTAAAATCGGCGAGTACACCTTTAAGTTTAGTCACAGTTACGGGATATCGCTTGGGATGTGCGAGCACTAACTCACAATCTGTCGCAGCCAACTCCGGCATAATCTCCTCAAGCTGGGGCCAGACATCCCGTATTTGACCAATTTTTTTATTCCCTAAGTAATGATCAAAGGCTTTATTCATGTCTTTGACAATGCCTTCCCGAATCATCACCTTAGCAAAATGGGGACGTCCCAGCTGGCTCTCACCGGCTTCTTCCACGGCTTTGTCGTATAAGTCCGGTAAGCCTTTTTTAACCAGCAAGTCTGCAATTTGGCGACCTCGCTCCAAACGCACAGTTTGATTGCGCTGGGTCCACTTTTTTAACGCTTGGTTATCTGGCTCGAAGCCCAACGCCACCATATGCAGGGGAATTTTGTTCCAAGCGACGGATAACTCACAACCGTTTATAAGAGTCATCCCCAATCCATGGGCGCACTGATGAGCTTCCTCTAAACCTTTGATCGTGTCATGGTCAGTCAACGCCAGCATAGAAACCCCTTGTTCATGGGCAAGGGTTACTAGCTCTGTGGGAGAGAGTTTGCCATCCGAAGCGGTCGAATGAGTGTGTAGGTCTATGTGTTGATAAGGATGTTCAGACATCAATAGGGGTATTCTTTCAAGCCGTTGCTAGGTATGATTCTTCGAGCATACAGAAACTGGTTTGACTATGAAATTATTATTCGACTTTTTACCCATTCTTGTATTTTTCTTGGTATATAAATCCACCGGAGACATCATTCTCGCCACCGCAGTTCTGATTCCCGCAACGATTTTGCAAGTGTCATACACTTGGTGGAAACACCGCCAAATCGAAAAAATGCATGTCATTTCTTTGGTATTAGTGGTCCTGCTGGGAGGCGCAACCGTCTTAATGGGCGATGGAGACTTCATTAAGTGGAAGCCCACAATCGTTAATTGGTTGTTTGCCATTGTCTTCTTTGGCAGCCAATTTATCGGCCAACGCAACATCATTGAACGCATGATGGGCGATAAGATTCAGCTTCCACACAAGGTATGGCGCACACTCAACTTAGCTTGGGTAGGATTCTTTATCCTATCTGGGGCGGTAAACCTTTATGTTGCCTTCAACTTTAGTGAAGACATTTGGGTAGATTTTAAACTCTTTGGTTTGCTGGGTATGACGCTTGTGTTCATTATCCTTCAGGGCATTTACCTCTCGTCACACCTACAGAATAAGGAATAAGCATGCTGTACTCGATTGTTGGCCAAGATGTCGAAAACAGTCTTGAAGCCCGTCTTTCTGTGCGACCAGCGCACTTAAAAAGATTAGAACTACTTCGCGATCAAGGTCGCCTTGTGCTGGCTGGCCCAAACCCAGCCATAGACTCAAGCGATCCTGGTACTGCTGGCTTCACTGGCAGTGTTGTGGTGGCAGAGTTTGCCTCCCTAGAAGAGGCTCAAGCATGGGCAGATGCCGACCCTTACGTTGCAGCAGGGGTCTATCAAACCGTTGCGGTGAAACCTTTTAAACAGGTTTTCTAACTCAAAGACAGCGAGCTACGGCTCGCTGTCTTGTTTTACATCTGAGTGCCCCAGATCTCGTTCAGGGTCAATCACATCCCGCATTCTTTGTTTCAACACCTTAGCCTCCGGAAAACCACCTTCCGCCTTTCGACACCAAATCTCAGTGCCATTCACGCGCACCTTAAAAATCCCCCCTTGGGTTGGGATCAAAGTGACGCTTTTGATGTCATCATCAAAGGTCGTAAGAAGCTCTTGAGACAACCATGCCGCCCGTAACATCCAACGACAAAGGGTGCAATATTCTATTTCTACCACTGCAGTTCTCATGAAAAGCCTCTCTTACTAATTTCACCTTGGCGTACGCGCCGTTAGTCCCTAATATTATGGGCGCTTTATCAATAAGGAAGACTCTAATGAAAAAAAGTTTAATCGCAGGCCTTCTGCTTAGCACATTGAGCATGCCAAGTTTAGCCACCGAAGTAGACATAAAAACCTCCATGGGGGACATCCGCGTAGAGCTTGCCGACGAGGCTGCGCCACAAACTGTCGAGAACTTTCTGCGCTATGTTGATGAATCCTTTTACAACGATGTTATTTTTCACCGTGTGATCAATGGCTTTATGATTCAGGGCGGTGGTTTTAAAGAAGACCTTGATCGCAAACAAACCCGCCACGCTATCCCATATGAAGGCAATAACGGCCTTTATAACGACCGTGGCACCCTCGCTATGGCTCGTACTCAAGATCCAAACAGCGCCACCTCACAGTTCTTCATTAACCTAGTGGACAACAACTTCCTTAACCATGGTGCTCGTGGTGCAGCGGGATACACAGTATTCGGCCGTGTGACGGAAGGTATGGACGTGGTGGATCAAATCGCCAAAGTGCCGACTCGCAACGTTGGCCCTTACCAAAACGTGCCCAATACGCCTGTCATCATTGAGAGTGTCACGCGTGTTAACTAGCTATCGATTAGAAGCACCGACTTTGCACTTTGGGGACGATGGGGTCCCCCGCTCCGCGACCTTTGATGATGTGTATTTTGATAAAGAAGCGGGGCTTGCGGAAACACGCTACGTGTTCCTCGAACACAATCGGCTAACGGAGCGATTTGGCTCTCTGTTAAACCGCAACTTTACCATTGCGGAAACAGGCTTTGGTACGGGGCTCAATTTTCTATGTGCGTTAGAGTGCTTTTTACAGCATGCTCCTGACACCAGTTGGCTACACTTTGTGTCCGTTGAAAAGTACCCCCTATCTAAAGCATCTCTGACTCAATCCCTAGCCATGTGGCCCAGCCTACAGCCTTTGGCTGACGAGCTGATCGCCCATTACCCACAGCAATGCCACGGCCTGCACCGAGTAGAACTCCCTCAGTTACGAACAACTCTAACTCTTTGGTTCGGGGAAGCAAGTGAGGGCTTTACTGCTCTGGACGCTCAAGTGGACGCTTGGTTCTTAGATGGCTTTGCGCCAAGTAAAAACCCTGATATGTGGAGCGATCAGCTGTTTCAACAAATCAATAGGCTGAGTCACTCTGATACCACTTTTGCAACCTTTACCGCTGCTGGCATCGTTCGTCGTGGACTGCAATCCCATGGCTTTCAAGTACAAAAAGTCAAAGGGTTTGGTCATAAGCGGGAGATGATGATTGGCCAGTTTCTAGAAGACGAGCAAACGACCCGATACTCTTCCACTCAACCAGCTTGGTTTGCTTCACGCCCCCTTCGTCCAATGGGCAAGGTCATTGTTATCGGCTCAGGTCTCGCTGGTGCCACCACCGCTCATGCTCTGGCGCAAAAAAACATTGCCGTTGAAGTCTGGGAACAAGCAGATCACATTGCAGCGGGCGCATCAGGAAACGAGCAAGGCATGCTTTATCCGAAGCTTGGGGCATCCGATACGCCAGTCAATCGTTTATATCTAAGCAGCTACCTGTATGCTCATAACTTTTATCAGCAATATGCTGATAAAAGCATTTGGCAACACTGCGGACTCACACAGTTACCAAAGGATGATGCAGAACAACTGAAATTTGAAAAAATCACCCGTGCTGAGCTGTATCCTGATGCCATTTTAAAGGCCGTTGATGGCAAGCTCATTTTGCCTTTGTCTGGCTGGGTGCGCCCTAAAGCCCTTTGCGAAACGCTACTCAGTCACGCCAACATCACAGTGCACCTTAACCGCCCATTAGAGCAGATTAAGACAACAACAGAAGGGTTTGAACTCCTCTCAAACCAACACACTTATCATTGCAATCAAGTAATACTCTGCACCGCCAATCAACAGGATGCGCTGGCACCTTGGACCCTCTTGCCAACGAAACCCATACGCGGGCAAGTGTCTCAACTTCCTATTTCCACATTGGATATTCCTAGCCAAGTAAAGGCTCGTGAGTTTAAACAGGTGATCTGTGCCGATGGCTATGTTTCACCCGCCTTGGATGATCAGCTTAACTTTGGTGCGACTTACGATCTTAAGAATGAAGACTTAACCGTCACAGGCACCAGTCATAGTGAGAACATCTCCAAACTGGCAGATCTTTTACCGATAGATGTGAATGAAAGCCATTCTAGTCTATGCCAAGGTCGAGCATCTCTTCGTTGTACAGTTTCGGATTACACCCCTATCGTTGGGCCAGTTTCTGCAACAGCCAGCCTCATTAACGCTTTAGGACCTTTACGCACTAATGCGAAATGGCAAACCAATGAAGAAGTTGAAAAAATAGAAGGGCTCTATGTGAATTTAGGGCACGGATCTCGGGGGCTCGTCAGCACACCATTATGTGCAAACTATCTCGCCAGCTTAATGCTGGGTGAGCCATTGCCGATTGAGACGGCGGTAACGGATGCTCTGCACCCAAATCGATTTACGATCCGAAAATTGAAACGAGGCGAGGTGTAATGGCCTCGTTTCAGCAATATCAGTCATTAAATTTCGAACAAATCACAGGCACGAGGGATTAGCTCATCCAAGCGCTGATAAGTAGTCGGTCGATACACGGTCTCACCCAGCACAGGATGCAAGCTGCGTAACTTATCGCTAAGCTTAATCACACCTGGGTTAATCGGTTCATATGGGTAAATATGATCCTGCATACTTAATTTATGCAGCTCGTCCAGCTCATCCTGCAGCATGGTTTTCATAGCAAAAAACAAATCCTTGCTATTTATATCATTTGTTTCCCAATATGCGTCGGACAAAGCGCTGTTGAGTTCGTAAAATACATGCAAGGCATCGGATACAGTTCGTTGACTCATAGTCTCTCCATAAATCGGGCTTTGTGTTTACATTTGCCCTTGTATTGATAGATGCTAACCCCATAACCAGACTCTAGCCACGAAAACATGTAGGTATATTGATCTTGAGTAACACAATGCAATCTGACGTGACATCTGACAACTTGTGGCCATCTTTACAGGCTGAAGCTGAAAAGCTAGCACAAGATGAGCCTATTTTGGCAAGTTATTTTAACACCACCATCCTGCGCCATGACTCTCTGAGCTCGGCACTGAGCTTCTTACTGGCCAGTAAACTGGACAGTATTTCCATCCCTGCGATGGTGCTTCGTGAAGTGTTTGAAGAAGCTATGGCTGACGAAGGATCAAAGATTGTCGATTGTATCGCTCAAGATATTTTATCCATTAAGGAGCGAGATGCCGCATGCGATTGCCTGACAACGCCATTACTCTTCTTTAAGGGGTTCCATGCCCTACAAACTTACCGTGTTGCGAATTGGCTGTGGAAACAAGGTCGTGAGAGCCTTGCCTTGTACCTACAAGGCCAAATGTCCATGACCTTTGGTGTGGACATCCACCCGGCCGCCCGTATTGGTTGTGGCATCATGTTAGACCACGCCACGGGCTTAGTGGTGGGTGAGACCTGTGTCATTGAAGATAACGTGTCCATTTTGCAATCCGTTACCCTTGGGGGTACAGGTAAAGAAACTGGCGATCGTCATCCTAAGATACGTTCTGGCGTCTTGATTGGCGCAGGGGCGAAAATTCTAGGCAACATTGAAGTAGGCGAAGGTGCCAAAATTGGCGCCGGCAGCGTGGTGCTAGAGCCTGTTGCGCGACATACTACCGTAGCGGGTGTACCCGCCAAGGTGGTTGGCCGTAACCAAGAAAAAGAGCCATCCCGAGAAATGGATCACTCTTTTAAAGGATGCGTTCGAGACTGAACAAACCATGATTAAAAAGGGCTTCTGAGAAGCCCTTTTTTGTTAGTCGTAACGATGTTCCAAAGATTGCTTGGACACTAACTGAATAGTTTCACTTTCCGTATCAAACACAAGCACCGCCTCACCGTTTTTCAACGCTCGTAACGCTTGCTCACGTTTTCGCTCTGTCGATAACTCATAGTCACCGTAGTCTGTACCGTCTCGGGAAACAATGTCGTTCAACACATTCACCAGGGTATCAGGGTCCAGGGAGTCAAACGGGATGACAGTATCCATAACTTACACTGCCCCATGTTGAGTGAGCATCTGGTGCAAGGCTTCTTCATCCATGACCTCAACACCCAAGTTTTGTGCCTTAGTCAGTTTAGAACCCGCTTTTTCGCCAGCTACCAAACAGTGAGTTTTGGCTGAGACGGAACCACTCACCTTAGCGCCAAGCTTGATAAGCAAGTCTTTCACTTCGTCACGGGAGTAACGAGACAGAGTCCCCGTTACCACATAGGTTAAGCCCTCGAGAGGCTGTTCACCCGCTTCTACGTCCTGGGTGGACTGCCATGTGAGGCCTTGCTCTAACAAGCCACGAACGATCGCCACATTATCCTCTTGATCGAAGAACATGCGAATGTGTTGCGCAACGATTGGCCCCACATCCTCCACTTCAATCAAATCCTCTTCAGATGCGGACATAAGCTTTTCTATATCACCAAAATATTGGGTCAATGTGCGTGCCGTGGCCTCCCCTACTTCGCGGATGCCTAAGGCATAAACAAAGCGATTGAATTGGGTTTGCTTAGAAGTTTCGATAGCGGTCAGAAGCTTGTCCACTGACTTGTCTCCCATGCGCTCCATTGCGAGCAAGCGGGCAGGTTTGTCTTTTAGCAAGAAAATATCCACTGGGGTTTTCACCAAACCAGCATCCACCAGCTGCTCAATCAGCTTGTCACCAAGTCCATCAATGTCTAACGCTTTACGGGAAACAAAGTGTTTTAAGCTCTCTTTTAGTTGAGCCCCACACACTAAACCACCGGTACAACGCTGAACGGCTTCCCCCTCCACTCGTTCCACATCTGATTGACAGATCGGACACTGGGTTGGGAAAACCACTTCCTGAGCGTCCTCAGGACGACGATCTTGCAGAACCTGAACCACCTGGGGGATAACATCCCCCGCACGGCGAATGACCACCCAGTCTTTTACCTGCACTCCCAAGCGTTCGATTTCATCTTGGTTATGGAGCGTAGCGTTTGAGACAGTCACGCCACCCACAAACGTTGGTTGCAAACGAGCCACTGGGGTAATCGCACCCGTTCGCCCAACTTGGAAATCCACTCCTAGGATCTGGGTCACTTCTTCTTGAGCTGGAAACTTTCTGGCAATCGCCCAACGGGGGGCCCGCGCCACAAACCCAAGCTGCTTTTGTTGAGCAATGCTGTCCACCTTGTAGACAATGCCATCAATGTCGTAGGAGAGCCCTTCACGCTGTTCAGACAGCTCAGCGTAATACTCAAGGCAGCCTTTCACACCTGTTACGCGCTTCATCAGGTTGTTGGTTTTAAACCCCCAATCGGATAACTGAAGCAAGCCTTCATAGTGACTATCAGGCTGCTCCCAGCCTTCCACATAACCAATACTGTAAGCACACAGCACCAGTGGGCGAGCAGCGGTAATTTTGGGATCCAGCTGACGTAAGCTACCTGCCGCAGCGTTACGTGGATTGACGAAGGTTTTTTCGCCCTTTGCTGCGGCCGCCTGATTGAGCTTTTCAAAGCCCTCTTTCGGCATGTAAATCTCACCACGGACTTCCAGAACTGGCGGTGGGGTGTCTGTGCGAAGCTTCAGGGGAACAGAATAAATCGTCTTAATATTGGAAGTAATGTCTTCCCCAGACAAGCCATCACCCCGAGTAACGCCGCGGACCAAGTGGCCATTTTCATAACGAATGCTAATGGCTAGACCATCTAACTTAGGCTCACAGCAGTAGGTCAATTCCCCTTTGCCAGAAAGCTTGCGTACCCGCTCATCAAAATCCTGCATGTTGTCATCATCAAAGGCGTTATCTAGCGACAACATAGGGACTGTGTGCTCTACCGTCGCAAAACCATTATCTGGCTTTTCACCAACACGCTGGGTAGGAGAATCCGGTTGAACCCATTCAGGATGCTTAGCCTCAATGGCCTGCAGCGCGCGATAACAGCGGTCGTACTCTGCATCAGGAACCAAAGGCTCATCTTTCACATGGTAGGCATAGCTGTAGTCGTTCAGCTGCTGAATCAATGCTAAAACATCGTCTAAGGTATAGGCTTTGCTATCACTCATATGGCTCTCAAATCCAATCATATAAACAATAAAGGCCCCTATGGGGCCTTAACTTCGCTAAAGCATTTCGGCTTAGCGCTTCTTCTTAGTTAACTGTCGACGCTCAAAATCTTTAATGCGCTGACGGCAATGGGCAATGGTTTGCTCGCTCATGGGCATACGACGCTCATCACGCAATTCACCACCTAGGTTACGCACTAGGGCTTGGGCCGTTTCAAGCATAAAATCAAACGCTTTCATGCTGTTTTTAGGGCCAGGCAGCCCCATAAAGAAGCTCACCCCAGGGCAGTCAGTTTCACCCATGGTATCAAGATTAAAGGTACCTGGCTCCATGGCATTGGCCATAGAGAACTGAATTTTACCTCTATCGAAGCCCTCTTCATGGCGGTGGAAGATATCCATTTCCCCGTAACGCATGCCGCAATTCAATACCAGTTGTAACAGCTCCATACCAGCGAAGGTTTCACCTTCTGGAGCAAACACGTTGATGACAATCACTTCTTCGATTTCAGCTTCTTCGTCTACGGCCTCTGGCTCATCTTCCAGTGGCATATTGTTGGTAGACTGCTCTAGATCAACACTGCTGTAGTCACGCTCGAAGTTTTCTTCTTCATAACTATCATCATCGGCAATAGGGGTTTCTTCTGCTGGGGCTTCGGCGTCGTCATACGCGTCGTCATACTCTTCGTCATAGCCCACATCTAATCCATCATAACCATCGTAGAGGACATCGCCGTAGTCTTGATCAGCATCCACGTTACCCTGTTGGTCATCATTAAATCGCTCAGGCACTAGGGACGCCAGTTCGTCCAATTCGAACTGATCGTTTCGGTCAAGTTGAGGACCTGAATCCACCTTATGAGGCAGATCTGTTAAAGGCCCTCTTGCTGTCTTCCGAGCATTTTCAAATGCATTCATGACCGGATCATTGGATTCCGGTGGCGCACCAACAGGACGAGCACCACCATTGGGAAGTTCCCGACGTAATGTTGCTTCTTTTACTAATTCATCTGGATCACGAAAATCGTCATCGTCATCAAACGTCTGAACGACTTGCGATCTACGGTATCGTCGATAACCATCCACTAAGATGACTACGATGATCACCACTCCTATTAAAATTAGCCACTCACGCAAGCTAAATTCCATTGCAAAAATCCGCTATAGATCAATTAATTTGTCAGTATTATCAGTTGAAGCGCGCTCGGTTTCAATTATAAGCCGACATTGACCTTAAAAATCTTGTCACTATTGCTTGGAACCGACGATAAATACCCTACCACCTCCCCTAATGTGAGGTCATTTGCATCATTTGTCGAACGTTTAACCACCACATCCACTCTGGCAACGTCTGCAAGTGACTGCCCCGGCATTAGGTTATCCAGATTGGTCAGCACAATTGGCGCCTGTATTTGAGCAGCAGGAATACGTTGAATGGCCACTGGCATTCGTTGATCTGGCACTTGCGCATACACCAAAAACACATCATTCGCTGATATTTTTCTGACGTCTAAGTCTAACTGTAAGTGTAACCTATGGGTCACAATTGAAGGAATCATCTGCTCAGTGATTCCTCCTTGCTTACGCGCCGCGGCAATTCCAGAGAGTAAATCTAAACGTTCGGCGCGGTCGGTGCCATTTACTATGGCTTCTTGCCAAGCCAAAATAGCCTCTTGGTAACGCCCAGCATCAAACTCAATAATACCTTTAAGACCTAATGCTTTAGCATTATCCGGCTGCTGTGCTAACGCCTCATCAACAGCGGTAATCATTGCAGGGGACACTTGATTATTTTGGGAATAAAAGAGCGCTTGTGCCAGCTCCACTTGAACATTTATGGCATCTTCTGAGCTGCCATCAAGCCGCGCTAGAACTTCTCGATAAGATGAGATGGCTTGCTCAAAGTTCTGAGCCATAACTTGATCATTCGCCAAGTAATACCAGTCTTCTGCTCGGTCGTAACGTTGCACTCGATAAGACAAGAACTCGGTCACATCATCCTGCGTCGCGGACTGTTCAATCAATTGCTGGGTAATTTTGACATCCGGCGCAAATCCCAGCTTTTGATATAGAGCCACACTGCCTATGATCACTCCTGCAATCATGACTGATAACACCCAGCGAGCTAACTGTGTATCTTTCGTCAGGGCACGCTGCTGATGTTGGCTCACATAATGGGACTCGCTGGTCACGTCCTGCAGCAACTGTTGGGCTTCTTCTTCGGTTAAACGCCCTGCGCCCTGGTCTTCTTTCACTTCTAGGCGTCGGGCAGAAACAAAGCTGGTTAAAGTATCATCATGACCGGCATTGTTTTTATTCACTAGGTAGTGCATCACATATAAAACGCTTAGCACAATCAAGGCAGCCATAAGAGTCCATGCAACGATCATGTATCAGACTCCTCTGTATGGCGGCCTTTACGGCGGATAACCCAAACAAATATCAAAGCACCAAGACCTAAAAGAGCGAACGGCCCATACCAGAGTATTGCGGTGCTGGATTTATGAGTGGGTCGATATAAAACAAACTCACCATATCGAGCGACCAAATAATTTATAATCTGCTCGTCACTCTGTCCCGCTTCAATCATGGTATAGACTTGCTGACGCAGGTCCACAGCAATACCAGCGTTAGAATCTTCTAAGTTCTGGTTCTGACATTTAGGGCAGCGCAATTCCTCGATCAAGGTGCGATAACGAGGTTCGTATTCCGGTTTTGAAAATTCTCTGACTTCCAAAGCCATTGCATAGGTGCTAACGACCGCAGCAATAAGCAGCAAAGCTCTAAATGCTTTGATCATTCCATGTAACCTTTTAACGTTTGCCATACCTCGGCATTCACAACCCCTTGATGGCGATAGAGCACCTTACCATTACTCCCGATCACGAAGGTCTCAGGCGCACCTGTGATTCCCATATCTACGCCAAAATGCCCCATCTCATCCGTCAACACCAAAGAATAGGGGTTGCCCCGCTCTGCCAACCATTCACGAGCAGCTGGTGTTTCGTCTTTGTAATCGATGCCCACGATGTCCACCCCCTGCTCTGCTAACTCACCTAGGTAGGCGTGCTCAACACTACAGGATGGACACCAAGTGGCCCAAAAATTCATTAAATAAGGGCCCTCAGGCAATTCTGCATTGGTCGCGATGGTGTTATCTGCCAAATCAAT
This sequence comes from Rhodanobacter aciditrophus, assembly GCF_042679525.1. Lineage (GTDB taxonomy): Bacteria > Pseudomonadota > Gammaproteobacteria > Pseudomonadales > Marinomonadaceae > Marinomonas > Marinomonas aciditrophus. The sequence goes on from NZ_JBHTMN010000014.1 coordinate 106,304, forward strand.
TAATTGGAATTCTGGTACTGGCTTTCCGATCAACGCAGACGGCATGTATTCAGCGTTTTTACCCAATTGTTGGTAAAACACAACGCCTAAGCCAACAAACAAAGCCAAAGGTACAAAGAACAATAATTTTTTCACGTTACTCTCCTATCTTGCGTCGGTAGCGCTTATCCCATGCGGCGAGTAAGCCCCCCGTCATCATGAGCAAGCCCCCTAGCCATAGCCAACGCACAAAAGACTTGATGTAGATGCGCACACTCCAAGTGTCTTGATCTAACTTTTCACCTAGAGAAATGTAGAGGTCTCGGGTAAATCCTGGATTCAAAGCTGCTTCCGTCATCACCTGCTGACTCGCTTGATACATACGTTTCTGAGGGCGCATTTGGGCAATTTTACGATCCCCCTTGTACACATTAATAAACGCCGTATCAGCAATATAATTTGGCCCCTCGATGTGCCGCGTTTGCTCAAATTCAAAGGTATAAGCCCCAAGATCCACCTTATCCCCAGGCCCCATACGCACTGCGACTTCGCTGCTGTTCATACTGACAAAAATAATACCGATTAACGTCACGGCCACCCCCAAATGGGCCAGCAACATTCCGTAATACTGTCTTGGCAACTTACGCGCACGGGTAAGGATATTCACCCGTGTTTTAAGCACCTTATCAAACCAATCTCGGATCACCATCAAAACTAACCATAGGGCAATGGCGAAACTGAGCCACAAATACAGGTCAAATTCATGGAAGGTAAACACAAGTGCCGACAATACAACCGACAAAATAGCGGGCACCATGGACACATGAAGCAACCATTTACCCTTTGTTTTATGCCATTTGGATAAGGGCGCAATCCCCATGAACACCACTAACAGCAAAGCAATAGGGCCAAACACCGTATTAAAATAGGGGGCGCCCACAGAGATTTTACCTAGATTAAACGCATCAAATACCAAAGGATAAAGCGTGCCCAGCAACACCGTAAGGGTCAAAATGGTTAATAGGATATTGTTAATAAGAAGCCATGACTCTCGCCCTGAGAACCCGAAGCTCACACTTGATTTCACTTGGGACGCACGAAGAGCATAAAGCAGCAAGGAACTGCCAATGATGATCACCAACAGCGCTAAGATGAACACCCCACGGGTAGGATCTGAGGCGAAGGCGTGAACCGAGGTCAACACCCCTGAGCGGACTAAGAAGGTCCCTAACAAAGACAAGCTGAAGGTGAAAATCGCCAACAGCACAGTCCAGCTTTTGAATACGCCACGCTTTTCCGTCACCGCAAGGGAATGTACCAACGCTGTTCCTGCCAACCAGGGCATTAAAGAAGCATTTTCTACTGGGTCCCAAAACCACCAGCCACCCCAGCCCAACTCATAATAGGCCCACCAACTGCCTAAGGTGATACCTAAGGTTAAAAACGCCCAAGACGTATTGGTCCAAGGTCTCGCCCAGCGTGCCCACGAAGCATTCAGATTACCTGTTACTAAAGCAGCAATCGCAAATGCAAACGCCACAGAAAATCCCACATAACCCATATACAGCATGGGAGGATGGACGATCAGGCCAATGTCCTGCAATAAAGGATTTAAATCAGCTCCATCTACTGGCTGATCTGGCAATAACCGAACGAAGGGCGATGAGGTAAACAAGATAAACGCCAGAAAGCCTGACGCCACGATACCCAACACCGCCAATACCACAGGGCCCGTGGCATGGGGTAAGGTATGACTTTTACGGGCCACCGCGGCAGACCAAGCAGATAAAATGGCAATCCACAATAACAAAGAGCCTTCGTGCCCCCCCCACACCGCACTGATTTTAAACCACACAGGCAACAGACTGTTGGAATGCTGACTGACATACAGCAAAGAGAAATCATCCGTGGCAAAGGCCACCGCGAGAATAATAAGACTGCTCCAAATAAGCAGAGCAGAAATATAGGTCAGAGGCTTAGCACTGTTCAGTAACACCCCATTACGGGTGTAATAGCCAATAAAAGGGACTACTCCTAGGGCTATAGAAAACATCATCGCGAGAATGAGTGCAAAATGCCCAATTTCGGGAAAAATCATATCCAACAACCTTATTGAGATTTTGACTGCTTAAGGGCCTCAGCAATTTCTGGAGGCATGTACTCTTCATCGTGCTTAGCCAGCACTTCGCTAGCAATGAGAACCCCATCACCATTCAACTTACCCTGTGCGACAATCCCCTGCCCCTCACGAAATAAATCGGGCAAGATTCCGTGATAACGAATCACTACCTGATGGGCATAATCTGTCACCGTAAACATCACATCCAGTGTGTCAGAATCCCTATCCACACTGCCATCCACCACCATGCCACCGGCGCGAATCATCACCCCTTGAGGAGCTTCACCGTTGGCAATTTGAGTAGGCGAATAAAATAAATTTATGTTTTGCGACAAGGCATACATCACCAACGCGACAGCGACAGCCAAGGTCGCTAAGATAAGACTAATGGTAATTAAGCGCTTTTTACGAACTGGATGCATCTAGCGGTCTTGCTCCCTGCGGTAACGTTTTTTAAGAGATTTGGTAAGCTGTTTACGCTGCATTCGGGTGCTTAGAAACAAACCTGCTAACGCGAGAAAGCTGATGGCATAGGTAGACCACACATAGCTTCCATGAGTTCCCATTTGAAAAAAATCACTCAAGCTATCAAACGCCATCGCCCATCACCTCTTTCTTGACCCAATTTGCTCTGCGCTCACGGTGTAAGACTTCGTTTTGCATACGCCACATGGCAAGCCCGGCACAAAAAACATATAAACCCAATGCAGAAAACAGAAGCGGTAGCCACATTTCCATCGGCATAGCAGGCTTTTCCGTGAGTTTAAACGTGGCTGGCTGATGCAGCGTGTTCCACCACTCAACGGAATATTTAATAATTGGCAAGTTAATCGTGCCGACCAAGCTGACCACAGCGGCCGCCTTATCCGCGAACACACGATCTTCAATGGTGTTTTGTATGGCGATCACTCCCATATACAACAAGAACAACACCAACACCGACGTAAGCCTAGCGTCCCACACCCACCAAGTTCCCCAAGTGGGTTTACCCCAAATAGCTCCCGAGACAAGCGCGATAAACGCCATCACCGCGCCAATCGGCGCCACGGCTTTGATAAACACAGGGGCCAACTTCATTTGCCATACCAAGGTCACCAAGCCAGCAACCCCTAAGCCCAAATAACAGCTCTGAGCCAACACAGCAACCGGCACATGAATATAGATGATGCGGAAACTATTACCTTGCTGATAATCAGCTGGCGCGAACCCTAGACCCCAGCCTATGCCTATCAACAACAGCAGCGCTCCTAAATACACACAAGGGGATCCCCAGCGTCCTGCCCATTGATAAAACCACTTTGGTGAGCCCAGTTTATGGAACCAAGACCAATTCATCACTTCACACTCGCTTTTATTGAAATTGCCGCCATGACTGGAGAGATCACCAAAGACATCAAAGAAAGAGCCGCCAAAATAGCCAGTTGACCACTAAAAGGCATCCCCAATTGAGCGGCACGAATCGCCCCAGTGGCAAAAATAATTACCGGAATATACAAGGGCATAATGATCAAGAGCATCAATACCGCCCCGCGCCTTAAGGAGACAGTGAGGGCGGCACCGATAGAGCCGAAGAAAAACATCGCAGGCGTGCCAAGCAGCAAGGTGACTAACACCACTCCCACAAGATCCATGGGAAGAAACAACATGCTGGCTAGTACAGGTAAAATACAAACCAATGGCACCAAAACCACGAGCCAATGCACTAGGGTTTTGATGAACACCAACCAAGACAGAGATAGGCTGCTCGTTAACCACTGTTCTAAGGAGCCATCGCTGTAATCTTCTTTATACATGCCTTCTACGGCCATCAAAATGGACAAGGCCGTGGCACACCAAATAATGCCTCCTGCGGCTGGAGCCAAAAAGCTTGCGTCAGGACTCACTCCCAACGGAAACAAGGTAATCACCATAACAAAAAACAAAATCGCATTGAGCGTATCCTGCTTTCTTCTGATCAAGCCTAGCCATTCAGACTTCAGAAAAGCGCGATAATTCATGTTTTCAGCTCAATAATCTTGGGGAGCAGAGTTTGCAGAGGCTGATGAGTTGTCATAATGACCGCCCCACCAGACGCTAGATGCTCTTTGATACGATGTTCTAGAGTCAAAGTCCCTTGTGCATCCAGAGCAGTAAACGGCTCATCCAGAAACCAAATCTGCTTATCCGTTAGCCATAAACGAGTCAAAGCCACACGACGCTTTTGACCAGCGGACAAATCACCTGCGGGAGTGTCTTCAAAGTCGGCTAAATTCAGATTACGCAAAGCTTCGAGACGATCTGACTCATGACTGTTTGGACAATAAAGGGAGAGGTTTTCCTGCACAGTAAAAATGTCTTTTATCCCCGTGGCATGGCCAATATAAAGCTGCTCTGCTAATAAGCTATCACGATGGACACTAATATCTTCGCCATTAAACTCAATCGTCCCCTCTTCAATCGGCAACCAGCCTAATAAAGCCTTCATTAAAGAGCTCTTACCAGAACCGTTCTCACCAGCGATACGGATCAGCTCACCCCCTTCTACAGTGAAAGACAACTTCTGACACAGCAAACGTTCGCCGCGCTCGATGCAGAGATGTTTTATCTGTAAGTTAATGGGTTTGTACAAAAGAAATGTCCGTATTGGCCGTTAATGTAAGATTGAGCAAAGCCCCAAAGCGGCGCCTATTATAAAATATATTTTTAGCTTTTCAGAACGAAAGGGCCATCTAAGCATGATCACGGATATAAACTCACTTATCTCCGGGCAAGGGAAAACCAACTCGACCCAAACCAACTCGCCCTCAATCGGTGCCTTGGCGAAGCTGTCGAGTGAGCTAAAATTGATTCAGGGCATGCAGCCGATTCAAATCACTTCAGTGCAAAATAGCCAATCTGCTAACGGCCAGACCGCGCAACTTATTAGCGTCACACAAAACAACCAGCAACGTCTGACATTGGTCAATCAAGAGGCCAATCCTAACATAAAAGCTGGAGATCGTGGCGTACTCAACGTGGCGGCTCAATCGGCCACTTTAACGGTTACCCCCTCTTCAACGGCAAACACCTCTAGCAGGGGGCCTTATGGTTCAAGCGCCAACTCAGCTACAGGGTCTGTTAACAATAGCACTCAAACTCCGCAACAGGTGCCATCAGGCAATTCACAAAGCTCCAACACTGGCACTACAACTCAAGCCCCCCAGCCGCTAATCGCCACCCAGACTAGCGCTAAAATCACGGCACAAGTCGCTATCGCTAGTCAGCCAATTCAACTGACTGTGCTGCAAACGTCCGCTAACTCTACATCTTCAACGGGGGCCACGTCTGCCGCAACAACAGCTCAGCCTGCGCAAGCCGGACAACAACCCAGCACAGCGCCTACAACACCGTCTCCAAACCAATTCAGTGCCACTGTCACCGACGGCAAAGAAACATTCACTCTCAACACACGCCATCCCCTGCAACCTGGAGACACTCTCTCAGTAGTCGTCGATAAACAAGGCAAACTACAGTTTTTGCCTCAAACAACATCAACACCCACTCAAGCCACCATAACAGAGGGGCTTAAACAGTCTCTACCAAAGCAGATAACCCCCCAAGAATTTACCACTATGTTGCGCCAACTCACGACTATGGCGCAGTCAGGTTCCCAGCTGCCGGAACGAGTGTCTCAAGCCTTAGAGCAACTGATTCGCCAGCTTCCCAATTTGCAAAGCCTCACCCAATCTCCAGATTCTCTAAAACAGGCTCTGCAGACATCAGGTACTTTCAGCGAACGTAATCTATCCACCAATACACTCGTTCCCCAAGACTTAAAGCTCAACCTCACTCGGCTGGACGGCGCCACAAACGACCCTAAGACAGTAAGCCAGCTAAACTCAGCCTCCAGCACACAAACCCAAGTATTAAACCAAGTCGCAGGAGCCATTGAACGTATCACGACTCACCAGCTGCGCAACATCGTAGAAAACGTTCAACAAGACGGACAAAATCTACCATTAAGCATAGAGCTACCGATCAAGGACGGACGTAGCACGTCCCTAGTAAACATTCGTATTGACAGAGACAACTCTCAGGACCAGGACGTGGAACCCCACAATCGCCGTTGGTTAGTCCAATTGAAGTTTGAATTTGAAGAAACGGGGAAGTTTGAAGCGCGAGTGAGTGTTCAAGATCAGAAAGTGGGGGTTATTTTTGCTGTAGAACAAGCCGAAACCGAGCAGCTAATCCGAGGCAAGCTAGACGATTTGAAGGAGAGCCTACGCCAAAAGAATGTTGAAATCGAAACCATGGACTGTTTTCGAGCCCAATTAAAAGAGCCTTCCAAATCCCCCTATGATTCCCCCTCCACTCGACTGATTGATGTGAGGACATGATGAAGCAGAAAAAAGCGGTAGCCTTACAGTATGATTTTCAAAGTGCGCCAAAAGTCACCGCCAAGGGCTCAGGTTATCTAGCCGAGCGAATCATGCAGGTGGCTGAGGAAAATAATGTATTGCTTCACCAAAGCCCTGAATTGGTAGAGGTCTTGGCGACATTGGAGATTGGGGATGAGATACCCGAGACCCTATATTTAGCGGTGGCCGAGATCATTGCATTCTCTCATTCCATCAAGAATATCAATAATCCGACCTAATTATCGGGCCGTCAGTAGGGCTGGCTTGAATTCGGGTTACGTCTGGACTCTTTTTTCAGCAGACTAATTAACTCTGCTTCAGCCCGGATTAAGCCACATTTGGAAACCAAATCGTCCACGGTCGCTCCCATTTCTAAAAGCTCCATAGCGCGATTATAGGAGACACTGCTCCCCTCTTTCGAAATCAACTCTGATTGACGCTCTACTGCCATGTTTAAGCGTTTTTCAATTGCGACTAGACGACGTCCCATCCCAATAGAACCCGATGCAAGCACTTGCACCTGTTTTTTCTGACTGAGATCCGCCTCTTTTGCTGCCTGTTGAACAGACTTCACCTTGCGGGACAAACGAAAGGCCCACACAGCCAAACCCAAAATACCCACAAACTGAACAACAAGCAGTAAGTTAAAAATCCATTGAGATTCCATTAAAAGCCTTCTGAAACTAGGTCACATTAAAGCGAGCCAATTTCGCTCCACTCATCTTCTGAAAGCATTTTATCTAAATCTACCAGAATCAACAAAGTATCATTTTTATGGCAAACACCTTGAATGAATTTTGAAGACTCATCATTGCCAACACTAGGAGACACTTCGATCTCAGATTGGCGTAAATACACGACTTCAGATACCGCATCCACCAAGATACCAATAATATGACCTTCCACTTCTAAGATCATAATGCGGGTTGCATCTGTGATGTCACCGGACATCAAACCAAAGCGCTGGCAAGTGTCGATCACGGTGACAACCGTGCCACGTAAGTGAATAATGCCTAGAACAAAAGTTGGTGCGCCTGGCACAGGAGCGATTTCAGAGTAACGAAGGACTTCCTTTACCTGCATCACATTAACGCCGTAGATCTCATTTTCTAAACGAAAAGTCACCCACTGTAGCATTGGATCTTCCGTTTCTTTTACTTCTTTTAAAGCTCTACCTGTCGTCATAGCGACCTCCAAACAAACTTAACCTTTTAAATGTTTTCGAAAACCATTCTCCGGATCTTCAAGCAACTCAATAAATCCCTGTACATCTAATATAGCGCACATATGATCAATGACAGTGCCTGCTAACCAAGGACGGCGACTACGATCTGTCCGCCACTTCACTTGATTAGGTTCTAGGGAAATCGCTTCGGCAACACGCTCACACGCTAACCCCCAGTCGGATCGATCCAACTGGATGACAAATTTAAAGTTGTCTTTCAGCTCACCTTCGTAGTGATTAGGCATTACCCAGCGAGCCGTATCAACGGTTCGAATATTGTGGTCTCCCACATTGGCAACCCCCATAAACCATTTAGGCTGTCCAAAAATCTCGGTGAGTTTATCTTCATGGGATTGATAGATCCCACCTAACTCCACCAGCGGCACAGCCATCTTCAAACCACCTACATAAAAAAGTAAGCATTCAAACCGGCTTTTCGCCCAAGGCAGAGGATCTGTTTTCGCCACATATTTTTGCGGCTCTGGCTCTGGCTCTGGCTCTGGCTCTGGCTCTGGCTCAACAATAGTCTCTTGTGAGTCCATTTGTGGTTCAACGTCAGTCTCAACCGGCCAGTCTTGGATTTCCGCTTCACCGGCACTCACCATCTCAGGCTCTGTTGCCTCTATTTCAGGCTCTGGCTCTGGTTGAGATTCAAGTGCCTGTTCCGCTTGAAGGGACTGAATAGCGTCTTCAAAATCAGCAAATGACGCATCCAAAGCATCTAAATTAAATTCATCCTGAGGCGTCTCTTCTGGTGCAGGCTCTGGAGCAACCTCTTGATCCTGCTCTTCATGGCTAGGCTCTAAAAGGTCCGTTTCTGTCGTCTCTAACACGTCTTGCGTGTCTTCAGTCACATCTTCTACTAGGGTCGAAACGGTAGATTCCTGCAACAAGTCATCTAGATAACGCTGGAGTGCTTGCTGGGGACTGTTCTGTAATGAGTCTTTTGTCTTGGTATCTTTCATGGGCATTAACCTGATGGATGCAACAAGGTATCCATCAAACTCGCATACGCTTTAATGCCTCGAGCGGATGCGTCTAGAGCTGAAGGCGCCACCCCGGCAGTACTGGCATCACGAAGTTTCGTATCAACAGGTATGACCGAATGCCAAACCGCATCATCATATAAATCTTTCAAACTTCGTAAGCTTTTATTCGATGCCTGAGTACGGCGATCAAATAAAGTCGGGACAATTGTATAAGGAATGGGACGTTTACGAGCGCGATTAATCATGGTCAAGGTGCGTATCATGCGCTCCAAACCTTTTATCGCTAAAAACTCAGTCTGTACTGGGATCACTAGTTGCTGGCAAGCGGCAAGAGCATTGATCATCAATACACCCAGAACTGGCGGGCTATCGATCAAAACGTAGTCGTAGTCATCCCAAAGAATCGCTAGGGTTTTTGAAACAACCAGCCCCATACCACCTTGGGCCTGAGCATGACGCTCCAAAGTCGCCAGTGCTGTAGAGGATGGCATCAGGGATAAATTTGGGTGGCCCGTCTCTAAGATTAAAGATCGTGGTAACTCTTCAGGGATTTTGCCATTTACTTGAAACAGGTCATAAGCACTGTGTTCAATGGAATCTGGGTCAAACCGAAAATAGCTCGTTAAGGAACCGTGGGGGTCAAGATCTATCATCAAAACCCTATGGCCGGCATCGGCCAGTAAGCCAGACAGACTCACTACCGTTGTCGTTTTCCCGACACCACCCTTTTGATTTGCCACCGCCCAAATGTGCACACCGACCCCTTAGATTCTATGCATAATTTTTACGTTGAGTATTTTAGCAATCATATACACTAACTTGTTAATTAAACAAGTAATCGTGCACGTTCGCATCCATCTGCTTGCTGATTTTCAGCGTAACTCGACGATTTTGCGCTCTAGCAAAATCGTTACTATTTCTCACTTTAGGGTTTTCACTAGCAAACCCCATTGGAGCCAGCCGTTTGGAGTCAATTCCACGATAAATCAACTCATCCACCACTGAAGCAGCTCGCATACTTGAAAGATGCCAATTGGTTGGGATTTGAGTAGAGTTGGTGGGTAAATCATCTGTGTTACCCAACACTAAAATCGGCGCTGGATAGCCTTTTAGAATATTAGACACCACTATCAATAACGCGACGGCTTCATTGGTCAATTCATAGCTACCGGCACCAAATACAAGACCGGCTTTCATATCCAAGGTTATCCAATTGGCGTCTTCCGTGATGGAGACTTGCCCGGTTGTTTGAAGCTGCGGGAATTGCGAACTAATGGATTCACTCAAGGCGGTATACAAAGGGCTCGTGACTGACTCTTCTTGAGGGGTACTCTCGGGCTCTGATGGATTATTCGGCGTGACTTCCATTAGCTGTTCACTATCAGGCTGTCCCGCTACAGGGTCTCCGACATTAATCGGCTTAATGGATTTTTGCACCGCATCAAACACACCATTGAGTGTTTCAGATAAGACTTTTTCATCTCCCGCCTGCTTTAACGAAATCGAGTAAAGTGCCACAAAAAAAGCAAACAAAAGTGTTATAAAGTCCGCGTAGGATAGAATCCAACGATCTTTATGGGGGGATTGGTCAGGCACATTTCTACGACCTAACTGGCGAGACCGACGACGAGGGCGTGTCTCAGAGCTGCTCATAACCGCCAAGTTCCAAATCTAAACGTTGGGGATGCTTACCCGTGGCTATGCCATGGATACCATCAATGAACATCTGATTTAGCAATAGTTCCTGATCTGCGTAACGATACAACTTACGGCAGATTGGGAACACAACAAGGTTGGCAAACCCCTGTCCGTACAAGGTCGATACAAAAGCAACCGCAATGCCCTGCCCTAATGCTTCGGGACTGTCTAAGTTGGCCATAGCTTGAATCAAACCTAACACAGAACCCATGATCCCTAGTGTTGGCGCATAGCCTCCAATAGCTTCCAAGAAGCCAATGCAACCGGCACGTCGATCACGAATACGAGCCGCTTCTTCGTGTAAGCGGTCTGCAAGTAATTCTGGATCTGTACCATCAACGGCCATTTGTAAAGCACGGGTGGCAAAGGTGTTATGAAGCGCTTTAATGTCACTTTCGAGGGCAATAATTGACAGTCGGCGAGCTTTCAAGGCGAGACGATTAATTGTGTGACGACTGCCTTCTAAATCAAACACAGGAGGCATTAAGGACCAGCGCAGTAGCTTCAATGCAGAAATCGCTTCACTGATGCTACTTTGCACCAAAGCAGCCCCAAGGCTGCCCACAATAACGATAATCGCTGATGGCAGATTCAGCAGGAGAATCACTTCCCCTCCACCCAGCCAATTAGCAAGGAAAACAGAACAGAATGCTAATACCAGTCCACCTAAGGTTAACAGATCCACTAGCAGACCTCTTTAACGATGCGCTCACCAATATGATCTAGATGGATGATATCGTCCGCCAAGCCAGCTTTTTCAACCGCTTGGGGCATACCATAAATCACACAAGAATCTTCACTTTGGACCCAAACTTTAGAGCCAGAGTTTTTCAGCATTCGAGAGCCTTCGCGACCATCTGCCCCCATGCCTGTCATAACAACAGATAATACTTTACCAGGGTAGCACTTTGACGCTGAGCCGAAGGTCACATCCACTGATGGTTTGTAATTCAAGCGCTCGTCCCCTTCTAGAATACGAACACAACCACCGTTGCGAGGATCAACCATCATTTGCTTACCACCCGGTGCAAGCAAAGCCACACCTGGTTGAAGTTTGTCTCCGTCAACAGCTTCTTTGACAGTGATTTGGCAAATGTTATTGAGACGATCAGCAAAAGCATGGGTAAAGGCTGCTGGCATGTGTTGCACTAACACCAAAGGCGTTGGGAAGCCCTTCGGAAGTTTCGTTAAAACCGCCTGCAACGCCATAGGGCCGCCAGTAGATGTGCCAATAGCCACCAAGCTCACTTTTTTGCGAGCGCGGGGAATAATGACCCCCCGGTCAGTAACGATAGGTTTAGGTGCTTCTTTGACCTTAACAGCTGGCGCTGGTTTAAGCTGGCCACCAACTCGAGTTCGGGCAACCGTCAGTACTCGATCCACCAAGGCATGTTTGACGACAGCTGAATCTCGAGAAATGTCCTCGAAATTTTTCGGCATGAAGTCAACGGCACCGGCCTCTAACGCATCAAGGGTAACTCTAGCGCCTTCATGGGTAAGAGAAGAGAACATTAATACAGGCGTTGGCTTAAGCTTCATGATGCTAGCCACGGCAGAGATGCCATCTAAAACAGGCATCTCATAGTCCATAGTCACCACATCTGGAGACAAAGACTGAACCTTATCAACCGCTTCTTGACCGTTATTTGCCGTTCCCACCACTTGCAGGCGAGGATCAGCACTAAATATCTCTACAAGTCGGCGACGAAAAAAACCAGAGTCATCAACGACCAGCACCTTCACTGGCATACAACCGCTCCTATCAACCTACTAACGGGACGCATATGATTTCAGCATACTCGGTACATCAAGAATCAACGCAATACGCCCATCACCTGTGATGGTTGCGCCAGCCATACCCGGTGTACCTTGGAGCATTTTGCCTAGAGGTTTGATCACCACTTCTTCTTGACCTACTAGCTGGTCTACCACAAAACCCACTTCATTCATGCCCACTTGGACTACCACCACATGGGCTTCTTCTGGCTTCTCTTCGTAGGCCGCACCTTTAATTAACCAATCCTTAAGATGGAAAATAGGCAAGGTTTTACCGCGTATGACTACGACTTTCTGACCATCCACCACATTGGTTTTCTTAAGATTAAGGTGGAAAATTTCATTCACACTGACCAATGGGAAAGCAAACGCTTGATCGTTCAGCATCACCATCAGAGTTGGCATGATAGCCAATGTCAGTGGCACTTTAATACTGAAACGAGAGCCTTGACCCAATACGGATTTAATATCCAAGGTACCGTTGAGTTGAGAGATTTTCGTTTTAACAACGTCCATCCCAACACCACGACCCGACACGTCCGTAATTTCAACTTTGGTAGAGAACCCTGGCGCAAAAATCAGGTTGAACGCTTCATCATCAGATAGACGCTCTGCGGCGTCAGTGTCCATGATGCCTTTTTCGACAGCCTTACGGCGCAAGACATCAGCATCCATACCTGCACCATCATCATCGATAGACAGAAGGATATGATCACCTTCTTGCTCAGCAGATAAGATTACGTGACCTACCCTAGGCTTGCCTTTGCTTTCACGAACATCAGGCGCTTCAATACCGTGGTCAACCGAGTTACGCACCAAGTGGACCAATGGGTCTGCTAGGGCTTCCACTAGGTTTTTATCTAAATCGGTTTCTTCACCTCGAAGCTCTAAATTCACTTCTTTTTTGAGGTTACGAGCCAAGTCACGGACCACTCGAGGGAATCGACCAAATACCTTTTTAATAGGCTGCATACGGGTTTTCATGACCGCGTTCTGCAAATCACCTGTCACCACATCCAAGTTGGCAACGGCTTTGCCCATGGACTCATCGTCGCTTTGTAAGCCAAGACGAACAAGGCGGTTACGAACCAGTACCAGCTCGCCGACCATGTTCATGATGTCATCAAGGCGCTTGGTATCCACACGCACTGTGGTTTCTTGAACCACGGGCGAGTTAGCTTTGTCTTTAGGCTCCGCTTCTGGCTTTTCAGCCTTAGGCGTAACAGTCGGTTTTTTGGGTGCTGCTGGTTTTTTTGGAGCTGGCTTTTCTGGGGCTGGTTTTTCTGATGCTGGCTTCTTCGGCTCAGACTTAGGTGCCTCTTTGGCATTTTCAGCTGCAGCAGCTTTTGGCTCTTTCGCCTCAGGCGCTTGCCCCTTACCATGCAAGCTATCAAGCAGTTGTTCAAACTCGTCTTCGGTAATCAAGTCGGATTCAGCTGAGTCAGAGCTTGGTGCAGACTTATCTGCTTCGTCTTTACTCGTATCAGCTTTGGGTGCTTCAGCCTTTTCTGACTCATCCAAGCCAGGAGCACTGCCACCATGAAGCTGGTCTAATAACGCTTCAAATTCGTCTTCTGTAATTTCGTCTGAATCATCACCAGAGTTTGCTGCCGGTGCTTCAGTAGTCTCTTTCTTTGGCTCTTCTTTTGCCGTATCAGAAGCGGCACTGACCCCAGGGGCTCCTGCACCATGGAGCTGATCCAACAGAGCATCAAACTCGTCTTCCGATATTTCATCGGATTCTTGATCTGCGGCAGAGGAGGATTCGGACTCGCTATCATTCTCTGTATCGGAAGAACCTAGTGCGCTGAGCAGAGATTCAAACTCATCATCAGACAAGTCTTCAGGAGTTTGATCGTCTACGACGTCTTCTGCGACAGGTTCTTCAATCACAGGCTCATCATCAACAGCCTCTTCGACCTCTTCAGGTGTGTCGTCTTGTTCGTCGTCATTGGCCGCCAGTTCATCTGCACTGGGCGGTTTAGCATAATAACTCAGCGCTTCAATAAGCTGCGGATCTGCTCGCTCTGGTTCTCCGCCAGCGCGAACGGTTTCGAACATTTCATTGACAGCATCAAGGGCTTGTAGAACAACGTCCATCAGATCAGAGTCAACGGTACGCTGATGGTTACGTAGTACGTCAAACACGTTCTCTGCATAGTGACAGCAATCAACCAAAGCAGTTAACTGCAAGAACCCAGCACCACCCTTAACCGTATGGAACCCTCGGAAAATTGCATTCAACAAGGCATTGTCTTCTGGATTTTGCTCCAGATCTACCAATTGCTCTGAGAGCTGTTCCAGGATTTCTCCAGCTTCTACCAAAAAATCCTGTAGAATTTCTTCATCGACCTCGAAACTCATCCGCAGCAGCTCCTATTAAAAACCAAGACTTGAAAGAAGATCGTCTACTTCGTCTTGGTTATTCAGTACTTCAGGGTTGTCTTTCTTATTAATCGCTGGCCCATGACCACGATCATCATTATTTTCTTGGCTCTTTTCTTCGTGTTCCATGCCTGAAATGCTATCCACTCGACCAGCAACCGACACGAGATGCACCAAACGCTCTTCAACATCGCGAATCAAATCGTTCACTCGAGTGATCACTTGTCCGGTAAGATCCTGATAACCCTGTTCCAATAAAATGGTATTAAGATTTGTGTGTAGTGTGGTCGCGCTTTCATCGGTGTACTTAAGAAAGGCATCAATACGTTTGTACAAATCTCGAAACTCTTGGGGCGTTAAATCACGTTGAATCAAACGATTCCAGTCTTTGTGTAATTCACGGGCCTGATTCTGCAACTCGCTGGCAACAGGAACACTGCTATCAACCATGTCCATGGTCTTGTTAGCAGCTGAGCTGGTCATTTCAATAACATAGTTTAAGCGATCAGAAGCGTCCGTGATCTTAGACGTGGCTTCAGGGGAATCAACTGCGCCGCCGTTTTGCAACATCATTTCCATTGAGTCAATTTGGAAATCTCGAATCGCATCATGCAGGCTGCGGGTCAGGTAGCCCACTTCGTTGTAAAAGCTCTTGTGGCGGGCATCACTCAACTCTTGAATGATTTTGATCGCGCCACTGAAATCACCGACTTCAATTTTGTTAAGTAAATCTACTGCGCCATCTTTGACAACAGATTCGAATTCACCCAGCTTTGAATCGTTACGTTCAGACATGCAGACACCTACTTAGCAGAATCAATTCGTTCGAATATCTTCTCAATCTTTTCTTTTAACGCAACAGCGGTGAAAGGTTTCACCACGTAGCCATTTACCCCCGCTTGAGCGGCAGCAATGATCTGATCACGTTTGGCTTCAGCGGTTACCATTAGTACAGGAATCGTTTTGAGCTTGTCATCCGCACGCACAGCACGAAGCAGCTCAATCCCTGTCATTCCAGGCATGTTCCAGTCTGTTACCAAGAAGTCGATTGTGCCTGTCTGCAAAATTGGCAGAGCAGTCGTACCATCATCTGCTTCGACTGTATTGGTAAAGCCCAAATCCCTCAGCAGATTTTTGATGATACGTCTCATCGTTGAGAAATCATCAACAATCAGGATTTTCATATTTTTATCCAATGCAACCTCCACAACCCACAGGTAATGTCATAATTATCATAGCCTTTAATCTTGCCAATCACTCAGCCTAGCTCGCAGCCGCATAGCAGCTTGACTGTGAATCTGACTGACTCGTGATTCGCTGACACCAAGAACGGCACCAATTTCTTTTAAATTAAGCTCATCATTGTAGTAGAGCGATAACACTAGTTTTTCACGCTCTGGCAAACGATCAATCTCTTGTGCCAAATGACTCTGGAAGCCACTCTCTTCTACTAGATGATGAGGCTGGCCGGCATCACTATCAGACTCAATGTCTAATTCATGACCGCCATTTTCACTGTCTAACATTTCTTCGTAACTGAACAACTGGGTCGACATCGAGGAATGCACAATATCATGGTATTCGTCGATGCTTATTCCCATATGAGCAGCCACTTCTAAATCTGTTGCTTCGCGACCTGTCGCCGCTTCGATTTCGCGAATCGCGGTCGTGACAGCTCGACCATTTCGTCTTACTGAACGAGGCGCCCAATCGCTTTTACGCACCTCATCCATAATCGAACCACGAATCCTGATCCCAGCATAGGTTTCAAAGGATGCGCCTTTAGTCGATTCAAAACGTTTGTAGGCTTCAATCAACCCCATCATGCCCGCTTGCAGTAAATCGTCCACGTCTACATTGCTAGGTAAACGCGCTAACAAGTGGTAGGCAATTTTCTTTACCAAGTAGTCATACTGCTGCACGATCGAATCAATCGACAACGTTGCTTTCTTTGAGTATGTGCTGTAACCATCTTTGCGTTGCATACGATGCGCTATAACCTTGTGTCTGCCGCCTGTGAAGGCATGATCAAATGTACTATATAGTTATACATCACGCTCTGACAAATAACATAATTTTACTAACTCCCATACTTTAGTGACCCATATAGCTGGCCAAACTGCTCGGCGGTATATACAGCTCTACTGATTAAGTTATGGGCCCGCGCAGGTTCGATGTCATCAGGGATTCGCTGACCATCGGCCACGTACATGACGGGTAGTCCTTCCTCGATCACCACACTTATGGCTTCACCAAGGGAGGCTGACTCGTCCAGTTTACTCAAGACACAGCCATCAAGCTGCACTTGGGAATACACATCTACGACGGTTTTTAGTACTTGTCTTTGACTAGTACAAGGTAACACTAGCAGCTTTTTCAGATGGCCGCGGGCGCGCTTCATCATAGCGAGTTGACGCTCTAGGTTACGGTCGCGGGGATTCATACCTGCCGTATCCACTAGTACAAGGGAGTAATCTGAGTATTTGTCGAGCACTTCATTAAGGTCTGAATATTCATTTACCACTTCAACAGGCACGCCCAAAATCCGACCAAAAGTACGAAGCTGCTCATGGGCTGCGATACGGTAAGTATCAGTAGTCACCAGCGCAACACTCCCTGGACCGTGCTTTAAAACATATTGTGCGGCGATTTTACCAATGGAAGTGGTCTTGCCGACCCCTGTAGGCCCCATGAAAGCAATGCAGCCTCTAAAGGCATCACCGGAGTTTCTAACTGGGATGCAATCCGCAAGATACGATAAGGCTTTTTTCCAATCTTCCTCACGTCCGGTTAGCTGAAGATCAGAAGCAATTTTATCAATCACTCGTTCAGAGAGACCCAAGGTCACAAGTTGTTCTTGAAGCTTATTTCGCGGTGTCTTCGAGGTGCTTGGTCGAGGTGCAGCTTCTGTTGCCGTTTGGCTGCGCTCTAATAACTCACGTACTTGATGCAGCTCTTCTTCCATAGCACGAAGCTTTTCTTCGTCAGCCGTAGGCCGAGCATGGGTATGAGGCTTGACCGAAAGCGCTTCGTCGATAACAGGCTCTGGGTCATAAGGTGGCTGGTATGTGGGTTGACTAGGCGCCGGCGCTTCTTCAAAGACCTCGTAAGCATCACCTGAACGTTTGCGCCCAGCAGGCTCATTTGCCCCCTGAACATCCATATTGCGGGCCTGCTCAATACGCTCTTTGTAGGACTGGCTTGGTTGCGCTGATGCAGGCGGCTTTTCAGGTGCTCTATTACTTGAAGAAGGAGAAAAACTTGGCGGCACAGAACCATCATAATCAATGACAGTAACAATCTCGACTTCCCCTGATGGAAGCTTTTTATTGGACAAAATGACAGCGTCAGGCCCTACGGCGTCACGGATTTTCCGTATTGCCTTGTGCATATCAGGAGCTCGAAACCGCCTATACTGCATTTATATACCAGTCCTTTCAGTTTATTTTTGCATACAAATCCATAGCTTACCGGAAAGATTTTCATAAATATAGCGTGAAAATCAATGGTTTTCCTTGATTCATTGACCAATTACAGCGACAACCGTGACGCGCTTATGATCTGGCACTTCTTGATAGGAGAGAACTGACATATTCACTCCCCCGTAACGCATAAAACGGGCCAACATTGGACGAATAGGAGCAGACACAATCAAAATTGGTGCGTTACCCATAGCCTCTTGTTGTTCAGCATGCTCTTTAAAGGATTTTTGCAATTGCTCGGCCATTTGAGGCTCAAGAATAAGCGCCTCTTCATTCTTAACCCCAGACTGCTGGCTCTGCTGAACGGTTTGCATGAGCATTTTTTCCAGCTGCGGATCCAATGTCATAACAGGGACTTCTTCCACCCCTTCAGCTAAGGCCTGCATAATCATACGAGATAATGAGGTGCGCACCGCCGCCGTCAGTATCATCGGATCTTGAGTTTTGGGTTGAACCCCCATAATCGCCTCAGCAATCGTACGCATATCTCGCAGAGGAACATTTTCCTGTAGCAGGTTCTGCAGCACTTTAAGCAACACACTCAAAGGCACAGTGTTGGGCACCAACTCCTCCGCCAACTTAGGGTTATGCTGTTTAAGCAAACCAAGTAATTGCTGCACCTCATCATGACCTATCAGCTCATAGGCATGTTTTTGCATAACTTGGTTGATATGAGTTGCTACCACTGTGCTGACGTCTACCACTGTGTAGCCAAACGTTTGGGCTTGATCTCGTTTCTTGGTATCAATCCAAATAGCGTCCAAGCCGAAAGACGGATCTTTACCCGGAATACCATCAATCTTGCCAAATACTTGCCCAGGATCAATCGCAAGTTCTTTATCGGGATGCACTTCCGCTTCAGCTAAACTAACCCCCATTAGAGTGATGCGATAGGCATTCGGCATCAAATCCAAGTTATCGCGAATGTGTACACTGGGCACTAGAAAGCCAAGCTCCTGAGAAAGCTTACGACGCACCCCCTTGATGCGAGAAAGCAACTCTCCCCCTTGGCTCTTATCCACTAGAGGAATTAAGCGATAGCCCACTTCTAACCCCAACATATCGACTGGCGCCACATCCTCCCAGCTCAAATCTTTTGTTTCAGCTGGAGGTTTGGCCTTACCATCATCTCCCGCTTTGACACCCTTAGAAGCGGTTTTAGATTGGGCCTGCACTTTTTTGCGTCGTTCTAAGTAATAAGCCAGTCCCGCTATCCCTGCCGCAAGAGATAAAAAGGAGAAATGAGGCATACCCGGAACAATCCCCATGACCGCCATGATAGAAGCCGCCACATAGAGAGCTTTTACCGAGCCGAACATCTGGCCGTAAACCTGCTGCCCCATATCACCAGACTCGTTCACACGGGTCACCATGATCGCGGCGGCGGTAGACAGCATAAGAGAAGGCAATTGAGCAACCAACCCATCACCAATGGTTAATAAGGAATAGACCTGAATCGCTTCAACAAAACCAAGATCATGCTGAGCCATACCGATAGACAAACCACCAATAATATTGATCCCGAGAATCAGAAGACCGGCAACAGCATCCCCTTTTACAAACTTGGACGCACCATCCATAGAGCCATAAAACTCAGCCTCGGCAGCAATTTCAGTCCGGCGTTGTTTGGCCTGATCCGCGTCAATCATGCCCGCGTTCAAGTCCGCATCAATGGCCATCTGTTTACCTGGCATCGCATCTAGGGTAAATCGAGCACTTACCTCGGAAATACGACCAGCACCTTTCGTGACCACCGCGAAGTTAATAATCATGAGAATGGCGAAAATTACAAAACCCACCACATAATTACCGCCTATTACCACTTCACCAAACGCTTGAATAACTTTACCCGCAGCATCTCCCCCTTCGTGACCATTGAGCAATACCACACGGGTCGAAGCCACATTCAATGCCAAGCGCATCAAGGTGGACACCAAAAGAACCGTAGGAAAGACAGCAAAATCCAAAGGTCTCATGGAGTAAACCGCCACGAGAAGCACCACAATTGCCAGAGCAATATTGAAGGTAAATAAGACATCCAATAGGAAGGCAGGCAGAGGCAGCACCATCATGGCCAGCAAAGCCAACAGCAAGAATGGCACACCTAAGTTACTACTCAGAATACCTCGCGCTTGACCTACAAAACGTCGGCGATCAAATTCCACTCAAACCTCGATACTGCAAATTAAATATTCCCATCCCACTGAAATTCCTCAGGAACATCCAAAAGGGGCATAGCTTCCGGCGGCTTCTCTCCATTTCGAGAGCGCCGTAGCTGAAACACATAAGCTAACAATTGAGCAATGACTTTAAACAGTCCTTCTGGGATCTCATCACCTATCTCTGTATGCCGATAAACAGCACGGGCTAACGCTGGCGATTGTATCACAGGGATATCATAGTGATTGCCCACCTCACGGATCTTGAACGCCATAAAATCAGATCCTTTCGCAAGCAAAATAGGGGCTCTAGCATTCTTTTGATCGTATTTTAAGGCCACCGAAAAGTGGGTCGGGTTAGTGATGATGACATCCGCTTCAGGGACATCCGCCATCATCCGACGCATAGCCGCCTGCCGCTGTAATTGACGAATACGACCTTTAACCTGAGGATCACCCTCCGCCTGCTTGTGCTCATCTTTTACTTCTTGCTTGGTCATCTTCAGCTTTTCTTTATGCTGCCAAGCCTGAAACGGCACATCAATGGCAGCAATTAAAACCAATGAACTCGCCACAAAGATAAACGCCCAAATTAATACTTCGATTGCATGCTCAAGGGCAGAACTGGTCGATTCAAAAGTTAAGCTTCTCAAAAACGGTAAGTAATACATCAATACCAAAGTGGCTACACCGCCCACCAAAGCGATTTTAAAAATCGATTTAATAAGCTCCACCAAGGACTGAACTGAGAACATCCGCTTAATTCCTTGTATGGGACTCAGTTTGCTTAACTTAGGCGCTAAAGGCTCCCAGGAAAAATTCATCCCTCCCAACATAATACTGCCCAAAATACCGGCAGCCGCCACTACCGCCATAAAGACCGTTAGGGAATCAACCGTTGCCATAATGGACACATACAAATGGTGCACCATTAGGGCCACATCAAAAATGTCTTCCCGAGCAATATCAAAATTAAAATGATATAGCCTTGTCAGATCCCTCACCATTAAAGCGCCAACACCATACAGGGATATCGCTGCAACAATTAATAATGCCGCACTACTCAAATCTCGCGACCGAGCAATATTACCCTTCTCCCTTGCTTGAGAGAGTTTCTTGGCACTGGCGTCTTCGGTTTTTTCAGTACCGTCTTCGTTCTCAGCCATCGACCCGCAATCCCCAAGTATCTTTCAACCACGTTATCATTTCTTGGAATAAAAGGCGGTAAATATCCAAGAAATCCCCCAACATGACCCAAAAGAAAAACAAAGAAAACATCATAATAATGGGAAAACCCAGAGCAAAGACGTTTAACTGAGCAGAGGCTTTCGCAACAACACCAAAAGAAATATTCATAATCAAAGTTGCCACCGCTAAAGGCAACACAATTAACAGCGCCTTTTCAAACATCCAGCCACCAAGGGTCACCACATCCCAGTATCGCTGACTATCAAAGCCACTACCAATAGGCCAGTACTCGAAACTCTGCACCAAGAATTCAATCATTACCAAATGCCCGCCAGTCCCTAAAAAAGCGAGCCCAGCCATAGTCATATAATACTGCCCCATAGTAGCGACAGTAATACCATTAGCAGGGTCATTGGACATAGCAAAACCCAAGCCAGCCTTCATCGCTGCCAACTGACCGGCTAAAGAAAATATTTGGAACAACACTGAGACAATAAAACCCAACACCCAACCAATAATAAGCTGTTCGGCAATCAATAAAATGAAGGCTGGGGAAATGGCATCGTAACTCGGTATTTGAATAACAGGGGTTACGATTATAGAAATAACGAAAGCAAACAGAATCCGAATACGGGAACTGACCAATTGGCTGCCAATTAAAGGCAAGGCCATCATAAAAGCGCCAATACGAAAAAAAGGCAGAAAAAAACTGATGGTCAGGGCAAGAAGTTGATCGGTATTTAATTCCAACATCAGCCGATCAGCATTGGAATATCAACAAAAAGCTGATTAAAGAAATCAACCAAGGTTGTGAGTAGCCAGGGGCCTAAATGCATAATTGCCAGTATCGTGACAATTAAACGAGGCAAGAATGATAAGGTTTGTTCGTTTATCTGAGTCGCCGCCTGAAACACACTGACAATTAAACCTACTATAAGACTAGGGGTCATCACAGCCGCCACCATAATAACGATCAGGTAAAAACCTTGTCCATATAAGTCCAGTACGACTTGCGGATCCATAGACTATATCCCAAAACTTGCAGCCAGAGTTCCCATAATCATAGACCAGCCATCCACCATAACGAACAACATAATCTTAAAGGGCAGCGATATGATAATAGGCGACAACATCATCATACCCATTGCCATCAAAACACTTGCCACCACCATATCAACGATGAGAAAAGGTATAAACAACATAAAACCGATTTGGAAGGCGGTTTTAAGCTCACTCGTAACAAAGGCAGGCATTAATATAGTAAAGGGCAGCTCATCTAACGAGTCAATTTGCCCCTCTTTACCAGCCAACTTCACATACAAAGCCACATCGTCTTCCCGTGTCTGAGCCAGCATAAACTCCCGCACAGGAACAGACGCCGCTTCCACGGCCTGCATAGAGGTTAGCTCGTCATTAAGATAGGGCTGCACTGCCACTTCATTCACCCGATCAAGGGTGGGGGTCATAATAAACAAGGTTAAAAACAGCGCCATCCCTAACATAATCTGGTTAGAGGGTGACTGCTGCAAACCGATAGCTTGCCTGAGAATCGCCAAAACAATAATGATTCGAGTGAACGCCGTCATCATGATCAACGCTGCAGGAAGCAGCGTCAGGGCCGTCATGATAAAGAGTATCTGCAAGGAAACCGTATACTCTTGGCTGCCATCAGGATTGGTGGTCACAGTGACCGCAGGCAATCCCGTTTCTGCATGCGACACCAATGGCAACAACATGGCCAAGGGCAATAACAACCTAATGACCCACAGAAGACTATTTTTCATCGGATAATTGCTCATCCATTAAGTCAGCAAAGTTTGCATCACTTCGTCCTAGCTCTTTTAAACAGGTAATTTGCTGGGAGGTCGCACCTAACAAAAGACGACGACCATCCACCTCAACAAGCAATAGACGCTCTTTAGCGGTAATGGGATGGGCCGCTATCACCTGAATCTCAGACTTTGACAATTTATACTGCAAGCCTTGTAGTTTTTTTAATCCCCAAATAACCAAGGGAATCAAAGCGAGCAAAATCCCTAATGCCAAAAAAAGGCGCCATATTGAAGAGGCGCCGGCCATTTGGGAGACCCCAGAAGTCTCCCCGTAGGATGCAAAAGAAATAAGAAAAAGACAGCCAACAGCTAATTGTTTGATCACAAACAGCCTACTTCAGTCGTTTGATGCGCTCGCTTGGGCTCACCACATCGGTTAAACGAATACCGTACTTATCGTTGACCACAACCACTTCCCCGTGGGCGATCAAAGTACCGTTAACTAAAACATCCAGCGGCTCACCAGCGAAACGATCCAGCTCTACCACAGACCCTTGGGTCAGCTGAAGTAGATTTCGAATGGCAATTTCAGTGTTACCCAATTCCATTGAAAGGGTCACAGGAATATCCATGATAAGGTCCATATCAGACCCAACACCGCCCGCTGACAGCGCCTTTCCAGCACCCAGTTCTTCTAACTGAACAGGTTTAACCTCTTGCTCTGACATGGCCGCAGCCCATTCATCATCAATGTCTTCGCCTCCGGCTTCCGCATCGCCAGACTCCGACATAGCGGCCGCCCATTCATCGGCTAGCTCGCTGTCCATTCCTTCTGCATCAGGATTCGTTTCTTCTGCCATGGTACTACCTAGTTATTCTTACCGTTTTTATAGCTTTCCATCATTTCAACGGCATATCGGCCATTGCTGACACCCAATTTTCCTTTAAAGGACGGTACATTATTGGCCCGGACTGTTACAAACTCGGGCATTTCAAGAGGTATCACATCCCCCTCTTTGAATTTCAATACGTCCCCAAGACGAATTTTTTTGTTGGCAACGTTGACCTGCAAATTCACATCGAGCTCTTTCACATCCTGTTGTAAGGATTTGCCCCAACGATCATCTTTCTCGTCCACGTCACTCTGTACACCCGCATCCAATAATTCCCGCACAGGCTCTATCATTGAATAGGGTAAGGTAATGTGAAGCTCACCACCACCGCCATCTAATTCAATGTGAAAAGTGGATACCACTACCACTTCACTAGGGCTCACTATGTTAGCCATGGCTGGGTTCACTTCAGAACTGATGTATTCAAGCTCAAGCTTGAGCACAGGCGCCCAAGCCTCAGTCAAATCTACGAATACCTGTTCCAACATTAACTGAACAATTCGAATTTCTGTGGGCGTGAATTCACGGCCCTCAATTTTTGCGTGACGCCCGTCTCCCCCAAAAAAGTTATCCACCAGCTTAAAGACTAACTTAGCGTCCAAGATAAACAAGGCGGTACTACGAAGGGGACGAAACTTAACCAAATTCAAACTGGTCGGGACGTACAGGGTATGCACGTACTCCCCGAACTTCATAATTTGAAGACCACCGGAGGACACATCGGCGGTGCGGCGCAATAGATTAAATAAACTGATTCGAGTATAGCGAGCAAAACGCTCGTTAATCATCTCCAAGGTAGGCATGCGCCCACGAACGATCCTCTCCTGACTCGTTATGTCATAGGAGGAAATACCATTGGGATCGGCGTTATCGTCCGCATCTGGCTTATCGTCTGCACCATGTAAGAGAGCATCGATTTCGTCTTGAGAGAGTAAGTCTTGCGCAGCCATCTTAGGTGCCTATCTATTGCATCACAAAGTTAGTAAACAGCACATCTTCGATCCCACCTAAACCTGTTTCTTGCACTAGGATATTATTAATGGTTTCAACCGATGCGGCTTTAAGAGCCATTTTACCGTCTATGGATTGAAGCTCGTCAAATGACTGACTGGAGAAAAGCAGCACTAAACTGTTGCGAATAAGTGGCATGTGAATTTTCACTGCATCGATCTGAGCTTGATCACGGGATTTGAGAGTCATATTAAGTTGCAAATAACGCTGACGCCCAGACACCATAAAATCCACAACAAATGGTTGATCAAATTCTAAATAAATGGCAGGACCTGACGTCTGAACCATTTCTTCCGGAGCAGCTTCGCCCTCAGCCACCTCTTCAGAATCATCACCACTGAATAAAAAGAAGTATGCCGCGGCACCACCACCGCCAAGCACTAACAGCGCCGCCAGGATGATGATTATTAGCTTTTTCTTACCGCCTTTTTTACCACCTTCTTCGGCGCCTACATCTAGTCCGTCTTCCGCAGCCATATACAACCCTTGTTCTATGCAAGTAAACACAACGCTAAAAACTAGCGTCTAATCTCTCTATTCTACAAAGATTATGGCGAATCACCATGGTTTTCTATGCGTAAAAATCAATACCCTTGGTTGCTGGTGTCACAAAACCAACATTTTCTAGGTCTTCTTCATCATCCAGCCCCTCTGAGCCAGTCACACCTGAGCCTTGTCCACCAGGAGATTGCTCTCCCGAGGCTTCTGATTGCCCCGATTGACCATTACCTTGCGACACTTCCACGTCCACGCCATCAAGGTCGATACCCTGCTGTTGCAGCATCTCTCTTAACCTTTGCATCTGTCCTTCAAGGGCATCTTTTGCCGCTACAGAACTGGCAACGAAGCTCACATGGGTATTGGAGTCCTGATCCATGGTCACCTTCACCGTTAAACTGCCTAGCTCAGGTGGATCCAGTTGAATATGTGCTGTTTTTATACCTTCATTTGCAACCCATGATACCTTTTGCGACATCTCTGCTGCCCAACTAGCAGAAGCAGGCAGGGACTGCATGGTCAATTGAGCGGGTGTGTCTCCCCGCATTGCTACGCCCGCGGAAAGGGAGGTGTTGGACGCCACTGACTGCCAGGTTTGAGTCTGCCCCGTTAAACCAGCAAGCACTTGATCGAAAGATTTCCGCGAAGAGGGTTGGGTTTCAAGGTCGTCGGCCAGCGCTACATCGAGATCCAAGTCGCTGGCATCCAACACATCAGAGAGCTCTATCCCCTCCTCAAACTCTCCTGCGTTGAGATCTGGATCAACAGTTAGCACATTGGAATTTGTTGTCTGGGTAGTTTTTTCAAACTTTGATGACAGCTGCTCCATCACCCATTTTAAGTTGGTGGATTCCGCTTTGTCTGTATTTTCATTGGCAGATTGCAAGGCCACGCCAGCGGCCTCAGCCACCTTTGTTTCTGGCAGCTTGGTTGTAGAAGTCGAAGCCATTTGACCAGTCAGACCAACCTCTGGTGTTTTTACTAGGTGTTCATTGGTCTTTTTGTCTGTGCTAGGAAGCACTCCATCTGTATTTGCTTGGGGCTTAACCAGCTCTTCAATTGCGTCATCAGCTGACTGACTAATAGGTTGCGCCAATAAGGCTTCTTGATCTTTCTCTAGTACTGCCTCTGGAGCCTTATCATCATCTGAAGTCACATCACCATCTGAAGCCACATCACCATCTATCGCTTTATCCAGCAATATGCTGCCATCATTGAGTTGTGTGTCTTCCGCTTCTAACGACTCAGTATCCTCGGACACCTCAGGATGTATTTCCCCCTCAGCAGGGAGAGCAGGAGGCACGTTTGACTCTCCCTGAGGAGGCAAGACTGCAACATTTTGCCCATCCTCTTGCAGGGCTTTGCCATCTTTATCCTGTTCAATATCAGACTGAGGCTTAACATCCGTGTCAGCCATAACGTCTTCACTCACGCCTACCTCTTCTGTTTCACTTTTAACATCAGAGTTAGCCGCGTCCTTCTCTAGGGAAGATTCAATCTCAGAGGTAAGCTGTTCAGGTTTCGAGTCAACACGCTCAATATCTTGATCTGCTTTAGGTTTATCATTGTTTTCAACGGTTGCAGGGGCACTACTGTGACGCTCTTCCGTTGTATTAGAAGCCTTACTAAACACATCACCAAACTGGCTTTCACTCTTTGCGGGCGAAGCAAAGCGCGACTCAGAAGACGATTTTTGAGTAGTGAGTGTTAAGGATAAAGATGGGCTGTTAATCATAGCGACCTCCACAAGATATTATGGAGTTTGCAAATACGAGGCCAGTTTTACCAAGTATAAGTTGCGGTCAATTGTGCCCCAGATTCGGCAAAAGCGATCTCGTCACACAGTTCGTTTACTAATGAAAGTCCCCGACTAAAAGCTTTCTCATGATCCAGTGAATTCAGATTGACTGCTGACACATCAAAACCATTGCCGCTATCAGAGACTGTTACGGTCAAAGACCCTTGTGCTTCCCCTGATATGACTCTCGCCGCAATGCGAACGTATCCAGAGCTTAGAGCATTAAGTTTCTGTTCCCGTTGGGCATAATACTCAGAAAATCCCTCAACCGTTTTCTTCAGGTTTGAATCTAGCTGCAACACACCATGCTCAAGAGCATTAGAGTACATCTCAGATAGAATCATAAACACTTCACTCGAATGCTTATTAAGGCCAGGCACAGTTGTCAGAATTTGCAGCAGATAAGGCAGTGGATCTGTGTTTTTAAGGGAGTCGGCATTCAGCTCATACACAAAAGAAAAGTCAGACGGCGAACTGGTGTCCATGACAGCACCAGACTGGTCCATATGGTGGTCCACCATTTCCGACGACAAATCAATACACAAGACCGAAATATCATCATGGGGATCTTCCAAAATCCCTTCTTCTTCTAGCATTCGCTCAAGCCAAGTGAAGGGCGGATCCTTTACCTCCCCCTCGTAAAGGGGATCCAAAGCATGGTTGTATCGAATTTTATTATCTGAGGTGCGAGCCTCGTAAACACCATCTGTGAAAGCAACAAAATAGTCACCAGGCTCATAGGATAGGAGCTCTACGTTTGTCTCGAATTCACGCTCCTCTAGAATCCCTAATGGCAAGGACTCAGATTTAATCAGTTTTGGACGATCACAATCTCGACCAAAATATAGCAAGTCAGGCAAACCGCCATTCCAAACCTCAATGGTTCGGTTATTAATGTTGATATCAATAAATGCCGCCGCACAAAACATATTTGGCGGCAATATTGCCTGCAAACGCTTATTAATTTCCGGCAAGATTTGCCGCATAACGAACCCTTTCTCCGTCCACTCGAAGAAGATATCCGCAAGGGGTAAAGCCCCGATGGCTGCCGACAAACCATGGCCCGTAAAATCCCCCAGGAGCAAATGCATACCGCCATTGGGTTTATAGGCCGCGAGAATCACATCACCATTGAAGGTATGGCTGCCTTGATGAAGGGTTTTTAAAGCAGGGTCACTCAAACAATTAGAGTGAGTGATGCGCTCATAGACAATTTTTGCCACTTCTTGATCGTGAACCATCTGCTGATTCAGAGAAGACAACTCGTCCCGCTGCTCTGACAAGGTATTTTGCAACACCAGCAATCGAGCAATCGCGTTTAATTTTGCCGAAACAAGGGTTGGATTATAGGGTTTTGAAATAAAGTCAGTGGCCCCCACCTCTAGGCACTTCTGCAACGCTATGGGATCTGAGACACCTGAAAGAAACACAATTGGGACAAGGCGATGCTGGGCTTTGGCTTGTATTTCTAATGCGGCTTCCCAACCATCTTTACGTGGCATTTTTATGTCAAGACACACCAACTGAACCGTCTCAGGATCAAAGCGCTCAACCGCATCTTGGCCATCAACCGCAGTCTCAACAACATGACCAAACTGGCTTAACATGGTCTCTAACAACAATCGATCCGATGGATTATCGTCCGCCACCAAAATTTTAAGCCGTTGTTCTTTCATAGCATCCTAACCTAAGGTAAACAGGCGCTCAAAACGAGCCATACGCAACGCGTTCTCAACAAAATCACGGGCACCAGTTAACACCACTTCCCCTTTATTGCCCCCCGCATGATCACGAAGCAGCAAAAGCATACCCAACGCAGAGCTATCAATATAGTTCACTTGAGATAAGTCTACGACGAATCGACACTGCTTTGAGCGCTTTAAAAAGCTTTCACGAAAGGCTTGCTGACAGGAATAATCAAAACGCCCCTTCACCACCAGTACCAAGGTATTGGTTTTGTCATCAAACTGCTCAACAATCATTTTATCGCCTCACAACATTAAACATAGACCTTTGGTCTACTTGTCATTCTCTATGCTGTGGTGAGTTAATTGAGCGATCCTTTCAAACTGTTCTTGCACCAAATTAAGGTGTGCCATGAGCTCAGATTCCGACCCTTTGATCTGCTCTAAACGGATACCTTGAGCCGCTGGTCGCGACTCTACAATATCCGCTAAAACCGTATCAATATCATGAGCTAAATCCACAATACCATGCTCTAGTGCACTGACCGTTTGATGATCATCAGCCATAGTTAAAAGCCCCAGCACAGCTTGTTTTGTATTCGCTAAACCATCATGAACAGAGTTGACCCAAGCACCTTGAGCCAACTGCAACTCTGTCAGCTGCTGAAAATAGGTTTCATACAATTCAAACCGTTGCTCGATTTGCTCTCTCACCTGCAAAAAGTTTTGTTTACTACCCTTCACCTCAAGCTGAACTTGGGACTCAAAAAGCTCCTGATCGGCTTGATCTGATTGGTTGCTTTGAAGTGTAGCAATGAGCTCACCTGACAACTGTTGCAGTTTGGTAATCTTATGATGTCCTTTTCCACATTGGTGCAAAAATGTGTTCATTCCTTCAAGGAAACCCGCAACATGGCTACGCACAGCTTCGAGCTTTTGAGAAAAACTGAGATAAGAGGAATTTTCATTCAAAATACGAATGGGGGCATTCCACACATCGTTTGACATGAGACTTAACGAGGCCTCTAACACCTTCAACTCATTTGTCGCCACTTGAGGAACAAATTCCACAAGGTAACCATATGGCTCACTAGAACCAATACGCTGAGAGTGCACAACAAAAGTTTGTCCGCCAATCAAGACAGGAGACAAGGACGAAGCAGACAGTAACGCTTCTGAAACCACCTCCCCTTCTAAGCGATCCAAATGGGCATCCACTTCAAGCACCTCGGCCAATGCAGAGGACTCTAACACCCAAAGCTCTGAAGCGCCCTCACTCATCACTGCGATCTCACGGTACTGATTCAACAGGAATTTAATGGAAACCGATGCAGACAAGGCAGACTGGCGTAACTCAATATCATGCTTAATGGCTTTGTTGTCATGCACTATTGAAGATAAGACACTGTCTAAATAACGGGAGAAATCACCATATTCGTCGTTTCGCGCACCATGAATCGCCGACAAAGGTTGATCTGAAAGCCGACGATCGAGCTGATAGTGGAAGAAACGTAGAGCCGATTTTCGGTCTTTTAGTACCCGACTCCAGCCCCATACCAAATACAAGAATAACGCCAACCAGCCGATACTCAGCAATGGAAACAAACTGTTTTGAAAAACGGTAAACCGCTCCAATTCCGAACGAATAGAACTAAGAAGTTGAGAGATTTGACCTAAACGACTGATGGCAAGCTGCTTATGCTCATCTGGGTTGTAGGTGGATGCATTCGGCACATCTGGCACTGACGCATCATGTTGCAACAAACCTTGTACACCTGCTTTTAACGCCCTCTCAGCTTCCAGCAGATCTGTCACTAAGTAGGTACCCTCTTGGGCAACCAATTCCCAACGGTAAGACAGTTCCATGGTTGTGGTCGTTAAGGTATGAGTTTGCTGTAAGCGCTCCATCTGAGATGCATATTGCTGGCTAACGGAGTAATACATCACTGACAACAAGCCAATTAAGGCCACGGTAAACACTAATGCATACTGTACAATCCAGTCAGAAAATCGATTACGAGATTGATTAAACTCATCATAAGCAGACTTTTGCGTATCTAGCATTTAACTGGCCTCTAACAACATACGATGCAAAGCAAAAACCTCTGCTTCACTGACAATCTGTAAATCTTGAATAATACCTGATACCCATTGCGGATAAAGCTCACTTACAGACGCCAATTGAACCTCTTCACGAGGCTCAACATGAACTCCTTCAATGGTTTGACATCCCACAGCAATCTCCATTCCTCCCGCTCGTAACACTAAAAACACACCCGTTTTATTCATCACTACCCAAGGGTTCAATATGGGAATAAGAGAATCCTCAAGCAACAACATAGACTCACCAAAACGCACACAAGCAACGCTTGGCAATACTGCACTGATTAGCATTGAGGCGACTCGGATACGGCAATTTTTACACACTAAACACTCAGTTATCTTAACCTGATCACTCAAAGTCGAAATGGGGGTTTGGCAAATACCGTTGGGAGACTGAGTAGCCCCTTGAGCAAGTATCCTGACATCTAATTCATCGGGTAGGTGATACTCTTCCATAAGCTCACCACGCACACTCCAAACATTAATCACCTTATCGGGTAACCACTTGGTGCGAACCGGCGTCCCATAGGCTCTCTCAATACCATCCCCCATTAACAGGTAACCTCTCTGATCACGCCAAACTCTGAGCACAGGCTTTTCTTCAGCGCTCTCAGATTGCCCCCACCCCGCTTCCGTTAATGAAAGCCTTGTCCCTTTCATAACGTCTAGTTCGTGAGTATCGGCAAAATACGCAGGGATGATAACGGTTCGACCATTAGTCGATACCTTATAAACAGGCAAAATGACCGACGCCAACTCATAGGGTAAGATGTCCCCACCGGTTACGACAAACACACCGCCGTATGCCATCAAGGCCACCGCCGCTCTCGCTTCCGCTATAGGAGGTCTATCTTTAGCAACCACATGAAACCCCGTTGCCCCATGCAAATCATATAGCGTATCTAGGGCCAAAGTTTGAGAGCAAACCCTGGTTTCCATATCTGCAAATAATCGCCCTAACGATGCATTATGGCGCCAGGTTTCCCGCTCAATGGCAAAGCGCTTTAAATATGAAAGCGTTTCCCTCGTCGTATTTTGGTCCAGTCGGCTGACAACATCCCTCTCAAGCTTGCTGGAGCTCTCTGCTTCAGACCAGTGCCAGCCAGTATCACATCGCTGCTGTAGGTCCATTTTGCTTAATGTGGTTGAAAGAGTAAGATCACAAGATACGATCCCCCCTTCAGACACTCCTAAGGAGGGCAGCTGATTAGCACAGTGATCAATTGACCAAAGGCCAATCTCTGACAAAAGATTTAAACCTGTTTCAAGCTCCCCAAGTTGCCCTTCAAAAGCACCCGTTAAAGTATTCGACTCTTTACCATCGTAGGGTGCAAAGGCATCGAAAATCCTCTGCTTAAGCTGTAACAATTCACCTAAATCCTCAGGCAAGTAAAATGACTCAGTCAATAAGTACTGTGAGCGCGCCTCCGTTACCCATGCCATAAGCAAAGATTCCTGAGCACTTGGCCAACCGCCTTGGGTTGCTAATGCTTGATCGAGTCGGTCATGAAGGCTGCCACAGGCACTGCATATACCTTCATGCTTACTCTCTAGAGACAACTCTGCCACCAGTTCTGACAACAGGAGCAGGGTTCGGGAAGCCCCATATAAGGGTTTTTCTGGCAGAGAAAGTATCGCCTCTTCCAATTGGAAGAATAGCTTAGGAGTTTGATTCGTCAGGACATCTAGGCCATCGGACATCAAGAGTTCATCCGATCAAAAAACAATCGACTGGCAAATTCATCAATCTGCTTCTGCTCTTGCTTGTTTTCTATAGCCACTTCTTCCGTGACACTTTTATCTTTTAACCAATCCATTCCCTTGGTCTTCGCGCGGGCGTTTTGCCAGCGTTTCATGGTCATATCTAGCTGTTGCTGAGAGCGTTTTACCTGAAGAATCTGCTGCTGAATCGCCTGTTGCACACGATCCACAAAGTGTTGGTAATTCGTTGTGAGGTAAGGGGATAAACCGAGCAAATTGCGTTCTTGATCATATTGGCTAGCATAATCGCGAAGATCATCCAGCTTGCGCTGATCCTCTAACAGACGTGCACGGTCACGAGCCAGAAGCTTTACAACTTCGTCTTCTTTACGTTTAGCAACGTCTACCAATATTTGCATGCGCTGAGATTTTTTCATGCTACTCCCTCGGAACCTCTAGATAGTAGCGATTACTTACTCTAGCGTCTAGTTTGTGGCTGGCACCGAAGTCATCGCTGCTACTAGAGCCTCCAAACTACTATCAATAGAGAAGCTTTCGCTTAATGACTGACGCAAGAAGTCATTGATGGCAGGCATTAACTGGATGGCTTGATCTAATTCTGGATCACTGCCTTTTGTATAGGCCCCAACAGCGATTAGGTCTCGGTTTTGCTGATAGCGAGAATACAGCTGCTTCACTCGCATGGCCCCTTGCATATGGGCTTCGGAGACAATATGGGGCATGGCACGGGAAATGGACGCTTCAATATCAATGGCAGGATAATGACCTTCTTCCGCCAAACGACGAGACAATACAATATGCCCATCCAGAATGGCTCGAGAAGCATCAGCAATAGGGTCTTGCTGGTCATCTCCTTCCGTCAAGACCGTATAAAAGGCCGTTACTGAGCCCCCCCCTTCTTTACCGTTACCGGCTCGTTCTACTAACCACGGTAGTTTTGAAAACACAGAAGGCGGATAGCCCTTGGTGGCAGGCGGTTCACCTACAGATAGGGCTATTTCTCGCTGCGCTTGGGCATAACGGGTCAAAGAGTCCATCAGCAAGAGAACATTTTTGCCTTGATCTCGGTAATACTCGGCAATCCGTGAGGTCAGTACCGCTGCCCTGAGACGCATTAACGCGGAATCATCCGCTGGCGATGCCACCACCACAGATCGAGCCAAGCCTTCTGGGCCAAGTATCTGCTCAATAAACTCTTTCACCTCACGGCCACGCTCACCAATCAGCCCCACCACAGTAATGTCAGCTTCGGTAAAACGCGTCATCATCCCCAGCAACATACTCTTACCGACACCACTGCCAGCAAACAACCCTAACCGTTGACCCTTGCCTACGGTCAACAAGGAATTAATGGCTTTGATGCCCACATCAAGAGAATCGCTGATCGGTTTACGTTCGAGGGGGTTGATAATGTCGCTTTGTAGAGAAATGCTTTCTTCCGCTTGTATCGGCCCTTTTCCATCAAGAGGACGACCTAAGCCATTTACCACTCGACCAAGAAGCCCCGGACCGACCGGCATTAAACTCTCTGCTTTTAGAGGTTTTACCCTTGCGCCAGGGGAAATGCCATCGATGGCTTCCGTAGGCATTAAATAAGTCAAATCGCCAGTAAAACCGACTACTTCGGATTCTACCCAGCGGTTACGCCCCACTTGCACCAAGCAGCGGTCCCCCAAAGCAGCGACACAACCAATCGCCTCCATGGTCAGTCCCACCATGCGCGTCACTTTGCCTTCGATATCAACAGCGATATCAGGCAGAGGCTGTTGCTGCAGGTGAAAAAAACGATCAATCAGATTGGTCATAAATGGCGCCAACTAGGGTTTGTCTAAATGGCTTAAAATCTCTTGCAGACGGGTCTCAACTCGTCCGTCCACAAAGAATGCCTG
This sequence comes from Rhodanobacter aciditrophus, assembly GCF_042679525.1. Lineage (GTDB taxonomy): Bacteria > Pseudomonadota > Gammaproteobacteria > Pseudomonadales > Marinomonadaceae > Marinomonas > Marinomonas aciditrophus. Next base: position 141,051 of record NZ_JBHTMN010000014.1, read on the forward strand.
AGAATCCAGCACGAACCCACCAGGTAACAAGGCTTCATCCTGCTTAATTTTAATCTGTAAGCGGCTATCCGTGGCAAGAGCTTGAGCCGCCTCAACCAAGGAAGGATGCACACTCAAAGCAGCCCTTCCCTCATAATCGGCAAGTTCTGTTAGCGTTTTAGAGAGCTCTGTTGTGAGTAACTGCTCACTAGCTTCTTCTAATTCATGATGAAGCACATGCTCAACCAAGCGCTTGGCTGTGGTTCTTAAAATACCCTCAATAGCATCTCGAGATTGTTCAAGGGGACGTTCAAACTCTTGTAGGCAGGCATTCAATAGCTGTTCCAGTTCTCCTAACTGGCTTTGGGCAAGCTCAACCCCCTTCTCAAAGGCTTCGCTTTTGCCATCTTCTAAGCCTTTTTCAAAGCCTTCTGAATAACCAAGCTCTTGGCCTTTTTCAAAGCCCTCTTCTTTACCCTTTTCAAAGCCTTCATCCTGACCTTGAGCAAACCCTTCTTCGTAGGCGGCACTACGAATTTCTTCTAACTGCTGCGCCGTCAGAGGTTCGTAGACTAACGATTCTTCATCAATCTCTTCGGTGACCTCAACCGCTTCATCCTCTTTGATCGCCAAACCTGAGGTTTGACTTCGAGGTTTAGAAGAGCGATTGGAGTCTAGATTAGGTAACTCCCAGCGCTCATAGGCAGTGAGTTTTTTTTGTTTCGGTGTTTCGTCTGACATTCATTAAACCATTTGTTCGCCGCCGCCACCGAGGACGATCTCACCGTTGTCAGCCAAACGTCTCGCAATCGCAAGAATCTCTTTCTGAGCCACTTCCACCTCACTGACACGTACAGGACCCTTAGCTTCCAGGTCATCCTTAAGCATGTCTGCCGCACGGGAGGACATATTGCGGTATACCTTCTCCTGCATATCTGGGTCCGCACCCTTCAACGCCAAGATCAGAGTTTCGGATTCCACCTCACGCAAGATGACCTGAATACCACGATCGTCAACTTCCATGAGATTATCAAAGACAAACATGAGGTCTTGAATGCTACCAGCAAGATCTTCGTCCACATCCCGGATCGATTCCATTAATTCAGCTTCCACCGAACTGTCGATGAAGTTCATAATGTTTGCAGCCGTTCTTACGCCGCCAATAGATGTGGATTTAGTGGAGTTATTACCAGAGAACTGGCGCTCAAGGATGTTGTTCAATTCCTGTAATGCCGCAGGCTGCACTGTGTCTAGAGAAGCCACACGTAATACAATATCCAAGCGCACACGTTCATCAAAATTCGACAAGATGTCCGCTGCTTGGTCAGGATCTAAGTAAGAAATAACAATGGCTTGAATCTGGGGATGCTCATAACGAATCACATCTGCAACCGCACGGGGCTCCATCCATTTCAAGGTATCCAAACCTGTGGTATTGCCACCCAATAGAATTCGGTCAATAAGACTACCGGCTTTTTCTTCACCTAACGCCTCTTTCAACATGTTACGAATGTAACCATCGGACCCAAGCCCTAGACCTGTCTGATCCCCAACCAGAATCAAAAAGTCATCTAATACTTTTTCAACTTGGTGACGCTGCACATTAGTCAACTGTGCCATGGCCTGACCAATGCGCTGTACTTCTTTTGGCCCCATGTGCTTCAAAATTTGAGCCGCATCAGACTCACCAAGAGACATCAGCAACACAGCCGCCTTTTGAATGGAGCTCATATCTCCAGCGTTAGCATCACTCATCTTAGCCTTCCATCACCCATTGTTTTACTACTTGCGCAACACGCTCAGGCTCTTCTGCAATCAAGCCACGAATCGCATTAAGCTGTCGATCAATCTTCTCAGGAGACCCTGGAACCATCACATCTTCAGCACTCACCAAGGACACCTGATCATCGGCGATTTCATCTGTTTCATCTGCAAAAATTGCCGCTTCAGTATCTTCCGCCACAGCAATCTTGTTTTGCTCACTCAGGGTTCTCAAAATCGGACGAACCACCATCAATAATAGTAGCAAAACAAACAAGCCCACCAAGGCTGGCTGCAATAGATCCATAAACCACTGCTGACGATAGAAAGGGACGCTTTCTGGTTCTGCAGGAGGCTCTGGCAAGGCAAACGGTGAATTAATGACACTGACGCTGTCACCACGGGAAGGGTCATAACCTACAGCATCACGTACCAAGAGGGTCAAGCGGCTTAACTCATCATCGCTCCAAGGCGTTCTAACAATCTCAGAGGTTTCAGGATTAACCGATGCGATATCATCCACCACGACAGCCACTGACAAACGTCTCACGGTCCCCTGTTGACGGCGGGTATAACTGATACTGCGGTCTAACTCAAAGTTGCGGGTAGTTTCTTCCCGAGATTGACCATTAGAACCTTGACCTGAGCCACCAATGGCAGCACCGGAGCCATCAGTGGCTTCAGGAATATTCACTGCTCCAGGGGGCTGATTGGTCAAAGAACCAGGAACACCACCATTCGCGGAGGCAGATGAGCTTCTTTCACGCAAGGTCTGCTCACTTCGCAATGCGAGCAAGTCGGGATTGTACTGCTCGTCGGTTTGTTCTACCGCGGTAAAATCAATATCCGCCGATACTTCCGCTTGGAAGCGACCACTCCCTACTACTGGCGAAAGGATATTATTGACCCGCTGCAGCATCACATCTTCAACACGACGGGTATAGTCAAATTGCTTGCCTGCGATCGTCAGCTCAGTATTACCACTCTTATCCGTCAGTAAGGTGCCGCGCTGATCGACCACAGTGACATCTTTATCACTTAACTGAGAAATACTAGAAGCCACCAAATTCACAATCGCATCCACTTGGCTGCGATCTAATCGCCGACCGGGATAAAGCTCCAAGAATACCGATGCGGAGGGCTTACGGGTGTCCCGCACAAATACGGACTCTTTCGGGATGGCAAGGTGCACTCGGGCAGATTTAACACTTTGTAAACTGGTAATTGTCCGACTCAACTCACCTTCCAGACCTCGACGGTAGCGGGTGGTTTCCACAAACTGAGAGGTCCCCAAGGCTTGCTCTTGGTCCATAATCTCGAAGCCGACAATATTGTCTGAGACGATACCTGACCCTGCGAGCTTGAGTCGCGCTTGATGATAAAAGTCAGACTCAACGAGCAAAGCGCCCGAATTTTGATCTAATTTGAAAGGGATATTATTGGTATTAAGAATTTCAACAATTTGATCAGCATTATAATCGGTAATGCTGCTCAACACTGGCTTATAATCTGGTCCAGATGACCAGAGAACTGCCGCTAGGGCAATAGCAATAGACGCAGCTAAGCCGACCATCAATGAAAGCTGACGGATCACCGTTAACTTATTGAAGCCCGTCAACAATTCCATATAGAGCTTTTGCTCAGATCGTTCTGCTGGGACGTTATCCATTCAGTACTGCCGCGTCTAAACCCATTAAATAGGCATGTTCATTATTTTTTCGTAGGCATCCACCAGCTTATTACGCACTTGGGTCATGGCCTCAAAGGACACGCTGGATTTTTGCAAACCAATCATCACTTGGGGCAGATCCACACCGTCTTCCCCACGCTCATAGGCTTGCGCCAAGCTTGTCGCGTCTTTCTGCAAAGAATTTACATTATCCACTGCGGATTTAAGCATGTCTGCAAAGTCTGGGCGCTCCACGCCATCGACACTTTGCGTGGTGTCAGTTTGCATGGGATTCTGCAGTCCAGAACTCGGGGCTTGCACCTGACTTCGCAAATCGCGCATCTGTGAAAGCACCTGATTAATATCAGGTCTGTCCGTTATCATAATCACTTACACCCAAAAAAAACCATTAATTTGTAACAGCTTAGCACACTGCTATTAAAAACTAGACTTATATATCAATCAACTTCTATGCCACATTCCCGCATCTTAGCGATTTTATAACGTAAAGTCCTAGGACTGATGCCTAAAGTCTCAGCCACTTCTTTTCGCTTACCTTTTGCGTCAATAAGAGCTTGAGCAATAATGCGGAACTCATGTTGCTGAACCCCTTTACCTAAAATAGACGCCGCTTCGCTGGCATCTTCATCGGCCTCTTCTACTTTAGGGGCAGAAATCATATCAAATAAAATATGCTCATCACTGATACGACCTTGACCACTCAAAATCAACGAGCGCTGAATAACATTCTCAAGCTCACGAACGTTACCAGGCCAAGAATGAGCTTCAAGTTTGCTCAGTGCAGAAGGTGTCAACAAAGGGTTATCAAGGCGCATCTTTTGTGCATGCTTCAACAATAATGCTTCTGCTAGCGGTTGTATATCGCCTTTACGCTCACGAATCGGTAACCACTTCAAAGGAAAGACATTTAAACGGTAATACAAGTCCTCACGGAAGCCCCCATTACGGACATATTCACCTAAATCGCGGTTAGTGGTAGCAATGATTCGAACATCTAGTTTGATTGGCTTTTTCCCACCAAGGCGCTCTACTTCTTGCTCTTGAAGCACACGCAGTAGTTTAGCCTGCAAACCAATATCCATTTCGGTCACCTCATCTAGCAACAAGGTACCGCCGTTGGCCTGTTCAAATTTACCTGCTTGAGAAGACACCGCCCCTGTGTAAGCGCCCTTCTCATAACCAAACAGCATGGCTTCGAGCATGTTTTCAGGAATGGCCGCGCAGTTTATCGCTACAAATGGCCCAGTACTTCTCTCTGACGCCGAATGAATGTATTGGGATAAGACTTCTTTACCCGTCCCGCTTTCACCACAAATCAACACCGTGGAGTCCGTCACTGCAACCCTTCTTGCCAAATCGATTAAGGCAATACTCGCAGGATCTTTCGCTATCGGTGCATGACTTTTAACCTGCGCCACATGGGAAGTATGTTTAGCGATGGCTTCTAGTAATTCCGTTTCCTGGAACGGCTTCAATAAATAATCAACCGCCCCACTACGCATGGCATCTACCGCATGGGCGATGTCACCATAAGCCGTCATCAGCATCATAGGCAATTCAGGAAAATGATCTACCACGTGTTGCAGCAGACCATATCCATCCATACCCGGTAGGTTCACATCTGATACCACCATATCGAATGTTTTACGCTTAAGCTCTAGGATGGCCTGTTCAGAACTGTCCACCATCAAACATTTGTAACCAGCCAATAACAAAGTGTCTTCTAAGGCTTCAGCCAACCCATGATCATCCTCAACGACTAATAAACTCACATCTGTCATATCAACTTCCTATTATTGGCAAAACGACTGTGGCGGTGGTCCCCGTCCCAAGATGACTCTCTAATGAAAACGAACCATGGTGAGCGCGGGTGATCGCTTTTACAACCATAAGCCCAAGCCCAGTGCCGTGCTGTTTAGTCGTCACAAAACCCTCTTGGACCCGCTGCATTTGATCTTCACTCATCCCCTGACCGTGATCCTTAATTGAAATAGCCAGTTGTCCCGAGCGCTCTTGCACTGAAACATCAATAGGCCCCACTCCTTTTGACGCTTCAATCCCATTACTGACAAGGTTTAGGAGCGCACCGATCAGCACTTCCTGATTACATTGAAGCATACCCTTTAGGCTCTCATGGGCCGTCCAAGTGAATCCACAATTTTTCTGACCGGCTAGCTCAGCCACCCGCTCTTGGAGCAACTCAGAAAATGCCTTAGTTGATACTTTTTCATCAAGTTTCACGTCGGCCTTAGAAAAAATCAGCATATCGCGGATTTGACGTTCAATATTGTTCAGGCGATCCGACAGTTTCCCAGCAAATCGAATGCGCATATCTTCCGATAACGCTTCTTTTTCTAAGTGCCCTGAATACAAGATAGCAGAAGACAATGGGGTTCGAATTTGATGAGCCAAGGCAGCCACCATTTTACCCATAGTGGACAAGCGCTCATGATGTGCCAACTGGCGCTGCAGTGAATAAGTCTCAGTTAAGTCAACTAGGATGATCAGCTGCCCAGGAACATCCCCCAAGGAAGAGGTTTCTACTCGCACCCGTCGTCCCGATACCATGGTCACTTCATGCCCATCGTCTTTTTGTGGTCGAAAGCTTTTGGGTACGATTTGGGACCAACTCCCACCTAGAATTCGTTCACCAAACAAGCGCTCTACGATGGGGTTTGACATCACTACTGTGCCTTCTGCATTCAGCAGAAGCACACCAACAGGCATAGACCAAAACAATTGTTGAAACTGCTTTAATAGCACCTTGTTTTTGGATTCTTCTTCTTGCTTAGCTTGCTCTGCGACCTGTAACTGAGCCGTGAGCTGGCGCACTTCTCTCTGTAATTCTTCATAGGAAGATTGCAGGGTTCTGGAGGTTTCTTCAAACTGCAGAAAGGCTTCCCTTAAGTGAGCAATTTCTTCGTCCTTGTTCACTTATAGCTCCGATTTATCAATTTGGTAACGGCGCATCTTTTCAATCAAGGTCGTACGCTGAATTTGCAACAGGTCTGCCGCTTTCGATACCACACCATTGGTGGTCATCAAGGCATGACGAATCAAAACGGACTCCAAATGACGCACGTAAATATTTAAATTTACAGCCTGAGTACGGGGCATATTCGGGGTTTCAGCAAGGCGATTGAGCACGGGTAAAATCTGCTCTTGACGCCAAGGAATTGGACAGCTCCAAACCAGCGAATCCTCTACATTCGATAAGGTATCCCCGAGCCAAATGGCAGGCAAAGGCAATGACAGTTGAGCAACATCCAAGACACTCCCTACGACAAAGAAGTCAACGTGCTCACCAGAGTCTGGATCGAGCACCACTTCAATACCTAAAAAGTGAAGCACCGGCGCAACCGCCTGAGTCTCTTCTTGATTTACTCCAATTAAACAGGCTTTCATGATTCTCTATGCAAAAGATTCTTAATAACTTCTGACTTTAGCACAGTGTCTCTCTATAGACAGTGTTTTAAATACTACAATACATCAATAAAATCTTTATAAGGCAAAGGCTTATAATAAAAATACCCTTGAATAAGATCTGCACCAGAGGCTGAAACCCAGTTCAATTGCTCCTGTGTCTCCACTCCCTCAACAACTACTTCAAAATCCAAGTCATGGGCTAAAGCAATTATATGGGACAAAATACTCTGGGCTCGATTATCCAGCTCCAGCGCGTCCACAAAGCTTTTATCGATTTTAAGTTGGTCAATAGGTAACTGGAATAAATAGCTTAATGACGAATACCCGGTACCAAAGTCATCCAAAGATATTTTCATTCCCTGATTCTTTAGTGAAGACATTACCCGATTTACCAGGGCCTTATCATCTAGAAAAGTGCTCTCTGTTAACTCAAGTTTAATCAAGGCCGTCAAATGAGATGGGTAGGAACTAAGAAGGCGAGTAATTTCCTGTTCAAAAGTCGATTCTAAAAAGTGTTCCGATGCAATATTAATACTGATCGGCACAGCTTTCTGAAGGGTATCCAGATTCTGCAAGGCCTCTAGTGTTAAGGAGGTTACAAGCATCCCCAAGTCACTGATTAATCCCGCCTGCTCCGCAATCGGTATAAACTGCCCTGGAGAAATCATGCCCCGCTCTGGGTGGGGCCACCTTACTAACGCCTCAGCGCTGACTACTGCACCAGTGGCAACCGCCACCTGAGGTTGAAAGTAGACTTCAAGCTCCCGCTGGTCAATTGCACGACGTAAATCAGCCTCTAAATAAATACGCTCTAATACAACCGATTGGGCATCATCTTGATACACTGCAAATGGTTGATGCAAGCTTGTACCGGACATGGCAGATGCCAATTGACGATTTAATTCTGACGCAGCGACCACTTCATCCGTCACGGTTGCCGCAACACGAACTTCCTCCAACACAGAAATGGTGTCCGAGGTAAACTGGCCAGACAAGGTGCGTATAATGTGCTCTGAGATTTCAAAAACGGCCTCATCTGACACATTCGGCATGGTGATCGCGACACTGTCATAGGTCATGCGATATAAAGCAGGAGCCTGACATAAGCCACTGTCATTCAAAAACTCAGTCAATTTGTTTATCTGAGCACACAAATATTTAGTTGCACCGTCTACCCCAAAACTGTTGTAGATATCCGTGTACTTTACAAACTGCACCTGCAATGCTTTTACAGACTGATAGCTATCCCAATTTTTACTGTCTGCCATCATGCCGCTGGCATTCGGTAGCCCAGTATAAATATCACTATTCTGAGCGGTCTGAATTTTATCCAACGCCCGAGCACGCTTTTCCAGGGCAGCATCTGTGCGAGCTTTCAAGATAGTAGGATTAAAGGGTTTCGATAGGTAATCTTCTGCTCCTAACTCAATCCCCTTTGCCACATTTTCCAAATCATCGGCGGCCGAAATCATGATGACAGGAAGATTATCCAGCAGCTGAAGATTGCGCAACTCAGTGAGAACTTCAAAACCATCCATGCCGGGCATCATCAGATCTAAAAAAACCAGATCAATCACTTCATCTCGAACCAGCTCAATTGCCTTAAAGCCATTGTCCGCCTCGACACAGTTGTCAAAGCCAAACCGTTTCAAACGACGCTTAAGTAGGTAGCGGTTATCTTCAATATCATCAACAATCAATATCTTAGGCATCTTTGCCTCCGGATAACAATGACTCCAATTTGCCTCTCAATCGAGTAAAGTCCACTGGTTTACTATCAAAATCATTAGCTCCCGACTTTAGGGCCTGATCAATATGCTCTTGCATCGCATGAGCCGACAACGCCAAAATCGGCAAATCCCTTCCCGCTCTGCGTATTTGTTCAATCGCCTCCCAGCCATCAATCCCAGGTAAACTTAAATCCATCAAGATCAAATCGTATGAACCAGACAAACACTTCTCAACACCCTCTTCACCAGTGGGTGCCACATCCACTTCCATACCAATGCGTTTAAGTCGCCGAGACAACATATAGACATTGTCTTCATTGTCCTCAACGTACAGGACCTTTACCGTCATCCTCGAGCCTCTTTAACAATCGATTTCATTCGAGAAAGAAAAGACCCCTCGCTATCACCACCTTTGCTCAACACGGCTGTCGCTCGTCCTTCTAACCATTGTTTTTGCTCAGGCGTTAACTCCATAGCAGTCATGATATATACATCCAAATCTTTAAACTCTCCTGAGCGCATTCGTTGCAGCAGCTCAAAACCATCCATTTCAGGCATCATCAAATCCAGAATGACAAAGTCGGGACGGACTTGCGCTAAACGCTGCAGAGCCACTTGACCATTTTCCGCTTCAAATACGGTTAACCCAAGCCGCTCAAACAGCTTTCGAGCAGACATCCGAATTTCCTCAGAGTCATCAACTACCAACACAGAAGATGCGTTACTAGACTCTTTACTTGCAGTGTGTAATATCCGCTCAACATCCTCTTGTTTAATGGGTTTTACTAGGTAATCCGTGGCCCCCATTTCATAAGCCTTCTGGCGCTCATCCGAAACTGAAATAATCACCACAGGGATGTTTGCAAGGGCCTTATCTGCTCTCAATGCTGCCAAAGTATCCCAACCATTTAACAGGGGCATTTCCACATCAAGGGTGATCATATCGACTCGTTTATTTCGAGCTATCTCAAGTGCCTGTACACCATTTTCAGCGACTTCTACCTGCACGTCTTCTGGGATATGACGTCTAATTAATTCTGCACTGGTTGGATCATCATCGATCAGCAATAGAGTCTGCAAATCCGCACTTATGACATCCGTCGACGAGACTTTCGGAAGACGTAAAGGGATAGAAAAAGTGAATGTAGAACCCTTTCCAAGTTCACTGGTAACCGTGATATTACCGCCCATCATTTGGGCAAATTTACGGCTAATAGCAAGTCCTAACCCAGTCCCCTCGTGTTTACGGTTAGATTTAGAGTCCAATTGCACAAACTCCTTAAATAACGTCGACAATTGTTCCTCTGAGATACCCGGCCCCGTATCCGTCACACTGATTTTTACATCACCATCATGCATTGTGGCGGCGACACCGACTTCCCCTTGATCGGTAAATTTGATGGCATTACTGATGAGATTAAACAGCACTTGCTTAAATCGTGTTGGGTCAACAACCGCCCTGCCGAGGGTGTCCTTGTCTAACGTAAAGGCAATAGGTTTATCCTTCACTAGGGTTTCAGCCGTTTCAATGACCTCTGTAACCAAAGCATCTAAGTCCGCGTTTTCTGGATATATCTCCATTTTTCCAGACTCTATTTTAGAAATATCTAATATTTCATTGATTAAACTCAATAGATGTTTTGAAGCACGAATCACTCGTTCTAGAGGCTCCACATAATCCTCATCGCCAAATTCTTTCGCATCCTCATGCATCATCTCGGATAAACCTATAATGGCGTTAAGTGGCGTGCGTAACTCGTGGCTCATTTTGGCTAAAAACTCTGATTTAACTAAACTGGCCTTTTCTGCCTCATCACGGGCAAGCTCTGCTTGCTCCCTATGGGTTTCTGCATCAATTCGCAGTGTTTCCGATTCAATTCGCAATGACTCAGAGCGATCACGCTCCTCTAGAATCTGCAATTCACCAGACTGGATACGGCGCTCTATACGCCCCAACAGGAAATAAAAGAACATGAGTAGCAAGGCAGCAATAAGCAATGCTGCGACAGTTACTACCAATTGCAACCATAGGGTATCTTCTTGATCTTGGGTCGTATTCTTTACCACAAGCGTTTGTGCTATTAATTCACCTTCAACACCAAAAAACGGCAATAAGGCTAGGTCAAAATACTCTTCACCCAATCCAATACCGGTTTTATAAGAAAATCGCCCTGCGTCATTATTGGCCATCATTTCTTGATAAACGCTAATGAAATCACTTGGATTCACCAGTGCATCACTGCTGTAAATGGTTAATGTCGCTTCAGAAAATGGTTGTGCATATTGGTTAAATGTCATGGCAGGAAAAGCCTGAGCCAATTGTGGATCAACTGAATCAGTCCCAGCAATAAGGTTGGTATATACCCCATGGGCCCTAGATAGCTGGCCAATACTTCGCACAAAAGGATAATCGGCCACCAAAGCACCGAAGCCATCAGGGAGCAATTGCACTGCACGTAAAATAAGTTCGCCTGTAGGGAGCAATATCAGTCCCCGCTTATAATTCAGTCCACGCTCATCATTATTAAATGAATCACCATATCCCATTGCTATATCCAATGGCAGAAGAGAGGTGGCCGTTTCAAATCTAAGCTCCCCATTATCATCTACCCAAGTCAAACGGGATAACTTCATACCAGCAACCGTTTGCTCAAAAATACTCTCAAGGGGAACCATATCGTTGGAGACAATCAACGATTCCAACAGTGTTAGGCGCTCTTCCAAAGCCCCCATAACACTGGTTTGTTCTTGAAATAGCTGATCATCAAATTGGTTAATACGCTCTTGTAAACTGCGCTGCTGAAGACTTTCAAACCAAAGCCACGCCACACCAACAAACAGCAGCCAAATCAGAAAAAAGGCAATAATCAGTGGCAACAATACTGGCAACTTGATTTTTGAAAGCTGTTTATTTGTCAACGACATATCCATGTTATGCAGCCCTACAGATTAATTTTCGACGATAAAGAAGTCCCAATCCACAACACGTGACTGAGCATGAAAACCTGGATAAGCACCTGATCCTAAATTCAAATTGCTCATCACACTAAGCGCAATAATTAACTGTCTTTGGCGTTCTGGGTCTTTCCCCTCTTGTACCCATCCAGTAAATCGGCGCACCACATTGAGTGGCAATTTAAGCGCATCGGAGGGTGTCTCTAAATTAAAAGGGTTGACCACATCTTCAAGGCCACGAGCTAATACTAGCGCCGTTATATAGCCTTCGAATCCACGCATATGAGGCGTTAGATAAGGATTAAGGTCAGCAAGACTTTTAGTGTAATCCTGGTAAGTCGGGGTTGTTAAAACAGAAGCCCCAAAAAAAGAAACAGATTTTAGAGAGCGGATAGACAACAACTGACCCTTAACTGATTTTGGATCCACAGCAGATGTTAACCAGAGCGTTTTATTCTCATAAAACGACATACCCAATTGCCGCAAAAGGATGTTTAACGTGCGGGAGTCCCCTAGTAGTAAAACTTCGGAATTAGTGATGGCGGAAGCACGTTTAACTGTGTCATGGAAACCCAGGGAGTTGGCTGGATAACTGACGCCCTCCACCTCAACTTTTTGAGCTTGGCAAGCTTGCTGCACAAAACCAAACATGACACTGGCCTCTGGATGCACAACAGATACCCGTTGAATGCCTTGGGCTTTAAAACTCTCACACAAGAATCCAGCCTCAGTGGACATAGTGGGGCGGACACTTAAAACGTTTCTGGTTTTATCTAGAGCTTGAGGAGGCATAGCAACGCCACCAAGAAACAGAATGTCTTCTCTTTCCGCTACGCGCGCTAACGCCAATGAAGAGTGCTCCCCCCCTCCCAAAATAGCTAAAACATTTTTGCGATTTGTAAAACGCTGGGCGTTTCTCTCTGCCAAAACTTCTGAGAACTCGTCATCGAGCGCTTCCAGTTTTAACGACTCGCCTCTCACTCCCCCTTGAGCATTAAGCTTGGCAAAGGCCGCTTGAACACCATAACGGTAGGCGAGGTTATCCTGCCCCAAAGGGCCGCTAAACCCCGCGCTCATACCAATTGTGATATCTGCGAAAACGGCCGGCGCTGACAAGAGAGCCAGCATCAGCACTAAATATTGCTTTACGGGAGCCACAAGCGAATCTTCCTAATCATTCCATACTTACGTAATTCTTACACAAATATTGGAAGCACGCCCATAAAAATCAGCTCAATTTCGACAGTATCCCATCAAACTCCTGTTCAGCAGCAAGTCTTTCCTCATGCTTTGATAAGGTGCCAAGCAAAGGCGCTGACAACATTCCTTGGAGCGTTGCGAGGTTTTCCTCAAAGTAAGGCATCTCTTCCAACCCAGCATTCGCCACCCAGCCAGCGATTTTTAAACCATCACGATTAATGGCTTCCATTGTGAGAATGGCATGATTCAAACATCCAAGCTTCATGTTCACCACCACAATCACCGGCAAAGCCAGGCGTTTTGCCACGTCGGACAATAACTCTCGATCATTTAATGGGACGCGCCAGCCCCCTGCCCCTTCTACTAAGGCGAAGTCATGGGGCGTAAGCAAGGTGCCTTTAATAAACCCTTCCAAACGGGAAGCATTGATGATCCGATTCTCTTTCGCTGCCGCAATATGAGGAGCAATGGCCGCTTCAAAAACCACAGGGTTCACCTGCTCGTATCGCAGCTTAACCGAGCTGGCCGCCTGAATACGCAAGGCATCCTCGTTTACCCATTTACCCTCTACTAATTCTGCCCCTGCGGAGATTGGCTTTACTCCTAAAGAGCGTAACCCTTGACGCCCAGCGGCGGTCAATAAGCCTTCACAGACGTGGGTTTTTCCGGCGTCCGTATCGGTTCCGGTGACAAAATACTGCTGTTTAGCCATGATTTACCTTTTTCAAACGTATAAACGCAACACGATAGGACAAGGGCAGCCCCTGTGTTTCTCGATAGCGTTCGTATTGGGTCTCAAAATTACGCCACTTACCTGGGCTGATAGGTGCAGCGCCATCTTTTATCAATGAGGCGCCTACTTTTTTGAGGGAATCTACCACATCTCTGACGCAGGGAAACCAGCTAGTAATAGTGTTTTGCTGGGCCTGTACCTCTTGAAAACCTGCTCTTCGACAGATTTTAAGTAGCTCATCATAGGACAAATACTGATTTTGGTGGGAGCAGCCATCCACTTGCTGCCAAGCTTGATTCAGCTCCGGCATTGAATCTTGCAGCAGGGTCGCGAATACTAGCTCCCCATCTTGTTTGAGTACCCGGTGCAACTCATCAAACAACACCTCTTGATTGAGACACCATTGCAAAGCAAGACTGGAAAAAATGCCATCCAATGATTGGCTTTTTAACGGCAGTGCCTCTGCATCCCCACAAATAAAGTGCGCCTCAGGCATTCTCCCTTGAGCTTGCTGCAGCATAGAGTGAGAAATATCAGCAGCCAATAAACTAGGACAAGTTTCAGCACTTGCAAACAGGGATAAGGCTCGCCCAGTTCCGGTGCCCAGATCCAACCAAACATCATCAGTCTGAGACACATTCACCATGGCAAATAATTGGTTTAATACCACCTCCTGGAAGGCGGCATAATCATCGTAGGTCTGCGCCGCTTTAGAAAAACGCGCGGCGACTTTTTGCTTATAGCTAGGAGAGATATTAGCGGGTTGAATGCTCATCTATGTACTGTTGTATTAAGGCCACACATTGTGGCTCATCTTCAATAAACGGCTGATGACCACAGTCTGGTAGAACCATCACTGTCTGCAGCAGGTTCGATGGCAATTCATTCACCACCTGAGCAGAAACCAGTCCATCTTGGGCACCAAACACATGCAAATTCGGAACATCCAGCAAAGCCATTTCTCGACGCACATCGAGCTGAGCCAACAAAGCCAAACCACGATTTAGCGCCTCAGGGTCAATCAACTCTTTAGGCTGAAAGGATGCTAACTGCTTCAGGGTCGCTTTTTCATCGCGACAGCCCTGGGATTGAATCGATAGAAAGCGTCGATAACCTTTTTCCGGTGTTTCACGCACCAGCTCAGCAAACTGATCGAACGTGGTTTGCTCCATCCCCAAAGGCCAATGCTCATCGGCAACAAATTTTGGAGCTGAGCCCAGGGTAATAACCCCTTCCACACAACTAGAGCGGCGTGCAGCAATATAATTTGCCACCATGCCACCCAACGACCAACCGACCCACCAACAAGGCTTAGGAGCCGAACGAATCAATTGCTCTGCTAAGGCATCAATATCGTAATTGGGACCAAAGCGATTACGCTTGTGCCAATCAGAATCCACCGAAATACCCGGCAAGTTAGCCAGCACCACATAAAAGTTCTTGCTCAGGGCTTGCGCCACCCTATGAAAGACTTCCTTCGGCATGGCCCAACCCGGGACGAAGAAAATCGCAGGATGACTCGGATCACCAAAAGCTTCTGTTTCAATAGGAGTACGCATAAACCATCACTTACCCAGGTCATTAAAGATGCGATCTAGGGTATCACATAAATAGATCACATCTGTATGACTGTGCTCAGCACTGAGAGTAATCCGTATACGAGCCGTATTCACCGGCACCGTTGGCGGACGTATGGCGGTACATAAAATCCCCTTCGCCTTTAGCTGCTCACTAATGGCGAGAGCTAACCCATTGGAGCCAACAATAATCGGTTGGATGGCACTGTTCGATGCCATTAACTGGGCAGGCCAATCCGCTGCTCGTGAGCGAAACAATTCAATATTACTCGCTAGCCTGCGCCGCCTTGCTTGCCCTTCCTCTGATCGAATCACCTCAAGGCTTTTTAACACCGTTGCTGCAACTGCAGGGGACATCGCCGTGGTATAAATAAACGGGCGAGCAAACTGGGTGAGGTATTCCGCCAAATCTTCAGAACAGGCCACAAAGGCTCCCGCCACACCAAATGCCTTGCCAAAGGTGCCCATTAGTAAAGGGACTTTAGAGGCATCTAGCCCAGCCAATGCCAGGGCGCCACGCCCATCATCTCCCAAACAACCAAGGCCATGGGCATCATCTACCATCAATGTCCACTGGCGAGCCGCGGCAGACTCTGCCAACAACTTTAATGGTGCAATGTCCCCATCCATACTGAACACCCCATCCGTCGCCAAAATACCAGCCTGATCAGACCGGTCCATAAGCTTTTCAGCACTTTGCACGTCCCCATGCAAATACCGACGAAACGGCGCCCCTGATAGCTGAGCCCCATCGATTAAGGAAGCATGATTAAGCTTATCCATGATGACAGGACGGTCTTTGCTACCCAGAGCAGAAATCACCGCCAAATTAGCCATATAACCTGTACTGAACAGTAAGACACGATCGTAGCCAAGCCACTGAGCTAACGCTTTTTCCAAGGCAGCATGGATATCTAAATGACCACAGACCAAATGAGAAGCACCACTTCCTACCCCCATCTCTAGGGCGGCATCCGCCATGGCTTGCTTAAGATCAGGATGGTTTGCCAGTCCTAAGTAATCATTTGAGCAAAACGACAGGTAGGGCTGGCCTTCCTGACTCACTCGGGTGGATTGAGGCCCTGCAATTTTTCGTACCGAGCGATATAAATCCTGAGATTTTCGCTCCTTTAGGGCCTGCTTAATCCAGTCTGGCGTACTAGCTGACGCTGGCATCATAAAAGAACTTAGACTCTTCTTGGGCTTTCGCTTGGGCAACGATAGATTCTTCTACCGCTTCATCAGACACATCATGGCGTTGCTCTGGTTTAATACCCAATTTTTCAAACAGCAAGCGGTCTTTGTCCGCCTCAGGGTTGCCTGTGGTCAGTAGTTTTTCACCATAGAAGATAGAGTTAGCCCCCGCCATAAAACATAAGGCTTGAGTTTGCTCGCTCATACCCTGACGACCCGCAGACAGGCGCACGTGAGAATGAGGCATTAGAATACGGGCCACCGCGATGGTACGAATGAAATCAAACTCATCGAGATCGTCCACGTTCTCCAGAGGCGTACCCGCTACTTTCACCAGCATGTTAATCGGCACACTCTCAGGATGAGGCGTCATTTGGGCCAACTGACGCAGCAACCCTACACGATCTTTCTCTTCTTCTCCCATACCCATAATGCCGCCACAGCAAAGTTTTACGCCGTTGTCTCGTACTCGAGAAAGGGTATCTAAGCGCTCTTGGTAGGAGCGAGTGGTAATGATGCTGTCATAGTACTCTGGAGACGTGTCAAGGTTGTGGTTGTAGTAATCCAACCCTGCCTCGGCAAGTTGCTTCGCCTGATCTTCGTTTAGCGTCCCCAAGGTGACACAAGACTCAAGACCAAGCTGTTTAACGCCTTTAATCATCTCAAGCACGTAAGGAAAATCTTTTTGCGACGGATGCTTCCAAGCAGCCCCCATGCAAAAGCGGGTTGCGCCTTTTTCTTTCGCCAAGGTCGCTTCTTGCAACACCTTTTGCACTTCCATGAGCTTTTCTTTCTCTAGCTCTGTGTTGTAATGACCACTCTGAGGACAGTATTTGCAGTCTTCTGGGCAAGCCCCTGTTTTAATGGACAACAAGGTACTAACTTGAACTTGATTCGGTGAAAAGTGTGCCCTATGTACGGATTGAGCATGGAATAGCAGATCCATAAAAGGCAAATCAAACAATGCCTGAACTTCTTGGCTCGTCCAGTCAAATCGGGGTTCAGTGGAAATATTCACCGTATCGGCTCCATCATTTTATTGTTGCAAGGAACGCAATACTAATGAACAACAGAAATCTGTCAACCTTGATATTTAACAAGGTTTACAAAAGGCTGAATATAGAACAGTGCTATATTTGCGGTTTTAAAGGGGAAGGAAACCTTTGCTCCCAATGTCGCACCTTCCTCACACCAAACACCCACCACTGTGGCCAATGCGCTCGCCCCACCCTAGTCAGCATCGACATTTGTGGTCAGTGTCAAAGCCATCCACCTGCCTTTAAATCGGTCATTGCCCCGCTGGTATACAGTGGTCTTACTCGTGCCCTCATCACCCAAGCGAAATTCAACAACAAAGGCCACCTATTTCGCCCCTTAGCAAAGTTATTAGCCCATGCATTGCTAGAGCAGCTGGACCTCTCAAAACCTTGGCACTGGTGCGTGGTGCCTACCGGGCGAAGCTCTCTGCTAGAGCGGGGCTACTGTCAAACACGCTTCATTCGTAAGCTTCTAAAATCACATTTAAAACATACCTTAGAGCATCCTTTTCATACCTTTGATATTTCCCGTAGCCAGGAGCGCCCAACACAACACACCCTTAAAAAGAAAGAACGCCAACGCTTAAGTGCCAAGGCATTTACCGTGGCAAAGCCTGCACCGGACTATGTGATACTGATTGACGACCTCATTACCACAGGCAGCACCATCGAAGCCTGCGCCAAAGCACTCAAGCAGGCAGGCAGCAAAGAAGTCATTGTGGTCGCTTTGGCACGCACACCATCTCAAACTAGCGAGCCCCTGTAAATTTCGCTAGTATCCCGCCACATTCATCACATTTGGCTGCTCATCTATGAACCAAGCACAACTCATCGAGCTCGATAAACAACTCCTGTGGCACCCTTACACTTCTATGAGTCACCCAGCACCCCATTTTTTGGTGAAGGGTGCAGAAGGCTGTGAAATTGAGCTAGCCGATGGTCGTAAGCTGATTGATGGTATGTCCTCTTGGTGGAGCGTTATTCATGGCTACAACCACCCAAGCATCAATGACGCCATGACACAACAGATACACTCTTTTTCCCATGTCATGTTTGGTGGTCTTACCCACGAACCCGCTATTGCTCTGGCACAGAAGTTAGTGAGCATGACACCTGAGTCACTCCAGCGTGTCTTCTTTTCTGACTCTGGTTCAGTGTCTGTGGAAGTGGCTTTAAAAATGGCCATACAGTACTGGCATACCCAAGGCCTTCCCTCTAAGCAGCATTTCGCGACCCCACGCTCGGGTTATCATGGGGACACCTTTGCTGCCATGTCGGTGTGTGATCCAGTGAATGGCATGCACAGCATGTTTAACCAAGCTTTAACGCCTCAGTATTTCGTCTCACCGCCACCCACAGGTCTTACAGAGCCTGTTCAAGAAGCTTACCTCCAAGAGATACGCATTCTTTTTGAAGCCGAGCACCACCAGTTGGCAGGCTTTATTATTGAACCTGTCGTACAAAATGCCGGAGGCATGCGTTTTTACAATCCGAGCTATTTGGATGAGCTTCGTGCCCTATGCGATGAGTTCGATATATTGCTGATCTTTGATGAAATAGCCACTGGCTTTGGCCGAACTGGCAAGCTGTTTGCCACTAATCACTGCCATATTGAGCCTGATATTATGTGCTTAGGTAAGGCACTTACTGGGGGCTACATCACCCTGGCAGCCACTCTGGCCAACGACAAGGTGGCCCTAGGCATTAGCCAAGATGGCGGAGTATTTATGCATGGCCCAACCTTTATGGGCAATGCCTTGGCGTGCTCAGCCGCAAACGCCAGTCTTGATTTAGTGGCAAGCTATGACATTGAAAATAAAGTGGGGGCTTTGCAAAGCTGGCTTGAAGAAGCCCTAAAACCCTGCGAATCACTTGATGCTGTGGCCAGTATTCGCTGCCTTGGTGCCATTGGTGTTGTGGAGCTCCATCAGCCAGTTAATCTCCATGAAATCCAACCCATGTTTGTGGAGCAAGGCGTGTGGATCAGACCCTTTGGCAAGCTTATTTATCTGATGCCCCCTTATGTGATCACCAAACCTCAAATTGAGCAGCTTGGACACGCCATCTATCAAGTCATCGAAACTTACCACAGTGACTCATAGAGGCTCCTACAAATAGAACTCTTGTTAATAGAGCTCTTGTGAATAGAGCTCTTGTGAATAGAGCTCTTGTGAATAGAGCTCTTGTGAATAGAGCTCTTGTGAATAGAGCTCTTGTGAATAGCGCTCAATCAAAAGCACAGAGCCCCCAAGGTATGCGCTACCCACAAAAAAGCCGAGCTTTATGCTCGGCTTTTTTATGCACTTAACACTAGCTGTTATTGCTTCATTCGCTCCGCTAGATTGCCCTGCTCATAGGCTTCTTCTTCGATATGGGCAATGTTTGCCACGATATTCTCAGCTCGCTCAATGCTCTCGACACTCAGACGATCCACTTCCATCATTTGCTCACTTAAAGAGGTGGCAACACCTGCCTGCTCTGAGGTAGCCAAATTGATTTGAGCTGTCATTTCCACAATATGGCTGATGGCTTCTTCAATGGTGCTCATGCTGTCTGCCACTTGAGTTACACCGGAAACACCATCGTTTGCTACTGTCGCACCTTTCTCAATCGCTTCTAATACATCGTGAGTATTACGTTTCAATTCTTCCGTGGTGTCATGAATGCTTTGTGTGGCGTCTTGGGTGCGTATCGCTAGAGCGCGTACTTCATCCGCCACCACAGCAAAACCTCGGCCCGCCTCCCCTGCTCGTGCTGATTCAATGGCAGCGTTCAAAGCAAGCAAGTTGGTCTGCTCAGCAATGTCACTGATAGAGTTCACCAGCTCATTGATTCGGTCGCTTTGCTTGGCAAGCTGCACCACCACGTCTTTCGCCGCATTCACTTCAGAATAGACCTTTTGCATGGTGTTGCCGGTATTCAACGCCAAATCGCGACTCGCCTTGGCTTTGTCTTCTACGGAAGCTGTCTCATCCGCTGCCATACGTACGTTCTCAGCGATTTGATTCACACTCGCCTGCAGCTGAGTGGTGGCAGACACTACTGTCTGAAAGCTATCACGCTGACGATTAAAATTGGCTAGATTTGAGGTGACACTCTGCTTCGCTTCTACGGCTCTTTGCTGCAGCTGCTGCGAACCAACCAACAAACGATGACGGAAGGTAAAGGCTGCTGCCGTTTGATGCAACTGAGCAAAACTGATGGCGATGTTGGGCCCAACCCCTTTGAAATATAGGTATTGACCGATGGGGTTATGGGCTTCATCAGACAATTTATTTATGGTTTCTTTGAGGGATTGGCGCTGAGTTAAATTAATAGTGGCACCAATCACCGCCAAGATTGGCGAGACAATCTGCAACCATAAGTAAGGTGAAAATAACCCCGCCACACCAAACAACACGAAGAACAAGGCATTTAACCAAGCTTGACGCCACATCCAACCTCTAAATCGCACCATAGCAGGCACAGGATGTTTGCCCGAATTGACCCGCTCATAGACGGACTGGGCGTGACGTTTCTCTTCATTGGTGACTTTTTGACGAACGGACTCATAGCCAATGACTTTACCATTATCAATCAAGGGACTCACATGGGCACTCACCCAATAATGATCGCCGTTTTTACAACGGTTTTTCACGATCCCCATCCAGCTTTTACCTGCTTTCAGGTTCGCCCACATGTCAGCAAAAACAGCCGGAGGCACGTCTGGATGGCGAATTAAGTTATGGGGCTGACCAATTAACTCGTCACGAGTGTAGCCCGCTACATCACAGAAGTCGTCATTGACAAAGGTAATACGCCCTTTTACGTCAGTACTAGAGACTAGGGTATAGCGATCAGAAAAATCATTTTCCTTGTTAGTAACAGACATCTTTCGCATAGAGATTCCCAACAATGAAGTATTTTTATTTAGGTTAACCTTAAGATTTACATGTTCTTTTCGCAATAGCTACGACTAAACACTATTCGTCATCAAATCCTTGATAAGCATCCGGCGCTAAGTCCTCAAAGCGGGTAAATTTACCAATAAACGCCAAACGACAGGTGCCGATTGGACCATTACGCTGCTTACCAATAATAATCTCGGCAATCCCTTTATGGGGCGAGTCTTCGTGATATACCTCGTCACGATAAACAAAGGAGATCACGTCCGCATCCTGCTCAATCGCTCCCGATTCACGAAGGTCTGAGTTAACAGGCCGTTTATTTGGTCGTTGTTCCAAACTACGGTTCAACTGGGACAGCGCCACCATAGGGCAATTCATTTCCTTGGCAATGGCTTTGAGGGAACGGGAAATCTCAGAAATCTCGTTGGTACGCCCTTCACTGAAGCCTGGAATTTGCATTAGCTGCAAATAGTCGACCATGATCATAGCCACACCACCATGTTCACGGGCAATACGTCGCACCCGGGAGCGCATTTCCGTAGGGCTGATGCCACCCGTGTCATCGATAAACAACTTACGGTCTTTGAGCATTTTGACCGCAGACATTAGCTTATCCCAATCTTCTTGGATCAACTGACCCGAACGCATACGGGTTTGGTCGATTCGCCCTAGCGAGGACAACATACGCATCATCAGCTGTTCTGCCGGCATCTCCAAACTGAAAACGATAACAGGAAGATCACTAATCATGGCTGCGTTTTCAACCAAGTTCATGGCGAAGGTGGTCTTACCCATGGAAGGACGCCCAGCCACAATCACCAAGTCGGCGGGTTGTAACCCTGAAGTCATCGCATCCAAATCCGTGAACCCGGTACTCAAACCAGTAATAGCACCGTCCTGATGATACAACTCATCAATCTTATCCACCGTGGCACTGAGGATATCGGAGGCAATACGAGGCCCACCTTTCTTTTCACCGTTTTCAGCGATTTGAAAAATTTTACGTTCCGCTTCGTCCAACACCTCGGCAGCCGACATCCCTTCAGGATGATACGCTCGGCCAGAGATCTCGCTGGTTGTACTGATCAAGCGACGCAACACTGAGCGCTCTTTAACGATCTCAGCATAAGAACCAATGTTTGCCGAGCTTGGGGTCGCCTCAACCACTTCGATCAAGTAAGCCACACCCCCGACAGTTTCTAGCTCGCCGCGTTTATCTAAACGCTCACTGATTGTCACCACATCAATGGGCTCAGAATCATCAGCTAGACGAGCAATCACTGCAAACATAGAGCGATGCTCAGGGCGATAAAAATCGTCTGCTACCACCAGCTCAGACACCCGATCCCAAGCTTGGGGGTCTAACATCAATCCACCGATGACAGATCGCTCTGCTTCAATGGAATAAGGGGGCATTTTTATCGAGGAGACTTCAGTATCTTCTAGTTGCACAAAACACTCTCAGGAAACGGTAAATTCAAATGACAACAAAGCTTATCATTCTGCCCTCAAAACGCTAGGGACTTACTCCAATATTGGCTTAAAAAGTTGCCATAAAAAAAGGGCGCTCTGTAAAACAGAGCGCCCTCTTATTCGACGGTAATTTCTAAGAAATTACTGTGCTACAACGTCTAGAGTAACTGTAACAGTTACGTCAGCGTGTACTTGTACGTCTACTTCGTAAGTACCTACGTTACGTAGAGCACCTTCTGGAAGACGTACTTCAGATTTAGCAACTTCAACGCCACCAGCAACGATCGCGTCAGCGATGTCACGAGTACCGATAGAGCCGAAAAGTTTACCTTCGTCACCAGCGTTAGCAGTGATAGTGAAAGTTTTACCTTCTAGCGTTTGAGCACGAGTCTCAGCAGCCGCTTTACGCTCTGCAGCTTGTGCTTCAAGTTCTGCACGGCGTTCTTCGAAAGAAGCTAAGTTAGACTTAGTTGCCATTACAGCTTTTTTGTTTGGAATCAAAAAGTTACGTGCGAAACCTGGTTTAACAGCAACAACGTCACCGATACCGCCTAGTTTGCCTACTTTGTCGAGTAGAATCACATCCATCTCGATCACCTCTAAAATAAATTAACGAGCTTTAATTGAAGTCGGAAGGTTTTGACTGTAGCCGTTCTCGAATCCCTACAAAGCTATCGATCACAGCAATCATGATCAGAATATTCGCAAAGTAAGAGCTCAGAACCAGTATGCCAATCAAATAGAATGCAACCAGTCCAACCATCCCAATTTTTTTCAGTGCCAGAATACCGTGCACCAATGCTAAACCAGGTATTACCAGAGCCGGCAAAGCCGCTCTTGATAAAATCTCAAAGCCACCACCTAGACTCTCCCCTACCAACACCATTGCACCGAGTACAAGAGCGATTGGCAAAGGCAATCTAAATTGATGGAACTCTTTCTTTAACCCACCAGGGTTAAACAATTGAGCTTGCCAGCGGCGTGCTAAAAACAGCGCAGCCACGGCAACATAAGCCTGCATTACAGACATGGCGATCACCGCCTGTTGAATAATCAGTTCTTTTGAGGGAACAGACTCTTCACCTTCACGGGTCAAAATTTGCTGAATCAGTTCTGCAACCAAATCCAGAATATTGCCCATCAAGAGCGGCTGAACCCAGGAAGAGATGACTGCGAGAATACTCGCTCCCAAAACC
This sequence comes from Rhodanobacter aciditrophus, assembly GCF_042679525.1. Classification (GTDB taxonomy): domain Bacteria; phylum Pseudomonadota; class Gammaproteobacteria; order Pseudomonadales; family Marinomonadaceae; genus Marinomonas; species Marinomonas aciditrophus. The sequence continues at coordinate 164,889 of NZ_JBHTMN010000014.1, forward strand.
ACCCAAGCCCAAGACACTTTTTCCCTTAGCACATAGGCCAACAGGTAAGCGTCGATCAGCACCATGAGTGCTGTTGCATCCCCTTGGATCGTCCACAGCACTATGGCTGGTAAACATCCCCAAGCTAATACAGGTATTCCTTCCTTTACACCTTTACGAAGTACCACAAGTCCTAAGACTGCAGCGCCTAACCAAAACAACATTGGGATGATGCTGCACAATGCTACCGCTATGATAGCATTCATGCGCTTTTTCATTACCCAGTTAGCTAAACCGCTCATGTAATACTTCTTTGTCGCTTCTTAGTTGAAGTGACCGTCAGTGTATGGAAGCAAGGCAATGTAGCGAGCGCGTTTGATAGCAGTCGCTAGCTGACGCTGGTAACGCGCACGTGTGCCAGTAATACGGCTTGGTACGATTTTACCAGTTTCAGTGATGTAACCTTTTAGAGTATCTAGATCTTTGTAATCGATCTCTTTAACGCCTTCTGCGCTGAAACGGCAGAACTTACGACGACGGAAAAAACGAGCCATAATGTATCTCCTAATTAATCAATTATTCAGCAGAGTCGTCTGCAGCTTTGTCGGCAGCAGCTTCTGTTGTTTTCTCTTCACGCTGTGGAGCAGGACGACGCTCTTCACGGCTTTCAGAGGCTTTGATTGGAGACACTTCAGTTACCGCTTCTTTACGACGGATAACTAGGTTACGGATGATTGCATCGTTGTAACGGAAAGTGTCGTTTAGCTCAGCCATCACACCTTCAGACGCTTCAATGTTCATAAGAACGTAGTGCGCTTTGTGGATTTTGTTGATTGGGTAAGCTAGCTGACGACGGCCCCAGTCTTCTAGACGGTGTACTTGACCGCCATCTTCAGTGATCAAGTTAGTGTAACGCTCGATCATTGCTGGAACTTGTTCGCTTTGATCTGGGTGTACCAGAAACACGATTTCATAATGACGCATGATTGCTCCTTATGGGTTCTTAGTCTCCACGCTTTCCCCGTTAAAAAGCTGTGAGACAAGGAGTAGTAAATTACGGGGACGCGAATTATATACCGCAACCCTATAATTAAAAAGCCTAAGCGAATAAAAAATAACCTTTTCTAGTGTAAAACCAATCTTTATCCCTTACCCACCCACAGATTGAGCAAACATTACGCAAGGGCGCTCATATAACCAGCCCTCTCGACACTAGAGGACGAAGGCGTTATGGTTTCGCACCTATATCTGACAGCCAAAATTCGAATAGCTAGTCATCACATAATTCTAAGAAAGGACTCCCTATGCCCGCGTTCGTATTTCTCTTGTTGCCCATTCTGTTTTGGTCTGGCAACTATGTCCTTGGTCGCCTAACCGTTGGCGACGGTGTCGACCCTTACACCATTTCCTTCTTCCGCTGGTTTATTGCTTGCTTGGTCATTATACCTTTGGCATTCCCCAAGATTCGTCAGGACCTTCCTCAGATAAAGCAACACTTGCCCATGCTGACCTTCCTCGCGTTTCTAGGTATCTGCAACTACAACCTATTCCTATACATAGGACTACAGTCCACCACAGTAACCAATGCGGTACTACTGAACTCTTTAATGCCGGTTATGATCCTCATTACCGCTCGAGTCCTACTTGGATCCAAGACAAACAGCCTGCAAAACCTTGGCATTCTTGTTTCTACCGTGGGCGCATTGGTGATAGTCAGCCGTGGCAGCTTAGATACCTTACTTCACCTAACCGTCTCATCCGGGGATTTGTGGATCATAACCGCCGCTATCAGTTGGGCGATCTATTCAGTGTTGTTAGTGAAACGCCCAGCCATGCATTTGCTGAGCTTTTTTGCCGTGACTGCCATGATCGGCACCTGCATCCAGTTTCCTTTGTACCTGTTGTTCTCTTCAAAAGATCTTGCTGAACTGACGACAGCAAACTGGGGAGCCATTATTTACATGTCATTATTTGCTTCCATCGGCGCCTTTATTTGTTGGAACGCAGGCATCCAAAGACTTGGTGCCACCACCGCAGGTCACTTTGTACACCTGCTCCCTGTGTTCAGCATCTTTTTATCAACTCTGTTCTTAGGGGAAGTGATGGAAGGCTTCCATGGTATTGGCATCTTCCTGATCTTTTCAGGAATTGGGATTGCTACCCTACTCAATAAACAACTAGCCAATCGCGCCCAAAAAACCTCTTAAACCTTCTTACGACTGATTTGCGCGCTCAAGAACACGCTCACGAAAATCAATACAGTCCCAGAAATCGCTAAGGCATCTGGGACATGCCCCCAAATCGCCCACCCCCAAAAGCCAGCAAACACTATCCCCACATAACTCACTGGAGACACGACGCTGGCGGGGGCATAGGTGTAAGCCAAGGTATATAGAAACATCCCCACATAGAGAGTCACGGACACCAATAGCACCCAAAACCAAGTGCTACTGGGCAATGCGAGGCTTTCTCCTTGAATAAGAGCCAAGGGCAAGGACAACAAAGCCGAAATGACAAAATACACAAGCATGGTTTCTTGACTGGAAACATGACTACTAAGCAGTCGCGTTGTCACCATAGAAAACGCCAACCCCACCGCAGATAAGAACCCCACAATATGCCAAGGATTAAAATGATCCGGCGTGGGATTAATCACTAACGCCACCCCGACAAAGCCGATCACTAAAGGTAGCCAGCGGGCTTTAGGCACCATGACTCGGTGCATAATCAACACCACAAAGGGCACACACAGAGGCGCGCAAGATCGCAGCAAAGACGCCTCTACCAAGGGAATATGATTCAATGACCAGTAGTAAAATAGAAATCCGGTAAAACCACCGAAACTTCGCAGAAAGTGTGCTTTCACTACAGCTTTAGGACGTCGTTCCCACTTGCCCCACATTTGTGGCAGTAGCACCAAAACACAAAACAGGCTTTGCCAAAACACCAACACAGGCACAGCAATCTGGGTTTGAACTTGTTTTGCCGCAACGGCAGTAATAGACATGATGAAGGCATAAGCCAAGGTGGCGTAGATGCCTTTCTTTACGAGATAGACGTCACTCAAGAGTGCTTCCTTGTGAGATAGGTAACCGATACTAGTCACCTATCATCGCTTTATTTCTCTCGAGTTGAAACCTGCAAATATCGGTTAAAAGGTGAATTCACTGGCATCTCATGCAATATTTTTGCATCAGCTTGTGCCACAACTTTGCCTGCCTCGACCAAGATAACCTGCCCTCCCAATAACGCCACATCTCCAGGGCTGTGGGTCACCATAATGGTTGTCCAATCATACTGGTCCGTTAGGTCCTTAATCAGATGCAGCATGTCCGAACGCAACTTAGGATCCAAAGCACTAAAGGGTTCATCTAATAGTAAAATCGGCTTCTCACGTACTAAGACTCGAGCTATCGCCACCCGCTGGGCCTGACCTCCCGACAGCTGATCAGGGAAGCTATCACTGTATTCCTGCAAAGCCACTTGTTCCAATGCCCAAGTTACTTTTGCGGCTTGTTCTGAAGACAGCTTTCGAGAAGGAGACAAACCAATGGCAATATTGTCCTTCACGGTTAACTGGGGAAATAAATTATCACTCTGAAATAACGTTGTGATAGGGCGTTCATGGGGTAAGCAAGACAATAAATCTTGATCATCAAAACACAGAGTTCCTTGCCCTTCGATGTAGCCACCTAGCAGAGACAACAGGGTACTTTTGCCCCCGCCACTTGCTCCCAAAATGGCCGTCACACCTGCTTCCAGCTGACCTTGATAATGGGCATCAAACCCTTGCCAACGATACTTTAGATCAAACGACAGCACGGCGACCTCCCACCAAACGGTTAATCACATAGAACAACATCAAACACAACAAAATCAGCACCACAGCCACACAAGCGCCCTGCTCGACTCGATAAGATCCGATGAGCTGAAACAAATACATGGGTAAGGTCTCCAAGCCCTTGGAGCCAAACAACGCCACCACCCCCAAGTCTCCAAGACTCAGTAGCACGGCATAAGCCAGGCCCTGCGCAGCAGCTGAACGAATCTGCCCCCACTCTAAACGCAAGCGAGCCCAGCCTGTTATATTCATCTGGGCATACAAGTGCCGAAAGCGTTTTTCCTGTTGATAAATGGTCGGCATCAAGGCCCGCAACACAAAGGGCAAAGCCATCACAGCATTGACCCAAACCACAATCCAATAGGCATGCTTGATACTGACTCCGAGATTACGAAACAGCAAAAACAATCCCGTTGCCAAGACTAAGCTCGGCACCATCAGCACTAAGTTACCCGATTGCTCCAACCGCTGGGCCCATGCATCCGTTTCCTGACGCCAACGCAAGGCTCGCGCTAATGCCGCAATACTAAGCCCAATCCCTAGTGCTAAAAGCCCCGATGGCAACGCGATTCGCACCGAATGCCACAGGGACCACCAAAGATCTTCCATGCCTAAGGTCTGCCAAAACAACGCACTAAAAATCGGCACCAAGATGGCGGCAAAGGGCGGCAGCACCCAAAGTAACACCACCGCCAAAGCACTGAAATCGGCCAAATTAGCCCACCAGCTTGAAGGTAACCGCAGGCGCTCCCCCTGATACAAGCTCACATCCTGACGCACCGATGGGGCAAAACGATACACCGCCAAAGCCACTAAAGAACAAATCAACACCTGCAACAAAGACAAGTAACTCGCCTTATTGAGATCAAACTCAAACCTCAGCGCCTGATAAATCGCCACCTCTAAAGTACTGGATCGAGGACCGCCCCCAAGACTCAAGACCACCGCAAAGCCAGAGAAACACAGCATAAAAATCAGTAAGAAAACACCGGGCAGGTTCTTTCTCAAATAGTGCCATTCAATCAACTGGAACACGTGCCAACGGGATAAACCAAGTTGACTGGCGAGCCGCCATTGAGCATCAGGAATCAAGCTGTAAGCTTGCAAAATCACTCGCACTGCCAATGGCATATTGAAAAACACGTGTGCCAGCAAGATGCCTCCCAGTCCATACAAGGGAAAAGACACACCAAACACACTGGTGAACCAGCCACTACGACCGTACACCACCACAATCCCCAAGATCGCCACTATGGTTGGCACCACCATAGAAATCGCAAACAAAGACAACAAGGTTTGTCGCCCTAAAAAGCGCCTATGAAACAAGCAAGACGCCATAGGGATCGCCAGTAGAATACTCAAAAGAGCACTCAGACTGGCCTGCAAAAGTGAGAAGCGGACAACCCGCCAAGTATAGGGATCCGCAAAATACTGCCCCCAAGAACTGGGCGAGGCATAGCCGAGGAGTGCTGCAAATGCCGCACCCGCAATGACTAAATAAAGAGAGAAGCCCAGCCAAGCTGGGCGTAAATAAGATGAGAAAATCAAGATTAACGGGTAGTAGCTTCTAACCACTCATTCACCCAAGCCTGACGGTTTTTAGCCACTTCTTTGGCATCCAAGGTCAACACTTTTGTAGGCTGTGGTTGAGCTAAAAAGGCCTCAGGCAGCGGTGCCACGTCACTCACAACTGGGTACATCCAGTTGCCAGTAGCGACTTCATTTTGGAATCCTGGAGCCAAGATGAACTGCATGAACTGCTCCGCCAAGGCTTTATTTGGGGCATTCTTCAACATAGCAGCCACTTCGATCTGTGGGTAAAAGCCTTCTGAGGCTAGTGCCGCTTGGTACTTGTCTTCCCCTTCCGCCACAATATGGTACGCCGGAGACGTGGTATAACTCAGTACAACATCCGCCTCGCCTTTTAAGAACAAGCTGTACCCATCGTACCAGCCTTTGGTCACAGTCACCGTATGACTAGCAAGTTGCTCCCATGCATCCGCTGCCTGATCACCGTAAACGGACTTCATCCACAGCAACAAACCCAGCCCCGGCGTCGAAGTACGAGGGTCCTGGTAAATCACTTTTAGGTTTGGGTTTTCCACAACTTCTTGCAGAGACGTTGGCGGTGTCGCCAGGGTTTCACTGTTATAGATAAAAGCAAAATAACCTTGGTCAAACGGTACGAAAAGCTTGTCGTCCCAACCGCCTGGGGTGGTCACAGCAGAGGTATCAACCCCATGCTCTGCTAACAAACCAGACTTTTTAGCCGCTTCCATGACATTCAAATCCAAACCTAACAACACATCTGCTTCGGATGCTTCCCCTTCCAGTTGCACACGGGACAAGATACCAACAGAGGAATCCAACGCCACAAAGTTCAGTTCGCAATCACATTGGGCTTCAAAGTTCGCTTTGATTTTTGGCCCTGGCCCCCAATCGGAAGAGAAGGAATCATAGGTGTACACGTTCAGAGTTTGCGCTGTAGTGATAGACGACACCAATAAGGCCGCCCCAGCGAAAGCAAAAGATTTAAAAGACATAGTCGCTCCGTAAATGAGCGGCGTATAACTGGAATGGCGAAGCCGAATGGGACTTGCAATCTCAATTCCTACGCCAGCATGATCTGGTTCAGGTTCAATGGGTTAACCAACCAAGGTTTCTCAGCAGCCCAACTAGGCCACACCCCATGAGATATAAAAAATGTGTTGTAACGCGCGGGCTATTCTAGCAAAACCCTAGGAGATGTCTAAAGATTGTAATACTCGTTGAAGCGCTCCTTGATTAGCCTGAGCATTCGCCAAAGCTCGCTGCCCCATCTCTGTACGCTTTTGGGAGTCCTGCAGAACCAGAAGCTCATCTTCCAGCTCTGATACAGACTGAACACGAGCCGCCCCTTGATCAGCCACCAAAGATTCCGTGATGTCCGCAAAGTTAAACGTGTGAGGCCCCACCAACACTGGCTTTGCCAGCACCGCAGGCTCAATAGGGTTATGACCACCCCGCTCAATCATACTACCCGCCACAAAGGCCACATCCGACACAGCGAAGTAACGCATCATCTCGCCCATGCTATCGCCCAACAAAATATCCGCTCCTGACCAGCTAGCAAGATCCTCATGAGAGCGTTTGGCAGTCACCAAACCAGACTGCTGACAAAGGGAAAACACGGCATCGAAACGTTCTGGATGTCGAGGAACCAAAATAAGCTTAGCCTTAGGAACCTGTTTTTTAAGGGCTTTATGCGCTGCCAGAAATTGCTCGTCTTCACCGGGATGAGTGCTGGCCGCAATCCATACAAACTCATCTTCCGGTGCTAACGCAGAACGCCAAACAGCCCCTTGGGGATCGTCTGGCGCAATGACGTCAAATTTGATGTTACCCACTACGGAAACCTGTCGGGCACCCAGTTGCTTAAAGCGCTCCGCATCCGCTGCGGCATGAACTAAAAAACGATCAGGAAGAGCCATCAGCTTATGGGAAAAGAAACCAAACTTACCGTAGCGCTCAGCAGAGCGTTCACTTAAGCGGGCATTGATGATTTGAATAAACAAGCCTTTTGCTTTGGCAACTGTGAGCAGATTTGGCCAAAGTTCCGTTTCAATGATGGCCAACTGCGGACAAGTAAGATGCTTCAATGCACGGCGCACACACATGCCATGATCTAACGGCAAGTAACGGTGCTGGACCTTTCCAGCAAACCACTTTTGCACCTGCTCTTCCCCAGTGGGAGTGACGGTAGTTATTAATAAAGACTTGTCAGGGTTAGCCGCTAGCCACTGGGTTACCAGAGGTTTTGCCGCCAGCACTTCCCCTACGGAAGCACAATGCAACCAAAGGTCCGCTGTCACACTCCCCCAATGACCTAGGGCTTCAGTCACCCGATAATTGTCATAGCGTTTGTGATAGCGCCAGATTCGCCGTGCAATCAGTGGTGACGCCAGCGCTAATAACAATCGGTACAACCACATGCTCGCTACTCTTCGCTAAACTGCTTTTGGTGCAGGCCAGCATAGGCGCCATTTAGCTCTAATAATTCTGCATGAGAGCCTGACTCAATGATGGTGCCATGATCCACCACGGCAATGATGTCTGCGTTTTCAATGGTCGATAAGCGGTGGGCAATGGCAATGGTGGTGCGGTTTTTCATCAAGGTATCCAACGCCTGCTGAATAGCACGCTCGGACTCTGTATCCAAGGCCGAGGTCGCTTCATCAAGGATCAAGATTGGCGCATTTTTAAGAATGGCTCGGGCAATGGCGATACGCTGGCGCTGACCACCAGACAAGAGCACACCGTTTTCACCTACGACCGTATTTAAGCCCTGATCCAATTCTTGGATGAATTCCCAAGCATTGGCCGCCTTGGCCGCTTCAATAACCTCTTGCTCTGACGCATCACGCAAGTAACCGTAGGCAATATTGTCTCGAATAGAGCCGTTAAATAACACGACGTTTTGATTCACCAGGGCAATCTGACTACGTAATTCACGTAACGGATACTGGCGGATATCATGATCGTCGATCAGCAACTCCCCATCGGTCACATCGTACAGACGGGGTATCAAGTTCGCCATAGTGGATTTACCACCGCCAGAGCGCCCAACCAAGGCCAGAGTTTTGCCCGCCGGTACAGTCAGATTAATGCCATTTAACGCAAGACGGTCAGTATTAGGGTATTGGAACGACAGGTCACGCCACTCAATATTGCCCTGAGCTTTAGGTAGCGCCTTAGTCCCTTGATCCACTTCTTCCGTCATATCGATGAATTCAAAGATACTTTGAGCCGCTGCAATCCCTTTTTGCAGTATGCTGTTTACATCGGTTAATTGACGAGCAGGCTTGCTCAACATACCCGCAGCACCAATAAAGGCAACGAAGTCACCCGCTGACATTTGCGCGCTCAAGTTAGGATCCAGTGCCAACCAAATCAAAACAGCCAAGGCAATGGCAACGAGGAATTGCACCACAGGAATGTTCAGAGCCTTTGTCAGCTCCATCTTCATTTGCGAGCGACGATTATCATCCGCCGCTTTACTGAAGCGTTGTCTTTCGTACTCAAAGCCACCAAAAATCTTCACCACTTCTTGGCCCTTGATGGACTCTGACGCCACATCAGACACACCGCCCATGGCATTCTGAATGTTTTTGCTTAATTTTCGGAAGCGCTTAGAGGCATAGGACACCACAAAACCAATCACAGGAATGATCAATAAAAACAGCAAAGAGAGCTTCCAATTGGTGTACAGCATGTAACCCAATAAACCAATTACGGTGAAGCCTTCACGCAATAGGGTTTTCACGGCTGACGTCACCGCGCCAATTACCTGCTCAGTGTCGTAAGTAAGCTTAGAGAGTAGGCGCCCAGAAGGCATGTCGTTGTAGTAACTAGAAGGCAAGGCCACCAATTTATCGAACATGGTTGTACGTAGATCATAAACCACCTTATTAGCGATTTTCGCCATAAAGTAGCTTCCTAAAAATGTACCTGTGCCACGGAACAGAAATACGCCCAAGATCGCTGCAGGAATCAGGATACGGTTTTCCGAGATAGTGCCGGAAGAGACCACGTCAACAATGTGCTTTAGCAAAGCAGCCAAAGCGGGCTCCATGGCGGAGTACATCAAATACCCCAGAATACTGAGTAAAAACATCCACCAAGAGGAACGAATATAACCTAACAGGCGAAAATAGATTTTCACGCCAGAGGCGGCATTTTTAGCGTCTGATTGAGACATTAAGCGTTCGCCTTTTCAATGATCGAGGTGGTCGAATAACCGTCCACAAAAGACAGCACTTTCACTTCGCCACCATGGGCCATGACATGCTCTGCCCCAACGATGGATTCCACCGTGTAATCACCGCCTTTTACCAAGATATCTGGGGTTAAGGCTTCAATGATTTCCAGTGGTGTATCTTCATCAAACCAAGTGACCCAGTCGATGGCACCAATGCCTTCCAACACCGCCATACGGTGGGTTAAGTCATTTACAGGTCGCTTTTCGCCTTTCAAGCGTTTTACGGAAGCATCTGTATTCACGGCAACAATCAAACGATCTCCTAAGGCTTTAGCTTGTTTGATGTAAGCCACATGCCCTGGGTGCAAGATATCAAAGCAACCATTGGTGAAGACGATTTTCTCACCGTTTAATTGCGCTAAGTTAATCTGTTCCTTCAATTCTTCTGGGGACAACACACCGAAGTTACTTGAATGGGAGCGAGCAAACATGATGGCTTCTAGGGTCTCGGCACTGATGGATGCCGTACCGAGTTTACCCACCACGTAACCTGCGGCCTGGTTAGCATAATCCACCGCATCAGAAAAACGTTTGCTAGTGGTGTACACAGCGGTTAACACGGCGACCACCGTATCCCCAGCGCCAGTCACGTCAAATACTTCTTTTGCTGCAGTAGCAAGGGAGAAAGAATTTTTACCGTCTTCCAGTAGGATTAAGCCATCTTCACCGCGAGTCACCAGCAAGGCTTTCCAACCAAAACGTTCACGTAACTCACGCCCCTTGCGCTCGATTTCTTTACTGTCTGCACAAGGACCGACAATGGCTTCAAATTCAACAAGGTTAGGCTTGACTAAAGTAGCCCCTTGATAGATAGAAAAATCATTACCTTTAGGGTCCACAAAACTCGGCACACCCGCATCGTTGGATTTAGCGATCAATGTTTGAACGTCCGCAAGACAGCCTTTAGCGTAATCGGAAAACACGACAGCACTGGCACCTTGCAGTAACTCTACTACCTTAGCTTCCACCGCTTGGTTTTGACTTAAAGAGTCTTCACGCTCTTCAAAGTCCAAACGAATCAGCTGTTGATGACGACTGATCACACGTAGCTTGGTAATCGTCGGTAAATTCTCTGCCGTGACAAAATGGCAATCGACGCCTTCTTTTTCCAGCGCGGCCTGTAGCGCCGTGGCATTTTCATCATTGCCAACAACCCCCACTAGGGAAACCTTAACCCCGAGCTTCGCCAGCCCCAAGGCAACGTTGGCCGCACCGCCGGGCCGATCTTCTACATTTGAGACTTTCACCACCTGCACCGGTGCCTCAGGAGAGATACGGGAGGTGCCACCATGCCAGTAACGATCTAACATAACGTCACCAACAACTAGGATATGCTTATTCTTGAAATTCAAATGTGAAGATGTCATAGCGCTTTTTCATCGATTTTTGAGGGCGAGCATCTTATCATACCCGTCATTCAAATTGGACTCACACAAAATTATACATCATGGAAATACCTCAAACGTTGCACAAACGCATTGATCGTTGTGCCGAACATGTATTCCAAGGCCTAATTCCCAACTGGGTTGCTAATGGATTCACACCTCAAGGCTACAGCCTCGAAAGCCTCACGCTAGAGTGGCAGCCAAACCCTGTTGGCCGAGTCCGCCTGCTTACCCAGTGTAGACAGCTTTATACCCTTTGCCATGGTACACAAAGTGGCGCGTTATCTGGTTTTGAGGACACTATTGCTAAGTTGTTCCAATTCATCATTGAACACTACTACGTTGACCACCGCTGGATCTTTTCTTTAAACGACGATTTAACGGTCAAAGACACCCAAAGCGATGCTTATGCTCTGGCGTTTGTGCTGTTTTCTTTCAGCCATTATTACCAGCTCACTCAAGATGCTCGGGCGCTTGATTTTATCGAAGGTACCGACCAGTTCCTTAATGACACCATGCGACACCCTGCTGGCGGCTACCAAGAGGCTTACCCTGTTCCGACTGGCGTACGTCGACAAAACCCTCACATGCATTTGCTAGAAGGCTTCGTGGCTGCCTATGGAGTGACTCAAGACAAAAAGTATGCAGGTCGCATTGTTGAGCTGTGTGAACTTGCCCACAGGGCTTTTGTTGAACCTAAAAACAACACCCTGCGTGAATTTTTCAACGATGACTTGTCCTTAGACTCTGAGACAGGACACCTAGTCGAGCCAGGGCATCACTTCGAATGGGTTTGGTTATTACATCAAACTTATGCCATCACAGGGCGTGAGCAAGATTTAGCCCTGGCGGACCGCCTCTGGCAGCAAGCCAGCCAATACGGCATGGCAAACAACGGCGGCATTTACAATGCCATCGACGGCAACACACTCTTGCCAGTTGACCAAGAAAAGCGAATTTGGCCACTCACAGAGTACCTAAAAGCCTGCTGTGTTGCGGCCATTCCCATGGCAGACAAGATCCAACGCATTGATGACGCCCTACGTTTTTTAGAGGCTCACTATTTCATCGACAAGGGTCGCTGGATTGAATATCTAGACGCGCAAAATAACAGTAAAGGTTATCCATTACCTGGCACCACTGGTTACCATATATTCTTGGGCCTAGCGGAAGTGCTAAAATGGCGACACTCTCACATTTAACGGGACTCTAATATGTATATCGTAACCGGCGGCGCTGGCTTTATTGGCAGCAACATCATCAAAGCCCTAAACGACCGAGGCATCCGTGACATCCTATTAGTGGATGACCTAACAGACGGCAAAAAATGTCTAAACCTATCTGATTTAGACATTGCTGATTACATGGATATGTACGACTTCCTAGACCTAATCAAGCAGGACGCCCTGAACATCCAAGCGACTGCGGTATTCCACGAAGGCGCATGTTCTGCCACAACTGAGTGGAACGGCAAGTACGTGATGGACGTAAACTACCAATATTCCAAAGCGGTTTTAAAATGGTGTTTAGACCATAAAGTGCCTTTTTCATACGCTTCCTCAGCATCAGTTTATGGACCTGGCCCTGTGTTCAAAGAGTCTCGAGACCATGAACAGCCGCTCAACATGTACGCCTACTCTAAATTTCAATTTGATCAATACGTGCGCGATATTTTGCCAACCGCCACCACTCAGATCGTGGGCTTCCGCTACTTTAATGTATACGGCCCTCGTGAAAATCATAAAGGCAGCATGGCCAGTGTCGCCTTCCACCTGCGTAATCAAGTCCTTGCAGGGGAAAATCCGAAACTATTCGGCGCTTACGATGGCTACGAAGCAGGCGGCCAAAGCCGTGACTTCATCTATGTGGAAGACCTAGTCAACACCAAGCTTTGGTTCCTTGATAACCCAGAAAAGTCAGGCATTTTCAACTTAGGAACCGGTCACGCTGAGCCATTCCGCACCATCGCCGAAACAGTGATCGACCATTACCAAAAAGGGGAAATTGAATACATTCCTTTCCCTGAACACTTAAAAGGCGCTTACCAAAGCTTCACCGAAGCCGATATCACCGCCCTACGGGAATCTGGCTATGACGGCAGCTTCCGCGGTCTCGCTCAAGGTGTAAAAGACTACATGGTGTGGTTGGATCAACGTGGCTAAATACTTAATCGTTGGGCCCTCTTGGGTCGGTGACATGGTCATGGCCCAAAGCTTATTTAAAGCTTTGGCCGCCAAAGACCCAGACGCCATTATTGATGTGATTGGACCTGCTTGGTCCAGTCCAATTTTGGCACGCATGCCTGAAGTGAGAAAAGCCATTACCTTGCCAACGGGCCATGGTGAATGGGGTATCGCCACTCGTCGCCAACTGGGCAAATCATTACGTCCAGAACAATACGACCACGCCATCACTCTGCCACGTTCTTGGAAGAGCGCCTTGGTGCCTTTTTTTGCCAATGTGCCCCATCGTGTTGGCTTCCATGGTGAGCAGCGTTACTGGCTCCTGAACGAGCGCCGTAAGCTAGATAAAAGTGTCTTAAATCAAACCGTCAAACGCTTTGTCTCTTTAGGGGTCGAGAAAGATCAGGCCTATCCGCCATCAGAACGCCCGAATCCTGAGCTGAGAGTAGACCCAAACAATCAAGCCAAGCTTTATCAAACTCACTCCCTCGCCCCAGATCGCCCCGCGGTGGCTATGATGGCCGGTGCGGAATATGGACCAGCCAAACAATGGCCATTAGAGCACTTCAGTGAGCTAGCAAAGCAGCTCATCGAGAGAGGCTATCAAGTATGGATTTTGGGGGGACCAAAGGATGTGGACGATGGCAATGCCATTACCGAGGGGCTAGGAGAATTCGCTTACAACCTGTGTGGCGCGACCAAGCTGGTAGACGCCATTGACCTCTTGGCAGCAGCTGAAGTGGCCGTGAGTAACGACTCAGGCTTGATGCACGTCGCCGCCGCAGTGGGCACCAAGGTACACGGCATCTATGGCTCCACCAGTGAGCTGTTTACCCCGCCACTAACGGACAACAAGGTGATTCACAACCTACACCTTGAATGCTCTCCCTGCTTTAAACGAACCTGCCCTCTTGGGCATACCAATTGTTTAAAGCAGATACTGCCAGAGCAAATCTCTGCCTCCATCGCAAATCAATAGTAAAGTCAGCAAGAGAGCTCACGGAAGAGCTCTTAAGTCACTTTCGAAAGTATCGCTTGGTATTTTTCCAAAACACACCATTGGCATTGGAAACAGAGATCACCAAGCCCGCTTTACCATCTAATATGCCAAGCCTTAAAACATAGGTTCTGAAGAAGGCAAACAGAGATTTCACGACGATCATAGGCATTGAATAGCGCTTTTTCTGTGTAGCCGCTCGAAGTGATGAGTAACGTGACACTTTCTCTAGCATTTGCCCCACATCTGTTACCGCATCATGGTCAATCGTTCCAGCAAGACGAATGGTTTGGCTATCTTTGGACAGGTTGATATTCTCATGTACCATGGCGTCGTTAAAATTATGGCAAGAACGATTAAATAAACGCACTAGCCAATCTTTGCCCCAGCCCGAGTAACGTACACGCTGCCCTAAGAAGTAATTATGACGCCAAATAACACCTACTTTGCCGGGGGTGTCGAAATCGAACGTACCCAAGCTATCGATCAGGTCTGCACTTAAAGATTCATCCGCATCCAGGGACAAGACCCAATCATTTTTGGCATAGCTCACCGCTTTTTGCTTAGTTGGACCAAAGCCTAAAAATTCCCCTTGAATACATTGCACATTCTTGTATTCCGCAAGAATTTCTAAGGTGCCATCCGTGGAACCATTGTCGTACACAATAACTTCTTCAAACACGGATAAGGAATCCAAAGCTTTTCGGATGCAATGGGCCACATCACGGGTTATCAATACTGCCGATACGTTTTTGATCATCACACCTTTCACTTATTATCGAGTCCGACCTATTAATTAAGGTATTATACCGCCCAACACACAGATTTTCTTTGGGATTTAAATGCTTAACATCACCCATGTGAACTTAGCAAAGGGCTTTCGCGGCGGCGAGCGCCAAACGGCCATATTAATAACAGAATTAGGCAAGCGCGCAGACGTTAGGCAACAACTCGTATGCCGAGAAGACTCACCATTACGCCAATTCCTAAAAAATGTCCCTAACCTTAGCTATGTTACGGCCAACCACCAGTTTGACGGTCATTTTAGCTCACCCAAAGCGGATGTTGTCCATGCCCATGAAGCTAAAGCCGTCCATTGGGCATGGTTGCATCATTTGCTCAAGAAAACCCCTTATATTTTGACTCGACGAGTCGACGCTCCCGTTAAAGATAAGTGGCTAAATAAACAGACTTACAGCAACGCTTTCTCCCGTGTTGCCATTTCCAATATTATCCAAGGCATTCTTGAAGATAAAAACTGGGGACATGTTGACCGTGTCTACAGTGTGAAAGGCGACCTGCCATTTGATCTTGAGCAAAGTGCTCAAATCCGCAGCCAATTTCCCGGCAAAACTCTGGTAGGACATATCGGCGCATTAGTGGATAAACATAAAGGTCAAAAGATCATTATTGAAGCTGCTCGACTTTTGGCGAAAAGCCACCCCCATTTGCAATTCTTATGTTTAGGGGATGGCAAAGATAAAGCAGAGCTGGAAACCTTGAGCGCTGATTTAACCAATCTCACATGGTTGGGCTTTCACTCAAATGTGGGAGATTATATCCATGCCTTTGACTATTTTGTCTTCCCTTCGCGAAATGAAGGGCTCGGCTCCACCCTTTTGGATGTCATCGATGCCAAGGTACCGATTATCGCTTCCGATGCAGGAGGCATCCCCGACATTATAAAAGATGAACAAACTGGCCTAGTAATACCCAATGGAGATGCCTCAGCACTATCAAATGCCATTATTGCCCTAGACCAATCTCAAGACCTACAAAAAACGCTAGTAGAGGGGGCATTAGCCCACCTAAATAACTTTACGCCGAAAGTGATGGCAGAGGGCTATTTGGAGATTTACCGCAAAGCACGATAAACCGTCATTTATCGTGCTGCTTGCATATCAAAGTATTTTTGGGCGACCAATAGGCTCACTAACAGCTCTTGGTCGCTGTCTTTAAATTGCGCCACATAAGCATGTGCGTTGGCGATAATCTGAAGTGCTTTGTCTTGGTTTTCTGGAAGGTTGTAAAACTGTACCTTTTCCTCCAAATCAGAAAAGTCATCTTTTAGCTCAACATAATGCACACCGGGCTCAAGACGCCCTTCCATAAACCAGGTTTCAAAACGTGGTTTACGCATCATAACCAAAGAGTTTGATGCCATCGCCCACTTAAGATTAGTGGCGACATCTTTACCTTCCACACTGACAATATAACGAAAGGTCAGTTGCTCAGCGACACTCATAAACCCTTTATAGCTTGGCTCATCCGCGCGCTTTTCATCATTGTGCCCAACGTCTGCAAACGGCTTATCGTGGTACATGTCAACAAAGTCTCGACGGTGCTGGTGATAGACCATGCCGCGCCAAACAGCTTGTGGACGCTTTTCTGAAAAAGCTTGCGAGTCCTCAAAAAACTGGTAGTGCCGAATTGCGTTCAGTTTCAACAACACAGCGTTGTCATTGTTCTCAACAATCGGACGACTTTTAACGAACGAAGGGGTCTCTGGCACGTCGATGACATCACCAAAGATATAGTCGAAATAAAAATTTTTAGGAAAATGCCTCACTATTCTCTTTAGATCAGCAAAATAAACAAAGCTCTTAGTTTTGGCAAAATCTTGGTTACGGGTAGCCTGTTTGGAAACGGTAAAGGGAGTTTTTATCTTGCAACAATAATCCACTCTTTGTTTGAGTTCTGGAGTCACTTCAATGTGTTTTAAAAGTGATTCTGCTTTGGCAACAGGCTTTTTTAAAGCGAATGTTTCGCGAACATAATAGGCAATGCGCGCGAAACGTTTCTTAAAGTAGGCGAGATCCTTTTTTGCCACTTAAGAGTCTCCACCAAATAAATCTCGAGTGAATACTTTTTCAAGCGCATTTTCTAGTTCCTCAGTCACCCGATTGGCAATAATCACATCTGCCTCAGCTTTAAACGCTTCTAAGTCCTTCACAACACGAGAGTTAAAAAACAAAGACTCTGTCATAACGGGTTCGTAAACGATCACTTCAATTCCTTTGGCCTTGATCCGTTTCATAACACCCTGAATCGCCGAAGCACGGAAGTTATCCGACCCCGCTTTCATCACTAGGCGATAAATACCCACCACTTTTGGAGCGCGTTTAATAACTTCGTTAGCAATAAAATCTTTACGGGTCGCGTTCGCATCAACAATGGCGCGAATCAGGTTGTTAGGCACCTGTTCATAGTTGGCTAATAGCTGTTTAGTGTCTTTTGGCAAACAGTAACCGCCATAGCCAAAAGATGGATTGTTATAATGACCACCAATACGTGGATCCAAAGAAACCCCTTCAATGATCTGCTTAGAATCTAGCCCATGCGTTGCGGCATAAGAGTCCAACTCATTAAAGTAGGCAACCCGCATAGCAAGATAGGTGTTAGCAAATAATTTAATGGCTTCGGCTTCGGTGGCGTCTGTCAGCAAAATCTCAATGTCTTTTTTAACAGCACCCTCAGCCAGTAAACTAGCAAACAATTTCGCTCGCTCAGAACGCTCCCCTACGATAATTCGAGAAGGGTATAAATTGTCGTACAGAGCCTTACCTTCCCTTAAAAACTCAGGAGAGAAAATTAAATTCTCTGTGCCATAACGTTCCGATGCATCTTTAGTAAAACCAACGGGAATAGTTGATTTAATGACCAAGGTGGCAGCTGGATTGAGCTCTAACGCTGTCTTGATTACTGACTCAACATGCTGAGTGTTAAAGTAATTGGTTTCTGGATCATAGTCAGTTGGGGTGGCAATAATGATAAATTCAGCCCCATCGAAAGCATCTTTAGCGTCTAATGTCGCGCGAAAGTTTAAGGTCTCTTCTGCTAGATATCGCTCAACCTCATCATCTTGAATCGGGGACTTACCTTGATTAAGTAGTGTTACCTTTTCTGGAATAATATCCAGCGCAACCACTTCGTTATTCTTTGCTAATAATAGGGCGTTGGAAATGCCAACATACCCTGTCCCAGCGACAGCAATTTTCATCAATAAATCCTAACTAACGTATTTAATACGGGGTATTTTACAGAGACTTTGATAACAGCTCTATGACTATCAAGCATCAGATAAGGCTAACTGCCTTTGAATACGCTTGGCCCATTGGCTCCAAGAGCCAACGTACACATGTTTAGCCTCCAAACCTGCATGGTTCATCGCCAACACATTGTGACAGGCAGTCACACCTGAGCCACAGTAATAGACCACCGGCACATCCACTTCCCCTAACAAGGCACTCCACTCATCAAACAACACATCCGGTGATTTCATTTGGCCGCTGGGCCGCAAGTTATCAGCAAATGGACGATTCAAGGCGCCGGGAATATGCCCAGCAACGGGATCCATGGTTTCGTTTAATCCTTGAAAGCGGTCTTGTGCCCGAGCGTCAATCAGTTGAAACTGCCCTGATTCAAAATTCGTCACCACATGCTCTTCAGAAATAAACCAAGGAAACTGCACATCTACTGAGTATTTCGCCGGCGTGGCAGTGGTTTTAACGGAAGTGACGTCATAGCCGGCATTTACCCAAGCAGGAAAGCCCCCATCTAATACCATCACTTCGATTCCCTGCTGAACCAACATCCACCATGCCCGAGCAGCAAAGGCTCCTCCCATGTCATCGTACACAACCACCTGCGAGCTGGGTTCAATACCCCACTGTTGAATTGAAGCAGACAATGCTTTTGCATCAGGCAACGGATGACGTCCTGACGTTTCCGTTTCCGCACCAGCTAGATCATGATGTAAATCTACAAAGACCGCCCCTGGTATATGCCCCTTATGGAATTCTTGTTGACCTTTCGATAGGTCATTCAAATAGAAACGACAATCCAAAACAACCAAGTCAGACTGGGATAAAACAGCCTTAAGCTGAGCTGCACTTATTAAGGTGGGCAGTGCCATACCAAGGATCTCCTTAAGTTCTAAAACTTCATGGGTAGGAAGCCTCTAGCCTACTTTGAATCGCATGACTTTGCTATGATGAGCACAACTCAAATCAGATAATTCCCATGAAACGCATCGACCAATTACTTACCGAAAAGCAATTCACTAAATCTCGCTCCCAAGCTCAATCCTTTATTAGTGAAGGCAAAGTTCAAGTCTGTATTAATGGCACCTGGGCTCAGGTCACCAAAGCCAGTTTCAAAATTGAAGAAGACTGGGAAATCAAGCTCACTTTGACGGACGAAGATCGGTATGTTTCTCGAGGCGCCCTGAAACTATCAGGAGCGTTAGAACAGGCCCAAATGGACTTAAAAGGCTTTACGGTATTAGATGTCGGCCAATCCACGGGGGGATTCACCGACTGTGCGTTACAGTTTGGCGCAACAAAAGTCGTCGGTGTTGAAGTGGGCCATGACCAGCTCGACCCTCGTCTACGCTCACGGGATGATGTTGTGTGTCTCGAGGGATTAAATGCCCGCCATCTGACACAGGCAGACCTAGGAGAACACTTCCCTGAGGAAGGATTCGACGCCGTAGTCATGGACGTGTCCTTCATCTCTCAAACCAAAATACTGTCGCAACTGCCTGCCCTATTAGGTTCCTCAGGACATCTTATTACCCTGGTAAAACCTCAGTTCGAACTAGGTAAAGAAGCCATTGGTAAAGGCGGGATAGTTAAGGATCAACTAAAGGTGGCACAACTGGAACAACAGATGAAAGACCTGATACGAGAGCTAGGATTTAGCGTTATCAGTTATAACAAAAGCCAGATCAAAGGGGGCGACGGCAATCAAGAGTTCGTCCTACATGCCGTCAAAAACTAAGGCAACATCTCATCGGAATGCACGGATTCGGCCAAGGTCATTTCCGTGCGATACTCCAGCTCATTGATATAGCGGCGCGCCATCACAAAACCAATACATCCAAAAATCACCGACCCCATAGCCTGACCAAACAACACCCCTTCAGCCCCCATAAAGAGACCAAAAAAGGTAATCAAAGGCCAGGTTCCCAAAGTCGCCCGACCAAAGTTCAACAAGGTACTGTTTAATGGTTTGCCAAGGTTATTGAACACCGCAATCCCAATAAACAACAAACTCTGGAAGAAAAAGCTAAAGGACACATAGGTAGCAAAGAAGCGAATCAGATCTGCCGTTTCATTGCTGGCATTAAAGATCGAGACCAGAAAACCCTGAGACAAATACAAGGCCGAACACAATACAAGACAATAGCCCAAGGCATACACCACAGCGCTAGTCATCGCATGATGCATTCGCTGGAATTGTTTTGCCCCATAATTTTGCGCAAGGATAGGCCCCACGGCACCAGACAAAGCAAACAAACCACCAAACACCACAGGGATAACCCGCCCAATGATAGCGACACCCGCCACCGCATCGTCCCCAAAGCTGGCCGCATGCTCCATGACAATGGCATTCGCCAAAGGCGAAGACATATTCGTTAACATAGCGGGAACGGCAATTTTGGCAATGGGCTTTAGATCTTGCAGGCATTCCATTAAATCAAATTCGCCGATCATACGATGTACTTTCACCACACCGTAGTAGGTCACCACCACCATAGAAAGTCTTGCACACAATGATGCAATAGCCGCCCCATGGATTCCTAAGCCAAATACAAAGATTAAAATAGGATCCAAAACCGCATTGACCACACTGCATAAGAGGGTCGCGTACATGGCTCGCTTGGCATCCCCTAGAGCACGCATAATACCGGAGCCAATCATACCTATCATGACCGCAGGCATGCCCAACAAAAGAATATGGAGATAGCCAGTGGCCAAATCCAAGGTACGCATGTCCGCACCTAAGAAATGCAAAATAGCCGGAATTCGAGGCCAAAGAAGCCACACCACCACACTGGAAAATATCACCCCAACACCGAGCACATGGGTCGCTCGGCGACGTGCTAATTCGATGTCTCCCTGCCCCACGGCACGGGCCACTAAGGCCGTGGCGGAAATGGACACAGCGATACTCAAAGACACAGTAAAGAAGATAACAGTGCTGGCAAAGCCGACCGCTGCCACGATTTCTTTTTCACCCAGCATCGACAAAAACAACATGTCGACCAAATCCACAAGAAACATCGCCATTAAACCGAGTGCGCCTGTGAAAGACATCACAGTCACATGTTTAAACGTAGAGCCTCGGGTAAGCGTTGCTTGCCTGGACATCAGGGTCCTCAAAGATGAATAAATGAAAATAAAAAGGGCCGAGCAATTGCTTGCTCGGCCCGTATTCTCTCACGTCTTCATTGCGGTGAGAACGCATCTAATGGGGAGAATTTAATGAAGCCCTCGATCACTCTTAGCAAATACGACTTTTTCAACATCAGCAAAACGTTCTGCGAAATGCACTGTCATATCCGCTTTTACTGACTCTGGCAGCTCTTCAAAATCCCGGCGGTTCGCTTCCGGCAATATCACCTCATTGATCTTGCTCCGTTTCGCCGCAATGATTTTTTCGCGGATACCGCCAACGGGGAGCACTTGCCCTGTCAATGTCAGCTCACCGGTCATGGCCAATTGACGCTGTACTGGCTCTCCCCGGGCCAAAGACATCAAGGCCGTGGCCATGGTAATGCCTGCACTTGGGCCGTCTTTTGGGGTCGCCCCTTCTGGCACGTGCAAATGCACCAAGCATTTATCAAAGAACTCCTCGTTACGCTGGTAGCTTTTTGCATGGGACAATACATAGGAGTAGGCAATCTCTGCCGACTCCTTCATCACCTCTCCGAGCTTGCCTGTCAGCTTAAGACCGCGGCTCAACTCATGCACTCGGTTTGCTTCCACTGGCAAGGTTGCACCTCCCATAGAGGTCCAGGCCAAACCAGTGACCACACCCACTCCACGCAAGGTTTTCTCTGCGCGGAAATACGGCATCCCTAGGAAGGCTTCTACATCTTTCACCCCTACATTGATGCTGTCTTTTTCACCAGTCATCAGCTGCACCACCGCCTTACGCAGGATTTTCTGTAATAACTTATCCAGGCCACGGACACCCGCTTCACGGGCATAGGATTCAATAATGTGCTTTAACGCCGCATCAGTGATGTTCAACTGTTTCTTCAACAGCTTGTTGCGCTTCAAAAGCTTAGGCCACAAGTGCTGTTTGGCTATGGCCAATTTCTCTTCTGCGATATAGCCGGACAAGCGGATCACATCCATACGGTCCAAAAGCGGTGCCGGAATGGTATCCAGCTGGTTCGCAGTACAGACAAACAGTGCCTTAGATAAGTCCACACGCATGTCCAAATAGTGGTCAAGAAACTCGCTGTTTTGCTCAGGATCTAAGGCCTCTAGCAAGGCTGAAGCAGGATCACCTTGGAACGAAGAGCCGATCTTATCGATCTCATCCAACATGATCACTGGGTTTTCTACTTCCACGTCTTTTAATGCCTGTACAAATTTACCAGGCAAGGCACCAATATAGGTTCGGCGATGGCCTTTGATCTCAGACTCATCGCGCATTCCCCCAAGGCTGAAGCGGTAAAACTGCCGATTCAGAGACTCAGCAATGGATTTACCGATAGAGGTTTTACCGACCCCTGGTGGGCCCACAAGTAACAAAATAGAACCGCCCATTTCCCCTCGATGAGCGCCCAACGCTAGGAATTCAGTAATGCGGTCTTTCACATCCCCTAGCCCCGAGTGATGACTTCCTAGCACCTCTCGAGCTTTGGCAATATCAAGATTATCATCGGAGTGAACGCCCCAGGGAATAGACGTTGCCCAGTCCAGATAATTGCGCGTCACGCCGTATTCCGGTGAACCCACCTCTAGGATGCTCAGCTTTTGCAATTCTTCATCAATCTTCTTCTGGGCGGCTTCTGGTACTGTCTTGCCTTCTAGACGCGCTTCAAACATATCAATGTCTGTGGTGCGGTCGTCTTTTGAAATCCCTAACTCTTTCTGAATAACCTTGAGCTGCTCCTTTAGGAAAAACTCCCTTTGGTGCTTGCTGATCTTGTCATTCACTTCCGCACTGATCTCGTTTTGCAAACGGGCGATCTCAAGCTCTTTGCGCAGCAACATGAGCGACGAGCTTAAGCGAGGCACCACTGCAGTCGTTGCCAACACATCATAAAGCTCTTGCGGCTCAGCAGAGGTAATTGACGCTGCAAAGTCCGCCAGTAAACCAGGCTCATTAAAAGAAAAGCGCCCAAGGTACTGACGCAGATCTTCGCTAAACAAAGGATTCAGGCGAATCAGCTCTTTGATAGCATCCAAGATTGCAATGGAGTATGCCTTCGACTCGTCGTCTTTTACCTTAGAATCATTTACATAACGAACACGGGCACGGTATGGGGCAGTGTCGTCTAACCACTCAACGACCTCAATCCGTTTCAAACCTTGAGCAAGGAAGGTCACCTTATCGCCTTGCTTTTCAACACGATGAATGCGCGCCACACAGCCAATTTGATTAAAAGTATCCACATGCGGAGCGCCCTTTCCGGTTCGCTCAGCATAAATAAGCCCAACCACCGCTTGAGGCTGATCGGAAATATCTTCTAAGGTGGATTCCCAAGGATCGGCATCCACCATGACAGGCTGCACCTGTGCAGGGAAAAATGGACGACTGGAAACCGGTAAAATATGAAGGATTTCGGGCAAGACATCATCAAGCAATGCCAAACCACGGGGATCGCTGATAGTGACTTCCTCACCATCAATTGTGTCTTCTACAGGGTCAATGTACTTCTCTTCGTCACTCATAAGTCTCTATCTCAGCAAATCAGACTGATTAAAGTCAGTTTCGGAATGTTAAAACTTATGTA
Organism: Rhodanobacter aciditrophus; assembly: GCF_042679525.1. Taxonomy (GTDB): domain Bacteria; phylum Pseudomonadota; class Gammaproteobacteria; order Pseudomonadales; family Marinomonadaceae; genus Marinomonas; species Marinomonas aciditrophus. Next base: position 188,828 of record NZ_JBHTMN010000014.1, read on the forward strand.
GTGTCAATTGGCAGAATTACAATACAAAAGGAGCAAGGTGCAGGGTTGCTCCTTTTTTATTGGAGAAATATGAAAGGTATCTCTGTACCACTAACGCAGCGCTAAAAACGACCCCGCACCGACCATCAAGCCACCAGCGCCACGATTCAAAAACTTCATGGAACGAGCGGACTTCATATAACGACGGGCTTGTGCTGCCCCTAAGGAGATAGTCGTCAAAGCCAACATTAACGCCACAAAGGTCAAGCCCGAGGCGATGACAATATCGCTACCACGTAACGCCGTAATGTCCATAAAAGTGGGCAAAAATGCGATGTAAAACAAAATCACTTTAGGGTTAGATGAGGAAATCAAAAAGCCCTGCAGCGCCGCGCTCCACCCTTGCTTACGGGACGACGCCTCATCCTCAACCATGGGCGTTACGGGAGACGTCCACATTTTCCAGCCCAAATAGAGTAAGTAGGCGGCACCAATATAACGGATCGCCACAAACAAGGTTTCCCATTGCTCAGCAATCGCAGCCAAGCCAAAGCAAGCCATGATCAGATATAAAATATCCCCACACACCATACCAATGGACAGCGGCAAAGTGCGGCGCACACCATTACTTAAACTTTTAGCCAATACTGCAAAAGTGCCTGGTCCCGGTGTGATCCCGAACACTAAGATAGCGATAAAAAAGGTGATACCACTTTCTAAACTCATAAGGATTCCTCAATGCCGCAGGTGACTAACACCATCCGCGTCACAAACTGTTTTGCGTCGTCGAAGTCATCTTCCGATAACTCGTCTTTACCTAATAAAATCTTAACCTGCGCCCCAAAATCCGCATAGGTTTGTGTAAGCGCCCACATACTAATAAATAAATGCTCAACCGACACAGACTTCATTAACCCCTGTGCAGCCCAAGCTTCAATAATGGCCTGCTCTTTCTTTAACTCTTCTACGAAAAACCGACGTAAATACTCCAACACAAAGGGCTCTTCACCGATTAATGCCATGGCAAATACTTTCGATGCACTGGGACGCAAGCGAGACTGGTCTATCTTTTCACTGATGTAACGGGTCAGGTTCGCCTTTGGGCCGTCCTCTTGATTAAAGCGACTGACCGACTCTAGCCATGCTTGCATGATACGCTCAAGCACCGCCTCTAACAGATCTTTTTTTGAGCGATAATAATAGTGAATATTCGCTTTAGGCAGCCCCGCCTCATCAGCGATAGCTTGTGTGGTCGTTTTCGCTAACCCTTGGCGTGCAAACACCTGCTCAGCCGTCTCTAAAATAAGAGCCTGGTTTTGAGCACGAATATGAGTTTTAAGCTGATCTTTAGGGCGTTTAGGGGATTCGGACAAAGGTGCCTCGGCTAACATCTGTTTAAACATCGCACAAGATTAATGAACTAAAACTGCGCGTTAATTTGCGTATATTAGCATTTTATAGGGTGGCCTAGAAGAAAATAGAAGTGAGATTGCGGGAGGTTTAGACATAAAAATGGGGAGCAAAGCAACTTTGTTGCGATTCTCAAGACATTGAAACTAAAAGACTTTTCTATCCATAGTTTTCAGAGTGTCCATTTAGTGTCCATCTGATTTAAACGGATTAAATTTTACAGCGTCCTGCAGGTGATCTGGAGCAAGGTGGGCATAACGCATGGTCATGGAAATGTCAGAGTGTCCAAGTATTCTTTGTAGTGCCAAAATATTGCCTCCATTGATTATAAAATGGCTGGCAAACGTATGACGTAGAACGTGTGTGTTCTGCCCTCTTGGTAACTCAATTCCTGTTTCCGCTATTGTCTTACGAAAGCACACCCGACAATTGTCGAACAACTCATAGGGGCGCTCTTTCGCTCTAGCTCTAAGCAATTTGTACAAATCGCGATCTATCGGAATGGTTCTATTTTTGCCGCCCTTGGTATCCGTAAAAGTCACCTTGTTATTGATAATACGGCTGGCAGTTAAACCCTCCGCTTCCCCCCAACGAGCTCCAGTCGAAAGACAAACACGGGCAACCAGTTCCGTTTCTGGTTTATAGCTGTCACGTAGTGCCACCAATAAATCATCAATTTGAGAACGCGTTAGGTAGTGCATCTCGGTGTCTTTTTGCTTTAACGCAGTGACCTTTTTAAGCGGGTTTTCGTAGTCGATTTCCCCCAGGTCATTCAAGCCGTTATAGACACTGATCAGATAATGAAACTCACGGTTAACAGTAGACGGGGCTGTACCCGAGGCAATACGCTGGGAGCGATACTGACTAAATTGGCTAGGCTTCAATTCTGAGGCTATAGGGTCGCCCATAGCCTCAGCAACACGTTGTATTTTCCTTAAACGGGGTTCGTTATACCGCAAGTGCTGACCTAAATGCTGATACCAAATAGCAATGATCTCAGAAAGGGTACGCCGATCGGCTGGACGAGGTTGCCACGGTTTACCTGTTGCCACCAATTGCGCTTCTACAAACTTTTGGTAACGCTCGGCTTCCGCCTTGGTTTTGCACGTCTTGCGGTAGCGTTTGCCATTCGCTCCCCCTGCCCTAAAGTCTACTTTCCAGCCGTCCTTTGTTTGCTTAATCGACACCTCCCACCTCCATGTCAAATGTGGGAATAGACTGTTCTGGGGACTCAGGCATATCTATTAGTATTTTTGGAATTCGCTTCCCGTAAACAGGAACAGAAAACCAATAAAGTTCAACACTAGCGTGGCGAGACACACCTATATTATCTCGATAATGAATCCAGCATTTTTTGAACATTGGGATTTTCCCCTGATCCTCAACATCCAAATAATAAGCGAACTCAGTCTTTATTTTCACTGACTCGCCTTTCTCCAATATCTGCACAACCTCTGAACAGCAATATCCTTGCGAGTTTTTTATATAGATATCGGTTGATGTAGAGCCGATATTTTTAAACGAGAAAGCAATACATGTTTGATTCTCATGTTCGTACTTGTGCCCAAAAGCTTGAATGAAATTTGGCTGATTAGCACTAAACACACCTAATCGTTCCTCTTGATACATTGCCCTTGTGAGTTCAAGAGATTCTCGAGTTAACTCTAGATTAATCTTAGTCTCTAAAGCTTGCCTATTATTATTGGCCGATTGGTTCAAATAACCAATAATCAGCCAAACAAAGACTCCTGTAGATGTAATTCCTGAAAGATAAGATCCTATATCTTGAATCTTCACGCCTTTAATTTCAGTGCCTATTGTGAATGGAATTGAAATATACAATACGAGAATAGCCATGCTTATAACAGCCATGAAGCCTACAAAGTTGGCAATCAATCTTTCATTCTTAAGATACCAATTCAAATCTTTCTCTTTTGGAAAAAAGAAGAAGAACAATTTTATAAATTTCATACTCAAACTTCCTGTATAAACTATTTAAACTATCTTTCTACCGAACCAAACAACACGGCCAATAATCGTTAATCGGTCTAAGTCATGCTTTGATATTTCAATGCTCATGTGATGATGATTATCACTGGTTACCGCTACACGACCATCTAGCAGCTTTTGTACTCGCTTAACAAATAATTCACCCTCGTAGTTGATGACATATATCCCACCGTCACTGCCTACGATATTTTGTGTTCGGTCAATAAGTAGAGAATCGCCATTAGTGATAGTCGGCTCCATTGAGTCGCCACGCGCATAGATACCAATCAGGTCATTGGAATTAATTCCCTCCCGCGCTAACCACTCACGACTTAGTGTTAGATGTTGCTCAATTGCCTCTGCTTCGACCAATGAGCCGCCGCCCGCGCTGGCTTGAATAGCGTATTGCGGCACTGAGTAATGCTTTGCTGTGCTTCCTGACTCCATCATTTCTCCTTTTCCTGTTAACAGCCACTCAAGTGAAACCCCCTTTTCTAAAGCCGTTGTACAAACTTCCTTATAGGGAATGACGTTTCGATTTTTCCAATTTTTCACGCCACTAGCGCTCACACCTAATGCCTCACATAGCTGAGTGTTGCTTTCAGCATTATGAACCTGTCTCAACCTTTCAATCACATCAATAGAATTATTCATTCAAAAAAGCCCTTTGGTTTATTTTTAACCTTTACTTTTGGTAATTTGAAACCTAACATCTCAATCAAAGCTAATATGAAACCCAAAAGTAGCTATAACGACCACAAACGTACAAGTTAAGGAGTGTAGACCAATGTCTATAGATTCAAAAGAGCCAAAAAAGGTGTCATTCGTACAAATTGAGTCTGAAGGGACTCAAGTTGTATTTGGATTACCGCCATATATGAGCGCTAAAAACTGGGCTCTCTTGGTTGGTGATAAAACAGAGGGAGCTGTAAAGAAGGATCTGCAAACAGGTGCAATTGCTCGTTATCAACCTGTGGAAGGTGGACGAGTATATGTGAATGTACTCAAAGAAATGCAACGCGCTGAAACCGCACCAGATTTCTAGGAGCTAACAATGGACGTTACTTACGAACAAATCTGCATTGACTGCAACTGGAAAGGCTCTGAATCAGAACTGCATTTTCTGGACGGGTGGAACGTCTGCCCAGAGTGCCACCAGCCTGAATTCCTCATGACTGGCGAAGACCTAGATGCCGAGCCATGGGACGAGCTAGCGCCGTTTTAAAGGGGGACGTAATGACCCCTTTAGAACTTAGCCGCTCCCAACTTGCAGCCTTTATGACCACCCGACCACCGCAAAACCTGTTTTATCACTTATTACACGCTATGAAGGAAGAAAAAGCCGTGATCAATCAAGAAGCCGAAAACCGCTTTTTTAACATGCTCGAAGCAGCTCCCGAGCTAAAGCAATACTGGGACGCTGACGAACGTATGCCCAAAATGAGGTCTATCCAAACAGTGCTACACAACCGCCCCAAAGAAGACGGCGTTTTATTGCGCTTCTTCGGTTCTGTCTGGTTTGGTAACTCTGACATGTTCGACTTTGATTTTATGCACGCTATGAAGTGCATGAATGATCGAGAGCTTAAAATTGTGCGCCGCTGGATGGCCGCACCGTTCTGGCCGTAGGGGGTGACTATGTTTACACCTACTGCTCATTGTGTCGTTTGGCGTAATGAACTGTTATCAGGTTTAAGCCCTCAAGATGTGGGCTTTTTACGCTCGCGTCTTGACGAGTTAGACCAGACAAAAGGCTATGTAGCTTCTAATACATGGCTACGTGGTGCCATTGATCGTGTAAAGCTCATTAGCAAACTTGAAAAAACAGGGATGCGTAACATTGTGCTACGTGAAGCAGACCGCCGTCAGAAGCGTGAAAACCAACAAGCGGCTATGGATTGGTTACGCGGTGTGGTGGATCGTTTGTACTTCTGTGACGAGTGGATTACCGACTTAACAGGCGACAAGCTCACGGCATGGGCAAAAGAGAAAAGCCGCCGTTTTGAAATGTCAGCTAAAGCCTTTTTGGTCCGTCAAAATACACACTTCTTTGAGTTCGTTAAAAGCGAGGCTGAAACAGTTAATGCACTGTTTGACAAATGGCATGATGACGACAAAGTACAGGCTCTTATGCTTCGAATGTTTACCCCTGAGTGGTGGATACGCCAAGCTAAACGCCATTACCGCGCCGTGGAGAATATCCGTCGTGAATGCGGTGAGGTCTCCAATCAAGAGTCCCCGTATGTTTCCCGCTGGGGTATTCATCGCCACCGCAAACAGAAACAAGCGAACCGCGCTTTTCTGGAAAGCTGGGAGGCTACTAACCAATACGGCCAAAGCTTTCTGCTTTCAGACCTTGCCAGTAAAAGCGTTTCTAACCCAATTCACAACAAGGCAGAATTGAGCGTCAGGGTTAAGGGCGTTCAATTCTTGGCGGTTGAACATGGGCATATAGGCTGGTTTTTAACGCTTACATGCCCGTCCAAGTATCACCCAGTACATAAGAAATCAGGCCACCGTAACCGCAAGTTTTATGACTTCGGTTGCCCTTCCCCACGGGATGCCCAGCAATACCTAAACGGCCAATGGAAAAAGATCAGGGCGGCGTGTGCTCGTGAGTCTATCCACTTCTACGGTTTACGCGCTGTAGAGCCACACCATGACGGCACCCCCCATTGGCACATGATCCTATTTGTTCACCCGAAACAAAGTAAGCGCATGCTAGCGATTATGGAAAAGTACGCTTATGAAGTGGACGGTAACGAAAAAGGCGCGGATCACAGCCGTTTTGATAAGAAATTCTTAGACCCAGCAAAAGGCGGCGCGGCTTCTTACGTTGCCAAATACATTGCTAAGAACATAGACGGCTTAGACGCTAATGGTGAGTGTGTCGGCATTGATAAGGACACAGGATGCACCTTTGTCGATGCCGCCGAACGTGTACAGGCTTGGAAAAGCCGCCACGGTATCCGCCAGTTTCAATTTTTGGGCGGTGTCTCTGTGACCGTATGGCGTGAAATCCGCCGTTTGAAAGACTCTCTACCAGAAACGTTTATCGACATTTACCAAGCCGCCATTGGTAACGATTGGAAGCGTTTTACTGAATTGATGGGCGGCGTGTCGGCTGGCCGTAACCAAACCCTCAAACCTTTCTACAACAACCAAGAGCTAAACCAGTTTGGCGAGCCTAAGCAGTGCATAGAAGGCTTGTTTCAAGCGTCTAGCGCTGAGCTAGTCATTACACGCCTGTACGAGTGGACAGTGCAGCGTATTGGCTCTGGCTCTTTGGCTTTAGGAGCGGCGAAGCCGTTCCCTAGAAATCGTGTCAATAACTGTACGGGGGGCGGAATCGCCCCGAATTCTCCCCCCGTTTATCACTAAAGGAAACCAATGAATGACTAAGCAAATGACCAGAATGGAAAAAATCGAAAAAGGGCTCAACAAGCTGGGCAACAACTTCACCACGGCGGATACGCTGGGGGCCTTTTCTATGGGTAAGAAAATCGAATTAGCAGAAGAATCCAGCCGCCTAGCCTATGCGGTGCTGTCTGCTGTCGTGGATGAATTAAAGGAGATTAAAGCTAATGGCCAGTAAAGCGGAAGTAATCGGTGAAATCGTTTGTGAGTGTGGGCGTTGTGCCTACGTGGAACAAACCAAGCGTAAGGGTGATTTTTTACAGGTGCGTTGTAGTGCCTGTGGTGTGGATCAACGTACTGGGAAGACTATCCAGACACGTTGGAAAAGCACCATGAAACCTGTCGGACACTATCACGATAGTAAAACCGTAGCGCCTTATGGGGCCGAGACGGTAGAGCCAGTTGCAGAGACTAAAACGGACACTATCGGGAATAGTACCGATACACTCAAAGTTACACTGCCAGAACCCGCCGCAAAGCCAGCAATCACACGCCGCGAGACTATCAAGCCACGAACACAAACTAATGGAACAAGCACCCTCTTAGGTTTAGGTGTCTTCGTAGTATTCGCGGGTGTATCGGTGTTGGGTTCAGAACTACTAAAAGCTACTAAGGGGTAAGCATGAAAGACGAATTTGAAACGCAGACAGATGAACTATTAGAAGATCAAAACAGTGTATTCGAGGGGGAAAGTGACCCTGACGAGGGGTTATCTCTTGATGCATTAATCAGTGACGCACAGGAAGAAGCAGAACAGGAAGCCGCTCCCAGTGCTGAGGAAGAAGCTGAAAACCACGAACGGGCGGAACGCCTCGCGGCTCGCTTCAATAATATGCTGTGGTGGGGCCTGTCTAAAGCCTATCCACTGGCTGAAGTAGAAGACGAGAAAATAGAAGCGGGGGCGGCGGCGCTGGTTCCACTGGCTGAAAAGTACGGTGACTCTATGCCGTCATGGGTGGATGACTTCATGGAAAAGCCCGAAATCAAAGCGGGGCTGTATGTTGGATCGGCAATCATGGCGGCGCGTGCTTCGCACTTATTGGAAGCCACTAAACAACAAGAAGACACAGAAACCGAAAAAGGGGGCGCACTTGGCAACTAACGCAGATACAAGCTTGCCGAACCGTCACCGCTTTATCACCGCCATTACGGGTGGTGGTAAAACACAGGCCATTAAGAACCTTGTGAAGAACTCAAAACGAGCGGTGTTTTGGGACCCTGATAATGATCACACCTGCAAGCACTACAACGACAAGCAAGCATTTCTCATGGCCCTAAAAGCGGTCATGGCAAAAGGTGGGCGGATTGGTTGGAACGGTGACGATGATGAAGTCACGTTTGAATGGTTCATGATGTGTATGTGGGCGGCGTTGGATGGCTCTAAGCCGCTTGATATTGTGATCGAGGAAGCGGCGGACGTGGGCCTAAAACAATCTATGCCCAAGTGGACGGGCAAAATGTGGCGGCGCTCTCGTAAGTATGGCGGCATTCTGACCGTTGGCACCCAGCGGGTTCAGGAAGTGCCTAAATCTTTCATTACCCAAGCGGGGGAAACTTATATCGGTATCCAACGGGCTAATGACCAGCACTATATTAAACGCCAAACAGGACTGGCACCGGAAAAAATGGGGGCACTTGATCCCCTCAACTTCTACAAAGTCGTCAAAGACACCTTCAAAAAAGTGACGTTCAAGTACATTGGCTAGGCGAAAAGCGCACTTTTTCAACGAATTTCATACTATCCATACTATAGCGATACTATCGGCGGGTTGACCGCCATAGTATCTCGCCCTCTATCGTTCCCCCTGCAAAACGCAAACAAACAACCTTTCATACACAAGGGGAACAAATGAACCAAACATTAGAAAAGGTCAAAAGCTCTGTTGACTGGAAAACCGTCGTTTCTGTCGGTGTCGGTCTGGCGGCTTTTGGTGTCGCCGTCTATGCGGTGAAGAAATCAGGCAAGACTGGTAAAAAAGTCGCGTCTGTCGTTACAGGGGGTTAATCCATGCGTCATTTGTACGAAGAATTAAACCCGTTTTCAGGTGAGCTAACAAAAGGCAAACGCCTGTCTTTGACGTTGCCAGCGAACACAGTTTTTCGCTCGTTCCTGATCTTCACCAACATTGATCCGCAATTCATTGAAGCGGTAGAGCTGGCAAACGGTTCTGACGTGCCGATTCCATTGTCTGCTGACGAACTGTTAATGATGGAACGCCACCACAAGCGCCCAACGGTTAAAGGGGTTATCCCTTTTCATGTTGCCGATGTTCGTGCCCGTACGCTGCCAGGTCAAGACTCACTAGAGCGTCCAAGCGGCCCGAATGATGCTCATGAATTGCGTGTTCGTCTTTCCACTGGATTGCCTGCAAGCAATGGCTACTACCTTTATGCACGTGCCTTGTTTGCTTCACCTATCACGGTTTTGCGTGATGGTAATGGCATGCCTATTCGTGGTGTCGATGGTTCTATCAGCATGGGCCAACGTGTGCGAACCAATGAGCGCCGCTTTGAACGTCACACCATCAACAACGTGAGTAAGGGTGTCATTGTTTACGACAAACTGCCCCGCGGCCCAAAACTGCGCGCACTCTACATCAAGGGCAATGTGTCCAAGATCGAAATGGAAGCCCGTAAAGGCGGCACCGTGGTGAAACGTATGGAGCTAGACCGCGAAACCTTGGAATACATCCAAGTCGCGGAACAAGACCTAGCACCTCAAGAGGGTTACTTCATCTTCAACCCAGTTGGTTCGGGCTTTATGTCTGACGAGATGATGACGGCGTACGACTCGTTGCAATTCAAATTGCACCACGAATCAGATAACCAAACCATCGACATCCTAGCGGACATTAACGCCTCGTTGGCGTAAGGGGTGTGGAATGAGTTGGTTTCTAGAGCAGTGGGAAAAAGTGAAAGGCGGCGCGGGGGAACTGGTGGACGGATACGTGGAGCGTGAAGTGGAAGCATCCAACCCAGAACCCGCAAATACGGCCAACATGCCCAAGCAGTCGGAAACCGCCAGTGTTATCAAGTATGACGACACTGCCGCCGCGATTGCGGCACAACAAGCGGCTGAACGTGCCGCCGCCAGCCAGCCAACCGCTTTTATGACGAAGTACGGTAAATGGTTAGCCATTGGCGGTGGCACCGTAGCGGCATTGGGAGTGTTTTCGCTTTTGGCTAAGGGGAAACGCTAATGGACCCAATGACAATGGCCGCGGCGTCTCAAATGGCGGGCTTTGATATGGGCGGCCTGAACATGGGCGGCGGTTCGATTGCCCCTAGTTCGAGTGCTTCCAACCAAGGTGGTACCAACACCGTGGGCGGTGCTGTTTTTGGGAACTACAACCCTGCCGCCACTACAAGCGCCCAACAAAATTGGGTGCCGTGGGTGGTGGGTGGTGCAGTCGCTTTGAGTGCAGTGTTGTTAATGCGTGGAGGTAAGTAATGGGATTATTTAGCTCATCAAGCCGAAGTAGCAATACGACCAACAACGACATTGATAACTACAACTTGCAGGGCACCAACGCTCAAACGGTGGTGGCTGGGAATAACAACACAATCACCAATACCGACTACGGGGCAATTGTGGGGGCGTTGGATTTAGTGTCCCAAAGCGTGGGTAGTAACCAGCTAGTGAGTTTAGCCGCCATGGAACAAAGCGCGGATTTAGCCGAAGTGGGCATGGCCTACGTTGGCGAAGCATGGAAAGACTCGTCCACGTTGGCAGTCGATACCGCAAAAAACGCCGCCAACATGATTGATGAAATCAGCCGTAACAACTCGGATCGCGTGGAGCATATGGCGACAGCTGTAGCAACGGATGGGCAAAACCTGATTGCTGAAAACGGCCTCAACTTTCAAACGAAGATGGCTGAAAACAGTAGACAGTTTATGTACGTGATTGGCGGTGTTAGCTGTGTCGCTGTGCTGGGAATGGCATTGCTCGCTAAGGGGGCTAAATGAAACATGAAATGCGCTTAAACCCGAACGAACGCTGGGACATTACCGCAACGGGGCGCTATATCGGTTATTCCAGTGGTTCACCTGAAATTGAAATAGTGATTGATGGGGAACCCCACTTTCTTGGTGTCAATGAGGTGTTGAGACTGGATGAGCCCTTTAAGGCATTCAGCGTGCGCAATGCGTCCGACTATGCGGGTGACATTGTTATCAAAACAGGAACCGGTGCCCTGTATATGGCGGGTGATGGACAGCTAACCGAAGTTCTCTCTGTGCGTGAGACGGTGAAAACCAACATGCTAAACGCTGGGGAAATCACCGACCCGATTTTAGTGGCACTTGCTCAAACGCTAACGGCGAACGTCTCTAACACTGGCGATATTAGTAACCCAATCGTTGCGGCACTGGCCCAAACACTGACGGCAAATGTCTCCAACACTGGCGACATCAGTAACCCAATCGTTGCGGCACTGGCCCAAACGCTAACGGCGAATGTCTCCAACACTGGCGACATTAGTAACCCGATTGTGGCCGCGCTGGCCCAAACGCTGACGGCGAACGTCTCCAACACAGGCGACATTAGCAACCCGATTGTGACGGCACTAGCCCAGACATTGGAAACACTAGAAAAGCCTGCCACTGAATTGGCGAGTTCTTCTAAAACGTTTACGGCGGGGGAATCGTTCACGATCACTGCCAATGCAAACCGCCGTGATGTGACCATCATGGCATCGGAAGACAATACAGACACGGTGATTGTGGCGGGTATCCCGCTTCGCGCTGGTCAGTATGTGGAATTAACTAAATACACAGGCGCGGTCACTGCCCAAGCAGTCGCCGCAAACGATCAAATTTTTATTACTGAGGTAATCAAATGAAAGTAGGTTCTCAATCAACCTTAAATGATTTGGCGTTACTAGATAGTCAAATCGAAGCGATTAACGCCACGATTTCAAAGCTGAACTCAGACGTTAGCCAATTCGCGGATATCAACAACCTCCACACTTTTATGAAGGTTCGCCCAACACTCACGACAGAAGATTTTTTTGTGATTCGTGAGCCGGGCATTTACAAAATTCAGAATGGATCACAGACCCCTAACCCTAATCGACCTCCTGAGCTTCGTTGGGGCTTGGCTAATTTGTATGGCTCACTCGTTGTTTACCGTTCTGAAATCAACGGTGAAAACCGAACAGTAATCGACTTCCTAAGTGATGGTGGTGCTCGATTCACAGCCCATTCAAATAATGGTGGCTGGAGTGAGTGGAGCGAAATTCCTGTCATTGGCGAGACGGCTATTGTTGATGCTGACGGCTTCATTAAAACGGTCTAAGCGCCGCGCTTAGACTCCTGAAAGAATCACAAAAGGAACATAAAACATGGCAATTATCCAAACCACAGCGGCGCTGAACTTGCTACCAGATGGCGTAAATAAAAACAGCACACAGCCACAGATGACAACCGAACGTCTAGAGCTTGGCGTTTACCAGATTGGCGGCGTAATCAGTCTAGCGTCTGAGGGCTGGCGCACCACGATCAAGAAAGACGATAACGGTGATCCATCTATCTCACTGGCAACAGAAGCCAACGAAACAGGCGTATTGGTCCGCACTTACGAACGCGGCACCACTACCCCTACTGACATCATCGGCGCGTTAACGCTTCGCTTTGACGTAGAAGTAGAAGTGCCTGACGTTGAGCCAGTAGCCGAAGAACCAGCCGCGTAATGAACAAGGGGGCATGGCTAGTGGTGGTGTGTGCCGCCGCTGGCCTGTACATCATGCTTAATCGAAAATGGACACCGCCCGAAGCGGCGCAACCGTACCTTGCTGACATCATGGCGGCTGAATACCAATACGGTATGCCGCGTTATCTGTTAGCACGACTACTCTACCAAGAGAGCCGCTACCGCCAAGACATCATAGCAGGCGAAACAACCAGTTCAGCTGGGGCCGTAGGTATCGCTCAAATTGTCCCACGTTGGCATCCCGAGGTAGACCCGCTTAACCCCGTGGCAAGCATATACTACGCGGCCAAGTATCTGGCGAAACTTAAGACGCGTTTTGGTGATTGGGAAACCGCGTTAGCGGCTTATAACTGGGGACCAACGGCGGTTAGTAACTCAATGAAAACAGCGGGTGAAAAGTGGCTGGCATCCGCCCCAACTGAGACGCAAAACTATGTGTCCGAAATTTGGGGAGACGTTGCGTAATGGCTGTGTTTACAGACAAGCAACTACTAGCCTTGGCCGTTGTTGGCGGCTTGGGGGCATGGTTTATCTACAACCGCGCCGCCCGAGTCGTCAACGACACAATAGAAACAGCGGGTGAAGTGGGCGAAGCCGTTGGGTTCCTAGGAGAATACTACCTAGATCAAGCAGTGGACTATGTATCTAGCGCGCTGGAAACCGATCCATTCGACAAAAAGTTCCGCCACCAACTGCCCCTTTTCAATGACGAACAATACGAGCGTTGGAAAGCGGCCGTACAAGCTGGACAAATCGAAAACAACCTACCCGACCCAACACAGGAATAAACCATGAAGGGACTGAACAAATTCATTAGCAACAACAAGAAAGCACTAGGCGCGTTAGTTGTCGTGATCGGCACAGCATTCACGCCAGTGCCCTCTGCAATCTGGAACATTGCCGCCCCGTTGATCGTCAACGGCGTAGAACAAGCCACAGAGGGCGAATAGTGGAACTGGAAATTATCAAACTACTGACAGGGACAGGAGCCGACACGGTCACAATCATAATCGGCTGGGTGCTGATCAAACACGAACTACGCATTCAAAAGCTAGAAAGCGGAAAAGAAAAAGGGGCAGATTAAGCCCCTACAACTCTGAATTAGCTCAATGATGGAAGCACATTTTTTTCATAGATCACATTGATCCCATCACAAATTTTTTCAACGCAATCATCAATGGAAAGATGGTTTGACTTTTCTATTGTGCTAGAGACAAAGAAACACTTACTTGAATTTTGAATAAGTTTAAAGCCTACCAGACGGTTTTCATTCATGAATACTCTAACGCGTGAGTCATGAATCGTGTGCTCTAACATTTCCCAGTTGGAAAGTGAATCATATGCAGTTAGATCGAATAAATAGTCCAAAGTGCTATTGTTTTCGTGAGCGACATAGAGCTCAAAATTCTTTTCTACAGCTTTGACCCAACGGCCACAATAACTAACAATTTCCATTCTGTTACTCCCTTCTCAAATGATAAAAAACTATCTTCTTGGTCTATCTTTAGGTAAAGCATAACAGCTCTATATTTGGTGTGGTGCTTAAGTTAGAGGATTCTGAATAAATAGTAATTCTACTGACGATAAAAATCCCCACCTATCCAAGCATCGTCCCGATATGCAAAAAGCGTCAGCGTTTCCACATCATCCTCTGCACCACTAGCAGCAAGACCAGCAGAATAAGAACCATTCAAACTATCGTCTGTACACTCCGAGGCGGTAGCCGTCATTGAGAATGCGGAATAACGGTAGTCTTCATCCTTTAGCACAACCGTGACTAGGCATCCCAGTTCTAACGAACGCAACGAAGCGACACCATTTGTCATCGTAAACGTGTCACTAGCCCCATCATCATACTGATACCACGTCCCATTTAAGTCTGATAAATCACGACTCTTTTTAAACTGGTTGTTATTTTCGGTATCACCTGTGCCTGCAAAAGTGAACGTATCAGAACCATACTTTAGGCTGGCAGATAAAGCGCCATTATTAAATGAAACGGTAGAGTCATATGTGTATTTATCATCACCGTCTATCTCGTAAAGAATCCCCGTTCCCGTGTTACCGTTCCAATTAAGGTCACCATATACAATAGAGCCTTCGGCGTTAATAAACGTGAACCCTGATTCGTTCACAAACGCCACCGACTCATATGTATTATCGTAAATGCTGGACGTGCCATACCAATATCCCACCGCACCACTGATAGCGGTATTCGTAGAAGTTGACTCGCTAGAACTACCGCCGCCACCGCAAGCAGTAAGAAAAACAGACGCCGCAACGGGCAAAAGAAGTGCTTTCATATCCTTGATTCCTTGTTATCCAAATAACGGCGGGGATAGTAGCACAGCTAGGCATTAGATAAAGATCAACGGGAAAAGCTAAAAGAGAAATAAAGTGTCCATATAGTGTCCACTTAGCGGGGTAAATATGGGTAAAAACTGTATAAATAAACAGTAAAAATAAAGCCTTAAGACCCTGAAACGCCCGTATTATGGGCGTTTTCAAGGCATTAAAAAGGGGAGCAAAGCTCCCCGTTCCCCTCACAGCAGTTCGGTGTTAGGCGTACACCTTTTGCGCTGCTGTACCACGTTGGCCCCGGTTGCCATGAGAGTTACCTCCCATTGCGAACTAGGTTATTGCAACAGGCATTGCAATAAATCTTGAATATTCGGTCAGATTACCTATCTTGCTTTAAAAGCGCAAGATATTTTTGACCGACTGTTCAACTTTATTAAATTAGGCCACCACAACGCAGTTCCGGCCCTTCTTTTTAGCCTTATAAAGCGCTTCATCGGCACGCTTTATAACTTCAGAAGACCTTTCATCTGGCTGGACCATCGCCAATCCCATGCTCGCAGTCACCGTTACAAATTTTTCTTTGTCATCTTTGGAGACATCTAACGGCTGCAAGTGAATTTGCTCACGAATATCCTCTAATATAGCCTCTGCATAGTCACAAGAGCGGCCTTTAAACAACAAGGTAAACTCCTCTCCTCCATAACGATAAACAGAAGCTGGACCAGAATGCTTCAATAAGACTCGGCCAACGATTCTGAGTACCTCATCGCCTTTATCATGACCGTGGGAGTCGTTAAATTTTTTAAAATGATCCACATCTAACATAGCAATGGCATAGGACTTGGGTAATGCCAGCATTGCCTCATTCAATGCTCGGCGACTGGGCAATTGCGTTAACTCGTCTCGAAAAGCCATACGATGGCTTTCAGCAACGATGAACCAAATCCAAATTAAAATTTGCGCACTGCGTAACGCTGCTTCTTGCTGTGGTGAAAACGTCATAAACTCGATCAGCAAGAGTGCAACCATACTGACTAAAACCGCTGACGAAAATCCGTCTGCTCCCCGCCACCAAACCACAACACTGACCAGCATGGTAATCAAAATGACAGCCCAACAGATTAAGGTTGTTAGGGACATCTGGAATCCAGGCACCATTACCTGAAGAAAGTTAAAATTGATCCAACTCTTTTCGTAAAAAAAGCTCCAAGCCACCAGCATGGAAAGAAACAGCAGGCGATTTAACCCGTACCGATTAAAAAAGCCTCTTTCCTTTAGTAATAAAAGTAAGCCAAGCCCTAAGGCCGTAATGGTCGCCGAGCTTGATGGCACACCGCCATTGGACACATAGGGATAAAAAGCGGGCAAAAGCAGTAAACCACCCGCGAGCAGCACCTTACCTCGATTAAAGTGCCAAGCGAGAAATACCATGACCACTGCCAAAATATAGGGCAGCAGCGGTAATAAAGAGAGTGCCAATGCTGGCAACTCCAATACATAGGCACTAGCAAATAAGCCAGCAAGTAAGACAAATAGCGGGACTAATAAGGGGCCTGTTTTTTGAGGCATGAACGAACCCATCGAACCTTTCGATTAAACCAAATCAATATCTTGCCCCGAAAAGCAGGCATTTTCATTAATAATAAGAGTTAAATAGCAGTAAATTTAAGATGAGAGAATATTATGGGTTTATTAATTGATGGTAAATGGCACGACCAGTGGTACGACACAAAAGCCACTAACGGTAAATTTGTCCGCTCACAATCACAATTTCGTAACTGGCTAGTGGCACCAAAAGACTATGACGCCGACAACTCAAAACACTTTCCTGCCGAGTCTGGCCGCTATCACCTGTATGTGTCATTAGCCTGTCCTTGGGCGCATCGCACATTGATATTTCGCCAACTGAAAGAGCTAGAAGCACACATCAGCGTAAGTTGTGTTCACCCACACATGCTGGAGAACGGCTGGCAATTTAAGCAGGAAGAACGTTTTGATGACGCCCAAGTTCCGACTGGAGACCCATTGTTTGGCTCTGACTTCGCCCATCAAATCTACACTAAAGCAGATCCCAAATACTCTGGTCGCGTGACAGTGCCGATTCTTTGGGACAAACACACCAATACCATTGTCTCCAACGAATCTGCAGACATCATCCGCATGTTTAATAGCGCTTTTAATGATCTAACAGGTAATCAAGATGATTATTACCCAGAGGAAAAACGCGCTGAGATCGATGACATCAATGATCGCATTTATGACACCGTCAATAATGGGGTGTATAAATCAGGTTTTGCCACCACTCAAGAGGCCTACGAAGAAGCAGTAGCCCCCTTATTTGAAACACTGGACTTCCTTGAGCAGCGCTTAGAAACACAAGCTTATCTTGTTGGCGAGCAAGCCACAGAAGCGGACTGGCGGCTATTCACCACCTTGATTCGCTTTGATCCGGTTTACTTTGGCCATTTCAAATGCAACTTACGACGCATCATTGATTACCCAAATTTAAATGCCTACTTAGAGGGTTTATACAACACAGCAAACGTGGCAAAGACAGTAAACCTCACTCATATTAAGCAACACTATTACTACAGCCACGACACAATTAACCCTACTCGCGTCGTTCCTAAAGGGCCTGACACGCTTTTTCGTAGTGATATGTAACTTCGAAATTAAGGGAAAATTAAGCAGTTTTGACAATCCCTAGACGCAAAACTATCAAAGTGCCGAAATTTTTTAGATAATGTTCTGCTAATACATAGTTTGCAATACTGAGCGGTTTACCCCTAACCGCTCTTGTTTGCATCGGTGCTAATTACAGATGGTTGATTATGGAACGTAAGCTACTTTGGGTTATTTCATGTATCGTCATTTTTATCCTATGGATAAAAATTGACCCTCAAAGCACGTCGCCGGCTCCTGCTCAAGAGCCATCAAAAGCGGCAAGCAAGACAGATGCGCCTACCAAGGCTAAACAGAAAGAGAGTCAGTCCACAAAGCAGGACAAAGACTCTGAAACCCCTGTAACAGAGCAAGAAAAGGCTTACTTTAAAAGCCATCCGATTACCGGTGAGGCACCAAACTTCGCCGAAATTTCAGATATTCCAACCAGAAAAGATGCCTTCTTTAATTTCTTAACGCCATTCGTGCATGAGAAAAATGCACTTCAGCTTGAAGATCGCGCTCGCATTGAGAAGATCTTGGCGAAGGGCCAACCCTTTAGCGCGGAAGACTTATCCTGGGTCGGCGCCCAACGCAGCATCCACCGCCTTAAGAAAGTCGAAGAATACGGTCCTGAGCACATTCAAGCACTGCTTAAATATGTTGATATTATCCCCACTTCCTTAGTCTTGGCTCAGGCAGCTAACGAGTCCGCTTGGGGTACTTCACGTTTCGCAACAGAGGGCAACAACTACTTTGGCCAATGGTGTTTCCGTAAAGGATGTGGCTTAGTACCAAACTCCCGTTCTGACGATGCCGATCACGAAGTACGTAAGTTCAATGACGCCCGCGAATCTGTATTTGCCTACATTGATAATCTTAATAGCAACCCTGCTTATCGAGAGTTACGCAATATTCGCGCAGAGCTTAGAACGAATGAAAGCACGATTACTGGTTTAGCTTTGGTTCACGGTTTAGAAAAATATTCTGAGCGTGGGCAAGAGTATGTGGATGAGATCGAGAGCTTGATCGATTACAACGAGTTATGGCGCTTTAACGTCCACACAGACAACCAAGAGCCTAACGAATAACGCCAAATCCGCCCCCTTACACAACTTTTGCTTGTCTAGGGGGGATTTACCTGCTTTTTCCCATTGCTTAGGGTGGCAGTCGCTCCCTTCCTTCCATTACAATAACCTCCGTTATTATCCCATTTCTAAATCGAGGACATTCCTTTGGCCCGTTTACCTGTTATCGTAGGCTTTGGCGGAATCAATTCGGCTGGACGTACTTCTTTTCATCAAGCATACCGTCGAATCATTTTTGATCTACTTCCCACAGCCCTTCAGCAGGAGGTTCTCCTAGACCTCGCAACTATTACTCAACTAGCTGAGCACCAAAACGGTCTTTGGTTAACCCCTGATGGGGAAGCACTCGATGCTGATACACTGATTGATACTTTTGGTGAAGAGCTTCTCGCTCGCACCTTGATTCGCCGCATCCACCCTAGTCTATTTGACGTAGACAATGTGGTGCTGCACAAGAGCTCTGCCCTATCGCCAGTCAGCGAAGGCGAAAAGCTTAGCTTCAGTGTTAAGACACGCTCCTTACCAGAGAACATCCCTGCTAACTGGCAAGTAAAAGAGCTGTCCAAAACTCATAGCGAAATTACGGTAGACGGCACACTAGAAACCTTTATCAAGGATACCAAGCCCCTTTCTGTGAAAGCGGCAGGTCAACTACCAACCGGGTTTGACCCATCTAAACTGTACCAGAGCCGTAACCATCCTCGCGGCCTACAAATGACAGTTTATGGCGCATCCGATGCCGTCCTAAGCAGTGGCTTGGACTGGGACACGGTACGCAATCATGTGGCCCCAGACCAAGTGGCTGTCTATGCTGCTAACTCTATCGGTCAAATGGACGACCTTGGCTTTGGCGGTATGCTGAAGTCCGCCCTAATGGGCAAACGCACGACTTCTAAGCATTTGCCTTTGGGTTATGCGCAAATGCCAGCAGACTTTGTAAATGCTTACATACTTGGCTCCGTTGGCAACGTAGGCACGTCCATTGGTGCTTGTGCGACCTACTTCTTTAACCTTGAGCGTGCGGTCGAGCAAATCAAATCAGGCAAGGTCCGTATTGCCATGGTGGGTGGCAGTGATGCGCCTATTACTCCTGAAATCATTGAAGGCTTCCGCACCATGGGTGCGCTGGCTGAAGACACTGCCCTGCTGGCATTAGATCAGCTAGAAAATCAAAAAGAGCCAGACCATACTCGTAGTTGCCGTCCGTTCGCCCAAAACTGTGGCTTTACCATCGGTGAATCTAGCCAATGGACGCTACTTATGGACGACGAACTTGCCCTAGAGTTAGGCGCGACGATTTATGGTGCTATCCCAGCCGTCTACGCGTTTGCTGACGGCTATAAAAAATCTATCTCTGCGCCAGGGGTAGGCAACTACCTCACCATGAGTAAGGCAATGGCTTACCTGCAAAACATCATCGGTGAAGAAGGTCTGACCCAACACACCTTTATCCAAGCACACGGCACAAGTACTCCGCAAAACCGTGTCACTGAGTCCCATGTATTGAGCCAAGCGGCAGCAAGCTTCGGCGCCGAAGCTATGCCAGTGACCGCTATGAAAGCTTACCTTGGACACTCCCAAGGGACAGCCGGTGGTGATCAGCTACATCTTTCATTAGGTGTTTGGGAGCACGGTGTATTGCCTGGCATCTTGACGTCTACTGCTGTGGCAGATGATGTCTACACTGATGGGCTTAAATTCCAGCTAAAACACGAAGACTACGGTAAAGAGCACTTCAAAGCTGCACTACTGAACTCCAAAGGTTTTGGCGGTAACAATGCAACAGCTGTCTTGCTATCACCTTTTAAAGCGATTGAAATGCTGCAAAAGCGCTATAGCGCAGAGCAAATGAAAGCTTACGAAGCGAAAAATGCGGAAGTTAAAAAAGCCGCAGAACGTTACAACGAAGCGGCAATTCGTGGTGAGATTGAGCCAATCTACCGCTTTGGTTTCAACGTTCTTGGTGGTGAAGAGCTTAACATTACCGATAAGCAAATTTCCCTTCCAGGCTACGAAATGCCAGTAGATCTAAAGGTTGCCAACGAATTCGACGACCTCGTTTAATACCTTACAGCTGTGTGGCCAACCCTATTCTAAGGTTGGCCACACGCTTACTGCAGCTTCTTAATTAAGAAATCGATCAGTAATCTCACCTTTTTTGGCAACAGCTTTCTATCGGCATAGACCGCATAAAACTGCCCAGAGAAAGTTTCATAGTCATCCAATAGGTGCACCAGTTCCCCAGTTTTCAAATACTTCTCTACCAAAAAATCTGGCTGCATAATGATGCCAGCGCCTTCCACCGCCAATCGAGTCAAAGCACCGCCGTTGTTGGCAGAGAGAGTGCCACTAATCGAAGCCTCTTCTGTCACACCATCTTTTGTAAACACCCAACGACCAGTGTTCGGCGCATTTGTGTAGACCAGACAATCATGCTGGCTCAGCTCATTAGGAAATTTAGGGACACCTTTACGCTCAAGGTACTTAGGCGAAGCACAAACATAACCTTGCATGCGACACAAAGGACGAGCGATAAAATGATCGCCCCCTAAATCACCGCCCCGTACTGCCAGATCAATGCCAGACTCAGTCAAATCAACACGCTTGTCACTGAAGTCGACTTCCAGACTAATCTCAGGGTACAAACTGGAAAACTCACTCAGAATTGGCACCATATGGGACAAACCAAAATCCATCGGCACACTCAAACGCAGATGACCTTTGGGCTGATGGGTTAAATCCCCTAAATCACTTTCTGCCTCTTCAATCGCTTCTAAGATTGGCACGCAGTGTCGATAGTATTGCTTCCCAGCGTAGGTAATACTGATATTACGAGTATTACGATGCAGCAATTTAGCACCCAGCTCCTCTTCCAAGGCGTTGATATAACGAGTCACCATAGGTCGAGAGATGTCCAGTGATTCACTGGCCATCTTGAAGCTTTCTGCTTCATAGACTCGACAAAATACCTTCATCGCTTGCAGCTTATCCATCAGTACTCCTAATTAGCGAAAAAGTTCCACAAACATTATTTCACAATATGAAACAGTGAATTATATATCGGTGTAATTATGTATTGAAAGAAACTGATTATACTTGGTCTCATCATAAATCAACGAATAGCGGAGACCCCCTATGAAAGCATTACTTTTAACGACAGCCGTTCTAGCGTCTGGAAGCGTTTTAGCAGCAGATTACAATGTTGACCCAGCTCACTCTGCAGTGACTTTTGAAGTAGGCCACTTAGGCGTTAGTACAACAGCAGGTCGCTTTAACGAGTTCGAAGGCAACTTCACTATCAATGATGACAAAAAGTCTGGTAGTGCTTCTTTCACAATCAAGGCCGACAGTGTTGATACCAACCATGCTGCACGTGACAAGCACCTACGTAGCCCAGACTTTTTGGATGTAAAACAATTCCCAACTCTGACGTTCACCAGCACTTCCTTTAACGGCGAAGAGTTAACAGGTGACCTAACACTTCACGGCGTGACTAAGTCAGTAACGTTTGACGTGGAAATGATCGGTGAAGGCAACGACCCATGGGGTGGTTACCGCGCAGGTTTCGAAGCAAGCACAACCATCAAGCGTAGTGACTTTGGCGTTAGCTACTTCATTCCTGGTGTGACTGACGAAACTGAAATCGAAATCTTCGTTGAAGGCATTCGCCAGTAATAGGAGCAGTTATGTACGAGGAAGCAGGTAACT
This sequence comes from Rhodanobacter aciditrophus, assembly GCF_042679525.1. Taxonomy (GTDB): domain Bacteria; phylum Pseudomonadota; class Gammaproteobacteria; order Pseudomonadales; family Marinomonadaceae; genus Marinomonas; species Marinomonas aciditrophus. The sequence continues at coordinate 211,094 of NZ_JBHTMN010000014.1, forward strand.
CCAACCTAATAATGCTACTCAATACTGCGATTTACCCCTTTCTTGTTGCTGCTGTATTGACCTTGCTACTTGGCAAGGTCAATACAAAGCTCACAACGATCGGCTCCGCAGCAGGCTTTTTTGTTGGTCTATTTTTGATCCATACTGGCTTGAATCTTCCGCCATCTAAAGCGTTAGACTTCTTAACGGTGACCTTAGCACTAGGCCTATTGGTTTCATTTATTGAAACAACATCATTATCCGATAAAGCCAAAATGAGCGTTGGGGTGATTGCGTTAGTGGTAAGTTTTTACCTCTTGCTCAACCCAGTTCTTAGACACCAAGGCCAAGCCATCAGTATTGTCTGTGCGCTCGCCGTTGCTGCCATCACCGCCATTGTTTCTGGATTACAAAAACTTGGTGCGAGTGAACGTTACTCCCATGCGCCAGCACTGTCTTTGATCGTGGTCGCAGCCGTGACTGCACCGGTAGTATCAATCGGGGGCAGCCTATTAATAGGCCAGTTACTTGGCGTATTTGCCGCAAGCATGGGGGGCTTAGTACTCATCCAACGCTTTGTTTGGAATACATCAAGCACAAGCGCTGTGACCCTAGGCTCATTTGTCTTAGCGGGTTTACTTGCCCAAGCACATGTACTTGCCGATCTGCCTATTTGGACCATGCTGGTTGCTTATTTGGCACTGATAGTCAATATAGGACTTGGCTGGGTCATGAAAGAAGATGGTACTGTCATCAGCACAATTAAAGCCATCATCCCGCAAGTCATAGTGAGTGCAGCCATCGCTGGCCTGTCACTATGGTCTGTGTGGCCAGAAAGCAGCTTGTACTAACAGCACTAGATAGCCCATCTAAAATGCAAAATGCCCGCTTTAACAATTAAAGCGGGCATTTTTATGCCATATGCAGCAATCCAAATCGAATCAATCGACGGATCAACTCTTAAAGATAGTTCGAGATGCACGCCAAAAGGGCAATACACAAGCCGCTAATAAACAGCTAATAAACCCAAAAGAAAGGAAATAGCCAATGCTGATATGAGAAAAATCTAAAAACATACTGATGAAGATAATATTAGGGATCACCACAAAAACCCAACTACCTATGATCATCAACATCATATCAAAACCAGATGTTAGGTGACTCTTCACCAACATCCAGCCACTAAAATAGGTATAGAGAAATAACGCAACCGCAAACACTACCAAGGTTTCAGTTTTAATATGCTGCAACGCCAAGCTCTCTAGGTCTGAAGCGACATCTGATGGTGCTGCAGTATACCAAATCGCTGCCACCAGCAATTGCACGACATATACCACAAGTACAGCTTTGAGGTTCACCTTATACACTTAGTTACCTTCCCTAATTTACCCCAATCTTTAGATCAGGCCTGCTGATACAAATCTTTGATTAGCCCTCGTAATACCGGACGCCACGAACGCTGCTTTATGCCAAAATGGTTAAAAATCTTACGGCATGAGAGGGATTGACGCTTAACCTCTATCGCCATCTCTAAGGCGGAGGCAGTATCCCCCATACTTTCTAGGGCTGTTTGAGCCTGAACATCGAATTGGCTTGAAGTGGTCAATACCGCTTCTACCAATCCCATCCAGCTCACCTCTTCGGAACAGCAATAGTGGTAAATACCAGTATTTTGTGCCCCATAATGTCTTTGTTTGACTACAGAAAGCAAAACCCGCGCCACATCCGTTACCGGAGTTGGGCAACCAATGGCCGTATCATGAAACTCGATTTTGACGCCCTTCTTAACCAAGTTAATCGTATTGGAGACAAAATCATCTTGAGCGCCACTAAAAAGCCAACCAGTCCGTAACACAATGTTTTTGTCCGATGACAAGACAATGCTCTCTGCCTCGATCAAGCGTTTCGCATGACGACTGCGGCCATTCGCTTCATCATTTTCAAGATAAGACGCATCCTTATCACCAGTAAAAACCTGCACACCACTAAGCATGTACATCAACGGACACTGTTCTCGCCCTACGACTTGCTTCAAGATCTCCAAGTACTCTTGGTAATCGTCTTGGGTCACACTGCGAAGAGAGTAAGCATCAATCACTGCATCACAGTATTGCGTATCAATAATCGACGATCTCAATACAGAAATCACTTCATCACAGGGAGTTTGAAGCCAGTCAAAATCAAAATCATTGTCGTAGTAATTTAAAATTGCGCGCCCTAACTCCGTATCACTGCCCAGCAATACCACCTTCATTGGCGCATTAATATCTCGTTGTTTAGTCAACTTTAAACCTCGTGCCAGTTCGGCAGCACACGTTGTAAATTTGCGCGGGTATTTTGCGCAAGTTGAGTCAAGGATTGCCCACGTATCTTTGCGACACTCTCAGCAACCAGTAATACTTTTTCCGGTGTATTTCTTTGCCCTTGATATCCATATAGGGGCATATCAGGAGAGTCCGTCTCCAACACAAAATCCGCGTCCGACAGAGCAGCCAGAACACGTTGAGCCTTTTGAGCTCGAGGGTAAGTCACTGTACCGCCAATACCGAGCACAAAACCCAAGTCAATAAACTGCTTGGCCTGCTGCAAGCTGCCATTAAAGGCATGAACGATACCGCCATGTTGGAAGTTTAATTGACGAATAACCTTTAGCAAGTCATCTTCGCTTTTACGAGCATGAAGAATGATAGGCAAACCTAAACCCTTAGCCAGACATAATTGTTCATAATAAATACGCTGCTGTAGCCCATAGTCAGGCATACCTTGCCATTTATCTAAACCAATTTCTCCCACTGCAACCACAGCAGGGTGTGCCAGCGCTAATTCCAGCTCATCCCGGTACTCACCAAGCCCATCCTTTAAAAAATATGGGTGCAAGCCAAGAGCAATCCGGATTTGCGGATAACGATTTGATAGCTCAATCACATTTGCCCAAGATGCTTGGGTCGTACTAGGCACTAAAAACGAGTCTACGCCCACCTTATGACAATCATTCAAAAGTGTCGATAAATCTGGCTTAAAGCACTGAAAATCAAGGTGGCAATGACTGTCTGTAAACATGCAGAAAGATTACATGAACAAACACCAAGTCTCTAGACGGTAACCGGAAGGGAATGTAAAAAAGCCGCGCAGAATGCACGGCTTTCTTGTAAAGATAGGCTTAAAGCTTTGGACCTGCATCCACAATGCTTTGAGAAACCGTTTCAAACTTCTTAAAGTTCTCAACGAACTGAGTAATCAAGCCTTTAGCTTGCTCATCGTAGGCTGCTTTATCAGCCCAAGTATCACGAGGATTCAGTAGAACGCTATCCACCCCGGCAACAGATGTAGGAATGTCTACGTTCAATTGATCCAGGTGAACAGTTTCTGTGTCAGCCAAAGCGCCAGACTGAATCGCAGCAATCACAGCACGAGTGGTTGGGATACTGAAACGCTTACCACCTTTACCATGGGCACCACCAGTCCAGCCCGTGTTGACTAGGTAAACCTTGCTACCAAACTCCTCAATACGTTTAATCAACAGATCCGCGTACACGTCTGCAGAACGTGGGAAGAATGGCGCACCAAAACAAGTAGAGAAAGTAGACTTAATACCAGATCCTGCACCCATTTCTGTAGAGCCAACCAAAGCCGTGTAACCACTTAGGAAGTGGTAAGCCGCTGCTTCTTTAGACAATACAGATACTGGAGGCAATACACCTGTTAGGTCACATGTTAGGAAGATAACAGCCTTAGGCTCACCCGCACGGTTTTCTTCAGCACGCTTGTCGATATGAAGACGTGGGTAACCAGCACGACCGTTTTGCGTCAAAGAAGTATCAGTGTAATCCGCAGAACGAGTTTCTTCGTCTAGGACAACGTTTTCCAAAATGGTGCCAAATTTAATGGCTTTCCAAATCACAGGCTCGTTCTTTTCAGACAAATCGATGGTCTTAGCGTAACAGCCACCTTCGATGTTAAATACTGTGTCTTTACCCCAACCGTGCTCATCATCACCGATCAAGAAACGAGACTCGTCAGCAGACAAGGTAGTTTTACCTGTACCAGACAGACCGAAAAACAAGGTAACGTCCCCATCAGCACCAACGTTTGCCGCACAGTGCATTGGCAACACATCGTAAGCCGGCAACAAGTAGTTTTGCACAGAGAACATAGCTTTCTTCATTTCACCAGCGTAACGCATGCCAGCGATTAGAACTTTGCGCTCTTTGAAGTTCAAAATCACACAACCGTCAGAGTTAGTGCCATCACGCTCAGGCTGACACTCAAACGTTGGCACATTCAAAATTTGCCACTCACCCTTAGAAGCAGGGTTGTAAGTTTCAGGGTTGATAAATAGGTTACGGCCAAACAGATGCTGCCAAGCGGTTTCAGTACGCATCTGAACAGGGATGTAATAGTCATCACCTGCCCCCACATGAACATCTGACAAGTACGATTTCTTTTCATCCAGATATGCTTCAACGCGATCCCATAGCGGTGCAAACTTCTCTTCTGGGAATGGGCGGTTAACAGGGCCCCAGTGAATCGTATCTTTGGTTGTCTCTTCTTCAACGATAAAGCGATCCATTGGAGAACGACCTGTACGAGCACCTGTTTTCACTACAAGCGCGCCAGTATCAGCTAAAACGCCTTCACCGTCAGCAATGGCAAATTCCACAAGCTGGGCAGTATTAAGGTTACGTAGAATGGTTTGGTCGTTTGTTCTGGTGTTCATCTTGCTATGGTCCTCTGAACAAAAAGAAAAAATGTTCTTGTCAGTTAGTAATTGGGGGATGAATACATAGTAACAAAACAATCTAAAAAAAAATATTGATATAACAAAGTGTTATTTTATTTCATATAGATGACTGAAAGACAAACCATTAAGTGCTTGTTTTTAAATGAATTGATAGAAATTACTGCAAATAGGAGGATAAAAGTTGATCAGAATGAAACACCCCATATTGAAATTAAATTACATTTCTGTAGTTTAATAACTTCTATGAAGCGCCCAAGACGAGAGGACATAAAGGATAACTATCGTTAAAGCCAATATATTATTGCGTAATTGTGGGTCGAAATTGTCGTCATACTCGTCTAAAATCCCCATCACAATAATAAATTTCATAATAGTTAAACTTTTACCTCTCCCAATCGGCAGGCTAACTGTGCCTGCTTCGTGGTAGGATTCTTTCTAACCTTCCCCCTGTTTTCAACAAAGGTAGACCTTAAGCTATGCAAAACGTGAATCAGAGCTGCAACATCGGATTCGTTGGACTTGGTGTCATGGGCAAAAACCTTGCTCTTAACCTAGCTGACCATGGTTATCGCGTTGCAGGTTTTGATCTCGATACAGACAAAGTTCAGGACGTTCTAGATACTGAAGCAAAAGAACGCCCAGATTCTGTCCAAGACGCGAGAATCATTGGTTGTGACAACTTAAAGCAAATGCTCGACATGCTGGTGACGCCACGTGTTGTGGTAGTGCTTGTCCCTGCTGGCGCACCTGTTGACGCTGTTTGCAAAAACCTAATTGATGCAGGACTAGAGCCTGATGACATCGTTGTGGATTGTGGCAACAGCCAATGGACTGACACCATTCGCCGTGAAAGTGAATACAAAGAAAAATTCAAATTCTTTGGCACCGCCGTATCTGGTGGCGAAGTCGGAGCACGCTTTGGTCCATCATTGATGCCTGGTGGTGATGCAGACTCTTGGAAATACCTACAACCAATGTGGGAAGCCGTTGCTGCGAAAGTTGACGAAAACGGCAAACCAATCGAGACACGCACTCCAGGTCAACCAGTAACAGAGGGTGAACCTTGTACTGCCTACCTAGGACCTAATGGCGCAGGTCATTATGTCAAAATGGTTCATAACGGAATCGAATACGCTGACATGCAGCTGATTTGTGAAGCCTACCACCTGCTTCGCTCACTTCTTGGCTACGAGCCAGAAGAAATCGGCAAGCTGTTCGAGAAGTGGAATCAAGGCATCCTAAACAGCTACCTTGTTGAAATCACAGCTGACATCCTCCAGCAGTATGACGCCAAAACTGGTGCGCCACTGGTAGACATGATCCTAGACAGCGCAGGTCAAAAAGGTACTGGTCGTTGGACCTCTATCAGCGCCACACAAATGGGTGTACCGGCTGGCATCATAAGTGAATCAGTCTACGCACGCGCTCTAAGTACCTTAACTGCAGAGCGTGAAAAAGCAGCAAGCTTCCTAACTGCCGACATCGATACCGCTGAAATCGACGCAGAAGCCGTTGAACAAGCCATCGAAAACGCCCTGTACTGTGCCAAAATCTGTGCTTACGCCCAAGGTTTCCAGCTGATGCGTGCGGCACAAAAAGAATACGACTGGACGTTAAACTTCACCGGCGTTGCTAAGATTTGGCGTGGCGGCTGTATCATCCGCGCATCTTTCCTTCAGAAAATCGCCGATGCATTTGAGAAGAACCACGACCTAGAGAACCTATTGCTGGACGAATACTTCGCAACTGCCATGGCAGAAAAGCAAAAAGGCCTTCGTGAAGCCGTTGTGTTAGCTGCCCAATCAGGCATCCCAACACCTTCCTTCTACTCTGCCTTGGCCTACTTCGACGGCTACCGCTCTGAAGTATTGCCAGCCAACTTGCTACAAGCCCAGCGTGATTACTTCGGTGCCCACACTTACGAGCGTGTCGATGCTGAGCCAGGTGAGAAGTTCCACACTCATTGGCAACAAGATGGTCGTCCAGAGACGAAAATGAAGTAAACCTCTGAACCAACTAATAAAAAACCCGCTTTTAAGCGGGTTTTTTATTCACATATCCTTTGGATACGAACACAGTCATTGTCACAAAAGGTGCGCGGGACCGAGTTATCTACTTATGGGTATTCAATCGTAAATGTCGCATAACCATTGGCAACCCCCGCTCCCACACGACCGGATTCAGTTTGCACGTAACGGGCACGAAGAGGCAGGACTAAATCACTAGAGTCTGTTTGGGCACTACCTAGATTGATACCCTGGTTAAAATGTATTTCCTTCTCAGCACTTCCATCACGCTGCACAATCTGAATACCGACCCCCGTTGCGCTATCAGCCACGTTATTTAATTTTAGTACCCCTGGCATGTTTGAAGCGTCTTGCTCAGCGTCTATGCGAATGTTTACCTTATAGGAGTCGATCGTACCGCCTTGGCAAGTTAAACGGATTTCAAAATCACGCCCCCCAACATAAGAGCCAACGCCATTGAAATCGATATTGGCCACATCACCAAAGTCCACTGCGATATTGCGACTGCCAGCCTCTACCTCACAGCTAGGACTGATAACGGTCGCCCCAGTCCCAAAAAATGATGAAGTCAGCATTGGAATATTTGGACTGCCATCATAGTGATAACTTGTGAAACGTCCATTAGGCACAATCCGCCCTGAGCCGGGGTTTTCCGATGTTTTAATCAACTGAACCACAAATTGCCCTGATGTTACGTGCTTCCTAGAGAACCCCCCAATGTCATTTGGATTAATGGGACGTGTACCAGGGAAGTAAGCGTCTATGCTCGTACGTCGAAACGCTCGAACCCCTATTCCTTCCACATCCGTAGAGTAAACATTATCAAAACCTGGCACAGCCACTTGCTGTGCCGCATTGATAAAACGGTACAACCTCGAGCCACCCGAATCATCACAATATAAATCATAACCACTACTACGATTAATCGGTTCAATCACCTCCTTAATCACACCACCAACCGGAGTATTGGGAAGAACAACGACTTGCCCAAGGTCCATGGCGATATCCTGCCAGACAAAATCATCATCGTAGAGCTCACAAGCTGCGCTGGCCTGCTGAACACATAAGGCCGTGCAAAAAGCAACCAAAGCTTGATTCTTACGAGCTAACATCAACGGCATAAAGCCTCCAATTGTATAAATCCTCTCTGTGACGCATCGGCATCTGATGGCACTTGATAATCCACATAACAATGTTGATCAGCGTGGCTTCCCCATTCCACTAACAATCGACCTTGCATTTGCTCGCTACGCACATAGAGACGATGCCCTTGACTGACCATCCCCACAAGTTGGCCTTGTTCATCCTTAATTTGAGCGCCAAAGGGCAAGCCATACTCATCGGCATTACGGATTTGGATTAATAATGCATTGCCTTTGCGGGTTTCATATCGAAGGTGGCTGATTGCCCCTGCATAAGGAGCTATTACTTGACTGGTGCTTTCAAGCTCAACATCATGGGCCATTCCCCGAGGGTCTAGGCTGATGGTATTAAGTCGGTAAGGTGAAACATACGGCACGACCGCATAGCCATCACGGTTTACCCGTGCACCGGAAGAATTCGACACCAGTGCATTTTCAGCCCCAGGGGCTTCCACTAGCACCATGGTGTCCCCACGTTGTGGGGCGAGAGTCACACCACCAGAATGCAATACCACACTACCGTTTGCCCCTACCGACACTTGTTGGTAGTCAGAGGTATGGCTATAGGTAGCATTCAATGCTGAATAACGGCTGCGATAGCCTAAATTACCAGACACACTGGATCCGCTTGACTGAGAGTCCGATAGAGCTACCCCGTAACTCAGATCATTGTTCTCCCCCGCTGAGCCATTAATGCCCACGCGAGCATTCTCGTAACCTCCGTGTTCACGAGCGCCAAAATCAAGCTGCATGGACATCGGACTACTGCCCCCCCCCCAATGGAGTACTAAATGACAGTAAATACTGGTTATCAGAGCGACCAGATCCACTGGTATGCATAACAGAAAAGCCCATGTTGACTGAGCCTAAAGCATTGTTATAACCCACTTGATATTGCTTCGCAGTACCGCTTCTGTTGTAAAAATCCCGTTTCGACCCTGTTATGTATAAATTGCCAAAACGATCACCTAACGATTGATTCAGGGTTAATTGAAGCTGGCTTTTTTGACGACCTTGAGCAATAGGGTTTATACCTCTGGATTCAAGGTCACGACTGTATACGGCATCACGTAAGCTATAAAAACCTTCGGTTGAGTAACGGTAAGCCGCTAAGGTCAGGTTGGTTTCAGTCGCATCGAGCAATTTACTGTAACCCAATCGCACACTGTTCCCTGTATGATGACCATAATCTCCGAGGTCTGTACGTGCCAAGGTAAAATCCATAGACACAGCACCAATTGGGGTGGACAGGGCACCACCAAATAGCAATGACATATAGCCTTCACTCATTTCACTGCCACTAAACATGGTGACCTGATTATTCACGCCCCGTTGATAAGTCCCCTGTAATAGCCAAGGCTCATCACTCACTTGAAGGCCACGGACCTGCCCAGCTGTCAGGGAATACCGGGATACCCCCTCCCTCAGCATTTGCGGCACAGAGCTAAACGGCACCTTGAATTCACTTCGCCGACCATCTACTTCAATGATACTGACATCCAAATCCCCGCCGTAACCCGTGGCGTATAAATCATCAATGACAAAGCTACCTGGGGAAACGGTTGTTGAATAGATAAGCAGGTCGTTCTGTCGCACTTCAACGCGAGCATTGGTTTGGGCAATACCTCGAACAACCGGAGCATAGCCCCGCAGAGAGTCAGGTTGCATACGATCATCTGTGGTCAGGTTAACACCACGATAGCCAATTGAATCGAACAGCCCACCGCCAGTAAACGCTTCACCAATGGTCAACATGCCTTCTAATTCTGGAAGGCCACGTTGAGCATAGGTAGCGATACCTTGCCATTCAGAACCCCCGTCTTTGTCATCACTCCAAGTGAAGTTAGAGTCATGACGAAACTGCCAACCTGCGAAATTGAAGCCGGTATTCAACCCTAAATAACTGTTACTCCGGCTTTGCCCCCCTGCCATGCGACTCTTACTAGCAGTTGAGCTAGCACTGTAACCAATAAAACCCGCATCGATACCGCGGTCCCACAACATAGGACTGACATAACCACGCGCTTCACGACGCATAAATGCTTGGGGAATACTGATGTCATAGCGCAAATTACCACTGTCGTAGACACCAAAGGCACTGCTTATTCGTTGCTGCAATGGCATACAACTGAGAGCATCAGAAGATGATGAAGGCATGGAGGCTTGTACTGCTTCGCTGTCCACCCCCATTTCGATTAACATGGGCAAAGTCACACAAGCATCAACACGCCCCTGGGCATCACCTTTAAAATGCAAATTGCGACGTCCCTGCCAAGCCCCATTGAGGTAGACATCGACCATATAGGTACCTGCCAACACAGGATTTCCATGCTCAAAAGCAGTTAAGTCAATACTTTTGGCTTGGCCAGACAGAAAGCTTGAGTCAAACTGCACTTGTTTCGGGGCACGGGCCACTTCCACATCTACTTTCGATGGAAGTCGACCATTAGAATCGGAATTGTCAGAAGAGGCATGTATCAAGTTAGTAAAGGTCAATCCATTGACCAACAAACAAATCATCAACTGACTCGACTTAAGATGGCAATCCATGCCTACTCCCTCTCTCGTTTACTTCTCATACTTCCCTGATAACAGTATTACGGTGTGGCTCAACTATCTAAACGAGTCTCATGTTGAACCCGGCCGCCATAGTCATTCACGGTAATGAAGCGCAACCGCTCTGCAGATCTGGGAACAACAAACTCCATAGTTTGTTTTGGCGCGATCATTAGCCCTTTGTCGTCAAGGATGACCTCACTCTGATCTGTTAAAGCTCGAATTTCAGTGAACGATATGTGGTAGTCACTGGGGTTTTCTACTTGCAAGCGATCATCCACTAGCCGCCAACGCAGTAATGCTGGGGCATTATTGGCATTCCCCGATAAGCCCTTCGGTCTGTAAAAGAGCTTGAGACGCGAACGAAACGCGACCTGCAAGTAATTCTCACTGCCTGTAGCTGATTCGGGCGATGGCGGCACCTCTAGCACATTGAGCCAGAACACCGACTCTTGATCAGAGGGCAACGAGGTTCCGGTAAATAGGATTCGTAGAGTCTGACTCCGCCCCGACTCAACGCGACTAACCGGAGGGGTAAGAAAGAATGGCGCATCACTGTTATCCGCTGTTTGATTCACATCGCCATCATCCACCCAAGCCTGTACCAATGAAGGAGAGTCTCCAAGATTATCCAGCTTTACCGTCACTTCTCGGGACTCTGCTGGATAAATAATTCGAGTGCCATTCACCACAACACTGGCGAAAACTTTTTGGCAAAAAAGAAGCGTGAGCACTGACAACAAGAGCACTCTTAAGAGCGATACGTTCATTGATAAACCTAGAATGGTAAGTATTAGGTGAAGCAATGCGTTGACTAGCAAAAGCGCCAATCAACGCATTAAAGACGTTAAATCAATTGTAGATTACGGTGTACTTGATACTACTGGCGACATCACCAGGAGTGGCAGCACCTGTTGCGTAATACTCAGCGTAGTAGTTAAGGGTGGCGCTGCCATCCTCTCCCACAGTAACCCATTGGGAATTATCCTGAGCAACATCCACCCCAGCAGCTTTAATTGGCAAGAACTGGCTATTGTCTCCTAACAACTGCAATTGCACATTGCTGGCTGCGTCAGTGGACGCTTGGTTATTCAAACGACCCGTTTCAAAGTCAACCGTAGCGCCAGGCTCAAAGTAAGTTGCCACACTACCAGAGCTGCAATCACTAAGATTAATTGAAAAAGGCGTACGACCAGCAACGGCTCCAGCACTTGCTAGAGAATTCATAGACATTGTCGGAAGGTTAACCGCAAAATCACCACCACCTGGTGTTGAGATGGTGCACGTCTTATCGGTTATTTGGCCAGAAAACGTAATGGTGCCATCACTGGCCTGGGCAGTCATCGAAGCAGCCGCCAAAACTAAGACCGCAGTAAGTTTACTCTTATTCATTTGCTCACATATCCTATCAACTAGATAACGTTATGGCGCAAGTAAGGGGAAAAGCATGAGGGGGGGCTAGTACATCCTACTTGTACATAGGCCACAGACAGCTTGAGAAAAGCGCTGCAACCTCAAGCGCTAATCTATTAAGAATGGCAGCAGAAAAATATAGGACTGTTCTTAAATTGCCATTAGCAGACCTTATAGACAAGGTGCTTTTGCAAGCCAAGCTTGAAGACGAATCAGCCCATTTCCACGAGAGCCCAGCCCTTTATTGAGCGATTTTGTACGAGTAAAACCAGAATTGGTGGGCTATTTTGTTATTGTGCTCACAAATGACGTTTGATTAATGTAGTAGCTATTTTAAGCTACCCTGGAGCTTCTAATCTTATGAAAAGCCTCTTGGGTCTCACTCCTGCCATCATTACAGCTGAACACCATGAAGCCTATACGTGTTGCGTTACTTGACGACCATGAAGTTGTTCGTCAGGGCCTAATCCATTACCTTAATAAGTTCCCAGATATAGAGATTGTTGGTGATTTTGAGAGCAGCCACGAGTTGATGCAGGCAGCGGGTAGCACCTCCATTGACGTCTTGCTGTTGGATTTTGTTCTGGGTCATAAAGAGCTTGATGGTGTATCACTTATTCGCTCTTTTCGAACACGTTTCCCAAATTGTCGAATATTGGTTCTTTCTGCCCATGACACTCTTGCTAACGTATCACTGATACTCAGAGTGGGAGCTCACGGTTTTATCAGTAAAAACGAAGGTCTCTCAAACTTCCCAAAAGCGATTCGACAAGTGGCCTCTAACGTCACGTATTTGAGCTCGGAAATGTCTTACAAACTGTCTGAGACGAATTACAAAAACAAACTCTCTTCAAAAGGATCCTACGACAATGCTCATCCGTTACTGTCGACCTTGTCTGCCCGTGAGCAGGAGGTGATACGCTGCTTTTTGACTGGAATGACCATATCTGAAATTGCTGCAAAATTTAATCGTAGCGTCAAAACTATCAGCACCCAGAAAAACAGTGCCTTTCGCAAGCTTGGAGTATCCTCTAATAATGGCTTATTCAAAGTCATGAAAAGAGCCAAGCAAGTTAAGCCATAAAGCTCAACGACCTGATTTCACTAGCAGGTCGATATCAGGCCTTAGGCTTAACTTACAAGGATCATTTTCGTTCAGTCAGGGGCATGCCCCCAAACATAAAAGATTACTTTGCTTGGCGCTCAATCGACGTCAACATGCCACGTAGCATCCCCACTTCTTGCTGGTCCAGCTTGGAGCGCTGAAACAAGCGACGAAAGCGAGTCATGACTTGACGCGGGGCTTTAGGATCTAAGAATTCAATATCACCCAGCACTTTTTCTAAATGGTCCAATAGGAAGTCCACCTGCTCTGACGTGGCAGCGGGCACATCCCATTTACTCTTCACAATGGGCGCGTCTTTTAAGCTCAGCTCCTGCATACGTAATTCATAAGCAATAACCTGTACTGCCGCTGCCAAGTTTAGCGAGCTAAAGCCTTCGACGGATGGGATATGCACATGGTAATGACAGCGCTGCAACTCTTCATTAGTTAACCCACGATCTTCACGACCAAACACAAAAGCCGTATTAAGAGACTCTTCAAACACAAGATTTGCCGCTTGGCGAGGATCCACCAAAGGCCATGGAATATGACGCTCGCGAGCACTGGTGCCAATCACCAACTGACACTCTGCAATGGCTTCTTCAAGCGTTGCGACAACCGTGGCATTTTCAAGAATATCCGTCGCTCCAGACGCTCGGCTTGTGGCCTCTTCATGGGGAAAGAGCTTGGGTTCGACCAACACTAAATCGCTCAACCCCATGTTTTTCATAGCACGCGCGGCACCGCCAATATTGCCCGGATGGGAGGTATTTACTAAGACGATTTTAACGTTTTGTTGCATAAGATGAGTTACACCTAAATTCTGTCAGTCGAAAAAGGGTATGGTATCAAAGAATTTTAGGTTGCGTGTATTTTGAACAGAATTTAACCATTTTTTAACTGGATAAGCCGCACTAATTCCGCTAGAATTCGCGCCCATAATATGCGGCCAAAAGCCCATTTCGCTCTTTAACACTTTAACTGCAACTTCCTGCCTTATCAGGCAGAGGCTGCCCTATTGGTTCAACATTGGTATCTTATGCAACCTCGAATTAACGTCGCTATGAAAGCAGCGCGTACTGCTGCCGACTTCATCATCCACGCTCAAGAAAAATTCTTGTTCGACAAAGAACAAGGTCAAAGTGCAACAGAAGTGTACAACAACGTTTGTACTGGCGCGGAAAAGACTATCGTTCACCATTTGGCAAAAGCCTACCCAGCTGACACCATCACCACACGTCTACAAGGCACAGTACAAGAAGGTACTGAAGGTGAGTGGATTGTTGACGCTATCCAAGGGCAACACTTGTTCTCACGAGGGCTATCTGGCTACGTGATCACAATGAGCTATGTGGTTGCAGGTAAAGTGGAACACGCCGTTGTCCTAAATCCGACAACCCGTGACGAATTCTACGCCAGCAAAGGTCGTGGCGCTTACCTAAATAACTCTCGCATCCGTACTGGTGCTGCCCGTTCTCTAGAGGGCACAACACTAGGCTCTCAGTTCCCAGGCACTGAAACCACTATCGATTACGCAACAGGCCAATTCGCAGCCCTTAACGAACTCGCAATGAAAGGTGCCCGTGCGGTACTTCACGATGCGCCAGCATTAATGCTTGCCAACGTTGCTGCAGGTCGCCTAGATGCTGCATGGGGTCTAGAATTACGTGAGTGGGAAGTACAAGCACCTTTGTTCATTGCCAAAGAAGCAGGTTGCCTGTTTGCTGGTTTTGATGGGTCACCAAACTACGAAAGCGGGAACGTTTTGTGTGCGAACCCACGTCTATTCAAGTCTTTGTTACCATTATTAAACAAGCACTTGAACAAATAAAATGCCCTAAGCATTTGAAAAACATAAAAAAGCCAGCAAAATCTGCTGGCTTTTTCGTACACAACAAGCTACCAATTAAGCTTTGTAGAAGTTTTCAAAGCAGTAGTTAGTGGCATCAACGAAACCTTCAACACTACCACAGTCAAAACGACGTCCCTTGAATTTGTAAGCCAAGACACAACCTTCTTTCGCTTGGCGCAAGATAGCATCCGTGATTTGAACTTCGCCATTAGCACCTGGGGGTGTTTCACGGATTTTGTCAAAAATATCTGGGGTCAAAATGTAACGACCAATGATCGCCAAGTTAGACGGTGCATCTTCTTTCTTAGGCTTCTCCACCATGTCCGTCACGCGGAACAAGCCTTCCATCATGGAATCACCAGCGATCACACCGTATTTATGTACTTCTTCTTCTGGCACTTCTTGAATGGCCACGATAGAACAACGGAACTGTTTGTACAGTTTTACCATTTGCGCCATCACACTCTCGCCGTCTTCACCGATGCATAAATCATCCGCCAACACGACACCAAAAGCTTCATCACCAATCAACGGCTCACCAGTTAAGATGGCATGGCCCAAGCCCAGCATGTTGTGCTGACGAGTGAATGAGAAGTTAACGTTATCAATCAAGCCACGAATACCCTCTAGGTACTCTTCTTTTGCTGTACCAGCAATTTGATGCTCAAGCTCGTAGCTGATATCGAAATGGTCTGCAATAGCACGCTTACCTCGACCTGTAACAAAGGTAACATTGTCCAATCCCGCTTCTACCGCTTCCTCAACACCGTACTGCACCAACGGCTTATTCACGACAGGTAGCATTTCTTTAGGCATAGACTTAGTAGCAGGCAAAAAGCGCGTTCCATAGCCAGCAACAGGGAACAAACATTTACGAATCATAATTTTTCCTTTTAGAACCGATGCGTTGGTCGCCAAAAAATAAAGCACGGCAGACCACTTAAGAATAACATTGATCAAGTGACATTTTGAATCACCCGAACGCAAACCAATAAAACCCTTTTCATTGATTTGTAGCGACTTTCGATTTTAACGTCTTTACTCAAGCACATTACATGCCAGTTACATCACATACAACATGAGCCCTAACCGCAACTCATTTCGCTAAACCTTTCATCAAAATAGTAACCTAGCACGCCAATGAGGTGTGCTACCGTTTGGAAAAAAATGCGCAACAAATAGTTTCGCTGATGCGCATTCAGGACATATAGCCCATTTTTAGGAAGGCGCCCCTTACTTTATAAAGACAAGGGGCAAAATAAGAACAGATCGAGATTACAACTTAATCTCAACTTCATTGGATTCTGGCTCTGGGGCAGGTGAACTGGAATCTGCGTCCACCAACATTTCCGCAGCCACAACCGAAGAGACACTCAAGCCCACGTGAACGTGGTCCCCCTGCTCTTCGATAATCATTGGTGGTTTGTTTTGAATGCGGTAAATAGCAAATAGGGCCACCGATAGGTTCATCAGCGCGATAAACATAAATAAAGCATCTATACGGAAAATATCCATCACCGCAGATGCAATTAACGGCCCTAATACCCCTCCGGCACCATTTAAAAGGATCAAGCCACTACTTGCTGATAAGACTTGCTCTGGGCGCAGCTGATCATTCATATGAGAGGAAGAAAGAGCGTACATGGGGAAAGTAAACGCCCCAACAAAGAACATCCCCACCATCATCAAGACAAAGCTTCCATTGGCGTTACCCAAAGGAACGATCATAGCGGTAATCGCGCCTATTATGCCCACCAACAAAATCGTCACACGCCGATCTTGGCGGTCTGACAACATACCAATGGGCCATTGCAATAACATCCCCCCCACATAACTGGCACCAATGAACAAGGAGATTTCAGCAATATTAAGTCCGATAGACTTGGCATACAGAGCCCCTAAGCCCAGCAAGGCGCCAGAGGTCACCCCTGCCACAAAGGCCCCCGTCACCCCTAACGGTGCCGTCTTGATCAAGCCTAGCAAATTGAGCTTTTCTGGTACCTCAATGGTTGGCGATGGCGTTCGCACCAACAGCAAGGGCACCAAAGCCATGGAAATCAGTACCGAGGTAAGGATAAACAAATCGTATCCGCTTGGAGAGGCCGCATTCAGTAAGAACTGGCCTAGGGTTTGGCTGGCCCAGATCTCAATAATATAAATCGAAAATAAACGCCCACGGGTGGTATTACTGGCGATAGCGTTTAACCAGCTCTCGGTCACGATGAACAAGCCTGCGTAACACAAGCCGGTTCCCATACGCATCAACATCCAGAACCAAGGGTCTACCACCACAGACTGCATCAAGATGGTAATAGATGCCAAGGACGCTACCGCCGCAAACACTCGAATATGACCAACGTTTTTCACCCATCTTGGTACCAACAAAGACCCCAAGATAAAGCCCACATAATAGGATGACATAATCAAACCAGTGGCTGTGGTGTTAAACGACTCAATAGAGGCACGAATACCAATCAAAGAGCTTTGCAGTGCACTTGCCATGGTGATGATGGCCACACCAAACAAAAGACTCCAAATTGGCAACAAGGTTTGCTTGAGCATTAATTACGTCCGAATCGGCAAAATGAGTAAGACACGAAACCTAAATAGCGATGCTATAAGGGCTTCATGACAAGAAAAAGTAAAGTGTAGTACGTTAGGAGATATAGATTACAACTTAAACCCTAAAGAGACCTACAGACTTCAAAATTTGCGGCATTCTAACGTAAAAAATAGTGGGGAACTATGGTAAAAATCCGCTTAAATAATGATCTATTTAGGACGACACGACTGCTGAGTGTTATCGTCCATCAGATGACTAACTTCATTAAATAAACAGAAGATTTTTACCTTAAATAATGCGGAATGGCCTACTTAAAGCCCATCAGAAGTATCCAGCCAAGAACAAAGATTTTCCAACATGCGACAGCAGTGTTTTAGTTGGTCGATCTCAACATATTCGTCTGGCTTGTGACCTTGGTCCATACTGCCTGGACCGCACACCATAGTGGCCACACCGGCTTCATCAAACAGCCCACCCTCAGTCCCAAAAGCCACCGTTTGGTAAGACTGACTCTCAGCCCATTGACCCAGCCATTGGGCGAATTCTGACTGTTGATCCGTCAACAGCGGTGGGTAAGCAGAGATCGATTCGAACTGAATGCTAGCCTCTGGGGCAACCGCCTGCATTTTCGGCTCTAGAGTGCCCTTGGCATAATCCGCCAGAGTATTAAAGGTCGCTGCAGCATCCACACCTGGAAGGTAGCGCATCTCCATATCAAATTGACAGAACTCAGGGACGATATTTAGGGCCGCCCCGCCTTTAATCACACCCGTTTGCACTGTGCTGTAAGGGGGATCGAAGCGCTCATCCAGCTGCTTACTGAGGGGCTCCGCTAGGCTGGAGAGCTTACCTATTAACTGTGCCGCGTATTCGATCGCATTCACGCCTTCTGGCGCATAGGCCGAGTGGCATGCCTTACCATGCACTTTACAACGAAGGGCTACTTTTCCTTTGTGCCCATACACAGGCTTCATGGAAGTCGGTTCACCAATGATGCACAGAGCTGGTTTTTCAGGGGATGCCTTAAGGTGATCAATTAGACTTCTAACCCCCAAACAGCCAACTTCTTCATCGTAGGAAAAAGCCAAGTACACCGGCATACGTAGCTCTTTATTGAGAAACATGGGGACTGCCGCAAGCACACAGGCGATGAAGCCTTTCATATCAGTGCTGCCACGACCGTAATATCTTTGATCGTGCTCTGTCAGCTCAAATGCAGGGAAGGTCCAGTTTTGACCATCTACTGGCACCACATCAGTATGCCCAGACAACATAACGCCGCCATCTCCTGCGGGCCCAAAACGAGCGTAGAGATTGGCTTTACTTCCTTCTTCATTGAAGATCAGTTCACTCTCCACCCCCAAGCCTTGCAAGTAATCCCGCACAAACTGAATCAAGGCGAGATTAGACTCTCGGCTGGTGGTATCAAAACTAAGCAGTTTGCTGAGCAGCTCATGCACATCTGCATGAGCTATGCCGGCTTCACCCGTCATTATTCGTCTCCTGGGACGCCATAGCTTGGCGCCTTGCGAGGGTCTAACGCCCGTGTCACATAAGCCAACATTTGCGGCTCATAATCCTGCCAAAGTTTCGCCAGCTCGCCGACAGGGTCCTGGTCAGCCCAATCCACCCTTAGGTCAACCAAAGGCCAAGTGTAGTCGTCAACAACCTTGAGGGCAGCAGAATGCTCTGGACCGGCTTCACCACCACTCTCAACACCAGCAGCTAAAGCAATTAAAAGCCGTGTACTCAACTCCCCAGTGGAGTGCTCAAAGGCTTCAACCATGGCTTCAATGACAGACGTTTCAGACAACATATTGCCCGCCGCCACACAATTTGTGCCAGCTTTCATGTGATGAATACCCAAGGTCTCCGTACCGCTGAAACAAGCAGCTTTGCCTTGGGTGTCAATCACGGTGACTTGGCGATAAGCGCTGAACTTATCTTCAGCCAAGGCGGCTTTTAATGCTTGATCAGAGGTCAGCCCCTTAGCCAAATTCTCTAAGGTTTTCTGCCCTAACGCTGGCAGGGTAATGTTTTGGCTCGAGACCGCACCAACTCCTGCCTGTAGCCAAGGGCAGCGTGCGCCAACGGCAATGCTTGATGAACTGATGGCGATACCTAATTGCCCCGAATCAGGACACATGGCAGTTATTGAAATAGTCATAAATAGTCCCTTCTTATTCAGCGTCTGGAATAACGGCGATCACATCGATCTCCATCAGCCACTGAGGCTGAGCAAGGCCAGCAACGACCAAACCAGTGGAAATCGGATATACGCCCTTCAACCACTTCCCCACTTCACGGTATACCGGCTCACGAAAACGCGGATCGGTAATATAAGTAGTGGTTTTCACAATATGGGATAAGTCACTACCCGCCTCTTCCAGCAGTTGCTTCACGTTTTTCATCGCTTGTTCTGCTTGGGCTTGTGGGTCACCCAAACCCACTAGGTTCCCCTCAAAATCGGTGCCTACTTGGCCACGCACATAGACAGTGTTTCCCGCCACAACCGCTTGGCACAAATCATTGTCCAGGGACTGGTTGGGATAGGTTTCTTTAGTATTGAACATGCGAATACGAGTATGAGTTGGCATGGTAGCAGCTCCTAAACTTCTTGATCTGTGTAATGTTGGTATTGGCGCTGGATCACAATCTGATCGGCGATGTATTTCGCGTCGTGCCAAACACCCCAAATGAAGGTAGAACCGCGACGGGATAACCAAGGTAACCCTAAAAAGTACACGCCCGATGCTTTGGACACACCACGATGATGCTCTGGCTTACCTTGCTCATCAAAGGCATCAATACTGTTTAACCAACCGTAATCTGTGGAGTAGCCCGTGGCCCAAATAATGGTAGTAATCCCCGCTTCCTTTAGGTCAAGCTCTAAGGTTGGTTGAGCCATGCATTCAGGGTCAGGTAAAAGTTGGCGAGCTTCTGGCTCTTCTGGCAAATCTAAGCCATTTTTCGCAATGTAAGCATCAGCTTGGTCCAACAACGAAAGATAGTTAGCATCGCCGCCACGGATATTCGTCGCAAGGTCGTTGGCAAAGCGTACTCGCCCATCAGCAAAGGACTCTGTGCGCCCCACTAGCTTCATGCCTGCTTGCGCCAGCTCTCTAAAATCAATGGTCTTGCCACCTTGTGCGCCACTGACAGCAATCGTTACATGCTCTTTGCCCGGTTCATTTGCAGCCATATCCCAAAGGCCTAACACCCCCAACCACCATACAAAGTCGCGACCTCGATAACTACGAGGCGGACGATCATGGGGCCCAACAGACAAGTAGACATCACGACCAGACTGTAAAAGCTCATCCGCAATTTGCACACCAGACGACCCAGCACCGACCACCATGACGGCACCCTCAGGGAGCTGCTCTGGGTTACGGTAAGACGCAGAATGGATTTGATTTAGACCGGTCTGAACCTTGGGTGCTATGGCAGGAATAATGGGCGTTTGGAATGGGCCTGTGGCCGAGACGATGCGTTGTACATGGTAAGTCCCGTCAGTCGTCTCCACCTCAAAACCACTGACACCTTCGGTCTGTGACACGCTCAACACTTCGACCCCCGTGCGCACAGGTGCTTCGAACTTTTCAGCATAGGCTTCGAAGTAATCCGCTACGCTGTCTTTTTTAACGAAGGCATCAGGATGTGCGTTTGGAAACTCCATTCCAGGAAAACGGTCATGCCAAGCTGGGCCATTGGCGACCAAAGAGTCCCACCGACGAGTGCGCCATGCTTCCGCAATACGGCTTTTTTCTAGGACAAGGTGAGGCACCTGCTGACGAGTCAGGTGCTCGCTCATAGCGATCCCTGCCTGACCCGCTCCTACGATAAGGGTATCGATGTTCTGGATAGTGTGTGTCATGTATACGCGCCTTTATATGCGGATTAAATAGGTTCTCAATAGAGAGTAAAATCAGCTTAGGGCAGCGCATAACCTCAGTAAATTATTATAAATATACGATCTAAATAGAAAAATTATTAACCTAGCACTCTTCTAGCTCAATTTTTATGAAGATGAAATCCCCATATTTAAGCCTTGCCCCCCGTGAAATCCAAGTCCACAGAGCGACAATAATCCATAAACAATTGCGCAGGTTTTGTTGGTTCATTGGTCTTTAAGTGCGCCATGATCAGAGTGGAGCTTTCCATTTCATCTTCAATATCCACATAGGCCAGCGCCTTACCATCGTATGTGGTTTTGCTACATGGGCGCGTCACCAGTACAGAAAAGCCCTGTTCTTGCCCCACCATACAACGCACCATCTCAATGGAAGGCGATGTGTAAGCCACTTCTGGATGCAGCCCCTTTTCGGTGAAGATGCTAAGAAAATAGTTGCGACTCGGAATCACGTCCAATAGCACCATAGGCTCTCGGCTTAACTCCGCTAAAGTAACACTAGGTTTTGTCGCGAGGGGGTGATTGGCTGGCAATAAAGCATAAGGCTTGTGTGGTGCATTAAGGATTTCCTTCTGAATAGAATTATCCAATTCCAAATCGTACAAGAACGCCATATCAAACTGCCCACGGTGTAAGCCCACCATGATTTCGTGCTGCTCCCCATCGCGCATTTGAATTTCGATGTCTGGGTATTGTGCTTTAAAACCTGCAATCAACTTTGGAATGTACAGAGGTGCAACGGACTCGAAGCAGCCTATGGATATTTTTCCGCTGGTGGTTTCACTGTCAGCTAGGGTATTTTGCTCAAACTCATGGGAAAACCTGAGTAGCTCCCTTGCCTTGTTATAAAAGCGACGACCACTGGGTGTCAGAGACACCCCTTGGGCATGATGTCGAATCAATAATTGCTGCCCAAATGAATCTTCTAGATTCTTAATTGCAATCGAAATGGAAGGCTGTGCGATGTGAAGTTTGCGTGACGCTTCAGCAATGCTTTCCGTCTCCACGACCGTCGTAAAATAGTGCAATTGCTTCAACGTAAAATATCTCATACACCACCCCGATTAATTTACAAAATATTGTTTATCATATGAATTGAATAGATTTTTATTTAGCAACCAAAATGCCACCGCCTATTTAAAAGTTTTTAAATAACATTAAGATGCTGATTTATAAGAATAAAATTATTAAGCAGCAAAAAACGTCCTATCCGAGATGCCAATTCATCATCATTTTAATGCTCTAAAACGGGGCATTCTTTTCATTTGTGACAACGCCTTTGTCTACCGCGGTGCATAATTTTTTTATAGGTCTACCCCCAGGTACTAGATAGTTTTTTTAAAACTAGAAACCAAGAAAATACTAATTGCCAGTCTTCCCGATCTGCCTACATAGTGATTGCACAGATTAGGAGTTTTATTGCTATGACAGACAACAACTTCTAATGCATTTTTTGAAAGTAAGGTGGCAAATCTATGATGTTCGATTGGGACTATCTGTTCAGTTTGTTTAGCTTGTCAGACTTCTGGTGGGCAAGCTGGACTGTAATTAAGCTCAGTATTGCAAGCTGGGTGTTAAGTATCATTGTCGGTTTCGTACTCGCGCTCGGTAAGCAATCTAAATATGCCGTGCTCAGTGGTCCCGCAAAATTTTACATCTGGTTATTCAGAAGCTTACCTTTGCTGGTGTTGTTGATCTTTGTCTACAACATGCCTCAGGTCTTCCCAGCCAGCGCCGCTATCTTAGCTGACCCTTTCTGGGCGGGTTTGATTGCCATGGTCATGTGTGAAAGTGCTTACGTGGCAGAGATCCATCGAGGGGGCTTACTTTCCATTCCCAAAGGACAAGGTGAAGCGGCGAGAGCCCTTGGCATTCGCTTTGTGGGAGCCCAATGGCTGGTGGTCATTCCTCAGGCTTTACGGGTTGCTTTGCCGGCGCTGACCAACGAGTACATCTCTATTGTGAAACTGACGTCCCTTGTGTCGGTTGTCTCTCTCACAGAAGTCCTAATGGTGGGACAACGCCTTTACACCCAAAACTTTCTAGTATTAGAAACCATGGCAGCCGTGGCCATTTACTATGTTGCCATTGTCACTGTGTTCGACTTCTTACTTAATCGTTTAGAGAACTACTTGGACGTCACTAAAAACACCAAGACTAAACAACCTTCTGCTGAACTGATCGAACAAGTAAAAAGTGCGCCAGCCCCAGCGGTTTCTCAAGCGCCTAGCTTTGATGGTCCAGCCCTACAAGCCTCTAAGCTTCACAAAGCCTTTAATAATGTTGAAGTACTTGGCTCGGTCAACCTAAGTATCAATTCTGGTGAAGTGGTCTCCGTCATTGGCCCCTCTGGCTCAGGCAAAACCACCCTTATTCGCCTAATGAATGGCTTGGAGCAACTGGACAACGGTGAGATCCATTTGAATGGTCAATCCTTCTTGAAACTGCTGCGCCATGGCCCAGATAAAACCAAGTTTGTCGAGCAATCTAGCCTGCGTCGAAACATTGGCATGGTGTTCCAAAGTTTCAACTTATTCCCACACCTTACCGTGCTGGAAAACCTAATGCTGGCCCCTCGCTACCACAAAATGGGCTCCCGCAAAGAGTTAGAAATGCAGGCCTTCCAGCTTCTCAACAAAGTAGGAATGCTAGAGCACGTTTGGAAGTACCCACACCAGTTATCTGGCGGTCAACAGCAACGTGTTGCCATTGCCCGTGCCTTGATGATGCGTCCTCAAATCATGCTGTTTGACGAACCAACCTCAGCCCTCGACCCAGAGAAGGTAAACGAAGTGCTACAGGTCATCGAGGATCTGGCCCAGGAAGGTATCACTATGGTGATCGTCACTCACGAAATGAATTTCGCCTTTAAAGTCTCTGATCGAGTGGTCTTTATGGAGCAAGGTCGCATCGTATGTGACGACGCCCCAGCGGTACTCAGAGAAGGCAACAACCCAAGAATTGAAGCGTTCCTTAAAGACGTTTCCCTAGCATAACGGCTCAACCGAAACAGATTGGAGTATTTCATGCTTGAACAATGGCAAATAGACCAGTACCACGAACAAGGCTACCTCGTTGTCAATGCAGTATTGACTGACAAAGAAGTCGCAGACTTACAAGCGGACTTTGACGCTTGGGTCGAGGAAAGCCGCTCCCACGATGCACCTTGGGGCGACACCATCGACGGTCGTGCACGCTTTGATATTGAAGAAGACCATACCCCAGAGCACCCGTCTCTGCGCCGCGTCACGTCACCGACCGAGATTTCCGAAGCTTTTAAACGCACGGCGCTGGAATCAAAAGTTGCGCAAATGGCAGGTCAATTAATTGGCGGTCATGGAGCACGCTTGCACCACAGCAAAATCAACTCCAAATTGCCTCACACTGCCACGCAAGTGAAATGGCATCAGGACTTCCCATTTACGCCTCATAGTAATGATGACCTAGTGACCTGCTTGCTGATGATCAGTGATGTGACGCCAGAAAACGGCCCCCTTCAGGTGATCCCAGGTAGCCACAAAGGCACCCTATTTTCACACTGGAACAATGAGCGTTTCACGGGTTATGTGAAGCCAGAAATCGAACAAGAATACTGTCAAAACCCAGTCTCTTGCTACGGTCCATCTGGTTCCGTTTGCTTTATGCACACCCGTCTGCTGCATGCTTCAAGCCCGAATGAAACAGAGTTCCCGCGGACCCTATTTATCAGTGTGTTTGCCGCCGAAGATGCCCTGCCTTTCGGCGAAAACCCACTGCCGAGTCTTCACACTGGCACCCTTGTTTGGGGTAAAGAAAGCGGCGAAATTCGCAGCACTCCCAATACCCTAAAACTGCCACAAAAACCCAAAGGCGCTTCGTTTTTTGTCCAGCAAGCTGGCAAAGACTCAATCGCTGAATAATTAAAATCACACAAAAGGAACCACCAAGATGTTTAAGAATCGTATTGCTCGCTCAACTCTTCGCTCGGTTGCCGTTGGCACAGTGAGCGCCCTACTGGCTGTGTCGTCTATGAGTGCTCTAGCATTCAAAGAAGAAGGCAAAATCATTGCCGGATCTGACATTACCTTCTTCCCATACGAATACATGGACAACAACAAACCCGCTGGCTTCGACATCGAATTTCTAGACGGTCTTGCGAAAGTGATGGGACGTGAAGCGGAAAACATCGATACCCGCTGGGCGAACCTTATCCCAGGTCTGCGTGGTGGTCGTTTTGATATCACCAACTCGTCCATGTACATCACAGCTGACCGCCTAAAAGTCATCGACATGATTCCTTACCTTAAAAGTGGTGTCTCCATCCTTGCGGTAAAAGGCAACGACTACCAGCCTAAAACCCCAGAAGATTTCTGTGGCCACAAAATCGGCTCCATGGCCGGCACCGCTTGGTTGAAAAAGATTCAAACCTTGTCCAAAGAATACTGTGAAGCAAACGGACTAGAGCCCATTGCCATCAGCGAATACCCAACGGACCCACAAACCACTCAAGCCATGCTATCTCGTGCGGTAGAAGCTCAAATCACCGATGCTGCCGTAGCTCGTGGTGTGGTAGATAAACTAGGTAACCGTATCGTTATTTCTTCCGACACCATCATCTACGCTGTTCTAAACGGATTCGGTGTGAGAAAAGGCAACGACGAAGTGAAACAAGCCTTGATTGAAGGTCTAGAGAAATTCAGCAAAACCCCTGAATACGCCGCGCTGCTGAAGAAGTACAACTTCCAAGCGCCAACGGCAGCAGATCTAGAAGAACTGATGCCTAAATAACCCCCCAGCAGTACCCGCGCGCTCACCTTGAGCGCGCATTTTGGAGACAGATATGGCCCTCTCAACCGAAGAACAGATTCGCATCGACCTCGCCGCCTCCCTTCGCATTGTTGCTCACCTTGGCATGCACGAGGCCGTGGCGAACCATTTCAGCGCTGCCGTATCAGAAGACGGCAAACAGTTTTTAATCAATCCCAAGTGGAAGCACTTCTCCCGTGTCAAAGCCAGTGAACTACTGTTGCTGGATGCCGACGACGCCTCCACCGCAGAACGCCCAGAAGTGGACGCCACCGCTTGGTCGATCCACGGACAACTGCATCAGCGTTTACCCCATGTACGCGTTGCCATGCATCTTCACCCGGTCTACACCACTGCCGTATCCACCCTGAAAGATCCGCGCATTTTGCCCATCGACCAAAACACTGCCCGCTATTTTAACCGAGTGTCAGTGGACACCATGTTTGACGGCATGGCAGATACCGTGGAAGAGGGCGCACGCCTGTGTAGCTTGTTAAAGGACAATAGTCGCCTATTAATGGGCAACCATGGTGTCATGGTGACTGGAACAGATGTAGGTGTCGCCTTTGATGATATTTGGACACTAGAACGAGCTTGTCAGATCATGGTGACCGCCCTTTCAACGGGTCAGCCGCTTAATGTCTTATCTGACGAAGTGGCAGAAAAAACCGCTCAAGATTGGGAAAAAATCGAAGACTTCTCACGCCAGCACTTCGAAGAAATGAAAGCCCTGATGATCGCCCAAGATCCATCCTTATTGGATTAACGCAGGTCACACGACATGGCCGATGCGATCAGGCCATGTCGTCATATTTATTCACGGGTTTCTTTCACCGCTTGGTGGGCCTTAGCGACAGCTGATCTCGGAGTCATACCCCAGAGGCGCACAAACACCTTATACATAATCACCAAAAACAGCAGGGGAATGATAATGGTCTTTAACACAAATAAGGCAATTAAATTTAAGAAGTGATCTATGGACTGATTGAGGGTGTCAACATAACCTGTCACCTTATCTTTGGCGGCCATGGTCATGCGACTGAAGCCATCGCGAATGCTTGCGAAAGTACTCACCTTTCCCTCTAAGCGATCTTGCAAGTCTGACATGTCATCTTCCACATCATCCAAGTCTCTTTCGACCCGATCCAAATCCCCTTGAATACGGCGCAATTGAGCCAACAAACGATTACGTTGGCGCTCCAAGGCTCGCTCCTGGGTTGTTTTCTCGAATAAACCACTGAAACCAGAGCGTCCTTCTGCTGCAGTCACTAGGGCTTCTTCCACCCTATCAATCTGGGCAAGCTGATCCGATTCTTCTAGGGTTAGACGCTGGCGTTGTTGCACCAATAGCTGTTGTTTGGCTTGCTCTGCTTCCAACTCTGTGGCGACTTGGGCTTTAATTTCTTGGGATAAATCCAGTGCTTGGTCCAACTTATCAGGGGAAGCAGGAAACGCCTCCAAGGTGGCGTATTCTTTCTGTACTGCCTCATCGAGAAAGGCTTCATCCACCCAACTACTAGCCACCGCCACCATGGCAATCGAGAACTTACAAATCACCGCGAACAAAAACACCTTATAGGCCAGCACACGATGGCTCGTCCAAACAAACTTAGTAGCCAGATACATCACACCAGAAAGGGACAAAAACACTTTGAAATGAAGGGTTTGGAGAATCTCTACGAGAAATTTCTGAATCAATAAAGACGAGATGGCGTACTTCATCACCGAGGAAAAGTCCTCCACCAAGTCGTTCAATGGATCTAATAACTGACCAATTTGCACCGACCCCACAATCGGCACATTTAGGGTAATGGTAGACAAGACAGAAACCGTTGCATTAAACAGCCGCGCAATACCAAACGATGCCCCAGCGGAGACCAAAGACCCATTGATGTACTGCTCTGCGTATTGATCCACAACGCCTACCCAAGCAAAGACCACCAACGCTAAAACGATCAGCACATCCTTGTTTCGCTTAACGGATTCCAGCATTGCCTATGCTCCACTAATGTATTGAGAGTGCCACCAATTTAGCAGAGCTTATAGGGAACGCGAACCCTTTTACAAAAAAGCCCCTAGCGCATCCACGCTAGGGGCTTTTTAATGGTCGCCGCTTGGCGCTCATATACCATTTAAGGATTACAGCTTCGCACTCAGTTCAGGTAAAGCCTTAAACAAATCCTCTTGTAACCGGTAATCTGCCACTTGGAAAATAGGGGCGTCATCGTCGTTGTTAATGGCTACGATGACTTTAGAGTCTTTCATCCCTGCAAGGTGCTGAATGGCCCCCGAAATACCGCAGGCGATGTATAGATCAGGGGAGACCACTTTGCCGGTCTGCCCCACTTGCCAATCATTAGGGGCGAAGCCCGAGTCAACCGCCGCCCGGGAGGCCCCTACTGCGGAGCCTAGCTTATCGGCTACCGGTAAGATAAATGTCTGAAAATTCTCCGCTGATCCCAGTGCACGACCGCCAGAAATAACCTTCTTAGCAGAAGACAACTCTGGTCTATCGGATTCGGATAATTGATCTGATAGATGAGCTGAATGTCCTGTTTCCAGAGTTACGGATAGGTGTTCAATCGGACATGCTGCGCCCTTACCTGCCGCTTCAAAGTTCGAAGTGCGTACCGTTAATACTTTGACCGTATCATTGGAAGTCACCGTTTGGATGCCATTTCCAGCGAAGATAGGACGCTTAAAGGTATCGCTACCCAGCACTTCAATCACTTCTGAGATTTGCATCACGTCAAGCTTGGCTGCCACACGTGGCAAGGTGTTTTTACCGGTGGTGGTCGCCGCCGCAACGATGGCACTGTAACCTTGCCCGCAGGCTAATAGAACTTGCGCTGTGGTTTCAGCCAGTTGATGGGCCAAGTCTGGGTGTTGAGCGACAAGCACTTTCCCCACCCCTTGAAGCAGGCAAGCTTGCTCCGCCACACTTTCGCATTGATCGCCCATGACTAATATGTCGACAGGGCCCATTTTTTGAGCGGCGGTCAATGCCTTGGCGGTATGCTCAGATAGAGTTTGGTTGTCATGTTCTGCCATCAATAATGTTGTCATTCCTTATCCCCCTTACAGCACACTGGCTTCATGTTTAAGCTTATCAAGCAGCTCATCGACGCTAGCCACTTGAATGCCTGCTTGACGCGGTGCAGGTGCTTCGGTGTTCGTGATGGTTAACCTTGGTTGAATGATGTCTTCCGACAATTCCAGATCCGATAAAGTGAGTTTGGCTAGGGGCTTCTTTTTAGCCTTCATAATATTGGGCAAGGAGGCGAATCGCGGCTCATTCAACCGAAGGTCCGTTGTGACGATGGCAGGTAAGGTTAATTGCAAGGTTTGCAGACCACCGTCTACTTCGCGTGTCACCTTCAGTTTGTCTGGAGTTGCTATATCCACGTCTGAGGCAAAGGTGCCTTGGGGCCAATCCAGTAACGCCGACAACATTTGACCGGTTTGATTGCAGTCGTCGTCAATGGCTTGTTTGCCAAGAATCACCAGACTGACTTGCTCTGACTCAGCCACAGATTTCAAAATCTTAGCCACCGCCAAAGGCTCCACTGCCTGCTCACCTACTTCAACCAAGATACCTCGGTCGGCTCCCATAGCGAGCCCTGTACGCAAAGTCTCTTCGGACTTGCTGACTCCCACTGACACCAAGATCACCTCTGAAGCCGCGCCGGATTCTTTTAGGCGAATGGCTTCTTCCACGGCTATTTCATCAAATGGGTTCATGGACATCTTTACGTTCGCTAGATCCATCCCAGAACCATCAGCTTTTACGCGCACTTTTACGTTGTAATCCACCACACGTTTTACCGCGACCAGTACTTTCATATTCCTCTACCTATGCAAAATATGCGTGGACAGACACCTGAGCTGCCCACGCAATCGGTTAACTAAAGGTCTTTGACCAAACGAAGGGCGTCATAAATGGCCGCATGTGTATTGCGAGTGGCCACCGCATCCCCAATACGAAACAGCTGATAACGTCCGTCTGGATTACGCAGGACATCCTGTGCAACGCCAGCAATGAGCTGATCATGGGACATTTCCCCAAGGTTTGTAGAGTTAGGCTTCAGCTCGAAGTAGATGTCATCAAGGGGGATGACGCCGTGGTTGACGATGATCTGGTCATACTCTTTTATCTGAGACACGCCGCCATAATCGCTACCAATATGCGCTTTTAAGGTCGTGCCTTCTTTATCCACCGCATGCAATCGGTAGGTGACAGTAAAGCGAGTATCCAGAGCTTGCAGGGTACGCATATAGGGCACTAAGTTCATGGCCATCACTTCGGGAGCAAAGGCGCGGTCTGGAGTCATGATTTCGACCTTGGCTCCACTCTTAGCAATGATTTCAGCGGCCTGTAGCCCTGCATGGTCTCCAGCGTCATCAAAAATCAGCACATTTTTGCCGGGCTTCACGCTTCCAGAAATAATGTCCCAAGTAGAGATCACATGGTCATTGCCATGGGCCAATACCTCCGTGTCTGGCAGTCCACCGGTTGCCACAATGACAACGTCCGGGTTCTCTGCTTCCACTTCTTCGGCTTCGGCCCAAATATTGAACTTAAAGGTGACCCCAAGTCGTTCGCACTCAGCCATACGCCAATCAATGATGGACATCATCTCTCTACGGCGTTCGCTCTGTGCGGTCAGCAACACTTGCCCACCGGCCTTGCTTGACGCCTCTAAGACCACCACTTGGTGACCACGCTCTCCAGCCACACGAGCGGCCTCTAGTCCCCCTGGCCCAGCACCAATCACTACCACTTTTTTCTGGGTGTCAGCCTTGGAGATAATGTGAGGCATGGTTTGCTCACGGCCAGACGCAGCATTGTGAATACACAGGGCTTCGCCACCTTGATAAATACGATCTAAACAGTAGTTGGCGCCAACACAGGGACGAATCTGCTCTTCCCGTTTTTCGATAATTTTTTTAACAATATGAGGGTCGGTTAAATGGGCGCGGGTCATGCCAACCAGATCCACCTTGCCTGACGACACCGCATAGCGAGCGGTGGCTACGTCTGGAATCTTAGCCGCATGCAGCACAGGCATACCCGTTGCGGCACGAATCTCACCGGCAAAATCCAAATGGGGGTTATTCGCCATCCCTTGAATCGGAATCACATCGGTCAGTCCTGGATCCGTATCAATGTGCCCCCGTACCACGTTAAGGAAATCCACCATGCCACTGGCTTTCAGGCGACGAGAGATTTCAAACCCTTCTTCCGGACTGATGCCATTTGCCAGCATTTCGTCACCTGTATAGCGCATGCCGATAATGAATTCTGGGCCTACTCGTTTGCGCATTTCCGTTAATACATCAAAGGTGAACTGCAAACGGTTGTCCAAAGAACCTCCGTATGGTCCTTCTAAGGTATTGGTCAAAGGTGACCAGAACTGATCCATTAGGTGTCCGTAGGCTTGTAGCTCAATCCCGTCCATGCCACCCGCTTTCATGCGTTCCGCCGCATCCGCATAGTCTTTTATAATGCGCTCAATATCCCAATCTTCCAGTTGTTTAGGAAAAGCACGATGGGCAGCTTCCCGTTGATGGGACGGCGACACCACTGGCAACCAATGAGCTTTATCCCAGCGGGTACGACGTCCCAAATGGGTTAATTGAATCATGATTGCGGTATCATGCTCATGCACTGCATCGGTCAAATCTTTTAAGTAAGGAACCACTTCATCTTTGTAGACCAGTAGATTGTTGAACACTGGCGGACTGTCTTTTGAGACGGCAGCGGAACCTGCGGTCATGGTCATGGCCACCCCGCCTTTTGCACGCTCTGCATGGTAGGCAAGGTAACGTCCTTTCGGCATGCCATCTTCTGGATACGCCGGCTCATGGGAGGTCATGATAATGCGATTTTTTAGGGTCAAGTGCTTGAGCTGATAGGGCTGCAAAAGAGGATCATTGGACACGACCGCACTCCTTATGTCTTTTGTGACTTTTGTCTTTGTGACTTTTGTCTTTGTGACTTTGTCTTTGTGAATGGGACTGGCATATTTTTTATTAGGTTATTTATTAACCGCTTTTTTTCGATCCTAATTAAAAATGTACAGATGCGTCAATTAATAAATTAAGCTATTTTAAAAATATTCATAAATGTACAATTTCAACTTAACGACTCTGTACATTTCTATAAAAGTTAAGGGCTAGAGCAACATGAAAAAGCAAGCAAGCAGCGACTCAGGCTGGCGAGGTTCACCAGAAGTTTGGTTTGAAGCCGCCATAGAGATCTTGTTGGAGTCGGGTATTGAAGCTGTGAAAATTTCGACACTGGCTAAGCGCTTAAACATTTCTCGAACCAGTTTTTATTGGTTCTTCACCGATCGAGAAGCCTTACTCAGGGAGCTGGTGTCTTACTGGCAACGGAAAAATACTGGCAGTTTGATTAAGCAAGTCGAAGCCTATGCTGAAACCTTACCGGAAGCGGCTTTAAACATATTTGACTGCTGGTACGACCAAGAACTTTTTGACTCGAAGCTGGAATTTGCCATTCGAAGCTGGTCGCTGCAATCAGAAGAGATCCGCCAAGCGGTACAGGCTGCAGACGACGAACGTCTAGCAGCCCTCATCGCCATGTTCGAAAAATTCGGCAAAGCGAACATTGATGCCGTAGTACATGCTCGCACCTTATATCTGGTGCAAATCGGTTACATCACCATGCAAACCAAAGAGCCATTAGAGGTGAGAATTCAATGGGTGCCGGGCTATGTGAAAGCGTTCACGGGAGAAGACGCCACAGAAAGTGAACTGCGCCGCTTCCAACATCGCCATGGCTACATAAACAAGGAGTAATGGGAATCATGACAACACAGTCCAGAACCATAGGTATTATTGGTGGCTTAGGTTGGTTAGGATCAGCACTCCTGCATGCCGCCCTCGATCACCCTAACCTGCAAGGGGTTCGCTTTGTTGTCTCCTCCCGCCGCCCCGCTCCACAGACATTACCAGAGCGAGTCTCCTTTACTCAGGACAACCAAGCCTTGGTGGAGGCAAGCGACCTGATCGTATTGTCCATCCGACCACAAGATTGGGCGGAGCTGTCGTTGGATATGACCGGAAAAACGCTGATTTCTTTTATGGCTGGCGTAACATGTGAGGACTTACACACCCGACATCATCCAAAAAACCTCATCCGTGCACTCCCCAACGGGGCTTGCTCGGTAAAACAGTCTTACACCCCTTGGTTTGCTAAGAGCGACCTTTCTCCTGACTTGGAACAATTGATTGGGGATCTGTTCGACAGTTTCGGGGCCCATGATCCCTATGACTCAGAAGATCACATTGACGTACTCACCGCCATTTCCGGCGCTGGACCCGGCTACCCTGCCTTGCTTGCACAGGCCTTAGAGCAATCAGCCATCGGGCTAGGCATCCCGTCTCACAAGGCCAGACGTGCAGTGAACGCCACCCTCAAAGGCAGCGGCTTGCTGATTCAGGATCTCCAACAATCCCCAGCAGACACCGTCTCACTCCTCGAATCCTACCAAGGCACCACCGCAGCGGGACTGTCCCAGATGAAAGCCGCGGACTACCTACAAGTGGTGGACTCTGGGGTACGCGCAGCCTACCAAAAAGCCCTTAATTTCCAAGATAAAAAAGACTAGCTCACCCAACAACCGATTCCCTAAACCGCTGACTTCTGACAACAAAAAAGCCCCTAGTGCTCTCACACTAGGGGCTTTTTAAATATCTATTCGATCGACGCATCAGTACCTTAGCCTCCTTTCAGGCAGACAAATATTGACATACATCGAAGATGCACTGACAACATGGCGCCATTTTTCCGGCCTAATTGGGTACTTATAATTTGGTGGCTAGACAAAACGTGATAGATTTATTGTAAGACCGCATTAGTAATATCTAGGGCACCCACATAAGGCACGCTCTAGGATAAACCGTATCAGCAGTTTCGTGATAAAAGGACGTATCAGTGATTCCAAATTACCAGCAGTTTATGCGCCCTTTCCTAGAGGTTGCCTACCAAGCTAAGCAGCAAGGCAAAGAAGAAGTAAGACTTCGAGACGTCATTGATGTCCTTGCCGAGCAATTTGAGCTTTCCGAAGAAGAACGTAGCGAACTCCTTCCCAGCGGTAGACAGCGCGTTATAGACAACAGAATTGGTTGGGCACGAACGTATTTAACCAAAGCCGGCTTGCTAGAAGCCACTCGACGAGCTCACTTCAGTATTACTGATCAAGGTATACAGGCAGTTAAAAGCAAAGAGACAATCGACAACGCTTACCTCAACCAATTTGAAAAGTTCATAGCCTTCAAACTACAGAGCAACAATGACTCTGAAAAGCTGCCCCTACAACCCCCTTTGCAAACAGAGAGCTTAAATGATGACGACATCACACCTGATGAAGCACTACTTGCCTCTTACAGAAAAATAAATGACGCATTAGTCGAAGATATTCTGGAACGAACTCGTAAAGTCACACCAGCATTCTTCGAACACCTACTGATAAACCTTTTACTCTCTATGGGCTACGGCAGCACAAAAGAAAGTACCGCCCATGCGTTGGGCAAATCAGGTGACAACGGTGTAGACGGTGTAATCAACCAAGATCCTCTTGGTGTTGATCAGATTTATATCCAAGCCAAACGCTATGCAGAAACCAACAAAGTCGGTGCTGGTGAAATTCGCGATTTCTTTGGAGCACTTAATCTAAAGAATGCACAAAAAGGCTTGTTTATTACCACCTCTGACTTTACCGCATCAGCCAAAGATACAGCTCATCAACTCAGTAGCCGAATAGTTCTTGTGAACGGAAAGGAGCTCGCTAAGCTCATGTTACGATACAACATTGGCAGTCGTGACGAACAAACTCTCCATCTTAAAAAGATTGATGAAGAGTTTTTTGAAGGGTAAAACATGTCAGGTCGCTATCAGAATTTGAACCCTCAAAAAGGCCTTATATGGCGTATTGTCCATGTAAGTAATATCCCTTGGATTCTAGAAAACGGGCTGTACTGTGCAAATTCAGCTGTTCAGTCTCCTAACTATGAAGCCATTGGTAATCCTGAGCTGATTCAAAAAAGGACACAAAGGGCAGTTCCTATTGAACCATACGGAACATTAAGCGATTACGTTCCATTTTACTTCACGCCGTTTTCTCCCATGATGTACAACATCTATACTGGAATCAGCGTGGCAAAAAGACGTAACGAAGAAATAGTCATATTGGTTTCATCAATCCCAAAGCTACTGGAACACGGTATTCCTTTCGTATTCACTGATCGACATGCCTACACTCAGTTGGCAGAGTTTTTCAATGAATATAACGACTTAAGCAACCTAGACTGGAACATTCTGCAAAATAGAGATTTCAAGCGTGATGCAAACGATCCAGAAAAAGTAGAGCGTTATCAAGCAGAAGCGCTTGTCTACCAGCACCTTCCTGTTCAGAGCTTATTAGGGATTATTTGTTATACTGAAGAAATTAAGCTTCAGCTGGAGCAAGCTGTTCAGGTAAGATCGCTTGCCCTAGAGGTCTACAAAATGACGCAATGGTATTTCTAATATGATTCATTACACACAAGGTAACTTGCTCGACGCAGAGGTAGATGCCCTAGTTAACACGGTTAATACCGTAGGTGTAATGGGCAAAGGAATCGCGCTGATGTTTAAAGAGCGTTTTCCTAAAAACATGGCTATCTACGCGCAAGCCTGTAAAGCTAAGCAAGTACAAACAGGTAAGATGTTTGTCACCTCAACAGATGAACTCACAGGCCCTCAATGGGTTATAAATTTTCCAACCAAGCAACACTGGCGTAGCCCTTCCAAAATGGAATGGATTGTAGAGGGACTGAAGGATCTGAGGTCATTTATTATTGAGAACAATGTGCGATCTATTGCCATTCCTCCATTAGGTGCAGGCAATGGAAAACTGAATTGGGATGAGGTGAAACCGCATATTGAGCAAATTCTTGCAGATTTGGATCATGTGGATGTATATGTCTACGAGCCAACGTCCCAATATCAAAATGTAGCTAAACGCAAAGGTGAACTCAAACTGACACCTGCTCGCGCCATGATCGCAGAGCTTGTTCGTCAATATTGGACGCTGGGCGTTGAGTGCAGCTTACTGGAAGTTCAAAAACTGGCTTGGTTCTTAGAACGATCTATCGAGCGTCACCCAGAATTAACAAACAACCCTTTAGACTTGCGTTTTGAAGCTAATATTTATGGCCCCTATGCAGACCGTCTTCGTCATGTTTTAGATCATTTGGATGGTACTTATCTAAAATGTGAAAAGCGTATCAGCGATAGTGATCCCCTTGATGTAATCTGGTTTGATGATGCTCAAAAAGAACGCTTAGAGGCTTATCTGAAAAGCAGTGAAATGAAGCCTTATAAAGCGGCTTTGACAGAAACAATTAAACTCATTGATGGTTTCGAGACCCCATTCGGCCTTGAGCTACTGTCAACTCTGGATTGGCTAGTCCACAAAGAGGAAGTCGAGCCCAATAAAGCAGCGCTAATGGACGGTATCAGCAAATGGCCAGCAGGTGTCGGAGCAGCAACTCGAAAGAGTAAAATCTTTCATGAAAAAGCCGTCGCCATTGCGCTTAATCGCTTAAAACCCTTCTATCAATTTGAGCTTGCGTAAAGTTCAACTTCAAAGGCGACTGTTCAGTCGCCTTTTTATTACCTACTTACAAATGATCTACACCGCCTGTGCCACAAGGGCATCGGTTAGGTTTAGCTGGGTGGTTTTGCTGTCGGCGAGTTTGGCTTTTAGTTGGTCGCAAAGAGCCATTAATTGATCGACTTTGGCTACGATATGATTCTGTTCCGATAAAGGCGGCATAGGAATCACAATAGATCTACTTTTTGTCACAGAGATATTATCTTGCCCAGCAGTACCAATTAGCTCTATTGAGTTAAGGAATAGTCCAGCTACTAGATATTGATATATATAAAATCTTAAACGCGAATCTATTGCCCTAAAAAAAACAATTGCCTGATTACAGTTCCACTCGTCATACGTACTCG
This sequence comes from Rhodanobacter aciditrophus, assembly GCF_042679525.1. Classification (GTDB taxonomy): domain Bacteria; phylum Pseudomonadota; class Gammaproteobacteria; order Pseudomonadales; family Marinomonadaceae; genus Marinomonas; species Marinomonas aciditrophus. Next base: position 248,199 of record NZ_JBHTMN010000014.1, read on the forward strand.
GAATAATCGCAATCTTACCTAACGGTGGGCCTACAATATTCATAACAACATCACCAGGCTTAAGTATTGATCGCGCCAACTTAGTCATGTGATAAGACTCATTTACAAACTGAGGCTGGTACTCAAAATCTATTTTCTGGTTCCTGATATTGTAGACTTTAAGATAAGGTACACCTTCACCATCGCTGAACTCTGTTTTCGGTGGAGTTGATCCTGAAGTGATGCCATAACAAATATCATCAGCTCGACACCACTCCCACCCCTTGGGCAGTTGAAATGGTTTTTCATCGTCGCTGATCGGCGGTAGTGGTTTCTGTTTTTTGATTTTCTTTTGCTTAACCAGCTCTTCTTTTTCAGCGGCGATGCGTTTGAGTAGCTCCGACGCGGGTTCGTCGTTGGGATCTTGGGGTACAAGTTTGCCCATCACGGCGAGTTGCAGGATGGTTTGTTTAAGCTGGTCGATGCTTTGCTCAGTGGTAAATAGCAGATCAAAGTGGGCGCTTAGGCGTTGCCAGTTTTGCTCTAGTTCTTCGGCATCAGCGCTTTGTAGCAAAGTATCCAGTAGGGTTTGCACCAAGGTTTGGTGAGCATCGAGGCTGGATTCGGTTTGCTGCTCCAAAAGATCGCAAAGCGCCATTAGCTCATCGACTTTAGCGACGATGCGCTGTTGCTCGGCTTTAGGCGGGAGAGCCATAGTGTAGTTTAAGAGCTGCTCTTGTGTAATACCCGCGACTGTAGTTCCAGTACCGATTATTTTGAGTGTTGAATAGAACCTTACAAAATACAAAGGAAGTAAAAACGAAGTCAAGGAAACAGCTTTCAAGTCCTGATTGAAAGCCATACGATGCTCCACTATAGCAATTTTACCTAGCCCCATTCGAGTACAGATTAATAAATCTCCTTTCAGGGCTTCTTTGCTACCATTTTCTAAACCAAGCTCTGTTATATGATCCTGAGTTTGGCTTAGATATAGGCTAGAACCGAGATCTTTTACACTAGCCCAAGGTATATCTCCATCCCAGTAATCATTATTTCTTTTACTAGGAGTGCCACCACTCATTATGGAATTAAATAGCTCACCGATTCGGCATAGTTCCCACCCTTCCGGTAGCTCGAAGGGCTTTTCCTCTTCGCTAATCTCTGGCAGTTTTTTGGGCTTTTTGATTTTGCCTTGTTTCACTAGTTCGGCTTTCTCTGCGGCAATACGTTCTAGCAAGACCGAAGCAGGCTCGTCATTTGGGTCTTGGGCGACCAGTTTGCCCCGTACCGCCAATTCTAAAATTAGCTCGCGCAGTTTTTTAATGCCGTAAAGCTCTCGCTTACTACTGCCACCACGACCGGCGCTGGATTTGTCTTTGACCGCGCCCGTCCAGAGATCAATATGCTGGGTAATCAGCTGTTGTACCTTGTCTTTTTGTGGAAGGTCTTTTTGTAGAGAGTGAAGCTCAGCCATTAGCCACGTTCCTCTTCTGAGTCGTCTTGTTGGCTGTTTGCCGTGCTCATTAGGGCATCGCCTAGGATGTTTTTCAGCTGTAGGCGCAGTTCGCTGATTTCCGATTGCTGCTGCTGGTAAGTTGCCAGTAGCTCTTCTGGATCATGCACTTCTACTTCTTCTTGGTATGGGTTTTTAATATCCAAGTTGAAGTTACGGGCGATGATGTCATCAATAGACACTTTCCACGCTTGGTTGGTTTCGACGCGGCTGGCGAAGCCATCTTCTTCATTACCCCACCAATCGATTTCCGTTTGAAACTCTTCAAACTTCATCGGCTTGGATTTGTTGTAGTTCTTCACACCGTCTGGGTACGGGTGTTCATAGAACCAAACGTCTTTGGTTGGCTGGCCTTTGGTAAAGAATAGAATATTGGTTTTGATACCCGTGTATGGGTTAAACACGCCATTGGGTAAACGCATAATGGTGTGCAGGTTACATTCTTCGGTCAGTAGCTTTTTGATTTTGGTTTTCACGCCTTCGCCAAATAGGGTACCGTCTGGCAGTACCACGCCCGCTCTACCTCCCTCTTTACCCGCTGATGGCTCCCTTAACACTTCAATAATCAGCTGTAAGAACAAATCCGCTGTTTCACGGGTTTGCATCTCCGCTGGGAAGTTCTTTTCGATACCGTCTTCTTCCGTACCGCCAAAGGGTGGGTTGGTTGCGATCACGTCGATATCGCTGTCCCAGCTAGAAAGCGGTTTGTTAAGCGTATTGCCATGGCGGATTTGTGAAGGCACTTCGATGCCGTGCAACATCATGTTGGTGATACATAGTAAATGCGGCAGCTGTTTCTTTTCTACGCCATGGATTTGCTTTTGCAGGATTTGATGGTCTTCGGTGGTTTTTACGTAGTTGTCTTTAACATGGTCAAAACTACAGGCAAGGAAACCACCTGTGCCCGCCGCTGGGTCCATGATGTTCTCGCCCAACTTTGGATCAAGACGGTTAACAATAAACTTAGTCACAGCCCGTGGCGTATAGAACTCACCGGCGTTACCCGCGCTTTGTAGATCACGCAAAATCTGCTCGTAGATATCACCAAATAAGTGACGCTCTTGAGAGTCGGTAAAATCAATCTCGTTGAGTTTGTTGATCACCTGACGCAGCAAGGTGCCGTTTTTCATGTAGTTGTAGGCATCGCTAAACGCTTCTTTCACCACAAAGCCACGCGGGTTTAAATCTCGCGGAGCGTTCAGCGCTTTCATATCAGGAAACAGATCATCGTTTACGAAGTCTAAAAGCTCTTCACCGGTAATGCCTTCAGGATCGGCAGCCCAGTTACGCCATAAGTAGTTTTCTGGAATCGGGGCTTTGTAGTCGTCCAGTTCAAATTCTAGCTCTTCTTCTTCTTGTGCATCAAAGACTTTCATGAATAGTAGCCAAGACATTTGGCCTAGGCGCTGGGCATCGCCGTCTACACCGGCGTCTTTACGCATAATGTCTTGAATGGATTTGATAACGGTACTGATCGACATAAGTTTCTCTATTAACTGAATTCTGTAGTGACGTAAACGTCAGATCATTACAGCCAAAAGTTACGTTTCTTTGGCTGTAATGCTTTGTATTAGGCGGATTTAGGCTGGTATAGCTCGTTTTCTAAATCGTGTACGGCGGCGAAGTAAGACTCTTTACTTCCAAAGCCTTTTTTGATGATTTCTAGGGGACGGCCTAGTTCATCGAATGGTGTCACTTTTAGCACATTGATATTTTCAATTTCATTCACACCCGCATCGGCGTATTTATCCAATAAGCGGCTAAGTACTTCCTGAGCCACACCATCGAATTTCGTGAAGTAGTTGCGCTTTTTGACGTTGTTCGCACGCTCTTTGCGGGTCAAAGGCGGCTGATCATATACGATATGACAAATCATATCGAACGGATCGAGGTCTTTACCGACCTCTTGCTCTAGGATTTCCCAGATCACACCATGCTCTTCCAGCTCTTCGATAATGGCCTGCTTCTTATCAGCGTCTTGCCATTTTTTAACAAATTCATCAAGGCTGGCGAACTGCTTATGAATGGTCTTACGGGTGTAGTCTTTAAAGGACTCTGTGACCAATTTGCCATCGGAATCGTAGTATTGGATACGCTCAGCTAGGGTTTTGACCTTCACACCTTTGACGTGGAACTTACGAACTTTGTCTTCGTCATTCCAGTCATCATTTGTCAGGTTGTAATCACCGTTATCTGATGAGCTCGAATCATCATGTTGATACTCTTTCTCCGGTTCTTGAACAGAGTCTGGATCAATATTTTCATCGGTTAGAATACCGTCTTCATCACCTTCAATAATGGTGTCGAGTATCTCATCATCTTCAAAGTCACCAGGGCAAGTCACTTTCACTTGTTCTGGCTCACCATCGAAACGTGGATCGGCAAACAGTTCAGTCGCTTTTTTGAAGTCCAAAATGGTAAACCAAAGTTTGCCGTATCTATCATCGATACGTGTGCCACGGCCAATGATCTGCTTAAACTTAGTCATCGACTGAATACCTTGATCCAGTACCACTAACTTACAGGTCTTAGCGTCTACGCCCGTGGTCATTAGCTCGGAAGTCGTTGCGATCACTGGGTACGCTTTTTTGGGATTGATAAAGTTATCTAGTTGAGCTTTACCTGCGTCATCATCGCCGGTAATGCGCATCACATACTTTTCATTCTTTTTGACTTGCTCAGGATTAAGGTTCACCAAAGCCTGACGCATACGCTCTGCATGATCAATGTCGTTACAAAAGACGATCGTCTTGGCCATCGGATCGGTGCGTTTTAGGTAGTTCGTGATCGTTTCGGCAACCAGTTGGGTTCGATCATCAATGACAATGGATCGATCAAAATCTTTCTGGTTATAAATGCGGTCTTCGATAACATGACCGTTTTTATCGGTCTGATCTTTGTTAGGACGCCAGCCTTGAACATCGATATCAATATCCACACGGATGACTTTGTAAGGTGCAAGGAAACCGTCTTCGATACCTTGTTTCAGTGAATAGGTATAGATCGGATCTCCGAAGTATTCGATGTTGGACACTTCTTCTGTTTCTTTTGGTGTCGCAGTCAAACCGACCTGAGTCGCACTGCTGAAGTAATCCAATATCTCACGCCAAGCACTGTCTTCTGATGCACTGCCACGGTGACACTCATCGATAACGATCAGATCGAAGAAGTCTGGGTCTACTTGCTTGTAGGCTTTTTGCGCTTCTTCAGGCCCAGTTAAGGCTTGGTAAAGCGCTAAGTGGATCTCGTAGGATGGATCAACCTTACGATTTTTAATCTTCGTCATGGCTGAGCCAAACGGCTGAAAATCGTTTATGAATGTCTGATCCACGAGGACATTTCGGTCTGCCAAAAACAGAATGCGCTTCTTCGCACGCGCCTTCCATAAGCGCCAGATAATCTGAAAGGCCGTATAGGTTTTACCAGTGCCTGTTGCCATTACTAGCAAGTTACGGTCTTGGCCTCTGGCAATCGCTTCAACCGTTTTATTGATCGCTTGAAGCTGGTAGTAACGCGGAGCTTTGCCAGTACCATCATCATGATAATCTTGCGTCACAATTGGCAACTGATCGGTTTCATAGCCTTTCCACTGGGCGAACTTGAGCCACAGCTGCTCAGGCGTTGGAAAATCCTCTAAGGAAATTTCAGTTTCAATCTGTGCGGTATTGGTTTTTTCATGGAATAAAAAGCCATTGCCATTGGTTGAGAACACAAATGGCACTTCCAAAAGCTCGGCGTAGCCAAGGGCCTGTTGCATACCTTTGCCAATCTCAAACTTGTTGGCTTTAGCCTCAATGACCGCTAACGGCATCCCCGTTTTGTGGTAAAGCACGATGTCTGCGGCTTTGACTTTTTGACGAGCAGCCATCTGCCCCCGAACCACCACTTTACCGTCTTTCAGTTTCACTTCCTGGCGGATCTGGGTCATATCATCCCATCCTGCACTTTTGACCGCAGGAAGGACGAGCTTGGTGATGATATCGGTTTCAGTAAGATTGGCTTTGTTAATCCCTTGAGGCATGCAAATCGTCCGTAATTTAGTAGCAGAGTGTATAACTGATACTAACGCACTTCTAAGAACTTGCCGACATCAATACATGTGCACTTATCAAAAAAAGCCCTCACAGCATGCAACTATGAGGGCTTTGTATTTTAGGCCTTAAGTTAAAGGCTAATTTTTAAGACAGAGGGCTAATTCTCGGAGACAGAAATTCTCCTTAAGTTTCAGCCAGATGGAGACACACAAACTTTTTTGTCTCCGGTGCAATTTTAATTGTCTCCGTTTTAATTTCACCAAATCAATATTAAGACGCTCGGCTGAAGTGTTTACCCAGCAAGGCATGGTAGAAGTCATGGTCTGCCAGAGCGCCTACACATTTACCGTTATCTTCCAGCAAGAGTGCAAGTTTAGACTGGTAGCGGATCTCCACCGCGTCGCGCATGGAGATATCGATTGGCGCCACGACCACTGCGTTTTCTGGTAGGTCTTCGATGTCCATACCGTGGTCCCAACGAGCAATCGTCACCGGCTCACCATGCAAGGTGGCACCTTCTAGCTTACCATCTTGCAGATTCGCCCATAGGTGGTCAGAAAGCTTACATTGACCCTCTTGAGTACCTAGTTGCTCCACCGGCGTCATCAATGCACGTCCACGCAATACGTTCAGTGGATTGGTGTGCGCTACGAATTTTTCCACATATTCTGTGGCTGGATTCAATACGATTTGCTCAGGCACGTCTTCTTGGATGATGCGAGCTGATTCCATGATGGCAATCTTAGAACCGATTTTTAGGGCTTCGTCCAAGTCATGACTTACGAAGATAATGGTCTTTTTCAGACGCTTCTGTAGCTCGATCAGTTCGTCTTGCAATTGGGAGCGGATCAGAGGGTCCAATGCCGAAAACGGTTCGTCCATCAACAGGATGTCGGAGTCCATTACAAAAGCACGGGCCAAGCCCACACGCTGGCGCATACCACCAGACAGTTCATCTGGTTTCTTGTTACGCCACTCGTACAAGCCCACCATTTTAAGCTGTTTCAAGGCACGATCTTCACGCTCTTTTTTGCCCACACCTTGCATTTCAAGGCCAAAGGCAACGTTCTCTAGCACGGTTAGCCATGGCATCAGGGCAAAGCTCTGAAACACCATAGATACGCGGTTTGTACGCATATGACGTAACGTGTTTTCATCACACTTCGCCATATCCACCATGCGGCCACCATCACGTACTAAACAACGGCCACGGGCCACCTTGTTTAGGCCATTAATGGCACGTAGCAGTGTGGATTTTCCTGAGCCAGACAAGCCCATCAGTACACAAATCTCACCTTCTTCAACAGAAATAGTGGCATCTTGTACACCGATAACGTCCCCTGTTTCCGCTAGGATTTCAGGGCGGCTTAAGCCTTTGTCCAATAGACGCAGAGACTCTCGCATTTGGTTACCGAAAACGATGTCTAGGTTTTCAATTTGAACCATTGGCATAGATTAACCCTCCGCGTTTGATGAACGTGTTTTACAAATTCGATCCAGCATGATGGCAACCAATACGATCGCAACACCGGCTTCGAAGCCTTGAGAAATATTCACTGTGTTAAGTGCTCGAATAACTGGCTTACCTAAGCCATCGGCACCTACCAGTGCTGCCACAACCACCATGGATAAGGACAGCATGATACATTGGGTTACGCCCGCCATGATGCTTGGCATTGCGGCTGGTAACTCCACTTTGTAAAGCAATTTAGATTTGGTACAGCCGAACGCTAAGCCCGCTTCACGCAGCTCATTGGGCACTTTACTGATGCCTAAGTAGGTTAGGCGAATCGGTGCCGCAATGGCGAAAATGATCGTTGAAATCAGACCAGGCACATAACCTAGACCGAATAGAATAAGAGTCGGAATCAAGTACACAAACGTTGGAATGGTTTGCATAAGATCCAAAATAGGTCGCAATATGGTGTACATAGCAGGTCGATGCGCTGCTGCGATACCCAGTGGAACACCGATCAAGACACTGATAGCGGTGGCCGTTACCACGAGTACCAATGTTTGAATGGTTTCAAGCCAGTAACCAAGGTTCATGATCAAAAAGAATGACGCTGCCACAAAGAGCACTAGACCAATGCTTCGGTGCAGCCAGTAAACAAACGCTACCACAAGGGCTACTACGACAAACGGATTCATCCACTCTAGGGCGTCTACCAAGTTGAAGATCAGGGTCTCAAGCGTAAGCGAGATAAAGTCAAAAAAGAATGCAGCGACGTCGATCAACCAATTTACAAAGGTCTCCATGGTATCGCCTAGGGGGATTTTATGGTCCGTAAGCCAATTCATATAACAAGTTCTCCGAAAATATTTTTACCACATGGATGAGCGCCCCCAGGAGCGCTCATCCTGATATGCAATGAATTAAGACTTATAGGCCAAGAGACGATTTCACTGCAGCAAGACCGTTGCCACCAGATTGAGTCGTCACACCGTCTAACCAAGCGTCTAGAACCGCTGGGTTCGCTTTTAGCCATTTTTCTGCAGCGGCTTCAGGCTTCTCGTTGTCGTTTAGGATTGCCCCCATGATTTCGTTCTCCATTTGTAGGGAGAACTCAAGGTTGGTGATCAATTTACCTACGTTTGGACACTCTTGTAGGTAACCTTTACGTACGTTGGTATGCACGTTGGCACCACCGTAGTTAGGACCGAAGAAGTCATCACCGCCTTCAAGATAAGCCATGTCAAAGTTGGCGTTCATTGGATGTGGTTCCCAACCTAGGAAAACTGTCCAAGTGTTACGACGTTCATTACGGCTAACTTGAGACAACATGCCAGCTTCAGAAGATTCCACCAACTGGAAGTCACCTAGACCGAAAGCGTTTTGATCGATCATGTCTTGGATCAGACGGTTACCGTCGTTACCTGGCTCGATACCGTAGATACGGCCTTTGAATTCACGAGCGTATTTAGCAATGTCAGCAAAGCTCTTTACGCCGCCATCAAAAGCACTTTGGCTAACCGCTAGGGTGTATTTTGCACCCGTAAGGTTTGGACCTAGGTCTTCTACTGTGCCTGCTTCAAGGTATGGAGCGATGTCCGCTTCCATGGTCGGCATCCAGTTACCCAAGAAGATATCGATATCCTTGTTCGCAAGAGACGTGTAGGTTACCGGCACAGACAAAAGCTGTGTGCGGGTGTTGTAACCCAAGCCCTCAAGCACAGTGGACGCAACCGCTGTGGTTGCTGTGATGTCGGTCCAGCCTACGTCTGAGAATCGAACAGTGGAACATTCTGCCGCAGCGTAAGAGGACGCCCCCATAATGCACAAAGCTAACGTAGCGTGTTTGAATTTCATGTTGATTATCTCCTTTCGGGTAAATTTGGTGTGGAGGTCAGCCCTCACACGATTCAAAATAGTCATCAAAATTTATTCACGCCTCGCTTTCAAAACACGCTCTACTGCGCCTTTTCCGGCAATGCCGTGACCAATATCTTGTTGATCACGTTGGCGGCGTAGTCACTGTCGATCCCCCCGGCTAGGGAGCCTCGAAGCCACATACCGTCAATTAAAGCCGCTACCGTAAAGGCCAGTTCGCGGGCATCTTCGAGCTCTAGTTGCTCTCGAAATACCGCCACAAGCGCACTTTGCAAGCGGCGTGAATAAACATTTTGTAAGCGAAAAAGCGCTGGTTTGTGCATCGCTGACGCCCAAAACCCCATCCAAGCTTTGACGACTTGGGGGTGCGTCTGAGATTGACTGATACTGGCGCGCACAATCGCCATCGCTTTATCTAGGGTGCTGCCCTTTCGAGCCCTATGCAGCTCGCTATGCAACACCTCAAAAAATTCTTTAATCAGGCTACGCATGGTTTCTTCTAACAAACCATCTTTGCCACCGAAGTAGTGGTTGATGATCGCGGGGGAAACGCCCGCTTTTTTACCAATTACGCTCACCGTTGCGCCAGGAAACCCTAATTCATCAATTGCTGTAATGGTTGCTTGAATCAGTTGTGGTTTTCTAATTTCTGGCATTCCAACCTTAGGCATCTGCATTCCTTTTAATTAAACAACCATTTAATAAAAACTATAGTAGACAGAACGTCAGGGAATGGTCAACCCTTAATAGCTCTAAACATTAGTCGTCAAACAACCAGAAGGTACGGATACAAAGGAATGCAGCGGGAAAAAATATTTTTCTTATTATGTAAAAAAGATGATCACTTTTTACACGCTACCCTAAATCTGCCCATTTGAGTTATCTAAAAACGTCCTGTTTATGCAATATTGTGTCTCTAACGACTTTGCTGTGGCAGTATGTTTTGAGTCTTACAAAACCACATGACACTGATAGGGAGTTTATATGAGATTGGCGTCTCGTTTCGATACAATTCACGACCGAACCACTCAGCAAAGCGATAAATGGGCCAAGTACCCAGCTGACGTGATTCCAATGTGGGTTGCTGACATGGATTTCGACGCACCTGAGTGCGTAAAAGAAGCCCTCCACAAGCGTGTGGACGAGGGAATATTTGGTTATACCTTTCCTGCTAAGTCATTAGTGCAGGCCATTCAAGAGCATTGCCAAACACGCTATGACTGGACACCCCACTCTGCCCACTTTGTACACTTACCAGGGCTAGTGTGCGCACTACATTTGTGCGTTCAAGCACTGACAGAAGCGAGCGCACGGATCATTGTACCAAGCCCAGTGTATTACCATTTAACCAAAGCACCTTTGATGGCTGGCCGTGAATTAGACCTAATTCCCTTTGGGCTCAAAGAGAATCGCTGGACAGTAGACCTGGAGCAACTGGCTGCATCTTGTGCCAAGCCCGATGCCCAAATGATCTTGCTGTGTAATCCGCACAACCCAGGCGCCACCGTATATCGCCGCGAGGAACTGGAAGCCATTCATGCTCTTGCTAAGCAATATGACCTGCTAGTGGTTTCTGATGAAATCCACTGCGATCTCATCTTAAACGGCGCCCAACACATCCCCTTTGCCAGCCTAAATGAGGATGCCGCCAATCGAACCGTGACGCTAATGGCCCCTTCTAAAACATTTAATTTAGCAGGTTTAGCCTATGCCTTTGCTGTCATTGATAACGCCAAGTTGCGCCAACGCTTCAATGAGGCGCGCGGCGCTCTGATTCCCGCACCAAATTTGCTAGCCCTGGTAGCGGCTGAAGCCGCCTATCGAGAAGGCCAAGACTGGCACCAAGAGCTACTAGGATATTTGTATAAAAATTGTGAATACATTCGACAGCGAATTGCCGGCACCAAGATTAAGATGGCAGAGCACGAGGCTACGTATCTCGCATGGTTGGACATAAGTGAGTACAAACTTGAAGATCCTCAAGCCTTTTTCCGCAAGGCGGGATTGGGCATTTCTGAAGGTGCGGGGTTTGGCGCACCGGACTTTATTCGCCTAAACTTCGGTTGTCCTAAATCACAATTAGAAGAAGCCATGAATCGTATTTTGGCAGCGCTCGATAGCTTGTCTTAACCAACCCATCCAGCCAGTCGTCAACATACGCCATGCAATCAGCCCCGTTGGAGGTGCTTATGTTGACGACACTTAACCCAAGTGCGCTAAAGGATTGCAGCGTAACCCCAAATGATCACGTAAGTACGGATCTGCAAACGCTCACGGAACTTATTTTTGCCATTGCCCCTGAGGCCGCCCTCATCCAAGAAAAAGGCGTCAGCGTTTTTTATCTGACGGATCGTTGGCTGTTTGCCATCGCCCCTCACCAGCACAATCTATGTTTGTACTATTCCGCCGATGTGGACATGACCCAGTTTGCTGACCGTCTAAGCAATACCCACTTAGGGGACCACTGCATCATCATTAATGATCTGGACATGGTGAATTTAAATGTCCTAGTGGAATTACTGGCGGTAGTTAAGGTCGATATACAAAGAAAACTGATACCAAGTCAGGCACTTCACTGAGGGATTTCGTGTAAACTAGCGACATCGAGCTGGTTTACGGACACCTATGATCGACTATTCATTACGAATTTACGCTTTTATTTTTCTTATCAGTGCGCTGCTAGCATGGCAATGGGCAGCGCCCCGTAAGCCGCTTCAATATGCTCGCCAACGGTGGTCCCACAATCTAGGTCTGTTTGCACTGGACGCTCTTCTCGTTCGCATCTGTCAGCCTTTAATCTTAACCGGAGTAGCACTACTTCCCAGTGCCACTTTTGCACCATTGACCCATTTGCCCGAGGCTTGGGCGTTGATTGTCTCCTTGATTCTTTTGGATGCGCTTATTTACTGGCAGCATCGATTGTTTCATACAGTCCCTTGGTTTTGGCGTTTACATCGGGTACATCACAGTGACCCTGAATTGGACGTGTCCTCAGCGGTGCGCTTCCATCCCCTTGAAATTCTTCTGTCCCTAGTCATTAAAGCCGTTGCAATCTGGTTACTGGGCGTCCCTGCGGCGGCCGTTCTATTGTTTGATATCTTGCTCAATGGCTTCGCCATGTTTAACCACACCAATGTCCATTTAAAACACCCAATGGATAAATGGTTACGTCGCTTGGTGGTGACCCCCGACATGCATCGTATTCACCATTCTCGATTAACAGAAGAAGCCAACAGCAACTATGGCTTCTGCCTCAGCTTCTGGGATCGTCTGTTTGGCAGTTACACCCCCGATAGCCAACAGGGAGATCAAAAACTTGCCATAGGCATGCCCGGTACTCGTTCTTTCGCGCCCAAGCGCTTTTCACATTTGCTCACTATGCCCTTTTCACTCTTTATCAAGGAAAAGGACTCATCGTCTTAGGAGATTGCCATGTCGTATTACGCCTTAACGGCTAAAGAAGCCCGCGTTATTGGTTGTTTAATGGAAAAGTCCATCGTGACACCGGATCACTACCCTTTGAGCATCAATGCCCTAACAAACGCCTGTAATCAAAAATCGAGTCGCGACCCAGTGACCCAATACAGTGAATACGAAGTACAGGAAACGGTAGATGGACTCGTATCTCGTGGGCTAGTGACAGAAGACTTTTATCAAGGAAGCCGTGTGGCCAAGTATCAACACCGCTTCTGCAATACCGAGTTTTCAGATTTACAACTCACTGGTGGCGAGACTGCCATCGTTTGCATGTTGCTCCTACGTGGCCCACAGACGCCGGGAGAGCTTCGTTCTCGAAGTGGACGCCTATATGCCTTCCAGAGCATTCAAGAAGTCGAACAAGGGCTAGAGAATCTCACCCAAAAGACAGGTGGCCCCTTCACAGAGCAACTGCCAAGAGAACCCGGTAAACGCGAATCCCGTTACCGGGAGCTATTTTGTACCGAGCAAGATTTAGCAGCCTATGCCAGCACTGCACCAGAACCAGTATCAGAACCAGTGAATGATGAGGTGGATCAACGTATCGCCCAGCTAGAGCAACAGGTAGCAGATTTGACTGCACGATTAGCTGCGTTAGAAGCCCAGAGTGAACTATAATCCAACCATTGCCACCACATTTATATCCACTAGGAGTCTCTTATGAGCGAAGTACGCTGGGGAATCATTGGCACAGGCACCATTGCAAAAGCCTTCGCAGCAGATTTTCGATATGCCAAAACAGGCGAATTGCGAGCGGTTGCTTCCCGTGACAAGGGAAGCGCTGATGCGTTTGCCGAGCAGTTTGGTATCGAACTGGCGATGGTGGATTACTTTTCCTTAATCAACAGCCACGAAGTAGACGTCATCTACATTGCTGTGCCCCACGTGTTTCACTTCGAACTCACCAAGGCGTGTATCTTGGCGGGCAAGCACGTGCTGTGTGAAAAGCCTTTCACCCTCAACCAAGCCCAAGCCAAAGAGCTGTTTGAGCTGGCCCAAGCCAAAGAAGTGTTCGTAATGGAGGCCATGTGGTCACGCTTCAATCCGGCAGTAGAACAAGCCCTAGAGTGGGTTGAAGAAGGAGAGATCGGCAACGCCCAGAGTGTGCAAGCTAGCTTTGGTTTTGCCTTGGAGCAAGACCCAAGTCATCGTTTGTTTAACCGAGAGCTGGGGGGCGGCGCGCTTCTGGACGTTGGGATTTATCCTATCTTTTTGGCACAGCTTATCTTCGGCAAACCGGACTTTGTACAGAACCAGGCGGTCGTTGGGGATACGGATGTAGACTTACTAGAACAGCTACTACTGGGCTGGGACGGTGGTCAGCTGGCCTCACTAGAAGCGTCAATCATTACTCAACAACCCAATCGCGCGGTTATCTCTGGCACCCATGGCTATATCGAGTTTGATAAAGAATGGTACAAGGCCAAAGCCATCACCCTATGTAAACAGGACGGCTCAGAGCACACCATGACCTTTGATTTCCAAGGGGTGGGTTATCAATTCGAAGTGGAAGAAGTAAACCGTTGCATACAGGAAGGCGTTCTGCAAAGCCCGAACCATCTTTGGGAAGACACCCTGAACTTACTCTCGACCATGGATGAGATTCGCCAAGACATTGGTGTCTCCTATCCGGGTGAGCCGGAGCTCTATGAGATGGATGTTGAGCACCACCACCATGAGCACAACCATCACCACAAACACTAACCTATCTCAACACCTAGCAATTGCCTTAGCTCAACCAACTATGAGCTAGGGCAATGCTTACTGGCACCGTTATCATCGACATCCCAGTTTGTAAGGTGATAAACGCCGCCATACGCTCCGCATCCCCCCCTAACTGCTTCGCCAAGGCATAGGCCGAGGTAGCCGTAGGCACAATACCGAACAAGAGCGCTACAGACGCCGCCAAGCCAGAAATCCCCAACACAAAACACAATCCAATGACGACCGCGGGAAAGACCACAAAGCGCCCCACGGCAGAGATCCAAAAACTCATCCCCACACTACGGATCGCAGTAAAACGCACCCCAGCACCAACTGCCAACAACACCAGCGGCAAGGTCGCACGGGACAACATCTCCGTCATATCCGACAGAATCAACACAGGCGTTAACCCCAGTAAATTCAAACTGATCCCTAACGCGATCGACAAAATCAACGGGTTACGTAACAACTCCTTGGAAATCAACGCCGGCAACGACTGACCCGGTTTACCGTGCATGGACACCAAGCACACCACTAAAAACACATTCACCGAAGGAATCAACACCGCCGCCCCTAATGCGGCATAGACAAGACCTTCAGCGCCATACAAACGCTCCGCCAAGGCTAAGGTGATAAAGGTATTAAAACGGATCCCCGCTTGGATCATTGAGGTAGTTGTTGGGTTCGGCGCTTTTATCCCCTTGGCCAACAGGTAGACAAACACAGCTGTGACGCACATAGCCCCCACAAGGGTCACCCCATAGTCAAACAACATGGGGTTGTTGAAATCAATGACACTGGTTTTAGAAAACAAGAGCGCTGGGAACAGGCACCAGTAAACCAGCTTATCCACCCCTTGCCAAAAGCCATCAAATGGAAAGCGCCAATGCTGAAAAGCAGCACCAACCATCAATAATAGGAACACAGGCAAAATGGCGATGAACAAGGTCATTCGGGCTTCCTTAGCAAATACATCAGTTAAACTGATAGATAATCTCGAAATATTGCGTTTTTAATTTATTTTTTCGATATATAAACTACTCCTATATCGTCGCAAGACCAATTTATAGGAGTTAATCATGATCACTTTACGCAAAGCACAGGATCGTGGCCATGCTAATTTTGGCTGGCTAGACAGTCACCATACGTTTTCTTTTGGTCACTATTACGACCCAGCCCACATGGGGTTTTCACAACTACGCGTCATCAACGATGATACGGTGACACCCTCCATGGGCTTTGAAACCCACGGCCACCGTGACATGGAAATCATCAGCTTGGTGACTCAAGGGGTCATCGCCCACAAAGACAGCGCGGGCAATATCCGTGAGCTACCAGCGGGTGAATATCAGCTCATGTCTGCGGGTTCAGGGATCTTTCACAGCGAGTTTAACGCATCGTCTGAGGAAACGTTAAAGTTCTTGCAGATCTGGATTCAGCCAAACCAAAAAGGCGGAAGTCCAGGCTACCAACAGAAAAGCTTTGGCGAAGAAGAAGGCTTTACCACTGTGATAACCGCCGATGGCAAAGAAGACACCCTGCAGATCAAACAAGACATGCAGTTGATACAGCTGATCTTAGAGGATGCTCAAAAAGCCACTTGGCAAGGTGATGCAAACCGCAACTATTACGTACACCTAGTGGAAGGAAGCATCACCCTAAATGGAGAGCATCAGCTTACAAAAGGTGACGGTGCCAAAATAGAGTCTCTGGCTGACCTGCACTTTGCAAAAAGCACGGATCAACGCGCCAAAGCCCTGATTTTTGATTTACCCTGATCTATCCTATCTAATAGGCAAACAAAACGGAGTGCGATAATGCGCCCCGTTTTACTTTATCTTTAACAGCCACAGGTGACGACATACAGGAAAGAGAGCTTTTTATGGAGCAACCCGATTTTAAGCAGTACGGCTGCCAAGAGTGCGCCAAAGGGTGTGACCTTGATTTCCAATTCACCATGGCATTTCAGCCAATTATCGACACACGAACTCATTCTATTTACGCCCAAGAGGCCCTCGTACGAGGCATTAATGGCGAAGGCGCTGGACAGGTTTTCCAACACGTCAATGATGGCAACCGCTATCGGTTTGATCAAAGTTGCCGTGTGAAAGCCATAAAACTGGCTGCCCAATTGGGAATCACCTCCAAACTCAGCATTAACTTTTTGCCCAACGCCATCTACAAACCTGAACTCTGCATTCGGACCACACTGGCGGCGGCTGAGCAATATGGTTTTGACTACAAAAAAATTGTCTTTGAATTCACCGAAGATGAGCGCATTCAAGACCATGACCACCTAATCAACATCATTAGGCATTATCAAGACCTTGGCTTTAAAACGGCAATAGATGATTTTGGCTCCGGTTATAACGGACTCACACTGCTCGGCACCATGCCCACCGATATCGCCAAACTAGACATGGAACTGATACGTGACATTGACACAAATCCAGTCCGTCAAACCCTGATTCGCCATACACTGGCCATGTTTAATGAGCTAAACATTACAGTGATCGCAGAGGGGATTGAGACCTTGGAAGAATATCGCTGCTTAGAATCCTTAGGAGTTCATTTATTTCAAGGCTTTCTCTTTGCAAAGCCCGCATTTGAATCCCTTGCAGAGATAAACTGGCCCTAAGGCTAACTCTCAAAGTACCTGAGTACACCTCATTTTGCGGACGCTTGAGGCAACACAAATGACATCGGGGCGGTAGGCAGTTGGTTCACTTGAATTGGCCATTGGTAGGCTCGAGTGAGATTCTCATTTGTCATGACAACTGGAGGAGAGTCTTGAATCAGCAGCCTCCCCTTCTCAAACAGTGCAATGGAATCAGAGTACATAGCCGCGAGATTTAAGTCATGCATCACGGCGATGACACCGCCACCAGCATTAGCAAACTCCCGAGCAATGCTCATCACTTCAATCTGGTGCCCAATATCCAAAGCAGAAACAGGCTCATCTAGAAATAGCCACTGGGCGTCTCCAGCCACCACCGGATGCCAAACCTGCACCAATACTCGGGCAAGCTGTACCCGCTGCTTCTCCCCCCCTGAGAGTTCTTGGTAAAAACGGGGTTCGAAGCCCTTCAAGCCAACCTTAGCAAGGGCAAGGCTCAATAGCTCTGGATGGCTCCCATCCATCCCATTGCGTAACCCTAGACGCACGACCTCTAAAACAGTGAACGGAAAAGACAGGCTAGTTGATTGGGGCAATACGGCTCGCCGGGTTGCTAGCTTCCAATCTGGCATCGATACCATGTTATTACCATCAAACATAATATCGCCGCTGTAAGCCATTTCTCCGGTCAAGGCTCGCAGAAAGGTGGTTTTCCCAGACCCATTAGGCCCAGCAATGGAGACTAGTTCGCTAGGCTTCGCGACAAAATTAACACCTTCAATGATGCTTTTATGCCTTATAGCGACCCCAACGTCATGGGTAACAATCATAATTTACAAATCCAGAATGTTGCGATTGCGGAGCAGAATATAAAGGAAAAATGGCCCACCGATGACGGCCATGACAATCCCAATAGGCAGTTCTGCTGGGGCAATGATGGTTCGACTGATCATATCGGCAACCAGTAATAAAATAGCCCCCAGCAAGGCCGAAGCCGGTATTAGGTATTTATGATCAGGACCGATCAACAAGCGTAACAAGTGCGGAACGACGATCCCCACAAAACCAATACCACCGGAGGCCGCTACAGCCGCCCCAACCGCACCTGCCACGGTTAAGATGGCGATGCTTTTTAGCCTTTGCACCGGAATACCCAAATGCATAGCCGTGGCCTCGCCTAGGGCCAGTCCATTGAGTCCCCGCGCTAAAAAGGGTGTCACCATTAAAGACAGCAATATTAATGGAGCCGTCATGGCCACCTTATCCCAGGTAGCTCCCGCAATAGAGCCAAGCCCCCAGAAGGTCAAATCCCGAAGTTGGCTATCATCCGCTTGATAGACCAGTAGCCCAGACAAGGCACCCGTTAATGCACCTAAGGCGATACCGGCCAACAACATAACGGCCACCGACGTTCTACCCTGACGAGTCGCCACTTTATACAGCAAAATCGTGCTGATCCAGCCCCCTAAAAAGGCCGCCACAGGGACTAAATAATAACCCAGACTGCTGAGCAAATATCCGGGTAAGAGGCCACCAATGACAATTGCTGAAATCGCGCCCAAGCCAGCACCAGCACTCACACCAATCAGCCCAGGATCGGCTAACGGATTACGAAACAGCCCTTGCATCACGGCACCAGACACAGCTAACGCGGCTCCCACCAGCATCCCCATTAGCGTTCTTGGAGCACGTATATCAAACAAGATAATGTGTTCTCTAAGGCCAATCTCATGACCCGTCATCAAGGTTTTCAGGGCGGTATACAATGGCGTTTGGGTGGCACCCGTCGTTAAGCTCGCAAGAGCCACAAAAAAAAGCGCAATGATCAAAAGTAGAATCAGGGCCTTAGCCCGCTTAGTTCTATCTCCGGTGCTCTCGACGGGAAAAAATGAAGTCAAAATAGCAATCATGGTAAATCCATTTACCTAACAACTAAGGATACATAGCAGCATGTAGCTCAGTGATGGCACTCCCACTGCGGGGACCAAAACCAAGCAGCAACAAAGCATCCATTCGAACCACGCGCTGGTTCAAAGCTGCGTTCGTTGTTTGTAGAGCAGGCATAGCAAAAAGCGCATCATTGTCTGCGTCATGATTACCGCGCCCCGCTTGAGCCCCCATCATCAGAATAATATCCGGGTTCGCTTGGGTAACCGCTTCGTCGCTCACCTGCTTGTAGCCAGTGAACTCACTGAAGACATTCTCCCCGCCCGCCAGCCCAATAATACCGTTTGCAGCCGTATCAGCCCCTGCGGCCATGATTTTCCCGCTACGGGTTGAAAGAATAAAGAGAACCTTCTGTTTCTCAGTCACTTGGCTGACGGCTTGCTCCGCGTTCAGCAGTTGCTGATTTACCTTCTGGGCAAGCTCCTCCCCACGCTGAGGTACATTAAGAGCCTTTGCAACCGCTCTAATCTTGCCGACTATCCCCTCTCGGGTGTAACCATCTTTAATGGTGATATAGGGGATATTGGCGGCTTTTAACACTTCTATGGTTTCTTGGGGCCCAGTGTTTTGCTCTGCAATAATCAGGGTCGGCGCAACGGAGAGCACCCCCTCAGGGGACAAAGCTCGAGCATAACCAATGTCAGGCAATGCATTCGCCTCTTTTGGCCAAGTGGAAGTGGTATCACGCCCCACTAATAAGTGCTGCTGGTCTAGGGCATACACTATTTCGGTGACTGCGCCGCCGATGGAAACGAGACGCTCCTGAGCCCATGCTCCAGAAACTAACGTAGTGAAGCCAAAGGCGAGAATCCATCGAAAAACCATATGACATGTGTTTATCATTACATTTACCTGTTAGGGAGAGCTTAAAATCAGCGAGGCTTGTGCCCTTCACGAAGATGCGAAATGGTTGAATTACCTGTAATAGCGTAAGCACGGCCAAAGCCCTTTACATAACGTCCACTGGTGGGTGTTAAACGAAACATTTTAAAGTCTGAAAGCTGGCTTAAGTTCTGCGCTCGCTCCCCATGACGGGACACAAGAGAGGCCAAACCTTGGTTCCAAGCCTCGGAGTTCACTTCTAGCAACTCCGCATCCATCTGATAATTCACACGCATTCGTGCAAACAGCTCACCTGCTGTATCTTCATCTTCAATAATCAGAGCTGAAGCCTTGGGCATGTGTCGCAAGTTTTTAGCATGCAACGCAATGTCGCTGATAAGGATGTAATAGCAGTCTTTGCCTATGCCAAAGGGCGCATAGGACGCAAAAGGAAGATTATTTTCATTGATAGTGGATAACATCAAACTTTTACGGCTTGAGATAAATCGCTCTATTTCAATACGAATTTTGTCTTCGGTGGATTGAGTTAAGTTGGATACTGTTGTTGCATCAGTCATTTTTAGCAGTCTCTTCAAGCTGGTGAAATCGAGCAACCTGAGGCTCGATCAAATTACCGTCCGCATCTCGACCTAAAAATATTTTAAACACCGCCTCATCGTCCTTAATGAAAGAAAATGCGTGAGAGAGGCGTCCTCGGTGAAGTTTGGTGATGAGTTCAATACGATCCAAGGTATCTAGCTTAAGGTGTCCCTCAAAGCCTGTTTTACCTTTCAGGTTGTAATAACCCTGAGCGTTTTTACCTTCTGGAAAATCGCCCTTAAATTCAAAGACACTTCCCCCATGAATGATAATGGTCGTGGTATTCCCCCAGGTGGCAATGTCAGATAAAAGAGACTCAGCTTGATCCGCTGGCAAATATGGGTGGGAGCTTGTGTTAGCGTCCATTGTTTTGTTCGACTCCTGACTCAGGTAAAAACCCTAAGCAGAATACAAACTTCAAGAAACAATGTAAATAGAAATCATTATCACTTTTATTAACAAGCGATAAATACCTTGTGGATCTTTATGGGCGCAAAGCCGAGATCATCAAATTTCGAGGGGTTAGTGATGCCTCACAAAATTCACTGATACGAACCTGATAACCGGCCTCTTCAAGTTGTAACCCTCGATCTAGCACGAGCCAGAGTTCTAAAGGGCGGCGAAAATACTGAGTGATGGCTTCTATCTTGGCCACCTGCTTGGCTCGCTCATTGCCCACTTGCTCAAAGCCGGCCGTTGATAATTTTCCCTTTAGATGAGTGAGTTGCTTTTGCGTCATAGCCCAGTCACAGAAGGCTTCAAAGCCTTCATTTAATAAGGATTTAGCGCAAGACGGCACATTTAAATAATGGTCTACACCTCGAGCTTTGCGCTGCCACCCATCAAAACCAAGGCGGTAGGTGAGCTCTTTTTGTTTCAGGAGCTGCTCCCGTGCGCCTGCCGTAGCAACTTCCTTCACGGCCAGTTTGAGGTTATTGCGACTAAGCTGAACGTTAGCGTTTTGACCTTGCTTAGAAAGCGGCGTATACAGTGTTTCTTTTGTTAGATGATAACAACAAGGCGACAGCTGAATGGATTGCAAACCAGCCTCGATGGCCTGTTCGATTAATACCCGGTGCAAATCGCCACAGGCGTGGAGCGCCACAGCACTGTTAGCCTTCGATAAGGGCTGAGCCCCCTCTCCTTTCAGTACATCGGTACAGGTGAAGGTTTGATCGATGGATAAGTCTTCAGCTTGTTTCTGTCCCGTATCACAAAGATTTTGTTGCCATTCCAAGCTGTGGACTTGCACCTGATGCTGATAGGCCAATACCTTACCCAAATGGCCTTTGCCTGCGCACCACTCCACCGCCGGACTGATGGGGTGAGCCATTCGACTAAAGGCCGTAATCTGATCCCATTTTCGGCCTTTGATGCCCTGGCTGAAATAGCTAGGCGGCGAGGGAAGTGCCTGAGCGTCAGTTGAAAATAACCAATCACAATTAGGCTCAGCTCTGAATTCTGGCCAGAACTCTTCTAAAGCGTTTTGCACGGCTTCAGGGGTGGGCACGTTCGGCTGCTGGGTTAACCACTCGCAAAGCTCTGGACAGTGGGCCCGCCATGGCCAATCTAGCTCGGCAAAACTTTCGATGTCCCACAAAGGTTTAAACTCTGCAAGCCAATTATCCAATGTCTCAAATAGATCGTTAAGTGTAGCGGTCATGGCAGCCTGTGAAAGGTGTTCATTTTTTTGGACAGTTTATTCAATGTTTGCATATATCATCACTTTTTCGAATTGTATTTTATCGTCAAAAGCGCAGAATATGTGAGCGTTTAATCTCATCAAGCATCGTTATACTTTGCCTAAATAAGTAAGGAAAGATCCCGACATGTTCAAACACCTAAAAGCCGTTCCTGGTGACCCGCTATTAGCCCTAATCGTTGCCCATCAACAAGACCCAAACCCAAAGAAAGTCGACTTGGGCGTAGGCGTTTATAAAGATGATCAAGGGCGCACCCCTATTTTAGAATCTGTTAAAAAAGCAGAAGCTATTATGGTGGCTAATGAGGAAACCAAAGCTTACTTAGGTGTCTATGGTGCGGCAGATTTTGCCCCACTGATCCAGACATTGTTGCTTGGCGCAGACAGCGAAGTCATCAAACAAGGTCGCATTCAGTCGACACAAACTCCTGGCGGTACAGGCGCACTTAAAGTCGCAGCAGACTTCATCAGTGCAAACCTAGCGGGCGCGCGTTTATTTGTCAGTGATCCAACTTGGGGTAACCATACCTCTATCTTCAACTCCGCAGGCGTTGAAGTCATTGAATACCCGTACTACGACCCAGCAACCAATGACGTTCGCTTCGACGATATGATGACCTTCCTAGAAGCAGAAATGAAAGAAGGCGATGTATTGTTGCTGCACGCTTGCTGCCACAACCCCACTGGTGTTGATCTACAACTAGAGCACTGGCACACCCTGACAGACTTTGTTAATCAGCGCAAAGTGTTGCCTTTGATTGATGCTGCTTACCAAGGTTTTGGCGATGGTCTAAACGAAGACATGGCGGGCCTACGTTACATGGCGGAGCGCACTCCAAGTATGTTGATTGCCAACTCTTTCTCGAAAAACTTCGGTATCTACCGTGACCGTTGCGGTGGTTTGAGTGTGATTGCAGAAACAAGCGAAGAAGCGAAAAACGCATTCTCCATCATTGGCCAAGCGATCCGCGCAAACTACTCCATGCCACCTGCTCACGGTGCCGCAGTGGTTCACACCATTATGAACAACCCTGAGTTACATGCTCTGTGGGAGTCTGAAGTAACGCAAATGCGTAACCGTATCAATGGACTGCGTAGTCAACTGGTACAAAAGCTTGCTGCATCCGGTGTTAGCAAAGACTTTAGCTTCATTGAAAAGCAGCGCGGCATGTTCTCTTACTCAGGCCTTACCCTAGAGCAAGTGCGCAAGCTTCGTTCCGATTACTCAATCTACATCGCTGATACGGGCCGTATGAGTGTGGCCGGCGTAAGTGATCAAAACATCGATTACCTATGTGAGTCCATCGCCAAAGTAGTGGGTTAATCCCATACAGCTCCATCAAAAAGGGCGCTCAATGAGCGCCCTTTTTTGTCTATGTTTTTTGTCTATGTGCTAGGGTCAATGCAAGATGGGCGTACTATCGCCACTGGAATCAATCTGAATCTCTGGGTGATTGTGCTGAGCCAAACGCACGATGGATGGCTCTAACGATTCGCGCCAAAATTGCACTTCCGCATCACTCATCGCGTCCAGTTTTTGCCACCCCGCCGGGGTACCAAACAGGCGTACACTGGCCATGACTTCGTCGATAAACTCACGTGATCCAGTATGGGACAATCCCGTAAGTCGAGCACCACGCATAAATCCAGCACACCAGTCTTCTACTATGATGGTCACCTGACCTTTAGGGTCTTCGTGCTCCAAATAGACAGGGTTAAGATTGCCATTAATCAACCCATCAACCGCTTCTAAATGTAACAGCATCACCAAGCCATAGAATTCATCTTCTTCATCGGATATCGGCCATTTAGGCTGGTCTTCTGGCGCCCCCCAAATAGCGGGCAACCAATCACTGGGCGCCAGCACATCTTTGCTGCACCCTATAGCCGAGACAAAACCATCAAGCTCTGAGACAGAGATGATTGAGCGCTCCGTGGCATGCTTTTGAAGGTGATAGTCCAACCGTTCGTACATCGCCTCAATGGGTAAGGCATCGTTCTGCATAAGAGGTCTCTAGTTCAACTGCTTAGGTATTAAGTGTAATAGGTTTCCAGCAGTTTGCTGAAAACCTATTACAAGAGAGTGATTAATCCACAACCGCTAGGTTGCCATAGGTTTCTAACCAATCTTTGCGGTCGCTGGCACGCTTCTTAGACAGAAGCTTATCTAGCACTTCGCCGGTGACCGTTGGATCTTCCATGGTAAGTTGAATCAAACGACGGGTATCAGGTGCCATGGTGGTTTCACGCAGTTGTGCTGGGTTCATCTCACCCAAGCCTTTGAAACGCTGTACATTGGGGGTGCCACGCTTATTCTCTGCTGCCAGCTTGTGCAAGATGATGTCTTTTTCTTCATCATCGAGGGCGTAATGAACTTCTTTCCCTAAGTCGATACGGTAAAGAGGCGGCATCGCCACAAACACGTGACCACTGCGAACCAAGGCAGGAAAGTGACGAACAAACAGGGCACATAGCAAGGTCGCGATGTGCAGACCATCGGAGTCCGCATCCGCCAGAATACATACTTTGCCGTAGCGTAAGCCCGACAAGTCATCTTCCACAGGGTCCACCCCTAGAGCCACAGAAATATCATGGATCTCCTGTGACGCCAAAACTTGGCCAGAATCCACTTCCCAAGAGTTCAAAATCTTGCCACGCAAGGGCATGATGGCTTGGAAGTCTTTATCTCGGGCTTGCTTGGCTGAGCCACCAGCCGAGTCCCCTTCCACTAAGAAAAGCTCACTTCGAGCGGAATCTTGCCCTGCACAATCCGCAAGCTTGCCCGGCAGCGCTGGACCTTGAGTGACCTTTTTACGCACGACTTTTTTGCTGGCACGCATACGTTTTTGCGCACTGTTAATCACCAGCTCGGCAATCTTTTTACCATCGTCTACGTGCTTGTTGAGCCAAAGACTGAAGGCATCTTTAACCGTTGCGGAAATGAAAGCAACAATCTGGCGAGAAGATAAGCGCTCTTTGGTTTGCCCTGAGAATTGTGGCTCTTGTAGTTTTGCCGACAAGACATAGCTACAACGCTCCCACACATCTTCCGCAGTAAGCTTAATGCCACGGGGAAGTAAGCTGTGAAAGTCACAAAACTCACGAATACCTTCTAACAAGCCAGTACGCAGGCCATTCACATGGGTACCACCTTGGGCGGTAGGGATGAGGTTAACATAGCTTTCGGTGATCAGCTCTCCACCTTCAGGTAGCCATTGTACGGCCCAATCAACCCCTTGAGTTTTCTCTGCTAAGCCACCAATAAAAGGCTCTTCAGGAATCAACTCAAAGCCTTCATTTGCTTTCGCAAGATAGTCTTTAAGGCCATCTTCAAAGAACCATTCTTCACGGGCTTCTTCTGCACCACTTTGGTCAATGAAGACCACATGCAGGCCCGAGCACAAAACGGCTTTCGCTTTTAATAAATGCTTCAAACGGGACAGGGAAAACTTGCCACTGTCGAAGTATTTAGGGTCCGCAGAGAATTTAACCATTGTACCTGTGTTCTTTTTGCCGACCGTCCCAACTTCCTTGAGTTCGGACACCTTATGGCCATCTGCAAAGCCAATGTGATATTGCACACCACCACGTTTTACCCAGACTTCAAGAGACGTGGATAAGGCGTTTACCACACTTACCCCAACCCCGTGCAAACCACCTGAGAATTGGTAGTTGTCGCCGGAGAACTTACCACCCGCATGCAATTTAGTCAGGATCAACTCCACCCCAGAGACGCCTTCTTCCGGGTGAATATCCACTGGCATACCACGGCCGTTATCTTCCACACTCAAGGAATTATCTTTGTGCAGGGTGACCGTAATGCGATCCGCATGACCTGCTAAGGCTTCGTCAACGGAGTTATCGATGACTTCTTGGGCAAGGTGGTTAGGGCGTGTTGTTTCCGTGTACATCCCTGGGCGTTTTTGTACAGGCTCTAGCCCGCTGAGAACTTCTATCGATCCGGCGTTATATTCTTTTGCAGACATGGGTACTTCCAAAATTCGGGGCGGGGTTCCGCCAATAAAATCTAGCTTGAAACGAGTCTATAACAGAGGTTTTCGTTGTAGCAAACTTAGTATCAGGTAATGGTGAGATTTCAAACAGAAAATCCGCTAAAACGCAAAATTTCGTCTATAAAACGATCAAATTTTACAAAGCTGTGGTCGCCCCCTTCTTCGTGGGTCAACTTTGCCGGTGTGGGGTAACGTTGAAGCGCCGCACGGTAATCCAGCACCTCATCTTGCTCCTGCACCATAAGCCATGTGCGCGAAGTCTCTGGCGCTGCGATATCGATGGCCTCCAGCTCCCCCATGTGGCGCTCGGCCAATACATAATGCTCGTCAGTATAAGGATTATGCTGAGGGCCAAGATAGTGGCGTAGGAGTTTTGGCGCTTCCACCGCAGGGTTTACCAACACCACAGGCAACTGAAAGCGCTCCCCTAAGTAAGTGGCGTAGAAACCGCCTAGGGAGCTTCCCACCAAGGCCACTTCATGCTCCTCTGCTAGGCGTTGTTCAATAAAATCAGATAACTCTGCAATCGCTTTCGCTGGCTGCCAGGGCAAACGAGGGCAAGCAAAGTGCTCTCCTAAGCCAAGGGCTTCCATACGCTGTTTTACTTGCTGAGATTTGTAGGATTTTTCAGAGCTATTAAAGCCGTGCACATACATCAAAAAGGGCATAGCAGGCTCCGTGCCATTAAGCCAAATCAGGCAAATTGGATATTTGGCAGATCCGTCATGCGGTGGCCATGCTTCAGGCACAGCTCAAGCAAATCAGACAATTGTTGATTTAGACGAAACTTCTCATCTCGATGATGCATATCGTCATTGGGGTACGGATAAGCCCCTTGGTAATGACGATGACCATCGGTGATTTCAGCAATGCCTACGTCATGGTACAGGCGCACAGTCATGACCAAATCACTGTTGAAGGGTAATTTAACGGAGATCTGCGGTGAAAACGTCAGGGTTAGTTGTGCCGTAAAGCGGCTTTCTTCCGTTAGCTCTAACGAGAGATGACTTTGTTGCCCCGCCGTATGAATAGTGAAGTGCCATGCATCGTCCTCTTCATAGCCACGCACAAGCTTACCGAGACGTCGATAATTCAACTCTCCTAGTAGCTGTAGCTGGGCTAAATTCGGTACATATGGGTGTTGCATGGATCATCTCATTCGCTGTCGTTTTGTTAACTTTGTAAACCATTTTCACCATTAATGGGGGCATTTCGATTCATTTCAAGGATAGAACAGTCCGCCTCATCTGCCACTAAGGAATCATCTTTCCCTTGCCAATAGCCATTAAACCACTCAAAAAACTCAGACTTATCTTGCTCAGAAAGCGCCCCTTGAAACCGGACTGGTAAAGGAACATGGCGCACCCTAACCTGCACAGGTCCAACGCGCCCACACAATAAATCCCAGTAGGACACCACTTTATCGCCATAAACAATGTTGACGTCCGTGATGCGGGTAAACTTACCTGGCATGGCTTGCAGTACCATGAAAATGCCCCCGGCTTTAGGTCGAAGTAGCTTTTCATAGGGAGACTGTTGGGCCTTATGTTTGGCGAGGGTAAAGCGAGTCCCTTCCACAAAACTCATCACAGCACTGGGGCTCGACATTAGCGACTCACAGGATTTTTGTGTGGTGGCCAGATCCTTACCCATCAGCTCAGGATGTCGTGCTAGCTTGGCCTTGCTGTAACGTTTTACATGGGGAAAGCCCATGATTTTCGTTGCTGAGCCCACCAAAGGCAGCCAGCCTAGGGTATCTTTCATAAATATCCGCGGCATGGGGACGCGCCCTTGCACTTGGGCCAACAACACAAAGGCATCCACCCACGTCTGATGGTTAGCAATAATTAGGTGCCACTGGTCGGCCTTCGGCTTAAAGCTTTCATCCAACTGCCAAGTGACCCCCAGCATCCGATGAAACCACCACTCACAGGCTCTGACCCAACCTCGATACCAGATATCTACCTTAGGGCGTGACCATGCGCTGGACTTTCCTGTGAGCCAGCCAAATAAGCCAATGGCATGAATGGCAATGCCGCAGACCAAAATATTGCTGTTCACAAAGACCAGCGACAACAAGCCGATAAACGGTTTTGCCCAAGGCCAAGGAAGCCACTTCACTAACATAGGTTACTTGCTCTCTGTCCAAGCTGTGAGTAGCTTGTGTTTGTTCAACATAAACCACTGTAAGCCCATGATAGTACTCGCATTAACAATGTCTTGATCCAACAAACCTTGAACCTCATCCGCTGCGATAAGATGCAACTTGATGTCTTCGTGCTCTTCGTCCAACCCCATGGTGGCAGTCAAGTCCACCTTGTCAGACTCAAACTCCCCTGCGTACATACGCAAGTGCTCAACTAACCCACCTGGAGATGGCACAAAACGCATCATGTATTCCATGCGCAGCACTTCCACTCCGGCTTCTTCTAGGGATTCACGGCGCGCCACATCTTCATCAGACTCCCCTTCTTCCACCATGCCTGCCACCAGCTCCAATAACCATGGGGATTCGTGAGCGGGCAAACAGGGACGAAATTGCTCTATTAGCAGTAATTTGTCTTTCACTGGATCAAATAACAGCACGCACACCGCATCGGGGCGCACCATCATTTCTCGGGTCATGGTATCGGACCATTCCCCATTGAACTTACGATGACGCAAGGTGCGCTTATGCATTTTAAAAAAGCCGTCATAGACCACTTCGTCTTTTTGAACATCGACATCGCTTTGCTGGTAAGTCGGTTTAAACATGAATTCTCTTCCTTATCGTACTCGCGATCAGGATACGCCCCCTGATACAGGTGTTTGCTTGCTATGATAACGCTAAAACACGCTTTGAATCGATGCATCCCTAAACAGATTTGCTCCAGCGCCAAATAGGTAATAGAGTCAGATTTATTTAAACTCACTAAGGAAACATACCATGGCGGACATGCGTTGTGACTGGTGCCTAGGCTTCCCTGAGTACATTGAATACCACGACAAAGAATGGGGTATTCCCGTAAAAGATGATCACACCTTGTTTGAATTCATCGTCCTCGAAAGCGCCCAAGCAGGCCTCAGCTGGAGCACCATATTGCGTAAGCGAGAAGGTTACCGAGCAGCCTTTCACGGTTTTGATCCCATTAAGGTAGCGAACATGTCCGAGGACGACATAGAGCGTTTAGTACTCGACCCAAGCATCATTCGCCATCGCGGTAAGATCGCCGCCACCCTCACCAACGCCCAAGCCTTTTTACGCATCGCAGAAGAATTTGGCTCATTTTCAGACTATTACTGGGGCTTTAACGACCACAAAGTCACAGTGAATACTCCTAAAACCCTCGCTGATGTGCCCGCAGTCACGCCGCTGGCGGAGAAGATTTCAAAAGACATGAAAAAACGAGGTTTTAAATTCTTTGGCCCGACCATTTGCTATGCCTTTATGCAGGCGACAGGCATGGTGGAAGATCACCTAGTGGGATGTGTGGCGAAGCCTGCTGACCACCTTTAGTAGGTGATCAGCCCTTCGCGATTTAAAGTTTTCATGATCGGAATTATTTCCCAAATAGGCTCATTGATTCGCTCTGCGATCTCAATCAAATCCATTTCCCCATCGCAGTAACTGATAAAGTTCATCATGGCACGCACATGGTCCGCATGGCCTTTAGAGGAAATGGTTGGGTATAGACCGCGTTTACCTAACTGGGGCTCACAGAGCACAGTTACCTTCGGATAATGATTGTGTTCAATTGCCTCTATGGCTCGACGTAAAGCAAGATAACCGCCGTATAGTCCTGCTTCTGAGATAAAATCTAAGTTATCTAACGATGTATGATATTCTGGGTATTCCCCATATTTGGATCGCATCATGGCACACATGGGCAAATCCACCCCTGGAGCACAAAACTGACGCTCATCACTACCGCGATCTAGCCAAGTGTAGTGGGTCACCTCACTGCCAATAAAACGCAGAACATGCTGCGCAGCACGGTCTGATAAGGTCCCGCCTTTTCGGCTTGGCAAGTAAGAATAAGCCAGATCATCCCCTACACAGGTCACCACAAAGCCAGCTTTCACATGTTGCTGTAAATGCTCTAGATGCTGTGACAAGTACACAATTGAACCAATGGTTTCAGGTAAAAATAGCAATCGGTAAGTGTACTTTCTCGACGGCATATCCTTTAAGGTCTGAATCAGCGCCATCAGCACAGCAGGGCCAGAAAGCTCATTATTGGCCATAGATGGGTGACACACATAAGTGGTCAGCAAGATCTCTTCTTCTGTTTCCCCTGGCAGCACAAGCTCACCATAGTTCAACACGCCTGGGGTAAGATCAGAGTCCACATGCACATGATAATGACCTGGCTTCAGGCGCTGACGAGCCTCATGGGTAAGACAAAAGCCCCAGCGCTCCTTGTAGTATGACGTCACATACGGAATCGCATCTGGCTGTTCAGGTATCGAGTACAGGTGTTCCTGTAACTCTTCTAAAGACACCGTACCATCAAAGGCAGTGGAATAGCCCAACACATGTAAATTGTGATCAGCAAAATCAATCACCCGCTCGCCACTTTCATGCTCTACCCAAGCGTCGCGGATGTGCCATTCAGGAGGAACCGTCCAATCAAAAGCCAGACTGCCACTGGGAACTGCTTTGACACCTAATTCAGGCACAACCTTTTGTATGTAAGAAAGGGTCTCTCTCACTCCAGGGCCGGTTAGGCTTCGACAAACAGGGAACAAGTCTTTAACCCAATTGTACATCTGCCCAGAGATGGCGTTTTTTTCTTGCTCGTTAATCATTTTTGAAAAGGCTTAGTCTGAGGTTCCTTACGGAGCCAAATAAATGGGTTTTCGATCATTAACTGCAATACATGATCGTAGAACTGAGACATAGAAAAAGATTCTATAAAGGAACGCCCCAAGGGGACTTTATGCAACTCATGCTGCTGCTCAAAAGACGCCATAATGGTCACATTCCGATCTCGCTCTACCTCCATATCGCGATACAAAACATGCAGATAAAAGGGTTCAACCTGCACGGCCTCTTGGCGCACAACAGGCTTCATAAACTCTTTCACATAGCGATATGGCACAGCAGCAGCGAGCTCCACGTGATGCACAAGACTGACACTGTTACGCGCTTCTTTACCGAGAGCAAGGAATAAAGCATCCCTCTTAACCATGGCATCAAAGGGAGTGCCTGCACCGTAAACATGACGAGACTTACCTCCACAGATTTCCTGCGCTTGTGCACCGATGGCGGTAGAAGATGAAAAAGGATGGAACTGGCGACATGCCATATCTTGCTGACGAATAAAATCAGAAAATGGCCCGGTTTCACTGGGAGTTAAATGTGGGTCGAATGGCTCATCGGTATTCACCAATTTAAAACTATGGGTGGGCACCACTAAAGTACCTGTCTCCCCCAGCAGCTCCATTAACACATCAAAGTGATCCTGAAAGAGTGTTGCCTTGTCTTTGGATTCATAGCGACCTAGCCGTCCAAAGTTTCCTGTGACGTAAACAACTTTTCCTTCGCACACTCCTGCTCGACGATAAGCATCGAGCAGATCTTGTCTTGAATAATCCATCCAATAACTCTTAGGCTTTTGCGTTGACGTAATCAAGCAAGGTAGCGAAAGAATTCAGCTGCTCAAAATCTTCATCAGGAATAGCAACGCCTAGCTCATTGTCGATTTCCACAAAAAAATTAAAGATATCCAAGCTGTCTAACCCCAACTCAGAAAAAGTGGTCTCTGGGGCAACATCGTCTTTTGCCACACTGATATCTGCCTGAGCCATTAATTCTACTAATTTTTCTAGAGTAACCATGGTGTCCCCTCCGCCATCGGCATGTTTTAGAATAGTATTTAAAATTTATGAGTGATTGCTTGATAACACGGCCGTCGCCCAAGAAAAGCCCACGCCAAAGCCACATACGATGAGGTTTTGGTAGGTATTAACCGACGCTAGAATGTGGCGCTCAAGCAATAAAGGTATGGATGAGGATACCGTGTTCCCCGTATCTTCAATATCTTTAATAAAACGTTCTTTATGTTGAAAGCGGCGCGAAATAGCATCAACGATCGCAGCACTTCCCTGATGCACAACAAAGGCATCAATATCTTCTTCTGTCAGCTGTTGCTTTTCGATCACCTGTTTGATGTGTGGTGCAACTTTAGTGGCAGCGAAATTAAACACCTGGCGGCCGTTCATGGATAAGATGCCATCATGAACTTTCAAAAACTCTTCGCCCTCACCATCTGTTCCATAAGCTACCGCCCCGAGATTTAAGACAGGAGAACTGCCTAACCAAGTGGCTGTGGCCGCATCACCAAACAACATAGAAGTCACTCGATCTGTCGTATCAATTACTTTTGAGTAAGGATCAGCAGTGATCAGTAGGCCGTTTTTCAAACCCGAAGCCTGCATCATTCCTTGCAAAATATACAAGCCATACACATAGCCAGAACACCCTAAGGACACATCAAACGCAACAATATCGGTTCGTAGCCCTAATTTTTTCTGCACCACCGCGGCTGTGTGAGGTAGACCACAACCATCGCCATTTTGAGTGACCACTACAATCGCATCGACCTGATCAAGATCGAATTCAGACGTATTTGCTTGCAGTGCTTTCACCGCCTCCACACACAAATCTGAGGTTTCTTGGTCCGCCTCCTTTCGTGGTAGTCGTAACGCCCCCAGCTTTCCTTTCACAAAATCTTCCGATTCTCCAAAAGACTCAGCCAAAGCAAGGTTATCTAGGGCTGTCGTTGGCACATAACTGCCAATTGCTTTAATACCAATCGTCATTAAGGACCTCCAACGATAAACCGAATCGTGCCAATCTCCGCGTCATCAATCAGCACTCGACTCACTGAAAAACGGTTAGGTATATAATTTTTAAGGCTAATTTGCAGGCTGCTATATGAGTCGGGCAAAGCCGTTGTGGCATTTAACTGCGCAAACACCCATTTCCCCTCGACCTTTGGTGCAAAGTCATAATGCAGCGCCTTTGTCAGGGCTACCACCATTTCTATGGTGCTATATTCATATTGAACGGCCGTTGAAATGCTTTCTTTAGCATCATTTATTAGCGCCCCATGGACAGCACGTTCCTCATTAAACTCATAGCGCTCTGTTACCGGCTTATCCGTTTGTACCCACCAAAATGAAACCTTCTCACCAGCTTGGGTCATGGCTTCCCCTTTACAGGGAGAAATAGCCGCCTCATCAGGAGCGGTTAAACTGAGTGAGCATTGGTGTGTTGCGAAGCTTCTAAAAGAAAGACTGCAAATATGGGAGAAATCTGAACAGGCCTGAGCCATTAACTGCTGAGAAAAACGATAAAAGTCCGTGCCATGTAGATACTGACGGTTTCCTTTAAACTGAAACATTGGGCTCCTCAATGCTACGCGCCAATAGTTGGAAAAAAGCCGCAGACTGTACCAAAATAAAATTTGCTACGACTTATAAAACATTGTTTTATTTAGCTTTACAATAGCAGATATCGCACACCTTTGATTACTTGAAGATAAGGCAAATTGACAAAATCGTGCTTTAGAGATTTCGTACCCGGCCGATAACAGAAGTTATCATTAGTTTTATATCCAATTGGTAGAGTGACTCATGTTCAATAACGCAAGCATTTTAATTACAGGCGGCACAGGCTCATTCGGCAAAAAATACGTCGAAACCCTCTTAGCAAACTACCGCCCTGCTCGATTGATCATTTACTCCCGAGACGAACTCAAGCAGTACGAGATGCAACAGGAATTCGATGCTCCCTGCATGCGTTACTTTATTGGTGATGTGCGCGATAAAGACCGCCTCACTCAAGCGATGCGAGATGTGGACTTTGTAATCCACGCAGCAGCATTAAAACAAGTGCCAGCGGCGGAATACAATCCAATGGAATGTATCAAAACCAATATCCATGGTGCTGAAAATGTCATTGCAGCCGCCATTGCCAACAATGTCAAAAAAGTCATTGCGCTTTCTACGGATAAAGCAGCAGCCCCTATCAATCTATATGGCGCCACCAAGCTCGCCTCAGACAAGCTGTTTGTCGCTGCCAATAACACGGTTGGCAAAGGCTCTACTCGCTTTGCTGTCGTGCGCTACGGCAATGTAGTGGGGTCTCGCGGGTCAGTTGTCCCATTATTTAAAAAGAAAGTCGCAGAAGGTGCGAAAAGCATCCCAGTAACACACCCAGAAATGACTCGTTTTTGGATCACCCTGCAAATGGGCGTCAATTTTGTACTGAAGAACTTTGAGCGTATGCGTGGCGGCGAGATTTTCATCCCTAAAATCCCATCGGTTCGAATTAAGGATTTAGCTCAAGCCTACGCCCCAGATATTCCTATTGAAGACATTGGCATTCGTCCGGGGGAAAAAATGCATGAAGTTATGTGCCCTGTAGACGACTCCTATCATACTTATGAGTTCCATGATCACTTTGTGATCGCTCCCAGTATCAAGTTTTTCCACGGGGAGCTTAGCTTTGATAACAATGCCATTGGCGAAAAAGGTGAATTGGTAGCGCCAGGCTTTGAATACCAATCTGGTAGCAACCCTGATTTTTTAACCGTCGAAAATATTCAAGCGTTCGAAAATGAGTAAGGCATTTATCCCCTATGGCCGACAATCCATCTCAGCTGCAGACGTTGAAGCCGTCTGTGAAGCTCTAACGTCGGACTATTTAACCCAGGGGCCATTAGTACCAGAATTTGAAAATTCGGTTGCCGAACTCAGCCAATGTAAATATGCCATTGCTGCAAACAGTGCCACATCAGCGTTACATGTGGCCTGTTTAGCCTTAGGCGTTGGCCCAGGTGACTTAGTTTGGACCACACCCAATACCTTCATTGCCAGTGCCAATTGTGCTTTATATTGCGATGCTCAAGTGGACTTTGTGGATATTGACCCTCAAACCTACAACCTGTGTCCAATTCAACTGAAAGAGAAGCTAGAACTCGCCAAGTTTCAAAACCGCCTACCTAAAGTGGTCATCCCAGTGCATTTTGGTGGTCATCCTTGTGACATGCGTGCTCTGCATGAGCTATCAAAAGAATACGGTTTTTATATTATTGAAGATGCCTCACACGCGATTGGTGCCAAATTCAAAGGCCAGCCTGTGGGCAGCCGGTACTCGGATATTTGTGTCTTCAGCTTCCACCCAGTTAAAGTTATGACCACCGCAGAAGGCGGCATGGCCGTCACCAATAAAGAACCGTTAGCGGATGCTATGCGGTTATTGGTTCATCAAGGTGTGACCAAAAACAAACGGGAATTTCAGACCCGATCCCCCGGCGATTGGTATTATGAGCAGCAGGATTTAGGCTTCAATTACCGCATGACAGAGCTGCAAGCAGCCTTAGGTATTTCGCAATTAAAACGCCTAAACCAATTTATTGAAAAGCGCCGTGAACGGGTACAAAACTACTACAAGCTGCTACAAGGATTACCAATCCAACTACCGAGCGAAGCAGATTACGCCTTTTCCAGTTGGCACCTATTTCCGATTGTGCTCTTTGAAGCGTTAGAACCCCAGCGTGCGTTGATTTTTCAGTATTTAAGGGAACAACAAATAGGCACTCAAGTGCACTATATTCCAGTTCACACACAGCCGTTTTACCAAGAAAAAGGGTTCGCATGGGGAGACTTCCCTCAATCAGAGGAATACTACCAGCGTTGCTTAAGCTTGCCTCTCTACCCAGATTTGACCTATGAGGAGCAAGTTTACGTTGCAAATGCTCTGAGAGAAGCCATTGATAGAGCGTTTGTTGCATGAACGTAGCGATTATTCCTGCACGGGGAGGATCTAAGCGGATCCCGCGAAAAAACATTAAGCTTTTTCATGGCAAGCCTATTATTGCTTATTCCATTGAAACCGCCATGGCATCTGGTTGCTTTGACCGCATTATTGTTTCTACCGATGACGACGAAATCGCGGCCGTTGCACGTGAATTTGGGGCAGAGGTGCCGTTTAAACGCCCTGCAGAATTATCGGATGATTTTGCTACCACACTTGATGTGATGGCGCATGCGACCAATTGGCTCTTAGCAAATCAACCAGACATAAAGAACGTCTGTTGCATTTACCCCACTGCCCCATTAATACTGGCCGAGGACTTACGTCAAGGACTGGAAAAACTTAACGGCTCTAACGCTTTAAACTATGTGTTTAGCGCAGTGGAATACGCTTTTCCTGTTCAAAGAGCCATTACTTTGCAATCCGAAAAGGTCTCTATGGTAATGCCGGAATTCGAGCAAACTCGATCTCAAGACCTTCCAAAAACTTATCACGATGCAGGCCAATTTTATTGGGGTAAAGTCAGCGCATTTACCAATAAAACACCGATCTTCAACGGCGACGCCTCCATAGTTGCATTACCCCAAACTCGTGTACAGGATATTGATACGTTAGAAAACTGGCTGTTCGCCGAGTCCTTGTACCAGCACTATGTGATCCCCCATGCAAATCGCCATACGAGCTGACGCCTCTCTGGACATCGGCAGTGGCCACATAATGCGCTGCCTCGCTCTCGCCGAGATACTTAAGAGCCAAGGTCATTTGGTGATATTCTATTGCCAAACCCTACCAGGAAACTTAATCACACGTATCCATGAACGAGGGTTTACAACACGGGGGATAGACACACCTGTGTCAAAAGAAAACCTACTCACTGGATATGGCAGTTGGTTAACTCGAACCCAATCAGAAGACGCTGCGGCGTTTTGTGATCAGGCAAAAGATATCGAACTCGTGGTTGTAGATCACTACGCTCTTGATCAAGACTGGGAGCGACAAATCCAGCAACAACTATCAGTCCCCGTCCTTGCTATTGACGACCTGAAACGCCGCCATTCAGCAGACATCATACTCGACCAGACACTTGGACGTTCCCAGTCTGAATATGATGCTCAAGGTGTTGTACTTTGTGGCAGTCAATATGCTTTGCTCAGCCAAGCCTTTGCTAACGCCCGTGAGCATGCATATGAACGTGCCCTTTCCAACCACCCAATACGAGTTCTCATGTCTTTTGGCGGTGTTGATCAGCACAATATGACAGGTTCTGCGTTGAACTCATTAGTTAGTAGTCTAGATCTAGAGATCACTGTGCTCTTACCGCCTTATGCTCCTCATTATCATGAGATCAAGAGCCTAGCTGACAGCTTAGCAAATGTAACGCATATCCCATTCTCTGATCAGATGGATGCCCTCATGCTGTCCCATGACATGGCAATAGGAGCGCCAGGAACCACAAGTTGGGAGCGCGCCTGCTTGGGGCTTCCAAGTATTATTATCCCTATTGCAGAAAACCAATTGAATGTCTGCGAACAACTTTGTCGCCACAATATTGCTTTGATGCTCAAAGAGGAAGACATTCATAAGTTACCAGAAGCAGTCATGCAACTAGTCAACGATTGGCAGGGGTTTCATAAAAGAGGGATGGCAATCTGTGATGGACTCGGTGGCTATCGAGTAGCCGCCGAAATAAACCAATTAGAAGCCGTTTCCCAAGGTATGGATAGTTATCACTTAGCACTCGCACAACCACAAGACGCCCAGCGTATTTATCAATGGCAATGTCATCCAAAGACACGTCAGCATGCTTTAACCCCTGATATACCAGACTGGTCAACCCATGAGGCTTGGTTCCAACGTAAGTTGGCTCAAGCGGATGCTTACTTCTACCTTATCAAAGACAGCCATGAAGCCTTAGGCGCTGTCAGACTGGATCGCTTACACCCATTTCACTATCTAGTGTCTATCTATGTGTCACCTGATCACTACCGAAAAGGTGTCGCATCCAAAGGCCTCGCTTTAATGGACCTTATCCATCCTCATATTCACATTCATGCTACGGTGCTGTTAGACAACCTGGCCTCCCATGCCTTATTCACCAAGGCAGGTTATGGCAAAATAGATTCCGAACACTATGTGCGCCCACCGATAAACGGAGCCCAGTTATGACAAAATTTATCTCTATCGATGGTCGAAGAATTGGCCCAGATTACCCACCGTATATTATTGCGGAAGTGTCAGCCAACCATAACGGCAAGCTTGAAAACGCTTTGAAACTGCTGGAAATAGCCAAGGAAGCCGGTGCTGATGCGGTTAAATTACAAACGTATACGGCTGATACGATTACACTAGATTGTGATAAAGAAGACTTTCAAATTCGCGGTGGCCTATGGGATGGCAATACGCTTTATAGCTTATATCAACAAGCCTACACACCATGGGAATGGCATAAAGCTTTATTTGAGAAAGCCAAATCGCTCGGTCTAACGATTTTTAGCTCTCCGTTCGACGCCACTGCTATTGAACTGCTGGAGTCCCTCGATGCCCCTGCCTATAAGATTGCTTCTTTCGAAGCCATCGACCTCCCCTTAATACGAACTGCCGCCCGCACTAAAAAGCCACTGATCATTTCAACTGGCATGGCGAATCAAGATGAAATCCAAGAGGCGATCGAGGCTGCCAAAGAAGCAGGCTGTACCGAATTGGCGATCCTACATTGTGTCAGTGGCTATCCAACCCCTGCAGATCAGTATAATTTGCGCACTGTTGCTGATATGACAGAGCGGTTTGAGTGTGTTGTCGGCCTTTCAGACCACACCATTGAAAACATCACCGCTATCACTTCTATCGCCATGGGTGCAGCGATTGTTGAAAAACACTTTACCCTTGATCGACAAGGGGGTGGTCCTGATGATTCGTTCTCATTGGAGCCAGAGGAGTTAAGCGCTCTTTGCAGAGATACCAAAATGGCCTGGCAGGCCCTAGGAAAAGTAAATTACACCTTAACGGAAGCAGAAAAAGGCAATGTGCAGTTTCGTCGTTCCCTGTATGCGGTGAAAGACATTCGCCAAGGAGAACCTCTGACAGAAGATAATGTTCGAAGCATTCGCCCCGGTTACGGCTTAGCTCCCAAACACCTACCAGATGTATTGGACACCATTGCGACTTCAGACATAGAGCGTGGCACGCCAATTTCTTGGGAGTTCATAAAAAATAAAGCGCCATAGGCGCTTTATTTTTAACCATTAAATTTCCCGTCTAGACGTCCACGTCCTTTATCAACATAGTCTTGAGCACTTGCTAGCATGTCTGGCATTTCCTGAATGAGCTCTTTAAACAGCTCTATCATTTCACTCACAGTGTCTAAACAATCGTCAGGAGAGCCCAGCAGTAAATCTAGAACCTCATTCGCAAAATAAATGAAAGAACCAAACATTAGCTCAGCATGATAAGGCGTCTGTAGATAATATTGCTTCATCATATTTGCATTGAACTGAGCAAACACTCTCAACAAATCTTTTTTATCTTTTATATCTTGCTCAAAAAAGCCGAGGGAGTCATCGCAAAAGGCCCTAAAAGACTCTTCGATTCCAGCTAAGCCTTCATCAGCTGCCACATTTGCATCGTAATCTTCTGCCGAACAATGCTTCCAAACATATGCCTTCACCGCCTCTTTTTGTTCAACTCCAGATTGCATAATGAGTGCATCATCTACGGCTAAAGGCAACGCCCCCTCAATCTTAATACCATCAGAAAGATTGTAACAATGGAACATCTTGTTATTTTCTTTTGCGCGTAAGATTGATAAACCCAACTGAATTCTTGATGTGTCCATCATACCGGTTGTATACGCCACACCACCGAAATTGGCTTCCCGCTTAACTAGATTCCGCTTATATTCCAACAAACCAGTACTAGTACCATCGTCTTTGAAGTAACCACTTGCCTTAGAATGATGCTCATCTGGGTTTTTAAAACCGCAATCCACGCCAATCAAATACACATCAGAAAAGCCCATTAGCGTGGCATAAGACATTGCCAAATTCGCCACAATAGGAGCCGAATAATTCATGGTCATCAGTCGACTTCTGTTTGCATCAGATACAATTTTACTTAGAGCCATAATCGATGAGATCGGCTCACTAGGCTTCAAACCTATTAAGCATTTATCGAAGTATTCGTAAAAGTCGGGGTGCATAACATTCACGGTTAAAGCTGTAATGCCAGACAAAAACTCCTTATCGATATAAGCCAGTTTCTCTGCAGTATGCTTCAAACGCTCAACGTCAACTTGATAATCAGGCTTAATACCGTATTTACGCAAGGTATTAATAGTTGTTCCGCAAGAGATAATAATTGCGTTATCAGCATTTTCCTTAACAAACTCAATATTCTTATCTAGTGATGGCCCATTCCCCAAAATAAAAACAGGTAAATCAAGGTTTTTATTAAAGCCCTGTTTAGTACCATAATTCGGTGTTACCGCTAAGAATGTTGAGGTGCGGCGGGAAAGGTATTGCCCAATACCAATAATACCATCATCAAAAAAACCCCACCCCATTACTTGGCGGGAGTACTGGTCATGGAACTCATCGAGCACTGATTTAATGTGCTCACGACTGTAACCCATATACAGGAAGGTATGGGCTGCCATGTACATTCCATTGTAGCGAATATCACTTAAATATTTATTGGTAAAACTCTTTTCATCTAGTCCGAGAAAGAAATGCAATGTACTATCACGCGCTTCCATCTCCGTTACTACCCACTGCCAATCAATAGCAAAAAGCGAATAATAAAACAGATCAATATTCTCTTCGTAAATGTAGATGTGATTCACATGATGTTCATCAAGAATACGAATCAACTGATAGCCAAAATCAAAGCCAAAAAGAATTACTCCACCAATAAAATCAGGCAACCCAGAATAGGAAGCTAAATCTTTTTTCTTTTCAATCTTCTTTTCTTGAACAAGGCTAAGATAGTATTCGTGGCGAGATTGTTTTTTTCGATTTGCCTCAACATTTATAACAGTTCGTGCTGGTTTTTCTCGAAAAAGTCGATATTTCTGGTCGATTTGAGTGAAGGGTTCTTCCGAAAAAAGAGTGTAACCTGTATCTGGAAAATAAAGATTTAAAGCACCGTCTCGCTCTAAAAATATATTTTTATTGCTAGGTTCGTAGGCCAACATTTCTTTGTGAATATCAGGGAAGTAATGCTTTAATACTTCCATATTTTTGCTGTACTGGGCCGAAAATATATCATCATTATCAACCAGCCTTTCCTTGCCCTGCTTCAGTCTCTCGATAATAGTTTCATCAACTTTAAAGCCAAGGGTATCTTCCTGCATTACAGCTTCCCTATTTCTGAATAGCCTTTTGAGCCTTTTCTCTTTTTCATTAAATGAGATTGTTCTTTTTTTAAAGCAGCTCTTTCGGATTTAACAACTGCTTCTGACTGACGAATTAGCTCATATAGATGGCGATATTCATCCGCTTGGGATGCCACTTTTTGTTGTGACACCTCCCCCGATTGAATCATTTTCCGTAGACCAAGATCTATCTTTTGCAGTGACTCTATATCTTTTTCAGCAATCGCTTTTTCAAGATATGGCACCAAAGCCAGCACATCTATATCACTGCTTTCAATATCTTTTAAGGCATTAGGCATGAGCTTGTGCCGCTTCCTGCTTGGCTACATCACTAATCTGGTCCCATGCCCCTTTAATCTCAAGCATAAGTCTCATTACTAAATCTAGCTTTGAGGTGTCTTGTTGGGCACTGGCCTCGTTCACCTGTTCAATCATGTAGGAATACAATGAGTCCAGATTATCAACTAATTCAGGATTGGCATCACGATCCAGCGCATCACGCAGGGCGTTAATAATTTCAACCACTCGCGTAAGAGTAGCCGCTTTGGCAGCCATATCTCGACGCTCAATATGCCCTTTGCCAAGAGCCAAACGCTCTAAAGCCCCTTGCATTAACAACTGAATAATTCGATGGGGGTCTGCTGACGCCAGATCAGACTTAAGTGAGTCTTTTTTGTAGGCCTGAATGCCTTTATTCGCGTACATATCAACCTCTTATGTTACAACGAGCCTTAATTAGCTACTGCTTAAGCTGCTTAGCTGAGTTAACAAGTAGTCACCATTGGAACTCAAGTTCGCCAAGAGCGTATCCAATGTCGTAAATCGAGCACGTAATTGCTCTTCGTAAAGCTCCATGCGATATTCGAAATTCTCCAATGACTCTTCTGTTTTATCCGCAGAAGCTTGTGACGTATCAACCATGTCTTTCAACAGGCCACTTGAGCCAGTGTAATTACTCAACATGTCTTCCATGATACTGGCCAACCCCGTATCACCAGAGAAAAGCGATACCACATCATCGTAGCTTTCCTCCATAGCATCTGCGAAAGCAGTGCTATCTAAAGATAAGGTGCCATCATCGGCCATTTCAATACCGAGATCAAAGATG
The DNA here is from genome assembly GCF_042679525.1 of Rhodanobacter aciditrophus. Lineage (GTDB taxonomy): Bacteria > Pseudomonadota > Gammaproteobacteria > Pseudomonadales > Marinomonadaceae > Marinomonas > Marinomonas aciditrophus. The sequence continues at coordinate 290,219 of NZ_JBHTMN010000014.1, forward strand.
GTACTTAAGGAGCCTGCATCATCAAAAATGGTCATCAAATCGCTATTCAAGGTACCTTCAAGTCCCCGAACCAAGCTGCTGCCATTTAATATGGCATCCGAATCTGTATAAGTATCGAAGACAGAGAGCAATGAGTTATATGCTGAGACAAAACCTTCTAGGGTTTCTTGAACGGTTTCAGTGTCGTAATCTACCGTTGCTGTAGCCGCTTCTGGATCACCATTCGCGTCCGTTTCAGACACCGCCAAGGTTTTGATCGTTAAACCTGAAACAGCTCCCTCAAAGGTATTAGTGTCGCTGCGAATTTCAATACCATCCACATCGATCACTGCATCCTGAGCAGCATCATCCGCAGCAATACTTAACCCTGCGGTACCAGCCCCCGTCGCCACAGAAGACACGCTGTCTAAAGATTCGTCCGTATTGGTAACGACCAAATCATTGCCATCACCTGTCACATCAGAATTTAGCGTCAAATAAACGTTACCTGAGCCGTCATCTACTAAGTTAGCGGACACACCAAAGTTATTCTCATCATCATTGATTTGTTCGCGAAGCTCAGAAAGAGTCGTACCAGCCGCAACGCTAATGGTGAAGGTTTCGTCTCCAGCGGTGAAAGTTAAATCACCACCAACACTGCTGACTACATCATCAGAGGTGCTAAATAAGCCTGCCGCGGACACACTTCGACTGCCTTGGGCCAATTGGGAAACAGAGATATTGTAGGAGCCATTAGACGCATCACTGTCAGCCTCAACTGAAATGATATCGCCGCTGGTTGGCTGGGTAAGGGTAGCAGTACGACCAGTGAATAGATCACTGTCTGCAAGGGTTTCGACGGAGGTTTCAAACTTTTCTAATGCGGATTTTATCGCACCGTAGGCAGAAACTTCTGATTCGTAGTCACTGATTTTATCTTCGTATGCGCTAACCTTAGTGTCTCGCTGCACCGAGATCATATTCTCTACGAGGGTTTCAAGGTCTAGACCAGAACCAACACCAAGTGATGTAACTGACATACTTTTCTCCCTTAGCTCATAAGCAAAGAGCTAACTTAAACTTCGCTATTGATCAGGTTCCCTTTTAGGCTATTTAATTCACCAAATATCTCATCAAGACGATCAGACATTTTCAAGAATTCTTCCGAAGGAATTTGACGAACCAAATCGCCAGTTTCTTGATCAATCACTTTAACTATGTTTTCGGACTCGTCTGTTAACTCAAATGACACCCCTAAACTGAGCTGTCGCATTTTGACATTAACTTCTTCAACCTTTGGCTCGTCGACGGCCTCTTGCTTAGAGCTTGCAAGATCACTGCCATTCTCAGACCCTGTGTCCATAGGATTGCTATCGGCCGTTTGCTGTACAACTTGAGCTTCCATTTGCTTTTCTTTCACAAATTCTTGCTCACTCAGCTGATTCCCCTGGCCGGTTTGCAGAGGTGTCACAGATAACTTTGAAAAATCGGAATTAATTGACATGGGTACTCTCCCAAAACAAAAAAGCTGGAGTAATACTCCAGCTTTTTGGCATTACTCAATATTAACCTAGTAAGGATAGCGCAGTTTGAGGACGCTGGTTAGCCTGGGCTAGAATAGAGGAACTTGCCTGTTGCAAGATCTGAGCGCTGGTCAAGGCTGCAGTTTCTTCGGCGAAGTCTGTATCACGAATACGTGAACGGGCAGCCGATACGTTTTCAGAGATGTTGCTCAAGTTGTTAATAGTAGAGCTGAAACGGTTTTGCACCGCACCCAACTCAGCACGCTTAGAGTCAACCGCAGCAATCATGCCATCGATGATAGAAATCATACTTTGAGCATTGTCAGAAGAAGAGATTGATAAACCTGTAGCAGCCAAACCAGCAGAGTTCATACCTGATACAGTAAAACCGGCACCAGCAGTACCCGATGAGTTAGATGAACTCAAAGAGAATGAAATCGTTTGGTTCGCATCCGCGCCCACTTGGAAAGTACCTGAGTAAGAACCATCCAGTAGGTTTTGTCCACCGAAAGTAGTATCGGATGCTACACGGTTGATCTCCTCGCCAAGCTGTGCAATCTCTTGTTGCAGTGCAACACGGTCTTCATCAGTGTTGGAACCGTTGGCAGACTGAACTGCAAGGGTACGCATACGCTGAAGCATACTTGTCGTTTCGTCTAAGGCACCTTCAGCTGTTTGCGCCAAGGAAATACCGTCGTTCGCGTTACGAACTGCTTGGTTCAAACCGTTGATCTGAGAAGTCAAACGGTTAGAAATTTGAAGACCCGCTGCATCATCTGCCGCAGAGTTGATACGCAAGCCAGAAGACAAGCGCTGGTAAGCTGTATCAAGTGTGGAACCTGATTTCATCAAGTTGTTCTGAGCGTTCAACGATGATGTATTAGTATTTACATATAAAGCCATAATAGCCTCCTAGTTTCGCCTTTGTGGCCTGCCGCCAAGCAGAACCTCTAATGAGTGCCGAGATCGCCAAATCTCATTTGCACCATAAACCTCTTGTTGTAGGTAACGGCGTCCTTTACGAAAGCTTTAGGCTTTTTTTGAATTTTTTTTCCTTTAGCGGCAATATTTCTCCGCCAGATACGGCAATCTATTGTTATCAAACAAGTTTTTTTATTTTTATTTTTTCTTCTACCGCCGTAAAAAAAGCGCAAATATGCCCTTTCAATGACCTTTCCTTGAAATTCTATCGATACTGATGATTTAAAAATTTGGCACGTGGTTTGCTGTACAAATAAAGAGCGAAGACCGCCAAGTCTTCGCCAAAAAAAGCCAAGTGCGCTAACACTTGGCTTAAAATCACTTCTAGGAGAAAGAAGCGAGAAAGGTTTCGAATGCCTTCGCCAAACCTCTTGCCTCCGGCATTCGAAATTTGCTTCGTAATGAGCGGCCTGATCAGCCGCTCTTTTTTTATGCCTAGCCTCCTAGTAAAGACAAGGCTGTTTGAGGACGCTGGTTTGCCTGAGCCAAGATAGTTGAGCTAGCTTGCTGTAGGATCTGAGCGCTCGTTAAAGAAGCAGTCTCTTCAGCGAAATCTGTGTCACGAATACGTGAACGGGCAGCAGACACGTTTTCAGAAATGTTGCTTAAGTTGTTAATTGTTGAGCTAAAACGGTTTTGCACCGCACCCAACTCGGCCCGCTTAGAGTCCACCGCAGCAATCATACCATCGAGAATAGAAATCATACTCTGAGCATTGTCCGCTGAAGAAATAGACAAATCTGTCGCAGCTAAACCAGCAGAGTTCATACCTGATACAGCAAAACCGGCACCAGCAGTACCCGATGAGTTAGATGAACTCAAAGAAAATGAAATCGTTTGGTTTGCATCCGCACCCACTTGGAAAGTACCTGAGTAAGAGCCATCTAGTAGGTTCTGACCACCAAAAGTAGTTGTATCAGCCACTCGGTTAATTTCTTCTGAAAGCTGAGCCATCTCTTGTTGCAGTGCAACACGGTCTTCATCAGTGTTCGAACCGTTAGCAGACTGAATAGCTAGAGTACGCATACGCTGTAGCATACTTGTGGTTTCATCCAAGGCACCTTCAGCAGTCTGTGCTAGAGAGATACCGTCGTTCGCGTTACGAACAGCCTGGTTCAAACCGTTGATTTGTGAGGTCAAACGGTTAGAAATTTGTAGACCCGCAGCATCGTCTGCAGCAGAGTTGATGCGCAAGCCTGAAGACAGACGTTGGTACGCTGTATCAAGTGTGCTACCTGACTTCATTAGGTTGTTTTGAGCATTCAATGAAGACGTATTAGTGTTTACATAAAGAGCCATGATAATTTCTCCTAGAACGTAAAATTTCTTAGGCAACCTTTTGATTTAATTGATTATTTGGTTGCGCCTTGCTTAGTTAAGTTATCGTCTGGTTGTGAAAAAGCTTTAATAAATTTTTCAATTTTTTTTAACTTTTTTGGAACCCAATAACACAACTTGCTTACAGTACTTTTATCGGCAGGAGAGACGATTCTTTAGCTAAATTTAACTAATATGATCGACAAATCTAAGGTCGTAGTCGGATGGCAGGATAATTTTAGAAATTGACACATCTTCATTGCGGTCCACAGGAATGTCCGCAGCAGGTATAAAGGTCTTAGTAGGTAAGCTATAGACTTGCCTAACAAGTGAAGGTTTAAGCTGTTTGTTCAGGGTCAGCACAAAACCTAAGCGGCCATTAGAAAGCTCTACACAAGAGCCAACAGGAACACTTCCCAAGCTTTTGATGAAAAGTTCAAGAAGCTTCTTATCAAAGGCCAAGCCAGATTCTTTAGACATTTTACGCAAGGCACCACTTGGCGTAATGGAGTGCTTAAAAGGCTGCTCTGAGGTCATGGAGTCATAGGCATCAACAATTGCGCCTATTTTGCCATAAACACTGATCTCATCTCCTTCTTTACCATTCGGATAGCCAGAGCCATCAACTCTTTCATGGTGATCCCAAAGCATTTGATACACCACTTTTGGGATTGAGGGCGTCACTTGTAACAAGCCCTCACCAAAGTGCACATGCTTGCGCATTAAGGAGTACTCTGCTTCAGACAACTTCCCTGCTTTGTTAACAATGGGAGCAGGTAATTTGAAGCGACCAATATCAAACAGCAAAGCAGCGATACTAATCACTTCAACATAACGAGGCTCTAACTCAAGCCCTTTAGCCAAATGACAGGCCAGCACAGCACACCCCAAGGTATGCTGTGCTAAATAAGCGTCTTCAGATTTGTTGTGTCGCAATGACAATAAGGCATAGGGGTTACGCTCATGGCTAGCAATCAGCTTTTGCACAAAACCACTTAATTTGGGGTAGTCTAGGGCTTTGCCAGTCTGTAACAGGGCCACTTGCTCCTGAATCAAAGCCGTGCCCTGGGTCATCAAGCGAAGCGCTACCGGGATTTCTTTTGTGTATGGCGTTGGCTCGATAGAGAGGGCTCGATCAGGCCGAGCAATCACCCCAGTCGCCGAAGAAGTTGCCTCTGAAATACCCCCGTGCGGTGTTGGGGGTACAGAGACAGAAGCAGGTTGATTCACACGACCATCTTCATCCACGTTGCCTTGCTTATAGTCCAACACATACTCGCGAGTATTATCGTTCAGAATCTGACGAAACAATTGATACAGACTGCGCCCCGCAACATACATTTCACGCCAATCACGGGTGTTAAAATCTGGTTTAAGGCGCTTCAAGCCTTTGATGGATTTACCGGTGGCTAGGGACCAACAAATAAACAGCAGCTTTTCTTCCGCTTCATACAATCGCTCACGCTCAGCGGTATGCATATCCCCCACTTGAAAGTAAGGGTCAAAGGGTAAGAATTTACTGTTAAGAATGGGTTTAAGTTCTGCCAAGGTCACTTGGCGGATGGCGATGGTTACTATGTGATGCTTTGCACTGTGTTGTTTAATTAAACTGGCAACACGCTTGCTCTTGAGTACATCATTTTTAATGCCCAAGGCGTCTATCAGCTCAATGACATTAAAATAGGCAAAGCCGATGTCTACACCAAACAGATTCGTTACATCAAACTTCGCCATCAAATACCCTTAATCTATAACGAATTAAACAGGGATAAGCCACTCAACCGTGTGAACAACAATTGTGAGGCCGATAGAGCAGACTCAGTAAGCTCTAACTGAGTTGTCGCCTCATACACATCCAAGCCACCGATGTTCTCTTGGGCTGTGGCATTATAGATCTGTTTCGACGAGTTAAATTCAGTACGGCTGGAAATAGTATTTAAGCTTGCCCCCACCCGCGAAGATGCTGTACCAATGCTGACTTGAGTATTAGAAATGCTTTTAGAAGCATCCAACATAGCTGCATCACGCTCCGCATCTGTTAAAGATGTATCTTTTAATGCGGCTACAGCCCCCATGATTTGGTTTAGTACATTATCGCGCTCAGGCGTATCAATCGTCACATCAACGGTGCTACCCACAGCACCAGTGAGTGTGAAAGACATACCGTTTACCGTAATCGCATTACCTGACTCATAATCGCCACTGGCCAAAACGTTGCCACTGCTATCGGTCAATTCAAATTGATCAGGGGCACCGGCTGCGGTTGTCAGTGTAAAGTCATTCAATGTCGCGTCGACAGCACTGAAGTTGTTCGCAACGAAATCATCATAGGCATCCTGATCCGACACTGCAAAAGATAAGGTTGCAGTGCCGGCTGTTACATTGGCAGTGAAAGTATTGCGCGTCCAAACGTCCTCAAATACTTTTTTACCGGAGTCATTGGTGGCCACACTGATGGTTTCGGAGATTTGCATGTTTTTCTGTGCTTCGTTACCCGAATACACATATTTACCCGTCGCATCTTTTTCGAAAGCGGGGCTGCTCGAGTCAGTACCAGCGAATACATACTGACCATTGGAATCCTTAGAGTTCATTAGATCTGCTGCAGCAGTAACCAGGCTCTCAATTTCACCCGCTATGGAATCAAGATCATCTTGAGAATTTGCGCCGTTTTCCGCCTGGATCATCAGCACATTTATTTCATCTAACACATCATTCAAGCTTTCCAGTGCGACAGACTCATACTCCAAAGAGTTGGTCGCCAAGGTCATATTGTCTTCGTACTGTTCCAACAACTTAGTATCAGCCTGCAATCGCATAACCTGACCAGCGCCACTAGGGTCATCGCTTGGGCGAACAATATCTGACTGCTCTGCGATACGCTCTTGAACTTTTAATAAGCGCTCATTGGCTTTGGCCATCGACTGCATGGACTGGTTGTAAATTAAATTACTAGTAACTCGCATAATAACCTACCCCAACGCACTGATAAGCGTTGCAAATGTACTTTGAGCCGCTGTCAGTATCTGAGCAGAGGCAGTATAAGATTGTTGGTAACGCAACAAGTTCACGGCTTCTTCATCCAAGCTGACAGCAGAAATCTCATCTCGTGCCGCTTCCGAACGATTCATAATGACTTCACTGGAATCCGCATTCGTCGATAAAGAAGCCGTCAAGCTCCCCACTTCAGTGACTAAAGACGTAAAGGCTTCACTGTAAGTTTGTGTGCCTCCTACCGTCGAAGCGTTTTGCAGGTTCGCTAACAATAAACCATTATAGTTATCCGCCTCACCAGAGTCGTTAAAGCTCATGGAGAAGGTATCCCCTGCAGTGGGTGTACCGTCCAAACTAATATCAAACCCTGCATCATCTGCTAAGCCTGCTTGCTCTAACAGATTAGAATAATCAGTAATACCCGTAACAGTTGCCAACACATTACCGTTAGCATCCAACACTTCCATCTCATCGCTGGCAGTAAAATTTAACGTCTGAGGTGCGGATGGATACAAACCTCCCGATTGGGCAAAAGCCGACGAAGACGGGTCTGTATTCGTAATAGAGGAAATGGCTATTTCCACATCAGAAAGATTAGACGAACTGCTAGACACCGCAATGGGCGCAGCCAACGCTAAATCATCACCAGAGCGAGCAGACAGATCCAAAGTCGATGCTGCATTCTTAGTTGGAATAAACTGAAATTTATCTCCTGATGCATATGACGACGCAGGATCAAGGGTAATAGACACCCCTAAACCCTCTACTTCATAAGGCTGTCCAGTATTGCCAGTAATATCCACATTGTCAGATTCACCGGTAATATTGCCAGACACATCGTATGTCACCACTTTAAACGCCGTGGCAGACGTCATGACTACTTCATAAGTGTCTGTGGTCACATCCCCAGAGGAGCCTGACGTCACCTGTGCAGAAATGGTCAGGTCTGAATCGCTGTTATTAGCGTTAGGGGTAACATTAATTGCTCCGGTGGAAAACAAATTAATGCCATAACCACCATCTGCATCTAAGCCTAACTGGTTTTGGGTGTTCATGGTGTCAGCTAGAACCAAAGCTTGTTGACCTAACATGCGCTCGGCACTGGTTACGAATTCATTCCTAAAGGAAATCAAGCCCCCCACTGATCCCCCCAAATCTTCCGAAGTCACCCCAACATCGTATTTACCAAAATCTAAACTAATGCTTAGTTCATTGTCTGGATTACTCGAGTCAGATGATAAGCGTAGCTCATTGCTACTGCCTTGTAAGACAAGGGGCTGACCTGACGCCAAGTTAACTGTCATCAAATCATTGTCATCATACTTCACTTTGACATCCAGGTACTCAGACAGCTCTTTCACTAATTGCTCTTGGGTGTCACGGAGCTCATTAGCTGTCGATCCCGTAGAGGATTCCAACTTGTAGATCTGGCTGTTCAGATCAGAGATCTGGGACGTCAAATTATTGATCGTATCTATGCTATCGTTGATTTCTTCGTTAGCCAGATTTTTCTGGGTCGAAATATAATCCGCCAGCTCATTATATTGAGCCACCAACTCATCTAAGTTTGCATAAGCGTTAGATCGAGCGGCACTGTCTGTTGGGTCGCTGTTTGCTGTTTGCAATGCACTAAAGGCATTGTCCACATAAGTCGAGATCGAAACGCTCTCCTCCCCAAAGATGGCGTCAAAACTCGACATCATGGAGTGGTAGCTTTCGTAATAGTTATAAGTAGAGGTATCTGACCAAAGTTGCTGGTTAATATACTGATTAACCACTCGCTCAGTATCCTGAATACGGACACCACCACCGGAAACACTCACCGTTGAAGTAGATTGACGGCTATAGCCTTCCGTATCGACGTTAGCGGTATTTTGACCCGTCGTAGAGATGCGTGCCGTGCTCGACTGCAAACCTGACAAACCGATTGAATAAAGACTGGAACTCATTCCGCTAACCTCGTGAAAACTAAAAAGCTGAAGGGCTTACCCTTCTGTTATCGTCAGATAATGCAATTACTTTACCAACTTAAAATAAGTACAGATCTGCCCTACAAGAGGGTGTTCAAAATATCCCTTAAACCATTGTTTTACAGGGATTTGAACCATTTACTAGAAAGGATATTAGTGATTTTCTCAGCATACTGAGGATCGGTCGCATAGCCGCTTTGCTGCAAAGAAGCGGCAAAGCTTGCCGCATCGCCACCGACTTGTAAGGCATTTTTATACCGATCACCGGACTGCAAAAATTGCGCATAGTCGGCAAAGCTTTCTGCAAAAGAATCGTAGGCACGGAATGAGGCTTTTTCTTGTTTAGGAATGCCGCCACGAAATTCCAAAGTATTGACCAAAGCTCGATCACCTCCCCAACGATGATCGGCCTTAATGCCAAACATGTTATAACTTGGAGAGCCATCATCCTTAGCCATAGGGTACTTACCCCAGCCTGTTTCCAAGGCGGCCTGTGCCAAGATGGCTTTCGGGTCCACCCCTAACTGCTCACCTGCTTTTTGGGCATGGGGCCAAAGTGACGCCACAAAGCTATCAGGGGAAGAAAACACCACATCATCAACGCTTAATGTGGCCGTCTCAGAAGAGCTATCTAAGGACACATTCCCCGCTAACTCTTGGGCGGCTTTTTTAGCCACCGCTTGAATATGAGACGTATCTAAGGTGGACAGACGTGTTAGGAAATCAGCTTCAGATTCTTGAGCATCGGCAGGACTATTATTGCCACTTCCCTTTCCTTGGAATTGCCGCACCAAAGCATCAGCCAAGCCAATCCCCCCGGATCCAGCCAATGACTGGGCCATCTGAGAATCCATCATTTCAGTGTATTGCTTAGTTTGAGAGCTATCGAATAGACCACCACCGATGGTTTCATTGGCGCTACGCATATTCTTAAATAGCATATTAATGAAAATTGCCTCGAACTCTTGCGCAACTTTCTTTAACGCGGCATCAGGATCTTTTTGAGCCTGAGTTTTCAAATTAGCGAGGGAGTTAAAATCCGCGAAAAAGGTATTATTGTCTATCCGGCTCATAAGATAACCTAAATCACAACCACATCAGCGTTCAAGGCACCGGCCTGTTTCAAGCCTTCTAAAATGGCCATCACATCCCCTGGCGCAGCACCTACTTGGTTAACCGCTCTCACAATATCATTAAGTGAAGCACCAGGGTTAAAGACAAACATATGTCCGCTGTCCTCATCCGTTTGAATTTCCTGACGAGGCGCTAAAGTGGGCTGCCCATTTGGCAAATCCGGCTGACCAATCTCTGGATTCGCCATAATGGTCACAGTCAAACTGCCGTGGGTCACCGCAGCAGGAGACACAGTGACATTCTGACCAATAATAATGGTACCTGTACGCGAGTTCACAATAATCTTCGCCCGCTCACGACCTAATTCAACCTCTAGATTCTCAAGTACGGATAGGAAAGTAACCCGCTGAGATGGATCACGTGGAGCCGTCACACGAATAGAAGTCGCATCCAGTGACTGGGCAACCCCAGGCCCTAGTAAACCATTAATCGTGTCTACCACTTGCTTGGCCGTGGTAAAGTCCGGGCGATTTAAATTAAATGTAAGGGTATCACCACGGTTAAAGCTGTTCGCAACCGCTTTTTCTACCGTCGCACCGTTAGGAATACGCCCAACTGTTGGGATAGTAACCGCCTGACGGGAGCCATCGTTACCATTAGTACCTAATCCACCCACAACCAAGTTCCCTTGAGCAATAGCATAGACCTGACCATCCGCCCCTTTCAGAGCAGACAGCAACAAGGTACCGCCACGCAAGCTGCTGGCATTCCCTAATGAAGACACGGTGACATCAATCGCCTGACCAGGCTTTGAAAAAGGTGGCAAGGTTGCCGTCAATGACACAGCCGCCACGTTGTCCGCGTCAGTACTGGCCCCATCCGGCAAGGTAATGCCGAATTGGTTCAACATACTAATAAAGCTTTGGTTGGTGAAATCCGTATCATCACCTGTACCATTTAGACCGATCACTAAACCATAACCAAACAACTGGTTATCACGCACACCTGCCACACTGGCAATATCCTTTAAGCGCTCTGCAAAAGCACTGGAAGCCACGCTAAGCAATACCACAAAAGCCAAACAGGATTTAATCTTCATCGATCATGCACCTTAAAATGGTAACCAACTGGAGTTAACGATACGGGTTAACCAGCCTTGCTCACTGCCAGCGGCTAATTCGCCCGTACCAGAGTAAGCAATACGCGCATCCGCCAAACGGATAGACTCCACCGTATTGTCAGAGCCGATGTCTTCTTCACGCACTAAACCAGACAAGCGGATGTACTCTTGACCGCGGTTTAAGGTAATCCATTTTTCACCGCGCACCGCCAGCAACCCATTAGGGTAAACCTCATAAACGGTCACAGTAATGCTCCCTGTCAGACTGTTACTTTGGTTGGCATCTGCACTGCCAGCAAAGTCGCTATTCATCCCAGGAAGTTCCGTATCCAAACCAATAGGTACGCCCAAAATCGTTGGGTTCTGAATAGTGGATGACGATGACTTGGTCACATTCGCAGCGTTGGATTTGGTAGAACTGGTACTTTCAGACAAAGTAACAGTTAGCACATCCCCTACTCTTCTTGCCTTTTTATCACCAAAGAATACATCTCCCATGCCCGTTTGATAAATACCGCCTTCGGTATTTTGAGAATACTGCATGGTTGGCTGTATCACTGGCGCATAGTAGGGCTCATCCGAAACTGGTGTTTGTTCTACGGAAGCACACCCAACTAACACACACGGCAACAAAACAAGAAGATAACGCATAACTAATACCTTTAAAGTTGCTGATTCACAAAGCTCAACATACCATCTGCCGTAGAAATGACCTTGGAGTTCATTTCATAGGCACGCTGGGTAGTAATCATATTCACCAACTCTTCAATCGAGTTAACGTTTGACGCCTCCAGCATCCCCTGGCTCACAGAACCTAACCCATCTTCCCCAGGCACACCCACAATAGGATCACCACTGGCAGTGGTTTGCTGATACAAGTTGCCACCCAAGAAATTAAGACCTGCCGGGTTAATAAAGTTGACCGTGTTAATCGCGCCCACTTCTTCTGTATCCGTTTCACCAGCACGCAGCACAGAGACAACACCATCATCGCCAATAGTGATCTCTACGACATCGGGATCAATCGTAATATTCGGTTCCAACAACATACCGCTAGAATCCACAATATCCCCATCACTGTTTAATTGAAATGAGCCGTCACGGGTATAAGCAATAGAGCCATCTGGCTGCAGGATTTGAAAAAAGCCCGCCCCTTGGATCGCCACATCAAGCTGACGATCAGTGACATTGTAATCCCCTTCAGAAAAGTTTTTTTGCGTCCCTGTTACACGCACACCCGCACCGATCTGCAAACCAGAAGGCAACTCAGTGTTTTGAGCAGACAAGCCACCTGGCGCACGCAAAGTTTGATACATCAGATTTTCAAATACCGCACGATCTTTCTTGAAAGCGGTGGTAGAAACGTTGGCAAGGTTGTTTGAAATCACAGACAACTGTCTGTCCATAGCAGACAAACCAGTCTTAGCGACCCATAGTGCAGAATGCATAATTATCCCCTTACAAAAAAGCTGTCGTAATCCCTATTAGGCATTACGCTGTAAAATCCTAGCGGACGCATCTTCGTTGGTGCGAACCGTATCCATTACCTTGATATTCATTTCGAAACGACGGGCGAGCGCCATAATCTGTGTCATCTCTTCCACCGCATTCACATTACTGCTTTCAAGGAACCCAGATAACACCCTTACATTATTGTCTTGAGGCAACTCTTCGCCATTACGAGTACGCAGCAGGCCATCGGAATCCTTCACCAATTGCTCTGGCTCCGCAGACACCAGCTTCAGTCGATTCAATGCGGTAATTTGAGTGCCATCGCCACCCTGAGGAATGATAGAAATCATGCCGTCTTCGCTAATAGAAAGTGAGTCTAGAGGCGGCAAAAAAATAGGACCATCAATTCCCATCACAGGCAAACCTGTGCCTGTCACAAGCTGGCCCGCAGCCGTCAGCTGAAGATCCCCAGCGCGGGAATACACCTCACGCCCTAAGCCATCAAGGGTTGCAATAAAACCATCGCCTTGGATGGCGATATCCATGTCTCGTCCGGTTTGTTGTAACGCCCCTAAATCATAACGAGTACCTGGGTTTTCCGTCATAGCGTAAACACGTGATGGATAGTGCTGACCGTTTACCTGCATAGAACGAGCTTGCTCGAAATCCGCTCTAAACCCTGTGGTCGCAACGTTCGCTAAGTTATTGGCGTGAATACCTTGAGCATCCATGACTTGAGTCCCCCCAGACATGGCTAAATACAATGCTCTATCCATACATCACCCTTAATAAAAATACTGTCGTTAACCTTTCTATAAACAAATAGCGTGCCAACTTCAAACCACACAGCAAACACAAAAAAGCCCAGCATAAGCTGGGCTTTTAAATCCAATATTTTTAGCGATTAACGAAGGTTAATAATCGTCTGTGTCACGGTATTCTCGGTCTCTAGCGTCTTACTGTTAGCCTGATAGTTACGCTGAGCCTCAATCAAGGCCACCAGCTCTTCCGTCAAGTCTACGTTCGATTCCTCTAACGCGCCCCCTTGAATACTGCCAAAGGTCCCCGTATTCGGCTTGCCGACATTTGCCGCTCCAGAGTCAGAGCTTGCCACCCACGCCGTATCACCTGCTGGCGTTAAACCATCCACGTTATCAAAAGCAGCTAGAGCGATTTGCCCAAGTACTGCCGTTTGTTGGTTAGTGTAGCTGGCAATCAAGAAACCATTGTCATCAAAACTCACACCCTGCAACTCACCTGCCGCAAAACCATTTTGACTAAAGGTATCCGAGCTTGTCAGGGCGTACTGAGTAGAAGCCCCCAAGTCAATTTCCAGCTCTGCAAACGCATCGGTTGGATCCCATCCAGTAATACTCAATTGGGTTGGGTTTGCTACCGCGTATGGAGAGTAACCCACATAAGTACCAGAGATGTTACCTTCAGAATCAAAGGTCACATTGGTATCTTCTTCTAGGAATGGATCGCCATTAGCGTTAGTGGTCTCTCCATCAACCGTAATCTTAATTTCCCAAGTATTATCTTCACCTTGCTTGATAAAGTAGTAACCAATGGTATGGGACTCACCCAGAGCATCGTAAACTGTATTCGTGTTACCGTAGGTGTAGGTCTCAGGATCCGTTGGATCAAAGTCACGACGCGCATAGCTTGCTGGAGTCGTTAAGGTACCATTTACCGATGGGTCCAATGTTAAGGCCACGGTATCACCATCTTCGTCCACACCATTGATCGCCAAGTTAACAAAAGTACTTAGGTCACCCACATCAGGCTCAGTAGTGCCTGAATAAATGGCTTCGTAACTGCCACTACCGTTTGTTGTACCTGCTTCATCATCGAAGGTCACAAAGTAGTCAGATAACCAATCATTACCCGCCGCATCTGTGGTATCACCATCAACGGTTGCGTATACCTGGTAAGTATTTGGCGACTCAGATTTCGCATAGTACAAGGTCACCACATGCTGATCACCCGCCGTATCTGTCACATTCTGAGTTTGAGTGTAGGTGTAAGTATCTGGATCAGATGGATCAAACGTAGAAGAAACATACGCAGGAATGTCATCCGCTTCAGAGTTCAAGTTAGTTTCAATGGTCAATTCACTGGTGGCCTCAGGTGCAATACGCTCTGTTGGCACCACAAGGTTTTCTAAGAAACCACCAATCACGCCATTGACAGCGTTATACCCCTGAACATAGGCGCCGTCATTAGTGACCAAGTAACCTTCTTCATCCAGTTTAAAGTCACCTGCACGGGTGTAAGCCTGGGTGCCGCCCACATCTAGGACGAAGAAACCTGTGCCATCAATGGCCAAATCTAGGTTGTTATCTGTGTAAGCAATGTTACCGGAAGAAAACTCTTGAGCGATGTTATTCACGCTCACACCACTACCAATAGTGTTACTACTACCAGCGCCAATGACACTCGTGTTGTACAAGTCACCAAACTCGATACGAGATTTCTTGAAGCCAGTGGTGTCAGAGTTTGCAATGTTATTACCGGTCGTGCTGAGGAAATCAGCTGACGCTTTGATACCAGAAAGTGCTGTATTAAAACCCATAATTATTCCCTCGTTAACCTAAAATCTCTAGCTCGTCAGTGAGAGCCAGCTTGCCATAATCTGCAACGTTTAACGTCGTGCCATCTTCACCGTTAATGGTCACCCCATTAATGCGTGCTGGAATCTGTGTCGTCAGCTGTGTCACCTCACCATCACTGTTGGTAGAGGTTGCTATGAAGGTATAAGTACCATCATCCACCACATTGCCCTCAGCGTCTGTGCCATCCCAAACGTACTCTTCATCCGTAAGAGACACCGAATCCACCAACTCACCAGAACTATTATAGATCTTCAGCGTATTGGAGACAGAATCATCCGTGAAAGACGTTTTAACGTAAGTTGAGCTACCATCCACCACAGATGCAGTTTCCTGGTCAACGTACACATAAGAGCCCACCAAAGTAGAAGCCGTAAGCGCCTGACTGGAAATCAAAGACTCAGACATACTCGACATCTGTGCCGCCATACTGGTCAACTGTTCCAGTGAGCTAAACTGAGCCATTTGAGACACCATATCACCGGTTTCCTGAGGTGACGTTGGGTCTTGGTTTTTCAACTGTTCAATATACAGCTGCAAGAAGACATCCTGATCCGCTAACGCAGACGAACTGTCCGTTAGACCGGATGTGGTTGTATCCTCTGAAACGCCTGCCTTCGCCTTGGCACTGTCTGTACCATATTGCGAAATCAGACTCGATAAAGCGGAATTAGAAGAAACGTCTGACATAACCTACCTCCTTAGGATTGGCCTAAGGTCAACATTTTCTGCATCATGCTTTTTGCAGAATTCATGATTTCAACGTTGGTTTGGAAAGAGCGCGATGCAGACATCATATCCGCCATTTCTTCCACCGGATTCACATTTGGATAGAACACATAACCTTCTTCGTTAGCCATCGGACTATCAGGCTCATAGCGCGGTTGAAGCGGCGCATCAGACTCGATAATACCGGCTACCTGAACGCCCATACCGGATGCATTTTCCATAACACCGCCTTGGGCATTCCAGCCACGTTCACGCATCTCTTGGGTCAGCATCTGCTCAAACACAGGCTTGCGGGCACGATAGGTCTGGTCAACTGAACTCGCCACACTGTCAGCGTTAGCGATGTTACTGGCCACCGTATTTAGGCGAACCGTTTGGGCACTCATCGCAGAACCAGAAATGGCAAAAATATTACTTAAAGACATTATTATTGACCTCCGGTAAGCGCTTTCTTCATGCCGCTGATTTTTCTATCCAAAAACATAAAACTTGTATCAAATTGCAACGAGTTCTGGGCAAATTCCGCTTGCTCACGCTGCATATCCACCGTATTACCATCAAGAGACGGCTGACTTGGATTGCGGTAAAGCATCTCATCACTGCCTGTTGAAAAAGAACTGCTCGCAGCAATGTGCTGATCATCATCACCTGACAATTCCAATCTGCTACGCTCTGCTTCCAACATGGAATCAAACGTGATGTCACGAGCTTTGTAGTGGGGCGTATCTGCGTTGGCGATGTTATTTGCTAACACGGAAGCACGAGCACTGCGAAACAGTAGCGTCTTATCGTGTCCAGCAAATGCGTCGTTAAAAGAGATAGCCATGAAATCCTCGTTGGTAAAATTTGATTACTTACAACTTGTTTAGCAAGATAAGTGCCAAATATAAATTCCTTATTTTTCAGTAACTTGAAAAATAAGCTACCCTTAAGCGGCAAGAGGCGGCAAACAAAAAACGGCAACCCGAAAATCGAGTTGCCGTTTTAGCATAGCCTAAATTAAGAAATGTTATTTAGCCCGGTAAACGATACCCGGATGACATTGAACAATATCAAACAAAGAAGACATACCGCTCAATGCCTCTGACCCCCCAAGGAATAAAAACCCTCCAGGATTCAAACTGGCATGCATACGCTTCAAGATATCGGCCTTAGTTTCGGCAGTAAAATAGATCAGTACATTGCGACAGAAAATGATGTCGAACTTTCCCAATGAGCTGAACGAATCAATCAAATTCAGATAACGGAACTCTACCCGAGAAGCCACCGCAGGTTTCACTTTCCAAGTACTTTCAGACAGCTTCTCAAAATAGCGATTTTGCTTATCAGGGCTCAACCCTCGAGCAATGGCCAAACTGTCGTACTCACCTTGTTTTGCGTGCATCAAAATATTAGTACAAATGTCCGTAGCGACAATACGCTCCCCTGCTTTCAAAGCACTGGGTTTCATTTGCTTATATTCATCCAACACCATACTAATTGAGTAAGGTTCTTGGCCAGTAGAAGACGCTGCAGACCAGATACGTACAGGGCGCTGAGAGAACTCAGGCAACACCACATCCTTCAAAATCTTGAATGGATGCGTATCACGAAACCACAAGGTCTCGTTGGTCGTCATGGCGTTAATCACTTCTTCCCGAAGCTTCGCCGAACGCCCACCACGCTCCAATGCATCCACCAACATTTCAATTTTAGTGAATTTCTCACGCTCCAGTAGCTTACCTAAGCGACTGGCCACCAAATACTGCTTATTTTCGCTTAATGAAATACCGCTCTCTTTCTGCAAGTATTTGCGAAATCGATCGTACCCGCCGGGAGAAATCGTATTCGTACTGCTCTGCATCCAGACTCCTTAGTGCACAAGCAAATTCAACTAAACTTAAGCTTCAGCCTGTGCTTCAACCGTTTCGATTGCAATACGTGCAAGTTCATCCGGCTGGAACTTCGCCAAGAAACCATCTGCACCAACCTTCTTAACCATTGCTTCGTTAAACACACCACTCAAAGAGGTATGCAGCAAGATAAACAAGTCTTGCAGACGACTGTCATTACGGATAGCAGTGGTCAAAGTGTAGCCATCCATTTCCGGCATCTCGATATCAGAAATGACCATGGAAAACTCACGGGTAATATCCACACCATCAGCGACCATGCCTTGCAAATAATCCAAGGCTTCTTTGCCATCACACAACACCGTTGTAGCAAAGCCTACATCTTCCATACAACGCTTGATCTGCTTACGAGCCACAGAGGAATCGTCTACAATCAAGATATGATGGTTCTGGGCGTTAGTTTGAACATCATCCGTTACGATACCCGCAGTGATGTTTTGACGAGTCGGAGCCACCTCAGAAAGGATCTGCTCTACATCGATGATTTCAACCATCTCTTTGTCTACCTGACATACGGCAGTCAAATAGTTGTCATTGGATAAGCCTTTTGGTGGCGGCTGAATATCGCTCCAATTCATGTTAACGATACGCTCTACACCACGGACCAAAAACCCTTGAATGCGGCGGTTGTATTCCGTAATGATGACAAAGCAGTGCTCAATGTTCTCAATAGGGCTCGCTCCCGTCGCCAACCCCAAATCCAAAATAGGAATCGTGCCACCACGAATGTGAGCAACCCCGCGTACGACTGGACTACTGTGTGGCATAGTGGTCAGCTTGGGACATTGCAGAACTTCTTTTACCTTGAAAACGTTGATACCGTAAATCTGCTTGCCGTTCAGTCGGAATAGCAATAGCTCAAGACGGTTCTCTCCAACGAGTTGAGTACGCTGATTTACACTCTCGAGAACTCCGGCCATACACGCCTCCTCAAATTATGCGCTCTATTAAAAGGGAGAAACCCTATTGTTATGAAAATCTCTCTCCAAATGATAGAGTGATTTTTGTTTTTTTACTAACCCAAGTCCACATCTCTGGAGATTTACGATGGGTCGAGTCAAGCTTTTGACCATCTTACTCTTTTTTATTTCTACTGGGAGTCATGCGTCACAAATAGAAACGCAAATCCAACACTTCATCAAAAACGAAGAATACCCGCGCCTACAATCCATTTATCCGGACGCTCGCATCAGCATTGAACTACAAAACCAAGTGGCTTTAAATTACCTACCTGATTGCTCACCGGAGCAAATCACCATAGAAAATCAACGTCCAGAAGCCACCCGTAGAACCACCTACGCCATCAGCTGCGAGGAACCTTTCTGGAAGTCTTACGTACCGGTGGAGCAACATATCTTCATTCAAGGCATTAAAGCCATCACCCCCATCTCCCGTGGAGAGCGCATCACTAAAAGTAACACAGATATAGGCGAAATCGACTTATCCACTTTGCGAGGTCACCTATATACCGACACTAACCCGCCCTACGGCCTGATTGCCTCACGCAACATTCGTATCAATAGCTTCATCACCGACCAACTTACTGACAAGCCAAACTTAGTAAAAAAAGGCAGTAGCGTGCTCATAACCGCTAAAAGTGGCGGCATTATTGTGAAAATGAATGGCACCGCGTTAGAAGATGGCGTACAAGGCCAACAAATACGTGTAGAAAACACCAGTTCTGGTCGAATTGTGTACGGAAAAGTTGTCAGCGACAGCGAGGTTTTAGTAAACTATTGATCGTATAAGCGACTTGCTCAATTCAGTTAAAAAACTCGAACTTTTTATTAAAGTTTTGCTGTGCTTAACCGATAACTGGGTTAGCGGACTAATTTCTGGAGGCAAGCAACATGGCAATTAACTTAAATGGAGTCGGTACTCAACCGTCTCTAACCACCAAAAACGAACGAGTTTCCAAAGACGAAGCGAACGCTTCTTCTAATGCGTCTACTTCATCTGTAGACAGCAAAGAAACCCTAGCGGAAGACACAGTGCAACTTAGCAGTGTGGCTCAATCTCTGCAATCTAAAGGATCTGACTCCGAGAGTTCAGCCATCGACATGGACAAAGTAGAGCAAATCAAACAAGCCATTGCTGCAGGCGAGTACAAAATCGATACTGAGAAGCTTGCTGGCAACATGATGTCTATGGACGCCCTGTTTAGCTAATATTAGCGACTGGCCCCCATGATCCCGCTTGCCCCGCTGTTTGTACAAATGAAAGAAAGCCTCGAGCAACTGCTTGAGGTTTTGTCACGTGAGCGCTCCGCCCTTGCAACCGCCACAGCAGATGACATCCTGCAACTTGCCGCAGAAAAAAAATCCCTACTCGACACCATCGAATCCGCTAACCAAAAACGCGCTAAAATGCTAATCAAATTCGGTGTGGTAGAAGCCAAAGCTCCAGACTTTGTCTTCAAAGATTGGCTGGCCCAACAACCCGCCACCATGGACGACGTCAAACAAATGGCCGACGCCTGCAACGAGCTTCTTGAGCAATGTAAAAAAGAAAACTTCACTAACGCCCGCATACTCAGCACCCTGCAAAAGCGCAATAAAGTGATGTTTGAAACACTCCAAGGCCACAGCCGCAAAAACAAAGTCTACACCGCCAGCGGCAACACACGCCCAGTGAGTAGCAAGCACACCTTAGGCCGCGCTTAACAAACCCATAACTGCTTATAAATCAGCCACATATCTAGCTTATCTTGGCGACACCAAGAGAATTCAGTATACTAGCCGCCAGTGTCTCCATAGGTAAACGGGATATACCTGCCGCCTCCTAAGCGGCTATTCCAGGTTCGAGTCCTGGTGGAGACGCCACAGTTTTTTAAAGCCGCTTCGACGAGCGGCTTATTTATTTCTCGCAAGCACCGTCAGCATTTGCAATAAGACACTACTCAAAGAGAGCTTCAGACCGCTTAAACCATAAAATTAAAGATTAGGATGGTTTCATGGCCTCTACCATTTGTACGAACTGCTCAACTCCTTGACGCACTTCTTCAAGACCATTGGAAACATTGTTGATGCTTTCTTGCCCGTGCATAGCAATCCCTGACACGGATGCCAGCTCTTGGTCTATGTTATTGATCAATTCATGGTTGCGCTCCACAACCCGAGAGATCTCAGCAGTTGCCTCTGCCGTGTTGCTGGCAAGCTTACGGACTTCGTCCGCCACAACCGAGAAGCCCCGCCCAGCGTCACCCGCACGAGCCGCTTCAATGGCCGCATTAAGCGCCAGCAAATTCGTCTGATCCGCAATCGAATGAATGGTCACCACCATGTCAGAAATACTTTTCGACTGTTCTTTTAACTCTTCTCCAATCTCGGATGCATGTCCTACTTGAGCCGCAATTCGGTGAGAGGTATTAACAGCCTCATTGAGTACCTGTACTGCGTTAGTGGTGATTTGACTGGTTTGTTCTGATGTCGCTGCGGCCATATCAACCGCCGTCATAGCAATGCTCACTCGAGACGTGATGTCAGAGGCAAATTTGATGATTTTATAGACCTTACCCGTCTCATCTAAAATGGGATTATAAGTGGCCTCCAGCCAAATCACCTTGCCATCACTGTTTACCCGTTTAAAACGTCCAGACGAAAGCTTGCCATCTGCCAATGACTCCCAAAACCTTGGGTTCTCTTTATAAAAAGCATCGTCACAAAACATACGGTGGTGTTTGCCAACCACATCCGATTGACTGTATCCCATAACGGCAAGGAAGTTTTGATTAGCATTAATAACAGTGCCATCCGGCAGAAACTCAATCACCGCTTGGGAGCGGTCTAACGCATCTAGAATGGCATCCTTAGACTCAAGGTTTCGTTGTCTGGCGGTCACATCATGACAAATCTTAATGACCTCAAACACCGCCCCTTGTTCATCTTTAACAGGAAAGTAAGCCGCCTCTAGGATCAACAAAGTGCCATCCTTCTTAACCCGAGTAAAGGTATCTCTAAAGGAATGCCCTTGAGCAAGATCGGCCCAAAATTCACTATAAGCTTCTGACTTAACCAAGGACTCTTGGCAAAAGATTCGATGGTGCTGACCAACCACCTCTTCTAAAGCATACCCCACCGTTTCTAAAAACAGCTTATTTGCTTCGAGGATCACACCGTTTGGATCAAATCGTATGAAAGCGGCATTGGACTTAATCGCATCCAACTCGCTTTTCAGCTTAAATAGCGCATGCTCGCTATCGGTTTTTTGTTGTTGTGTTGATGTCTGTATACGTGAACCAAAAAACATCTTACCCCCTCAGGCTATTCCGCGATTTGACGTCCATGAATCACTTTAATGAGCATAGAGTATGGGTCACATTCCTGCACAACATTAGGTAGAGAGCTGTTATTTTTGGTTGTTTTTTGTACCTACGCTTCTTGTTATCAATTAACGCCGCAAATGCTCATCCTGCATTTTTTGCCAGAACTGTTGTAAATTTGGGTTGGCGTTGTGACGTGCTCGGTAGAGGCGGATTTCTAGGGGAACATTCCAGTTCACTTCTCCCGCTAAGGCAAGGCTGCCGAAGCTGAGGGAGTCATTCACCAGTCGCTTAGGCAGCCAGCCAATCCCAAAGCCTTCTTTCACCATGGCTTTGATGCTGGCCGCATGGATATTGCTGGTCAAGATCTGTAGCTGAGGAACGTCATGCTGGCGTTGTAAATGGTGCTGCACCGCTGGTGCAAGGAAGGTGGCATCGTCGTAAGCGATGTACGGAATAGGCTGCTTGCGGGTGCCGGGCAGTTCAAACAGAGGCTGCTGTTGCTCGTTGGTGGCAACACAGGGCACTAGGATCTCACGATCAATGGTAACGTACTCAAAATGCTCTTCGTCCAGTTCGTTTAAAAAGCCAATGGCTGGATGCCAAAAGCACAGCATCAGGTCACTCTCTGTACCGGTCATGGCATTGATAAAGTCAGCCCCTGCCCAAGCGCTGGATTTCATGTTCACATCAATGCTGATGCCCAAGCGCTGGCACAGTGGCTCCACAAAATCCCGATAATAGCCGAGGAACAATGACTGGGTCGTGATGAAGCGAATCTGGGATTGCTCCTGCTCTTTGATTTCCAAGCAACGAGCTTTGGCATCTCTAAGTTGACGGGTGATCATCTCCGCACTTTGCAAAAAGATCTCTCCCGCCGGAGTCAGTGACAAAGGCAAGGTGTTGCGGTCGATCAGGGTGACCTTCATCTCTTCTTCGAGCAGCTTTATTCGGCGACTAAAAGTAGGCTGAGTGACATTTTGTTCGTCTGCCGCACGGGAGAAATGGCGCGTTTTGGCCAAGGCGATGAAGTCTTCTAACCATCTTATTTCCATGGTCGCCCCTCCTCTACCGCATGGCAAGCCACGGAGCTGCCATCTGGTTGCAACTGCAACACAGGAATCTGCTCATAACAGCGTTGATTCGCTAACGGGCAACGGGCGCAGAAGCTACAACCCATAGGTTTCTCAAGGGGCGTTGGGACTTCACCAGTCAAGTGAATGGGCTCAATGGATAAATCATCTAACCGCGGAATAGAGGACAATAGCGCTCGTGTGTAAGGGTGCTTAGGGGCCTGGAACAAGGCTTCACGGCTTGCCACTTCACAGATTCGGCCAAGGTACATAACCGCCACTCGGGTGGCAAAATGCTCCACCACTGCCAAGTCGTGGGTGATGAACACATAGGTCAGGCCAAACTCTTGCTGCTTGTCCATCATCAAGTTCAACACTTGTGCTTGTACGGACACGTCCAACGCCGCCAAGGGTTCATCTGCCACGATCAGTTCGGGCTCTACCGATAAGGCTCTGGCAATGGAAATACGCTGGCGCTGACCACCGGAGAATTCGTGTGGATAGCGGTCTTCTGCCTCTTGGCTTAACCCAACCGAGGTCAGGAGCTCAGCAATAAAATCGTCCGTCTGCTGGCGAGAAAATCCCTTATGGTGCAGTGTGATGGCTTCACTCAAAATCTGATAAACAGTCATGCGCGGATTCAAAGACGCATAGGGATTTTGAAACACCATCTGCATCTTTTTACGAAACGGCATACGCTCCTTGTCTGTGAGCATATCCGTACGGTAACCCCCGTAGTAAAGCTCCCCAGCGGTGGGTTTCTCAAGCCCTACCAAGGCCCGAGCCAAGGTGGATTTGCCGCAGCCTGTTTCACCAACAATACAGAGGGTCTCACCTCGTTCAACGGTCAAAGACACGCCATTGAGAGCAAACACACTGTGCTGTTTTTTGGCACGGCGGTTACGGCGCAACCATCGAGGCAACAGCCACTCAGAACGGGCGTGAAAGACTTTTTCCAAACTGCGGATTTCGATAAGAGGGTTACTCACCGTTCACCTCTCTTGCAAGCCAATCACTGTCCGGCTCGTTCGAGTCTAAGGCTTCAAACTCTGCCAGCATGTCTTCGATCACATAGCAGGCCACCGTGGACACACCGCTGTACACAAAGCCTGGCGCTTGGGCACGGCACTTTTCCGTAGCATAAGGACAGCGAGGGTGAAATGCACAACCCGTTGGGTGTTCACTCAGGGAAGGCATATTACCCTGAATCTGATTCAGGCGTTGCCCCGGCAGAGCCATCTGGGGCAATGCATTTAGTAAGCCTTGGGTATAGGGATGCTGAGGATCGTTAATGATCTCAAGGGTGGGCCCTTGCTCCACGATTCGTCCGGCGTACATCACAGCGGTACGCTCAGCAATGCGCGACACCACACCAAAGTCATGGGTGATGATAATCAGCGCCACACCGTATTCCTCACAGATCTGCTTGAGCAACTGCAAGATCTCCGCCTGAATGGTCACGTCCAAGGCGGTAGTAGGTTCATCGGCGATAATGATTTCAGGGTTAAGCAACAACACAATGGCAATGATCACCCGCTGACGCATGCCCCCAGACAATTCGTGTGGGTATTGATCAAAGCGTTGGCTGGGGGCAGAGATTCGCACATGACTAAGCTTTTCAATGGCGAGCTTTTTCGCATCCCCATAGCCAATGCGCGTATGACTGCGAATCGCTTCCACCATCTGATCCCCCACTGTTAGCACTGGATTTAAGGTGATCATGGGGTCCTGAAAAATCATGGCAATCTTTTTACCACGCACCTCTTGCCATTGCTTAGAGCTGAGGCTGGTAAGTTCGCGCCCATGAAATTTGATTGAGCCAGAGTCGATATAACCGGGCTTGCTTAGCAAGTTCACTAAGGAATAGCCCAAGATGGATTTACCCGCCCCTGACTCCCCAACAATGGCCAAACGCTCACCGCGACTTAAACTAAAACTCACATCCATGAGAGCATCTAAATCCCCGTGGCGCTGCTTAAACTTCACATTTAAATGATTGACGGTTAGTAAGCTCATCCCTAGCCCCTCGTCGTCTGCGGATTGAGGTGATCCCGTAACCAATCACCCAACAAATTCATTACAAATATCAATAAAATCAGCGTAATACTTGGGAACACTGAAATCCACCAAGCCCCTGAAAACAGATAGTTAAAACCAGAGGAAATCAAGGCTCCCAAAGACGGCTGGGTCGGCGGCATCCCTAACCCTAGGAAAGACAAAGCGGCTTCCGCAACGATGGCGTTGGCGATCTGAATGGTCAAAATCACCAAAATGGGCGATACGGTATTTGGCAAAATATGGCGAAACATAATGCGTAGCTTGCTGACCCCCATGACTCGGGCAGCGTCCACATATTCTTTCTCTTTTTCCGCCAAGACACAGGCTCGAATCGTGCGGGCAAAAATCGGCCATTCGGCGATGCCCAACACCAAAATCAGCATCAACATAGCCAGTTGCTGATACGCGGCATTGCCAAACATAGCCTGAAAAACCGCCAACACCACAATGGCCACCATCATGGTGGAGAAGGATAATTGAATGTCCGCACAGCGCATCAAGAAGGTGTCTAATCGCCCGCCAATATAGCCAGATAAAAGGCCAATACATACCCCCAAAAACACCTGAATCAAGACCGCACAAACACCAATCGTCAACGACAAACGGGTGCCATAGAGAATCACAGAGACCAAATCTCGCCCTTGGGTATCCGTGCCCAACAAGAAGCGACTGTCGCCTCCCTGCCAATAAGGTGGCAGCTCGGCATTCATCAAATCCAAAAAGCCTGTACTGGTCACATCATAGGGAGACAACAAAGGTGCCAGCAGCGCTACCAGGCAATAGAAGGTAAAAATAAGCAGGGCAAACAGCGCAAGCTTATCCCCTCGAATCGCACTGAGAATATGACGCAAACGGGTAGGATTCACTTGGGTGATCACTGGTGGACGGTGCAATAAACTCATGAGCTGTACCCCGGAATACGCACCCTAGGATTCACCATGGAATACACCACATCCACCAAGGTATTAGTAACCACAAAGATCAACCCCACCACGATGAGATAAGCAGAAATCAAAGGCGCATCCACTCGCG
Source organism: Rhodanobacter aciditrophus (assembly GCF_042679525.1). GTDB lineage: Bacteria > Pseudomonadota > Gammaproteobacteria > Pseudomonadales > Marinomonadaceae > Marinomonas > Marinomonas aciditrophus. Next base: position 316,286 of record NZ_JBHTMN010000014.1, read on the forward strand.
TTACCGCATCCATAAACAAAAAACCCATCCCCGGCCATTGGAAAATACTCTCCGTTAAAATGGTATAAGCCACCAAGGTGCCGGCTTGGATGCCCCCCCACCGTGATGACCGGCAACATGGTATTTTTCAACGCATGGATAAAATAAATCCGCGGGGCAGAAATGCCCTTCGCCCAAGCAAAGCGAATGTAGTCACTTTGCAGCACGTCGATCATCTCTGCACGAATCAAGCGAATGAAAATCGGCGTCATGACAAATGCCAATGACAAACTCGGAAGTAGCAAATGCAGCAGACCATCTTTGTTAAACAAACCTGATTGCCAAAAGCCAAATATCAAGGTGGTTTCCCCGCGTCCAAAGCTGGGCAACAAGCGCCACTCAATGGCAAAAAAATACATCAAAAACACGGCCACGATAAAAATCGGGATCGACAAGCCCAAAGTACTAAACAAAAGCACCCCACGGGCCATGATATGTTTTGGCTTGATGGCGGCAAACACCCCCAAGGGAGTCGCAATCAGAGTCACTAACAACAGGGCACAAAAAGAAAGCTCAAGGGTCGCAGGTAGGCGATTGCCAATCACCGACAAGGTGGATTCTTTATAGTAATAAGACGTTCCTAAATCCCCCTGCAGAGCATTACCTAAAAATCGGGTGTACTGCACCAGCATAGGATCGTTTAAACCCAACTCTTCCCGGAGTTGATCTCGTTCTTCCACGGACACCGAGGTCCCTACCATTTGACGCACAGGATCACCGAGCTTCCCTTGAATCAAGAAGCTCGCAAAACTAATGGTCAATAACACAAGAATCGCCTGTATCAAACGGCGAAACACAAAGCTCAGCATTCAGTCGCTCTACCTAGAAACGTCTCGACGTCCTGTCGAAGATGTTTAATCCTTTACTCAATGTACAAATCCCCCCAATAAGGGAAATTTAAGAAGTTTACCACGCTGGACAGCTCAATATTGCTTCGCGCCGCCCAAATAATGGGTTGCCAAAACAAAGGGATAACCGCGGCCTGTTCATAGGCTTTCATTTCAATCTGACGCAATTCTCGCACTCGGCGCTCAGGGTTCATTTCCCGATTGGCACTGCGAATATCGCTGTCGATTACGTCATTACAATAGTTGCTGGCATTGTAAGCCCCAAAACCGGTTTTAGGGTCAGCACAGGCCAACACAAACTCATAAATGTTATTAGAATCAAAGGTATCCGACTGCCAACCTAACATCATGATGTCCGCCGCTCGCTGATCATACAGTTGGAAATACTGGGCTTTCGGGAAGGTTTTTAAATCCACCTTGATATTAATCTTTTCCAACATGGCCGCCGCCGCTTGGGCTACTTTCTCATCCCCCATGTAGCGATTGTTCGGAGCCATCATGGAAACGCGGAAACCATCTTCGTAGCCTGCGGCTTTCATCAGGGCTTTGGCTTCCGCCAAGTCGTACTCAGGCTGAATGGCATCAACATGCCCCAAAAAGGTCTCGGCACTGAGCTGAGCGGCGGCTTCTCCGTACCCTCGAAGGATTTTCTCAACGATTAAAGACTGATTGATCGCAAGATTCATAGCTCGACGTACGCGCACGTCTTTAAATTCAGGACGACGCAGCTCATTCATCTGCAACATGACAATGCGGGTGCCCGACATATGGAACACATCCACGTCAGGGGTACGCTTAACCCGCTCTAAATCAATCGGAGCCACCGGTGAAATAATATCCACATCCCCCGTAAGCAAGGCCGCTAAACGGGTGGAATCAGAACGAATCGGGATCAGCTCTAATCGTTCAACATTGCCGTTTGACGCCTGATCCCAATAGTGAGGATTACGCACCATCAATGCCTGCGGGAAGGCCGACCAAGATTGCAAAGATTGCCGCACAGATGGCCAGCTCAACCGTTGCAGGGAATAGGGTAAGGAATTCGCTCAATACAGGCTCTTTGGTGACCAGAGAATTACCTAAATCACCCTGTAGAACGCCGCCTACATAGCGGAAATATTGCACATATAAAGGCTGATCAAAGCCCAGTTGAGCACTTAGCTCAGCGTGTCGCTCAGCGCTGACACCACGCTCCCCCGCCATCACCTCAATCGGGTCACCTGGGATCAGTCGAATCAGAGTGAACGTTAGTAGTGTGATACCAATAAAGGTCGGAATCACTAAACTTAATCGTCGAAATATAAATTGAAACATAGAAGACTAGCTCTTGTGTTTTGTAATGAACGGCACAGTCCTTTTGAGCCTGCCCGATCAGCAAATCCCCCATCTACTTCCACGCAGATGAGGGATTTGGATGAGCACTAAGTGCTGGGTATTACTTATCTAGCGTTACGTTGTAGAAGTAGTGACCACCAAGAGGATCAATCTTGTAGCCTTTGACTTCTTTACGAATCGGTTCGTAAACAACGGAGTGCGCAACGGTAATCCAAGGCGCTTCACGCTTGAATACTTGCTGAGCTTCTTCGTAGTACTTAGTTCGCTCTGCTTTGTCAGACGTCGCTTTCGCATCTAACAATAGGTTGTTGAACTCTTCGTTACACCACTGGGCACGGTTAGAACCACCTACGCCGTCACAGCCAAGCAATACGTACATGAAGTTGTCTGGGTCACCGTTGTCACCGGTCCAACCTAGCAATACGGTATCGTGCTCGCCTTTCTTAGAACGGTTTAGGTACTCACCCCACTCGTAAGAAACGATCTCTGCATCCACACCCACTTTTTTCCAATCTTCTTGGATGATCTCAGCCATACGGCGAGCATTCGGGTTGTAAGGACGCTGAACTGGCATAGCCCAGATGTTGGTTTTAAAACCGTCCTCGTAGCCCGCTTCTTTCAGCAAAGCTTTCGCTTTCACTGGGTCATAGGCGTAGTCTTTTACGTCGTTGTTGTAAGACCACATAGTCGGTGGAATCGGGTTTTTCGCAACTTTACCAGCACCTTGGAACACAGCATCAATGATGGCGCTCTTGTTAGTCGCTAGGTTCAAGGCTTGGCGAACTTTCGTGTTAGTGAAAGGTTCTTTTTCAGTATTGAACGCTAGGTAACCGACGTTCAAACCTTCTTGGTTCATCAAGTTGATGTCGCTGTCCGCTTCCATCTGCTGAAGATCCGCAGGGTTCGGGTACGGCATCACGTGACACTCGCCCGCTTTCAATTTCGCGTAACGAACAGAAGCATCCGGCGTGATAGAGAACACTAGACGGTCAATGCCTGCTTTGCCTTTCCAGTAATCTTCAAACGCTGTGTAGCGGATCAAAGAGTCTTTTTGGTACTGAACTTTTTGGAACGGACCAGTACCCACTGGGTTAATGTCTAGTTGCTCAGGCGTGCCTTTCTTCATTAAGTAGTCTGCTTGTTCTGCAGAGAAGATAGACGCAAAGTCCATCGCCAAGTTAGCGATAAATGGCGCTTCAGGCTTAGTCAGAACAAACTTCACTGTGTAGTCGTCAACTTTCACGATGTCTTTGATCAAGTCGCCCATACCCATACCGTTGAAGTATTCGTAAGAGCCGCCAGACACAGTGTGGTACGGATGGTTGTCATCCCACTGACGAGCGAAAGTGAAGATCACGTCATCAGCATTGAAGTCACGTGTTGGTTTGAATTCCTTGGTGCTGTGAAATTTTACGCCTTTGCGTAAATGGAAAGTGTACTCAAGGCCGTCAGCGGATACTTCATAGCTCTCTGCCAAACCAGGTTCCGTTTCAGTGGTTCCTAGCTTGAACTCAACCAAGCGGTTGAACATGTTTTTAGAGCTGGCATCAAACGTAGTACCAGAGGTGTAGAACGCTGGGTTAAAGCCTTCTGGGCTACCTTCTGAACAGTACACAAGCGTAGAAGCTGCGTGTGCAGAAGTGGAAATAGCGCCAGCTGCCATCAGGGCAAGAGGTAAAGCGGCTAACCGTTTTTTCATGTTAACTCTCCATTTAGCATAATTATGATCGTGCGAGGCACGAGAGAATTCTGGGCAGCCACCACACTGTCAAAGCTTGAGCTAAAGCAAATGTCGTTGGCTGAAATCGATTTGTTCTTTGTGAATTTGTATATGGGAGAAAAAGCTGTGTGATTTAAAAAGCGGCCTCGTTCAAACGCTCACTTGAACGAGGCGGCCTTCCCTCTTCCTTGAGGCCCCCTTAGCGCTTTCACAAACTGCGTAAACAGTTTGCAAAAACAGCGTATTCGAAGAGTACTCAACCGCTTAAAAATGACCAATCGAAATAACGATATACCCTATACGCATCACGTATAGAGAATTTGAATGGAATTAAAAACCAATAAAAATCAATCGGTTAAAATTAAAGAATTGAAATATTTGGATGTTTTTTTTGATAGAGCATTTCATGAGGTGACCATGAATAGCCTTGCACAATGCCCAAACAGATGCGTCGAGAACAAGAGATCACCTTATCTAAAGGCTGCGTGGTAACATATCTCTAGTCAGAAAAACTCAATCAAAAGCCTTGAGCCGAGGAAATGAATGTGAAGCCATTATCCCTATTTTTGCGACGCAACTTGTTAGTATTAAGCATCACAGGCCTTATGGGGCTGACTACGGCTACCGGGGCAACCTACGACCAGAACACGCTAGAGTCTCCCTCCATCACAATTACCAACAGTGCACCACGGTCCGGAGAAGCTATCTACAATCAAGTCTGCACCATGTGTCACTCTATTGGTGTGGCTGGGGCACCTAAATTTGGCAATGCAGGAGATTGGGCACCACGCAGTGCAAAAGGCTATGATGAACTGTTAGCGAGCGCCCTCAGAGGCTTAAATGCTATGCCGCCACGGGGCACCTGCAGTCAATGCAGTGATGAGGAAATATTGAATGCCATCAAGTATATGGTGGAGCATTCCAAGTAATAGTACTTAGGAAGAGCCTTGAGGTAATTTAAGTGCATATAACAAAATGGAGGCCTTTGCCTCCATTTTTAATCAGTCATTAAGCATGGCTTTGAGGGCAGACAGTGACGCCTTGCCTCGTTCTTTCTTTTGAGTATCAGACTCATCCGAGCGCCCTTCCCAGACCAAATCTTCCTCCGGCAATTCATCTAGAAAGCGACTGGGCAAGCAATCAATTTCTTCACCAAACTGACGACGCTTAGCCGCCATGGTGATGCAGAGGGTTTTCTTTGCTCGGGTAATGCCCACGTAGGCTAAACGACGCTCTTCTTCAATGTCGTCGTTCTCAATGCTGTTTCGGTGAGGCAATAGCTCCTCTTCACAGCCAATCAGGAATACATGGGGGTATTCCAGACCTTTAGAGGCATGCAAGGTCAGTAACTGCACCTTGTCTTCGTCTTCTTCCTCTTCTTGGCGCTCCAGCATGTCGATCAGCAGCAGCTTAGAAATGGCGTGATCAAGTCCCGCGTCTTCGTCTTCTTCCCAAGCGGCTTCCATCATTCGTTGGATAGATTCAATCAAGAAACGGACGTTTTCGATGCGGCGCTCAGCAGCTTTAGGGGAGCTAGCCTGCTCCTGAAGCCAGCCGAAGTAATCCATATCATGGATCATTTGCTCGATCACTGGGATCGGAGAGCCTTTCGTCAAGCGCTCCCGAAGGTTGCTTAGCCAGCGCTCAAATTCTTGAATGCTACGTAATGGCTTGCCATTGACGCTTTCTTCCAAGGCTTTGTAGCCCGCCGCTTCAAAAAGGCTGATGCCATACTCGGTGGCAAGATTACCGACTTTTTCAAGGGTTGCAGGACCTATGTCTCGACGGGGCAAATTCACCACCCGCAAAAAGGCATTGTCATCGGTCGGGTTCACTAATAAGCGCAAATAGCCCATTAGGTCTTTGATTTCGGCACGGGAGAAAAACGAGGTGCCACCGTTCATTTTATAAGGAATACGGTAGGCCTGAAGCTTAATCTCTAGCAATCGGGCCTGGTGATTACCGCGATATAAAATAGCGAAATCTTTGTAAGGAATGTTGTAACGCAAATGGCGGGATTGAATCTCCGCCGCTACCCGCTCGGATTCCGCATCTTCGTTACGGGTCACCATGACACGAATCGGATCGCCCACCTCGTGGTCACTCCACAGGGCCTTATCGTAAACGTGGGGGTTATTGGCGATTAGGGTGTTAGCAGACTTCAAAATCGTTTTTGTGGAACGATAGTTTTGCTCCAGCTTCACCAGCTTTAAATTCGGGTATTCCACCGACAATCGATCTAGGTTTTCTGGGCGTGCCCCTCGCCAAGCATAGATGGATTGGTCATCATCCCCTACCAAGGTAAAACAACGACGAAAGCCCGCCAACAGGCGAATCAACTCGTACTGACAGGCGTTGGTGTCTTGGCACTCATCCACTAACAGATAGCGAATCTTCTTTTGCCATTTGTCCCGCAAGGCTTCATCGGAAATCAGCAAGCTCACTGGCAATAAAATCAGATCGTCAAAATCCACCGCATTGTAAGCGCGAATATAGCGTTGGTATTGGCCATACACCTGAGCGGCGAGCTGCAACTCTTCCGTGTCTGCATTGGTCATGGCCTCATTGGGGGGAATCAGATCATTTTTCCAATTGGAAATAGAGTGCTGGCAAAAGCCCGCGGCATCCATTTGTCCGTTGAATTCTTTATCGAGAATGTCTTTGACAAGAGTTAAGGCATCCTGTGCGTCAAACAAGGTAAAGCCTTCTTTCAGCCCTGCTTTGCGATACTCCTTCCGTAGAATATTCAGCCCAAGGGTGTGAAAGGTGGAAATGCTCAAACCACGGCTTTCTTCTTTACTCAGCATACTGACCACCCGCTCTTTCATTTCACGGGCAGCTTTATTAGTAAAGGTCACAGCAACGATGCTGTTTGCTTTGAAACCACAGGTTTGGATCAAATAGGCAATCTTGGTGGTGATTACACTGGTCTTACCCGACCCCGCACCAGCCAACACCAACAATGGACCGTCGATCTGCTTGACCGCCTCAAGCTGACGCTCATTGAGGTTGCGCATGCGTTGAGCAATGGAAGGAAGAGGCTGACTCATAAACACCACGATATTGGAAAGATTAGGCGGTCATTCTACACCACTCAGGTGGTGGCGTTCGAGATACTATCGCTGAGTTCAGGGCAAATAAAAAACGGGCAGCTTGTGGCGGCCCGTTTTTCTGAGGTTGCTATTGCAACATTCTGGGTCTGGCTAGTTGGTTAACTCAGCCGCCGCAGGCGCGTCATCAGACGCCTTTAAAGGCTTTTTACTCCAGTAACTCGCAATCAAGGAACCGGAAATATTGTGCCAAACACTGAAGATAGAACCCGGCAAGGCTGCCCCTGGGGTGAAGAATTGAATCGCCAAGGCAGAAGCCAAACCAGAGTTTTGTAAACCCACTTCAAAGGCAATCGTGCGACAAACCTTCTTATCGAAGCCCATCCAGCTAGTAACAAAGTAACCCAGCATTAAGCCGATACCGTTATGCAGAATCACCGCAGCCGCCACCAGAGCACCAACCGTTGCAATCTTGCCTGCACTCAATGCCACGACAATGGCAATGATCAACACAATGGCAAACATAGAGATGTACGGCAGGATAAACTCGGCCTTGCGCACGGCGTTGTGAGCAACCGTATTAATCAGTACACCAATAGCCACAGGGATAAAGACGATTTTAACCAAGCTCATTAGCATAGAAGCAACGGGTACATCTACCGAAGTACCTATCATCACAGACACCAATAAAGGTGTTAGCACAACACCCAGTAACGTAGAAATGGCCGTCATGGAAATAGACAGGGCCGTATCACCTTTGGCTAGGTAACACATAACATTTGACGAAGTACCGCCAGCCACACTGCCGACCAGTAACATACCAACCGTTAGCTCGCTATCGAAGCCAAACGCCATGGCGATAAAAAACGCAGTGATTGGCATCACTAAAAATTGCAGCAAGACGCCGACAGCGACTGCTTTGCCATTTTTGCCTACACGCTTGAAGTCTTTTGGACTCAAGGTTAGACCCATTGCCAACATAATGGCCATCAGCAAAGGCAGGATGTAGCCTTTTAAACCGACAAAGAATTCAGGTTGAAGTAACGCGAGGACAGACAACAAAACTGCCCAAACAGGGAAAAGCTGAATGATCATTTGGGGGGCTCCCGATCGTTTATTATTAGAGTTTCAGCTGGGAATACCCACTTTCATCTAAGCGGGTTCGCAGCGCCGCTAGTTTACAGTCTGTAACAATAAGCTGGCAGTTTCCATACAACTCCTTCCCCATTTATTCCTAGATTGAGAGAGCCGACCTCAGGTTTCATCCCCACTATCCGCCTCTATCTCAAGCACCGGTGAGTTTTGAAACTAAGTTTTGTTTTAAATATTATTTGATAAGCATTATCATTATCTTTTAAATAAACTAGCACGTTAAATAAGAGACTCACTCCATGGCAGTACCCTTCTTATCACGCTTTCTCTTGGCTTTTGCATTAGTGTTGGCTTGTGCCACCTCTGCGCAAGCCGTTACGGTTCAAGACAGTAAAGGCAGCTTCACCATTGACTACGAGCCAAAGCGCATTGTCGTGTTAGAGTTTTCCTTTGCCGATGCCCTTGCTGCTGTGGGCGTCGCACCGATTGGCATCGCCGATGACAAAGACAAAAGTCGCGTACTGACTGCCGTGCGTGATGTGGTCGGTGACTGGGAATCCGTGGGAACACGCTCCCAGCCGAGCCTAGAAGTGATTGCGTCGTTAAAACCAGACCTAATCATCGCTGACATTGCCCGCCACGAAGCGGTCTATGACGATCTGCAAAAGATCGCGCCAACGTTGATTTTGCCTTCCCGTAGAGAAACCTACTCAGACAACCTAAAAGCGGCCGCCATCATTGGTAAAGCCATTGGCAAAGAGCCAGAAATGACAGCGCGTCTTGCTCAGCACAAACAAACCATGGCAGAGATTGCCAAGCAACTTCCTGCAAATGCCAACGTTCAATTTGGTGTGGCCCGGGCCGATGCGTTGTTTCTACATACCCATGATTCTTACGCAGGGGGAGTGATTGCAGCCCTTGGCATGCAAACCCCTGATTCAGGCCGTGATGATACGGCCTATCGTCAGACCAGTTTAGAGCAACTGGTCGCCATCAACCCAGAGTACTTCATTGTTGGCAACTACACTGACCCAAGCATTGTGGATCTATGGGAAGACGAGCCCCTTTGGAGCATTCTGCGTGCTGTCAGTAACCACCATGTCTACCAAGTAAACCCTAATGTTTGGTCCCGTTGTCGAGGCATTATGGCCGCAGAGCAAATCGCCAATGACCTATTACAGATTCTAGGGAAACAATAAGCCCGACAATGCTCACCTCTTTCAAATCCTTCAGCCTAGTCACAGCCTTGTGTCTAGGCCTTTTGCTCATTAGCTGGTCAAACCTGTTTGCCTGGTCGGTTGTGCCTGTGAGCGGCTTGGACGTATGGCATGCCTTTGTTGCTTTTGATAGCCAAACGGTGGCTCATCGAATTGTCATGGATTTGCGTCTCCCCCGGTTATTAACCGGTTTGTTAGTGGGGGCTTGCTTAGCCGCCGCTGGCACCATTATGCAAGGGCTTACCCGCAACCCACTGGCTGCTCCATCTGTATTAGGTGTCAACGCTGGGGCGGCTCTGGGGATGGCCTTGGTCTCCACCTTACCTTTTTTGTACGGAGCATTAAGTACTTCCATTGCCGCTATGATCGGCGGCGGCATTGCTTGGCTGTTGGTGATGTTACTCGGTAGTGCCTGGCGCATCGGCGGCAATGAACACGGTCGCTTAGTGTTAGCTGGGGTCGCCATCTCAGCCCTGTGCGCAGCGCTTACTAAGGCGGTGGTCATTATGGAAGAGGACCAAGCGGCGGGGGTCATGACTTGGCTTGCGGGGAGTCTAGCCGATGCTCGCTGGCAGACCTGGGGAACCTTTTGGCCCTTTGCTGCGCTTGGGCTGTTAGGAGCCTTGCTGCTCACGCCAGCCTTAAACCTACTTCAATTAGGAGAAGATAACGCTCGCAACTTGGGGGTGCACCTTCTACGAAGCAAGTTACTTGGCAGCTTTTTGGTACTGGTGCTGGTGGGGGCTTCTATCAGTGCTGTAGGCAGTATTGGCTTTGTCGGTTTGATCGTACCCCACATAGCCCGTTTGTTAGTGGGCCAGGATTTTCGCCGTTTTTTACCCGTTGCCATGATACTTGGAGCCGGTTTAGTGACCTTGGCGGATACTTTAAGTCGCGGGGTGGGCTATCCGATGGAAACCCCTGCTGGGGCAATTCTCGCTCTAATTGGCGCCCCCTTCTTTATTTACTTGGTTCGAAAACGCACCCTATGAATGCTCAACGATTCTTCCCCCTGGCTGTTTTATTGTTGCTTCTGCTTTGCGTTGCCAACCTAGTGTTTGGCGCCGTCCCCCTCTCTTTGGCACAAGTATGGCAAGGGTTGTTTGCAGGCTCTGAGCAACATTTCACGGTTTTTGAATATCGCTTGCCACGGATCTTTCTCGCGATCTTAGTGGGAGCAGGATTGGCCTTATCTGGGGCTCTGGTACAGGGGGTGATTCGCAATCCATTGGCCTCTCCCGATGTATTAGGGGTCAGCCATGGGGCGGGGCTTGCTGCGGTATTCTATATGACCTTTTTTAGCCAAGCCTCCACACGCTGGTTGCCCGAAGTGGCACTGGTAGGCGGTTTGCTAGCAGCCTTGGTACTCTGGTGGCTGTGCGGCAAGCGCAGTAGCGCGATCAAACTGGCTATTACGGGGGTGGCTCTCGCGGCCTTCTGGGCCAGCTGTATAGACTTCTTAATGCTTACCAAGCCCCTTGAAATCAACAACGCTCTACTCTGGTTAACAGGCAGTTTATGGGGGCGGGGTTGGTCGCAGCTACACGCTCTATTGCCATGGTTTGTACTGGTTCCACTCGCTTTGGGGTTAAGTAAATACTTGAACTTATTAGACCTTGGAGATGACAGCGCCACCAGTCTTGGTGTCTCACCACAAGTATTACGTTTGTGTGCCCTTGCCATTGCCGTGGCACTCACCGCGGCCTGCGTCTCGATTTGTGGTCCGATTGGCTTCTTAGGACTGGTCGCCCCCCATTTAACCCGCAAGTTAGTGGGCGGCCGACATCAGCCCCTACTACCTGCCACCATGCTCACGGGAGCTTGTTTGTTATTGGCAGCGGATTTAGCAGCCCGCACTCTTGATCCCCCTATTGAACTGCCCGCTGGCATATTAACCGCCATCATTGGCGCTCCGTATTTCCTATGGCTCCTGATGAGGATGAAATAATCATGTCCCTAAGCGCACACCAACTCAGTGTCGGTTACAACGGCCATAGCATTGTCAAAGAAATGGACCTCACCCTGCCAGAAGGTCGGTTTATCGCTCTGCTGGGACCAAACGGATGTGGCAAATCCACCCTATTGAAGTGCTTTGCTCGTATCCTACCAGCCATGTCTGGGGAGGCCCGCTGGCAAGGACAAAACCTCCATGATTACCCCTCTAAGCAATTGGCTAAAGGGCTGGCACTGCTGCCGCAAACACAGCCAATTCCTGAAGGAATTAAGGTAAAGAATTTGGTGGCCTATGGCCGCAGCCCCTACACAGGTTTTTGGGGCAAACTAAGCCAACAAGATCATCAGATCGTCGAACAAATGATGCGCCAAACTGGCACATTCGAGCTTCGAGAACACCTAGTAAGCGAACTCTCTGGAGGGCAGCGTCAACGGGTATGGCTGGCTATGGTACTGGCCCAAGATACGCCTTACCTATTGCTTGATGAGCCCACCACTTACATGGACATCAACCACCAAGTGGAATTGATGCACCAGCTACAAGAACTTAATAAACAAGGCAAAACCATCATCACAGTGCTGCACGATATTAACCAAGCAGCACGCTATTGCGACCATCTGGTGGTGATGAAAGCAGGGGAGCTGAAATACCAAGGCGCCCCGGAAGATGTGTTAACAACACACATGCTACAGGACGTTTTCTCCCTCAAGGCACAAATCCACCGCGACCCTGTCTCCCATACGCCCATGTGCGTAGTGGAAGATTGAGCTGTTTCATCCACCCTCTATTTCATGACAACAAAGGCCCTATGAAATATCTAACACTTTCTTTCTCCCTTGCGCTGTCTATGCCATTGATGGCAGACACCACAACTTCTGAGTCCACGGACCAAGAGCTAGACACCTTGGTCGTCACGGGACGCGCATTATCCCACTACAAGGAAGATACGACGGATATTGGCACACGTACGGATACGGACATTGATAAAACACCACAATCGGTTCAAGTGTTCACCAGCACCTTAATTGAGGATCAAGCAGCTCATCAGGTGACCGATCTGTATCGCTCCATTTCAGGGGTTTCCCAAGACAATGTGTCCACGGTGACGTTTCGTGGCTTTCACCAAGATGAGCAACTCTATGACGGCATGCGCGGCAATCCGTATAAAGGTTTTTTCACCATTCCGCAGCTCACCAATGTGGAAGAGGTGCAAGCTATTAAGGGGCCCGCAGGGGCATTATACGGTGCAGGAGAACCCGGTGGTGTGATCAATTATGTCTCCAAAAAGCCCACTTATGACTCCGAAAACTTCATCAAACTGGGCACGGGAAATAAAGGCTATCGATCCGCCCAGCTGTCTAGCTCGGGACCGGTAAATGAAGACGCTAGTCAGCGTTATCGTATATCCCTTTACAAAGATGAAAGCGGCTCTTACCGCAACAACGTCGATCAAGAAAACCAAAATATTGACCTAGGGTACGCTTGGGACATCAATGACGATTCAACTCTGACAGTTCAATACACCAACATCGACCAGACCCTTTATGGCGCTCGCTTGCGCGGCATTCCAACGGACGACGAGGGCAACTTTCTAGCGGATGATTCATGGAACGCAAATGAACCAGGTGACCACCAAACCCTAAATGCAGAAACCTTCCAAGCAAAGCTAGAGCAGTACTTAAACGATACCGTTTCGTGGGATTTAGGATTGCGTTACTACAAGGGCGAAGAAACTCAGCAATACCATGAATCTAGAGGGTTAACCGATACCGACAGCGATGGTGTGGACGATGCGGTGAACCGCCAATACCGAGATCAATTGCGTAGCAATGAAGGCATTAGCTTGGCCAGTAACTTTGTCTTTGATCTAGGGAATCACACACTATTAGTCGGCACAGATTACACTCGTAACACTTATGATTACCTCTATTACCGATCCAACGACCCTGATGCACTGAGCCTACTCAACCCTGTTTATGATGCAGACGTGAGCAGCTACACCCTGTCCCTCAACCAAGACAACCAGACCGTGTCACAACAACTAGGTGTGCTGGTGCAAGATCAATGGGCAGTGACCAACCGTTTAGACTTGGTAGCTGGGGGGCGCTTCAACCAATTTGAAGAAGAATTTACCGACTACCGCAACCGCAGTAACGATGCCAACTACTCAGATCACGGCATCGACAAGCGCATCGGGGCGACCTATGAATGGTCAGATAACATCAAGCCCTATGCCTCTTTCTCTACAGGTTACCAACCACAAAGCGCCAGTGATCAGCAGGCATCGTCAGGGGGGCCATTTGACCCAGAAGAAAGCCAACAAATGGAAGCGGGGGTGCGCACTTACTGGCTTAACAATCGCCTTAACGTGAACTTCGCCCTGTACCACATTGTTCGCGAAAATGTCCTGCAAGAAGACCCAGACGACAGCGATAAAATGATCGCCATCGGTAAGGTACGTAGCCAAGGGGCGGAAATAGATCTGTTAGCCGACATTACCGACCGCTGGGTTGCCAATGTGAGCTACGCCTATAACGACACAATTATTAAAGAAGACAATGATGACGGCATTCAATTTGCTGCGGGGGACTCTCGACGTTTTTCTAACTCGCCCTTGCATCAACTGGGTGTCTGGACACGTTACGACTTGCCTGCCCTATCATCGTCGGTGTCTGTGGGCGCCGAATACGTAAGCCAGCAGTACAACCGTGACCATCAAAAAGTGAAGCCGTACACAGTTTACGACGCCACTTGGCAAACCCGCATTGATGACTGGACGCTACAAGCGACAATCAAAAACCTTACGGATGAGATTTACGCTACCTCTGGTTTTAACCGCAACATCGGCTCCAACCTTGGGGAACGACGCCGTATTTACCTCAGTGCACAGTACGACTTTTAATCACTGAAACCCAAAGATGAATGAGGCCAAAAGGCCCCATTCATCTGTTTCCAGCAAACGCCCTCTTGCCCTTAATTCATTAAAATGATTCCTCCTTTTCGTCCATTAGTCATAAATCCTTAATGGCCGCCGCCTATGGTGTTCTTATCCAGTAATTAATTGAAAGGAACTCAATATGCAGGATGCCGCCAATGCCGCAAGCTGGCTAGAAGATGAACTGGCTGACGCCTTTGACGAAGATTTGGAGATGGAGCTCTCGGACCCGGAATTATCCCTCGCTCTGCGTAGAATCTATAAATCCAGCCGCCCAGAAACCCTCAACCGCCGCACTTATTTCGAAGCTTTACTGCCACTGCAATCAGAGCTAATTAAGCTACAGGATTGGGTGGCTCACACCGGACAAAAGGTCGTGGTGTTATTTGAAGGTCGTGATGCAGCCGGTAAGGGAGGGGTGATTAAACGCATTACCCAGCGACTGAATCCACGGGTTTGTCGCGTGGTTGCCCTACCTAAACCCACCGATCGAGAACGCACCCAATGGTACTTTCAGCGTTATGTGCCGCACTTGCCCGCCGCAGGGGAAATCGTTTTATTTGATCGCTCTTGGTACAACCGAGCCGGAGTAGAACGGGTGATGGGCTTTGCCGATGAAACTCAAGTGCGTCAGTTTTTTGATGATGTACCTGAGTTTGAACGCATGCTGGTGCGCTCTGGGATTATCTTGGTGAAGTATTGGTTTTCCATCACCGATGAAGAGCAACAAATGCGCTTCTTAATGCGGGTCCATGATCCCATGAAACAGTGGAAGCTCTCCCCAATGGATCTGCAATCCCGTGTTCGCTGGGA
The DNA here is from genome assembly GCF_042679525.1 of Rhodanobacter aciditrophus. GTDB lineage: Bacteria > Pseudomonadota > Gammaproteobacteria > Pseudomonadales > Marinomonadaceae > Marinomonas > Marinomonas aciditrophus. Next base: position 331,289 of record NZ_JBHTMN010000014.1, read on the forward strand.
AGCCTATACCAAAGCCAAAGAAGAGATGTTTGCTAAAACCAATATCCCCGAAGCCCCTTGGTACATAGTGGAAGGCAACGACAAAAAACGCGCCCGCCTTGATTGCATTCATCATCTGCTGGATCACATCCCCTATCGTCCGGTGGAGCATGAAAAAATCTCTCTTCCTGAACGTCATTTTGACCCGGACTACGAGCGCCAAACCCTTCCCAATGAATTATATGTGCCATCCCGGTACTAATTAAAAGCCTTGATTTATTAATGGATTAAAAAAGAGAGGGAATTCTCATGAGTAATGCAGAAGCGTTAACCAGCCCACAGGTATCCAATAGCCATAGATGGCGACAATGGTTACTGGTAGTGCTGATGATCTACATCCTAATCAGCGCTGTGAGCATCATAGGCTCTGGCTTTAAAGCGGCCACTGGCGGCCATGCACAGGAGTTATTTGCCTTTGCCTCCAACCCTTATGTGGGCTTGGTCATCGGCATCATCGCCACGGCTTTGATTCAGTCATCCTCAACGGTTTCATCCTTAATCGTGGGCATGGTGGCGGGTGGTTTACCGGTTCACATTGCCATCCCTATGATTATGGGTTCGAATGTTGGCACCACAGTTACCAATACCCTAGTGAGCTTAGGCCATGTCCGGGATAAAGATGAGTTTCGCCGAGCCTTCTCAGCGGCCACAGTCCATGACTTCTTTAACCTGATAGCCGTCGCTATTTTCCTACCATTGGAGATCATGTTTGGATTACTAGATAAGGTATCCAGCTGGCTCACGGGCTTCTTTATCAGCCCTGAAAGCTACTCCATGTCAAATATCAATGTGATCAAATCCCTTACCAAACCCCTAGTTAATGCGGTAGACACTGCCACAAGTGTGCTGCCAGGCAGCTTTGCTGGGGTTGCCATGATCCTCATTGGCTTAGTCTTGATTTTCTTCGCCATCACCTACATTGGCAAACTGCTCAAAGTGCTGATGGTGGGCAGAGCTAAAGCCATCATGCATTCGGCCATTGGCCGTGGTCCGATTACCGGGATCGCCTCTGGCGCATTGGTGACCACCTTTGTTCAGTCGTCCTCCACAACCACAAGTTTAATGGTTCCTCTGGCGGGGTCTGGCACTTTCAGCCTAAAACAAATCTACCCCTTCATGCTCGGAGCCAATATTGGTACCACTGTCACCGCTCTATTAGCGGCTACGGCTATCACAGGTTCACTGGCTGCATCCGCTCTGGGAATTGCGCTCGTTCACTTGCTATTTAACCTGTTCGCAGTGGCGGTGATTTTCGGCTTACCTTTTTTACGCAACTTACCCATCAGGGGCGCTGAATGGTTAGCCGATATTGCCGCGGAGCAGAAAGTCTACGCCGCAATCTGGGTACTGGGCGTATTCATCCTGGTACCAATGTTACTGATCTTGGTCAGCCTAATCTTCTGATTCATTGACGAACAAAAAGGAAAGACACTATGAACCGTCTAGAACGCCTGTCTCAACAAGAGCTCGAAATCATCCTTGATGACACCGAAGCACACATTCATCAAATTCGGGATGAATTGCGCCGACGCTCGTTAGAATCACAACACACTCAGATTGACGACATTGCTTTAAGCCCTGAATGGACACCAGTGAAATGGGGGCAGGTGCGAACATTCTTTCAGCATGTGCTGGCGGAGCTGCGAGATCGCTCATAGAGACTGCAGCGCCATAAAAAAGAGCGGCTATTGCCGCTCTTTTTTCTTTACTGACTTACGTTAAAACACCCAACGTATACCAATACCAGCTTCTTCAGAGGTATTTTGGGGTTCATAGTAATATCCATACCCAGGACCTGTGCACCTAGGTGTAGAAATATAGTCGGTGTCCGAATCCCCTATGTCCCAATAGCGATAGTAAGGCTCTATGGCAAGGGAGCCCCCACCATCAGACACAGGCATGGTAAATTTCAAAGCAAAGCGATAGCCTTTACCACCTTCTTGAGTAAAGACCCCACTGCTGCCACCACAGACTTCATCAATACCTGAGTAATTACGCCCGGCGATAAAGTAGTCGTACTCCGCACGTAATGCCACTTCCCAGCCACTGGCTAAGCTACGTTGCCAGTTCAACCCCACTGGTATGTACCAATAGTATTGCTCCCGCGTATAGCCCGTGGTTCGAGTACTGGTTTTCATGCCACTACTGTCATCAGATAAGTAACGTTGGCCAATCCCAGCATAGGCGTGCAGTTGGGACCGAGTTGACTGATACAAGCGCGGTCCAAACAAGGCCCGCATTTCGAATAGATTATTAGGGATATCTTGGAGGGTTCCAGAACCTTCGTAGTCCATATCACCGAAGGCGTAGTCCACTTCCAATGCGACAAAGGTGGAGCCATAGTTAGTAAAGCGTCCTTGGAAGCCAAAAAGGTTGCCCTCTTCGCGCATGACACCCGGTTCCACATATTCAATAGATGAGTAGGAGATCCCAAGCTCTGTTTGGCCTGCGGCCATAACTTGGGTAGATAATGTTGCTGTAACCAATGCACCAAACATCGGCCAAGCCATCCTTGGTTTTAAGCTAATTTGCATGGTGTTCTCTCGTTAGGAAAGTATCTTTAATCCTACACCATCTAATAGATTTGACAGCCTTTTCTATCATTTTTAAGCGAGAAAAGGCTGATTGAGTGATTAACGACTAGCTCCCCCATTTCCAAGCATGTTTTTCTCCATTTTTCGGTAACTTAGGGATTCCATCAGGTGTTTTCTGGTCACGGTAGTTTGCTCTAAATCCGCTAGGGTTAAGGCAACCCGTAGTACTCTATGATAGGCCCGCGCAGACAGCTTAAGTCGATCGAGTGCCTGTTGCATAAAAACCTTATCGCTATCATTGAGGGCGCAGATGCGTTCCAGTTCACGGCCACTCAACAAAGCATTTTGGCACCCTTGTCGGGCCCGTTGTCGAGTAACTGCGGCTTCTACCCGTTGACGAATGGAATCACTGGCCTCTCCTAATTCTTGTTCGTTGACGAGCACATCCGTGGGTAGCGGGGGGACTTCCACATGCAAATCAATGCGGTCTAAAAAAGGCGCCGACAGTTTTTTCAGGTATTTCTGACTGGCGGAGGATTGGTAGTATTCTTGGCCTCCACTGTAGGCTTCATTGCTAGCGTTCATGGCAGCCACCAACTGAAAACGGGCGGGGTAAGAGACTTGTCCACGGGCTCTAGAAAGGTGCACCTCGCCATTCTCTAATGGCTCACGCAGCACTTCCAACACCTTGCGATCAAACTCGGGTAATTCGTCTAAGAAGAGTACGCCACGATGGCTCAAAGAGGCTTCTCCAGGCTTAGGCACTGATCCTCCGCCCACTAAAGCCACCGCGGAGCTGGAATGGTGGGGGCTGCGAAAAGGCCGCTCTGACCAATGCCAGTCGATCCCCATTTTGCGCCCAGAGACGGATTGCACCGCCGCTACTTCTAAGGCTTCCGATTCAATCATTCTTGGCATGATGCCTGGCAATCGTGACGCCAGCATGGTCTTGCCGGTTCCCGGAGGGCCAATGAACAGTAAATTATGAGCCCCGGCAGCGGCGACTTCGAGGGCCCGCCGCGCTTGGTATTGGCCTTTTACATCCGCCATATCTCGCAGGTGTTGAACAGGCACTTCTGCTCTTGGCACAGCAGAACATAATTCCAGTTTCGATAACCCCAGCAAGGCCGCCGTGACTTGGGTCAGATGGTGTGCATGGTAGATTTTATGCTCGACTAATCCTGCTTCGTTTGCATTTTCCGATGGACAGACCATTTTGCGTCCCGCAGCCTTAGCTGCCATGGCAGAAGGCAGGACGCCGGGAACCCCACGTAAATCCCCTGCGAGTGCCAGCTCCCCCACAAATTCATATTCGCCGAGTTGGCACTCAGCTAACTGTCCGGAAGCTTTTAAAATACTGATGGCAATCGCAAGATCGTAGCGCCCCCCTTCTTTGGGCAAGTCCGCTGGCGCTAGGTTGATCGTGATCCGTCGTAAGGGAAATTCAAACTGGCTGTTGATAATGGCGCTGCGCACACGATCTTTCGATTCACGTACAGCGGCTTCGGGCAAGCCTACAATATTGAGAGACGGTAAGCCGTTGGAAATATGCGTTTCCACGGTAACGAGAGGCGCCGAAACCCCCACACGGGCACGGCTGTATACAGTTGCTAAGCTCATACTCACTCCTTGAAATGGCTAAACAATCTAATTATCCCTAGGTCACGTATTACATATAGGAGGATCTATATGAAAAAACTCAACCCAAACAAGCTACTACTCTCAAAGTGGACGTCCGCTGTTCCAAAAAATAAAGAGAAGCATTTTATTGTGACCGAACTCATCAGAGATGAAGATGAGATCGTCACTGAAGTGGTGCTCGAAGCCGTATATAACAAGAACACCTACCCAATGCCTTGGCAGACCTTGCAACAAGATCAATGGTTACAAGGCTGGAAATAACCTTTACTTGTCTTCTGTAGCTTCCAGCTCCGCTAGACGCGCTTCCAATTGGACAAGTTTCTCACGGTACTTTTGCAGCATCTCCGCTTGCACCTCAAACTCTTCTCGAGTGACAAGGTCCATTTTGGTTAAGGTGTTTTTAGCCACTTGATGCAGTTGTGCTTGGATTTCTTCTGCTGGCAGCTTACCTAGGGTGCTGGCAGCTTGTTCAAGTCCAGTGCCCAGTTGCTTTATAAATTGATCAATCATACTGACCTCTTGGTTTGATTCCTGTTCTCTTCATTATAAGAGTCCAACTTAAGAATGTCTGTACACAATTATGCCCCATAATCGCACTCCTCAAACGCATCCTTTAAGTGCACAACCCGAATCAAAGCCAACACAAAGACCCTAAAAAAAACCATAAACGCCCAATAGGGGCGCAGTTTTATTCACTAAAAAATCTGTAATAACAAACAAATAACACTGCAAATCACAATTTAGACCAGCCTATTACGCCATAATGCACCAAAATTGAACAACCGCACCAGCACCACTCTTTGCAAACTCCTTACAGTGAATGAGCAAAAAAAGAGGTCTAAACTTGCAAGCCCTTTAATAGCAAGGGATTAGCAGGTTTTATCGGTCTTTTCTTTAACATGGCACACTCCTTGTATAGTTCTAAACACCTGCGACACGACAATAAGCCAGACTTAATTAAGGAGACTGTAGGTATGAAGCTTATCACTGCCATCATCAAGCCATTCAAACTGGATGATGTTCGCGAAGCACTTTCTGAAATCGGTGTACAAGGTATTACCGTGACAGAAGTTAAAGGCTTTGGACGTCAAAAAGGTCACACAGAACTATACCGCGGTGCGGAATACGTTGTGGACTTTCTACCAAAAGTAAAAATCGAGCTAGCCATTGCAGACGACATGGCTGACCAGGTTGTTGAAGCCATCTCTAACGCTGCCAACACTGGCAAAATCGGCGACGGTAAAATCTTCATCGTTAATCTTGAGCAAGCGGTTCGTATTCGTACCGGCGAGACTGGGGAAGACGCGGTTTAATTACTGCTCGAATCTTACAAGCCTTTAGGGGGGCGAAACATGCAAGATCAAATTTTTCACTTACAATATGCCATGGACACCTTTTACTTCTTGGTGTGTGGCGCACTAGTTATGTGGATGGCAGCCGGCTTCGCAATGTTAGAAGCAGGCCTTGTACGTGCTAAAAACACAACTGAAATCCTAACTAAGAACGTCGCGCTTTTTGCGATCTCTTGTATCATGTACTTGGTTTGCGGTTACGCAATCATGTACGGCGGCACTTGGTTCCTTTCTGGTATTCAAGACGTAGACGTAGCGTCTACGCTATCTGACTTCGCTGGCCGTGAAGGTGGCTTCGAAGGCGGTTCTATTTACTCTGGCGCTTCTGACTTCTTCTTCCAGGTAGTATTCGTTGCAACAGCAATGTCTATTGTATCTGGTGCAGTTGCTGAGCGTATGAAGCTTTGGGCTTTCCTAACTTTCGCAGTGGTAATGACTGGTGTTATTTACCCACTAGAAGGTTCTTGGACTTGGGGTGGTGCAGACGTATTCGGCATGTACAACCTAGGCGACATGGGCTTCTCTGACTTCGCAGGTTCAGGCATCGTACACATGGCCGGTGCTGCAGCAGCACTTGCAGGTGTTCTAGTACTTGGCGCTCGTAAAGGCAAATACGGCCCTAACGGCGAAGTACGTGCGATCCCAGGTGCAAACCTACCTCTAGCCACTTTGGGTACATTCATCCTTTGGTTGGGTTGGTTCGGTTTCAACGGCGGTTCTGTTCTAAAACTTGGCGATATCGCTAACGCTAACTCTGTTGCAATGGTGTTCCTAAACACTAACGCTGCAGCAGCAGGTGGTGCAGTAGGCGCATTGATCCTAGCACGTATCCTATTCGGCAAAGCAGATCTAACAATGCTTCTAAACGGCGCTTTGGCTGGTCTTGTTGCCATCACTGCTGAGCCTTCTACTCCTTCCGCTCTTGGCGCTACGCTAATCGGTGTTGTAGGTGGTCTGATCGTTGTGGTTTCTATCCTGACTCTAGACAAACTAAAAATCGACGATCCAGTGGGCGCTATCTCTGTACACGGTGTTGTAGGTCTTTGGGGTCTTCTAGCAGTACCTCTAACGAACGACGGCGCTTCTTTCGGTGGCCAGATCGCTGGTGCTCTAACAATCTTCGTATGGGTATTCGTAGCAAGCTTGGTTGTTTGGTTGGTTATCAAAGCAATCATGGGTGTTCGTGTTACTGAAGAAGAAGAGTACGAAGGTGTTGATATCTCTGAATGTGGTATGGAAGCATACCCAGAGTTCAAAAAATAATCTCTAACGATTATTAACTCTTCTAGGAAACCCTCGCCTCGGCGGGGGTTTTCTTATTTGCATCACATCTAATCTGCAAAACCCGCCAAGAAGTGCGATATAGTACCCACATCACTGCAATCTATTTTGGAGCTCCCATGTTGGAAGATCTACACCTTAAGATCCGTAACTTAACACTTGATGACTACCCACAAGTCAAAGCCCTCATGGATCGCGTCTATCATGACATTGGCGGTTCATGGCCAAAAAACACGATTCGCAAACTCATCAAGGATCTACCAGACGGCCAAATCTGTCTGGTTGACCACGACCAAATCGTGGGTATCGCCCTGTCTGTTAAAGTGAACTACCAGCGCTTTAGCAACCCCCATACCTACGACGATCTAGTGGACCAGCGTGAGCGTATTTACCATGATGAAAATGGCGACGCCCTTTATGGTTTGGACGTACTGATCGACCCAGAGTACCGAGGTTACCGTCTTGGTCGACGCTTGTACGAAGCTCGCAAAGAGTTATGTCGTCAAGAAAACCTGATCGCCATTTTGGCTGGTGGCCGCATTCCAAATTACTACCAGCATGCGGATGAAATGAGTCCAGCAGAATACTTAGAAGCGGTGGACAAACGTCGTATCTACGATCCGATCCTTACGTTCCAATTATCGAATGACTTCCAAGTCACTCGTTTGCTAACTAAATACTTACCGGAAGACGAAAAGTCCCGTGGTTACGCAACGCTGCTCGAGTGGAAAAACATCTTCTACGAACCAGAGACCACTGTACTTGAGTACCGCAAAACGCAAGTGCGTATCGGTGCCGTACAATGGCAAATGCGTGAAGTGGGCAGCGTAGAAGAGTTACTGAAACAAGTGGAATACTTCATTGATGCATTGTCCAGCTATAAGAGTGACTTCGCCCTATTTCCCGAATTCTTCAATGCGCCATTGATGGGCTTAGCGCCGGATCAAACCAACCAGACCGAAGCCATCCGCTTTTTAGCCTCCTTCACGGAGCGCTTTGTGAGCGAAATGTCACAGCTGGCAGTGAGTTACAACATCAACGTCATTACCGGCTCCATGCCAGTGGTTGAAGACGACATCATGTACAACGTCAGCTACCTATGTCGTCGCGATGGCACCATCGAAGAACAACGCAAGATCCACATTACGCCACATGAACGCCGTGACTGGGTCATCGAAGGCGGTTACGAAGTACGTGTGTGGGACACGGACGCAGGCCGCATCGGTATCCTAATTTGTTACGATGTGGAATTCCCAGAGCTTGCCCGCCATCTTGCATCCCAAGATATGGATATTCTGTTCGTGCCTTTCTGGACAGATACGAAGAACGGCTACCTGCGCGTGCGCAGCTGTGCTCAAGCTCGCGCCATTGAAAACGAATGCTATGTGGTCATCTGTGGTAGCTGTGGTAACTTGCCGCAAGTGGAAAATCTGGACGTTCAGTACTCACAAGCTGCGGTATTCTCCCCGTCAGATTTCTCCTTCCCACATGATGCTGTCATGGCGGAAACCACACCCAACACAGAGATGCTAATGTTCTCTGATTTGGACTTGGACAAGCTCAAACTGGTTCGCAGCGAGGGGTCTGTAAACAATCTAAAAGACCGTCGTTTGGACCTTTACAGCATTGATTGGAAAACCCAATAAGCCAAAGCCTGTGATACCATACTGATCATCTGGTGAGACAACTCAACGGCCGCTGGCACCACCAGCGGCCGTTTGTATTTTTAAGGAAGGAAGACCCATGGCCAAAGCCAAAACCGCCTTTGTCTGTAATGAATGTGGCGCCGACTATGCTAAGTGGCAAGGCCAGTGCCAAGCCTGTGGCGCATGGAACACCCTGCAAGAATTTAAAGTCAGTAGCAGTAAAACTTCTGCTCGGGTCGCTGCCAGCCAAGACACCCGTCGTCAGGGATACGCGGGCGCAACAACCGGCATTCAAGACTTATCGGAAGTCGACTTGGGGGATGTTCCCCGCTTTAGCTCTGGCGCCAGTGAATTTGACCGAGTGCTGGGGGGCGGCTTAGTGCCTGGAGGCGTGGTGCTCATTGGTGGTCACCCTGGAGCGGGTAAAAGTACCCTGCTATTGCAAACCATGTGCTGGCTCGCCCAGCAGCAAAGCGCCATGTATGTGACTGGGGAAGAATCCTTGCAACAGGTCGCGATGCGAGCCCAGCGGTTAGGACTCCCTACCAAAAACTTAAAAATGCTGTCTGAGACCAATGTTGAATCCATCATGGCAGTGGCAGATCAAATTAAACCCAAAGTCATGGTGATCGACTCCATTCAGGTGATGCACTTGGATGGCATTGAATCCGCCCCCGGTAGTGTTTCCCAAGTACGAGAAAGTGCTGCCGTCTTGACACGATTTGCCAAACAGACTCAAACCACTGTGCTGCTGGTAGGCCATGTGACCAAAGATGGCACACTGGCAGGCCCTAAGGTACTAGAGCACATGGTGGATTGTTCCGTTTTATTAGAAGGCTCTGAAGATTCCCGCTTTCGCACCTTACGGGGCATGAAAAACCGCTTTGGCGCCATCAATGAGTTAGGCGTATTCGCCATGCTCGAAAACGGCCTTAAAGAAGTTAAAAACCCCAGCTCCATCTTTTTGAACCGCTCCAATCACCCTGCTGCGGGCAGCTTAGTCATGGTGGTATGGGAAGGTACACGCCCCCTATTGGTAGAGCTACAAGCCTTAGTGGACGACTCAGCGCTGGGGAACCCTCGTCGCGTTACGGTGGGCTTTGACCACAATCGATTGGCCATGTTGTTGGCTGTATTACACAAACACGGTGGGTTACTGACCGCAGATCAAGATGTGTATCTAAACGTGGTCGGCGGTGTCAAAGTCTTGGAAACCTCCGCGGATCTAGCCGCCATTGCCGCAGTTGTCTCTAGCTTCAGAGATCAGATCTTACCCCATGATTTAGTGGTACTTGGGGAAGTCGGCTTATCCGGCGAAATCCGCCCTGTGCCATCGGGTCAAGAGCGCATCAGCGAAGCAGCCAAACATGGCTTTAAACGTGCGGTGGTCCCCAAGGCGAACTGTCCTAAAAAGCCTATTCCGGGAATGGAAGTGGTCGGTGTGGAGCGCTTATCTGAAGCACTGGAAGCTATTTTTGGTATTTAATCTATCAGGAATACTCAGAGATCGGCGTGGAGAATAAGTCCTGGACTTCTTCTCCCTCCATGCCATAGGGCAAGTCTTTTTCCGTGGACATGTCGAGGCGCTCCTGACGGGCCTTTAATAAACGCTGCCAGCGAGTTTTGCACAGTTGGATCACCTGACGGCGCTCCACCTCTCCCATGGTGTGCCAGTGAAAACGCTCTTCTCGACTGCGTAAACACCCTTTGCAAAACCCTTTTGCACTGCTTTGGCAAACGCCTCGACAGGGGCTTTCAATGTGAAACAGCTCAATTTGCTCCATTGTTTCCCCCATGAATGGTGACCTCAGTCCGTGACCAACTGATAATCGTAGATCTCTTCCGGTGACAAAAAGTACACCCGCTCTGATGGTGCCGCATCTAAGGTAAACCAATAAAAGCGCTCAGGAATCCCCATAGAAAGATAAAAATTAATGTAACTGGCATGGACTGGATCCGCAATGTTCACATCACTGCCCCATTCTCTGGCATCGCGCCAAGAATGCACTGCCACACCAGCACCGGCGCCAATAGAACGCTCAACCCCTCCTAAGAATAGGTCGACGCCACCGGATAGTACATAGCCCGTACGAGCAATATGGGTATTTAAACCCAGACGTCGAATCATCCTAGCGGCTTCAATGGTGGCAGCTTGATCTAACGTTCCAGGCACATCCACCAACACCAACTCAGTGACATTTGGATGCTCGCTTAACATGGCTTTCAGCTGCTCGGGGAGCTGACTGTCTAACACCCCCGACAGGTAAGCAGCGTTTTCATCCACATAGAACGACAACTCTCCTTGCCCTTTGTCGGTGTGATACGTTTGTACGGGTGACCCAGAGCAACCCGCTAACAAAGCCGCACACACCATCCACACAAAGACTGCTCGCAATGAGTACCAAGAGAAAAACAAGTCCTTACTCCTTATAAAGCCTGTACCGATGTTACCCTGTGTTCTTACATAAGAGCTAGTAAAGCTTAGTCCACATTATGTCTTCACAAACAAGTAAAAAGTCCGTTTAGAACTATGAATCACAATACAAATTAAATCCCGCAAGATATATCCCTAGCGGAATATCTACCATAGCGTACACTTAATTTATATCTCTGACCGATAGATATAAAATCCAGTTATTCACTTTCTTTTACTGACTGTTTACGGAGTATTCCATGGCTCGTAGATTTTGGGCACTTAAGCCCATAACCCTTGCGTTTACTGCTGCGTTTCTTCTTAGTGCCTGTTCTTCTGAAGAAGAAACCACCACAGAAGCTGCTGCCCCAATCATTCGACCAGTAAAACTGTTTACTGTTGATTCCACAGATGCGGTCAGCTTTCGAGACTTCCCCGCTGAGCTTAAAGCCAGTGCCGAGTCCAATTTAGCCTTCCGTGTTGGCGGTCAGGTGACAAAACTTAATGTCAAAGAAGGTGAGCGTGTAAAACGTGGCCAAGTATTGGCATCTCTGGACCCGACGGATTACAAACTACAGGTCGAATTGTCTCAAGCCAACTACGATCTGGCCAAAGTTCAGTTTGATCGTACTAAGACCATGTTGTCTCAAAGGGCTACATCACAAGCCCAATACGACGAAGCAAAAGCTAATCTAGATCAAGCGCAAAACGCTCTGCAAACCGCTCAAAACCAGCTAGGCTACAGTGTTTTGAAAGCTCCTTATGATGGCATTATTGCGTCTCTAGACATCGATAATTTTGAATACGTGGCTGCAACACAAACCATTCTTCACATTCAAAATATCGAGCAAATGGACGTGGTTTTCCAAATCCCTGAGCGCTTGGTGGCGAACGTACGTAAAGTTGCCTTGGAGTACCACCCTAAAGTTTCCATCGATTCAGCCCCAAACCAAACTTTTGAAGGGGTATATAAAGAGCACCGTACCACCCCTAACGAAACCACTAAATCTTACGACGCCACCTTATCATTGCTGAACTCTGAAAAAGCCAGCATCAACCTGCTACCAGGTATGACGGCAACGGTTAGCCTAGACATCAGTGCGATCAGTGGTCGTCCGACACACATCACAGTGCCAATCGAAGCGGTGATGCGTAAGCAGTCTAACGAAGGCCAAAAACAAAGCGTCGTTTGGATTTATAACCCTGTGTCTGAAACTGTCTCACCACGTGATGTCACCTTGGGTGATATGACCCAAAGCCATATTGAGATCACATCCGGCCTCAGCGCTGGCGAGCAGATTGTCTCCGCTGGCGTAAACAGCCTAGCCAACGACATGCAAGTACGCCCATGGACTCGCGAGCGAGGAATTTAAGTTGAATATCGCCGGTTATTTTATTGAACGTAAAGTATCCAGTTGGCTTGTAACCCTCATCCTGTTATTGGGTGGGGCGATTGCATTCACCAACTTGGGACAGTTGGAAGACCCAGAGTTCACCATCAAGGAAGCTCTGGTCATCACCTATTATCCGGGCGCAAGTCCAGAGCAGGTAGAGGAGGAAGTCACCTATCCTATCGAGCTTGAGTTGCAAAACCTGCCCTATCTCGACAAGGTAGTGTCTACCTCTAAAGCGGGCTACTCCAAGGTCCAAATCACCATTAAAGACACTTACCGTGCGGAACAGCTCAAACAGATTTGGGACGAAGTACGCAAGAAGGTCAACGACATGCGTGGTAGCTTCCCTACGGGGGTTGGCACGCCGATTGTGGTGGACGATTTTGGCGATGTGTACGGCATCATGCTTGCGGTCCATGGTGAGGGCTACCCTTACAAAGACCTAGAAAACTACGTGGACTATGTTAAACGTGAGCTAGTGCTGGTTGATGGCGTAGCGAAAGTGGCTGTCGCAGCAGAACAGAGCGAACAAGTGACCATCGAAATGTCACGCTCTAAGTTGGCCAATATGGGCGTATCACCTTCCCAGCTACAAACCCTGTTAGCAAACCAAAACGTGGTGTCTGACGCAGGTAAGGTACAGGTAGGCTCTGAGTACATCCGCATTAGCCCAACGGGCGAATTCCAAGACATTTCCGAATTGGAAAACTTGATTGTCGGCTCCCCTGGTGAAGACAACTTGATTCGTCTAAAAGACGTCGCCACGGTCAAACGTGAATACCAAGATCCACAAGATCAGTTGGTGAATTTCAACGGCGCCAGTTCACTCCTATTGGGCGTCTCGTTCAGCAACAACGTCAACGTGGTTGAAGTGGGCAAGCGCATTGAAGCCCGCCTTCATGAGCTTGAATACCAGCAACCTGTAGGCATCAGCTTAGATACGGTTTACTTCCAGTCTAAAGAAGTAGAGAAATCCGTCTCCAGCTTCCTAGCGAACCTTGCCGCGGCCGTGGGGATCGTAATCCTTGTCTTGCTTGTATTCATGGGAGTTCGCTCCGGCATTCTGATCGGCTTAATCTTATTGCTTACAATCCTAGGTACTTTCATTGTCATGGAGTACTTCAACATCAACCTTCAGCGGATTTCATTAGGGGGGTTGATCATTGCTCTGGGGATGTTGGTGGATAACGCCATTGTGGTCACTGAAGGGATCTTGATTGGCCTACACCGGGGGCAAACCAAGTTTGAAGCAGCTTCCGCCGTGGTTAAACAAACTAAGTGGCCCTTACTCGGCGCAACCGTTATTGCGGTTACAGCCTTTGCACCGATTGGTTTGTCTCCGGACTCTGTGGGTGAGTTCGTTGGCTCCTTGTTCTATGTCTTGTTGATTTCCCTGCTTTTAAGCTGGGTAACAGCCATCACTCTGACACCATTCTTCTGTGACCTGTTCTTTAAGGAAAACAAAGAAGCGATGGCGTCAGCCAGTTAAGGTGTTGCGTCCCATCTTGAATGATGCCCAAGCCCGTCGTTTAGGTATCAACAAGTCGGACCTAGACGAAGTCTTGTTGACCAATTTCACCGGTGCAGAAATCGGCACCTACCGAGATGGTACTGACTTACTGCCGATCATTCAGACGGTGCCTGAAAGTGAACGTGTGGCCATTGACCAGGTACGTGATCTACAGATCTACAGCCCTGCAAGCGGTGCATACGTATCCGTATCAAACATCGTAGATGGATTTGAAACCGTTTGGGAAGATCCCATCATCGAGCGTCGTGACCGTAAGCGTACGATTACAGTGAAAGCCGACCCACTCATCCTTGGAGATGAAACGGCCATGTCTGTATTCGGTCGCATTCGTGGACCCATCGAGCAGATTGAACTTCCACCGGGCTACACACTCGAATGGGGTGGCGAATATGAAAGCAGTACCGATGCACAGGCGAACATCTTTACGTCTCTGCCAATGGGTTACTTGTTCATGTTCATCATAACGATTTTGTTGTTCAACTCGGTACGCGTGCCACTGGTTATCTGGTTCTGTGTGCCTTTGGCGCTGATCGGTGTGTCCGTCGGCCTGTTGGCAATGAACGCCGCCTTTAGCTTTATGGCACTGCTGGGCTTCCTCAGCCTATCGGGCATGATCGTGAAAAATGGTATCGTTCTCGCGGACCAAATTAACTACGAAATCGCCCAAGGTACGGAAACCTACGAAGCCGTGTTTAAATCAGCGGTGAGTCGTGTTCGCCCCGTATGTATGGCTGCCATCACCACCATCTTAGGTATGGTGCCATTGCTATACGACGCCTTCTTTGAAGGGATGGCAGTTGTCATTGCCTTTGGCCTTGGCTTTGCCACCATATTGACACTTATTGCTGTGCCGGTGTTCTACGTCATGTTGCACCGAGTGAAGTACCGAAAAGCCCGCGACTTTAATATGTAAGGTCGCACACCTGCCCTCAAGCGCATTCGTGCTTGAGGGCTACGGATGTTGTTATGCGAATTGAAGATTTATTAAAACTCGACGTAAAACTGTTAGTTTCGTTTCAAGTCATTTTAGAAGAGTGCAGTGTATCCCGCGCCGCAGAGCGTTTAGGCGTGACTCAGCCAGCCCTGAGTAAATCCCTACAGCGTTTACGGGATCTGTTTAACGATCCGCTGTTTACTCGCCAAGCCTATGGATTAAGTCCAACTACACGAGCCTATGAGCTGAATGAGTTGATCTCACCGATCTTGAACTCCATGACAAACTTACTTCAGCCAACCCAATTCGACCAGGCTACCCTAAAACGCCGTTTTAACATTAAAGCGGACGAAGAAATACTACTGACGTTTACCGAACCTTTGTTGGCCATGCTCCATTATCAAGCCCCGAACATACGCTTGATGACCAGTAACTGGACCCAGGAAGGCTTTGAAGACCTTATGAATGGTGTGGATCTCGGCATCATTAATGTGTCCAGTACACCGAATAATATTCGCAGTAAATTAGTCGGTGCCATGGATGCGTGCGTGATTCTAAGCGAATCCCACCCACTCTATTTCAAAGAAGAAATTACCTTACGAGATTTAATGCAACACAACACCGTAGTGTTCAACATTCGTAATTTCCGCAGTGCGACCACCTGTGTCACCATCGAAAAACTGGAGCGCTTAGGCTACGAGATTGAACCTAAGATCGAAACCGACAGCATTACTGTGACCATTGAAGCGGTAAAACGCGGCATGGCATTAATCGGTTCCGCACAATTAGGCGAAATGTTTAGCAACATTGCCGATTGCAAAGAGGGATTCTCCTCCATACGAGTCGCACCTTTACCAATTGACGCTGTGGAAGCTGACCCCTACAAAGGTCGCCATCCCATTCAAATTTGCTGGCATGAACGTTACGACAAAGACCCTGCTCACCAATGGTTTAGAGAGCAAGTGCTTCGCTTTATGCGTGAATCCCCTTGGATGTACTACGACTGAATATAAAAAACGCGCCTTAGGCGCGTTTTTTATAGGATCATTCGTCTATCGTGGCTCGAATCCATTCAAACCGTGGGATACTTTCGCCGTCGATGATGACACTTTCTAAAAACATCGCTTTAGGACGCACCCACCACCCAAACTCGCCATAAAGCGCCTGGTAAACCACCATCTCTTCTTCCGTTTCACTGTGTCGCGCTACTCGCTCAACCCAGTATTCTGCACCTTTGTAATGTTGGTACACCCCTGCCTTAATGGTACTTTTCTTCATGATTTTTCTAAATTCGACTCAATATGTCCAAGTTATTGAACGATAGGTCGCAATTACGAAAATAGCCACCTACCCGTTCCGTTCGCCTTCCGCGATAATCAATCCATTGTCTGCTTATCTTTTAGGAGCGTCCAGTGTATTTAGTTAGACCCGCTGACTTTTCAGACTTACCAGCACTAGAACGCTTGGCTCAAAACGCCGGAATCGGTATCACCAACTTTCCTGCGAATCGAGAGCGTCTTAACGACAAAATCGCCACCTCCATCCGCTCTTTGCAAACCGATGTGGTGCAGCCGGGCAACGAATCTTATTTATTTGTTTTGGTCGACACAACAACTGACCAAGTTGTGGGTTCCTGCGGAATCGACGCCATGGTGGGGGTAGATTCACCGTTTTACAGCTACCGTATTGACGAAGTGGTACACGCTTCGCCGCAACTTCAGATCCATAATCGTGTGCCTGCGTTGTTTTTATGTCACGACTACAGCGGTATGAGCCGTCTGTTCTCACTGGTCATTGATCAAGCCCATCAAAACACTCAAGCCATGGCGCTTTTATCCAGAGCTCGTCTGCTATTCATTGCTCGCCATCCTGACCGTTTCACAAAGAAACTGTTTGTGGAACTACGAGGAGAAAGTGATCGCAAAGGCTATTCTCCGTTTTGGGATGCCCTAGGACGCCACTTTTTCAGCATGGACTTTAAAAAGGCGGATTACTTATCCGGGGTCAGTAATAAGCATTTTATTGCGGAGCTAATGCCTCGCTACCCTATCTATGTGCCAACCTTGCCAGAGGAAGCACAAGATGCCATTGGGGTGATCCATGAAGACTCAGAGAAAGTCGCCGACATTCTGCTTAATGAAGGTTTCATATTCCGAGATTATGTTGACATCTTTGACGCTGGGCCAACCATCGAGGCCCGTGTACAAGATCTAAAGACCGTCAGTAGTCAGCGTATGGGGAAAGCTCTGATTGACACCAAACTATCGAGCAAAACCCCTTACTTAATTGCTGCAGGTCACCTAGAAGACTTCCGAGTCATCAGTGCCAACGCCGAGTCCCAAGTGGCTGGCTTAGTTATTCATCCAGATACCCAACACAGCTTAGGCTTATATTCAGGTAGCCGTATTCAATGGGCTGAACTTTAATTAATAGAACAACCGGGTCACCTAGTTACGACCCAAGCTGCAAAAGAGGAACACCGCTATGATGGTAATACGTCCGATCAAAAAGGATGACCTAGCAGAGCTATACCATTTAGCCGAACTGACAGGGGTTGGCTTTACGTCCCTAGTGGCCGACGAGAAGATTCTAACGCGAAAGATCCAAGCCTCTCTTGATGCTTTCGATAAAGAAGACATTGAGCAACCAGACGAAGAGAGCTATCTATTTGTCCTGGAAGACACCGAAACCAACCAAATAGTAGGCACCTGTGGCCTGCTCTCAACAGTGGGTCTCGACGAGCCTTTTTACAGCTACCACCTAGGCACCATTACCCACTCCTCCCGGGAACTTGGGGTTCACAACATGCACCCCACATTGGTACTTAACAATGATTACACTGGCTTTAGCGAAGTCTGTACTTTGTTTTTAAAAGAAGACTACCGCCACTCACGTAACGGCCAGTTGCTGTCAAAAAGCCGCTTTATGTTCCTAGCCCAATTTCCAGAGCGCTTTACCGAAAAGATCTTCGCTGAAATGCGTGGCGTGTGTGATGAAGAAGGCG
The DNA here is from genome assembly GCF_042679525.1 of Rhodanobacter aciditrophus. Classification (GTDB taxonomy): domain Bacteria; phylum Pseudomonadota; class Gammaproteobacteria; order Pseudomonadales; family Marinomonadaceae; genus Marinomonas; species Marinomonas aciditrophus. Next base: position 349,058 of record NZ_JBHTMN010000014.1, read on the forward strand.
TCTCGCCCCTATGGGAAAGCCTTGGCCGTCAGTTCTTCTCCATTGATTTTGAGCGAGCCGATGAACTAACCGCCCATGGTAACAAGCAATTTATCGCTGAACTGATGCCCAACAATCCGGTTTATGTGAACTTACTCCCTCAAGATGCACGGGACGTACTAGGCAAAGTCCATAAAAACACCGAGCCTGCCCGTCGCTTACTGGAGCAAGAAGGCTTCCGTTTTGAAAACTACGTGGACATCTTTGACGGTGGCCCAACCCTCGAAGCACGCATCCAAGATCTACGGGCCGTGCGCGATAGCCGTCTTGTTCTAGCCACTATTGGCACACCAAAAGGGGCGAACGAAGGCGCACAATATCTGGTTTCTAATGCGAAGCTGGACGAATTCCGTTGCATTCTCATCCAACGAGCGACACCACCGGGCAGCGGCCTTGTACTGAGCCAAGAAGAAGCCGACGCGCTACTGGTTAAGCACAAAGAGCCCTTACGTGTGGTGGAACTGTCACCGTTCACCAGTCGCTAATTTACCGAGGAGATCCCATGAAACAACAGCATTTTATTAATAACCAGTGGGTCGCTGGCCAAGGTGCCCTTGTCACCTCGATTGACCCTTCTGACGCCTTTCAAGTTTGGCAAGCCAACAGCGCTACAGAAGCTCAAGTAGACGACGCAATCAAAGCCGCCCGTGCCGCCTTCCCTGCATGGGCCAACCGCCCCATAACTGAGCGTACCGAGATCATTGATCGATTTGCCGAGTTGGTAAAACAACATACGGAAGAGATCGCCCTACTCATCAGCCGTGAAACAGGCAAACCCATTTGGGAAACACGTACCGAAGTAGCCGCTATGATCGGTAAAGTAGGCATCTCTAAACAAGCCTATGACGAGCGCACAGGTACCAAAAGCTCCGACATGCCGGGGGCAAAGGCAGTCTTGCGCCACCGTCCCCATGGGGTAGTGGCTGTCTTTGGGCCGTACAACTTTCCGGGGCATCTACCTAACGGACATATTGTTCCAGCCTTGATTGCTGGCAATACCATTGTCTTTAAACCCAGTGAACAAGCTCCAGCCGTATCGGATCTGATTATTCAGCTTTGGCAGCAGGCAGGCATCCCAGCTGGCGTGCTTAACCTTGTTCAAGGAGAGCGCAATACTGGTGTAGCCCTAGCCAATCATCCGGGAATTGATGGATTGTTCTTCACCGGCAGCCCTGAAGTAGGCCATGTATTACATGATCAGTTTGCAGGCCATCCGGGTAAAATTTTGGCGTTAGAAATGGGGGGCAACAACCCCTTACTGGTGTCTGAGAAGACTCAAGATGTCCGTGCTGCTGTCTATGAAATCATCCAATCTGCGTTCTTGTCAGCAGGTCAGCGCTGCACCTGTGCACGTCGACTCCTGTTGCCAAAAGGCGCCCATGGAGACGCCATTCTTGCGGCACTCGTCACAGCGACTAAGGCCATAAAGGTTGATCGGTTTGACGCTACGCCAGCGCCCTTTATGGGACCCATTGTTTCTGCTGGCGCAGCAGATGCCCTCTACCAAAACTACCAAAAGCTTGTTGAGCTTGGGGCTAAGCCTGTGGTGGAAATGACCCGTGGGGACGCCAATACAGGCTTTGTTACCCCAGGGATTGTGGATGCAACAGCCATGCTGTCTTCTCTACCAGACAAAGAATACTTTGGTCCATTACTGACGGTCATCCGTTATGACTCTATGGATGACGCCATGGCACAAGCAAACAATACTAAATTTGGTCTGTCCGCAGGTATTTTGTCGGACGATCGTGCCGAATATGAGTGGTTCTTGCAGCACAGCCGTGCAGGCATTATCAATTGGAACCGACAAACCACTGGCGCGTCTAGTGCGGCGCCATTTGGTGGCACAGGAGCCAGCGGAAATCACCGTGCCAGCGCCTACTATGCTGCAGACTATTGTGCCTACCCAGTGGCCAGCATCGAAGTGGAATCACTGCAAGTGCCTGACACTCTACCAAACGGCATCACCCTTTAATTATATGATTCAGCAAGAGGTCACCATGAGCCAAGCAATCGAAGCGAATTTCGACGGACTTGTCGGCCCGACTCACAATTACAGCGGCCTATCCTTCGGCAACGTCGCCTCCCAGAACAACTCTGCTAAGCCGTCAAACCCTAAAGCGGCGGCAAAGCAGGGCCTTGTGAAAATGAAGGCACTAGCGGATATGGGCTTTGTACAAGGCGTTCTCGCTCCCCACGAACGTCCACATATTCCGACTTTGCGCTCTTTGGGCTTCACCGGTTCTGAGTCTGAAATCTTGGCTCAAGCAGCGGCTCAAGCGCCAAAGCTACTGGCGGCGGTCAGCTCTGCATCCTGCATGTGGACGGCCAATGCGGCAACCGTTTCACCCAGTGCAGACAGTCGCGATGGTCGAGTGCATTTCACGCCAGCGAACTTGGTTAACAAGTTCCATCGCTCTATTGAGCATCAAGTAACGGGAGAGATCCTAAAAGCCACTTTCCCTGATACTGACCACTTTGCTCACCATCCTGCATTACCGAGTGTGGAACACTTTGGTGACGAAGGGGCTGCCAACCATACTCGCTTTTGTCACGACTATGGTCAGCAGGGAGTGGAATTTTTCGTGTATGGCATGTCAGCTTTCAATACAGCTGTGCCACGGCCGCAAAAATTCCCTGCCCGCCACACTTTAGAAGCGTCTCAGGCGGTCGCACGTAACCATGGTCTAAACGGTAACAAGGTCGTCTATGCACAGCAAAATCCTGATGTGATCGACGCAGGGGTGTTCCACAACGACGTGATCGCAGTGGGCAACCGCAACGTGCACTTCTACCATGAGCAAGCGTTTCTAAAACGTGAGCAAATGAAAGCGGACATTCTTCGAGCATGGGGGGATGTGGATACGCCTTTTTACTTTGTAGAGGTCCCTGAGGTCGCTGTCAGCGTGGCCGATTGTGTGCAGTCTTATTTGTTCAACAGCCAACTTGTGTCCCACCCTAACGGTGATATGACTCTTGTTGTGCCAGGGGAAGTGGAAAACAACCCGAGAGTTTGGGCGTATCTAGAAGACCTAGTAAACCAAGGCACGCCAATTAAAAACATTCAGGTTTTTGACCTTAAACAGAGCATGAGCAATGGTGGTGGCCCTGCCTGCCTTCGCCTTCGAGTGGCGTTAAATCAGACAGAACTGGCGGCGGTGAACCCTGCGACACTCATGAATGATCGCTTATTCAACACCCTGAACAATTGGGTCGATAAGCACTACCGAGATCATTTAGTGGAAGCGGATCTGGCTGATCCTAAATTACTTCAAGAAAGCCGACAGGCATTGGATGAGCTCACTCAAATCCTTCAGTTAGGCAGTGTCTACGACTTCCAAAAAGCTTAACAAGCAACACAAAAAAAGCCTTTTGATCTGATTAGATCAAAAGGCTTTTTAATAGTTTTAGAATACCCTTACCTTTAAAAGTGCTCACCGTTCTCGAAGTAATCTGAGCCTTTCAGATCACGGAATATCGTGGTGATATCTTGCCCTGCATTCACGAGGGGACGAAACAAGTCATCAACAGCTTGAGCCACCTTTGCTTTCACCTCAGGGCCTCGATCAAACCAAAGAATCTCAATGAATGGATAAGCAGGAGATGCGCCGCCCACCGCAAAAAAAGTGGAGGCTTGATATTCAAGTGTGAAATGGGAGTTCGGCGTTTCTGTTAATTCAGCTAGGTTTTCCACTAGCAAATCAGAAACGGACTCTAAGTCTTCCAACGGCAAACCGCGGACACGGATATGGGGCATGGTCTGTTACCTGTGATTCAATCAGATGGCAATCTTACCATTCATCCACATAATCAAACGAGTAGCTGTCCACCACTTCCCCGTCTTTTACGATGTCCACTGACCAAACACCATCAAATCCAGGCATCAAGCGTTTGCTCGACCAAACACGCCAGCGCTCACCACGGATATCAAATGGAATCTCAGCTTGCACATCGCCATCTAACTTCCAGCGATGTATTACCTGGCTACCGGCCATATCACGTAAATCGGTGAAGAAGTAGACACGCTGAATTTCACCGTATTCCACCTTGATCACATCACCAATATTATCAATGGGTTCACGGTCGATAACGTCTGACGCAAATTGGGCTCGCGCAACGGTTCCGGCTGCAGAGGCTACGGACATTCCTAACAAAGCCACCACAACCAGCAAGGAACGAATCAGAGATAGGCGCATAAATATTCCTATTGTCCTTTGAGTAGAAACCCTCATTCCATAGTGACTGAGGGCATGCATCTAGTAACTAAAAGCTAGCTCAAAACTCAGATCGCGCGACGTTTTTTTATGTAGAAAATTGCAACTTAGAGCGCTAGACCGATCATTAAAACAACCCTATCCGGCAAACTCAAAGGTTTTTCTGAGTACTAAGCTTTGTGACGATCCGCTAGCGGTGTAGAGAAAGTGTACTCCATGTCCCATGGGAAGCGAATCCATGTATCTTGACTAACTTCAGTAATAAATGTGTCAACCAGTGGCTTACCTGCTGGTTTAGCGTAAACCGTTGCGAAGTGGGCTTTTGGCAGCATCTTGCGGATCTCACGGGCCGTTTTGCCAGTATCCACCAGATCATCTATTAAGATGTAGCCTTCGCCATCCCCTTCAACACCTTTCAGAATACGCAAATCCCCTTGCTGGTTCGCCGTGCCACCTTCTTCACTGGAATCGTAGCTTACGACACAGATAGTATCTATTAGACGAATGTCCATTTCGCGACAAAGGATCGCCGCAGGAACCAAGCCACCACGAGTAATGGCGATAATGCCTTTCCAAGGACCTTGCTCTAGCAAGCGCCAAGACAAAGCACGCGCATCACGATGTAGTTCATGCCAAGATACAGGAAAATCTTTTGAATAGGGGTTCATTCTTCGCTCCTAAGCTTTTCTCTCTAGAAATCCGTCGCCCGATATTAAGATAGGACATACCAGTCAGATTAGTAAGCCGCGCATTTTAGACCAATCGGTTAAAGTTTTTCCATAAAAATCGCCTATTCTTGGGCAAATATCGCTCAATTAGGTGACAAAACTTACCCCTTTAGACTCAGAGGCAAACCTGCCGCCACTAAAGTGACCTTATCTGCCACAGCCGCGATCTTTTGGTTCAGCAGGCCAATTTCATCCCCATAGCGTCTTGCAAGCTGATTTGTCGGCATAATCCCTAAGCCTACTTCTGCTGAAACCAATACGATTGGCCCCTGATATGCCGATACAGCGGCCAGCAAAGCTTTTGTATGCTCTGCTATGTCTTGAGGCTCTTCTTGGCACAGCAAATTCGTTATCCAAAGAGAACAGCATTCAAGAATCACAGCTGGGACTATATCCCTAGCGTTAAGGGTGTCTAATTGATTCGCCAGCTGAATGGGCTCTTCGATCAAACACCAGTGATCTGGTCGCTGAGCCTGATGTTTAGTGACCCGTTCCGCCATGCCCTCATCCCATATCTGAGACGTGGCCAGATACACTACCTGTTCGCTTTGCGCGGCAATCCAAGTTTCTGCATAAGCACTTTTGCCACTGCGTACGCCTCCTAGTACTAAATGAATCATGCTAACTCCTTTAGCTGATGTCCCTGCAATAATTTGACCAACGCATGATTTAAACGTTGCATTTCATGACCCGCGGGTAAAGATACCCTTATCCAACCATCTCCTAATCGTACATGAATTCCCACAGAGTGCAGGGCATTAAAAGCTTTTTTGGCCTGTTCAGGTGACGTGCGCCAAGTATAAAAAAGCAGTGTATGGGTCACCTCTTGGGAGTCAAACAAGGTATTTAACTTAGGAACTACTTGGTCTTGGAAATACCCATTGCGTTCTGTCAAAGACGCCTTCGCCTCGGCTTGCCATTCGCTGTCTCCCAAAGCTTGCACCAGAACCTCTAACGCAGGCGTTGCCACCGGCCAAGGGCCTATCAAGCTACGTAACGGCGCTCGCCACATCTCATGGGCAAACGCGAACCCCACCCGGGCACCAGCTAAACCAAAGAACTTACCCGCCGAGCGCAATACAAAACAGCGTTCAGGTAAATCGCCCTCTAACCAACTGCGCTCCGGGGCAGCATCTAAAAACGCCTCGTCCACAACTAGATAGCGTTGTGCATCAGACGTTAGCCTTGCCATCAACTCAACTCGGGTGGACGGGTTCATTTCCTCAGCAGTGGGATTATTAGGGTGAATCACCACAGCCACATCCCACTTTTGGTCTAAAAGCTCTTCAAGCGAACCATAATAATGCAGGGAATAGCCCCATTTTTGCCAACAGTAACCGTGCTCCTGATAGCCAGTTTGTGGAACCATCACCTTTTGCCCCGCCCCCTGCGACTGCAATAGGGGCGGTAACACTTCAATGATTTGCTGGGTACCCGCGCCAATGGCCACAGGACTTTGACCAAAAAAGTCTTCTGCAGCTTGATACAAACGCGCCTGATCCGGCAGCTCGTACCAGAGTTTTGGATCTATTTCAGGAATAGGCCAAGGCTCTCGATTACAGGCAGAAGATAAATCCAACCAATGTTCAGCTTGGGACATTTTGCGCTGCCATGCTTCCAAATCCCCTCCATGTGAAGGCGGTTCTAAATCAAAAAGCATAGTACTATCGCCCATAAATAAACGCCCTTATCCACCAACCAGATCGACTTATCCAAATCCTCAACCGTTGGCTCCCTTCCTTCTCCCAAACAAGGACGCTCTTGGGTTTCGCCAAAATACTGAGCTTTACCCCCAAGCTTCACCGTCAAAGCGCCTGCGCCCGCTGCCATGACTGGCCCTGCGTTTGGACTCTTCCAGCGACAACCTTGCTGACGGGCACACCGCATGGCAGGCTCCCGCTTGCCACACACCGCATATGTCAGCACCACCAAACGCGCTGGAAGATAATTCAACACATCATCAATACGCGCCGCACACCATCCAAAATGCAGCAATGACGGAGTTTTGTATCCCCACATGGCATCTAAAGTGTTCGACAAACGGTAGCCCAGCGCTCCCACAGGACCGAGCAACACAAACCAAAAAATCGGTGCAAAAATCGCATCACTGCCATTTTCCAGCACGGACTCAATGCCTGCTTTTGAAATCTCTCCCTCTGATAGAGAAGAAGTGTCACGACTCACTATACGTCCTACCGCTTCGCGGGCGTCATCCAACCAACCATGACGCAGAGGCTCAGCAATGGCCACCCCATGCTGGCGCAAACTCTGCCAACCAACGGTGAAATACAGCACAATCGTTCCTAAAATAAACTCAAGCCAATCAGGTAAGACGGCTAACAGCCACCACAACACCAGCACAAATGGCAGCACAGCCAACCCCCAAGCCAGCACACCGTTTAAACGCTGCTGACAGGGCTTCACTTGAGCTGGTAACTGCAACGCAGAGCGACACCAGTCAACCCACTTACCAAAACCAACCAAGGGATGCAGAACATTAGGCTCACCAAACAAGCGGTCGAGCAAGAGCGCTACCAGCAAAGACAGCGCAGTGGTCGAAATATGACCGAAAAGAAAATCCATCAGGTTGTCCACGACATGATTCAATTAACAAAATGCGTAATTACGCTAGAATTGCCTTCCATTGTAATAAAACTATCGGGCAATCCACATGCGTTTTTTTAATCTTATGGTGCAGGGAACCACTTCTGATGCGGGTAAAAGCACCCTAGTCACAGCACTTTGTCGCCTGTTCAAAGAACGCGGCCTCCAAGTCGCCCCATTCAAACCGCAAAACATGGCCCTCAACAGCGCCGTCACGCCGGACGGCAAAGAAATCGGCCGTGCCCAAGCCGTACAGGCCTATGCCGCAGGGGTGGAACTGGATGTGGACATGAACCCTATCTTACTCAAGCCTAACACCGATATTGGCGCCCAAGTCATCATCCAAGGGCATTCCGTTGGCAACATGAATGCCGTGGGCTACCACGAATACAAAACCATCGCCAAAACCGCCGCACTGGAATCCTATCAGCGCCTTGCGGACAAATACGACAGCGTTGTCATCGAAGGGGCGGGGAGCCCCGCCGAAATCAACCTACGTGCCCGAGATATCGCCAACATGGGCTTTGCAGAGAGCATCGACTGCCCTGTCATCATCATCGCCGACATCGATAAAGGGGGCGTCTTTGCCCACCTGGTTGGCACCCTAGAACTACTCTCAGAAAGTGAACAAGACCGAGTAATAGGCTTTGTGATCAACCGCTTTCGTGGGGACATTGCCTTATTACAATCTGGCTTAGATTGGCTAGAAGAACGCACCGGTAAGCCTGTACTCGGCGTATTACCTTACCTTACTGGCTTTCACCTTGAAGCCGAAGACGCCGTCGCCCAAAGCCCATTAAAAGCCTCTGAGTCACAACAGCTACACGTGGTCATCCCTATCCTACCTCGTACTAGCAACCACACCGACTGGGACGCACTGCGCCATCATCCTAACGTCCAAGTGACCCTAATTGGCAAAAACAGCCCCATCCCACCGGCCGACCTCGTCATCTTACCGGGAAGCAAAAGCGTACAAAGCGACCTAGACTTTTTAAAACAACAAGGATGGGAAAATTACCTCGCACGCCACCTACGCTATGGCGGCAAAGTACTTGGCATCTGCGGTGGCTTCCAAATGCTAGGCCAATACCTTGATGACCCCCTCGCACTGGAAAACAGCGAACCCAGCTCCAGCCCAGGACTTGGCTACATCCCCATGCGCACCGAACTGAAAGATGGCAAACAACTCAAAGTCCGCCATGGTCAACTGCCCCAACTTGGCAACGCCAACATCAAAGGCTACGAAATCCACAGCGGCATCTCCAACTTCGACACCGCCCCGGTCCCATTCGCTCTACTAGAAGACGGAACCCAAGAGGGCTACCTATCTGCCGATGGCCAAATCATCGGCACCTACCTACATGGCCTATTTGACGACGCAGACGCCCTTGCAGCCATACTAAAATGGGCTGGCGCCACCGACGCACAAACCTTCGACTACGAAGCCTTTAGAGAAAAAGAAGTCGCACGCCTCGCCAAAAGCTGCGACCAACACATGGACATAGACAGCCTCATCGAACAATGCCGACAATTCTATGAAAACTCCCACAAAATGGACTTAGGGTAAGAAATTTCAGACCAGCCTAAGCAGAATCCTAATGTCCATTTGGAGCGCACTCTAGGACTTGTCCGTGGAGCGGAAAATGGACTTAGGATGAAGCATCTCGGGTCAGCTTACAGAGCGAAGACTAGGAACCCAACAGTAGAGAATCTATTGTCTATTTGTAGCGCACTCTAGGACGTGTCCGTGGAGCGGAAAATAGGCATAGATTCGACTTTCTAAAATACGAAAAATAAATTTAGGATGAAGCATTTCAGACCAGCCTAAGCGGAATCCTAATGTCCATTTGAAGCGCACTCTAGGACTTGTCCGTGGAGCGGAAAATGGACTTAGGATGTAGCCCTTAAAATCAACGGGAAATAAAACTAAGCAACTTCCTCAGGATGAGGTAAACGACGCCCTCGGAAAATCACCAACTTCCTCTGATAGCGCCAATACAAAACCACCGCCAACACAGACAAACCAACCCCAAGCCCCAAATAGAAACCGCGAATATTCAATTCAGACGCCCACGGACTCAAATGGGCCAACCAATAACCAAGGGGAATACTCAAACCAAACAAAGACAACCCCATGGCAATCATACTTGTGCGGGTATCCCTAAAGCCCCGCAAAGCACCAGTAAAGACCGTCTGCACCATATCTGGAATCTGATACGTAGCAGAAATCAACAGAATCCCAGCCGCCATAGCGACCACCTCTGGGTTGCTCGAAAACAGCAAAGGAATCTCATGTCGCAAGCCCTGAGTGACTAAGAAACATACACCTACATACACCGCCCCAAGAGACAGAATAATCTTAACGCGACGCTGCACCTCATCAATGCCAGAGGTTGCCATGGCTTTGGCCACAATAATCGCCGTCACCGCACTCATGGCCATCAAAGGCGTAAACAAAATCGTACAGTAAGACATCACAATCTGCCCGGCTCCTAGGGCTAAATCCCCAAAAGACGAAATCAACCAAGTCAAAGAAGAAAACAGACCAATCTCAAACGAAAAGGCAAAACCCGCTGGCATCCCCACCGCGAACAAAATCCCAAAGTGACGTGTGTAACGCCACTTGATGCGAGAAAACAAAGTGTCTTTGTTAAATTTCAGGTCGTATAAAATGAACACAAACAACGACAAATACACCGCTACAACCGAAGCAATCGCTGCTCCAGCGGCGCCCATTTCAGGAAAACCAAAACGACCATAAATCAGGACATAATTGAAGATAACGTTTAACACCAGACTTAAAAACGCTACTAAAAGAGGGATTCTTGGCTTACCTGCCGCCTCAAAAACATTCTTATAGGACGTCATCAAAGCCAGCGCCATAAAGGCTGGAGAAAATAAATACAAATACAAAGAAGCGACGCGCTGGGTTTCTGGTTCAGTCGCCATCAAACGTGCTGCATATGGCAGCACAGTCAAACTCATAAGCGCACCAACCACCCCTAAAATGATCGACAACCCCAACGCTTGAGACATATAAATATTCACCAAGCGGCGCTGGCGGCCATGTAAATGTCGGGTCACCAAGGGCGTCAACCCAAAGGTCACACCAATCATAAAACACGCCACAGGCCCCCATAGACTAGAGGCCAAACCCACAGCAGCCAAATGCAGCGCATCATAGTGTCCCAGCATCATTGTATCCACAACACTGATGGAAAGTTCTAACGACATGGTTAAGATCATAGGGAACAATAGATGAAGGATTTCACCTAAAGCAGGATGACGCTGAGTAAGCTTTTGAAACATGATGATTTAATCGTTACAGTGCATAGATAGGAGCGAGGGGCGAATTTATCACCAACTGGTCAACTTTGCACGGTCACATGAGAAAAATGCACCAAGGATGTGCTTTTCAAAAGGGCAATACGTGCTAATATCCGCCCCCACCCTATGATCAGAAAACCAACTAGGATCAATGGATTATGACCGTCTTAAGCACATTAGGCCCGCTACTCGCTGCGTTGCTCATAGGTTACTTTATCAATGTTAACCTGCTCACACCTAAGCTCGTAAACAAGGCCCTGAGTCAACTGACTTACCTTATTTTATTACTGATCGGGTACAGCATCGGCGCCCTCGATAACCTAATGGCCAAAATCGGCATTGCCGGCTATCAAACAGTGGTATTAATCATTGCTACCACCCTCCTGCCATTACTTTGCTTGTGGATAAGCGGTCGTGTTTTCCACGCCAGCGCCAGCAAGGTAGAACATGTGGATAACAGCCGTTCTACGCGTCAAGCCCTAGTGGATGCCATCCAAACCCTTGCAGTGGTATTCGTAGGCATCGTCTTAGGTTGGTTGCTCAAAGAATGGATTCCCAATGTCGACAAACCAGTAGAATGGCTACTGTATTTACTGCTGTACTTAATCGGCTGCCAACTTCGCCAAGGCAACTACCGCCTTCGTAAACTGCTACTAAACTCCCAGGGGGTCATCATTGGCACTGTCGCCGTCCTAGCAACCTTGGTATCAGGACTGATCGCAGGCACCTTCTTAGGACTGGATTGGAACCATAGCTTAGCCGTTGTATCAGGCTTTGGTTGGTACAGTTTATCCGGCATCTTGATTACCGGTTTAGGCGATCCCATCCTAGGTACAACCGCCTTCTTACTGGATCTCGGACGAGAAATCATCGCCCTCATCTTCATCCCCATGCTGGCACGCATCAGCAGCCATCTGTCCGTTGGCTATGCAGGTGCCACCGCCATGGACTTTACCCTGCCCCTTTTAGGCAAGGTACACGGACCAGACATCGTCCCTATCTGCGTCGCTAGCGGCTTCATCATGAGCGTACTAGGCCCCATCCTAATCCCACTCTTCATGGGCATGTAAGAAGTATCTAGGACTGAGCGGAATCCTAAAGTCCATTTGGAGCGCACTCTAGGACGTGTCCGTGGAGCGGAAAATGGACTTAGGATGTAGCCTTTCGGGTCAGCTTAAGGAGGGGAAAAATTAATTTTGGAGTTAGCCAAAAAGAATCTAGCGTCTATTTGGAGCGCACTCTAGGACGTGTCCGTGGAGCGGAAAATAGACGCTAGATTCGATTTTCTGATGAGGTGGAACGTAAGCATTTAGGCCTAAGCGAAGTCCTAAGGTCCATTTGAAGCGCACTCTAGGACGTGTCCGTGAAGCGGAAAATGGACTTAGGATGTAGCCTTTCAAATAAGCCATGAAGCAGAAAACAGACTTAGGGTGTCGCCTTTCACACTAAGCAATTACCCGATGCCACAAGCCAAGGATATTCCCTTGATCCTGCTCTGATACATTCTCAGCATTCAGAGTGTCTTTTAGAATCTCTTCAAAGTACTGGTCAAACGCCACATCGCCCTCTTCCTCTGCAGCACTGTGAAGCCCTAACAGCCCCAACAGATAAGCGCAGTAAAACAGCTGATCACCATCGTCTGCTTGATGCTCTAGATCCCGCAGCTTATCGCACAAATCATCTGCGCGTTCTGAGTAAGTCGTCATAAAAATCCTATATATAAGAAAGCCGACCTCTCCCTGATACAGCGAGAGGTCGGCTTTGGATGTCTTTATTAGTTGTTACGGCTTAAGTTTCAATGTCTCAAGAGTACGAGCGCGAACTTCCAGCAACAAGTCAGTATTTTCAACAAGTGACTGGCCGTAAGAAGGCACCATCTCTTTCAGCTTGGTTTGCCATTCATCAGACGCTACACGGTCAGCAAAACAACGCTCAAGAATATTGATCATGGTATTAACCGTCGTTGAAGCACCTGGAGAAGCCCCTAGCAAAGCAGCAATAGAGCCGTCTTCTGCGGCGATTGCTTCGGTACCAAACTCAAGCTTACCGCCACCGTTCGGATCTTTCTTAATGATCTGAACCCGTTGACCTGCGTATGCCAAGCTCCAGTCTTTATCTTGTGCATCAGGAAAGAAGTTACGCAATGAATCACAACGATCTTTGTGAGACTGACGTACTTCGCTGATCAAGTACTTGGTTAGATCCATGTTGTTCTTACCCACACTCAGCATGTTGCCAAGGTTGTCAGCTCGAACACTCTTCATCAGGTCAAACACAGAACCTTGTTTCAAGAACTTCGTTGTGAAGCCAGCAAACGGGCCGAATAGAATGGCTTTTTTACCGTCAATGATACGGGTATCTAGGTGAGGCACAGACATTGGTGGCGCGCCAATTGGGGCAGCACCATACACTTTAGCAAAATGCTGCTCGACCAATTCTGGTTTTTCACAAACAAGCCACTGTCCACTGACAGGGAAGCCGCCGTAGCCTTTGCCTTCTTTGATGCCGGACTTCTGCAATAGAGGCAATGCACCGCCACCCGCACCTAAGAAGACAAATTTCGCATGAATATCACGGTGGGAACCATTTTGGTTAATGGTGACCTTCCAAGTACCGTCTGTTTGCTTCTGTAGATCCACTACGTCAGCACTCAACTCAACGTTAAAACCTTCTTGGGTCGTTAGGTGTGCCGCCATGCTACGGGCAATGGCACCGAAGTTCACATCTGAACCGTGCTCAATACGAGTCGCCGCTAATGGTTCGTCACCGGAGCGGTTTTTCATGATGAGTGGCATCCACTCAGTCATCTTTTCGCGGTCTTCAGTGAACTGCATTTCTCTAAAGGCTGGATGGGCACTCATGGCCGCATGGCGAGATTTCAGCATCTCGACATTACGCGCGCCCCATACAAAACTTTGATGTGGTACGCGGTTAATAAATTGCTGAGGTTCTGGCAATAAGCCTTTTTCAACTAGGTAAGACCAGAATTGTAGGCTCACTTCAAAGGCAGCATTGATGTTCACTGCTTTATCGATGTTGGTAGAGCCGTCTGCATTTTGAGAGGTATAGTTCAATTCGCAGTAGGCTGCATGTCCAGTCCCTGCGTTGTTCCAACCGTCAGTACTTTCTTGAGCAACTTTTTCCAAGCGCTCCACCATAGAAATGGAGAGAGATGGATCAAGCTCTTTTAGTAACATGCCTAAGGTGGTGCTCATTGCACCGCCGCCGACTAATAGTACGTCTACAATGTTTGAGGTCATATGATTTCGCCGTGTCATAGCCAGTTTGTAGTGTGAGAGTGGCGTAAAAAGAAGGCTCTTGGCCATAAGGCAAGGTACGGATAAGACATGGTTCAATGACTCATTCGAACCTTTCCTATGCTATCTGGGTGGAGATATTTGCACTTCGTCACCACTCTCCTCAGAACGCCTTCCAAAGTGGATGAGTAATCACTCTGGCAAAAACGATCAACCATGCAGGCCTTCTGAGCAGGTGTAGACTCGATTATACGGTTTATAACCATGAATGTCTTGAGACGATGGTATTAGTTTACCTTCAAAAGTGACGCTCTCACGCATTTTTTTACGTAAAAATGTCGATGATTAACGCCTTGTTTTCATAGGGAAACCCAGATATTTCAAGGTCGACGCTAGCCTATACAATTAAATACAGAGAAAAGCTTTATAAATCCAAGAAATAGCCGATATTAATAGAGTGGTTAGAGGATAAGCACACAGCACATTCACGAGGTCTGTTATGAAAGCGATCGACATCATGACAAAGGACGTTATCACCGTGGAGATGGATACTCGTTTACCAGATGTAAAACTTCTGATGCAGCAGCATCAGTTTCATCATTTGCCTGTGGTCGACAAAGGCCAACTTATTGGGGTGATTTCAGACCGCGACCTGCTACGTCTTGTCAGTCCTTTCATTGGTAAAGTGAACGAACAAGCCCGTGACCTTGATACGCTCAACCGCGCCGCCCATCAGGCCATGACACGCCAACCCATTACCGTTAAAGCCGATACAGATATTAAAGAAGCCATCAATTGGATGTTAAAAACAGGGATTTCCTGCGTTCCCGTGGTTGATGATGAGCATTATGTAATTGGCATCATCACTTGGCGCGACCTCATCGCTCACGCCAAGTATGACTGACGGCTGACTATTTGAAGGTGAAGACGTAACCTGACGCACTCAGGTAATCGGCTTCCCGCTGTAGGTTTGCGAGGGTCAAAGGACGGCTATCCAACCAGCCTGGCAAGAATTCCGCATGCAATGACTTATCCGCTGCTTTTAAGGTGAACATTGGCATGTCCCCTTCTTTGCGATCAATATGCAGCATAATGGATAAGCGTAACAAGATCGCCAAACGGTCAAGATCCTGCTGATCACTCTTAGTAAAACGGAACTCCAAAGACTGGGTAAACTTACGACGATGCCTTAGGACAAGACTTGCTAAAGCTTGCTGCTCCTGTTGGGAGAACCCCGGCATGTCAGATTCACTGATGATGTAAGCCCCATGTTTATGATAGCGGCTGTGGGAAATGCCCAAGCCGCATTCATGTAGCAAGCTCGCCCAGCGCAAGATATCTTCATTAGACAAGGAATCTAGTAGCCAGTCTTCTTTCACCTGAGCCAGCATGGACAAAGAAGTGTGGGTCACCAGCTTCGCCTGATCCATGTCTATATGGTACTGGTTCAACATGTAGTTCACCGTACGTTCACGAATATCCGTGTCCGCATAACGTCCCATAATGTCAAACAAGACACCTTCTCGCAGAGCGCCGACAGAAAAGTCCATTTGCTTGATGCCAAAACACTCAAACACTGCAGTCAAAATCGCCAAGCCAGCGGCGATGGTGGATTTGCGTTCCGGCTTCAGACCAAGAATGTCGACCTTATCCGCATGTCCCGCGTCAAATAAGAACTTTTGTAGCTGCTTTAGCACCTTAGGCGTAATGCCTTTTTTACTCCAGCCGTTCTCAACTGCAATGTTATACACCGCTTTAATGGTGCCAGAGGAGCCAATGGCCACGTCCCAGTTTTCGTCTAAATAATCATCTTGAATACTGAGCAACTCTAGGCGAGCCGCAGTGACGGCTTTTTGAAAGTTGGATTTAGTAATAGTGCCATCAGCAAAGAAACGTTTTCGATAGCTCACACAGCCCATGTGCAAACTTTCCGTGAGGATAGGCTCCAGCTGCTGACCAATGATAAATTCCGTGGAACCACCACCTATATCAACCACAATACGCTTCTGATCCCCATGATCCATGGTCCGGGCAACCCCCACATAAATCAGACGAGCTTCCTCTCGCCCCGCAATGATCTCAACCGGGTGGCTAATAATGTCCATGGCTTTAGAAATAAAGTCATAGCGATTCTTGGCGGCGCGCAGGGCATTGGTGCCTACGATACGTACGGAGCCATGGGGGAAGTCATCAATCACCTGGGCAAACTGAGCAATACAGTCCAACCCTCTTTTTTGGGATTCTTCATCTAAGGTGCCGTCATCTTGTAGACCAGCGGCAAGCTGAACCTTTTCTCCATACTGGCCAGTGATCCTAAGTTGGCCATGGGCGACTTGCGCAACCACCATATGGAAGCTGTTTGATCCAAGGTCTATGGCAGCGATTTTTTCGAAGGGAAAGTCATGCGATTGTTGCACTAAAAGTGATTGCATCCATTAACGCCTTTTCGAGAATTCAATGTATTGGCGAAGATTAACTGGTTTAGACGAGTGTGTCATGGGCAAATTCTCCCTCTAAGGGACTGGAAATACAGGGAGCAAACCATGACATTTACCAAAAACGATCAAAAAATTAGCAAAAAACCGCATAAATCGGTTGTAAAACTATAGACCTTGGCAAATTGTCCAACTATAGTTACTCAGTCTGCTGGATACGCTAATTAAATATTTAGAGCGTTCTGGTGACTCCAATCAGGTGTTACACGCTGTTTCGACTTGCATCGAAAGCAATATGAATCCCAGCCATGGTTATTTTCCTTAGCCGGAATTCGGTGTCGATAGGCAGCTTATTTTATGCAATTTTCCCGACACTGATCATTTAACGCGGTGTAACAACATCACCATGATCCCGTCATTTGTCCTCATATGAGCCAAAAACTAAACTCGTTTATGAACCTTACCGAATTAAAAAAGAAATCAGTACCAGAACTATTAGATATCGCAGCGGAAATGGGGTTAGACAACCTTGCCCGCTCCCGTAAACAAGATGTTATCTTCGCTATTCTTAAGCGCCACGCTAAAAGTGGAGAAGATATCTACGGCGATGGCATCCTTGAAATTCTGCAAGACGGCTTTGGCTTCTTACGCTCTCCAGACAGCTCATACTTAGCAGGCCCTGACGATATCTACGTTTCCCCGAGCCAAATTCGCCGTTTTAACTTACGAACAGGTGATACCATTGCCGGGAAGATCCGTCCGCCAAAAGATGGCGAACGCTACTTCGCACTGTTAAAAGTAAACGAAATCAACTTCGACAAGCCTGACAGTGTCCGTAACAAGATTCTATTTGAAAACCTGACGCCATTATTTGCGGATGACCGCCTAGTAATGGAAACAGGTAACGGCTCTACGGAAGACATTACCTCTCGAATCATCGACCTAGTGGCGCCGATGGGTAAAGGTCAACGTGCTTTGGTGGTATCACCACCGAAAGCCGGTAAAACATTTATGTTGCAGAACATCGCAAATGCGATCACCCGCAACAACCCAGAATGTCACATGATCGTATTGCTGATCGATGAACGTCCTGAGGAAGTAACAGAGATGTCCCGTACCGTTCGCGGTGAAGTGGTTGCCTCGACCTTCGACGAACCCCCAGCTCGTCACGTTCAAGTGGCAGAAATGGTCATCGAGAAAGCAAAACGTTTGGTTGAACACAAAAAAGATGTCGTGATCCTATTGGATTCCATCACGCGTCTGGCCCGTGCTTACAACACAGTGATCCCTTCCTCCGGTAAAGTATTGACCGGTGGTGTGGACGCCAATGCCCTAGAACGTCCTAAGCGCTTCTTCGGTGCTGCCCGTAACGTAGAAGAAGGCGGTAGTTTGACGATCATCGCCACAGCCTTGGTTGACACTGGCTCTAAGATGGACGAAGTCATCTTCGAAGAATTTAAGGGTACTGGTAACTCCGAGTTACACCTTGACCGTAAGATCGCTGAAAAACGCACCTTCCCTGCAATCAACATTCGTCGCTCCGGTACGCGCCGCGAAGATCTGTTGACGACAGAAGACGAACTGCAGCGTATGTGGATCCTGCGTAAGCTTCTGAACCCAATGGAAGACATTGCGGCCACAGAATTCCTCATCGACCGTCTTAAAGTCACCAAGACTAACGACGAGTTCTTCGAGTCGATGAAAGGCAAGAACAAATAAAGGCGATTCATTCGTCTTTCAAAAAAGCCACTTTACACGTTTTCGTGAGAGTGGCTTTTTTTTTCCAACGAGACGCCGATATAATACCGCAACATATGATCGCCCCAGAGCGACACACGAGAGAATGATGGAGTAGTCTAGGTGAAAGACGTCAGCGCAAAAGTGGTTCAGGTTGAATCACTCAACAGCACAGTATTCGCAGCGAAGTTACAACTGGAAGACACGAGCTTTATTGCAGGGCAATATTTAATGATCGCCTTACCCACTGGCGAGAAAGTGCCTTACTCGATTGGCAGTGCGCCCCACGAATTACCGTACCTGACGCTTTACATCCTAGTGTCTGATGAATCCTCATTAGCCTTCAAAGTGGTTGAGCATTTACAAAAGAGCGACACTGTTGAACTCAGTATACCTGGAGGAGACGCTCATATTGAATCGGCAAATCAGCCGTTCGATGCCCCACTACTTCTGATCGCGGGCGGTACTGGCTTTGCTCAGATGAAGAGCATCTACGATGACTTACTGCACAAGCAATACCAAGGAGAAGTACACTTCTATTGGGGATTGCGCACCTCAGCAGACACCTTCATCATGGATTGGATCGACAGTCACAGCGCCCCAGACAACTTCCATATTCACGTGGTATTAAACGAAGGCGATAACAACTGGCTAGGCCGTACAGGCTGGTTGTACGAAGCTATTTTAGAAGATCACCTAGAGCTAACGAATAGCCATGCGTTCATCAGTGGCTCCGTTGGTATGGTCTATGGCACCTTAGATCAATTGGAAGCCAGAGGCATTAACGAGAAAAACTGCCATTCAGACGTGTTTGCCTACGCCCCACGCCCTAGCAAATAAGCAATTTTAAAGAAAAATCTTATTTGAAAACAATTCTCATTACTGATAAATTAAACCCACATCAGTAATGAGGTTTGTATGTCCGGCTCCCCCAAATTAGAAGATATTTACCGCGCGCACCATCCGTGGCTCTCTAATTGGCTTCAAAAGCGTCTTGGCTGTCATGCTCAGGCGGCGGATTTAGCTCAGGACACCTTTGTAAAACTCATCACCAAACCCAAGAAATTTCCTAACTTGCAGGAAGCAAAAGCCTTTGTCACGACCATTGCGAAAGGCCTGTGTATTGATCACTGGCGTCGTAAACAGATCGAACAAGCTTGGTTAGAGAATCTAAAATTAGCGGAAGAATATCGCCATATTGATGAAGTGGCTCAGCGCGCCATCATTGATACTTTAATCATCCTGGATGAGTGGCTTGCAAAGCTCCCCGATGATGTGACCCGTGCTTTTATCGCGTCCCAGGTACAAGGCTTTACCTATGCCGAAATCGCTGACCAATTGCAGCTTTCGGAACGCACAATTAAACGCTATATCGCCCAAGCTCTGGTGCATTGCGCGCAACTTATTGACGATTAACATGACCGACTCAAGCTACCAAATATCTCCAGATCATGCCTTACGACAAGCAGCAGAATGGGCTGTAGAGTTAGGAGATAACCCGAGCTCGGGCACCCTCTATCAATGGCAAAGCTGGCTTAATCAACACCAGCAACACCAACAGGCGTGGCTTAAGATCCAGCAGGTTCAAGCGCGTTTTCAAACGGTAGAGAACTCTCAAACAGCAAAAGGTGTGCTAGCTAACACGCCAGAGAGACAAATCAAACGCCGTGAATTTATACGTCGTCTAGCAGCCTTTGGCAGCCTCTCTATGGGGGCAGGCTGGGTGACTAACCAAACCCAAGTGGGCAATTGGGTCGCCAATCTTTCCGCCGATGCCCACACCAACATAGGTCAAAGACGTCAAATCAAAACCTTTGCTGGTGACCTCTGGCTGAACACTGTCAGCGCCATTAACTTAAATGACCGACCTAACCAATTGATTTATGAACTACTGGACGGCGAGTTGGCGCTGAATTCCATGGGCAACCAAGCCGTAATACAGCGTATGCGAATTGATGACGCTAACATCATTTCCAAACAAGCTCGCTATGCCGCCCGACGTTTTAGCTCAGGCCATTACCAAATTTCCGTATTTGAAGGACAGGCTATAGCTCTAGTGAATCAACAGCGCATTCACATTCCTGCACGGCAATCACTGATTATCAAAGATCATACAAAGGCAACCATGACGCCTGTCGCGCCCCACGCCATTAGCTGGACAAAAGGACGCCTAGAAGCCCTCGATCTACCTCTCGCCACCCTAGTCGGTGAGTTAAACCGTTACACTATCGGCCATATCCATGTGGATGAGACGCTTAAGTCGTTACGGGTGATGGGCTCTTTCCCCTTAGACGACCTAGATAGCTCTACTCAGCTTTTAGCTCAAATAGGCCCGATCAAAGTCACTCAGCCACTCCCCTATTTGACTCTTATTCAGTCAGCTTAATTTTTTTTTAAAAATTTTTTGTCCCTTTTTCCATCACTCAATCGGTAACAGTAATAAGAACGATTATTACTGGAGATAACATGAATTTCGCTATTAACAAAATTGCGAAAGGACTCAAACTTCACCGCCAATGGATTCTGGCAAGCTCACTCACCCTATCTTGCACGGTACTGCTTGCATCCCAAGTGACTGAGCGCCACCAATACGACATAGAAGCCGGATCCTTGGCTTCAGCCCTAACGCAGTTTGCTAGCCAAACGGGAATTTACCTAAGCAGCCCGAGCGGATTGCTGGCTGGTAAAACGACGGCCGGTTATCAAGGGGAAGTGAGCGGCATCGAAGCCCTAGGGTTTCTATTGCAAGGCTCTAACCTGACGTTTCGCGAAACCGAAACGGGTGACCTAGTCATTATGGATAGCCAGACCCAAGAGGGGCTCATACTGTCACCACTATTGGTAGAAGCGACTGAGGAAAACACCGTCGGCCAAACCAGTATCAACCAAGACGAAATCAACACCATGGCAGGCGCCACGGGCTCTATGACCTCATTGCTTCGAGGTAATAGTAGCGTGCAATACAGTCGCTCCAGTAACCTGTCAGCGAATGCGGCCAGCTTGCGTCCTGAAGAAATCTCCATCCACGGGCAAGCCTCCTACCAAAACGCTTACTTAATTGATGGGGTCGGCACTAACAATGATCTCAACCCTGGAGACAACGAAGACTCTTTCTCCAACCCCATTACACCTACTAATCTTTCTATGCTCGGCGGTAGCTCCTCCCAAAGCTACTACGTTGATCCAGATGCCATCAGCAAGGTAACGGTTTACGATGTAAACGTTCCGGCACAATACGGTGGTTTCACCGGAGGTGTAGTGGACACTCAACTACTACGCTATCAAGGAGAAGATTACACGGCTATCAAGTATTCGATTTCTGGTAGCGACCTCAACAGCATGCATGTGGATGAAGAGACGAAAGAGGATTATGAAGATGGGGACGGCTATGACGGCAGCTACACTCCGGATTACATCAAACAACGTGTCTCCCTAACCAGTGTGGGCTCCATCAGCGAAAACCTGAGTGGCGGTATCATGGTATCCCGCTCCCAGTCTGACTTTGAACAAGTTTATAATGACAATGGGGGACGCGGCACTAAAACACCGATAGACTACACAGACCAAATCAACAATGTGATGGGACGCTTGGACTACTCAGCATCTGATCGCCTTGATTTAGGACTGTCTGCTCGGTACTCGGATCGTAACCACAACGGGATCACATCCACCTCCTATGACGCGCCTTTTACCAAGACCCACCAAGCGTACGGTTTAACTGGGGAGAGTGTTTACTATGGCACTTCCGGCAGCTTAACCACACAATTGAGCTTCGATCGTGCGTTTGATCAATTGGACTCAGAGTCTGCGCTCTACGCTTATCACCCAACGGAAAACTACACCGGAGACGATCAGTTTTCTGGCGGTTATGGGGATGTTCACCAGCAACAAGACACCACTAACTTTTCCACTCAATGGAAGCAAAACCCTATCCAATGGGGCGATACTTTCCATACCTTAACAACCGGTCTACAAGTCTCTCAGATCGACGCCTTTTATGAAGTAGAAGGGGACATTATCGGTGAGACTTACAGTTGTCTTAGCGGCTCAGCTTCTGCGGGCTGTGATGACAGTAACAACGACGGGGTCCATGACGAAAACGATGAATACCTGCGTAGTCGCTCCGTTCTGTCGGCAAACCGGTTTAACAAGACTTACCAAACCTATGGGGCGTTCTTAGAAGACAGCATCTCCACTGGTAACTGGACCTTTAACCTAGGCCTGCGTGCCGATTACGAAACGCTGCTGGAAAACGTTAACATCGCCCCGCGTTCGAGCGTGGTTTGGGATACCTTTGGCGATGAAAGTACCGTAGTGACCGCTGGTGCCAACCGCTATTACGGTCGCAGCTTCTTACGCTACGCCATCAATGACACCTTGCGCAGCTGGCGTACAGCGTACACCTACAACAGCTCAGGTGAACTCACCCGTACTAGCACTTACGCGGATCGATCCGTGTCAGACTTTGACCTAAAAACCCCTTACTCTGATGAGTTAAGCCTTGCTCTCGCACAAAAAATTGGCCCCATGAAAGCCACTTTAAAAGGCGTTTCCAGAGATTCCAAAGACGGTGTACAACGGGCACGTAATGACGACAACCAGTATTACTACACCAACACAGGTGTCAGCGAATATAAAAGCGTTTCGTTAGAACTAGAGACGTTAAAAGGGTTCCAAATAGGTCGTACGGTCACCCATCTGAAAACCTCTATTTCAGTACAAGAGTCTAAGTCGAATTCTCAATCGGATAACGCCTACGATGAGACCTTCAACGAAGACACCGTGTACTACAAGGGAGAGCTAGTCTATTCAGATGACTTGCCGTCTTGGGACTACAGTATCCCATTCAACTTCCGTTTCAGCACCACCACGGAAATACCTTCTTGGAATCTAATCTGGGGCAACAGCATCAACCTCCACGCAGGAGGCAAGGTGGCCACAGACAGCGGCGAAAACATTGATATCGGGGATGTCAGCTTCGATGTCTATGAAGACGTTAAATTTGATCGCTACGCCACCCTTGATACCAACTTCACCTGGACACCAAACATTGTCAGGGACTTAGACGGTTACCTACAAGTGGGCATCAACAACGTCTTTGACAAGGTCATTGATGTATCCACTAACGACAGTAACACCAGCTACACCGTTGGACGTTCCGTGTCACTAGAAGTGGGTATGCGTTTCTAACGCATACCCCGTTGACCTTCGCCCCGACTTTCATGATCTAGATAGAGAACGATATGCTCCACCTTTTGATATCGAAGCACCTATTCAAGGGATTCGTCACACTGACGCTTGCCTTATGGGGACTACACGCCACCGCCAACATGCTGGCAAACAAACACCCAGCCCCTTGGCAAGAAGCCGAAAAATTAGTGCGTCAAGGAGCCTTTGACTGGGATCCCCGTATCCTTCATGGCACCTTAGGGAATGGCATGAGTTATGTGTTTTTTGACTCCCGCCAAGACACCGAAACATCAGAGGCCACCAGTTTACAGATTCAGCTGATTGTTGAAGCGGGCGCCACCGACGAGAACACAGATCAACTTGGTGTCGCTCATATGGTGGAGCACATGTCGTTTCGTAGCACCCAACGCTATCCCAATGGTGCCCGGGCTGCCCTTGAGGCCCTCGGCCTCACTCAAGGGCGAAGCTTCAACGCCATGACCAATGCCGATGCCACCCGATACATGTTCACCCTGCCTGATAGCAAAGTGGATACGGCACAAAGCACCTTATCGATCCTAAAAGAGATGATGTTTGCGCCACTGATTAGCGCAACAGATTGGCGTACTGAGCAGCCGATTATTCTTGAAGAATGGCGTGGTGGCTTGAGTGCCCGAAAAAACATCAATGACCAGAAAAAAGCCATTATCCGAGTGGGTTCTGCTTATCCTGAACGCCCAGTCATCGGTACCCAAGACAGCATTACCCACACTCCCGTTAGCCGTATCAAAGACTTTCACAGGGACTGGTATGCACCGAATAACATGACCCTAGTCATGGTAGGTGCCATGGATCGAGCACAGGCTCAGAGCCTAATCGAAACTACCTTTTCCGACGTGCCGTTCAAAGCCTTACCCCTGCGCAAGCCTAAGGACCCAGAGCTAAAAGACGTCCTACATATTGATACCCTAACCGATCCAGAAAGCCGCCTGAATCGAATCGCCTATTTGTTCCGATTCCCTAAAATACCAAGAGACAACCTCGTTTCTCGACGGGATCAGCTTATTGCCTACCTTGGTAAAAAACTCTTGAGCCAGCAGATTCGACGCCAATCAGACGCCAATCCAGATTTTATTAGCCTTAACGCCGTCAAAGGCGAAGCCTCTCCTAACGTAGATCTAGTTGCTTTTGGCACCCTATACAATCCCGGCAATATGGCAAAGCAACTTGAAAATATGCTCACAGAAGTAGAACGAGTCCGTCGTTATGGTTTTTATCAAGACGACTTTGACAAGGCGCTTTTGGATGCCCGACAGACGGCCATCCGTAATATTGAAGCCGCAAAATCTCGGGGGGTATTCTGGCTGGCTAAGCTCAATACTGCCGCCACTAACAACACGCCATTACCCGACCCAAAATTGCATAATGAACTAGCCATCGCACTGTTAGAGACCATTGATCTGGAAGACGTTAATCAAATGGTTCGAGACTGGTTGTCTATGCCAGACCGGGTAGCGTATTTGCAAAAGGCCGGAGATAACCAGCATCCAGAGACCTTAAACACCAAGCTGGTGATAAACACCCTCAAGCAAGTGCAGGACAAACAACTGACCGCACCGGTAGCATTTGCCGCTATCCCGAGCAGGACCCTACACGCCCAGATCAATCACCAACCAGCGGAGCCACTATCGAGAGAAAGCACTGGTGTCAGCCAATGGCAATTAGCCAACGGCGAGCAACTCTGGCTAGTGGAAACACCGAGCGCAGGCAATCGGATTCGTTTTGAAGCCGTGCAGGATATTGGCTTCAACAATACCCTATTTGATCGAGCCTACACCCAAGTACTCATACAAATGATGTCAAACCAGCCTCCCAAAGGTTGGACGCCAGACGAATATGATCAATGGAAAAAAGACTTTGGTGTATCAGGAAGCTGGGACCAAAGCGAGCACCAGCGAACCTTTGCCGTGACCATAGACCAGCAGAAGCTGGCCGCCCAACTGGCCACTTATCAACAACTGCAAGCCATCTCAGGTATTTCCGAAGACGTTTACACAGGTTACATGGACACCTTAAGGCGTATGGATAACAGCCAGGTGGTCCGAGTATCGGAGCAGTTCCGAGAAACTTTCGCCGAATACAAATATGGTCAAAGTTTCACTCTAAAAAATGAACTCGATGGGATTCTAGGGGCTAAGCGCCAGACTTTATCACAGCAAGCGAAAGCCCTTAATAAACGCCCTGCTACCTATTTTGTGGCAGCGAAAAACGTAGAGCGCTTACTGCCTGTGTTCAATAAATACTTAGGCGTCATCCAGAAAGATCAGCACCTAAGTAATATTGCAGGGCCTACTCTTAAACCGCTTATGGAGCATAACGAGTTCACCTTGAATATTGCCCGTGAGCCCAGAGCCACCTACCGTTTAGAGGCGTTTACTCCCCTACAATGGAATCCGAACTACACGGTGATGATTCCGCACCTAGCCGATAAAATGAACGCCAAATTCAAGCAAGTACTCAGGGGGGAAAAACAAGGGGTTTACAGCATTCACTCTGACCTGCGTTACGATATGAGTCAGCAAGGGGTGGTCGCTTCGGTCAAATTCACCAGTGCACCAGAGCGCATTGAAGAGCTGAACCAGACAGCCCGAGACTTATTAACCACCTGGTATCAAGAGCTAGATCAACAATGGGTCACAGAGCAGCGCGGCTTCTTCATGACAGCACAAGGCCGCCGGGATGAGCTGATTGATACACGTTTGTATCGCCTAAAACTGAGTTTGGAAAAATTTGGCGACACCCGTTATTTAGAGCAAGCTGAGCACCTTGAAAAAGGCTTCACTCTAGACAACCTCACGACTCTAATGAACAGCCTGACTTGGCCTAGCCTCACCGTGGGTATAATGCTCCCGTCCAACTAAATCAGACACAAAAAAACCGCATGAGCACCTCATGCGGTTTCTGGTTTACTAACCCAAGTTCTATGGCTTTTCGCTAGCGTGCGTTATCCGCCAAGTCATTCAACAAGGCACGTTGGGCACTGCGGTACTCCCCTTTACGAGGCTTGGCCAATTGATAGGAGCCATCGCTTTGTAAAATCCAGCTTTGGGTATTGTCGTTAAGGTAATACTCCAACTCTTTTTTCACCCGACGGGCCAACTTAAAGTCTTGAATTGGGAAGGCCACTTCCACTCGGTTATTCAAGTTACGATCCATACCATCCGCACTGGATAAGTACACCAGTGGCGTACGGTTATTGTAGAAATAGTAGACTCGGGTGTGCTCCAAGAAACGACCGATCACACTGCGCACTCGAATATTAGACGATACCCCTTTGATCCCTGGACGTAGAGTACAAATACCACGGACAATCAGATCGATCTTCACCCCTGCTTGGGACGCTTTGTATAGGGCTTGTACCAAACGTTGTTCCGTCAAGGAGTTCACCTTGATGATGATGCGGGCAGGCTCCCCTTTGGCAGCGTTTTCCGCTTCTTTGGCGATCATTTCTAACAGGCGATCACGCAAGGTAAAAGGCGCGTGAAGCAGCTTCTTCACTTTTAGCTCTTTACTCATGCCAGTGAGCTGCTGGAATACCCGATGTACGTCGTCACCAATCTCTTTGTCACAGGTTAAGAAGCTGTAATCCGTGTACAGACGCGCGTTACCTGCGTGGTAGTTACCCGTGCCTAAGTGGACGTAACGGGTCAATTCAGCGGCTTCACGACGCACAATCAAGATCATCTTAGCGTGGGTTTTGTGGCGAACCACACCATAGACCACAATCGCACCCGCATCTTGCAAGCGACTTGCCAAGGCCAAGTTTTCCGCCTCATCAAAGCGGGCACGAAGCTCGATGACCACGGTGACCTCTTTACCATTTCGAGCGGCTTCTACTAGAGCATTGGCAATAGGTGAGCGCGCTCCCGTACGGTAAAGGGTTTGACGAATTGCCACCACATTGGGGTCTTTCGCTGCTTCGCTGAGCATATCAATGACCGGCGAAAAGCTTTCGAATGGGTGCATCAACAGGTAATCACGCTGGCGGATGGATTCGAAAATCCCCCCAGATTTCGCCAGTTTATTAGGTAAGCCCGGTGAGAAAGGCGCGTACATAAGACTTGGACGATCCACCAGCTCCAGTACAGCAAGCAATCGGCTTAGGTTCACAGGGCCATCGATGCGGTACAAGTCTTCATTCGAAAGATCAAACTGAGCCAGCAGGGAGTCCACGATATGAACCGGACAGTTGTCGGCGATTTCCAAACGCACTGAGCTACCGTAATGTCGACTTTGCAGCTCGGTACGTAAGGCACCCGCCAAATCCAAACCGATATCGTCGGAGTCCACTTCCAAATCTGCGTTACGGGTCAAACGAAACTGGAAACAGCCTTTAACCGTCATCCCTGGGAATAACTGATCCGCATGGGCGTGAATGATCGAAGATAAGAACACCATGTTGTCCCCCCCTTCACACACGTCGTCTGGTAGTTTTACCAAACGCGGCAAGGAGCTGGGGGCTGGCACGATGGCAAGGCCATTTTCACGGCCAAAGGCGTCTCTGCCTTCCAATTCAACAACGAAGTTAAAGGTTTTGTTGGCCAAGCGTGGGAACGGGTGCGCCGGGTCCAACCCGATAGGGCTGATAATCGGTAAGACATTATCGCGGAAGTAACGTTTCACCCAAGCGGCTTGCTTCTCACTCCATAGGGAGCGGCGAATAAAGCGGATATTTTCTTCAGCAAGCTTAGGGAAAATAATGTCGTTTAATATGCGGTACTGACGGCGAACCAGCTTATGGGCGTGCTCGCTGATCAGACTGAGCACCTTCTTCGGGTGCATGCCATCTGGGCCGTTTTTCTCACGGCTGTATTCGATTTGGCTTTTTAGCCCCGCCACACGGATCTCAAAGAACTCATCCATGTTTGAACTAAAAATACATAAGAACATTAGTCGGTTAAGCACAGGATGGTTTTCATCCATGGCTTGTTCTAACACCCGGGCGTTAAACTGAAGATGGCTAAGCTCCCGGTTGAAATACAGCTCAGGATCATTGATGTCGATGTCTTCTGGCAAACGCTCTTCTATGGCCAAACGACTTGGATCAATAGGCTGCTCAGGAATGGGCTCTAATACCAGTTCTTCTGCCGCTTCTGCGATCTGTTTTTTAACCTCGGCAGCGCTGACTTCAGACTCACTCGAAGCACGTGTGGATTGGGTATCTTGTAAAGGCTTGTCGGACATAATGTTAGCCAGCTCCATTCGGCGCCATTGTGTTGATAAATGCAGGCTTTGCCAAACAAAGCCTGCTTAAAAAATTACACGAACGCAGCCAATAGGTCACGGGCTCTTTGGTGTATTTTCAGTATCTAAACACCAATCCGAACCAAACCTAGCCTAACCTTTTAACAGTCGGGCTGCGTCTTTTGCAAAATACGTCAAAATCCCATCGGCACCGGCGCGTTTAAAAGCCAATAGGGACTCCATCATGACGGAATCCTTGTCTAACCAGCCGTTTTGAAACGCGGCCATTTGCATCGCGTATTCACCACTGACTTGGTAAGCATAGGTCGGTACGCCCAGTTCGCTTTTAACGCGGCGCACCACATCTAGGTACGGCATGCCTGGTTTCACCATGACCATGTCAGCACCTTCATCCAGATCCAAAAGAACCTCACGAATGGCCTCATCCGTATTCGCTGGGTCCATCTGGTAATTAAATTTATTGCCCTTACCTAGGTTGCCCGCTGAGCCCACGGCATCACGGAAGGGTCCATAGTAAGCCGAAGCATATTTTGCCGAGTAAGCCATGATACGAGTGTTAATATGGCCTTCCATTTCCAACTCATCACGGATCGCGCCAATGCGGCCATCCATCATGTCGGATGGTGCAATCACCTGAGCGCCAGCAGCGGCGTGGGATAAGGCTTGCTTCACCAGCACTTCAACGGTCACATCATTTAGAACGTAGCCGTCTTCATCAATGATGCCGTCTTGCCCGTGGGTCGTGAATGGATCCAGGGCCACATCTGTCATGACACCTAATTCAGGGAAGTGTTCACGTAACGCTCGTACGGCGCGCTGTGCCAAACCATCTGGATTGTAGGCTTCTTCTGCCAGTAAGGATTTTTTCTCTGTTCCCACCACTGGAAACAAAGCCACCATAGGAATCCCCAAATCCATCAGCTCTTGGGCTTCTTTTAATAGCAAATCGATGGAAACACGTTCAACACCTGGCATGGACGGCACAGGCTCACGGGTATTCGTCCCCTCGATCACAAACATTGGGTAAATAAGATCGTCAGCGCTCAAGCGATGCTCACGCATTAAACGGCGAGAGAAATCGTCTTTTCGCATGCGGCGCATACGTGTGATCGGAAAGGTCATATACCAGCTCCTTAATTTACGAGTCGTAAGCTATAAATAAATTATGACAAACATGTTACAAAAACAAAGTCTGTCATAGAAAACAAGGGAAAGCTCGTTAGTAACGACTTCCCTATTAATAAGAAGCCTACATTCTAGAGCAAATCAGGAGGGGAAAACTTGACCCTATTCAGGAAATTTATCGTAAACTTAAATCTCTTAGCCGTGATTTTGAGAACACCTCTTGAATACCCCCGCCTTTAAACAACCTCCCCACGCAAAACCGTTCTAAACTTTTGCCTTGAAAGTGCAGTATAATCACGCCTCACCAGATATTTGATAACGACCATTCGTGGATACCCCGTAACGATGAAAACAAGACCAATTACTCGATGGCAATGGGCAAAAATCAGCTTGCTGTTTGGTTTGTTCTATAGCTTGATTGCCTACCTCATTAGCAGCCAATACCTTGATTTCATCCATACATCCAGCTGGCTTGGCAAAGGCTATTTAACCCTCGCCTTTGTGGGCCAAATAGGCTTTCTCTGTTTGCTAGGAGCCTTGCTCAGTGCCCTTTTGAGCTTTTTGATCAAGCAACGACACTTAAATTACCTATTATTGTGGCTCGTTGGCAGCGCCACCTTAGTGCTGCTTTATACAGACACCCGCGTCTACGAACTTTACCGTTTTCATTTAGGAGGCTTTGTTTGGAGTCTGGTGTTTGGTGAAGGGGCCAGCCAGGTAGTGGAAGTGTCTTGGTACACCATCGCCTTTAGCGCCTTTATGATTGCCTTGATGGCTCTCGCCAGTGCCATCGCCCTATGGGCAAGCGTTCGCATAACCTTAGCAAAACGGTTAAAAGGCAGTCGCTGGCTGTTTTGTCTAACGGTTATTGGCAGTTTGTTGGGCGCAAACCTGATGCACATCTGGTATGACGCCCACGGTAATTCAGAAATCCGTGCCATGACGCGTCACATCCCTCTTTATCAGCCAGCAACTGCGGTGCGCTTTATGGCCGAACAAGGCTGGATCGATCCGCACACGGTGACGGAACGCCCTAGTCTTCATAATGTGGCAGGCAGTGAACTAAACTACCCCACTCAAGGACTTCCCTTAACAAGCGACAGCAAACCTAATATTTTGTTTGTAACAGTGGATGCTTGGCGTGGGGACAACTTTGACCCTGTCACAACGCCGTTTACCTACTCTTTGATAAACCAGCCTGATGCCTTGTACTTCACGGACCATCAAAGCGGCGGCAACGTCACCAAGGGCGGTATTTTTAGCCTCTTCTATGCTCTGCCTCCGACCTACTGGGATGCCTTCACGGCGGCTCAACGCCCACCTGTATTTTTCGACACCTTATTTGAAGCGGGTTATACCCCAGGTATTTTTGGCTCAAGCCCTCTTATTAATCCAAGTTTTCACCGCAATGTGTTCAGCAGCATTCCTAATCTGAAAACCCAAACGGAAGGGGAAACAGCTTATTTACGGGATGAGAAGATGGTCAGCAATCTCGTGAATTTCCTTGAGCAGGACAACAAAGAACCTTTTGTCAGCTTTGTCTTTTTCGACGCGGCCCATGGCTATGTAGTGCCGCCAGATTTTGAGCCTATTTTCCAGCCTTATTGGGAGCGAGTGGATCATGTTGCCCTTGGACCAGATTTTGATCCACTGCCCTACAAAAACCGTTACCGCACCGCGTTACGATTTGTGGACGATCAAATAAAAACCATTTACCAAACCCTAGAGCGCACGGGCAAGCTAGACAATACCATTGTGATTTTCACCTCTGACCATGGGGAAGAATTCAATGAAACAGGTAAAAACTACTGGGGACACGGAGGCAACTTCACCCAGAACCAAACCCATGTGCCGCTACTGATTCTGTGGCCGGGCAAACAGCAACAGCAGATAGACTATCGCACCAGTCACTATGACCTAGTCCCAACTTTGCTCACCGAAGCTTTAGGCGTACAAACACCTATGCATGATTACAGCAGCGGTCTCTCCCTATTTGATAGCACCGAGCGGGAGTGGCTTTTGATTCATAGTTACTTTAATTACGGCGTCGTTATGAAAGATCGCATCATTACGACTTTTCCAACGGGGCAGTTTGAAGTCACCGACACAAATCTCAATCCAACGGATAAAACCATGCCCGCCAACATCACTTTGGATGTTTTGAAAGAAGTTAGCCGCTTCTATAAATAGAAGCGGCTATAGTTTGAAGATTCAGCCTTAGAAACGACTAAGGGCGAGCGATGAATTGCGCAATACGATCCAGAGCCACTTCTAATCGCTCACAGTCACAGGTGTAAGCAAAACGCACATACTTATGGGCATCTCGGGCACCGAAATCCGCTCCCGGCGTCAACGCCACATAATATTCATCTAATAAGCCTAAACACCAAGCCATGGCATTGTCTGTCACCCCAGACACATCCACATAGACATAGAACGCCCCTTGGGGCTCAGAGGCAATAGGCAAACCTAACTTATTCAGCCCAGCAATCAGAGTCTCTCTGCGCTTAGCCAAGGTGGCTCGACGCCCTTCACATTCCGCCAAGACATCGTCTTCAAACGCTCGAATCGCAGCATATTGAGACACAGCCGGTGCTGAGATAAACAAGTTCTGCGCCAGTTTAGTGGCCCCTTCGATGGCCCATTCCGGAACGACAATCCAACCTAGACGCCAGCCGGTCATAGCAAAGTATTTTGAGAAGCTGTTAATCACAAAGATATCATCGCTGGCACTCAGAGCGGTGAAGTCTTCCCCGTCAAACACCAGCCCTTGGTAAATCTCGTCTACTAATAAATGCCCACCGCGCTGACTTACCGCCTCCCAAGCTTGTGCCACATAAGCCTGGCTTAATACGGAGCCAGTGGGATTTGCAGGGGATGCCAGCCACATACCAGCCGTATTATCGTCCCAATGGTCATTCAAATTAGCCAGTGGAATCTCGAAGTTATCTTCTGTGCGGCAAGGCACCATGCGCGCCTTCGCCCCAACTTGAGCTAAAAAGTTGCGGTTACAGGGGTAACATGGGTCTGGCATTAATACCTCTTGCCCAGAGTTCACCATTAAAGAACTCAATAACAACAACGCACCGGATGCCCCCGGAGTGACCAGAATGCGCTCCGCAGCCACCTCTACGCCATAACGTTGTTGATAAAAACGACTAATAGCTTGACGCAGTTCAGGCAAACCTGCGGCAGAGGTGTAGCCCGTCTTCCCTGCGGCAATGGCGGCTTCACCCGCTCGGTTAACCGCCTCTGGGGCAACGAAATCCGGCTCCCCGACTTCTAGGTGAATCACATCTTCCCCTAGCCCTTGATAACGCTTTGCTCGCTCCATCACCGCCATAACTTGGAAGGGTGCAATATCGGCCACTCGGTTTGCTAATTTCTGCATGATATATCGTGAAGTCCTGAGATCTGGTTGAGAAAGAATGCACTTTTAGTTAAAAAAAAGTGGTTCTGGCGTACATTATCTGATAACTTTCCGCCCGAAAATTTAAACCACGTTAACTTAATGTAAACAGGTTACCACAAGGAACACCTGGGAAGTGAGGCAACGCTATGCCAAATCAGAATCCTGAATCATTAATGAAAGACTTTACTCCTTACGTTGCGGCGGAAGGGGAAGAGTACATGAACGAACAACAGTTGGCGCATTTCAAAAGCATCCTTCTCAACTGGAAACAGAACTTAATGGAAGAGGTTGACCGCACGGTTCATCACCTTCAAGAAGAAGCTGTAAACTACGCAGATCCTAATGATCGTGCGAGCCAAGAAGAAGAATTTAGCTTAGAGCTGCGTGCACGTGACCGTGAACGTAAACTGGTTAAAAAGATTAATCAAACCATCGAACGCATTAACGATGACGACTACGGCTACTGTGACGAATGTGGCATCGAAATCGGCATCCGTCGTCTAGAGGCTCGTCCAACAGCGACTATGTGTATCGATTGTAAGACACTTGCGGAAATCAAAGAAAAGCAAGTTCGCAACTAATATTATGGCTCAATCGTATCGGGGCCGGTTTGCACCTTCGCCAACTGGCCCGTTACATTTTGGCTCATTATTAAGTGCTCTAGCCAGCTACTTGGATGCCAGAGCGAATGCTGGCACTTGGCTTGTTCGCCTAGAAGATGTGGACGGCACCCGCTGCGCCCCAGAAAATCACGCCTCGATAATCCACACTCTCGAAAGCTATCACCTCATTTCCGATGAGGAAATCCTCATTCAATCTGACCGCACTGACCTTTACGAACACTACCTTGATCAATTACGAGCACAACAACAGGTCTACCCCTGTAACTGTACCCGCGCAGATCTAAAGGCGTTTGGCGGCCTTCACTCTAAACGCTGCGACAGTAGCACTGATAAACCTCACTCTTGGCGCGCCCAATGTGATCAAGGGCAATACCAATACCTAGACCCCATTCAAGGCACGCAAACCTTTGACTTAGCTTTGGACCGTAATCATCCAGTGTTAAAGCGCAAGGACGACTATTTTTCCTACCAACTGGCCGTGGTGGTAGATGACCATCTGCAAAACATCACAGATATTGTGCGAGGGGCTGACTTACTGGACACCACTGGTCAGCAACTGTGGCTCTATGATCAGTTCGGCTGGCAAGCACCGTCCCTTTGCCACCTGCCTCTTATTGTGAACAGCGTAGGTGACAAGATAAGCAAACAAAATCACGCGAAAGCGATTGCCAACGGCGACCTCGCCACCTTAAAAGCCGCTCTAAGCTATCTCGGTTATCCAAACATTCCTTCTGCATTAGTAACCATCGAGACTTTATTAAAGTGGGCCGTCACACATTGGTCACGCACCTTACCTAAGGCAGGCAACCTCCCTCTCGCCCCAGAAGACCAACACTTCATCCAATAAAGTCCCTTGCACACTGCACGCCTGATCTGTGTATAATCGTTACACCCAGTTACAAGAGGTGACATCATGTACCATGTCATGCTGATCTGCGCTGACAATTCGCCCTTAAAAGAAGTAGATCGATGGTTAAGTCGAAATGGCTTTCACGTCAACGTTAGCCTGAGCCTAGAGCAAGCAAACAAGCACTACGAGCTGACCGACTTCGAGATTCTATTAATCGATGCAGAGCAAGCAAACGATGAAGCCTTAAGTAAGATCCATGACCTGCCTTACATCATCTTTGATCAACGGCCAAGCTTAAATGCCGCCATCGAATACATGGCGAAAGGGGCCAATTACTTTATCCCCTTGCCCACGGATCCAGACACTGTACTGGCGCAAGTTATTGAGGTACTGGAGAAACAACAAACTCGCTCATCAGACGTTACCAGCGCCCCAGAAATCGAGTCCACAACCGCTAATATCAGCCTCTTTTCACAACCCGAAAAACTGGATAACCATCCGGCTTTAGGTTCGCCAGAAAGCGGCATTATCGGCGATAGTCCGGCCATGCACATACTGTTTGACGAGCTAAAGAAAGTCGCCAGAACCGATGCAACCGTCCTCATTCACGGTGAATCCGGTACCGGTAAGGAGCTGGTTGCTAAGTCCATACATGGCCTATCCAAACGTAAAGCAGAAGCTTTAATTAGCGTAAACTGTGCCGCTATCCCCGAAAACCTAATCGAATCAGAGTTGTTTGGTCATGAAAAAGGTGCCTTTACTGGCGCAGTGTCAGCACGGGACGGTCTCATTGTCGCCGCAGACCATGGCACACTCTTTCTCGATGAGATCGGTGAGCTGCCCCTAGAAGCCCAAGCGCGGCTACTAAGGGTATTACAGGAAGGGGAGATTCGCCGTGTGGGCGCAGTAACATCCACCAAGGTCAATATTCGACTGGTCACCGCTACCCACAGAAACCTGCTGCAGATGGTCAAAAACGGCATGTTCCGGGAAGACTTATACTACCGACTCTATGTCATGGAGCTATCCGTGCCGCCCCTAAGAGCGCGCGGAGATGACATATCCGCCATTGCTAAGATACTGCTAGAAAAGGCCTGCACCAAGCACGACAAGCCTCTCCCCCAATACACCAAGACCTTTGAGAAGGCGATCCTAAGTCACCCTTGGCCGGGTAATGTGCGGGAACTGGAGAATGCGATTGAACGGGCGGTAATCCTCAGTCCAGACGGCAAGCTTGAAGCACACAACCTCAAACTTAAAACCAAAGAAAGCTTGCCTGAGACACAAACCGGCACAATCACAGCGCCTACCAAGAGCTCAAATAGCGTTCCAGAATTCAATATTGAAGGCACCACCCTAGACGATTACTTCAAACATTTCGTCAAGACGCACCAACATAAGATGACCGAAACCCAGCTCGCACAGTCTCTGGGCATATCCCGTAAAAGTTTATGGGAAAGAAGGCAGAAACTTGGCGTGCCCAGAAAAGTAACAGAATAAAAGTAACAAGTGATACCAAAATGCACACCAAAAGAGATGCAAATTGTAAAAAAAGTGCACAGCTTTTATGAAAAATCCTTACTTTTCAGCATTTTGAAAAATATGGCACAACAAATGCCTTATATATGGCACAACGATAACAAGATTGACCATAATAAAAATAAGTTAATCATTGTAAGACGTTCCTGAAAATAAAAATAACACCAAGGAACACCGCAGCCTCTTCAAATAAAAATAAAAATTTGAGGCTGTGGATGGAAAAATCGCTTTGGATAATTGATTTTTTTAGATATGCCAGCCGTAAGGCGATGAAGACATTGCAATAATAAAAATAAAACTTGAGTAGAACTGCAGAAGCAGCACCAACTTTGTTTTCGGAACTAGTATCTTCATGTATCCAAAGCGATTATTTTATTTCGCTCCTCGTAGTACCCTTATCCCCCTATCTCAGTAACATCTTTACACCATCTTAACTCTTTATCGTGTAACTTCTACTCAGCCCGTGTAGAATAGCGTAACTCATTAACTACTAAAATTTAGTCACAGAATGCTTGCAGGTTTTAAGTCTTTGGTTCGTAAAGCGACGTCTCTATTTGGCTCAGAAGAGTCTCCACAATACCCACTTGAGATAGCACGAGACAATCACTCGTTCTCGAGAAAAAGCGTAAGCCCTAGCGCACTCAAAGTCCTCTATCGACTCAGTGATGCTGGCTTCGACGCCTTTCTAGTGGGTGGCTGTATCCGCGACAACCTAATTGGGCTAACCCCAAAAGACTTTGATGTGGTCACCAATGCCACACCAGAAGAAGTTCACGACTTATTTTCAAACTCTCGCTTGATTGGCCGTCGCTTTAAGCTTGTACACGTTACTTTTGGTCGAGAGATCATCGAAGTGTCCACCTTCCGCGCCAACACGGCTAGCCAAGAAAAGCCCGTAGAACAAGACGGTCGCAAATCCCTAAAAGGCAAAGACACCGCTCGCTCTACCCACGGCATCATACTGCGTGATAACGTTTACGGCTCCATCGATGAAGATGCTGAGCGCCGAGATTTCACCTTCAACGCTCTGTATTACAACATCAAAGACTTCTCGATCCATGACTATTGCGGTGGCTTGGCAGACATTGAAAAACGCCAGATCCGCATCATTGGAGATCCTCGCCAGCGTTACCAAGAAGACCCGGTACGCATGTTGCGCGCCATTCGCTTTGCAGCAAAGCTAGACTTCACCATCGAAGAAACCACCGCGGCACCGATTAAAGACATGGCTCACCTACTGGACCATATTCCTCCAGCACGTTTATTCGAAGAAGTTCTCAAGTTACTTGGCAGCGGCAACGGCGTCACCACCTTCAAATTGCTGCGTGAGTACGGTCTGTTTAAATACCTTTTCCCAGACACGGATGCCCTATTGCAAAGTGGCTGGCAACGTAAAGACATTCAACCTGAAGCCTTTATTACTCAAGGTTTAATCAACACTGATGCGCGCATTCAAGATGGCAAGAGCACTGCGCCTTACTTTTTATACGCTATTTTACTTTGGCCAAGCGTGGCATTGCGCCACGAAGAGTTCGAAAAGCAAGGCCTACCGCTGATGCCAGCGCTCCACCAGGCCGCCTCTATGGTGCTAGACAACCAAGTGGCCTCCACAGCCATCCCACGCCGCTTTTCTACACCTATGCGCGAGATCTGGGATTTACAATTCCGTTTACCTAAGCGTTACGGCAAACGTGCCTTTACCCTATTGCAACATCCACGTTTTAGGGCTGCTTTCGACTTTTTATTAATCCGCGAACAAAGTGGCACTGAGCTAGATGGACTAGGCCAATGGTGGACAGACTTCCAACAAGCTCCTGAGAATCAGCAGCGCGACTTGATCCATAAAGCCGATCCACGCAGTCAATCGACCGATGGCCCAAAACCGAAAAAGCGCCGTCCACGTCGTCGTAAAAACAACGCTAAACGCACAGAAGAATAATGACCAACTAAGGGCTATCTATGAATCAGGTATACATTGGTTTAGGCAGCAACCTTGAGAATCCGCTTGCACAACTTAAAAGCGCCATAGAGCACCTGAGTGGGCACGCTGAAATTCATCATTTAAAGGTGTCTAGCCTGTATGGCAGCAAACCAGTAGGCCCCCAGGACCAACCTGATTACGTCAATGCTGTCGCCTACTTTTATACCCCTCTGGATGGCATTGAGACACTTGACCTACTACAAAGTATTGAACAAGCCCATCGCCGGATTCGCGAGCGTCATTGGGGGCCACGCACCCTAGACTTGGACATCCTGTTATTTAACGATGCACCGATCGACCTACCGCGACTCACTGTGCCACACCCATTTATGCTAGAACGCGGGTTCGTGATCCGTCCCCTGCTTGATCTAGCCCCAACGCTGCTCCTACATAACGGCAAAACCGTTGCAGAGCATGTACGTCAACTTGATACCAGTGACTTGGTATTAATCGAAGAAGAGTAAGCCATGTACTCAGATACGACAGCCCAAAAACCGACTCGCCCTATTACCCTTTCCAAGCTGCAACAAATGAAGCAGAACGGCGAGAAGTTCACCTGTTTAACCTGCTACGACGCCACCTTTACCCATGCCATGAACAATGCTGGCATCGAAACCATCTTGGTAGGCGACTCCTTAGGGATGGTTGTGCAAGGTCAAGACAGCACACTCCCAGTCACCATCGACGAAATGTGCTATCACACCGCCGCAGTCAAGCGTGGTAACAGCCATGCCTTTATCCTGACTGACATGCCCTTTATGAGCTACAGCACCCCAACACAAGCCCTAGAGAACGCTGCCAAGCTCATGCAAGCAGGCGCCAACATGGTGAAACTCGAAGGCGG
Source organism: Rhodanobacter aciditrophus (assembly GCF_042679525.1). Taxonomy (GTDB): domain Bacteria; phylum Pseudomonadota; class Gammaproteobacteria; order Pseudomonadales; family Marinomonadaceae; genus Marinomonas; species Marinomonas aciditrophus. Next base: position 388,207 of record NZ_JBHTMN010000014.1, read on the forward strand.
AAGCTGGCTAGCGGATACGGTGCGCTTATTATCTGAGCGCGGCATCCCAGTGTGTGCTCACCTTGGCTTAACCCCTCAAGCAGTCCATAAGCTAGGTGGCTATAAAGTACAAGGAAAAGACAAAGAAGCAGCAGACCTGATCCTAGCGGAGTCGTTAGAATTGGTGGCAGCGGGAGCGGACATTCTGCTTTACGAATGCATCCCTAGCGAACTGGGCAAATCCCTCACAGAAGCGGTTCCAGTGCCTGTAATCGGTATTGGCGCGGGGGCAGACACAGACGCCCAAGTCTTAGTGATGCATGACATGCTGGGCATCAACATGGGCCGCCCAGCCAAATTCGTTAAAAACTTTTTAACCGATGGCCGTTCCATTGAAGAAGCCTTCGCGGCCTACGTCAGCGAAGTGAAAAACGGTACATTCCCAGCAGCAGAGCACACGTTTAACGCATGAAAACATTCCACTCCATTGCCGAGCTGCGTACAGCTCTAAAAATTGAACGCCTACAAGATAAGCGCATTGCTTTTGTCCCCACCATGGGCAATCTTCACGATGGTCATATGGAATTGATTCGTCGGGCACGCAAAGAAGGCGACGTTGTCGTAGCCTCCATCTTTGTTAACCCTATGCAGTTCTCTGCTAACGAAGACTTGGAGCGTTACCCACGCACTCTTAAAGAAGACCAAGCACTGCTGGAACACAACACCTGTGACTACCTATTTGCCCCATCTGCATCAGAAATGTACCCAGACGGCAAACGTAGCCAAACCCAAATCGAAGTCACTGGCCTATCAGATATTTTATGCGGTGCATCACGCCCGGGACACTTTGTGGGTGTTGCGACTGTGGTCACAAAACTATTTAATGTGGTAATGCCTGACTGTGCGATTTTTGGTAACAAAGATTATCAACAATTAAAAGTCATTGAAGACATGACCCGCGATCTTAGCTCCAATGTTGAGATCATTGGTGTCGACATTGCCCGTGCTGAGTCAGGGCTTGCCCTCAGCTCACGCAACGGCTACCTAAGCGATGACGAACGAAGCATCGCACCCACGATTTACCAAACCCTTTTATGGGCGAAAGAACAGCTCCTAGAAGGTCGCGCTAGCCACGCAGATATCCGCGAACAAGCTCAACAGAAGCTTGAAGCGGTAGGGTTCAAACGTGACTACTTTGAAATTCGCGCGCAACATAACTTACTAACACCGTCAGAGGAAGAGAAGCAGCTAGTCATACTGGTTGCCGCCTACTTAGGCAAAGCTCGACTAATCGATAATATTACCGTCGAGCTACCATAACTCTTATACTCAACCTAGGGAGATTGTCATGAGCTCACCCACGCAACTGCCCGCTTGGCAAGCACTTGCACAGCATCAGAAAGACATGTCAGAGACCAAAATCGCTGACCTATTTCAAGCGGATGCCTCACGTGCCGAGTCTTTCAAAGCCACCGCTGCAGGCTGGTCATTAGATTACTCAAAAAACCGAGCATCTGATGACACCATGAAGCTATTGCTCGAACTTGTAGAGCAAGCAGGCATGTCAAATGCCATCCAAGGCATGTTCAACGGCGATCACATCAATAACACTGAAAATCGCTCCGTTCTTCACATTGCTCTGCGTGCCAGCAAAGCTCAAGACACCCTAATGGTCGATGGCGTAAACGTGCTCGACGAAGTACGCAGCACCCTAAGCCAGATGGAATCCTTTGTTGCTCAACTGCACAGTGGCGAGTGGCGTGGTTACACGGACAAACAAATCACCGACGTGGTGTCCATTGGTATCGGTGGCTCTTACCTAGGCCCTAAAGTGGTGGCAGAAGCCCTGACACCCTACAAAAAAGACGGCATCAAGGTGCACTTCATTGCCAACATAGATGGCTCTGACATCACCGAAAAGCTTAAGCTACTGGACGCGGAAACCACTGTTTTCATCGTTTCGTCTAAGTCTTTTGGCACCCTAGAAACCCTGTACAACGCTAACGCGGCCCGAGCTTGGTGTATTGAACAAGGCGTCCCTGATGCGGACATCAAAAAGCACTTTGCCGCCGTCAGCTCCAACGTCAAAAAAGCCGTAGATTTCGGCATGGCTGAAGAAAACATCTTCCCAATGTGGGACTGGGTGGGTGGTCGCTATTCCTTGTGGTCAGCTATTGGCTTACCCGTTGCCGTTGCCGTAGGCATGGACAACTTCTATGAGCTACTTGATGGCGCACACGCCATGGATGAGCACTTCAAAAACACCCCATTTGAGCAGAACCTACCCGTGATTATGGGCGCCTTAGGTGTGTGGTACAGCAACTTCCATAATGCTCAAACCCACGCCCTAATCCCTTATGATCATTACCTACGTGCTATGCCAGCTCACATTCAACAGCTGGATATGGAAAGTAACGGTAAAGCGAATTTGCTGAACGGCGCTGGCGTTGAAACGGATACCGGCCCAATCATCTGGGGTGGCGCAGGCACAAACGGCCAGCACGCCTACCACCAGCTGCTACATCAAGGCACACGCCTTGTACCAGTGGACTTTATTGCACCGCTGAAAACCCACAACCCAGTGGCGGATCACCATGCACAACTTTTCGCTAACTGCTTGAGCCAATCTCAAGCCTTAATGGTCGGCAAAACCTTAGAACAAGCAGAGCAAGAATTGCGTCAAGCAGGCGCTAGCGAAGCGGACGTGGCTGCCATTGCACCACACAAGGTGATTCCAGGTAACCGTCCAAGCAACACCCTATTGACCGAGCAATTGACCCCATTCACCACTGGCTCCTTGATCGCACTGTACGAGCACCGTACCTTCGTCCAAGGCACCATCTGGGGCATCAACTCCTTCGACCAATGGGGCGTAGAGCTAGGCAAAGTACTGGGTACAGACATCTACAACCGCCTAGTCAGCGACTCTGACAACAGCGCATTAGATGCTTCGACTCAAGCCCTGATTGCAGCATTCAAAGACGCTCAAGCCTAATTGCTAACAGCGCTCTCAGCCCAATAAAAACACCAGCCTAGGCTGGTGTTTTTTATGTCTTCAGAGAAATTAGGTGAACCACCTCATTGCCGATTAGCCCCTTTGTGGGATCGGATTACATCCGCGACGGGCGGCTGGGAATCAGATGCCAGATCCGCTTGTGGCACGGAGCACGCACCCTATTGTCGGGCTGAAAATATTCAGCGCTACAAAGCTCCCTTACAAATCAAAATTCGTTGGCATCACCACCACATCACGGATGGTCATACCCCGAGGGCGGGTCAGCATAAAGATAATGATTTCTCCGATCTCAACCGGATCAATTAAACTGCCAGAGACTTTGGCTTCCGCCAACTTATCTTCAGGCCAATCCGATAACAAAGCCGTGATCACAGGCCCAGGGGACACAGAACCCACACGCAGGCCATCTTTGAAAACCTGACGGCGGGTCGTTTGCACAAAGCAGTCAATCGCCCACTTAGACGACGCATACACAGGCTCCCAAGGGGTCGGATAATGGGCTGCTAGAGAGCTGGTTACCACAATATCTCCGGTCTTGCGGGGACTCATATGCTTGATTACGTCACGAACGTTTTTCATCACCACGTTTACATTTAACTGCAACATACGGTCGATGGCATCCGGATCCGCGTCTACCAAATCCCCACCCACATACAAACCAGCATTGGCATGGAAGATATCTAATGTGCCCCCTGTGAGAGCTAAAATCTCACCCACTAACGCCTTACAAGCCTGAGTGTCCAACAAATCAATCACAAGAGGTTTAGCCCTGTCAGGATAGCCTTGGCAGACCTTATCTAGGGCTGCAGCGTCACGATCAACCAATACAACCGTCGCGCCTTCGTCGAGCATCGCCTTAGCGCTCGCCCAACCTATCCCTGAAGCGGCACCGGTTACCGCGGCAAATTTACCTTGAATCTGTCCTGCCATAACGCCCTCTTTATCTTTGTTGTTAGATGGAATAGACACCATTATCCACCTTAAACCACAACAAACATTGTACTTTTTTGGCAAGAAGTCATGTTTTTATGCGCCAAGCCACACATTGTGGGAGCGGATTACATCCGCGACGGGAGGCTGGGAATCAGCTTAGATTTCTCATTGCTATAAAGACTGCTGGCCTTGTCGCTGGAAGGATTCAGCGGCCAATAAAGCCGTAAAATTACTCACTGAGCATTACGGACAAGGCGGACGTGTGAACTAGATGTCGCACCAGAGCCACTAGAGTTCACTCCGTATGGATACAGGGCCCCTTGAGCCGTTGTTATTAACCACAACCAAATCTCACCAGTTTCGCGGTAAGAACGTGGCGTATTGGAGAAAACATAGCCACTTCCAGGAACATTTGGAAATACCTCTTCATTAAATGCAGGTTGACGACATTGCTCCTCCACCGTAGTACGGAGCTCTTTAATATTTGGCAATCGCCAATTGTCATAACCCGCAAACATAGCTGTATTTGCATCATCAACCAGGGTAGTTGCCCCAGTGAATGTCACACTAGCAACGGAGCCAGAGGTACAATCAGTACCAGACAATCCTTCAAGACACATTTTCCACATAAGCCCTGTTGTGGTATCAGTTACCACCTCACGTGAAGTATCCACTATGTAATTGGAGGTTGGGGCAGTCTCAGCAATGATCGCACGCTTACTTGAACACTCAGCAAACACGGAAATGCTAGTAAACAACAAGAATGAGCTACCAAGAAATACCTTAAGACGAATCATATCAGCCAGCATCCCTCACTAAAATTATGCCATACACTGTTGATTTAGTTTGTGGCTCAACCATCCCTGTCTCCTTCCCTCTTGTTGTGCTACTGGTATCTCTAAACACAACCGACCAAGCCCTATCATCTGAGTCAGGGTCATTGTAGGGAGACCGAGTCCAAAATTTAGAACGAACAACGGAGTCATCCTTTGGAAAAAAGCTTTCTTCCAAAGCATCTATAGTCAGAGTTGGAACGATCGAGCGATAATAAACAATACTCATTAGCTCATTGGTGGATGGTAAACGCCAGTCATTGTAACCGCATAAACCCACTTCATTAACACGATTCATAAAGTAGTGAGCATTACAGTTAGTTGAAGTCGTACTTACCGTGTAGCCGTAACAAGAATTCGGCGTAGTACCTTCCGGTGAACCAGAAGATACTCCACTACCAATTTCAGGTATTGCACCACTATTTACTAGGGTTTGATAGTTTGAGTGACTGTTATCAAAGTACCAAGTAAAGCCATCATCAGCGTCATGAAGACTTTCTCCCAAGGTACCGTTACCATTTTTTTTCGTTTCCCACATCAACCCAGTAACGTTGTCTAATACACAGTCCCAATCCTCAACAGAAGATTTCAACTTGCGACCCGTGGAGTCAATTTTAGTAAAGCTAAAACCTGCAATACCATCTGTATCAGCATTAGCTTGATCATCGTTATCTCGGCCATAACTACAGTCCTGGTAATCTGCATTTAAACTTCCAGGAGAAGCGCATGTGTCGTCGTGGCTAGTCGTTGTGAGAGAGTAAGTCGCTCCGGTGTCATTTAACTCACGAGTACTTGTGAACTGAGTAAGATCCAACCCATTAGAATTCGGGGTGACAGCTTTAACAGGCCCAACATCCGTAGTTAACGGATCTGCTCCTGCCAAGGCCGATGCAGAGCCGCTATTTGCAACTACTGCAAAATAGTACAAAACATCATTGCTTAAGCCAGTTACAGTGTAAGTAGTATCGGTAGTTGGCGATACTGTAGCTTTGTTAATTGTTCCTAAGTCCGTGCTATCTGTAATTTCAGACGTTGAATAATAAACATCATAAGACTCAGCGTTTAGCACTGTATTCCAGTTCAGTCTTACTGCATTACTGCCAGCAATAGCAACCAGTGAAACAACCGGATGCAAGGTTGTATCCACTGTCTCTGAATCTGTATCACTGTCAGAATCGCCTCCCGTATCCGAGCCACTCCCAGAATCTTCCCCCGAGCTTCCATCAGTTGATCCACTTGTTTGCCCCTCCAATGGATCCTCTGGCACGCCACAGCTGGCCAAAAAGACTACGCACAGTAATGAAAGGATCAGTCGGTTCATGATGATAATAAGCATTCTATTAGAAATTAAGGATAGTCAGTTTTTCGGCCAAGCTGACAAAATCTTGACCTAAAACACAGACAAAAAAAACGCCAAGAAGTTTTCTCCTTGGCGTTTTTGTCCTTTGAGTGATTAGATACCTGAGTTTACAGGTGCTCTACTTTCTCAATTTCGTAAACCACTTCACCGGCTGGAATTTTAATAGGCACTTCGTCCCCTTCCATTTTGCCGATGATTGCTTTGGCGATCGGTGAAGCGTAAGAGATTTTCTTCGCTTTCACATCCGATTCGTCATCGCCTACGATTTTGTAGGTCACAGTTTCTTCTGTGTCCACGTTGTATAAAGTCACCGTGGTGCCGAAGATCACTTTACCCGTGTGGGCAATGGATTTCACGTCAATGACTTGTGAATCCGATAGTTTACCTTCGATCTCAGAGATACGACCTTCACAAAACCCCTGCTCTTCACGAGCAGCGTGGTATTCTGCGTTTTCTTTCAAGTCGCCGTGCTCACGAGCTTCTGCGATGTCAGCAATCACTCGTGGACGAACAACGGATTTCAGGTGGTTAAGTTCTTCGCGTAGACGCGCTTCCCCTTCCACTGTCATAGGTACTTTTTTCATTATTTCCCCGAATGCAAATCTTGCAGTCTTCTTACCTTGATCTCTTCGCCAAGACGGCTGATCGCAAGGCTGGTTGCTTCCGCACCAGTCAAAGTCGTGGTGTAACACACTTTACCTTGAAGCGCTGTGCGACGGATCACAGAGGAGTCTGCAATGGCTTGAGTGCCAGATGTTGTGTTAATGATGTAGTCGATGTCACCATTTTTTAACATATCTACGATATGAGGGCGACCTTCGTTTACTTTATTCACTTTCTGAACCTCAACGCCTTGGTCCGCTAGGTACTTAGCCGTACCACCGGTTGCAACAAGTTTGAAGCCAAGGCCAGCAAGGCGTTTCGCAACATCCACAGCACCCGCTTTATCTTGATCACGGACAGAGATGAAGGCACTGCCAGAGGTTGGCAATACAGTACCGCCACCTAGAACAGCTTTACCAAAGGCTTCAGCAAAGGTATCACCGACACCCATGACTTCACCGGTAGACTTCATTTCAGGCCCAAGAATCGGGTCAACACCTTGGAACTTGTTGAACGGGAATACCGCTTCTTTCACACTGAAGTACTCAGGAATGATTTCTTCTGTGAAGCCAAGTTCTTCTAGGGATTTACCTGCCATAACCAAGGCAGCCACTTGCGCCAAGGAACGACCGATGCACTTAGAAACGAATGGCACCGTACGCGACGCACGAGGGTTTACCTCGATCACGTAGATTTCACCGTCTTGTACCGCAAGCTGAGTGTTCATCAAGCCGATAACACCTAACTCTAGGGCCATACGCTTGATCATTTCACGGATGTCATCTTGCACATCAGCTGGCAATGAGTATGGCGGCAAAGAACACGCAGAGTCACCAGAGTGAACACCCGCTTGTTCGATGTGCTGCATAATGCCACCGATCACGACTTGCTTGCCGTCAGAGATACAGTCGATGTCGATCTCAATCGCTGAGTTCAAGAAGTGGTCTAGCAATACTGGGCTGTCGTTAGAGACTTTTACCGCAGAGGTCATGTAACGAGTCAATTCTTTCTCGTTGTAGACGATTTCCATTGCACGGCCACCTAGTACGTAAGAAGGACGTACCACAAGTGGGTAACCGATTTCCGCGGCTTTCACGATCGCTTGTTCAGTAGAACGAACAGTGGCGTTCTTAGGCTGCTTGTAGCCTAGACGCTGTATCATGCTTTGGAAACGCTCACGGTCTTCCGCACGGTCAATGGCTTCTGGCGTTGTACCAATGATTGGCACGCCTTCGTTTTGTAGCGCGCGAGCAATCTTAAGAGGTGTTTGACCACCAAACTGAACGATAACGCCTGTTGGCTGCTCTTTACGAACGATCTCTAGTACGTCTTCCAGTGTCACTGGCTCGAAGTACAGACGATCAGACGTGTCGTAGTCAGTCGAAACCGTTTCAGGGTTACAGTTCACCATGATGGTTTCAAAGCCATCTTCACGTAGACCTAGGGCCGCGTGCACACAGCAGTAGTCGAACTCGATACCTTGACCGATACGGTTAGGACCACCACCAAGGATGATAACTTTCTCTTTGTCGCTTGGCGCTGCTTCACACTCGTCTTCGTACGTGGAGTACATGTAAGCTGTGTTCGAAGCAAACTCCGCCGCACAGGTGTCCACACGCTTGTAAACAGGGTGTACGTTTACTAGGTAACGGCGCTCACGTAGAGACTTCTCAGTGACACTTAGTAGCGACGCTAGACGCGCATCAGAGAAACCTTTACGTTTTAGACGGCGCATGTAGTCGTAATCAAGATCCGCAAGACCAGCGTTTTCTAGGGCTTGCTCTTCTTTGATTAGGTCTTCGATTTGCACTAGGAACCACGGATCAACGCCAGTTACTTCATACACCTCGTCAACGCTCATGCCAGAACGGAAGGCATCACCGATGTACCAAATACGGTCCGCACCTGGTGCTTTCAGTTCGCGCTGCAGTTTCTCTTTGCTGGTTTCGTCAGCAAGATCTAGCTGAGGGTTGAAGCCGTCAGAACCTGTTTCAAGACCACGCAATGCTTTTTGCATAGACTCTTGGAAAGTACGGCCAATGGCCATCACTTCACCAACAGACTTCATCTGAGTCGTCAGACGGTCGTTCGCTGTTGGGAATTTCTCGAAGGTAAAACGAGGAATCTTAGTCACAACATAGTCGATAGATGGCTCGAAGCTCGCTGGTGTTAAGCCACCAGTGATGTCGTTTTGTAGCTCATCTAGGGTATAACCAATGGCCAATTTCGCAGCGATCTTAGCGATTGGGAAACCTGTTGCTTTAGACGCTAGGGCAGAAGAACGAGACACACGAGGGTTCATCTCGATTACCACTAGACGACCTGTCTTAGGATCCATACCAAACTGTACGTTAGAACCACCGGTTTCAACGCCGATCTCACGCAATACTGCCAAAGAGGCATTACGCATGATTTGGTATTCTTTGTCGGTCAGAGTTTGAGCCGGTGCAACAGTAATGGAGTCACCTGTGTGAACACCCATGGCATCGAAGTTTTCGATGGCACAAACGATGATACAGTTGTCGTTTTTGTCACGTACAACTTCCATCTCGTACTCTTTCCAACCGATTAGAGATTCGTCGATCAGAAGCTCATTGGTTGGAGAAAGGTCCAAACCACGCGTACAGATCTCTTCGAACTCTTCCATGTTGTATGCGATACCACCGCCGGTACCACCCATGGTGAAAGATGGACGAATGATACATGGGAAGCCAACTTCGTTCAGAACGCCCATTGCCTCGTCCATGTTGTGAGCGATGCCCGCACGAGGACATTCTAGGCCGATAGCTTTCATGGCTTCGTCAAAACGATGACGGTCTTCCGCCTTGTCGATAGCGTCTGCTGTCGCGCCGATCATTTCAACATTGTATTTCGCTAGGACACCGTGACGCTCAAGATCCAGCGCACAGTTCAAAGCCGTTTGACCACCCATGGTCGGAAGTACCGCATCTGGGCGCTCTTTCTCGATGATCTTCTCTACTGTTTGCCACTCAATCGGTTCGATGTAAGTCGCATCTGCCATCACAGGGTCAGTCATGATGGTCGCAGGGTTAGAGTTCACAAGGATCACTCGGAAGCCTTCTTCACGAAGGGCTTTACAGGCTTGCGCACCTGAGTAGTCAAATTCACAGGCCTGACCGATGACAATCGGACCAGCACCTAAGATTAAGACGCTTTTTATGTCAGTACGTTTTGGCATAGTCTTCTCGTTCTCGCTTAGGCTTTCGTTGCTTTGATGTTTTCAATGAACTGATCGAACAGCGGCGCCACATCGTGTGGGCCAGGGCTCGCTTCAGGGTGCCCTTGGAAGCTGAACGCTTTTTTATCAGTACGTGCAATCCCTTGAAGAGATCCATCAAACAAAGACTTGTGAGTCGCTTCAAGATTTGCCGGCAACGTGGCTTCATCTACAGCGAAGCCGTGGTTCTGGCTGGTGATCATCACTCGGCCAGATTTAATGTCTTGTACTGGGTGGTTTGCACCGTGGTGACCAAACTTCATCTTCACGGTTTGTGCGCCACTCGCCAAAGCAAGCAACTGGTGTCCTAGACAGATACCGAACACGGGAATTTCAGTCTCTAGGATCTCTTTAATTGCTGCAATCGCGTAGTCACATGGCTCTGGGTCACCCGGGCCGTTAGACAGGAAAACACCATCTGGTTTAAGAGCTAGCACATCGCTTGCAGGCGTTTTCGCAGGTACGACAGTCAAGCGGCAACCTCGCTCAACCAACATACGCAAGATATTTGTTTTCACACCGAAGTCGTAAGCCACCACGTGGAATGGGAACTCGCTTGGCGTAGTGTGACCATCCACCAGATCCCAAGTAGATTCTGTCCACTCGTAAGACTTCTCTGATGTCACTTCTTTGGCTAGATCCATGCCTTTCAAACCAGGGAAAGCTTTGGCTTGTGCTACCGCTTCCTCTTCGTTGATGTTGTCGCCAGCCATAATACAGCCAGCTTGAGCACCTTTCTCACGCAAGATACGAGTTAATTTACGCGTATCAATGTCCGCAATGCCAACCACACCTTTACGCGTTAAGTATGCGTCTAGGGTTTCTTGTTGACGCCAGCTGCTAGAAAGCAATGGTAGGTCACGGATAATCAAGCCCGAGCACCAAACTTGGTTAGACTCTTCGTCTTCGGCGTTAACGCCAGTGTTACCAATGTGAGGGTAGGTCAGAGTGACCATTTGTCGAGCGTAGGAAGGGTCGGTAAGAATTTCTTGATAACCGGTCATAGAGGTGTTAAATACAACCTCTGCGGTTGAAGAGCCATCTGCCCCGATCGACACTCCTCTGAATATAGTGCCGTCTTCCAGAGCAAGAATCGCTGATGTTGCCAAAGGAACCTCCCGTAAAAGCCTATTTTAGGTTGCAAAAAAGCGAGGTAAACTCGTGGCTCACCTCGCTTTATAAAATCACGCTGATGCCATCGCTAGACTACTGCTTAATTTGAGCTAGCTATGGCTAAAAAATCTGAACAATTTTACTCTTATATGGCCAAACCGTCCACTCTAAAAGCCGCCTGATTCAGTAAAGTTCGACACTTTATGGCGCTTTTTATTTGACCTTTTAGACAAGATCAAAAAATTAGCACAATAAGCCATCAGCCACTTCTTGAGTCCCGTCATAACCCACCAAAGCTGACAGGACACTAAGCGCAAACGCCATGGCCATGGCAGGCCCTTGAGCGGTAATGACATTATCGTCCATAACAATCGGTTGATCAGGCAGATAATCCGCGCCTTTTAAGTGTTCTTCAAACCCCGGATAACAGGTGGCTTGAGCATCCACCAAGAAGCCATGATGACCTAACACCAAAGCCGGTGCAGCACAGATCGCCGCCAACCAAGCATTCTCTTCGTCGTGTTTTTCTAAAATGTCATACAGCACTTTAGAATCCCGTAGATGCTCTGCCCCTGGCATACCACCAGGCAAGACAATGGCATCGTACATTTGCTCCGCCACATCCGTTAGCAACACATCCGCCTCTAGCTTACAACCGCGAGCCAAGGTCACTTGCTGGGTATCATGGACACTCGCCACAGTAACTTCCACGCCGCCACGACGTAACACATCAATAATAGTGACTGCTTCGATGTCTTCGCTGCCATTTGCAACCGGCACCAATACACTGGCCATAATTCGCCCCTTTTATTCGCGTTTCATTTAACGGTTAATCGAGTCATCAGGATCGCTGCTTCTGCGCCGCCCGATGTCAAAGGATAGTAGTTTTTTCGTCGTCCCACGATGTCAAAGCCTAATTGTTGGTATAAGGCAATGGCTGCATGGTTGGATTCTCTCACTTCTAACAGACACTCATACATGGATTGCTCATCGCACCATTTAAGCCATGTCTGCATTAAGGCCTTCCCCAAGCCTTTGCGACGGTGGGCCAGATGACTCACAATTTGTTCTAGCTCCGCCTGATCCGCCACTTGGAATGCGGTCAACCAGCCCACAACTTGGTGATCTGTCTGGGTTTCCACCACCCAGTTTCGGCGTGTCGCCAAGGCGTCTTTAATCAAAGATTCAGACCAAGGGTGAGGATTAGAATGCTGATCCAGCGCCATGATCAAAAGCGCATCAGAGGCGTCAGCCTCCCGTATGTGATACTCAGGATGCAATAAGATCATACAAGATCACTTATTAAAGAAAGTGGACTGCATGGTTTGCCATGCCTCTTTGCGCAACTCCGGGATACGCAACATTTGTGGCAAGCTGTGCACATGGGCTGTCGGATAGGCTTTTAATGGATGACCTGCAGGTAAGGCTTCAACAAATTGCGCCCCCTGCTCTCCTGCAATAATGACCCACAAAGGCGCATCCGCTTTTAGGTAATTAGTCAAAAACTGCTCAAATGCCCCTAGCACCCAATCTTGTCGATTCAGCAGGTAGCGATTTTTCAACTTACCGGGCCAAATGAAGTTGGCTTTTTGCCAGGCCTCTATGTCTTGCTTTAATAGCGCTTTCGACAAACTTAATGCCAGCTTATCTAGCGCGGCCTCATCATCAAAGGACAAAGGTAAGTCCGTAATCAGCAACAAACGCTCTGCAACCCAATATCCAGCCATGCTGACACGGGTAGGCAAACCGGCATCAACCACCTCTGGCATAGGATCAATGTGAACCGAAGGCTCTTCAATAGGCTGCAGATCTTCGACGATGACTTCCGGCGCAGCATTGAGTTGCTGGCGTAGGTTCGCCACACTGGCGTCTTTTTCTGCGGGATCAACGGGCTTAGGAGGCACCACTGGCTCTGGGGGCGCAAACGCAGACACGTCCGGCTCAGAAACAACCACTGGCGGCGCGTCAGCTACCAACCCATCCGCTCGCGCCCAAGGCTGAGCAGGACGAAATGTCACGCCGACAACGGGCTCGCTGGAGGCAAACCAACTCACCACCCCGAGCTGTTCTAAGCAGTCCGTTTGGAAAGATTGAGCGTATGAGAGTTCACGTGGCACGAAACATGCGTCCTAAAATGAGAAGTCAGGTGATAAATTATACCCGTGAGTGGTAAGACTCGCCAAACAAAGAAACCTAATGCTGAATTATTCGTCAGGATTGCATGGAGAGAAGCCCACGAGATGCGTATAATCCGCTGCCATTATCCTCCTCAAGATAGTCAAAAAGGTATTCCATGAAACAATCATTGTTTGCGTCTGCTGTCGCACTGGTGTTATCGCTGACGGCCATGACAGCCCCAGCCCAAGAGCTTCCAGACTTAAAAGGTCGCACCATAATCGCCGTAACAGAAAATGCCTACACGCCACTGAACTTCGTGGATCCCCAAACCGGTGAAGGCATTGGCTGGGAATACGATGCTTTTAATGAGATCGCCAAACGTCTCAACGCAAAAGTTGACTGGCAACTGAGCAGCTGGGACACCATGATCCAAGCAGTAAAACAAGGCCAATACGATGTTGGCATGGATGGCATTACTATTAATGAAGAGCGTAAGGAACAAGTGGACTTCTCCGTGCCCTACCTTGTCTCCGAGCAATTTATGCTAGTACGCGCTGACGAAGACCGCTTCAGCAACGCCAGCGAATTCGCTAAAGACAGCGACCTCTATTTTGGTGCACAACCGGGTACCACTAACTTTTATGTGGCCGTGTACGACGTGCTTGATGGGGACGAGTCAAATCCACGCATCAGCCTGTTTGAAACCTTTGGTGCATCCGTGCAAGCCCTTAAATCAGGGGACGTGGACGCAGTATTAATGGATGCCACCTCTGCTCGCGGTTACATTGGTGCAAACCCAGGTGCCTTTAAAGTCGTTGGCGATGCACTAGGCTCCGAAGAATTTGGCTTCATCTTCACCCCTGGCTCGGATTTAGTTGCACCAGTCAACGCAGCCATTGAATCTATGCGTGCAGACGGCACCTTGGACGCCTTGAATCAAAAGTGGTTCTTTGACTACAACCAGTAGTCTCTAACGATCCATGAAAAAAACTTCCGCTTCATACAGACAAGCATTTGATCGATTACCTTGGTGGTTAATGGCCACCTTGGTGATCGGCGCATTATTGGCTTGGAATCTCATCGCAGACGAAGGCTATCAGGCCATAGCCAACACCTTGGGCAAAGGTTTACTGACGACGATTGGCGTCACCCTTAGCGCCTTTGTTATAGCGTCCATCATGGGGCTTGTAGTCGCCATGATGGGCTTCTCCCGCTGGCGCATTGTCCGTGAATTCTCGCGCTTCTACATTGAGGTATTACGTGGCATTCCGGTCTTGGTACTGCTGTTTTACATAGCTTTTGTGGGCGCACCTGAAATCATCAAGTTTTATAACTGGGTGCTCCAATACCCCATTGAACAAGGCTGGATCGACAAGGCTCGCACCCGAGACTTCACCCTGCTATGGCGCGCTATCCTTGCCCTGTCTATTAGTTATAGTGCCTTCATTGCAGAAGTCTTCCGTGCAGGCATTCAAGAAGTCAGTAAAGGGCAAATCGAAGCGGCCCAAGCCCTTGGACTCAGCGGCTGGCAGCGCTTTCGTTTAATCATCTGGCCACAAGCCCTGCGTAAAATCTTGCCACCACTGGGCAATGACTTCGTCGCCATGATCAAAGACTCCTCACTGGTATCGGTACTGGGGGTGCAGGACATCACCCAACTGGGCAAGGTATACAGTTCATCCACGTTTCAGTTTTTCGAAACTTACAACGTAGTGGCCTTTATGTACTTAGTGCTAACGCTTTCCTTGTCATTAATGATTCGAGGGCTGGAGCGCTATTTACGGCGCCATGAGCACCTTAAATAACACGACTTATCGTGATTTATCTCGACAATGTGTCTTTTTGTCGGACTAAAGTCCGACCTACATAGGCTGGAATTTGTTAATTTGTAGGTCGTGATTTATCGCGACAATGTGTAACGGAATAAATTCCGACCTACAAGCAACTAGGATTAAACGCTAAAAATGCTGCCAACCGCCAAGCTCACCTTGGAAGCCTTCCACTTCAAAGCCTGATTCGGTGATTTCACCAATGATAGTGCAAGGCAGGTGTAAGGTCTGGGTGATGAGTTGTATCTCTTCCCGAGCACTTTTAGGGGCCGTGAAGCACAATTCGTAGTCATCCCCACCCGTTAGGGCCAAGGTGTAGGCAGAATCAGGTTGCCAGTCTCTTAACTCATCGGATACGGGTAAGTCCGCCAAGCGGATCTTAGCCCCCACCCCAGAGGCCGTGGTGATGTGCTGTAAATCTTGGGCCAAGCCATCGGACACATCCAGCATGCTATGCACGACGCGCTTGAGAGCCATGCCAGCGATCAAGCGGGGGGATGGACGCCAAAAGCGGTCATAGAAGTAGTCAAACCGAGCCGCGGAAATATGCATTTCACCGGTAACGATAGGCACCGCTGCGGCTGCGTCGCCTAAAGTGCCAGTGACGTAAATATCGTCTCCTACCTGAGCCTGACTGCGTCGTGGTGTTTGCTCTTTTTCCACATAGCCATGCACTTGCAAGGTAATGGTCAAAGGGCCTTTGGTGGTGTCCCCACCTACGAGTAATAAACCTATAGGTTCCGCTAACTCCGCCATGCCTTCAGCAAACGCTGCCAACCATTGGGGATCGGACTCTGGCATGGTCAAACCCAATGTAAAAAAGGCGGGCTTAGCCCCCATGGCTGCTAGGTCACTGACACAGGTGGCCACTGCGCGATAACCTATGTCTAGCGGGTCCGCGTCAAAGGGAAAATGCCGCCCCTCCACCATGGTATCCATTGAGAAGACCAGTGTTTGTCCTTCGGGGATTTGCACTTGAGCACAGTCATCACCGATCCCCAGCAGGATGTCATTGCGGCCTTCGGTGTTGGCCATAACGGATGACTGAAAAATTGAGCGAATCAACTCAAACTCTTGCATGCTGCTTCCTATGCTTAATAAATGACTGGGGCAGATAAAAGAAAAGCCATCAATTGATGGCTTTTCTGAAGACTCAAAGAGGCTTACTTAGCGTTGCGGCGTGCTGCGATTTCTTCGCGGCGAACGCGCTGTGCCAGCTTGTCCAAAATACCGTTAATGTATTTGTGGCTCTCACTTGCACCAAAGGCTTTAGCCAATTCAACGCTTTCGTTGATGGCAACACGGTAAGGCACGTCCAAGCGCTCAGACAGCTCGAAGGAGCCGATGCGTAAAGTCGCTTGCTCGATGGCGTCCAATTCAGAAATAGAACGATCCAGTAGCTCTTCGTACAGGCCATCCAATGCTTTGGCTTTGGAAGACACACCGTATACCAACTCACGGAAGTAGGCTTTGTCACAAGCACTCATGTCTTGATCCACAGCGAACTGAGCTTCGATCTCATTGATCGCAGAGTGGTTCATTTGCCATTGGTAAATGGCTTGCAACGCCAACGCGCGAGATGCACTGCGCATCTGGGAGCGAGAAGGTTTCTTTGGCGCTTTGGCCTTATCTTGTTCAGTCATGCTTGCTTAGCCTTCCAGATCACGTAATACAGCGACCGTTTCTAGAGCAGACAATGCGGCTTCGCCACCTTTGTTACCTGCTTTCGTACCAGCACGCTCAATTGCTTGTTCGATTGAGTCAACCGTCAATACGCCGAATGAAACAGGAATGCCGAACTCTAGCGCCAAACGGCTCAAGCCAGAAACACACTCACCTGCAACGTATTCAAAGTGTGGCGTACCGCCACGGATCACAGCACCCAATGCAATCACTGCATCGTACTGTTTTTTCTCTGCGATCTTTTTCACAACCACAGGAATTTCAAAGGCACCTGGTGCATACACAACCGTGATGTCTTCTTTTTTAATGCCATGGCGAACCAAGGTATCAATAGCGCCATCTTTTAGGCTTTCTACTACATAGCTATTGAAACGGCCAACCACTAGAGCGAACTTTGCTCCTGGCGCTGCGAAATGACCTTCGTAAGTCTTAATATCGCTCATATTTGCCTCTAAAAACTAAACTTGATCAGCACTGACGGGAGTGCCTTGATATGGAATGAATTCCACTGCTTCTAAATCAAATCCTGTCACGGAGAATTTTCTTGGTGAGCTTAGCAGGCGCATTTGGCGCACCCCTAAATCACGAAGAATCTGCGAGCCTGTACCCACCGTTAAGTAAGCACCTGAGCCGCTTTCATCCGAACCTTTGCCTGCCCGAGGGGTTCTCGAGGTCAAAAAGATTTCCGCCAAATCCGTTGGGCGGTTTGCCGTATCCACCAGTACAACCACCCCACTGCCGGCGTTATTGATGTACTCTAGCGCGTCCAGCATCGACCACTTTGGCTCGCTGCCTGGGACTTTAATCCCAGCCACATCACGAGCAGGATCACGCACATGTACCCGCACTAAGGTTGGCTGTTCTGGGTCGATATCCCCCTTCACAAACGCCAAGTGACTTAGGCCCTGTACGGTATCCCGGTAGGTAATCACATTAAATTCGCCCACTTCCGTTTCCACGGTTTGCTCCGCTTCTCGTTGCACCGTGGTCTCGTTCAATGTGCGGTAATGAATCAGGTCGGCGATTGTACCAATTTTTAATCCATGTTTCTCGGCAAACTTTTCTAAATCTGGTCGACGGGCCATGGTGCCGTCGTCATTGATGATTTCAACGATCACGGACGCCGCTTCGTAACCCGCCATGCGGGCCAAATCACACCCCGCTTCGGTGTGTCCAGCTCGGGACAAAACACCACCAGCTCGGGCCATCAATGGAAAAACATGACCTGGCTGCACTATGTCAGACGGTTTGGCGTTGGCAGCCACAGCACGCTTAACGGTTAGGGCGCGATCCGCCGCTGAAATCCCCGTAGTCACACCTTCCGCTGCTTCAATAGACAGGGTGAAGTTAGTGCTGTAAACCGTTCCATTTTGGTTCACCATCAGGGGTAAATTCAGCTGTTTACAGCGCTCTGGCATCAAGGTTAAGCAGATCAGGCCGCGAGCATGCACCGCCATAAAATTGATGATCTCTGGGGTAATGCACTCCGCCGGTACGATCAAATCACCTTCATTCTCACGGTCTTCATCGTCCATCAGAATGACCATCTTGCCTTGGCGCATGTCCGCCAATATTTCTTCAATGGTATTGATTGCCATAGTACTTCACCTTTTGGTTATTCTGCTTCGTCGTCTCGGTATTGTGGGACGTACACGAATTTAATATCAGAACCTATCTTGGTCATTTCTTGTAAGTCTAGCTCAACCGCTTCGGACATGTGTTCTAACGGTAAACTTAATAACGGACGCGCTGCAGAGCCAAGCAGTTTTGGCGCCATATAAATGACTAATTCGTCCACTAAACCAGCATTCAAGAAGGCACCAGCCAACTCAGCACCGGTTTCCACTAGCACTTCATTAATGCCTTCATCCGCCAGTTGCCCCATGGCTTCTACCAGATCCAAGCGACCGTCCTCACCTAGAGGCACGAAACGAACATCAACGCCTTTCTTTTGTAGGGCTTTTAGATGATCTGCTTCCACTTCTTCTTCATCACAGAAGATCGCCACTTCATTGGTGGGGTATAGAATCTTCGCTTCAGGCGCAATGGAAAGAGCCGTATCCATAACGACACGTAAAGGCTGGCGCACGGTTTTGGCGTCCACTTCATTGCCTTGGTTATCAATGCGTACCGTCATGCTTGGATTGTCAGCAATGACGGAGCCTATTCCCGTGACAATGGCAGCGCTCTGGGCGCGCAGTTTTTGCACATCACCTCGGGCCTGAGGGCCAGTAATCCACTGGCTTTCGCCGGATTCCATAGCCGTACGGCCGTCCACACTCATGGCGAGTTTAACGCGCACAAAGGGCAGACCTTCTTCCATACGCTTGATAAAGCCAGGGTTCAGTCCACGGCACTCGTTTTCCAAAACAGGGCCGACCACTTCAATCCCTGCCTTTTTTAAAATCTGTAATCCGCGCCCTGCGACTTCTGGGTTAGGATCTTCCATACCGTACACCACTTTGGTGATACCCGCTTTTACCAAGGCCTCTGCACAAGGTGGCGTGCGCCCATGGTGACTGCAAGGCTCTAAAGTGACATAAGCGGTTGCGCCTGTTGTGTCCCCCTGCACACTGGCTAGGGCTTGCACTTCTGCGTGACCTTCACCTGCCTTGGCGTGAAAGCCTTCGCCAATGATGTGGCCGTCTTTCTCAATCACACACCCCACTCTAGGGTTCGGATGGGTGGTAAACATCCCTAGCCGAGCAAGTTGAACGGCACGGGCCATACGTTGTTCATCGTTCACATAGGGCTGAGCCATTTATTTCTCCTCGGTTTGGTTTTTGCTGCCTTGTTCTAGGCGTTCAATCTCATCACGGAATTCGCTGATGTCTTTAAAGCTGCGGTACACGGAGGCAAAACGCACATAGGCCACCTGGTCGAGCCGCTTGAGTTCGTCCATCACGGCTTCACCGATAATCCGTGATGCCAGCTCTCGCTCACCGGTGGCTTGCAGCTTTTCTTTGATGCGGGAAATGGCCGTTTCAATGGCTTCGATGCTCACCGGGCGCTTCTCAATGGCTTTGAGTATCCCGGAGCGAAGTTTTTCTTCGTCAAACGGCACTCGACTACCATCGTTTTTGATCAGCTTAGGCATTTGCAGCTCAGCGATTTCAAACGTTGTAAAACGCTCATTACAGTGGCCGCATGTGCGACGACGGCGTACCTGAGCACCCTCTGAAACGAGGCGCGAGTCAAGGACTTTGGTATCTTGAGTACCACAAAAAGGACAACGCATGCTGGTTCCAATAGTTGGCAAAATTTCGTACGATGCGAGCCAATAAAACCTGGCTCATATTAGCGCAAGATAATATCAACCCATCACTAATATAGCTACCAAACACGACCCAAAGCCTGACTTTACGCACGCTAATCAAGCCCTTAGGAATCATAATAAAATGGTGTTAGCTGAACTCTCCGGATTAGTGGCGGCATTATGCTGGACCATCTCCAGCCTTGTGGCTCCGCGATTGATTAGCCAATTAGGGGCTTTTCGCTTTAATACTTTGCGTATTTCCTTCGCTGCTTTGGTGCTTTGTTTTATTAGCTTATGGCGGATTAACTCGGCTGGAGTACTGGCGGACTTCCTTTGGCCCCTGATTCTCTCTGGACTGCTGGGCATATTGATTGGCGACTCGTTTTTATTTAATTCGGTACATCGACTAGGACCAAGACGCGCCGGGGTGCTGTTTGCCATGAACGCCCCTTTCTCCATTTTATTGGCGTGGTTATTTCTCGATGAAGTGCTGAGCCTAACAGAGCTGATGTTTTGTGGGGTGGTGTTATTAGGGGTGGTGATCGCCACCTTATTCGGTAAAAAAGGCCAGACCCACGAATGGGAAACCACAAAAGGCTCCCTTGGGGTGGGCATTTTTATGGCCCTTATGGCGGCCTTATGCCAAGCCAGTGGCGCTCTGATCGCTAAGCCCGCCTTACTGGCCGGTGTTGACCCTATGGTCGCTTCCGCCGTGCGCGTCAGTACAGGGGCAGCTGGCTTATTGTTGGCTTACTTCCTATATTTCAAACCGCGCCCCAATAAAGCTCTGGCTCCGCTCAGTAGCTTCCCCATCACCGTCTGGCTACGATTGGCATTAGTGGCCACAGTGGGCATGGTGATCGGCATGAGTGTGTTGGTATGGGGGGTGGGTAACGCTAATGTGGGCTTGGTAACGACCCTTTCTGCCACGGTGCCGGTACTGATTTTGCCAGGGCTCTGGCTAACCACCAAGCAAGCCCCTGCCCTGGGCGCTTGGATCGGTGCATTTTTCGTTGTTGGGGGCGCATTCGGCATTATTCTGAATTAATCCCAGCTATGCTATGCTTTGCTCCATTCGTTTTTACGTATTTTTCAACTCAGGAACAGACAGAACCTTATGGCACAGTTTGTATACAGCATGAACCGCGTAGGCAAGGTCGTACCGCCTAAACGCGAGATTCTTAAAGACATTTCTCTTTCTTTTTTCCCTGGCGCTAAGATCGGTGTATTAGGTCTAAACGGCTCTGGTAAATCCACGCTTTTGCGCATCATGGCGGGCGTTGATAAAGAATACAACGGTGAAGCACGTCCAATGCCGGGTCTTAAAGTGGGCTACCTACCACAGGAGCCTGAGCTGGACCCAACCAAAGATGTCCGTGGCATCGTTGAAGAGTCCGTTGCCGACGTGAAAGATGCCTTGGTGCGTCTTGATGAAGTCTACGCAGCGTACGCTGACCCAGATGCAGACTTTGATGCCTTGGCAGCAGAACAAGCGGAGCTTGAAAACCTTATTACAGCAAAAGATGGTCACAACCTTGAGCGTGCCCTTGAAGTCGCCGCTGATGCACTTCGTCTTCCGCCTTGGGATGCCAATGTTGAGCACCTATCTGGTGGTGAACGTCGCCGTGTGGCCCTTTGTCGTCTATTGCTCGACAAGCCAGACATGATCCTTCTAGACGAGCCAACCAACCATTTGGATGCAGAATCCGTGGCGTGGCTAGAGCGCTTCTTGAAAGACTACCCAGGCACCGTTGTGGCGATTACCCACGACCGTTACTTCCTTGATAACGCCGCTGGCTGGATCCTTGAACTTGACCGTGGTCACGGTATTCCTTACGAAGGCAACTACTCTTCTTGGCTTGACCAAAAGAACGCGCGCCTAGAGATGGAAGCCAAGCAACAAGCGTCTCACAACAAAGCCATCAAGTCTGAGCTTGAGTGGGTGCGTCAAAACGCAAAAGGCCGCCAGTCTAAGTCCAAAGCACGTTTAGCTCGTTTCGAAGAAATGAACTCGAAAGAATTCCAAGAGCGTAATGAAACCAACGAATTGTACATTCCACCGGGTCCACGCCTTGGTAACAAGGTAATCGAGATCGAAGGCGTGTCTAAAGGTTTCGACGGTCGCGTCTTGATCGAAGATTTCAACATGGTTGTGCCACCAGGCGCGATCGTAGGTGTTGTTGGTGGTAACGGTGCCGGTAAATCCACACTGTTCAAAATGATCGCTGGCCAAGAGCAACCTGATGCGGGCACCGTGACATTGGGTGAAACCGTACAACTTGCTTACGTTGACCAAATGCGTGAGCTAGATGGTGAAAAAACCGTTTTTGAAGAAATCTCTGACGGCCAAGACATCATCACAGTTCACAACTGGAAAGTGCCTGCCCGTGCTTACATCGGCCGCTTCAACTTCAAAGGCTCTGACCAACAGAAACTGGTGAAACACCTATCCGGTGGTGAGCGTAACCGTCTGCACCTTGCGAAACTTCTGAAAGAAGGCGGCAACGTCCTACTATTGGACGAACCGACCAACGACTTGGACGTTGAAACATTGCGCGCCTTGGAAGAAGCCCTACTGGCTTTCCCTGGCTCTGCCATTGTTATTTCCCACGATCGCTGGTTCCTTGACCGTGTTGCTACCCACATCTTGGCCTATGAAGGGGACTCTAAAGCCGTGTTCTTCGAAGGTAACTACCAAGAATACGAAGCCGACTACAAGTCTCGTACGGGCAAAGACGCCACACCGACACGCATCAAATACAAGCGTATCGACGCCTAGTCATCACCTTGATTCGTTCGAGTACAAAAAAGCCGCTTCACTTGAAGCGGCTTTTTTATTAACCAATCAAAAAACCTTGTCGCGACGAATCAAAATCTACAAAGCTGCTTCGGCTTCTTCAAGGGCTTCTTGAGCTTCGAACCAAGCTTCTTCCGCTTGCTCTAGGGATTGCTTCCATTTGGCTTCGTCCGCTAGCAGGGCTTGCAGCTTGTCTTTGTTGGCTGCTTCATAGAGACTGTTGTCAGACATGGCTTCACCAATGATGTCCAAGTGGCCTTGGGCAGTTTGCATGGCTTTTTCGTGCTTCTCTACGGACTTACGCAGAGGACGGAGTTTTTCACGCAATTCAGCGGCTTTGCGGCGCTCTTCTTTACGATCCACTTTTTCGACTTTGGCGTCATCCGCCAAGGCCTTTTCGCTTTGGTTGGCTTGCTGCTGACGAGCTTGCAACCAAGTATGGTACTCATGCAAATCCCCATCAAAAGCTGTGACTTTATGATCCGCCACAAGGAAGAATTCATCCACTGTGCTGTTCAACAAGTGACGATCGTGGGATACCACTAGGATCGCGCCGTTAAATTCTTGCAGGGCTTCCGTCAGGGCTTGACGCATTTCGATGTCCAAATGGTTGGTCGGCTCATCGAGGACTAATAGGTTGGGACGCTGCCAAGCGATCAAGGACAAGGCCAAGCGGGCTTTTTCACCACCGGAGAAGCCTTTCACCGCACGCAGGGCATCGTCTCCCACAAAGCCAAAGCCGCCGAGGTATTTACGCACATCCGCTTCAAGGGCCGTTGGCGTAAGGCGCTGAATATGCAGCACTGGGGAAGCTTCTAAGTCCAAAGCGCTCAACTGATGCTGGGAAAAGTACCCAATCTTGGTGTTTTCCCCATAGACTCGCTCACCGCCCAACAAAACCAATTCCTTTACGATGGATTTGATCAGGGTGGACTTACCCGCACCGTTGGGGCCAAGTAAACCAATACGCTGACCGTCTCGAACAGAAAAATTCGACTGCCCCAGTTGCACCTTATGACTGCCATCCTCCAATACATAACCCAAATCCGCTTGGATTAAGCTCACCAACTGGTCGGAAGTTTTCTCGGCTAACGGGATGGAGAACTCAAACTGAGAATCAATGTGAGCAGGTCCGATGGTTTCCATCTTTTCCAGCGTTTTTAGACGACTTTGCGCTTGCTTCGCTTTCGTTGCTTTATAGCGGAATCGATCTACGTATTGCTGCAAGTGAGCACGCTTGCGTTGTTGCTGTTCAAACATGGATTGCTGCTGGGCAAGATGCTCCGCACGCTGGCGCTCGTAGTCTGAGTAATTACCTTTGTAGAGATTCAGCTTCTTCTGGTACAGGTGAACAATATGGCTACAAATACCATCAAGAAAATCCCTATCGTGGGAGATCAGCAAAAGTGTACCTGGGTAATTACACAGCCAGTTTTCGAGCCACATGACCGCATCCAAATCCAAGTGGTTAGTCGGCTCGTCCAACAATAGAATGTCAGACGGACACATCAAAGCTCGGGCCAAATTCAAACGTATACGCCAACCACCGGAGAAGTCCGAGACATTGCGCTGCATGTCTGCCATTTTAAAGCCAAGACCTTGCAGTAGCTGCTCACCACGAGCTTGCGCCGTATACCCTTGAGCATTCTCATATTCCCCGAGCCAATGGGCATGAGCATTATCATCCCCTTTGGTTTGAGCGGCGTTGATTTCTGCTTCGATTCGACGTAGGCGATCATCCCCATCAAGACAGTAATCCAGCGCCGTGCGATCCACCTCTTCCACTTCCTGCGCCATAAATGAAATCCGACGCTGTCCCGGCAAAATCACCTCACCGGTATCCGCATGCAAAAGACCGCGCACCAAGGCAAACAAAGAAGACTTACCCGCGCCATTTGCCCCGATCAAACCCACCTTCTGACCTTCAAAAATGGTCATATCGGCGTGTTCAAGCAAAAACTGCGTACCGCGTTGCAAACTGACTTGGGTAAACTGGATCATGGAACTCTCTGCGTTAAAAATCGAAAGGCGCATTTTATCTAGATTGTCGCCCTAAAGCACGACCTACAAATTACGATTACACCTTTAATCCTCAGCATCTATCCCCACATAAGGTGCAAACCTCTCGACGGCGTTCTAAAATACGCACAGACATTATTTAACGGTGATTCTTGTGAACAACATCAATGAAATCCAACGCTTCTCCTTCGACAACACCAACGTTCGAGGCGAGCGCGTCCTATTAAACGATGCCTATCAAAGCATCATTGCCCGTAAATCCTACCCCAAACCTCTGGAATCCTTACTGGGCGAATTCGTAGCGGCCATTGCTTTGCTGCGCGACATTGTGAAAATCGACGGCGTGCTATCCATTCAATGTAAGGGCAACGGCGTACTGCAAACCCTAATGACCGAATGTGACGAACGCCAAAACCTACGGGGTATCGCCCAATGGGATGAGACCCAGGCCTTCCCTGAGACGGTCTCTTTAAAAGAACTGCTAGAAGGCGGCTACCTAGTGATCACCATCACCCCACGTAATGGTCAGCGCTACCAAGGCATCGTCGAAATCGTTGGTGATACCTTGTCAGAATGCCTAGAGCAATACTTCATGCAGTCTGAGCAGCTACCAAGCCGTGTATGGCTGGCTGCAAACGGTGCTCAAGCAGGCGGATTATTCCTGCAGCGTTTACCCGCTGAACAAGCTAAAGAAGGGGACGAAGACGCATGGGAACGCTTTGTTCACCTAGCATCGACTGTTAAAGACGAAGAATTGCTCGAACTGGACACAGCAACCCTATTGCACCGCTTGTACCATGAAGAAGAGCTTCGCCTATACGACGGCAAAACCATGCAATTTGGCTGCTCTTGCACTCGCCAGCGCACCCTAAGCGCCATCCTATCTATGGGCGCGGAAGAGTTGCGTGAAATCCTAAGCGAACAAGGCGTTATTAAAACCGAATGCCAATTCTGTGCGGAAACCTACGAATTCCAAAAAGAAGATTTGGACGACTACCTAGGCGACCAAGCGCAAACCCACTAAGCGGCTTATAAACAATTCGCTTATATGGACCCGCCCGACTGTTGCAAGCTATCTAGACGTCACAGAATAAAGTTGCACGCTTA
>NZ_JBHTMN010000015.1:0-20185 GCF_042679525.1 Rhodanobacter aciditrophus
ACCGTGTCTTCTGATAACGGCAGCGCGAGCACGACGATCGTTGATAACGAAAGTGCGCCAGTGGTGAGTTCAATTTCTCAGAATGTTAGCGCGGAAGAAGGCGACGACCTTGCGTTCGATGTGACGCTAAGCAATACAGCGGATACGGCACAAACGTTCGCGTTCAGCTTGACGGACGGCACGACCGATAGCAGTGACTACGGCGATGTGACGTTCAGCGACGGCGTGACCCTCAACGACGACGGCACCATCACGGTTCCAGCAGGTGTTGAAAGCTTCACTGTGACGGTAGCGGGTGCAGAAGATACGGTTCTTGAAAGCGATGAAACGTTCACGTTGAGTGTGGGCGGTGTTGAGAGCACAGGCACGATCACCAATGACGATATTTACGTGAATATTGACATCGATCCTATTACTTCAGATTCAACTGTTAACGCTTCTGAAGCGTCTGGAACGGTTGTTATCACTGGTGTAGTTACTTCAGGCGATATTATTGCCTCAGGGGAAGTAACTTTGGTAATAGGAGGAGAGAGCTATACTGGAGCAGTTGATGTTTCTAATGGTACTTTTTCCATTACAGTTGATGGCTCAAGTTTAGTCCAGGACTCAGATAGAATTGTCGTTGCTAATGTTACCGTGACGAATTCTGAGGGACATGTCGGAACAAGTCAGTCCACAGAGGCGTATTTTGTTGACACATCGGCTCGCGGGTCTATTCAGGTAAATTCAATTACATCTGATGACATTGTTAATATCGAAGAAAGTACTTCTTCTATTATTGTCTCTGGTCGAGTCGGTTTTGATGCTGCTGCGGGGGATACCGTTACATTGGTCATTGGTGATACGACTTATACAACGACTGTTATGGCCAACAAAACATGGGCTGTTTCGGTCGCAGGGGAAGATTTAGCTCAAAATACTACGTTTACAGCTAAGGTGACTGGTGAAGATAGTGCTGGCAACCCATTTACAGCCACTACAACTTCAATCCACCAAGTCGACTTGTCTATTGGTTCACCGACGCTTACGTTTGAAAGCACTGGTGAGGATGAGGTTTATAATGCGGCGGAAGTCGCCGCTGGCGAAGCAGATACTATCACTGCCACCATTTCTGTTGATGGATCGGAAGTGGGGGATATCTTGACGTACAGTGTGAACGGTGCGGTCAGTACCCATGTGTTAACACAAGCTGAGATAGCTAACGGTTATGTAATCGAAGTGGCTCCAGGCGCAGAAGTAAAAGCAACGTTATCTGATTCAGCGGGTAACATGTCGGACGAAGTGAGTGCAACAGTTGCTATAGCAGACGTCAGTATCGGCACCCCTGTTATTTCATTCCAAAGTACAGGTGATGACGATATTTACAATGCAGCAGAAGTTGCTGAAGGCGAAGTTGGTACGATTACTGCGACGATTTCGCTTGGTGGTTCAGAAGTAGGGGATACTTTGACGTTTATCGTTAATGGTGTTGAGAGCATTCATACATTAACGCAAGATGATATTAACAATGGATATACTATCGAAGTACCTCCTGGTGCAGAAGTGAAAGCAACCTTGTCTGATGCTGCAGGTAATACCTCTACGCAAGCGAGCGAGATTGCAGCAGAGGCGGATCTGTCTGTCAGTGGTTTAACGTCCGACATCACGGATGCGACCAACAGTGGTTCGAACGACGACACGATTACCAACGATGCGACGCCAGACATTACGGGTGTGACGGAAGCGGGCGCGACTGTGACGATCACGTACACAGATGCGAATGGCACATCGCGCACGGCGACTGGCACAGCGGATGGTGATGGTAAGTACACTATCGCGATCGACAATGCGCTGGCCGAAGGTTCAAACACACTGAGCATCAAAGCGGTAGATGTTGCGGGCAACGAAACGACGACCACGCAAAACGTGACGGTGGATACTTCCGTTAGCGGCTTGACGTCCGACATCACGGATGCGACCAACAGTGGTTCGAACGACGACACGATTACCAACGATGCGACGCCAGACATTACGGGTGTGACGGAAGCGGGCGCGACTGTGACGATCACGTACACAGATGCGAATGGCACATCGCGCACGGCGACTGGCACAGCGGATGGTGATGGTAAGTACACTATCGCGATCGACAATGCGCTGGCCGAAGGTTCAAACACACTGAGCATCAAAGCGGTAGATGTTGCGGGCAACGAAACGACGACCACGCAAAACGTGACGGTGGATTTGGCCGCTGAGGTTCAGGACGAGCAAGTGTCCATGCTTGAAGATGGTTCTCCTATCACCATCGATATATTAGATAACGATGAGTCTGGTGCTTCTTTAGTCGAAGACAGCTTCAGCTATGACGAGTCTCTTGGCACGGTAACTTTGAATGAGGATGGCACGATTACATTTACGCCTAAGGCGAATGTGAGCGGTGACATTGAAATTCAGTACACTGTTCAAGATGCAGCGGGCAATACGTCTACGGCTACTGCAACTGTGACAGTGACTGCGGTTGCTGATGCGCCTGTTATCGCAACATCTTCTGATGATTCGTCTTCTGCACAGGGTATTAGTTATTCCTTCTGGACGGGAGTTGATTCTAGTACTTATGGCGGTAACGGTGGTACGCCTGAGCAGCTAGCTGCTTTGGTGGATTCTTACTCTTCTGTTCCACCTGTTGGTTCTGGTGTAGTCCAATCAATTCCAAATCTCGATAACATTGCTACTGGTACTCTTGCAGTTGCTACGACTTATGTTTATCTGGAAGCTGGGTCAAATTACAGTTTCACAGGCAGTGCTGACGATACTTTCTATGTCAAAGTGGGCGGAGATGTGATTGCTGAGGCCCAATGGGACAACGGTAATAGTGGTGTTGAGTCTCAGGTACTTACTGTTTCTGAATCCGGTTACTACCCTGTTGAAATTGCATATCACAATGAAGATGGTAATGGGTATGTGAATCTAGGGATTAAGATTGACGGTGGAGATAGCCAAGAGTTTGGTACAAGTACTTTGTCAATGTATCCAACCTCTGTTATCCCAGGTGTTGGCGAGGCGGTTTATGAAGACGATGGTGTAACCGTTGATCACTACCTAATGTTAAATGCAGGGTATGAAGATCAAGCAGTACAGTTGGAATCGTTCACTATCAACTTAGCTGATACAGATGGCTCTGAGTCCTTATCTACGGTGATCTCTGGTGCGCCTGCCGGTACAGTCATTACTATTGGTGATGATGAGTTTACATTTGGTGCTGACGGCACAGTGGATGTAGGTGGTATTACTGACTTTACTGATATGACGTTAGAAACACCTGAGGATTACAGTGGAGAGTTCACATTAACGTTCACTGCTACTGCTACGGAAGCTTCTAATTCTGATACGGCTGTGTCGACTAAGTCCATTGATGTAACTGTCTATGAGGTTAATGACGCACCTTCGATCTCGATTGGAGCAGGTGATACTGCTTCTATTACGGTCTCTGAAGAAGGTCTTGCCAACGCGAATGCTGATACGGATGGTTCAACCGATACTACAGATGCTGTGACTGCGTCAGGAACGTTGACGGTTTCTGACGATGGCACAAATGCAGACATCAAGATGTCATTTGTTGCTCCTGCAGATGGTTTGTATGAGTCTAATGGTGTGGACATCAAGTGGTCGATTGTGGACGGTCAACTTGTTGGTAAAGCAGGCGATGAAACTATCGTAACCATCACTGTTTCTGATGTAGTGAATGGGCAAGTGACTTATCAAGCTACTTTGACTGGGCCGATTGATCATTCTGATAGCTCTACCGAAGATACTCTAACCATCGACTTCGGTGTTGTTGCGACGGATGATGGCGATTTAGCGTCTGCTACTCAGACTGTTTCATTAGTGGTGGAGGATGATTCCCCTGAATCAACAACCACAACAGATACTATTGAACTGGTTAAAGAGTCTAGCGCCGCGTCAAGCTTCACGGTGTCTTCTATCGCTGGTGGCTTCGTTAATCCATCCTTCAGCAGTGGTGAAAACCGTACTCAACAACAAAATACGGACAGTGACAGCTACAAAGACAAATTATCTTGGGACGATGGCAGTGGTTGTGATCCAACCTCCATTGCATTGACAGATACTTCGTCTGTTGCGTCTACAGATATGGGCTCTAACATTGTGATCGGTACTTTCACGCATGTGAATACGCCAGTTAGTACCAGCTATAAGTCTTTGGATAGCACTAATCTAGAGTACAAGGTAACGGTTAACATTAATGGTGTTGCCACACTTGTGACTTTAACGGCTCAAGTTGTAGTGGATGAGACCAATAACTCGAATAATGATTCAAGTGATTACATTCAGTTATCGAATTTGAGCTCTACGACTGTAACTGTTGATGGTGTGGATTATGTGGTCAGCTTGAGTGGATTCTTGGACAGCAACGGGAATGTTATTACCCAATTCTCTACTGCTGAAGACGCAACCAGCCAATACTCTGTTGTGGCGAACGTGTCTACTTCCAGTGGTTCTGTACCAGAAAGTGACTACGGCACCATTACGGGTAATGTCAGCTTGAATGTAGATGTGGGCGCTGATGGCGGTTCCGTTGTTGCTGAGACCATTACCACTGATAAAGGTACATTAGTGGTTAAAGCTGATGGCAGTTATGAATTCACTCCAAGTGATTCGTTTGCCGGCAGTATTTCTCAAGGTTCTTCTGGAGAAGCAGTATTCACTTACCATGTGAAAGACGCGGACGGAGATACGGTTGAGAATACGTTGACATTGACTGTTAATGACGCGAACGATGCACCAGTCGCTACGGATGATGTATTGACCACATACACTGGATTGAAAGGCGAATACTTCGGCTTTAACGAGCAAATTGATGATCTGGTTGACTTCAAGTCTTTGATCGCTGGAAAAACTGCGGATGCAACCTTTATTGGTCAGAATATTAATTATCAGTACGGTACGGGTGATGTTGGTAAAGATTCTAACTTACAGAATTTCCTTGGATCTGACGCCAGCTCGCTAAGTACCGACCCTGGTAACACCTCGGATGGTGGTATTCGTCTAACTGGTTATATCTACTTAGAAGCAGGGACTTATAACTTCAAGGTTTATGCAGATGATGGGTATCAGATCACAATTGATGGTAATGCAGTCGCGACCGTTACTAATAATCAAAGTCCAAACGGTACGGTTCATAATGCGTTTACCGTTGAAGCAGACGGCTATTACAGCATTGAAATGCTATGGTGGGATCAGGGCGGTGATTACGTCTTCCAACCTACATTAAGTTCTGATGGTGGTAATACGTACTCTGTTTTAGATAGTTCATCGCTTACAACCAATCCAACGGGAAGTCAGTCCGTGACGACAACGGATGGACAGTCCATTGTTATTGAT
Organism: Rhodanobacter aciditrophus; assembly: GCF_042679525.1. Classification (GTDB taxonomy): domain Bacteria; phylum Pseudomonadota; class Gammaproteobacteria; order Pseudomonadales; family Marinomonadaceae; genus Marinomonas; species Marinomonas aciditrophus. Next base: position 5,377 of record NZ_JBHTMN010000015.1, read on the forward strand.
CCAAGTGTGTTGTTGTCTAACGACACGGATGCAGATGGCGATACCTTGTCTGTTACATCTGTTGACAATGTACAGCATGGCTACGCCTACATTAATTCAGCTGGCAAGATCATTTTCGTTCCAGAAGCAGGTTACACAGGCAGTGCATCATTTGATTACACGATTACGGATGGTAATGGAGCATATGACAGTGCTACCGCTACGTTAGAAGTTGATGGTGATATGAGTGGTCAGGCATCCGTTGATGTTACGATAACTAAAGTTGGCTCTGGAGATTTGCAGGACCCAACTGCTGGTGTTTCATTTGATTCTTCTGTCTTAACTAAACATTACGATCATGATTACAATAGCTGGTTTAACTTCCAGAACAAACAATATCAAGTTATTGTTGATGACGACGTAGATGGGGCGTCTATGCAGACAGGCAATGGTGATGACATTGTGACTGTAGGAGATGACGTTAAGAATAGTGGCCATATTGATACTGGTGAAGGGAATGATGTAGTGATTATTGGTGACGACATTACATCTTCTAGTTCCGTGCATCTGGGTAATGGAGATAACATTGCTAAAGTGGTAGACGATGTAGATGGTCATATCGAGTCTGGTAGTGGTAATGATACTGTCTATATTAAAGGCAACTTAAACGGCACATCCGACCTTGGCGACGGTAATGATGTCGCAGTGATTGTTGGTAGGCTGGATGGATATATCAGTGGCGGTTCTGGTACGGATTCAATATGGCTTCAAAGTTATAGCTATAACGACTGGGTCAATAACAAAGATAACATCAAGTATGACGTAGCAAACTTTGAAAATATTAAGTTCAAAGATGGAGCTGTGATCGGGGACTCAAATGCCTTTGCGACGAGTTTCACATATTCAGTATCTGTTGATATCAACGACTTGGCTTCAGGAGAAGATGTAATTAGTGTCACCATCTCAGGCGTCCCTGATGGTGCTAAGTTGCAACAAGATGGTACAGATCTAACCGTAAACTCTGACGGTACTTACACTGTCTCTGTTACATCCGGTTCTACCACCATTGACAATCTGACAGTCGTTAGTGAAACCGACTCTGATATTGCAGAGTTTGAGTTGATCGCTACAGTGACGACAGATGGCGACAACACTGGCATCGTAGGCTCTTCTGATGAAGAGGATACTGTCGGTACTGGTGGCGATGACTACTTAGTTGGCGATAGCGATGAAGATTCATTGCTAGGCGGTGCAGGTGACGATGTCTTGTTCGGTGGTGATGATGAGTCGGTTGATGTGCTGGTGGGTGGCGAAGGATCTGATATCTTTATCCTTGATAACGATACCAACCTAGGCAACGGGTTTACCCAAGATGTGTTGATGGATTTCAATGCCAGTGAAGATGCCATTGATATCTCTGATTTGTTGGACCTACCGTCAGAGACAAATTCTGAGGATATCGATGCGGTTCAAGCCTTCTTAGAAGCGAACGTGACCATCTCTGAAGATGACGAAGGTGTGAAACACCTCTCTATCGGCGAGGGAGATGAGAAGCAAGACGTTGCCACTTTTGGATCCGACAGTAACTTGGATACAGATAACAGTGGCTCGGTTGGCTCTGGCGATTCCTTAACGGTGATCTACAACAACCAAGAGTACAACATCAATCTAGACGGCTAATATCGCGTCTCATTGAGCACAAAGCAAAAAGGCCAGCAGGTGATCCTGCTGGCCTTTTCTTTTTTAAACAATTAGTTGCCCTTGTGGGAGAAAGGGTGCGTCCCTTGTTATAGTATGGGATGGATTTTTGAATAAACCGGAGAATGGTGTGAGCGATTGGCCGACGGGATTGATGGTCATTCAAGGTAACCGCCTTGAATTACTAAAAGATGTGCTGGTGTCTTGGTTAAAGCGGTATCCGCTGGAGCCTTTGGAGACGGATAAGTTTCTGGTGCAGAGTAACGGTATTGCCCAGTGGCTTCAGCAGGCGATTGCTCAAGACGAGACAGAAGGTGGCTGTGGCATTGCTGCATCCATCGATGTGTCACTTCCAGGACGGTTCATTTGGGAAGCCTATCGCTCTGCCTTTTGGTCCCTTGATACCCAGTCTCCATTTGATATGAAGCCCATGGTTTGGCGTCTGTTTCGACTATTGAACACCATTGAATCGGAAAATGCAGAAGGCCATTACGACACCTTGGTACGTTTTATGGCATCGGGCAAAAGCCGTGAACACCGCCGTTTTATCTTGGCGGAGCGAATCGCAAAATTGTACGACCAATATCAGGTGTATCGCGCGGATTGGTTGCAAGCTTGGGAAGCCGGAGCAGATGTGTTGCCGGAACGGGACAAGCCTTATGTGGTAGGACAAACCAAAGCAGTGCCTGATGATCAAATATGGCAGCCTAGATTATGGCGATATTTGGTGGCCGATATTCAAAATGACCCCCAGTTCAAAGGGGAGACGCAACAGGTGGTTAACCGTTCCGAGATCCACCAAGACTTCCTCAAGCAATGTCAGCAGGTGGATCACTTAGAAGGTTTGCCTCGCCGCGTGATCGTCTTTGGTATTTCCTCTTTACCGAACCAAACCTTAGAAGTACTGCAGGCCATTTCGTCGTTTACTCAGGTGTTATTGTTCACCATGAATCCCAGTGAATATTACTGGGGGGATCTGATCGAAGGGCGTCAATTGTTGCGCCAAGCTCATTCTCGTCGACCGATGAAAGCTGGTCGACCAAACAAAGACGTGTCTTTGGACGAAGCCCATTTGTATGGCAACCCTTTGCTCGCATCATGGGGGAAACTAGGCCGAGATTACCTTCATTCCCTAGACGAGCGTGACCAGCCGGGAGCGTATCAAGGATTCTTTGTGGACAGCAAGATTGACTTATTTGAAGCCCCTGAAGGGCAGTCCCTGTTGGCGCAGTTACAGGATGATATTTTTCAGCTCCGCAGTTTGGAAGATTGTCAGTCCCTTGGCCGTCAGGTGGACACCCAAAGGGATACCAGCCTGACGTTTATTGAAAACCACTCCCGCCAACGTGAAATAGAAATCCTTCATGACCGCTTGTTGAGTGAATTCGAGCATGCCGCAGCCAAAGGGGAGTCTCTCGAACCGAGGGACATCCTGATTATGGCCCCGGACATTAATGTCTATGTTCCTCATATTGAGGCGGTGTTTGGTCGCTTTGCTAAATATGGTGACTACGCAGATAAGCGCTTTTTGCCTTACCACGTGGCCGATCAAAGTGCCCGTCAGCAGCATCCTATCGTGGCTGCTTTTGAGTCCTTATTGGCGATTACTCAATCCCGATTTGAAGCCACCGACTTGTTGTCACTGTTAGACATTCCTGCATTGCGTGCCCGTTATCGGTTGGAGGAAGGGCATGTGGTGCAACTTAAATCTTGGATTGAACACGCCAATATCCGCTGGGGGCTATCAAAAGAACAACGTCATTCTCTGGGCTTGACCAGTGCATCGGAACAAAACACCTGGTTATTTGGCTTAAAACGAATGCTTCTGGGGTATAGCGTTGGAGCGGGTGACATCTGGCAAGGTGTCTTGCCTTATGGGGATATCGGTGGCCTAGATGCACAGACTCTCGGGCAAATGCACCGTCTGATCGATGACATCCAAGAGGTTTGGGGGGCTTTCGTAGAGCCAAAACCTTTGTTGCATTGGGCGGACAGCTTGCAAGGCCTATTGGATACCTTCTTCCTACCCAGTAATGACTCAGAACGTCGGGTGGTCACTCGTATCGAAGAGCAAATTGAAGCGCTGGAAGACCAAGTACAAGGGGCAGGTGTTGACCAAGAACCTGTGTCTGTGGATGTGATCCAAGAAACCTTTATGGGGCAATTGGACGAACCTGCTTTGAGTCAGCGATTTTTATCTGGATCAGTGAATTTCGCTACTCTTATGCCCATGCGCGCGATTCCGTTTAAACAAGTGTATTTGATTGGTATGAACGACGGGGACTATCCCCAAGTGAGTACGCCAATGGACTTTGACTTGATGGTAGGGGATTACCGACCGGGGGACCGCTCACGTCGAGAAGATGCCCGTTATTTGTTTTTAGAAGCGGTGCTCTCCGCACGGGATAAACTGGTTATTAGTTGGCAAGGACGCAGCGCTAAAGACAACAGTGAACAACCCCCATCGGTTTTGGTAGGGCAGCTTCGAGATTACCTAAATAAGGGATGGCAAAACGACTCATTGGCTGTTCAGTTGACAACAGAATACCCGATGCAGCCCTTTAGTCGTCAGTATTTTACTCAAGGGTCACCAGTATTCACCTATCAGCACGAGTGGCAGGGGATTTATCAAGGTTATGAGGCGTTAGAGAAAGGGGACGAAGCACTTCCAGATTGGCAGCCTGATGCGCCCTTGAATGCGCGCAAGTTGACGTCTTTTTATCGCTCTCCAGTGGACGCCCTCTACAGCGAGCGCCTTGATATTCGTAAGCCCAGTGAGATCGAAGAAACCAAAGTAGTGGAAAACTTTGACTCTGATGGATTAGAAGCCTGGCAAGTCCATGACCAGATGCTGAATTATGCCAAACGGCTTAATGTGACCCAGTCCAGTTGGGATGATGAAGTGGAGCGCCAATTAGAGCGTCAAATCGCCGCGGGAGAATTACACGGTGGTGCTTTCTCAGAGGTGCATCGAGATCGTTTGTTTCCAACGAAAGTAAAGCAGTTATATTTTGGTTGGAAAAAGGCCATCGGCACACTGGCTATGGTGCCTGACACCCTGCGCCAAGCAGAAATCCAGCTCACCTGTGATGGGGTAACCTTGCATTACGAAGATGATCTGGAGCGTCTCTATAAAGCTTCAGATAGGGAGTGTTTGATTCAGTTTATTATGCAAACCTCCAACGTTTACAAAGACAGCATTATCGACGAAGAAGGTGACATTAGCCGCTCCGTCACAGACAACAAATTAGGGACTAATGTGGTCTGGCGCAATGGGGTAAACGCTTGGGTGCGCCATTTGGTGGCGAACCTGGTTCATCAGCAGCCCGTGGACACACAGCTGATGACCCCGAATGGGGATTTGCGCTTTCATGGTATGGCCACTGAAACCGCTGAAAGGGTGCTAAAGGATCTACTGACAGCTTGGCTACGGGCAATGCATGATCCCTTATGTTTTGGCATTCATGGGGGGATGGCTTACTTGATTCAAGGCCGATCTAAGAAGACAGACCAAGAGCGTTTGGTAGAGGGTTACATAAATGGGGATCTGGGGAGTCCATCCAACCATTATGGGCGATTGCATATACAAGAGCCTTTAACGTCTGAACAGCTAGCACAGCTAGAAGAGCACGCTCAGTTACTCTGTGGACCTATTCTGACCAGTGTGTCACCGGAGGCGAAAGCATGAGCCATTCCACCCAGCAATTGAACCCATTGACCTTCCCCTTAGCAGGCTCCGCGTTAATCGAGGCGAGCGCGGGCACAGGTAAAACCTATACTCTGGCGTTGTTGTATCTGCGACTTGTGTTAAAGCACGGGGGAGAAAACAGTTTCACGGATTTTTTGCTGCCCCCCAATATTCTGGTTGTGACCTTTACAAAAGCGGCCACTCGGGAGCTTAGGGATCGTATTCGTGCCCGTTTGGTAGAAACGGCTGCTTATTTTCGAGCCGATGAAGAAGCCAGTACGGATATGCACCTTCGAGCCTTGCGCAAAGAGGTAGAAGCAGAAACTTCCTTGTATGCCGCCGCTCGTCGCCTTGATATTGCGGCAGAATGGATGGATGAAGCCGCAGTGTCCACGATTCACTCTTGGTGTAGCCGTGTTTTGTCGGAACACGCGTTTTACAGTGGCTTGAATTTTCAGCAAACCCTGTTAGAAAACGAAAAGCCCCTAGTGATTCAGGCTTGTGAGGACTATTGGCGAGAAAAGATCTTTACCCTAGAAGAGCCTGAGCTACGTCAGGTGCTGGCGGTTTATTCTGCTCCTATGGCGTTGCATCGGTCGATCGGTAATCTAATTTACAAGGTTCATGGCATTGCACCTGTAGGCGCAGACATTAGCGCTGAGTTGCAGGCTATCACCACTCAAAGAGCCGCAGTCATTGACTCATTAAAAGCCCAGGTCAGTGGAGCGCTGCCTACCTTAATAGAAGACTTTGAGGCTGCGGCGAAAGGTAAGTTGTTTAAGGCGGCCTCGTTGAACAAAAATCATCGGGCCAGTGTGTTCGATGGTTTGGCTCAGTGGTGTGCTAGCGAGGGCGAAAACCTTGCCTTGGTTAATAAGCTCTTTCAGGGTAAAAGCTTCGCTAAAATCGCTTTGTTGGACACTGGATTTTGGTTAGACGAAGGGACTATCCCAGTAGATCGTGGGGCGGCAGCTGTCTTAGCAAAGCTGCCTGAGGTGCTGGATCAGTTGCCTACACCTAATGAGTTTCTCATTGCCCATAGTGCCCATTGGGTCGCAGCACGGGTAGAAGAGGAAAAGGCTCAACGTGGTGTGCTCAGTCAAAATGACTTATTGGATAAGCTGGATAAAGCCCTACAAGACGAAGGTGGGGCACAATTAGCAGAGGTCATCCGTAAGCAATTCCCTGTTGCTTTAGTGGATGAGTTTCAAGACACGGATCCGGTGCAATACCGTATTTTTAATGCCATTTATCGGGTAGCGGAGCCTCATCCTGATACGGGGTTCTTTATGATTGGTGACCCCAAACAGGCGATTTATCGTTTTCGCGGTGCCGATATTTTCACCTACTTATCTGCGAAACGTGACACTGGCAATCGTCAATATACCCTGACCCACAATTTCCGCTCTTCGCCGCGATTGGTGAATGCTGTAAATGGCTTCTTTGAGCGGGCAGAGCAGGCTCATCCAAACGGAGCATTTTTATTTAGGCAAGGGCAAGAGGATCCAATTCCGTTTTTACCAGTGCAAGCCGGTAAGAAAGATGGGATTGCTTTGTTGGTAGAGGGTGAGCCTCAGGCGCCCCAAAATCTTTGGGATTTGACTCTAGAGCATGGGGAAGCCTCTGATGATTCCATCGACCGAGCGGTGGCGACCGCCTCTCAGATTGCTCATTTACTAAATCTGTCTAATGAAGATCGTGCGGCCATTGATCTGGGAGACGGACCAAGGCCTCTTCAGCCGAAGGATTTTGCTGTATTGGTGAATTCGGGTGTGGAAGCCCGAAAAATTCGCCGAGCTTTGTTCGATGTGAATGTGTCCAGCGTGTATTTGTCGGATGCGAACGATGTATTTGATACAGAGGACGCAGACGATATTTTACATGTGTTAAAAGCCATGGCAGAGCCCTTTAATAGCTTCAATTTAAGGGTCGCGTTGGGGACGCGGTTGATGGGGATGAGCCTCACGGAGTTGGATGCCCTGAATCACGATGAGATTTATTGGGAAGGCTTTATTGAGCAATTCAGACGTTACCATCACCATTGGTTTGAGTTTGGCATTATGGCGACCTTGCATCGTTTCTTTACGGAACAAATGGTGCCAGAGCGGTATTTAAATCAGCCTAATGGTGAGCGCTCGATCACGGATCTATTTCATATTTCTGAATTGTTGCAGCAAGCCTCTGAAACCATACAAGGTCAGCAGGCGTTAATTCATCACCTTGAACAATGTATTACGGCGGAAAAGTCTGGGCAAGAAAGCACTCAACAGCGCCTCGAAAGCGATGCGGACTTGGTTCAAGTGGTGACGGTACATAAGTCAAAAGGTCTTCAGTACCCCTTGGTTATGTTGCCGTATTTGGATGCTGCTCGGGCCGTAAAGTCTTCCGATTTGCCGATTGAATATCATGATGACCAAGAAAATTTGGTGTTGAGTTTTAGCCCCTCTAATGAACAGGTAGCACAGGCTGATTCGGAGCGGTTAGCAGAAGATGTGCGCAAGATTTATGTGGCCATGACCCGAGCCATTTGTGCTCAATGGCTGGCCATTGGCGATGCGGCGGGTGGTGAATTGGGAGACTTTACCTCAGCAGCCCATGCGTTATTGGGAGCATCTGCAAATCATGTGGTGGCAGCCCATCAGGAAGACTCAGAAGTCTTTTCGGTAGTGCAAGCCATGTCCAGCGTGGCTCCCTATGTGGGACTAACGGTGCCAGAGTTTTGCCCAGCGAGGCAGGTGAATGCATTGAGCATTTCCCCCTGGTGGATTGCCAGTTACTCCTCTTTGTCTTTTGGTGGCAAGGAAGGGGAATTCGAAATAGAAGCCGGCAGTCCGGAGCAGGCAATTGATGAGCAAATGCTAGACGATGATCAAGGTGAGCCCGTTACAGAGGTTGTGCAAAGCCACAAACTGATGCACAAGCTACCTCGAGGCAGCCATATGGGGACCTTTCTTCACGGTATTATTGAATGGGCTGCAGAGCAGCGAACCGAGATAAACGGTGAAAAGCGTAAGGGGTTTGCGGCCGCTCAAGGGGATGCGGACTTGCGTTTAAACATGTTGGAAAGCCGCTGTAGAAAGCGAAACCTGTCAGAGTATGCCGAGCCATTATCGGATTGGCTAGGTGACTTTTTAGGCAAAACATGGCGGTTGGATCGCATACCAGAGCAAGCACCAGTGACCTTTCGTTTAATGGATGTTCCGCCAGAGGATATGGCGGTGGAGCTGGAGTTTATGTTTAGCGCCAGTAAGGTTCAGGCCCAACATTTGGATTCCCTTGTAAGACAGCAAACATGGGACGGTCAAGAGCGTCCTGCTGCCCAATATCAGATGCTTGAGGGGATGTTTAAGGGTTTTATCGATCTCGTGGCCAAGGTGGATGGTAAATACTATGTGATCGATTGGAAGAGTAACGGTCTGGGAGCTGATGACGCCGCCTATGACGAAGCCAGTCTTAGGGATGCTCTGTTAAAAAAACGATATGACTTACAGTATGTGTTGTATCTGGTGGCTTTGCATCGCCATCTAAAAGAGCGTATTCCCGCCTACCGTTATGAGGAGCATATTGGGGGAGCCGTTTACTATTTTATTCGAGGCTACGAAAACGAGACAACCCAAGGCCTGATTATGGACAAACCGCCCAAGGCGCTCATTGAAGCCCTAGATAAGATGTTCGCTGGTGAGACAGTGGTTCTGCAACAGGAGTTGTCTTATGTTTAATCTGGAGCAGATCAAAAGCTGGGTAGATGCAGACGTTGCGCGCTATGTGGATTTTTCCTTGGTGAAGTGGTTAGTCACGGAGGACGGTGAGTTAGATGAACGACTTTTGCCTTTGTTGCTGTCTGTCAGCTACAACGCCTCCCTTGGGCAAGTGTGTATTGACCTAGACAAGTGGCTGCAACATCCATCTGGTTTTTTGCAATTCGACGAAGAGGGACAATTTGAGACTCTGCTGATGGCAGAGCAGTTGAATGGTTGGGCAAGTACTCTAAGCAAGCAGGATTTGGTTGTTGCTCTAGAAAAATCCAATGCTGTGGCGACGGGGACCACAGACGAAATCGCTGCACAGTCGTCACCGCTGGTATTCGTTCAAGAGGAAGCGTCAAGTTTTCTATATCTACGCCGTTACTGGCGAGCAGAGCAAATCATTGTGAATGGCATTGCTGATCGCTTGGATCGTGCTACGAGTGTTTCGGAACGAGACATTAGAGATTGGCTAACGGCATTATTTGGCCAAGTAAGTCAGGTGGATGACACAGATTGGCAAAGGGTAGCTTGTGGCATCGCGGCCAGTAACCACTTTTCTATCATCACTGGTGGGCCGGGGACGGGTAAAACAACCACAGTGTTGCGTTTGCTTGCTTTGTTGCAAGGGCAGCGATTGGTAAATGGTTTGTCACCATTGGCGATTCGCTTGGCCGCCCCCACGGGTAAGGCTGCTGCACGTTTGAATGAATCCATAGCGGCCAACCTAACACGCTTAGACTTGCCAGAAGTGGGACATGTGAACCCAGACGCTCTAAAACAGGTAATTCCGACTCAGGTGACAACCCTACACCGATTGCTCAAACCCAAGCCGAATTCTCGTCAATTTATCCATAATCAGTCTAACCCTTTATTGGCGGACATTGTGGTAGTGGATGAAGCGTCCATGATTGATATTGAAATGATGGCCAGTTTGTTTGAAGGCATTGAGCCTGATACCCGCGTGATCCTATTGGGAGATAAGGATCAACTTGCCTCCGTAGAAGCTGGCTATGTGCTGGGAGATCTTTGTCGCGGTGCAGCCGAGGGTCAATATACCTCCCACACGGCACAGTGGGTCGAAGACGTTGTCGGTGAAAAGATAGCACCAGATTATATTGATGAATCTGGCTCTAAGCTGAATCAAGCAGTTTGTATGTTGCGTCGCAGCTATCGCTTCGTTGAAGGGGGCGTGATTCACCAGCTGGCGTCTCTTGTTAATGAAACACAAAGGGGGTCACAAGTATCTCCAAAGTTACCAAGACTCAAAGAAATCTTTGCTTTGAGCCTAAAGCGAGCTCCCAATGGGCCTGCGTTACAATATTTAGAGCAAACTCAATTTCCAGAAGCGCCTATCAACCCTGGTGTGAAAGGGTTATTGGTAAAAGGCTATGGGGGCTTTTTAGATCAAGTGGCTGCTATGCCAAATCTCGATGCAGGTGTTGAGGCCTTCGATGAATGGGGGAAACGGGTTTTAGAGCACCACGTAGATTTTCAGTTGCTTGTTGCGACTCGCCAAGGAGAGTGGGGCGTTGCCGCCATGAATGAGAAGATCGAACAGCTGCTCTTGTCGAGCGGCAAGCTCAGGTCCGTGGCGGGATTATGGTATTTAGGCCGTCCGGTTATGGTGACCCAGAATGATTACAGTGTGGACTTAATGAATGGCGATGTAGGGATCAGCTTGTTGTATCCGGTCAATGGTGCGTTAAAGCAACGCGTCATTTTCAGTGATGGTAAAGGTGGCGTGCGTTGGGTTCTGCCAAGTCGCTTACAGAGTGTCGAAACCGTATTTGCCATGACGGTTCATAAATCCCAAGGATCGGAATTCACTCACACGGCCATGTTATTACCCAGTAGGCATTCTAACATCTTGACCAAGGAGCTGATTTATACGGGCATTACCCGTTCTAAAAAGCACTTCACTTTGATTTCAGGGGATGACCAAGTATTAGAAGCGTCAATGAATCAGCAAGTCGAGCGTAGCAGTGGCTTGAGTTTATACATTCATTGATGATGGCAAACCGAGCATAGGCATCAGCCTATGCTCGTTGTTCATGTGGATGGATTACACCCCTAATCCAATAGGGCAACTAACGCCCGTACCGCCTAAACCACAATAACCGTTTGGGTTCTTATGCAGATATTGCTGGTGATAGGTCTCCGCAAAGTAAAATGTATCTAACTTGGCGATTTCGGTGGTGATTTTATCAAACCCCGAATTGGCCAATTGCGCTTGGAAGGCAGCACGGCATTGTTCTGCTACGGCAAGAGCCTCATCGTCTAGGACATATATAGCAGAGCGATACTGAGTTCCTATGTCATTCCCTTGGCGCATGCCTTGGGTTGGATCGTGATTCTCCCAAAAAACTTTCAAGATGCCTTCTAGGCTTATTTGCGCCTTGTTGAAAATAACCTTTACCACTTCAGTGTGACCGGTTTTGCCAGTGCAGACCTCTTCGTAGGTCGGGTTAGGTGTGAAGCCGCCTGCATAGCCTACCGCGGTGACGGTCACACCAGGTGTGTTCCAAAATTTCCGTTCTGCGCCCCAAAAGCAGCCCATGGCGATATAAATCTCTTGTTCACCCTCTTTGGCTGAGCGCTTTATGTAGTCTTTTGTAACAATGTTTGTATCCTCGATGAATAATGGTTCACTTCTTCCTTCGAGGGCTTCGTTTTTACTGATTACTGACGATTTGTCTATATTTTTTAATAAGTTAATGCTCATTCTTTGTGGTTCTCTTAAAGTTAAAAATGACAGAATTATTGATATATATGATCAATAATTACAATGTATTACGTTGTGAATCAAAACGATACGCAGTATTGATGGACTTATGCTTAGCGTAGCATAAACTGAAAAAATCCAATGTAGAGTGATTATGAAATGACGGATGCAATAGTCCTTTGGGATGCGAGAGCAAAGAACGCTTCACTAGCACAATTCATAGAAGAATTGAGTTATGAGCTCGCGCGTTTCTCTCTTAGTTTCCGTGTCGTTGCTCTATCAAATGAACATGCCCCTGAAGACAATAAGATTAAGCCATCCATGAGAGCGCTTTTGGATTTGCTGCATCTTGAGTCTCCTTATCACTTAATTACTTTCGGTAGCAAAGCGAACTCCTTAGGGACGCTTCTAAGTCCTGCATTAAAGTGTCAGCTTCATACCAATCAACTTCCAAAGGAGTTAGAGAGTGATGAGAGCATTTCGACCATAGGTAAACTCACTAATTGGTTAGGTCGACATAGCAGTTGGGGAACCACTGCGAAACGAGACAGTTACTTCTATGTACCAGAGCATAGTAAAGCAGCCCCAGGTGTTTTGTATCTTGCAGAGGATGATTTTGCGAGTGTCATTGATTTGCAATTGCGTGCCGAAAAAGCCACCTCTTTAGCAATTCCGATGGACAGCTTTCCTAATTTGGAGGCTGACATATTAAATAGCTTTGGCCTGTTAACAGTCTCTTCTAACTTCATTGATGAGGGGCGTTTCATTGAAATTGCTAATGGCTATGGTATTCCTGTGTTATTGATTGCTCCTAATGGTCAGTATTATGGCATTAAAGAAGGGCGCAACGGTTGGGTGGTTCGCAGTACCCAGCAGATTCAATATCTCAACTGCCTACGAAACTGGTTTCATATGAGTAAGGACACTCGTTCTATGATTTCCTATTACTGTCGTGTAAACCAGTCCTCTCTGTCCGGTATTCGCCACTATTGTTCTATGCTCGGATACCCTGAGCGATTAGAACAACAAGATTTTCATTTTAGGGGTTGACCTTTACCGACTTCGTCCGTAGTATACGCACCTCGTTGGCGCGGGATGGAGCAGTCTGGTAGCTCGTCGGGCTCATAACCCGAAGGTCGTTGGTTCGAATCCGGCTCCCGCAACCAATGAAGTGAACAAAAATGTTAGTGATTTAGTCTTAAATCATAATCTGTCGCGGGATGGAGCAGTCTGGTAGCTCGTCGGGCTCATAACCCGAAGGTCGTCGGTTCGAATCCGGCTCCCGCAACCAATGAAGTGAACAAAAATGTTAGTGATTTAGTCTTAAATCATAATCTGTCGCGGGATGGAGCAGTCTGGTAGCTCGTCGGGCTCATAACCCGAAGGTCGTTGGTTCGAATCCGGCTCCCGCAACCAACTTGGTCACATTCAAGTTGTTGGTTCATTATGAAAATTGTTAACTATATCAATAGTTTATTTGTCGCGGGATGGAGCAGTCTGGTAGCTCGTCGGGCTCATAACCCGAAGGTCGTTGGTTCGAATCCGGCTCCCGCAACCAATTCGTAAAGTCGTGAGAATTGGTCACAGTTTTCTTTAATACATTTCAAAATTAACCGTTTAATTTCAATAGGTTACATGTCGCGGGATGGAGCAGTCTGGTAGCTCGTCGGGCTCATAACCCGAAGGTCGTTGGTTCGAATCCGGCTCCCGCAACCATTTATAAAATACTGATTCATAAGTACTTTTATAATATCCTAGATAGATCTTGCCACATTACCATTTTTCTTAGTAAGAAGACTTAGAAAGCTTTGCTTGATTTGTAATGCTTAGCGTTTTTTGTCAGTAATTCTTCAATCATTTAACCACTTCTTAATTACCTCTAAATTTATCCTGGCTTCATAATTAAAAGTTCATGTGGCGAATCCGTGACTAAATTGTGACCAAAAGCCCTATGTTAGCGTTTTTGTAGCCCTCTGTTTCTCCCTCTTTAGCTTGCACATTCTAGTATGAATTAAGGAAATTTAGTCATAGGGCATTTTTGTATCTTAAGTTTTTAATGTCGAGTGTTGTCACATGTTTTGTGTGACCATTTTGGATACAAATATACATTAATTGATGTGGCTGATTGGCCGATTTTTTACTTATAACCCACTGAAAAATATAGATTAATTGTTTCTAATTCACTTCTGTGTAAAGCTGATTGCTTCTGATTTTATTGTGACCATAACACCCATAGAGCTGACTTTTTTACTATTCGTGTTTTTCTCGGTGCGCTGTCAAAAATTATCTTCAAACATCACTATGCGATCAGGTGATTTATTGACAACTAATTGCATTGAATACACTGTGTGGAATTGAGAGTACTGTTTATTTATCCATGCTATTTGTGTTGAGGGGACAGACTATTGGATGTGACGGATGTAAAGCTTGCTGTGCTATCGAATTTAGAGCCTAGGGTTATGCCTGTGATCGAGGGGCATCGTGTTGTGGAAAGATACAGTGGGTCCTCTGATTCAATCATTCAACAACAAGTCAGAATATTAGTAGAGGGCTTTGAACAGTTTACAAAACGAGCCTTGAAAGAAGGTTCAATAAAGCGCTCTAAGGGCGTAAGTTTAAACATAAATAACTTCAAGTTTGTGTATGATCAAAGCGAAATTTCTGGAGGTTCTGTTTATATCTTCTACGTCTTGGAAGAGGCCTTACTTGGTTCTGACCTCTCTGAAGATGTTTTGGACTGGTTTACTTACTTTATTAAAGCCCTAGATACGTCTAGTTCCATAATTCATTCGAGCTCGGCTGGTTTTTACGATCATTTGGAGGTTAGACAAATTCCAACTGTTTGGACTTCCCAGACTTTACTAGACACCTATTAACGTTAAAATCTAGTTAAATAAGAGGTGTTTTATGAATCGCCACTAGTTCAGTAGACACTTCTCAGTCATCTTTTCGAACAGTTTCTCATACTCAACAGGT
>NZ_JBHTMN010000016.1:0-45796 GCF_042679525.1 Rhodanobacter aciditrophus
CTAGAGGCCTAGGACACCGCCCTTTCACGGCGGTAACAGGGGTTCGAACCCCCTATGGGACGCCAACTCTCGCAGTTGTTAAATAGCGAATGAAAGTACGCTTTCTATTGTGTCCCATTCGTCTAGAGGCCTAGGACACCGCCCTTTCACGGCGGTAACAGGGGTTCGAACCCCCTATGGGACGCCAACGCTTTTCACTACATAAAAGTCAGTTGTAAAACTCAATGTCATGCGGGAATAGCTCAGTGGTAGAGCACAACCTTGCCAAGGTTGGGGTCGCGAGTTCGAGCCTCGTTTCCCGCTCCATTCTGTGCTCAGCACATACTTCTACGGAAGATCTCTACGTCCCATTCGTCTAGAGGCCTAGGACACCGCCCTTTCACGGCGGTAACAGGGGTTCGAACCCCCTATGGGACGCCATTTCCTTATCTGTTATGATTAGCTTTTCTTTAGAGATCAGTCATATGCAGTGGTTTTTAAATTTCAATCCAGCAACAAGTATAGAGCTTTCTGATCGTGGCTTGGCTTACGGTGATGGCTTATTTGAGACCTTGTCTGCCCATGATGGTGTCATCTCTAATCTTTCTCTTCATCTTAGCCGCTTAGAGCGCGGATTTAAGCGCTTAGGGTTTAAAGTCGATACCAGCGAAATAGTTAAGTTGGCTGGTTTCTTGTCAGATCAGGCGGCAAGATTTGAGTCGGTTGGTTTTAAGGTGATGGTGACCCGTGGTTCTGGCGGGAGAGGCTATTTGCCACCTGCATCGGCGAATTTTTCCTGGCTGGTGGGGATGTTTGATCTGCCAGATTACAGTGCCGCTCAATCTCAAGGTATTTCGTTAACTCATTTACCTGTTCAAACTTCCATTAATCGCAATACTGCTGGGCTCAAGCATCTAAATCGTTTAGAGAATGTCTTGGCTAAACAAATGTTACCGGATGGGTATTTTGAAGCGGTTTTGAGTGATGCGAATGGCAAGATGGTTGAATGTGTGCAGAGTAATCTATTTTGGGTGAAAAATGGCGAGCTCTTTACTCCGTTACTGTCTGCGTCAGGGGTTCAGGGGACCATGCGTCATGCTGTTATCCAAGCCCATCTTGGGGTCGTTAATATAGTGCAGGAGGATATTCTTACCTTGTCTGATGCGGATGAGATTTTTATTACAAATGCGCTCAGTGGTATTTTGCCGGTTGTTCAATTCAATGATCGAGAGTTATCTGTCGGTCCAATTTGCCGATCTTTAAGGGAGCGTTTGGTAAATTCTCATGAAATTAATTAAGTCTTTTTTACTGCTTTTAGTATTGGCTGTCACTCTTCTGGCAATTGCTGGGGGGATGGCTTATCACTATTTAACTAAGCCAATTAATATCACTGAGCCGGAACGCTACGAGGTTCAAAAAGGTGTGAGCAGTATTAGAATTGGGCAGCAGTTGGCCGATCTTGGATGGATTGAGCATCCTGTGCTTACACGTATTGCTTTTAAACTGGATCCCACCTTAGTGCCTAAGGTTGGGGTTTATGAGCTGCAGCCAAATATGAATCTTATTGATGTGATGGCCCTGCTGGATTCGGGAGACACTGTTTTTTACCCAGTGACCTTACTGGAAGGCAAAACCTACCGTGATTATCTGATTGCCTTAGAGCAAACGGGTAATATCCAAATGACACTGAGTGACCTGTCTGAAGAGCAAATAGCTGAGAAAATGGGGCTAAACGTTGCTTCTCCTGAAGGTATGTTGCTGGCAAACACCTATCGCTATCACGATGGTGATACGGATTTGGATATTTTTATGCAGGCTCATAGGTTATTGGTTAGCACCCTTGAATCAGAGTGGAGCGATAAGGCGAAGGGGCTGCCTTATGCGACGGCTTATGAAGCTTTGATTATGGCGTCAATTATTGAAAAGGAAACGGGGGTTCCTGAAGAGCGACCGTTGATTTCTAGGGTGTTTGTCAGTCGCCTTGAACGGGGGATGAGATTGCAAACTGATCCAACGGTTATTTATGGAATGGGTGACTCCTATAAGGGGAATATTACCCGTCGTGATCTTCAACGACCTACCCCTTATAACACTTATACTATTAATGGGTTGCCGCCTACGCCCATTGCGAACGTTGGTTATGAAGCCATTCATGCCGCGATGCACCCGGGTGAAACGAATGCTTTATACTTTGTCGCCAAGGGTGATGGTTCCCATGTGTTTTCGAAAACATTGAGAGAACACAATGCTGCGGTAAGAGAGTACCAGCGTCGACGTGTTGAAAATTATCGTTCCTCCCCCAGTCAGTAGAGGTTAATTTGAGCGGATATTTTATTTCTATAGAAGGTGGCGAGGGTGCAGGTAAAAGCACGGCTCTTGGCTGCATTAAGACTTGGTTAACAGATCAAGGTATTGAGTTTATTGTCACCCGTGAACCGGGCGGAACTCCGTTAGCGGAAGAAATCCGCAATTTAGTGCTGGCTCCCCGGGATGAGCCTGTTGATGTGTATGCTGAGTTGTTGCTGGTTTTTGCTGCCCGTGTCCAGCATGTTAAGCAGACTATTTTACCGGCTTTGAAGGCGGGGAAATGGGTGATTAGTGATCGTTTTGTTGATTCCTCTTACATCTACCAAGGAATTGGACGAAATATTGACGCTAAGGTTATTGATGATCTTGTTGATCGTTTTCTGCAAGGGGCTTTACCTGATGCGACTCTCTTATTAGATGTGCCGGTGAGTATAGGCTTGCAGCGCGTTGCCTCCCGTGGAGAGATGAATCGTCTTGATGGTGAATCTATTGCGTTTCATGAAAAGGTTCGTAGTGGCTTTTTGGCATTGGCGGCAAAGCACTCCCAGCGGATTCATGTCATTGATGCGAACCAATCACTTGAGTCGGTTGAAGCGGACATTTGTAATGTCTTATCCGATTTGAATACTTCTGCAGTGGGGAATCCATGAGGTTTCCAGATTGGCTATTAGATCCGTATCAGCAAGCTGTGGCATGGCGAAAGTCTGGCAATTTTCATCATGCTTTGATGATGACTGGCGCTAATGGTATTGGGCAGGGTGTATTTGCGGAACAAATTGCTCGCTTATTGCTGTGTGAGCATCCTCAAAGCGCTCCCTGTGGAAAGTGTCATTCATGTGAATTGGTGAAGTCCGAAACACACCCAGACTGGCTGACTTTGGATGGATCGGCTGGTTCGATTAAGGTTGATGCAGTCAGGCAGGTGGTCGCGAAAGTGGCGAACAAGCCGCAACTTGGGTACTCAAAAGTTGTCTTGATTCAAGATGCTCACGCTATGAATATCAATGCAGCGAACGCTATCCTTAAAGCGCTAGAAGAACCTCCAGCAGCGACCTATTTTTTGCTTACTAGTAATACCTCTCGGTCATTAATGCCCACCATCATCAGCCGCTGTCAGCGTCTTAACTTGCCATCTCCTAATCCTGAGCAGACGGCTCATTGGTTAGAGGGAGAGGGGAAGTCTAATGCGGCAGAATTGTTATGGTTTTCTCAGGCGCCTTTTCGATTGTTGTCTTTGGCTGAATCAAGTAGCCACGAAATGATGCTCACACTTCCTGATGAATTAGAAAAATGGTTATCTGGCCAAAGCCGGTCGGATGAGTTGGTGTCCGCTGTCAATAATGACAAAATTCACTACTTTATTGATGGGGTGTTGGCGGTGTTGCATGGTGCGCTTATGTATTCTGCAGCGGGCCAATGCCATGAGCGTATTAAGCCTGCTATTGAGCGTATTCTGATGCGATATGATCTGTATCGATTAATGGAAATGATCAAACGCCTCGAAACCCTTAAGTCTAACCTTGATAAAACCCACCTAAACCCCACTATTCAACTTATTGGCGAACTAAATTCTTGGTAGGTACATGTTAATAGATACACATTGTCATTTAGACAAACTGGATCTCTCTCCTTATAACGATAACTTAAAAGACGCTGTGCAGGCTGCAGGTCAGGCTGGCGTGCAGCAAATATTAACCATTTCAGTGGATCTTGATGGCTTTGAGGGTATTCATAGCTTTACTGATATAGAGGGTGTATTTGCCAGTTGTGGCGTTCATCCACTTCATAAAGAAGGTTTATTAGACGCTCCTGATTTTCTGAGAACCCTTGCCCAAAGGGATAAGGTTGTTGCCATCGGTGAAACTGGCTTGGATTATTTTTATGATAAAGAGCCTGAACTTCATCAGGCGCAAAAAGACAGTTTTGCGATCCATCTAGATGTGGCGGGGGAGCTTAATTTACCTACGATCATCCATACTCGCGACGCAAAAGAAGACACTCTATTCTTGATAAAAGCTCATGGTAATGAGAACGTTGGTGGTGTAGTTCATTGTTTTACCGAAGATTATGCCATGGCTCGGGCAGCACTTGATCTGAATTATTTGATTTCAATTTCAGGTATTGTGACTTTTAAGAATGCTGAGGACCTTCGAGATACTGTGCGTAAAATTCCATTGGAATCATTGTTGGTTGAAACGGATTCGCCTTATTTGGCTCCCGTACCCCATCGTGGGAAAAAGAATGAGCCCAAGTATGTTCGTGATGTGGCTCAGTTTGTTGCTGACCTGAAGGGTGTCCGTTACGAAGAATTATTAGAAATTACTTCACAAAACTTTCATCAAAAATTTTCAAAAGTCGTCCCGACACAGACGCTGCGATACTAACCATAACAATTCGCCTCCCGCATAAGTGGTGAGGCGTTCATCATAAGGACCTATTAGATGTCAGAAATGGTTCAGTCTTTACCTTATCAATCCCTATGCGCCAAATTAGACGTGGCATCCTTACCATTCAAAAAGTTAAGTGACATGGAGCCCCTTAGCGGCATTTTAGGGCAAGAGCGTGCGGTTGAAGCGATTCAGTTCGGCGTGGCTATGCATCGACCTGGTTACAATATTTTTGTAATGGGTGACTCGGGCACTGGTCGCTCATCTTACGTGACCAGCTATTTAAAAAGTGAAGCAAAACGCAAGCCCTCTCCAAGTGAGTGGGCATATGTCAACAACTTCAAAGAATCCCATGCTCCTAAGGCTATTGAGTTTAAATCAGGTGATGCGGCGCATTTTGAACAAGATATGCGTGGCTTGATAGATGGCTTAATGTCTACTTTTCCTGCGGCATTTGAAAACCCGGATTATCAGCAACAAAAAAGCGCTATTGATCGTGCCTTTAATGAGCAATACGAAGCGGCCATTAACCTGGTAGAGCGTCACTCGTCTAAAATTGGCGTGGCTATGTTTAGAGATGCTTCTTCTGTGAGCTTCGCACCAATGCGTGATGGCAAGGCACTAGAAGAGTCTGATTTTGCCACCTTGACTGATGAGGAGCGAGATGCATTTCAAGCGGGTGTGCAAGAGCTTGAGGGAATGCTGAATGACGAATTACTCAGTCTGCCAACTTGGAAGCGTATTTCCTACGAACAGTTGCGAGAGCTCAACCTGGAAACGGTCAAAGAAGCTCTTGATCCTTTGATGGCGCCTTTGTTTGAGAAATATGCAGAAGACGAATCGTTAACGGCTTATCTTAAAGCAATGCGCGAAGACCTAGACAAGGTCATCATTGATCAGTTTGTGGATGATAAAACGACTGATAATCGTGATGAGTCTAGCCGACGCACCCTGTACGAAGAGATGTATTTACCTAACGTTGCGGTGACCCATAAACCAGATGGTGGTCAGCCGGTGGTGTATGAATCCCATCCTACGTACCGCAACCTATTTGGCCAGGTGGAATACAGTAACGAGCAGGGTATGTTGGTGACCAGCTACCGTTTGATTCGGAGCGGCAGTTTACATGCTGCAAACGGCGGTTATTTGATTCTGGATGCTGAAAAGCTTCTAACTGATCACTATTTATGGGAGGCACTCAAGCGTGCTCTAAAGAGCAAAACACTTCGTATCGAGCACCCATACGCTGATATGGGGTTAATGAGTACGACTACTTTGTCTCCTGAGGAATTGCCTCTTCAGGTAAAAGTGGTGCTAATTGGCTCTCGAGATATTTATTATTTATTGCAGGATGCGGATCCAGATTTTCAAGAAATGTTTCGTGTCTTGGTGGACTTTGATGACTCCCTAAAGCGTTCATCTGACACAGAGTATGCCTTTGCTCGCTTGTTGAAAGACCGTGTTCAGAAAGAAGGGTATGCGGATGTTTCTCCGCAGGGAGTAGCGCGTCTAATCGAATACAGCAGCCGTCTGGCAGAGCATCAAAAAGAGATGGCGGCTAAGATCGGTGATGTGTTTGAGCTACTCGGTGAAGCGGATTTTAATCGTCAGTTGGCCAAAGATGACATCATTACTGATGTGCATGTTCAGCGAGCTTTGTCTGCTAAAAAGCACCGAACAGGTCGTGTGGCAGAAAAGATCATTGAGGAAATCGTTGATGGAACTATCTTGCTGGATAGCCAAGGTGAGGCCGTTGGTAAGATTAATGGTTTAACTGTGATGCAGATTGGTGATAGTAGCTTCGGTGCGCCAGCTCGAATATCTACTACGGTTTATCCAGGAGGTAAGGGCATCGTAGATATCGAGCGTGAGTCGAATCTAGGTCAAAATATTCACTCGAAAGGGGTGCTTATCTTGTCTGGTTACCTTGGCCATAGATACGCTCAACATTATCCGTTGGATATCTCTGCCTCCATCGCCATGGAACAAAGTTATGGCTATGTTGATGGGGACAGTGCTTCGACCGCGGAGTTGTGTTGTTTGATTTCTGCCTTGATAAACGTACCTTTGCGCCAAGATCTTGCGATTACTGGATCCTTGAATCAGTACGGTCAGATTCAAGCTATCGGTGGGGTAAACGAAAAGATCGAAGGTTTTTTCAATGTTTGTAACGCTCGTGGCCTAACCGGTACACAAGGTGTGATCATTCCTAAGTCCAATGCCATTAATCTAATGCTAAATGATGATGTGCTTGAGGCGGTGAAGGCTGGTAAATTCCATATTTATGCTATTGAAAATGCGGATGAAGCATTGCATTTGTTGACAGGAATGGAGCCAGGTTCATTAGATGATCAAGGTAACTATCCTGAGGGCAGCTTGTCTCAACGTATTCTCAAGCGATTGGAGGAAATCTCCAAACTGGGTGAAGATGAAGAGCAGGATAAAAAAGAAGCCGATAAAACTAAGTCGTGACAGGCTTGATCTAATATTTGCCGCGGGTTCTTTTTATAAAACTTGCTTGGCAATTTGAATTGACTAGAAAGTAAAGTGTGTAATGGAGGTCGCCTCGTTTGAAATACGTGGCGACCTCTTTGCGTTTACTGGGGTGGTGTCTTTTAAGTACCACTGGTGGTCGGAAACTCTCTCCACCTAGCACGCTACCAGAGGCATTCGTGGCGGCTAATAGGGCGCTACGATCGTCGCATTCGGCTCTGACCTTTCCTGTCAGGACTAATAGAGCCACCATGATGTAAAACGTTGGCCGGACTTTAAGCATTTTGATCTACTTTTGAATGCATTGCGTATCCTGTAATGTGCTTAATATGATAGTTTTTATGATGAAATGCAGTGAACAATGTCAGCTTGATGAGGTCATAAACAAAGCCAATACTTAAAAGTACAAAAGTATGGGGCATTTGGCTATATCCTATCGGCATCGATGGATTAGTGAAAAGAGCATTTTCGTTTATTGATAAAAGGAGAGAGAGATGCTTACGGTTAAAAAGGTACTTGGTGGCGCTATTCTAGCGATGGGGCTTTCTGGTTATGCAGCAGCCCATGGTCATTGCGGCGAAACTGCTTTGCATGAAGATATGGAAAATCTTAAAACGGAATTAAAGTCCCTGTCATTTGACTTACGTGGTAAGGATGCGGCAGCAGCTTCTGAGCGTGTGGATGTCATTATTTCACTTCTAAAAGATTCACGTGAAGAAACGCCGTTTAAATTCACTAAAGAAGGCTTAACGGGTGAGGCTTTAGCGACAGAAATGGCTGAGTACCAATCTCTTATGGATGAGACTATCGAGGTCTTTGTGTCCGTAGATAAAGCGATAGAGGCGAATGATATGGGTGAAGCAGGTTCTTTACTTAGAGAAGTAGGGAATTTGCGTAAAAAAGGCCATAGTGCTTTTAAAGCCAGTTGCTAGGCTGCTAATCCCCGTGACCTCGCTGGGCTAGATTGATACAATAGACGACTTGTTAAAGAGGTTTATTATGTCTCGCTCGAAAAAATCACGTAGCTTAAAAGGAAAATTAGGCAAAACAGGCACCAAAGAAATGATGAAGGAGCAGAAGAAAGCTCGCAAAGCTGCTTCGCCTTCACGTTTTGATGCTAAAAAGGTCAAGCAACGTAAGGTCCAGGCTCAGCGTAAGCTTGAGCGTTTAGGTATAGCGCCAGAGGCGGAAGCCCCTGTGGCAAAGGTTCGCCCAAAGCGCTTTACCTTCACCCCTGCGAAGCCCTCTCAAGAGGCTGAGTTATCAAAGGCTGAGTCCCAAGATAAAGAACAGCTATCTAATGAGGAATTGCTGTCGGCACTTACAGAACAAAACTAATCATTATATGATTAAAGGGCTGCAATTTTTGCGGCCTTTTTTATGCCTTGAAAAGGAGAAGTGTTATGAATTCAAGGGCATCTGTGCCAGCTTCTAGTGTGCGTTATCTAATAGGAGCGGTTGAAAAACAAGGATGTGATACGGCTGAATTACTAAAGGAAGCCGGAGTTACGCTAGAGGACATTTCGAGCGACCGCCCGATCTCGACCTATAGTTATGGATTGCTGTATCAGCAAGTGATGCAGTTAATGAAAGATGAATCCTTCTGTATTTTGAGTGGTGGGCGAATGCCTATTGGCTCATTCAGGATGATGTGTCTGTGTATTATTCATTCAAAGCATCTCGCTCAAGCGTTAAGGCGCTGTAGCGACTTTTATGAAATCTGCCGTGGTCCAACCATTAAGCCGATTGTCATCCGTAAGGGGCGTTATGCGAAGATCACCTTTACGCCGATTGATTCAGTGGCAACGCCAGAAGGTCAGTTGGACGAGGCGTTTGAATCCAAAGAGCGAGTGAGAACCACATTATCTATGTGGCATCATTTTGTTAGTTGGTTGATTGGTCGTCGTTTGAATCTGAAAGCAGCGTATTTTACTACCCCGCGTCCGGATGATGTGGAGTATTACCGTACCCTGTTTCAATCAGATGTTAAGTTCGGTCAACATGGTAACGCTCTGGTGTTTCCTGCTTCTTATTTGGATATGCCCATCGTTCAAAATGAAGAGTCTCTACGGAGCTTTTTAAAAACGGCCCCATATCAATTGATGGTAATGGTGGATAATGACAACAGTCTTAAGTCCCGAATCATATCGATTTTAGGGAAAGACTTCTCACAAGATATGTTCAGTGCTGAAGAAGTGGCTGCATTCTTGAATATGAGTGTCTCGACCATGCGTCGTCGTTTGGCTGATGAGGGGACTTCTTTCCAGCATATTAAGGATGAATGCCGTAAAGAAGCGGCCATCACCTATATTAATGCGCCACAATTATCATTCAATGAGATTGCTGCATTAATGGGATTTGATGAGCCGAGTGCCTTCTATCGTTCATTTAAGAAATGGACGGGTATGACACCCGGTGAATACCGCAAACATACGGACTATCGTACTTTGCCATCCTAAGAGCCTCCTCAATGAGCAGATATGTCATGAAACTCGCGACCATTTGCCATTGAGGAAATTTAGCTAATTAACCACTCTTAAAATAAAAGTCATTAAACTTAGGAGTATTTTATGAGTGGTTACCGCTATCCCACCGATGACGTTCGGTTTTGTTTAGAACACATCGCAGGCATTCATCGTCTAACCGAACACTTTCCAAATTATGATTCTGAATTGCTGGACCCAATTTTGTCTGAGGCAGCAAAATTTTCAGAACAGCTTGTGGCACCTTCCAATCGTGCAGGGGACATTAACTGGCCCACTATCTCAGATAAAGCGGTTACCGAAACACCGGAATTTAAAGCAGTCTACGAAGCCATGTGTGATGGCGCTTGGACAACCCTGAGTGCGCCAGAGGAGTATGGTGGACAGGCCCTGCCTCGAGCTTTAGAGGTCGCCGTGAATGAGGGTATTCAATCAGCCAATTTGGCGTTTTCCCTTTGCCCCTTGCTGACTCAAGGGGCTATCGATGCCATCGAAACCCATGCCAATGCCGATCTCAAAGCAACCTACTTGCCTAATATGATCTCAGGTCGCTGGACTGGCACCATGAATCTGACTGAGCCTTCAGCAGGCAGTGATTTGTCGGCCATTAAAACCAAAGCGATACCTGATGGCGATGGGTACCGAATATTTGGGCAAAAGATCTTTATTACTTGGGGCGATCATCAAATGAGCGACAATATCATTCATTTGGTTTTGGCGCGGCTGCCTGATGCGCCCGAAGGTGTCCGGGGTATTTCTTTGTTTCTTGTTCCTAAATTCCTACTAGATGAGAGTGGTGAACCTGGGGTTCGTAATGATGCCTATGCCATCTCTCTTGAGCACAAGCTTGGTATCCATGGATCGCCAACCTGTGTGATGCAATTTGGTGATGGGGATGGGGCGATTGGTTATTTGGTAGGGGAAGAAAACAAAGGCTTAATGGCCATGTTTACAATGATGAATAACGCCCGTCAAAGTGTTGGCTTGCAGGGATTGGCTGTGGCTGAGCGTGCCTATCAGATGGCGTTAGATTATGCCTTTGATCGTACTCAGGGGGTTGTTAAGGGTAGTCCAGAAAAAGTCGTGATAGCGAAACATGGTGATGTTTCTAGGATGCTGTGGCAGATGGCAAGCTCCTTGTCTGCCATGCGCGCGCTCATGTATGTGGCGTCCGTAGAATCGGATTTAAAAGGGGTGGATGCTAAACATCAGAAACGAACGGATTTGTACACTCCTATTGTTAAGGGTTGGATGACTGAGCTGTCTCAGGAGATAGTTTCAACAGCTGTTCAGGTTCACGGTGGTATGGGGTTCATCGAGGAAACGGGGGTGGCTCAGTTGCTCCGAGATGCACGGATTCTTCCCATCTATGAAGGGACTAATGGTATCCAAGCGTTGGATCTTGTTGGAAGAAAGCTTGCAGCTGATAAAGGTGAGGGGTTAAAGGCTTTGATTTATGAAATGTCACAAGATGCTGAATCCTTCGTTGGTCATAAAGATCTTTTCCTTGCTCATCTTGATCAATTAGAAGTGGCGGCTAAGGCGATCCTTAATGGTGAGTCCGTAGCGAACACGGCGGCTTATGATTTTATGATGATGGCTGGTTATGTGGTGGGCGCATGGTTGATGCTAAAGGGATGCCAAAGTTCAGAAGTGAAACAAGACTGGCAAACAAAAACGGAGTTTTACGTTAATCATTTGCTGCCGCGAGCCAATACGCACTTTGCAGGTGTGAAATCATTTAATGTGGAAGATCAGTACAACGCAGAGCTTTTACTTTAAGATCAAATAAGTAAATTAATTATTCAATTTATCAAAGGTTGAATATTATCTAGATACTCAGCCTTTTTTCTTTAAAGGAAACTGTTAATGGTATTTTCCTCCAATTCGTTTTATTGCAAGCCTAGCCAAATTCCTCTTTAGCCGTGATAATAAAGCTCCATATAAAGGAGATGTTCATGCGAATTTTGGTTGACGCCGATGCTTGTCCCAACGCCATTAAGCCTATTTTGATTAAAGCCTCTGAGCGCTGTGAGGTAGAGTGTTTGTTTGTCGCCAATGTCGCTATCGCTTTACCCAATTCAAAGTGGGTCTCCCGCAAAATTGTCCCCAGTGGCTTTGATGAAGCTGATAAGTTCATCGAAGATAATGCTCAGCCAAACGATCTAGTGATTACTTCTGATATCCCGCTCGCTTCAGACTGCCTTAAAAAAGGGGCCCAAGTTCTTACCTCCAAAGGGGAAGAATACTCCCAAGAGAACATTAAGCAGCGTCTCGCCATTCGTGATTTTATGGATCAAATGCGCTCCAGTGGGTTTGATACAGGAGGTTCAGCGCCCTTTGGAGACAAAGACAAGGCAGCCTTCGCCAATGCGCTGGATCGAATCTTGGCGAAACGTGATAAGTAACTTCTTAATGGGAGTTATTTGCTAAGCATACTCGGGCTATTTAGGTGTTTAGCAAATCATTCGCAATTTAGGGAGTTTTGTATGAAACGCATAGTAGTTCTCGGTGGTGGAGCCGGAGGTTTAGAATTGGTGACCCAGTTGGGACATCGTTTTGGTAAGCGAAATAAAGCTGAAATTATTCTAATTGACCGTTCCCAGACCCATATTTGGAAGCCTTTGTTACATGAAGTCGCAACAGGATCTCTGGATATTAATACTGACGGCATTAACTATCGCGCCCACGCCGCAAAGCACCATTATCAATTTCAATTGGGTACTGCCTTCGATATTAATACAGAAGAAAAAATCGTTCGCTTACAGTCCATGAAAGACGAAAAGGGCAAAGAAGTCTTGCCGGAGCGGGAAATTTCTTATGACACCCTAGTGTTGGCTGTGGGCAGTGTGAGCAATGATTTTGGTACGCCCGGTGTGGCGGATAATTGTTACTTCTTGGACTCTCACCGTCAGGCAGAGCGATTCCAGCAGGCTTTGTTGACACAGTTTCTTCGTGTTCACCAAGTGGGGGGCGATGCCACACTCAAGATCGCAATCGTAGGGGGTGGCGCAACGGGTGTAGAGTTGTCTGCTGAATTATTCCATGTGGCAGACTTGCTAAAAGCTTACGGCATGCCGGAGATGTCCGCGGATAAGGTCAAAGTGGAGTTGGTCGAAGCTGGCCCTCGAATCCTTCCTGCGTTGCCTGATCGTATTGCTAATAATGCGAAAAAAGAGCTAGAAAAGCTTGGCGTCAGTGTGCGTGAAAATACGCGCATTACGGAGGCGATTCAGGATGGTTTGAAGACTGCCGATGATACTTTGATTGAGGCGGATTTGATGATCTGGGCGGCTGGGGTTAAAGGCCCTGAGTTTTTAGGGCAAATGGAAGGCTTTGAAACCACCCGCAACAATCAAATCCTAGTCGCACCAACTCTGCAGGCTAAAGGGCACGAAGATGTCTACGTTATCGGAGATTGCTGTGCTTGCGAACAGCCTAATGGTGCGTTTGTGCCGCCACGTGCCCAGTCGGCTCACCAGATGGCCTCAGTGGTATTTGAAAACATCACTGCTGCCAGTCGTAATGAAAAGCTAAAAGATTACACCTACAAGGATTATGGCTCTTTGGTTAACTTAAGCCGATACAGCACGGTTGGTAGCTTAATGGGTAATTTAATGAAGGGTTCAATGTTTGTAGAAGGGCGCTTGGCGCGTTTTGTGTACGTTTCCTTGTACCGCCTTCACCTAATTGCCATTCATGGATGGTTCAAAGCGATGATCATTTTGGCGGCACAACGCATCGGCAAAGTGGTTAAGCCGAAGTTGAAACTTCACTAACATACGATATAAAAAAACGGGGCATGTGCCCCGTTTTTTTATGGCTGAATGGCGCCTAAATATATGGAATTGGGGGGTAAGGGTAAGCGTCCGTTTTCGAATCGAGTAGAGAGGAATCCCTCGGGCAGAATAATATCCTGTACCTGATGGTCTGCTATGGGCACGATATGGTCTTGGTCGCCAACGTTTACGCCAATTAAAAGGTACTCATTTTCGTCTTTACGGGTAAACACGAGAACCTCTGCATCCGTGTATAGGAATTCTATGTCCCCTGATATCAAAGCTGAGTGGTGTTTACGTACATGGAGAAAGTCTCGATAGGCATGCAGAACTGAGTGACGGTCTCCTTCCTGTTCACTTACTGAAAGAGGTTTGTGGCTATCGGCAACAGGTAGCCAAGGGCTGGGATTTTCACTAAAGCCCGCCGTGTCGGTATTTTCCCAAGGGAAAGGGGTACGGCACCCGTCGCGGCCTTTAAATTCAGGCCAAAAGTTAATGCCAAAAGGGTCTACCAGTTGCTCAAACTCCAGTTCTGCTTCAGGCAATCCTAATTCTTCCCCTTGATACAAACAAACACTGCCTCGTAACGAGAGCAGCATTGCCATATAGACCTTGCTTTTAGCGGGATTGGCTGTGCCGTGATTCCATCTTGAAGCAACACGCTCCACATCATGATTGCTCATGGACCAGCAGGGCCAGCCTGTCCCCAAGCCTTCTTCTATGGTTGTCATGGTGTTGTGAATATGTGTCATTGTGTTGTCGTGGGTGAGTAGGTCAAATGAATAACACATGTGCAGTTTGTCATTCCCTTGGGTGTACTCGGACATGGTCTTTAAGGAGAAATCACAGCCCACTTCACCAACAGTCGTGGTGCCAGGATATTGATCCAACAAAGACCTTAGGCGCTGTAAAAAAGGAATGTTTTCAGGGCGTGACTTGTCGTATAGGTGCAATTGATAACCATAAGGATTATCCAAGCTCACACCAATACTTCCTTCTACGATTTCCTGTTTCGGTGGGTTATCTCTTAACTCTAGATCGTGGTAAAAGTAGTTGGCGGTGTCTAAACGAAAACCATCAACGCCTCGATCCAGCCAGAATTTCACTGCATCCAGTAGGGCGTTAACGACTTCTTCATTGTGAAAGTTCAAATCCGGTTGGCTATCCAAAAAGTTATGCAAATAGTATTGGCGACGACGGCTGTCCCAGTGCCAAGCGGGGCCGCCAAACACTGATAGCCAGTTGTTAGGAACGGTGCCATCTGGTTTGGCATCTTGCCATATGTACCAATCGGATTTCTCTGAGTCACGGCTCGAGCGAGAATCTTTGAACCAAGGATGTTGATCAGACGTATGGTTGAGCACCTGATCAATGATGACCTTGATGCCCAACTCATGAGCTGTGCCGATCAAGGCATCAAAGTCATCTAGGGTGCCAAAAATGGGGTCTACGTCACAGTAATCTGATACGTCGTAACCAAAGTCTTTCATTGGAGATGTGAAGAAAGGTGAAAGCCAGATGGCATCAACGCCAAGGGAGGCGATATAAGGCAGCTTTTGGGTAATGCCTGCTAAATCACCAATGCCGTCGTTGTTAGCATCCATAAAACTACGAGGATAAATCTGATAGATAACGGCGCCGCGCCACCAATCTAAATCTGTATTGCTCATGACATTTCCCTTCCATCGTAAGATGTGTTGATAGTTTCAACACTAGCATGTAATCCAGTAAAGATAAGCAATTCATGTGCCTTATAAGCTCTAAATGACGTAAAGAGTACTGTTGTTTAAATACAATAGCCGTGGTCGCTAAATGAACTGCCTTAATGTGACGTAACTAGGTACAGTTTAGAAAGGATTAGGAGAATACAATGACCATTTTCACTGAACGAAAAATCGATTGTCATAACCATATATTTGACCCTGCGGGATTCCCTTATCAGCCCGATACCCCTTATGCCCCTTCTGGTCATGAAATTACGACGGCAGAGTATTTTCACCAAGTGCTCGATGCTTACGGTGTCAGTCATGCCTTAATAGTAGGGCCGAACTCCGCTTACGGAGAGGACGATAATCGTGCCTTAATAGATGCCATTGCCAGATCTAATGAAAGATTTAAAGGTATGGCTGTGGTGTCAAAAGATGTGACTGATGCAACGCTAGCGGGCTTTGAAGCCCAAGGCATTGTCGGGGTGACATTCAATGTTGCTTATTATGGCCCCGAGCATTTTGCTCATGCTGCTGAGCTAATGGAACGATTGCATCGTTTTGGTTTGCTGGCACAAATTCAAACCCAAGGAGAGCAAATACTCGCCTTTGCTGACGTGCTGTTTAATACCTCGGCAACCGTTGTCATTGATCACTGTGGGCGTCCGGATCTTAATCAGGGGCTGGATTCAGAAGCCTTCAAAATGTTGGAAGAAATTGGTCGAGCAGGGCGTCACTTTATAAAGCTATCGGGTATGGCAAAGTTTTCTGAACAAGCTTATCCCTTTGCAGATACCAAACCCTATGTGGAAGCTTTATTTGCTGCCTATGGTGAAGATAGGGTCTTATGGGGCTCAGATTGGCCATTCTTAATGGCCCCTCAGCGTATGGATTATGGCACCTTGCTGACTCTAGCAAAGTCATGGTTTCCAGATACAGCACAGCGAGAGAAGTACTTATGGAAAAACGCTAGTCGTTTGTATGGATTCGATTGAACCTGAGTTAATAATTTATTTTCGTCAGAAACAAAAAAGCCCCCGCTAATAGCGGGGGCTTTTATGTTTCAAAGTGACGTTATCTAATAACCAAATAACCTAGGTAAGAATGTCACTGTCGTCGGTACAAAAGTAATCAGCATCAGTACCGCAAGCTCCACTAGGAACATAGGCATAATCTGACGAGAGATGGCTGCTATACCCACATTGGCAATGGAATTGGACACAAACAAACAGATACCCATCGGTGGGGTCACCAAGCCAATCATTAGGTTAAAGATAACCACAATACCAAAATGAACTGGGTCAATGCCTAGGCTCATGGCAATCGGATGTAAGATTGGCAGCAAAATCAACATGGCTGCAATCCCTTCAAGGAACAAACCAACCACCAAAAGGATCACGTTGACTAGCAGCAAGAACATCCAAGGGCTAGAGACTTGCTCTAACACCATGGCGGAAACCGTCTGAGGTACGCGAGAGAAGGTTAATAGCCAGTTTGCCGCTGCAACCACTGCAATCACGATCAAGATAACAGACGAGTCGCGCATAGCTCGTACGAAGATGCTTGGAAGTTGTGTCACTTTCAGGCTTTTAAGGATAAACATACCTGCTACTAATGCGTAGGCTGCGGCGAAAGCGGCGGCTTCCGTTGGCGTTACGATGCCCGTTAGGATCGAACCTACGATGAAGATCGGCATGAATAAAGGAATCCAAGCTTCAACGAAGGCTTTTATACGCTCTTTTGTGCTTAGCTTTTCTTTTAGAGGCGCATAATCCCCTGCAAAGAAATACACATAAACAGATAAGCCAACCGCTAGGAATACCCCAGGTGCCACACCAGCAAGGAATAGGGCAGGTACAGATACGCCACTGGTGATCAATGCATAGATGATCACTGGAATACTAGGCGGAATCATAGGTCCGATTACAGAAGACGCTGCCGTTAAGGCCGCGGCGAAAGAACGTGGGTAGCCTTCTTTTTCCATGGTTGGAATGAAGACACGACCAAGAGCAGAGGTATCTGCAACCGCAGAACCGGATAGTCCTGCAAAGATTACCGATGCCCAAATATTCACTTGCGCCAAGCCGGCACGCATATGCCCCACTAAGGCATTGGCGAAATTTATAATTCGGCTAGTGATACCGCTTTCGTTCATTAGCTCACCAGCTAAAACGAACAGCGGAATGGCAAGAATAGAGAAGGAGTCCAAGCCTGCAAAGATACGTTGCGCCACAAGGCTCACATTGAAAGGCAGAGTGTAGACATGACCTACAACCCCAAGCAGCACCGCAAAAGCAATTGGGCTACCAATGATTAATAAAACGATTAGAATGCCAAAACCTAACATTATTGAGCCCCTTCTGATGTGGATTTGAACTGAGTAAAACGCTCAATAACACGCATTAAGGCTGCAAGGGTTAAGCCTGCACCACCAATAACCATAGCGACTTGGAAGTAGTACATATCAATGCCTGTACCGGGGGCTTGAATCCCGCCACGCTTCATCATGAATAAGTAACCTGAGTAACAGAGTACGGCACCGGACACTAGGGCAACGATGTCAGATACAAAGTGCAAAATGTTACGAATTTTGGGTGGAACAATGTCCTCTAAGAACGTGAAGCGAATATGAATACCCTCCAAGTAACACAGAACCATGCCAAACATGGTGCCGTAGATCATGGCGTATTTGGCGGCTTCTTCAGCCCATTGAATAGGGGCGTTAAATAAATAGCGGCTAAGACTGCTGGCAAACACCACAGCAAAGACCACAAACAGAGAAGAGCCTGTCAGGAATGACAGAAGGTATTTATAAAGGCGCTTCATGGGATATTCCGATTTACTAAGAGGATATAAAAATCGGGGAGTGCTGCTCCCCGATCATTTTGGTGCGGTAGAAACGAGTGCTTACTTGTTTGATACCACTTGTACAGACGCTTGAACACGGTCAATCCATTCACCATCGATTTCACCGCGTAGCCATTCAAGAACAGCAGGTTGTGCAGCTTCTTGGAATTTAGCTAGTTGCTCAGCAGTTGGTGTTGTGATTTCCATGCCATTTTCTGCAAGAGATTTTAGACCTTCAGCAGATTTGTACTGCTGGATAGCGCGGCCGACAGTACCGGCTACTTTTGCAGCACGGTCAATGATTGCGCGGTCTTCGTCACTTAGAGAAGTGTACAAATCATCATTGATAAGCATGAAGTCTGTACCGTAAACGTGGCCGTCTAGGGTTAGGTACTTCTGGAACTCGTAGAATTTATTGGAGTTGATAACACTCACTGGGTTTTCTTGACCATCTACAACGCCTGTTGTAAGAGCTGATGGCACTTCAGGCCATGCGATCGGCGTTGGCTCAGCGCCCATGGCTTTAACCATTTCAACGTACAATGGTAATGTCATGACACGGATTTTAAGACCATTTAAGTCAGCAGGTTCTGCTACTGGTCGCTTGGAGTTAGTAAAGTTACGGAAGCCTGTTTCACCGTACGCTAGGGTACGTAAACCAGTTTTTTCTAAACAGTGTTGAGAAAGGGCTTGTCCGAACTCACCATCTAGGACTTCCCAAGCAACAGGTGCGGAAGGAAATAGGTAAGGGATTTCTAGAACAGCGGCTTCTTCACATACTTTAGCGAACGCGCCAGAAACCATAGTCATACTGATCATGCCTTCTTGAGCGGATTGCACTAGGTCAGTTTCACCACCAAGTTGGCCGGCAGGGTATACGTTTACTTCAATACGGCCGCCAGACTCGGCTTCAACTAGGTTTTTAAAAACTTCAGTTGCTGCGCCTTTTTTAGAGTTAGTCCACTCTTGAGGGTCAACATGACCAAGAGTAAGAGTAAGATCCGCAGCGCTAACAGAGCTAGCTACTCCAGCGGCAACAAGGCTAAGCATTAGTTTTTTTGATAGTTTCATATCATTTCTCCAAGCTCGGGAACCACCCGATATCGTTATTTTTGTATTTGCTTTTCTGTCCCACAGCGTAAGGTCACTTATAAAGACCTTGTCATCTTAATATCCAGCAAAAGAAATACTATAGGTAAATTGTAAAAATACCCTTTATTTTTCCTTTGAGGTCAAAAAGTATGACTCCTGTGTTGGTTTACGGAGCAACCTCGTCCTTGGTGGGGGTCGAGATACCTTCTCAACATGGGCTAAAGAGCAAAATAAGAGAAATGATTTTTTTGCGTTTTAGCATGCTGAAATGGAATACATAGATTTTTATCATACACATTAAAATATAAAAAAATGATTAAAAACAGTGGATTAACCCATTCGCGGCCTATTTTTAGGTATTCAAAAATGAGAATAACGACGAAACAAATATAATTTGTTTGAGCATTATAAATAAATAGCATTAACTCACTATCTCAAAATGCAATATCGTTTGCCCATTTTTGAAATGGCAAATACCCCCCACGGTCTTAATACTTCTTGCCATGCTAAAAACAGTGGCTGTTGCTAGAGTTTAGCTAAACTTAATGTTTTTGCTTTATGCAAAAGTAATAACAGCTTCTGATCACACTAATAATGATAGAAACAGTGAGCAGTAACATGATTATAGATTGCCATGGCCATTACACGACCACTCCTCCTGGTGTGGGTGCATACCGCGACAAGCAAAAAGAATTAGTAGCGAAAGACCCGACCGCTAAAGGTGAGAAGGGGATGGTTCACGTTACTGATGATGAAATTCGCGAAAGCATCATCAACAACCAATTACGCTTACAGCAAGAGCGTGGCACTGACCTCACCATCTTCTCTCCACGTGCTAGCTGGATGGGTCACCATGTTGGTAACGAATACACCAGCCAATACTGGACAGAACATCAAAATGATCTGATTCGCCGCGTTTGTGATTTATTCCCAGAAAATTTCGTACCCGTTGCTCAGTTGCCACAATCACCGGGTGTTGATCCAGCCAAGTCTGTTCCTGAAATCGTTCGTACCGTAGAAGAAATGGGATTCATTGGTGTTAACCTGAACCCTGATCCTAGTGGTGGACATTGGAACGGAAGCCGTTTGTCGGATCGTTCTTTCTACCCAATTTATGAAAAGATGTGCGAATACGATATTCCAGCGATGATCCACGTTTCTGCTGCATGTAACGATTGCTTCGACACAACGGGTTCTCATTATTTAGGGGCTGATACCACAGGCTTTCAGCAACTAATGATGTCTGATGTATTCAAAGACTTCCCAGAACTGAAAATTATCATTCCTCATGGTGGTGGCGCTGTGCCTTATCACTGGGGTCGCTTCCGTGGTCTAGCGCTGGATAAAGGCTTTGATCTGGAAGAACGTGTACTGAATAACATTTACTTCGATACCTGTGTTTACCATCAGCGTGGTATTGATCTATTGCTGGATATTATTCCTACCAAAAACATTCTATTCGCTTCAGAGATGATTGGTGCGGTACGTGGTGTTGACCCAGAGACAGGTCACTACTTCGACGACACCAAGCGTTACATCGACAACAACACCGTTTTGACTGCTGCACAGAAAGAAGACATCTTCGAACACAACATTCGTCGTGTCTTCTCTCGTCTGAAAGTTTAATGGTCTGAAGCCAAGGAGCTGATTATGCGTGAGAACGTAGTAGTACAACATATTGAACGTGCCGATCAGGCGATCATTGATGGTTTGGCAGAATGTGGTGTTGCCACTATTCATGAAGCACAAGGTCGTGTTGGCCTGTTAGCCCATTACATGCGTCCAATTCAGCAAGATAAAGCTATTGCTGGCTCCGCCATCACCATTTCTGGTGCGGCGGGAGATAATTGGATGATGCACGTGGCCATTGAGCAGTGTCAAAAAGGGGATCTATTGGTATTTGCACCAACGTCTCCATCGGTACATGGCTTTTTTGGCGATTTGCTCGCCACGTCGGCTCAGGCTCGCGGTGTAGTGGGTCTTGTGATTGATGGCGGTGTACGTGATACCCGTGACCTACGTAAGATGAACTTCCCAGTATGGTCTAAGGCGGTCTTTGCAGAAGGTACTATTAAAGAGACCTTAGGCTCCGTCAATGTGCCAATCGTCTGTGCGGATGAATCTATCAATCCAGGTGATGTGGTTGTAGCAGATGATGACGGCGTAGTTGTTGTACGTCGTGAGAAAGCAGCAGAAGTACTTGAGCTGTCTCGTAAGCGTATGGAAAACGAGGAAGCCAAGCGTGTTCGCCTTGAAAATGGCGAGCTGGGTCTAGATATCTACGATATGCGTCCTCGCCTAGAAGCGAAAGGCTTAAAATATGTCTAAGGGCATTGAATGCATGTGGATGCGTGGAGGTACCTCTAAAGGGGCGTACTTCCTAGCAGATGCTTTGCCTGCGGATCATCAAGAACGAGCAGATGTGCTGTTACGTGTGATGGGATCTCCCGATGACCGTCAAATTGACGGTATGGGGGGCGCTGATCCGTTAACCTCAAAAGTAGCGGTAGTGAAAAAGTCGGATCGTGATGATGCGGACGTTGATTACTTGTTTCTACAGGTTTTTGTTGATCAGGCCATTGTGACGGATGCTCAAAACTGCGGCAATATTTTAGCGGGCGTTGGGCCATTCGCCATCGAGCGGGGACTTGTGACGCCCGTTGAAGGTGAAACCAGTGTTCGTATTTACATGGAAAATACCGGCCAAATCGCTGTTGCACGTGTAAACGTGAAGGACGGCGAAGTGGTTTACGAAGGTGACGCCCGTATTGATGGTGTGCCAGGATTTGCTGCCCCCGTACCGGTTACATTTAAGGACACCGCAGGCTCCAGTTGTGGCGCCTTGCTGCCAACGGGTAATCCTGTGGATGTTATCAATGGTGTAGAAGTCACCATGATTGATAATGGTATGCCTTGTGTGGTTATGCGTGCTTCAGACATGGGGATCGAGGGTACTGAAACCCGCGAGGCGTTAGAAGCCAATTCGGAACTCCGTGCCAAGCTTGAATCCATTCGTCTTCAGTGTGGTCCACTCATGAATTTGGGCGATGTGACTGAAAAGTCTGTGCCTAAGATGACTATGGTGTCAGCGCCAGTTGATGGCGGGGCGATTTCCACTCGCACTTTTATTCCTCATCGTTGCCACGCTTCTATTGGTGTGTTGGGCGCGGTCAGTGTCGCAACAGCTGCAGTGTTAGAGGGGTCTCCCGCTAATGCCTTAGCACAGTACGAATCTGCTGGTCAGATGACCCTTGATGTGGAGCACCCAACAGGGCGCATGACTGTGGTATTAGACCAAAGCGAAACCGGTGAGATTCTTTCGGCGGCATTACTTCGTACTGCTCGTAAGCTGTTTGACGGAAAAGTATTTGTACACAAGAACGGCCTTTAGGTCGCTCCTTTTGCAGAACAAGAATAGGTATTAATTATGATGGATAAAGATTATCTTCCATTTCATCCAAACCCAAGCAAGCCAAAATATGTTGCGCCTGCTGGCGCAGTGGATGCTCATTGTCACGTATTTGGTCCAGCTGATAAGTTTCCTTATCACCCAAAACGTAAGTACACACCATGCGACGCATCCAAGGATCAATTGTTTGCCTTGCGTGATCACCTAGGTTTTTCTCGTAACGTTATTGTACAGGCATCTTGCCACAGTACTGATAACGCAGCCTTGATCGATGCGTTGCAAACCGCAGGCGAATTGGCTCGAGGCGTTGCTTTTATTGATGACAGCTTCACAGTTGAACAACTGCAAGAAATGCACGATGCCGGTGTTCGTGGCGTGCGCTTTAACTTTGTGAAACGACTGGTCGACAGTACTCCTCGTGAAGTGTTCTTTTCGATCGCAGAAAAGATTAAAACCCTAGGCTGGCACATTGTTGTGTACTTCGAGGCTCCTGACTTGGAAGAGCTGATCCCGTTCTTGAAAGAGCTTGGTACTACGATTGTGGTGGATCATATGGGGCGTCCAGACGTTGCCAATGGTGTTGACCACCCAGATTTCCAACGCTTCATTAACTTCATGGCGGAGAATGATAACGTTTGGTGTAAGGTAAGCTGCCCAGAGCGCCTAACTCTTCAAGCACCAGACTATTCAGATGTTGTTCCGTTTGCCAAGACTTTGGTGGAGCAGTTCCCTGATCGCGTTTTGTGGGGCACGGATTGGCCTCATCCGAATATGAAATCACATGTGCCAGACGACGGCCACCTTGTGGATGTGATTCCTGAAATTGCCACCACCCCTGAGCTTCAACAAAAGCTATTGGTGGACAATCCAATGCGTCTGTACTGGGACTGATCCCATACAACCGTGAATGAATAAAAAGAGGTCTCCCCATGGCGACTAATGAAAAAAAAGCCATCCCTGGTACGTATCTATTTGATAGCACCATGGCTAAAAAAGGCTACGGCTTAAATAAAATGTGCTTCTCGTTTAACGGACAAGAAGCCCGTGATGAATTTAATGCTGACCCAGATGCCTACTGTGATAAGTTCAAGCTGACTGATGCCCAGAAGGAAGCAGTCAAAAATAAAGACATCATCGCTATGCTTAGAGAGGGCGGTAGTATTTATTACCTCGCTAAGTACGCAGGGCTATTAAAACTTAACATGCAAGATATCGGCGCGTTACAGACTGGTATGAGTGTGGATGAGTTTAAAGCCATGTTAGAAAAGAACGGCAAAGGAGAAGTGTAATGGCGAAAATTATTGGTGGTATTACAACTTCTCACATTCCTGCGATTGCCAATGCAATGGCGAATGGATTAGAAGACACGCCGTACTGGAAGCCATTTTTTGATGGTTACCCACCAGTACGAGACTGGCTCAACGAACAGAAGCCTGATGTCATCATTCTGTTTTACAACGATCACGGTTTAGAGTTCTTTATTGATAAGAAGCCGACCTTTGCGATCGGTGTAGCGGATGAGTATTTCAACGCTGACGAAGGTTGGGGTATCCCAACTATCCCGCCTGTGACAGGTGAATCGGACTTGTCTTGGCACATAGCCAATAGCTTAGTTGAAGACGGCTTTGACATGACCATCTGTCAAGAAATGAAGGTGGA
Organism: Rhodanobacter aciditrophus; assembly: GCF_042679525.1. Taxonomy (GTDB): domain Bacteria; phylum Pseudomonadota; class Gammaproteobacteria; order Pseudomonadales; family Marinomonadaceae; genus Marinomonas; species Marinomonas aciditrophus. The sequence continues at coordinate 24,142 of NZ_JBHTMN010000016.1, forward strand.
TCATGGTCTTACTGTACCATTGAACCTGATGTGGCCTGGTCACAACTATGGCCATGTAAAAGTCATTCCGGTTTGTATTAACTGTGAGCAACATCCAATGCCGCAACCAAAGCGTACTTATGCGCTTGGTCAAGCGATTGGTCGTGCGGTGCAATCCTTTGATGAAGATTTGAAAGTTGCGGTATTTGGTACTGGTGGTATGTCTCATCAGCTAGATGGTGAGCGTGCAGGTATCATTAACCGTGAATTTGATATTGAATGTTTGGACAAGCTGGTCTCTGATCCAGAAGCCCTAACTAAGTACTCAAATCACGATTTAGCAGAAATTGCCGGCGCCCAAGGTGTTGAGCTGAATATGCTGATCGCGATGCGTGGTACTTTAATCGGTGAAGTGAAAGAGCTACATCGTAACTATCATGCGCCTATTTCTAATACTGGTTCTGGTCTTATGCTCCTTGAGCACACCATGCCAGAGAAATAGTGTATGAAAGCCTTGTTCTGAGTTGGGCAAGGTGCACGAAATTCAAAACTTATAAGCCACAACAGTTTGTTGTGGCTTTTTTTATGCCTCATATCACGCTGTTTTTTATATTACTTTTTTGGTTTTTAAAGTAGGTCATTATTCAATGATGTGGGCTTTAGAGACTAGATGTATATCAAATAATGGCTTGATCATTCTTCTTATACTCTTGTTTTCACCTTTGATTAACGAATAAAAATATTGTGACGACGAGGTAAGACATGAGTAAGGCGAGTAATATTCCCGGTACCATTATGTTAGATGGACCCATGGCAACCAAAGGCTATCCCCTTAACAAGATGTGTTATTCCTTCAACAACGAAGCAGCACGTGAGGCGTTCCGTTTGGACGAAGAGGCCTACTACCAGAAATTTGAACTCACCTCAGAGCAAAAAGATGCCATGCGTAAACGCGATGTCATTGCCATGTTGGAAGCAGGTGGAAGTATCTATTACTTGGCTAAATTTGCCGGATTGCTTGGTTTAAGCGTTCAGGATGTGGGTGGCTTACAAACAGGCATGACAACGGATGAATTTAAGGCATTTCTTGTCGCACAGGGAGAAGTGTAATGGCTAAATTATTAGGCGGTATCGCCACTTCTCATATTCCTGCGATTGGTGTGGCAATGGATCAAGGGCTTGAAGATACACCGTACTGGAAAACGTTTTTTGAAGCGTACCCACCTGTAAGACAATGGCTTTATAGCAAAGAGCCGGACATTGTCATCATCTTTTATAACGATCACGGTTTAGAGTTCTTCCATGATCGTAAGCCCACATTTGCGATAGGCGCCGCCGCACACTATGAAAACGCTGATGAAGGTTGGGGGATCGCTGAAATTCCTCCTGTCACAGGCGAAACGGAGTTATCATGGCACATTGTGAATCATTTAATTGAGCATGATTTTGACATTACTGTTTGCCAAGAAATGAAAGTGGATCATGGCTTAACGGTACCTCTCACTTTGATGTGGCCAGGTCATAACTATGGTCATGTAAAAGTGATTCCAGTTGCAATTAACTGTGAGCGGCACCCAATACCTAAGCCAAGTCGTAGCTATGCGTTTGGTAAAGCGATTGGAGATGCGGTTCGTTCATTCCAAGGCGACCAGAAAGTTGTGGTAATGGGCACCGGTGGTTTGTCGCACCAGTTAGATGGTCAACGCGCCGGATTCATCAATAAACCTTTTGATCTGTACTGCATGGAAAAGATTGTCGATGAGCCTGAGCTATTAACTCAATACTCAAACTATGAGCTGGTTGAAAAAGCCGGTGCGCAGGGGGTGGAGTTAAATATGTGGCTGGCAATGCGTGGCGCGTTAGGACAATCCGTGACTGCTCTACACAGCAGCTACCATTTACCAATCTCAAATACTGGTGCAGGTGTTATGCTGCTGGAAGACAATGGATGATTCTGATTAGTAACCTAAAGCCGCTTAATTAAGCGGCTTTATTTTTGCATTAAGAATGCAGCAGACCGTATGGGCTGCGCTTAATTGGTTTTAACATAATTTGGGGTGAGTATTTTAGCCGCTTGGCGCTCCATAATAATCTCACCTTGACGGATAGACAGCAGGACTTCCCCTTGGCGTCGAATGACGCTGTAATCGTCTTCACCTTCGAGCAGGATGCAGTTCGCACTGTTTCCAACGGCAATACCGTAGCCTTCCAAGCACAGTGTTTTGGCACTGTTTTCAGTGATCAGGTCTAATGCTTGGCGATAGTCTTGGTAACCCATCATCTGGCAGATATGTAGGGCAAAATCTAACGTTCTTAAAAGCTTGCCATTACCTAGTGAATACCATGGGTCAAAGATGGAATCCTGCCCTAAGCATACATTCATACCGGCTTCTAATAGTTCTTTCACACGGGTGACGCCCCGGCGTTTGGGGTAAGTATCAAAGCGCCCTTGAAGGTGAATGCTTTCCGTGGGGCAAGAAATGAAGTTGATGTTGGAGTTCTTCAATAACCGGAACAGCTTAGAGCAATAGGCGTTGTCATAGGAGTGCATGGCCGTTGTGTGGCTGGCGGTGACTTTATGGCCCATATCGTATTTTAGCGCTTCATAAGCAAGACATTCTAAAAAGCGCGAGTTAGGGTCGTCTATTTCATCACAATGAACATCCACTAAGCGATCATACTTACGTGCTAAGCCAATTAACGTTTTTACGGATTCTTCCCCAAGCTCCCGTGTGTATTCAAAATGGGGGATGCCACCTACCACGTCTGCACCGACTTCTAAAGCTTGCTCCATTAATGCTAACCCGTTGGGATACGACAACATGCCGTCTTGGGGAAAGGCAACCACTTGGATTTGAATTTTGTCCTTCAATTCATCTCGAATGGCGCAGAGGGTTTTAACGCCTACTAAACTGGGGTCGGTGGTATCAGCGTGGGTTCGGATAGCCTGAACCCCTTGTTGTACCAGAAGCTCAATAGTAGATATGACCCGCTGATAGATATCGTCTTCGTTGAGCATGGGTTTACGTTGGCGCCAGCGCTCAATGCCTTCAAATAAGGTGCCGCTCTGGTTCCACTCGGGTTGTCCCGCGGTGAGGGCTGCATCCAAATGTATATGTGGCTCTACAAAAGGCGCACAAAGTAGATTTTCCTGGGCATCAATTTGCCCTTCGCTGATAGTGATAGCTTGGGTTTGAGGAGTGATGTGGGTGAAAATTCCGTCTTTAATGGTGACGGTGAAAAGTTCAGGCTGATGACGTAATCGTGCGTTGATGATTTCCATAGGTGTCCTCAATCTTCGACCAATGAGTGTTGTTGCTCATCTAAATTATGATGATGAAATAGGATCTGCTCGATCAATAGGGCGTTTTGTAAATTCAAACGACTAAATGGGTCCTGTAAAGAATAGCCAAGCCTTTGTTCGATGCGCCCCAAACGATAGCTTAGTGTGTTACGGTGAATGCCCATGGCGTCAGCGGTATGCTGCAAATGTCCAAAGTGGTTGAAGTAGTGCTCTAAAGTGCTTTTCATTTCGGTACTGGCTGTATCTCTGCAAAAGCAAAGTGAACCTAAATGACGTTTACAAAATTCCGCCAGCATATTGCGCTGTGGAATGGCGGCAAATAACTGGGCGATGCCTAGCTGATCATAGAAAAACAGCTTCTGTTGCGGGTGCTTTATGGCAAATTGTAGTGCTTGTTTGGCTTCTTCAACGGCCTGAGATAATTCATCTAAGCCCTGTTTTTGAGTGCTGACCCCCATGCATAAGTCCAACTGAGGAAAGTCCGACTGGAGGCGCTCACGAAGTTGAGCTAGGTCTTCATATAGCTCTGATATTTCATTTTTCTGAGTAGGCCAGACCGCGAGCAATCCGTTTTCATCAGAGAGGACAGGCCACTCAATATGGCGTCTTCTTAATAGTGCTTCTAAGGATTGTTCTATTTGTTGGTAATTCTGAAGGGGCTTGTTGGCAGATGATGCGGCATTTTCAGAACTTTGGTGGTAGCTGAGAGATAAGCTAACAAAAGCAGAATGGCTGCTGATACCTAGGTCTTTTGCTCTTAAATGAATGAGTTCTGGCGCTTGCTGGAAACCGTTAATGAGCTTGCTCAAAAATAAGCGAATGGATTTGCCCAATAGGTTATCTTGGACAATGGCGTTACTGATGATTTCCGTGACTATGACCATTTTTAAATCATAGGGCTGTTCAAATAAGGGCACCTGTAGTTTATTTGCCAGCTCTAAAACTGATTTAGGGATTTTTTGAATGAATTCAGGGCCGGTCAATATCACCAAGCCTGCAACCTGACTCTCAGAGGCTTCACGCACAAGTTGGCAGAGATTTGATTCATCACGGGTGTGATTAATGCCGGTGACAAATACTAATTCACCTCCGCTGACCCATTCTTGAATGGACTCGTTTTCTGCAACGTAAGGCCAGCGCACAATACGCTGACCTCCGGTAAGCCCAGCCCGAAAGCTAATGCTCTCTAGGCCGGGGAGTTTAGGGATATCGGCACAACTGATGCTCATAATTGGGTAACGGCTGCCTTTGGTTGGTTTTGCATAATTAGGGTGAAAGCACCGTAGACTAGGATAGCGCTAAATACCCCAACAACAGGTGGCATGAAAGGAGAAGCGTATGCAGCGGCGGAGGCGATCATATAAGCAATGATTCCTGGCCAATGGAAGGCTGGTAGCTTGGCTTCCCCAAGGCTAGGGTATTGCCCTTTATGGCGCATCCAAAAATCCGTCATAATGATGCCGCCAATAGGTGGGATAAAGGTGCCAAGTAACACTAAAAATGGAATCAAGAAGTTGTACATTCCAAATACTGCCAACAGGGTACCAATGGCAGCTCCGACCACTGTCACTGTTCGACGCTTATCGGTACGAAGTAGATTGCAGCCTGCCACTGCGAAGTTATAAATAGTGTTGTCTTGGGTGGTCCAGATGTTCATAAATAACATGAGAACCGCTAACACCATAAAGCCTTGAGCCAGCAACACGTCAACGATATCTGCTTGCTGGTAAATAAGCGTGCCCAATGCGCCAGTAAGTACCATTAGGCCATTCCCAACGAAAAAGGCAGTCATAGTAGCGATCACGGCAACCTTGCCGCTGCTTGCAAAGCGACTCCAGTTCGTGGCTTGGGTGCCGCCACTGATAAAGGTGCCAATGACTATGGTGATGGCAGCGGTGAAGCCAAGGCTCTCTGTGGTTTCTATATTGAGGAGCCCTGTCATGCCGCCCACATCAATCAAACCCGTATATAGACTGATTAAAATGAAGATCAGCATCAATGGAACCGCGACGCGGGACAGGATATCCATGCCTTTAAAACCCACCATTGCGGTAAGGCAAAATGCCATGCCAAACAAAATCATTAGAGGTGTTTGCCAGCTTTCACTCATACCCGTAACTTTAACAAGCACAATAGCCAGGGTTGCCGTCCCCCAGGCATACCAGCCAATCTGAGTAAAACCTAAAACAAAGTCGGATAATTTACTGCCAACTTCGCCAAAACAATAACGCCCCATGAGAACGCTGTTTAAACCACTTTTGTAGGCAATGTATGCCAGAGCGGATGCGTAAGCTCCCAGTAGGAAATTACCGATTAAAATCACCAGCAAGAGTTCTGAGAAGGAAAAAGCAGTCCCTAATGTCCCTCCAGCCCACATGGTGGCTGTAAAAAAAGTAAATCCCAGTAGCACGAATGCCATAGGTAATAAGCCTCGGCGTGCGTTTTGCGGTACTTCAGATAACGGATAATCAGATTGGCTCATGTGGCTCTCCTTATGCATCTTATTGATACTCACTGAGTTGTAATAAGCAACATGCGAACCAGTTATTGATAAAAGCGTTAATGATTAGGGGTTTTGGCAATATGACCAAAATACCCATCCTATGTTTAGTACAAACTATACAAGGTGTTTGATGGGAAATATTAAGTCATTAAAAATGAGAGGAGTCCGTGCACCGATATAGTCATGCTGTTAGACGGTGTATTGCTATTTTGGCTCAGAATCCAATGACTGATAGATGCGCTGATTCAGTAGATGGTTAATTAAGAGGGAAAGCATGGGAAGTAAACAGGCTACAAGTATGAGAAGAAGGCAGGTTTGGCCCAAGCAAAAAAAAGCCGCTAAAACATAGCGGCCTTCTGTTTAAGGAAAATGTTAGAACTCTTCCGTATCAATTTCTTTCTGTTGAGCGGCATTGTAACGAGGACCGCTAACAGTGTTCTGATTGATCAACTCATTCAGCTCCGCCACTTGATCCCCTGCAAGTTTTAAACTGCTTGCTGACAAGTTTTCTTCCATATGGGAGACAAAACGTGTTCCTGGGATGGCTACCACGTGCTCTCCTTGTGACAACACCCAGCTTAAGGCTAGCTGAGCAGGGGAGTAGCCCCATTTTTTAGCAAGTGCCTCATAGTCTTTCAATAATGCTAGGTTCCGTGCGTAATGTTCGTCGTCAAAGCGTGGCATGTTTAAGCGAATATCGCCTTGTGTCAGATCTGAGCGATCTTTTACTGCGCCGGTTAAATAACCTCGAGCAACAGGACTGAAGGCGACAAAGGTGATCCCTAGGTCTTTAGTGGCTTCAAGGCATGCAATCTCAGGGTTACGTGTCCATAAAGAATATTCCGATTGCAACGCAGCAATGGCGTGTTCTTGATGGGCTTTACGTAGGGTCTCGGCAGAGACTTCGGATAAGGCAATGGCACCAATTTTACCTTCTTTGACTAGATCGCCTAAAGCACCAACGCTCTCTTCAATGGCTACGTCAGGGTCTTTGCGATGAAGGTAATACAAATCGATATGATCTGTGTTTAGGCGCTTTAGACTTGCTTCACATTGCTTTTTTAGGTTCTCTGGACGGCCGTTAATCTCTTTCTTGCCGTCCACGTTCGCCATGCCACATTTGCTGGCAAGAAAGAACTCGTTACGACGAGAGCTTAATGCTTTGCCCACAAGGCTTTCATTGCGGCCACCACCATATAAGGTTGCGGTGTCAAAATGACGGTATCCCATATCAAATGCAGCATGCAGCGCCTTAATGGCCTCGTCTTCTTCGACGGGCACGCCGTATGCGTGGGAAAGGTTCATACAGCCCAAGCCGATTTTGGGATCTAGAAAAAGGGAGTGTTTATCAGCCATGTTGCGCCTCGTACACAATTTAAATAGACAAAAAAGCAGGACCTAGGCCCTGCTTTTTATAGAAAATATCGGAACTTAATCTTCTAGGCAAAGTTCAAGTTTGTGCAGTGTTTCCATTGCATCGATAGCTTGAGTCACACAAGAGTTTGGTGCGCGGCCTTCTTGGATGGCAGCGATGAACTCACGATCCTGCAGTTCGATACCGTTATTGGACACGGCAACACCAGAAAGATCGATCTTGTTTTCTTTGCCGTCATACAGATCATCGTAACGAGCAATGTAGGTGCCATTGTCACAGATGTAACGGAAGAAAGTACCAAAAGGACCGTCGTTGTTGAAAGACAAAGACAGAGTACAAATGGCGCCGCTTGGAACTTTCATACCAATGCTCATATCCATCGCAATGCCTAGCTCTTCATGGATTGGGCCTTGTAGCGCTTGTACTTTAGTCGATACTTCGCCAGTTTGGTATTGGAACAAATCTACTGTGTGGCAAGCGTGGTGCCATAGTAGGTGATCAGTCCAAGAACGAGCTTGGCCAAGAGCATTCTTATTAGAACGACGGAAGAAGTATGTTTGAACATCCATCTGTTGAACTTTTAGTTCGCCAGCTTGGATTTTGTTGTGGATCCACTGATGTGAAGGATTGAAGCGGCGAGTGTGGCCGGCCATGGCAACTAAGCCAGTACGCTTCTGTACTTCAACAACTTTACGTGCGTCTTCAATATTATCCGCCATTGGGATTTCAGACATCACGTGCTTGCCTGCTTCCAAACACTGAATCGTTTGTGCGGCGTGCATTTGAGTAGGGGTAGCAAGAATCACCGCATCAACGTCGTCACGAGCCAATGCTTCTGCTAAATCTGTGGTGTAGTGTGGAACGCCGCGCTCTTCTGCGAAGGCTTTAATAGCGTCAGGTTTAGTGCCGACAACAGAGATTACTTCTGCGCCTTCAATTGCCGCAATGGCATCCATGTGTTTCATGCCGAACGCGCCAGATGCGCCTGCAATACAAATTCTCATGTTATTCGCTCCTGATTGTTATCATCACGATGTGTTGGGCTTAAGCCGTATTTTTGTGTGCTTCAATCTAGCACTCAAGTCTAAAAGGCGATAATCGATAAACCGCGCACATCATTCAAAATATGCATAGCATGTATGAAAATCTCTACCTGAAATTTTCTGATATATCACGTAGCACGGATAGAAAATGTGACTGAGTTATGGTTGGAAGCCAGTTTTTACGGACACATAACCCAATCGGACGACGTGTATGCTCTAACGGAAAGTCAACACAGTCGAGCAAATTGATATTGATTTCCCGCTCAACCTGATGAGCCGAGATTAACGTTAAACGGTCACTTTCAAGTAATAATTCTCGAATTAGGATCTGTGAGCTGGATTCTACAATACGCAAAGGCTTGGGCGTGTTTGCATCAGTAAAGATGGCTTCAAATGCCTGTCTTGTTGGCGTTTTTTCCGCAGGTACTACCCAAGCGTATTTCGCCAGATCGGCGGCACTTACCTTAGTCTGTGATAACAGCGGATGCCCTTTACGGCAAACAATGGCTAAAGGGGGGTTCCATAGGGCTTCTTGAACCACATCATCCGCAGGAGATGGGTAGCGCAGGGCTCCCAAAATCATATCGATATCCCCTTGGCGTAAATGCTGTAACAGGTCAGGGTAGGGGCCTTCGATGACTTTAACGTTCACATCCGGATGACGTTCGTTAAATTTCAAAATGGATTTCGGCAGTATGGTGGTACGAGCCAAAGGCATACTGCCAATGGAGATGGTACTGACATCTCGAAACTGCAGGGCATTGATTTCATAAACCCCTTGGCGCAACTCACTGAATGCAAGCTTAGTGGCTTTGGATAGGGTTTTGGCAGCCCGAGTAGCACTGATACCAATGCTGTTTTTCTCAAATAAGGTGACACTTAGCAGTTTTTCAAGATCCCGGGCGGCACGGTGTACAGAGGACTGGGACACACCTAGGTTACGGCTTGCGATGCTAAAGTTTTGGGCTTCACAGACAGCAACCAACGCCTTGAGTTGGGTCGTGCTAATTTGAGCCATCATGTTCTTAGGCACCGCATCACGAGGATTATGCTCTTTTAAAATATCGTCTGTTGCGTCATTTAAATAATCCAACGCCCGTGACACACGCTTTTGCCAAGCTTCCCCTGCAATGGTGGGATACATGCCATCAGAGTGCCGTTCAAATAAAGAGACACCAAGTAGCTTTTCTAGCTTGGCAATGGCTTGTGTGATGGCGGGTTGGGACAAATAGATACTTTCTGATGCACGGGTAATGCTTTTCAGTTCGGTCACCGAAAGAAAGACTCTCAAGTGTCTGAGGTTGGGGATTTGCATGTCCATCTTGGTACCTTGAAGCAACGAAATTTAGATGACTATATCAAAAATGAATGGCAATTCCATAATAAGTATTAATATAGCTCAGTTTCTGCAAAGTCGTGGCGTGCTTGGGTTAGAGGGCTTACACAAAACATAATTGACTTTTTGAGTTGCAAATATAACGAAATCGTTATTTGACCCATTTCAAAAATATAGGATACTTTTGCTAATATTCAATATTTGAAAGATTGGCAGCGGTAAGCTGCCTCGTTCCACCTGGGGATAACAATAATGTATAAACTCGGCTTAATTGGTCAAAACATCAACGCCTCACGTTCTCCTGCTTTGCACAGAATGTTGGGTGCTCTAAACAATCTACCTGTCACTTATGATCTGCAAATTCCAACAGACAGTAGTCCTGAAGCCTTCAGCAAGAAGCTGGATGAGATGTTGGTAGAAGGATTTACAGGTACGAACGTCACCTTCCCATATAAACAAATTGCCATTGAGCGCGCTGATGAAGTGAATGATGCTGTGCTTAAAACAGGTGCCAGCAACACTCTTCGTATCAAAGATGGCAAGATTTCAGCCTTTAACACTGATTACACAGGCTTCATTCGTGGTTACCGTGGTCGTGTAGGGGATTTGCCTGCTGGTAAGGTTTTGCTTATTGGCGCTGGTGGTGTCGGCCGTGCAATTGGTTTCGCCTTATTTGAAGTGGGTGCTACGGAAGTGATGGTATCCGACCTTAATCCTGCCGGTGCTCAATCCTTAGTCGATGCGATCAATGAAGCGGGATACAGTGCTAGATATGTGCCCGCTGAAGCGGTTGGTGAGGCTGCAAAAGCTGCTGATGGCTTGGTTAACTGTACTCCTGTAGGGCATTACACCACACCAGGTATTCCTTTGGCTCCAGAGCACTTCGGCGATCAGTCTTGGGCGTTTGATGCGGTTTATACTCCGATCGACACAGAGTTTCTGATGGCTGCCAACAGCGCAGGATTAAAAGTGGTCTCTGGTTTCGATCTCTTCTTCTATCAGGGCATTGATGCATTCGAGATCTTCACCGGACAGCCAGTGCAAAACATAGAGCCGGTTTGGAATGAGTTCTGGGAAAAATACGAGATCGTCAGCTCACTTATTTAAACGCAATGTTTATTATTGTGTTTGCCAGTTAACAGCGACTGTATTCCTGTTTAGAATACAGTCGCTAAATATCAGTGAGTTGATATTTGGGTATAAAAAATCATAAGAGCCCGAATCCGCACATGCTAGAAACTGTAGAAAAGAAATTAGTTGGCCAATCTGTGTACGAGCAATTGCGTACCGACATCATGACAGGGCAACTTACTCCTGGGGCAAAGCTTAAGCTTAACCTTCTAAAGGCGCGTTATGGCGCCAGCGTCAATACACTGCGCGAAGCACTGATGCGACTGGTGTCGGATGGGTTCGTGCGCTTCATCGATCAAAAAGGTTTCAGTGTTCAAATGGTGTCGAAAGACGACCTATATGAGCTACTGGAGCTGCGCACCATGTTAGAAACCACGGGACTTGAAAAGTCTATGACCAATTCTTCGGGCCTGCTTGCATGGAAATCGGAGATGGTGGCTGCCCATTATCGTTTAAGCTGTATGGAAGAGTTAATGCTTCAAGATGAGCGTGCTCACGTTCAGGCTTGGGAGCGTGCTGACCGAGACTTTCATATGACAATGGTAGCAAACTGTGGGTCTCACCAGATGATCCGCTACCACGGATCCATCATTGAACAGTATATGCGTTATCAGCTTCTGGCGTTGCAGAAGCGTCCCTTTAGGGGAAGCAAATCCCTTGGGGAGCATAAAGAATTGCTAGAAAGAATCATGCAAGGAGATGTGCCCGGAGCCATAGCAATGTTAAAGCATCACATTGCACAAGGCGCTAATAACCCCGGATCATAATCTCGTTTTTACGCTCATTTAGAAATGAGCTTGTTTATTTGAGGAAGAATCCTATGGCAACAATTATCGTTATGAACGGCCCTAATTTGAACCTTCTTGGTCAGCGTGAGCCAGACCAATACGGGCACGAAACCCTTGCGGATGTTGAGGCCCTATGTATCGAAACGGCAAAGCAATATGGCCACGACATCGACTTTCGTCAGTCTAATCATGAAGGAGTGCTAATCGATAGCATCCATGAAGCAGGCCGTCTTATTAAAGAAGGTAAAGTCTTAGGTGTGGTATTTAACCCAGGTGCCTACACTCATACATCGATTGCTTTGCATGACGCCATCAAAGGTGCTGAAGTGCCTGTGATTGAAGTGCATATTTCTAACGTTCACGCCCGTGAGTCCTTCCGTCATCATTCTTACATTTCCCCTTGTGCTACTGGCATCATTGTTGGATTTGGTGTCCAAGGTTATGCCTTGGGTATTCAAGGTTTGGTTAACAAGCTTTCGTAATCTATATCTGATTTACGAGAGACACAAAAAAGCCGTCAGCGAAAGCGAGACGGCTTTTTTATGTGGGACAGTTTTTTTAATGATAAGTATTTGATAGCTATTGAATGCTCAGTACTTGCAAAACCACCATCAAGGTAAAGAAAGAAGCGATGGTAGTGACTAATAAAGTGCTGGCACAGATGGCGCGCTGTCCATAAGCACTGCCAATAATAGGATAGATGCTCATCATAGGAACTGCGGCAATTAAGATGCCCCCTAAAATCATCGTCTTATCCACCCCTGGCATCAAAAACAGCATGACGCCTACGGCAATAGGGTGAAGCACTAACTTTCCGAAAGTCACTATCGTAATGTCACGGGCATTTCCTTTAACGCTATTTCCAACCAAAGAGCCCCCAAGCACGATCAAGGCCAGCGTCGCAGAGGCGCCAGACAGCATTACTAGCACCCGGTCTGCCGTGGCAGGTAAGTCTACATGGAGATTTGACGCGACTAATCCCGCCGTGACCGCAATAATGAGCGGGTTTTTTGTCAATCGTTTTGCGGTGGCCTTAAGCATGGACCAAGTGCTTCTGTCTCCTCCTTGTGAAGAGCTGAATTCTAGAATCATAAAGGTCACGGGTAATACGACAATGTTTTCGATGATCAGCGCCATGGTAAAGGCCGCTGTGGGCGGGTTGCTGAACGCAAGAAGCATCACTGGGTAAGCGAAGAAGGCAGAGTTAGAGTTTGCCATGCCCACGCCCCGAATGGTGGATTCGCTCAAAGGGCGTTTGAAAATCTTACTGTATAAGAATAAGCCCCCAAACAGCATGATGAGTGAGCCAATCATATAGCCAAAGAAATACGATGGGATGATGACCTCGTCAAACTCCATCCGAGCAAGGGTGCTGAAAATGAGAGCAGGGAGGGTGAAGTAGATCACCACCTTGGACATGCTGACCATGCCATCTTCAGAGACCAGCTTGGTTCTTACGGCAATGAAGCCCAAAATCATTAGAATGAAAATAGGGGCAGTGGTGGTAAGTATGTTTCCCATAGGTCTATCAAATGTCCTTATCTGGCAAAAGCCAAATCAATGCAAAGGAAAAGTTAGACGATTAATGGTCTTGAGGATTGTAGTAATTGTCTAACGTTTTGGCTGTGTCGCGCACGGCATTCATAAAAAGCTGCAATAGCATTGAAGGTGCGGCATCCGCCCGAGTGGTTAAGCCTACTGGGCCGAGGGTTTCTTTCGTATCAACCGGTAGTTCTGCTAATTCACCATCAGCGATTTCTCGGGCAACAACACCACGGGAGATAATAAAAATCGCATTACTCATACGTAAGAACTCTTTACCAAAGGAGTCCGAAATGGTGTCGATTCGATCTGAAATATTGCCAACGCCTTGCGACAAAAGGAATCGATCAACAGATGGCGCGGTAATCGAATCCTTCGGTGGGTAGAGCACAGTGTAATCTGATATGTCTGCTACTTGGAAGTTGGATTTCGTCAAAAGCGGGTGTTCAGGGCGAACAGCAAAGGCCACTTGCTCTGAATAAAGGTGCTGAAAGGAGAGGCCAGACATGGCTTCTGGCATACCTAAACGGCCTACCACTAAATCCAGTTCACCCACGCGTAATTGGCTCATAAGCAAGGAGTTGGAGCCCGTCACCAAGTGCAATCTGGCGTCGACACCCCCTTCACGAAACCGTTTTACTGCTTCAGGTAAGACACTTGTGGCTACGGTAGGTAACACCCCGATACTGATGTGACTTACCCCTTTTTGTTGCGCTTGGGCGACACGTTCAGCCCCTTCACGCAATGCTGCAACACTGGTGCTGGCATGTTCTAAAAACACATTACCAAAAGCTGTTAGCTCGATGCCTTTTTTACTGCGCTCTAAGAGACGCACCCCGAGAATTTCTTCCAACTCTTTTAGTTTCTTGGAGACTGCTGGTTGAGTCAAAGATAGGGCATCGGCGGCGCGAACCACACTGCCTTGGCGTGTCACTTCTAAGAAGCATTGCAGGTGGCGGTATTTGATGCGGTTCTCAAGCATGGGGGTCTCCAAATGGCCAACGAACTGAGGGGGTGAATGTGTGACCAGATTCTATAAAGGCAATCTATACTAAGGATAGCTGGATAGTAAGTCTGTATGTATTCCATTTTGGTATTATTTTTAATGTCTTATTTCATTAACGGTATACAAAGAAGGCGGATATCCTTTGTGTACAGCAATTAAATAACTTAAATGATAGGTTTCATAAAAATCTGTCTTTTTAATATAACCAAACTGATATGTAATAAGAGGCGTACCATGAAAACTGCGCTCGCAACGGTCACCATCTCTGGCACCTTAAAAGAAAAGCTTGAAGCGGCTGCAGAAGCAGGCTTCGACGGCGTTGAAATCTTCGAAAATGACCTCACCCAATACGAACGCTCTCCCCGTGAAGTCCGTAAAATGGCAGATGATCTGGGGCTAGAAATTATCGCACTCCAGCCATTTCGAGATATGGAGGGCATGCCAGAGCGTTTACGCCAACAAAAACGTGAAATGTTAAAGCGTAAGATGGATGTGGCCCATGAGTTGGGTACTAGCCGTTTGCTTATGTGTAGTAACGTGCAATCTTACGCTTCTGGTGACCGTGATTTGTGTGCAGCAGATCTCCGATTTCTAGCGGAAATGGCCGAAAAAGAAGGCATTATGCTAGGCTACGAAGCCTTGGCTTGGGGTTATCATATTGCCGATTACATGGACGCATGGGACTTGGTAAAACGTACCGATCACCCAAACTTGGGGATTAACCTAGATACCTTCCACATGTATTCCCGTGGCAACACACTGGATTGCCTACGTGATGAAATCCCAGTTGATAAAATCGCGTTGGTTCAAGTGGCGGATGCTCCAATCATGCCGCGCCAAGATTATCTGACTTATAGTCGTCATTCCCGCTGTTTCCCTGGTCAAGGAGACATGCCAGTGGTCGAATTCCTTCAAGTTCTGAAAGACAAAGGCTTTAACGACTACTTGTCCCATGAAATCTTTAACGACGAATTTCGTTCTTCTTCACCGATTGCAAAAGCCATTGATGGCATGCGTTCATTGATCTGGTTAGACGATCAAACGGTGTCTGCAGAAGAGCCTAAGTCCAAGCCCATTACTGTCCCAGAAGTGAAAGAGATCGAGTTCATCGAATTCGCCATTGAAGGGGAAGCCGGTGAGGACTTAATCAAAACACTGGCGCAACTCGGTTTCCATGAGACCCATAAACACGTGTCTAAAAACGTAAGTTTGATGCGCCAAGGGGACATCAACCTGATTTTGAATCGTGAATCCGCTAGCCAAGCCCATGAGCATTTCCAAAAACACGGTGTGTCGGTCTGTGCCTTAGGTTTCACGACAGAAAACGTAAAAGAAACTCTTACTATGGCTGAGCGTTACCGTGCTGAGCGTTTTACCAACCAAGCGGGTCCGGGTGAACTAAACATCCCAGCAATCCGTGGTATTGGCGACAGCTTGGTTTACCTTGTGGGTGCGAATAGCCGTTACCGCTTCTTTGATGTGGATTTTGAAGAAATCGAAGGCGTGAAAGGGGAGCAAGGTGTTGGTTTAACCCGTGTGGATCACATTGGACAAACCGTGTCTAACGTAGACTTCTTATCCGCAGGCTTTTTCTACAAATCTGTCTTCGGTTTTGATATTGAACCAAAACAAGATTTGCCAGACATTCATGGCTTGGTGGTAAGTCGTACGGCGACCAATAAGAGTAAGTCTGTGCGTATCCCAATCAATATGACCAACGCACGTTCCGCCTCAGCAGAGCGCTTTATGAAAAAAGCGGGGGGCTCTGGTGTACATCAAATCGCCTTCGCTTGTCAGGACATCTTTGCTGCAGTTAAAAACATGGATCAGGAAAAACAATTGCCGATCCCAGATAACTACTACCGTGATCTAGAAGCGCGCTTGGGTCTTGAGCCAGCGTTGATTAGGAAGCTACAAGATCACAATATCATGTACGACGAAAACGAAGACGGTGCCTTCTTCCACTGTTATACGGAAGAAGTGAGTGGTGTGTTCTTTGAAGTGTTGCAGCGTGTTGATGGTTATAACAACTATGGTGAAGCCAACGCCTATGTGCGCATGGCATCACAGGCACGACAAGAATTGAAGTAATTTAATTTCTTGTTTAGTCAGAACGAAAAGAGTCGCCCAGTGCGACTCTTTTTTTTATGGGATAAGAGGTCGCTCTGACGACGCATCTTGAAGCATGGCGATAAATGCACTGGCTGCCTGGCTCAAGGTGCGTTGTCTGTGATGAATAATGCCCAGCTTACGTTCGACGTTGAGTGCGGGCAGATTAAGCTCCACTAGTTGATCCCCCACTACGGTAGACGGGATAAGGGACCAGCCCCAACCAATACTGGCCAGCATGGCGAGGGTTTCCAAATTATTGGTACTCATACGTACTTGAGGACGCACCCCGTGCACTGCTAGTACCTTCTCCGCAATTTGCCGAGTAAAGGTGTTGTCGTGGGGTAATAAGCACGGATACTTAGCGAGTTCCACCACATCCACTTCTGTCCGTTGGGCAAGGGGATGGTCTACGCTTACCACACATTTTAAGGGGTCAGACCAAATGGGTATGGCGGTCAGCATCTGCTCAGATTGCCCTGAAAGGGTGATGACTCCAATTTCAGCTTCCCCTTTTAGCACTTGTCTATGAGCTTCTTCGGATTGAGTGAAGTCAATCTTGATCTCCGCTTGTGGGTAGCGTTGTTGGAAGGCTTTCAAGGTATTTGGTAATCGATGGAGGCCAATATGGTGGCTGGTAGTGATGTGTAGCTCACCTGTTACATCTTCCATTTGCAGGGACATACTGCGTTTGATGTCTGACAGGTCTTCTGCAATACGGCGGGCCTTTGGCAGCAGTCGATGACCAAACTCTGTGAGCTGTACCTTCCGGCCAATACGATCAAACAGCTTCACGTTGAGGCTTGATTCTAATGCCGCCACACGTTTGCTCACTGCGGGTTGGGTGACAAAAAGAGCCTCTGCAGCATCGGAGAAGGATTCGGTTTCGGCGACTTTGATAAAAGTCAGCAGTTCGGTAATGTCCATCATTCCAAATAATTATCCAAAACATGAAAAATATGAATTGGAGTAATTTAAAAGGACTGAGTACCATAACGCAATGCATATTTAGGAGAGAGAAAAATGGCAGGCAAAACTCTTTATGACAAGTTGTGGGACAGCCACCTTGTCCAGCAGCGTAACGATGGTAGTGCACTAATCTACATCGACTTGCAGCTACTACACGAAGTAACGTCTCCACAGGCATTTGAAGGCTTGCGTATGCACGGCCGTAAACCTTGGAGATTATCCTCAAGCTTGGCAACCCCAGATCACAACGTTCCAACGACTGTGGAAGAGCGTAAGAGCGGTGTGAATGGTATTGCTGACCCAGTATCTAAAATCCAAGTCACCACCTTGGATGACAACTGTGATGAATTTGGTATTACAGAATTCAAAATGACCGATGCTCGTCAAGGCATCGTACACGTAGTGGGCCCAGAGCAGGGCGCTACCTTGCCAGGTATGACGGTTGTATGTGGTGACTCTCACACATCGACTCACGGTGCGTTTGGGGCTTTGGCCCACGGTATCGGTACGTCTGAAGTTGAGCACGTATTGGCCACTCAATGTTTGGTGCAAAAGAAAATGCGCAACATGCTTGTTCGTGTGGACGGTGAATTGTCCTCTTACGTGACAGCAAAAGACGTTGTCTTGGCTATCATCGGTGCGATCGGCACCGCTGGTGGTACGGGCTACGCTATTGAATTTGGCGGCTCTGCTATCCAGTCTTTGTCAATGGAAGGTCGTATGACCGTTTGTAACATGGCCATTGAAGCGGGCGCACGTGTCGGCTTGATTGCCGTTGACCAGACGACCATCGACTACGTGGCGAATCGTCCTTATGCCCCTCGAGGCGCTCACTGGGATATGGCTGTTGAAGCGTGGCAAGACCTAGTGTCTGACACGGATGCAGAATTTGACGAAGTGGTTGTACTTAAAGCGGAAGACATCAAGCCTCAAGTGACCTGGGGTACATCTCCTGAGATGGTGATCGCAATTGATCAACCGATCCCCCGTCCAGAAGATCAAGACGACCAAGTAAAACGTGAAGGCTATGCTCGCGCATGGAAATACATGGGCTTGGAAGGTAAATCCACCTTGGCTGACATTACCTTGGACCGAGTGTTCATTGGTTCTTGTACTAACTCTCGTATTGAAGACTTACGCTCTGCTGCAGAAGTGGTAAAAGGCCGTAAAGTGGCTTCGTCCTTGAAGCAGGCCATCGTTGTCCCTGGCTCAGGCTTAGTGAAAGCGCAAGCGGAGCAAGAAGGCTTAGACAAAATCTTCACGGAAGCGGGGCTTGAGTGGCGCGAGCCGGGTTGTTCTATGTGTTTGGCCATGAACGCTGACAAACTAGGACAAGGTGAGCACTGTGCATCAACGTCTAACCGTAACTTCGAAGGTCGCCAAGGTTTTGGTGGTCGTACGCACTTAGTAAGCCCAGCCATGGCTGCCGCTGCAGCGATTGCCGGTCACTTTGTTGACGTAAACGAATTGGTTAAACAATAGGAGTCTAGAATGCGCCCATTTACGAAACACACAGGTATCGCAGCGCCGCTAGATTTGGCCAACGTCGACACCGACATGATCATTCCAAAGCAGTTCTTGAAATCCATCAAGCGTACTGGCTTCGGTAAAAATTTATTTGACGAGTTACGTTACGAAGACGAAGGCCAGCCTGACCAAGAATGCACTGGTCGCCCATTGCGCCAAGACTTCGTATTGAACTTGCCTCGTTACCAAGGTACCAGTGTTTTACTGGCCCGTAACAACTTTGGTTGTGGCTCTAGCCGTGAGCACGCGCCTTGGGCACTGGATGATTACGGTATCCGTGCTGTGATCGCCCCGAGTTTTGCAGACATTTTCTACAATAACTGCTTTAAAAACGGTCTATTGCCGATTGTTTTGAAGGAAGAAGAAGTGGATCAGCTATTCAAAGAAGTGGCTGCATCCGAAGGATACGAGTTAACCGTAGACTTAGAGTCACAAAAAGTTGTCACCCCAAGTGGCACCGAATTTGAATTTGAAGTAGATGCTTTCCGTAAGCACTGCTTGCTTAACGGCCTAGATGACATCGGCTTGACGTTACAAGAGTCTGATGCGATCCACGCCTACGAAGAAAAACGCATGAAACAAGCGCCTTGGTTGTTCGAAGCGCGCTCATTGTAAGGAATGAACATGTCTAAACAAGTATTAGTTTTGCCGGGTGACGGTATTGGTCCAGAGATCGTAGAGCAGGCGGTACGCGTATTGGACGCCGTAAACGCTTCATTTAACTTGGACATTGAGCACTCATCTGCTTTGGTGGGGGGTTCTGCTTATGACGAAACGGGCTCGCCACTTCCAGAAGAAACCCTTACTAAAGCGAAAGCAGCAGATGCCATCTTGCTTGGCGCAGTAGGCGGCCCGAAATGGGATGGTCTGGATATGTCTGTACGTCCAGAAAAAGGCCTACTAGGCTTGCGTTCTAACCTAGAGTTATTCGCTAACCTACGTCCTGCAATCCTTTACCCACAATTGGCAGATGCGTCCAGCTTGAAGCCAGAAATCGTAGCGGGCTTGGATATCCTGATCGTACGTGAATTGACAGGTGGTATTTACTTCGGTCAACCACGTGGTATTCGCACCCTAGAAAATGGCGAGCGAGAAGGCTTCAACACTTACGTGTACAGCGAATCTGAAATCCGCCGTATTGCACGCTCTGCATTCGAAGCAGCACGTCAGCGTGGCAAACGTGTTTGTTCAATCGATAAATCCAACGTACTGGAAGTCACCGTGCTTTGGAAAGAAGTGATGGAAGAAGTCGCTAAAGAATACCCAGACGTAGAGCTTTCTCACATGTTGGTGGACAACGCAGCAATGCAATTGGTCCGCGCACCGAAACAATTTGACGTCATGGTGACCGGTAATATGTTCGGCGATATCCTATCTGACGCCGCTGCCATGTTGACAGGTTCTATCGGTATGTTACCTTCTGCATCACTTAACGCAGAAGGTCGCGGTATGTACGAGCCTTGTCATGGCTCTGCACCAGACATTGCAGGGAAGGGCATCGCTAATCCATTGGCGACAATCCTTTCTGTTGCTATGATGTTGCGTTACTCGCTGGACGCTAAAGACGCAGCTGATGCGATCGAAAAAGCGGTGAGCGATGTATTAGACCAAGGTCTACGTACAGCAGATATTGCTTCACAGGGAAGCAAACCAGTAAGCACGTCCCAAATGGGTGACGCTGTGCTTGCTGCATTAAAAGCCTAAAATAGGCATTAACTCGGGATACTGCTCTTGGTATGAGTGGGCCCACCCAAAAAAAGGTAAAATAACCATGTCAAAACAAACTGTAGGTTTAGTCGGCTGGCGCGGAATGGTTGGTTCTGTGCTGATGAAACGTATGCGTGATGAGAACGACTTTGATCATATTGATCCGGTGTTTTTCTCCACGTCCCAAACGGGCCAAGCGGGCCCAGATATTGGTAAGGACATTCCGCTTCTTCAAGACGCAATGGACATTGAGTCATTAAAGAAGATGGACGTCATTATTACGTGTCAAGGTGGTGACTACACCAAAGCGGTCTACCCACAGTTGCGTGAGGCTGGTTGGAATGGTTACTGGATCGACGCGGCGTCTTCACTTCGTATGGACAAAGACGCCATCATCGTACTGGATCCAGTAAACCAAAACGTTATCAAGCAAGGTCTAAAAGATGGCGTTAAAACCTACGTGGGTGGTAACTGTACTGTTTCATTGATGCTTCTTGCGCTTGGTGGCCTGTTTGAAAAAGGTCACATTGAGTGGATGACTTCCATGACATACCAAGCAGCGTCTGGTGGCGGTGCCCGTCACATGCGTGAGCTACTGAACCAATTTGGTTTGCTTAACGCAGAAGTGGCAAACGAGCTTGCTGACCCAGCCAGTGCGATCCTGGATATCGACCGTAAAGTGGCAGAGAAAATGCGCTCTGGTACGCTTCCGACTGATCAGTTCGGCGTACCACTAGCAGGCTCTTTGATCCCATACATCGACAGCCAACTTGATAACGGCCAAAGCCGTGAAGAGTGGAAAGCACAGGCTGAATGTAACAAGATCCTAGGTATCGACGGCAACCCAATCCCAGTTGATGGTCTATGTGTTCGTATCGGTGCAATGCGTTGTCACAGTCAGGCGTACACCATCAAGCTAAACAAAGACATCCCAGTAGCGGATATCGAAGGCTTGCTTGCTGAGCACAACCAATGGGTAGACGTAGTGCCAAACGACAAAGAAGCAACAATGCAGCGTCTAACGCCAACTGTTGCGACTGGTACTCTAAACATCCCAGTGGGTCGTATCCGTAAACTGAACATGGGGCCTGAGTACATCAGCGCCTTCTCAGTAGGTGACCAACTACTTTGGGGGGCTGCAGAGCCACTTCGTCGTATGTTGCGTATTTTGATCGAAGACTAATTACCAATAGTCTTGAAACAAACACCAAAGCCCGCTTAACCAAGCGGGCTTTTTTGTGCAATCTAAAAACCTAACAACCAACTACAGTGGGAAATAAGATGGACTCGCCCTCCTAACTATGTGCCATGCTTAGTGTGCAAACAAAAGCCTGTT
>NZ_JBHTMN010000017.1:0-128784 GCF_042679525.1 Rhodanobacter aciditrophus
TACTAATTGCTCGTGAGGCTTGACCATATAACACCAAAGTGGTTTTGCTAGCTCTGAAGAAAACAGAGTGAACTACAAAGAATTTACGATAGTACTGAAATTGTTCCAGACAATTATCAGTATTGCCTCCATCCTTGGAGGTACCGGTTTGATGACTTGGTTATCGACTGTTTCAAAAAAGTCTAATTGTTGAAGACTCAAGTTAACGAATTTGCGGTAAAACGCATACCAGTTTGCTTGACGATCATAGAGGCGTTGAACCACCTGATCCCATCCCGAACTCAGAAGTGAAAAGCGCCATCGCCGATGGTAGTGTGGGAGATCCCATGTGAGAGTAGGTCGTCGTCAAGCTTCAAATGAAAAGAACCCCGTCCTGCGAAGCAGGGCGGGGTTTTTTCGTTTTGAATCACGTCACCTGTCTGTCCACTACAATGGATCCATGTGATGACACCATGCTCCGTAGGAGCCAGTGACAGACATCCGAAGGATGCCCGCAGGGGATGACGCGCAGCGTCAGATCATTGTAGGTCGTTTACATTAATGACGAGGCAGATTAACCCCATCCTAGCCTTCCCCTTAAAAAGGGGAAGGAACATGAGACCTCAGTGCGTGAGTCCGCTTCTATAAAGGGGTCAGATCCCTTTACGTAGATCAGTTTCTGGCAATCCCTAATAGTATTGGGATCTGACCCCTATGAGCCCGACCCCCATCCTAGCCTTCCCGTTAAAATGGAGAAGGGGCATGAGACCTCAGTGCGTGAGTACGCTTCTATAAAGGGGTCAGATCCCTTTACGTACATTAGTTTCAAGTAATCCCTAATAGTATTGGGATCCGACCCCTACTAGTCCGATCCCCATCCTAGCCTTCCCCTTGAAAAGAGGAAGGAACCTGAGACCTCAGTGCGTGAGTCCGCTTCTATAAAGGGGTCAGATCCCTTTACGTAGATCAGTTTCAGGTAATCCCTAATAGTATAGGGATCCGACCCCTACGAGTCCGATCACTATCCTAGCCTACCCCTTGAAAAGGGGAAGGTTAGGATGGGGTATCGGTGTGTGCTAGGTGTTACTAGCAGTGCCCTTTAACCTTGTTTAGCAAACAGTGAGGTTTGCTTGTTAATCGATAGAGACTCCAAATAGGTCAATGCCCATTTTATAAGGTACTTCAACAGCCCCTTTGCGTAACTGGCTGATGTGGGTGAGGTAGGTATCCATTTTATGGGCGATAAGGTTCGCCTGATTTGGGATAGATGTGGTGAACTTGGTGGCACGTAGGGCGCTTTTGATACCACTTGTGATAGAGAATTCGTTACTCCCATTGAGAATGATCTCACTTCCCATATGCCAGAAGATGTCTAGATCTTTGATTTGCATTGGGCTGATGGGAGGGACTAAAGGCACGATATCGCTTTGGTTAACTACTCTGATTAGCGGCAATTGGCTAAATGCATTGGCTCCGGTCACGTTGGTTACTTTAGGTTGTCCGAAGGTCACTATTTGGCTGATTTGAGCATCTTCCAAAGATAAGTACATGCCTAGGATGACGGCGATCGCCCCACCTAAACTATGCCCAGTAATGTAAATGGGTTCATTTAGGTCAAGAAAGGGCTGTACATCGTTATAGACGGCTACAGCAGCCGAGGCAAAGCCTTGGTGGAGTTTGATGTTCAGTGTCTTGTTATCGCGCAATGATAAGTTAAGGTCTACTAAAGCGTTCTCTAGGTTGGCGGTGCCTCGGATAGAGAGTGTTTGAGCACCCTGAGATCGGCTTAGAAAGTAACTAACATTGGATCCAGGCATGATATTTTGATGAATTAAAACCTGCTCCTGTAGCTTGAGAGCCGCTTCTAACTCTGTAGGGGGAAGATAGGTATCGTTTGCAAGTTGTCCTTGCTGTTGGATCAGGGCGAAGTCTGTGCTCCCGTAACTTTGGATTGAATAAAATAGCGTAATGGTCAGGAATATTATAAATCGTGCGTGATGCATAGTGTTGCTGTTAAGTATTGGGAATGTTATCTCACGCCTGTGTGGCGAAAAGCGACTCTTGTATCAGGATATGTTCTTTGAAATTAGGATTAATATCCATAGATTCGTTATCATAAGCGCTATAGTAGATTTTGTATTATTGTTTTTACGTATCGTGTACAGATAGAGGTTTGATATGGCGAAGTCCCTGCAAGAACAGCTTATGGGAGCAGGTATTGTTGATAAGAAAAAAGCCAAGAAGATTAAGGCTGAGAAGCTTCAAACAAAGCAGAAGATGAAAAAAGGCCAATTAGACAACAGTGCAGAGTTGGCTCGCCAAGCAGAGTTGAAGCAACAAAAAGAAGAGAAAATTGCCCGTGATAAGGCGTTAAATCTTGCTCGCCAGCAAGAGATTGAACATAAAGCTGTTTTGGGGCAAATCCGTCAATTTATCTTGCAAAATCGAGTGTCAAAAGGAGAAGGGGATATTGCCTATAACTTCACCGACGAGAAATTAGTGAAGAAGCTGTATATCTCAGAGACACTACATAAGGATCTTTCTGAAGGTCGTCTGGCAATTGCTAAATTAGAGGGCCAATACGAGATCATTCCCCATGGTGTGGCGGAAAAGATTAGCGAAAAAGCCCCGGAGATGATTTTGGTTCATAACGTGAAGCAAGACACTGAATCCGATGAAGATGACCCATATGCTGAGTTTCAGATCCCCGATGACCTCATGTGGTAAATAAAAATCTCAATGTCCTCAGTGTTGCGCGTTATTCATTAATTAGGGGAAATTTTTGTCTTCTATCTTATACAGTTTCCGCCGTTGCCCTTATGCTATGAGAGCCCGTTATGCCATTGCATACTTGGACGTTCCTGTGCAATTACGTGAGGTGGTACTCAAAAATAAACCAGCGGAACTCCTAGAGCTTGGTGGGCGCTCGACCGTGCCACAATTACTAGATGACGGTCAGCGTTATCCTGAAAGCTTAGATATTATCTTTTGGGCATTAGAGCGGGCCGAGGATAAAGAAGTCATCAATTGTCTCTGGCCAAATGATGGCAAGCTGCAAGCCAATATAATGGCTTGGATTCGTTTCAACGATGATTGCTTTAAACCTTGGCTAGACCGCTATAAATATGCGGACCGCCACCCTGAGCACACTGAAACTTTTTATCGCGAAAAGGGAGAGCGTTTTCTGAAGCGGATAGAATCTCGTCTCTCCCATCAGGCATATTTGCGAGGAGACACTTTGTCGTTGGCGGATATCGCTGTGTTTCCGTTTATACGCCAGTTTGCTGGAGTCGACTCGAAGTGGTTTGAACAGAGTCATTACCCCGCATTGCGACGATGGCTAAATGGCTTGCTAGAGGGGGAATTATTTCAACGTATCATGAAAAAATACCCAGCTTGGCAATCGGATCAAGAGCCTACCTATTTCCCATAAAAAACGCCTCCCTAGGAGGCGTTTTTGTTTAAGCGACGTTTTCTTCAGCCCGCACTGATAAGATACTGGCGAGCTTCTCATTAGTTAAAAAACCACATATTTGTTGTTTGCTGTCCAACACTGGTAGAGGTTCTACTGTGGTCAGCATATCGGGAAGGACGTCTTGTAGCAAAGCATTGCGCTTCAAGCTTTTTACTTGCGACCAAGGTAATGTATCCCAGGTCACGCTATCACCCTCTATCCATGATTTTGATACGTACTCAACCTTGTCATCCGTTTGGCGATAGGCAAAGCCCGTACGCTCTAATATCTCTTTTAATTGCTCCGGATTATTTTCGTTAACGACAGGCGCTTCTGGGTTCATGATGTTTCTGACGAGCAGGGCGCGAGCTCGGTTCACATCTTTGGCGAAAGCTTTCACATAGTCGTCTGCTGGGTTTAACACAATGTCTACAGGCTTGCCGACTTGTACCAGTTTGCCATCTTTTAAAACGGCAATTCTATCGCCTAAACGTAAAGCTTCATCCAGGTCATGGGTGATAAAGATAATGGTCTTATGCAGATTCTCTTGTAACTCTATGAGCTGGGTTTGCATCTCGTAGCGGATTAAAGGATCCAGTGCCGAAAAGGCTTCATCCATGAGTAGAATTTCTGCATCGGTACATAAGGCTCGAGCTAAGCCTACTCGTTGTTGTTGACCACCTGATAGCTGGGATGGGTATTGATCTTCATATCCTGACAGGCCAACGGTCTCTAGCCAGTCTTTGGCTTTACCTTCCCATTCTGGTTTTTTTACGCCTTTAACAGACAGACCATAGCCCACGTTTTCGACAACAGTGCGATGGGGGAATAACCCAAAATGCTGGAAAACCATGGACATTTTATGGCGACGAAACTCGGTTAGCTCTTTCATGGGAAGCTGCATAATATCGTCATCATTGACTTTAATCTTGCCCGCTGTGGGGTCGATCAATCGATTGAAGTGACGGATTAAGGTGGACTTTCCCGACCCAGACAACCCCATGATAACGAAGATTTCACCACGACCTATGGTCATATTAATATCTTGTAGTCCCACGGTGTGGCCCGTGTCTGCGAGTACTTCTTCTTTGCTTGCTCCTGCTTTTACCTTTGGCAGGACCTTTTCAGGGGTGGGGCCGAAGATTTGATATAGGCCTTCGATTTCGATCAAAGTGTTGGTATCAGAATTAGCCATGATCTCGTCCTTCTAAATGTCTTTGTGAGCGTTTGGCGTAACTTTGAGAAACACGGTCAAACATAATCGCTAGGGCTACGATGGCTAGGCCATTTAATAAACCTAAAGTGAAATATTGGTTGGTTATGGACTTTAATACGGGCTGGCCAAGGCCTTTTACACCGATCATGGAAGCGATGACGACCATGGCTAAAGCCATCATAATGGTTTGGTTAATGCCTGCCATGATGGTAGGCATTGCGAGAGGCAATTGCACACCGAACAGTCGCTGGGTAGGCGTGGCACCATAGGCTGTTGCCGCTTCAAGGGTCTCTCTACTGACCAAGCGGATACCTAGGTTTGTTAATCGAATCACGGGTGGAATAGCGTAAATTACGACAGCAATAACACCTGGAATTTTACCAATACCCAGTAACATCACGACAGGGATCAGATACACAAAGGCTGGCATGGTTTGCATGATATCCAGTAACGGTGTCATAACAGATTGGGCTTTATCAGATCGGGACATGAGTATGCCGATAGGGATTCCTAATATGATCGACAACAGCGTACACACGGTAATGATACTCAAGGTGCGCATGGTGTCTTCCCACATGCCGAAGTAGCCGATCAATAGCATGGATACGAGGACGCCAGTACTGAGTTTCCATGAGCGTGTTGCGCCATACACAACGGCAATAATAACCCCTAAAACTAACCACCAAGGGGTGCTGATAAGGAGATCTTCAAACCAGATTAAAAATTGCAGTAGGGGATCAAATAAGGACTCGATGGTGTCGCCATATTCGCGGGAAAAGTCTCGATAAAGACCGTCTAGGGTTTTTCGAATCGTCAATAATTCACGACGACTCATATCTGGAAATTCAGTTAACCAGGAAGAATCAGCCATAGTTTTGTACTCGTTGTATCGCGGAAGATAGTTAAAAGGGAGGAGAGGACCTCCCTTTTGTTATGCTCGAAATGGTTAGGAATTATAAGTCGTCTAGAGCCGTTACTAGTTTTTCTTTTACGTCTGCACTGACCCATTCACTCCAAATGTCCTCATGTTCAAACATGAAGTTCTCCGCAGCGTAAGCACCGTCCGCTTGGTTTTCTTCCATCCATGCTAGCAAGCTGTTCATCTGATCGTTGGTGAATGCACGCTTTTCTAAATAGTCATAAGCTTCAGGTGCGCGTGTTGCGAACTCTGCCGTGGTGACTGTGTACACAGGGGAAGGCGGGTACATGGTAACCTGTGGTTCCAGACAGGTATCTACTGAGATACAGTCAAGATAGTGTTGTTCGTCTACCCCAGAACCGAAGTCTACTTTCACCATTTTGTATTTTCCTAGGACAGCCGTAGGAGCCCAGTAGTAGCCGAACCAAGGTTCTTGGCGTTCATAGGCTCGAGCAATGGCACCTGAAAGGCCTGCACCGGAACCAGGATCAACCAGCTCAAAACCATCCTTCTCTAGCTCAAGTGCATTAAATAGGTTTTGAGCTGTAATCTGACAGTTCCAGCCTGCAGGACAGCCATAAAACGCGGATTTGGAAGGATCTTCTGGGTGAGTGAATTCATCTGCGTGTTGGCGGACACCTTCAATAGTGGCCAGCTCTGGGTATTCTTCAACCATGTACTCAGGGACCCAAAAGCCTTCTTCGCCACCATCTGACAAGGATTTAACAGCGATTTTTAGACGGCCTTCTTCTACACCACGGTCTAAAGCGGCTTTCATTGAGTTTGTCCAAAGCTCAGGAGCGATATCAGGCTGGCCTTTTTCTACCATGGATGTCCCTGTTGGCATGGTATCACCAGGCACGACTTCTGCATCACAGTCAAAGCCATGTTCTAGGATAAAGCGGTCAACATTGGCCATGAGTGTGGCGGAATTCCAATTCATATCTGCAATGGTGACTTTGCCGCAATCGGCAGCAAATGAGGAGGTGGCAACTAGGGCTGATGCCCCTAATAGCAGAGACTTCTTAATCATTATTCGTTCCTTTGTGAAGTGTTATAAATACAAAGTTTTTATTCGTTATAACTATTATATTTACACATCTAACAATTAGTTATCAAACTTATAATGATAAATAGTTCAAAATTAAGCATTACAAGCTGTAGAAAAATGAGGCAAAAAAGAAGGGCTTAACACCCCAAGCCAACTGTAAATAGCTTGGGGCAAGAGGGGTTAATCGTTGCGTGTGGCAGGGAATCTGTTCAGAAAATTGTCGATCAGATAGGCGCACATTAATACCAAAAGCATAGCAATAATCACTGATGAAAATCGATATAGAGTGCTATAAAGAATATCCGAGTGAGGCGTCATGTATTGGCCAAAAAGTATACCAATGGTGGTCAAGGCACCAAAGCCAACACCAGATCCAACACGCTCAGCCACATGGAAGTAGGCGGTAATCATTACAGTGATAAACAGCGCTAATGCCACGAGTAAAAAATGCCCGATCAGTGAGTACAAGAGCACCTGCACCACTAAGGCAAGAGCACAACCATAGGCAACACCTTTGGCGCGATTCTTAGCGCTTGCGACACTGCCTTGATAGGTCATGGGAAAGAGTATCAATATGGTGGCCACTTGGGCTGACAGGGAGTCTTTGAGGTCAAATAGCTGAAATACCGTGAAGGATAACGTGGCTAGTAGAGCGCACAATAGAGTCCTGTGGTTAATTTGAGCTGCGCTAGGTGCTGGTGGTCTAGGTCCGCCTTTGAAAGGTTCCACGTCAGGTAAAAGCCAATAGAGCACATAGGCACAGGCAACGGAGAGAGAAGTGGCCAGTGTGGCGGCCATGAACATGTCATTCAAATTTGCGCCATCGTAACTGCCGAAGTTGAGCATCGTCGAAAGCGTGACCAAACCAGACGCCCACATTAAGTAGTAAGGGGTCGTCAGCATAAATCGGAAATGCATTGCAAAGATAAACAATACAGCGATCCACATGGCGATCGGGTAGGGCGTAAACAAAGTTTCTAATAGCCACATTTCTACTGCATTTATAAATACCCCTGCAATGAACTCTATGGCTAATAGACGGTTAAAAATAGGGATCATACCCAGCAATAGCATGGGGTAGACGGTAAAGAATACCCCATAGGGCCAGTCCATCAACTTACATACAATGAAGCCCGCAGTGGTGCCAAAAGCGATGCGTAATAGGCGTCGCTTTTCGTTGGCTGTCATCTCAATAAACATAATGCAATGCGCTTACGATATGCATTTGGAGCGCCCCAATAGCTTGTAAAATTGATGAATCACTACGCATTAGCATAATGGTTGCTTTGGAGCCGCTGATTAAGGTATCGGGCAAGGTGTCATCATTTTGTTGAATGTAAGTACGAATGCGTTGTGCATCTCGGACCCAACGGTCGCTATCATCAGGTGTGGCAAGCACACCATTGGCTAAGGTTTGACCTTGAGCAATACCGAAGTCACGGCTTGATAACTGCCCTTCAAATACTTGGCCCGGCAGGGCATCAAAGACCATGAGTGCACGGGTACCCGGTTGGACATTAGCAATACTCTTTTCGCGGAAGTCTGCGGTAATGCGATCTTTACCACTGACTACCAATGACAAAAGGGCTTGGTTGCTTTGCGCCAGCATGCCTTGCATCAGTTGTAAGTTTGAGACAACACCATCCATAGGGGCTCTGATCCGAGTGCGTTCCAAGTCTAATTTAGCATCGTTTAAATTATTTTGAGCCGTATGGATATCCAAGTTGTTTTGGTCATCCTCTCCAAGGGCAATTTGGATCGCGCTCTTTTTCGCCTGAGCGGCTTTGAGGTTTGCTCGAGCCGCTTTCATTTGCGTCTGGGCTTGGTCTACGGATTGCTCACTGACCATATTTTTGTTTTGTAGGGATTTAAGGCGGTTTAGTTCCCTTTCTGCTTCCGCCAGCTCAAACTTGGAAGCAGCAATGTTGGCATCTGCTTCTGCGATATTTGCATGGAGAGTGGCTTGAGACTGATAGGCTTTTCTCAGTTCTAGTTCGGCTTTCTGTACGGCTAACTGGTAATCCTGAGGATTAATGGCAAACAGTAGGTCCCCTTGTTTTACCGTTTGGTTATTGTGTACCGCTACCTTGATGACTTCCCCTGAAACTTGGGGGGCAATGCTAATAACAGGGCGTTGGACCGTTGCATAGCTGGTCATAGGAATGGTGACATCCGTCACCACAATGTAGATAAAGATAACGACGAACAGCGCAAGGGCTCGTTTCATCCAGCGGTTAAAATGTTTATCAGGTGTCATGATCTAGTCTTTGTTAATGAGTAAATGGGCATTATCAATGATGATAAGAAGTGCATGGCTTAACTGTTCCCGTTGTTCTGGGCTGAGGCCTTTTAGCAATTCTTCTCGTCCTTGGGAGGCTATCTGTTCCATTTGATTAAGCTTGCGGTGGCCCTCTTCTGTGAACCAAAGTGTTTTGCAGCGGGCATCTTTAGGAGACTCTCTGCGTTCAATGAGCCCGGCGGCTTGCAAGTTATTCAAAGTACGAATCAAGGAAGGTTGCTCAATGCCGATGTCGGCAGCCAGCTCACTTTGGGTGAGTCCTTCGCCTTTGCGATTTAAGTGCAACATGGCGATCCATTTGGATTGGGTCAGACCTAGGTCAGCCATATAAGTGTCAACCGCATGGCGCCAACTTAACGCTGCGCGACTGAGGTTCCACCCAAGAGAGTTTTCCATACCAGATTCCATATTTAGTTAGCATGCTATGTATGTTAAATAAAGCATAGCATGCTAGGCAATATCCTAAGGCGTAAGTCCTAAGTGTTTGTGAAATTCTTTGTACGTGTGAAAAAAAGGGACCATAGGCCCCTTTTAAGATGAGATTAGATTAGTCTGCAGAAACTGATGGTGTAAGCTTACGGTTAATTCCCAATAGCACTAATGCAGCAGCGGATAGCAGCGCAGCGGAAGCGGGAATCCAAGCATAGCCTAAGCCAACCGTAATCACTGCGCCGCCCAGTACGGCACCTAAGGCGTTCCCCAAGTTAAATGCGCCAATGTTAATAGACGATGCAAGACCTGGTGCCTTATCCGCAATCGTCATAACTTTCATTTGCAACGGTGGCCCAATCATGAAGATCACGCTACCCCATAAAAATACCGCCAGCACTGCAGTAGTTGTGTCTGCCACTACAAAGCTAAACGCTAGTAATACCGTAATCTGAGAGACTAGAGCGACCACCAAGGACAGATCAGGGGATTTGTCTGCTAGCTTGCCGCTGACAAAGTTACCTATGGTGAAGCCAATCCCTGCAATCATCAGCAAGTAAGCAATGGTGGCATCGTTGATACCCGCCAAGGTATGCAAAATAGGGGTGATGTAGGTGTATAAGGTAAACATGGAACCAGCACACAAAACGGTGGTTAAGAAGGTGCGCAATGCCGCAGGTTGAAGGATGGCAGCCAGTTCTTGTCGAACATTAGGGCGGTTTGGTTTTTCCATCACTGGCAAGGTGCGCATCAAGCCTATCATAGCCACAAGACCTAGAGCGGAAGTGGCCGCAAAGGCCACACGCCAATGAATGGCATTACCTAACCAAGTCACGACAGGAACACCAATAATGTTCGCAATGGTTAAGCCTAAAAACATAGACGCAACCGCAGAGCCTTTTTTACCTTGGGGGGCGAGTGTGATGGCCACTACAGCACCGATACCAAAAAAGGCACCGTGAGATAAGCTGGTAACCACCCGGGAAATCAGTAATACGGAATAATCCGTCGCCATGCTTGAAAACAAGTTACCCACGAAGAAAACAGCCATTAAAGCAATCAGGGAGAACTTATGGCTAAAGCGAGTCATAAATAGGGTAATCAGTGGTGCGCCAACCATCACACCCACCGCATAAGCACTAATCAAAAGGCCCGCAGTGGGAATCGATACATTTACGCCTTCAGCAATGGTCGGTAAAAGCCCCATTGGAAAAAACTCGGTGGTGCCTATTCCGAATGCGCCAAGGGCGAGGGCGAAGATCCCCCATTTATATGAAAGCATAGTCATTCCTTTAAATTGGTCTGCGGTAGGAAGTAGGGTGCCCTCGATTCGCTTTTGGCAAATTCAGGCGATCCATTAAAAAACGAGGAAAGTACGCGCAAACCGCCACTAACACAATGGAACTCGGTATATTTACTCAATATTACCAATAATGAGTAGGAGAAAGCTTTGCTATCAAAGAAAGGAATGCTGTGGGTTACCTTATTGCTGGCCGGGGTTACAGTGATTGCTCTTGGGCCTTTAACTGGCTTTGATCGTATGGGTCTGCTTTGGCTACGGGATTCACAAACCACTCAATTAATCGGCCCTCGCTGGTTTGCGATTACCGCTCGGGATGTGACCGCTTTAGGCAGTAATTGGATACTTGTGTTTGGAGTTTTGGGTGTCTGTACAGCTCTGATAGTCGCAAAGAAGCTTAGACAATCTTCGGCTCTTGCTATCATGGCGCTAGGCGGCATTGTGTTCAGTATGGGAGCCAAATACCTGTTTGTGCGCCCCCGCCCCGACTTGGTCGAGTCTCTGATTCATACTTATACACCGAGCTTTCCGTCCGGTCATGCCATGATGTCGATGGTTTGCTTTGTCGGAGCGGCGCTCGTGTGCAGTAGCGGCACATCCAACAAGGCATTGCGATTTGTGTTAGTGGTTTTTGCCTTGCTGAGTAGCATTTTAGTGGGGATAAGTCGTATCGTATTGGGGGTGCATTGGCCCACAGATGTGTTAGCAGGTTGGCTTTTGGGTTGGCTATGGATCAGTCTGGTGATGCAAGGCTTCAAGCTCTAACGTGTGTCTATGGCGCTCATTGCCCGCTTTATTGTTAGTACTTTCGTGAGCTTAGTTGTTATCGGGAAGTCTCTTTATTTATGAAATTCCCTATGGCCTGCGTGATAGTATTTAAGAGGTATTTCTAGATCACTAGATCAGGCATAAGGGCTCCTATTAAAGTGTCGCAACCAAACGGATCTTCCCCCGCATCACCTAACAAAGCTTCTCCTGTTGTATCCCCCCACCGGCGTAACCGCCCCTTACATTGGTGTTATCTTTTATTGGTGTCAGGGGGAATTGTCACTTTTTTAGAATACTTTCATGCCCCTGCAGCCTTGCTGCTAGGGCCCATGATCGCCGCCATCCTGATGGTCATTACGGGGCACGATATGTCCCTGCCAAAGGTGCCCTTTAGACTTTCTCAGTGCACCATTGGGATCATGATGGCAGCCCATTTACCTTTGTCCACCTTTAATGACTTTGCCAGTGATTGGCCGGTATTTTTGTTTGGAACCTTATCCACCTTAGTGGCCTCAGGAATAGCAGGGGTAGCTATGGCTAAGTCCGGCTTACTGCCTGGTACCACGGCTATATGGGGGGCTTCACCCGGAGCGGCTGGGGTGATGACCATCATGAGTGAAGGGTATGGTGCTGATATGCGCTTGGTGGCTGTGATGCAATATACCCGTGTGGCTTTTTGTGCTTTGGCGGCTATGGTGACGGCGGGCTTGTTAGCCGATGGGGACGTGGCAGCGTATCAGGTGGATTGGTGGACGGTGTCTTCTTGGTTCGGGTTTGGAGAGACACTTGTTTTCATCGTGATGGCGTTCGCGGTGGCAGTGTTTGTTAAAATCTCCGGCAGCTTTCTTCTTGTTCCTTTGGGGCTGGGATTTGTAGCCAGTGCTTTGGGATGGATTGATTTTGTTTTGCCCGAATGGTTTTTGGCCTCAGGGTTTGCCTTGTTAGGTTGGGCGATTGGCTTTCGTTTCACTCCTGCGGTGGTGCGTCATGCTTTGCATGTCTTTCCGTACATTGTCCTGTCCATCGCTTTTATGCTTGTGGTAAATGTTATTGTGGCGCTGGTGTTAGTGGCTTGGATCGACATAGATTTTTTGTCAGCTTTCCTTGGTACCAGTCCGGGGGGTGCCGACTCTGTCGCGATTATTGCCACGAATATCCCGGTTGATACGGGTTTTGTTATGACCATGCAGATTAGCCGATTCTTATTGGTGATGGTGCTTGGGCCTCTACTGGCCCAATGGCTGTCGAAAAGCATGCAGGGTAATAATACATAAATTCATCCTTAAACCTTTTCTGTAAAGCTGAGATCTGTTCATGAGTATTCGAGAGACTTTAGTTCAATACATGAAGAATAAGCCTGAAGCACAGGAAGATTATCCATTTGATGACATTACTTTGGTTATGAAGGTACAGGGTAAGATGTTCGCCCTGTTTACTACCAAAGAAGGCACAGCTCGGGTGAACTTAAAATGTGATCCATTTCATGCTCAGGAACTGCGTAGCATCTTTGATTGTGTGGTGCCTGGTTACCATATGAATAAACAGCACTGGAATACGGTTGTATTGGATGGCTCCTTACCTAAGGGGGAGCTTTTTCGAATGGTGGATCATTCTTATGCTTTGGTGGTAAAGGGATTAACTAAGGCTAAGCGAACACACTTAGAAGTTGCCTATGGCAAGCAGCTGATTTATGGGGTGTTAGAGGAATAGAGCGAATTAAAGAGCACGGCACTAAGGGGAAGTACCGTGCTTTTTAACGTCGTGCTCTTAGATTAACCGTTGGCTAATGCTACTCGGACGGCACTCACCAAATTAGTGTCGTCCAGTGGTGTATTGGGAGCGAATCGACCAATAATCTGGCCAGAACGACTCACAATAAACTTTTCAAAATTCCAAACCACTTCCGGCTCTTGAGTAGGTTCGATGTTGTAACCCCGTAAGTTTTCTTCCATCTCTGCGCGGTTGACGGCCGTAGGCGCTTGCTCGATGAGGTACTGATAAAGTGGGTGCTTGTCTTCACCGGTGACTTGGATTTTGCTGAACATTGGGAAGGTCACATTATACTCTGTAGAGCAGAAAGATTTGATTTCCTCTTCTGTGCCCGGTTCTTGTCCAGCGAAGTCGTTGGCTGGGAAGGCTAATATCTCAAACCCAAGATCTTTTGTTTGCTCGTACAGGGCTTGCAGGCCTTCATACTGAGGGGTAAGACCGCATTTTGAGGCCACGTTTACGATCAGCAATACCTTGTCGCAAAACGGTTCGAGGTTCATCTCTTTCCCTTCGATATCTTTGACTGGGATGTCGTATATGTCCGTCATCTTAGTACCTCTATCATGTTTAATGAGCATTATTGTCATAGGGGCTGTTTGTCTAACCTTCGCTAACATTTTGGCGCACAAACTATGACCAAAGCGTGACAACAAGATATTCAGTGTACCTTTGATATATATTTCGTCAAATATAAAAAAAGGCTGCCGGAGCAGCCTAGTGCGGGGGGAATTAGCCAACTCTTGTGGAGTTATCAGCTATCCGCAGGTAAAACGTTTGCGATTATGCGAACTGGTTCATGGTGTTGTCATGACCGGAAGCCTTCAGTGCCGCCTCGCCAGAGAAGTATTCTTTATGGTCGTCACCCATGTCAGAACCTGCCATGTTTTGGTGTTTCACACAGGCGATTTTTTGGCGAATCTCTTGGCGCTGGACATTTTTCACGTAACCCAACATACCTTCAGAGCCAAAGTATTCTTTGGCCAAATTGTCGGTAGACAAGGCAGCAGTATGGTAAGTAGGCAGTGTGATCAGGTGATGGAAGATGCCTGCTTCACGGGCCGCATCGGCTTGGAAGCTACGGATGCGGTTGTCCGCTTCTTTGGCGAGTTCGCTGTTATCGTATTCCACACTCATGAGTTGCGCCCGATCGTAGGCTGATACATTGCGACCCTCTGCTTCCCAAGCATCGAATACCTGTTGACGGAAGTTCAAAGTCCAGTTGAAAGAAGGGGAGTTGTTGTACACCAATTTGGCATTAGGTACTGCTTCACGGATGCGATCCACCATACCTTTGATTTGGCCAACGTGAGGCTTCTCTGTTTCGATCCAAAGCAAGTCTGCACCGTTTTGCAGAGACGTGATGCAATCCAATACCACACGATCTTCACCAGAGCCCTTTTTGAATTGGAATAAGTTACTGGGTAGGCGTTTTGGTCGCACCAATTGGCCATCTCGTACCATAAGTACATCGCTTTCACTGGCGTTAGCCAGGTCGACATTTTCGACATCTAAGAAGGCGTTGTACTGTGCCCCAAGATCTCCTGGAGTTTGAGATACAGCGATTTGTTTCGTCAAGCCTGCGCCCAGGGAGTCCGTACGAGCTACGATGACGCCGTCTTCAACACCTAGTTCAAGGAAGGCATAACGGACAGCGCGGATTTTCGCTAGGAAGTCTTCGTGGGGGACCGTCACTTTGCCGTCTTGGTGACCACATTGCTTTTCATCGGATACTTGGTTCTCAATCTGAATACAGCAAGCCCCTGCTTCGATCATCTTCTTCGCTAGGAGGTAAGTCGCCTCTTCGTTACCAAAGCCTGCATCAATGTCAGCAATGATCGGCACTATGTGTGTTTGGTGCTCATCAATTTGCTTTTGAATGGCGGCCGCTTTGACTTGATCTCCAGCGTTAGTGGCTTGATCTAACTCGCGGAAAAGGCCGCCCAGCTCTCGAGCATCTGCTTGTTTTAGAAAGGTGTAAAGCTCTTCAATAAGTGAAGCCACGGAGGTTTTCTCATGCATTGATTGGTCTGGCAAAGGGCCGAATTCAGAGCGTAGCGCTGCGACCATCCAACCTGATAGGTACAAGTAGCGGCGGTCTGTGGAATTGAAGTGTTTCTTAATGGAAATCATTTTTTGCTGACCGATAAAGCCGTGCCAGCACCCTAGGGATTGGGTGTATTGAGACGGGTCTTGGTCGTAACGATCCATGTCGGCACGCATAATTTTTGCCGTGTAACGAGCAATGTCGAGTCCTGTTTGAAAGCGGTTTTGGGCACGCATTCGAGCAGCGAACTCGGGATTAATGGCTTCCCATGGGGCGCCATGTTTTGCGATTAGGGTAGCAGTGGCGTCGATATCTTTTTTGTAATGAGACATTGCTGTTTCCTCGTAATGATGTAGCGGGCTTTGCTGTTCAGTCCAGCGTTTGATTTTTGAACACATCCTCAGCATGGGCTCACATAGATGATTCGTCTAATCTATATTTATTATAGTAATAATATCTTTTGTGAATGTGATTTGTGGCGATTTTACGGTCATAGTGAGTCTATTAGCTCAATATTTGTGGTTTTGTAACAAAATTACAGTTCTGTAAGCCTGTTTCATTATTCCTATATTGGTTTTTATTTAATGTGTCATTCATTGTGTGAATGAATTTGTTAGCGAATTTTTAAAATAACTAAACTGGTCATTTAACCGGAAGCCAGTGTTTGTGAGGAAAAAGCCATGACAAATCGCGTCCAGCAGGGCGGTCTTCAGATCGCTGAAAACTTATTCGATCTCGTAAATGAACATATTGCGCCGGGAACAGGGGTGGACCCTGTTGCGTTTTGGCAGAGCTTTGAGGAGATTGTTGAAGATCTGGGGCCAATCAATGTGGCTTTACTTAAGAAGCGTGATGACATTCAACAACAAGTGGATGACTACCATAGGGCTACATTCGGGAAGTCCCATGACATGGAGGCCTATAAGCACTTTTTAACAGAGATTGGCTATCTGCTACCAGAAGGGGACGACTTTAAAGTCAGTACTAAAAATGTAGATGCTGAAATCGCGCTGCAAGCAGGGCCACAACTGGTGGTGCCAGTTAAGAATGCCCGTTTTGCCCTAAATGCAGTGAATGCCCGTTGGGGCAGCTTATACGATGCCTTATATGGCACGGATGCCATTGCTGAAGACGAAGGGGCAGAGCGCTCCGGTGGTTACAACCCTGTGCGTGGGCAGCGAGTGATTGCGTTTGGTCGGCAACTGCTTGATCAGGCTGCCCCGTTAGTCGCTGGTTCACATGCCCAAGCGCTGAAATACCAGATCGTTGATGGTGAGTTAGCCGTTACCATGAAGAACGGCGATGTGGTGCAGCTGCAAAACACGGAAAAGTGTGTCGGCTACCAAGGCTCTCCTGAGTCTCCCACGGCGGTTCTGTTGAAAAATAACGAGTTGCATCTTGAAGTCCAAATCGATGCAGCAGGTTTTATCGGTCAACACGATCAGGCGGGGGTGCAAGATATTTTGGTAGAAGCTGCTGTCTCGACCATTATGGATTGTGAAGATTCCATCGCGGCCGTGGATGCAGAAGATAAGGTAGAAGTGTATCGCAACTGGCTAGGTTTGATGCGGGGGACTCTAGAAGAAACCTTTGATAAAGGCGCTAAGCGGGTCACCCGTGCCATGAACCCGGATCGAGAATACTTGGACAAGTTAGGTAAGGGTTTTGCACTTCATGGGCGCAGCTTATTATTTATTCGTAATGTGGGGCACTTAATGACCAACCCCGCCATTCTTGACTCGAAAGGAAATGAAGTCCCTGAAGGTATTATGGATGGCATGATCACTGTGTTAGCCGCCATGCATGATTTACAGGGGAACACTCAGCGTAAAAACAGTCGTGTAGGCAGTGTTAACATCGTAAAACCTAAGATGCATGGGCCAGAGGAAGTCGCTTTTACGGTGGAGTTGTTTGAGCGAATTGAGCAGGCCCTAGGCCTGGCTAAAAATACCATTAAAGTGGGCATCATGGACGAAGAGCGCCGTACGACGGTGAACTTAAAAGAATGCATTCGCCAAGCCCAAGAGCGGGTGGTGTTTATCAATACTGGCTTCTTGGATCGAACCGGTGACGAGATACATACTTCTATGTTGGCCGGGCCATTTGTTCCTAAAACTGCCATGAAGCAAGAAGCTTGGATCAAGGCCTATGAAGAGTGGAATGTGGATGTGGGGATCGAATGCGGTTTGCCAGGGAAGGCTCAAATCGGTAAAGGAATGTGGGCAATGCCGGATGAAATGGCTGCTATGTTAGAGCAAAAAATAGGCCATCCTATGGCGGGAGCGAGCACCGCATGGGTGCCTTCACCCAATGGCGCCATCCTCCATGCGACCCACTATCATACGGTGGATGTCAAAGCACGACAGGCTTTGCTTGCACAACGTGAGCGAGCAAGTCTTGAGGATCTTTTAACCATTCCATTGCTGGACGATCCAACCACCTTATCGGACGAGCAAATCCAATTTGAGCTGGATAATAATGCTCAAGGCATATTGGGCTATGTGGTGCGCTGGATTGATCAAGGGGTAGGCTGTTCGAAAGTACCTGATATTAACAATATCGGCTTAATGGAAGACCGCGCGACCCTTCGTATTTCGTCTCAACATATGGCGAACTGGCTAGAGCATGGCATTTGCAGCCCAGAACAAGTGATGGCGTCGTTAAAACGTATGGCGGCCGTAGTGGATCAGCAAAACGCCCATGATCCGGCTTACCACGCCATGTCTCCTAGCTTTGACGGCATCGCATTTCAAGCGGCCTGTGATCTGGTGTTTAAAGGTAAGGAGCAACCTAACGGCTATACCGAGCCACTACTTCATGCCCACCGTTTAGCGTTTAAACAAACGCACTAGGTTGTCATTCGATTCGGTTTGCAATGGGCGGAGTATGGATCATAAGGCGACTTAGTGTATATTGTTCCGCTCATTTCATTAGGATTGATGGCGATGAAGAAAGCGTTTTTATTATTAGGGATAAGTGTGCTTGTCATGCCCGCACAAGCGGCCACAAGGCAAGTAGAAAGCAACGGAACTGCGGTATTGTTTGAAGCATCTGGTGGTGCTGGTATATCGCAGTTTGGGTTGGGGTTAGGGATTCAACCGGAAGACGCACGCTCCGGATTCGGTGGTTTGTATTTTGAAAGCACTACGCTGGATGACAGGCAAACCCTTTCTGGGCGGTCACTGGGTAATCATGAAACCACCATTAGGACCCTCGGAATACGAGGATTTAGTGTTCAGGGTAATGATGATGAGCCTATTGGCGCAGATGTGACGTTTGGTTTGAGTCAAACTAAAACCGAGGGGTATGACCGAACAGGAATGAGCGCCCGTGCGGCGTTTTACTTTCCTGTGATGGAGAAAACTACTTGGTACGCGGGATTGGATGTACGTCCTAAATTGCTGTCGTTTGACTGGAGTAAAGATGTACTCATGGAGCTGGGATTTGACGCGGGCGTGGATGTGCGAGTTCTGCCAAATCTTGGGCTATATGCTTACTACTATTACGAGAACATGCTCACTGATGATTTTGACTCTTGGTTCTTGGGCAGTGGTGTCGCGGCAGGGTTGAGTTGGGTCTGGTAGATCCAATAAAAACGGCAGCCTAGGCTGCCGTTTTTTATATCACTTGTTTAAGACTTTGCTACTTCAGTGAGCAAAATCGTACGGCTGGCTGCTTCGGCTAGCTCTTGACCTTTCTTCACAAAGTGACGCTTGAAATAGCTAGAGTGCTCGTCGTGCTCATGGAAGTTGTGTGGGGTCAGTACTGCTGTCAAAACAGGCACTTCCGTTTCTAATTGAACTTGCATAAGGCCATTACATACGGCTTGAGCCACAAAATCGTGACGGTAAATGCCGCCATCTACCACTAGGCCGCTGGCAGCAATGGCTGCATACTGGCCTGATTTAGCAAGTAATTTTGCTTGCAGTGGGATCTCGTAGGCGCCTGGTACTGCGATCAGTTCTAAGTTGTCTTCACTGAAGCCTCGGGCAATCATGATTTCTTTGAATCCTTCCCAGCATTGCAACACGATGTCACTGTGCCAAGAGGCGTGAATAAACGCCACGCGCTTAGTTGAAGGATCAAATGTTTGAGTATTCGTTGAGCTCTGATTCATATATGTATCTTCCACAAAAAATGCTGAATCAGGGCGAACGGGAGGCAAGCCAAACCGCTTTGAATGGTTCAAAGAGTGTATCTATGTATCTTGTCTACGCCGTCCTCTATCATCCGGACTATGACCGTCGGCTCTGGAGTCTCACCAGATCTGCTGACCTTTCTTTTCTATCATTTAATAGCAGAGAAAGCGCTCGCGGGCTTCGAGTGTAAAACTCGTTACCGCCGGTGGGGAATTTCACCCCGCCCCGAGAACGAAGTCGTTACTTGTTAACGACTTTGCTACTTTAGTGTCTAACGGCTACAAGTGTCAAAGGCAAAGTGCGCAAAAACTTGCATAAAAACGAACAAATACCTTTCTAATTCCGCCGTTGCAGTTGCTTCGATTACTGCCTAAGCATGAGCTTATTTGTCATAAACCTGACCTGAGCTTGGTTGCGCCTGAATATCCTTCACCTTTACTACGGTGCTTTTCGTGCCGACACCCCTACTGACAGTGTACAATGCGGTCAAATTTATTGGGTATACAAAAGATATGAGCAAATTATTTGTCATGGGCATGGGGCCAGGGGATCTTGGCCTAGTGGCGCCGAATGCGACCAAGGCATTAGCAGCATGCAGTGATTGGGTAGCCTATGGATACTACCTAGAATTATTAGGAGAACTGAGCGCAGGTAAAACATTCCATGATCTACCCTTAGGGGAAGAAATTGGACGCGCTAGATTGGCACTGGATCTGGCGGCACAGGGTAAAACCACCGCTTTGATTTCCAGTGGTGATATCGGTATTTACGCCATGGCAACCTTAGTGTTTGAGTTGCTTGATCAGCAATTACAAGGCAAGGAAAGTCACCCAGAGTGGCTGGACGTGGATATTCAAGTTATTCCTGGTATTTCTGCCATGCAAGCAGGTGCTAGCCGTGTCGGTGCCATGTTAGGTCATGACTTTTGTACGGTTTCTTTAAGCGACTTGCTGACGCCGTGGGAAACCATTGATAAGCGTATTCATGCTGCTGGGGCAGGAGACTTTGTGATCTCCTTTTACAACCCTGTTTCAAGAAAACGTGATTGGCAACTGAATCATGCAAGAGACGTATTGCTACAGTATCGTCCAGCGTCGACCCCGGTGATGATTGGTCGTCAGCTGACCCGCCCAGAAGAAGACATTACCTTCACGACCTTGGGAGAGTTGGATGCCAAAGACGTGGATATGTTCACCATGGTTTCTGTTGGTAACTCTGAGTCACGACATATTGTAAATGGTGAGAAACATTGGATTTATACCCCGCGGGGTTACTCCAAAAAACTCTAGCTCAAAGCAGCAAGATTAGTAAGGAACTGAATCATGACGGTATTTTTCATTGGTGCTGGCCCAGGTGATCCAGACTTAATGACTGTTAAGGCGGTTAAGACCATCGCCAAGTGCCCAGTTGTTCTTTATGCAGGCTCCTTGATCCCAAAGGAAGTCTTGGACGATGTGAGAGACACTGCAGAAGCCATTTATGACACGGCCTCCATGAATTTGGATGAAACCACTGCCGTGATCGAAAAAGCCGCTGCCGAAGGCAAAGACGTGGCACGTCTACAATGTGGTGACCCTGCTTTGTACGGTGCCACAGGGGAACAAATGCGTCGCCTTGATGCCTTAAATATCGATTACCAAGTGATCCCAGGAGTCAGTGCGGTGGCGGCTTCTGCAGCCATGCTGAAAAAAGAGCTGACCCTGTCAGGTGTATCGCAAACCGTGATCATGACCCGTTATGAGGGCAAGACACCTTTTCCTGAGCGGGAGCGACTGCCAGCATTGGCTCAAAGTGGTGCAACCTTAGCGATTCATCTTGGAGTGACTCGTATACATAAAATTGTCGAAGAGCTACTCCCCCATTATGGAGAAGATTGTCCGGTGGCAGTGTGTTACCGCACCAGTTGGCCTGATCAAGATTATGTGACAGGCACCCTTAAGGACATTGTCGAAAAGGTTCGCGCGAAAAAGTTCACCCGCACCAGCTTGATCTTGGTAGGGCATGTATTGGATACGGAGGACTTTGCTGACTCTTATCTGTACGACAAAACTCAAGCACATATTTACCGCAAAATTCATCGCAAAAACGATGGCGACGTATAAGGACACATGATGCAACTGAATAAGATTCCAACCACAGTCGTCACTGGCTTTTTGGGCAGTGGTAAGACAACTCTCTTGTCGAATGTATTAAAACAAGCCGCAGGCAAACGCATTGCTGTGATTGTTAACGAATTTGGTGAGTTAGACATAGACACTGATTTGCTACGCTCTTGTCCTCTGGATTGTGAAGAGGACGCGGCGGCGACTCAAACCGATGAAGGCTTTTATGAGCTAGCAAATGGCTGTATTTGCTGCACCGTAGAAGAAGAGTTTTTGCCAGTGATGAAACAACTGGTAGAGCGTCGCGGTGACATCGATCATATTTTGATTGAAACCAGTGGTTTGGCGCTGCCTAAACCCTTGGTACAAGCCTTTAACTGGCCTGGTATTAAAGAGCATTGCACCGTGGATGCGGTGATTACCGTGGTTGACGGCCCTGCGGTCGCGGCAGGTCGTTTTGCCCATGACGAAGACAAGGTGCAAGCGCAACGTTTAGCGGATGAGTCCTTAGACCATGATCCATCCTTGCAAGAGCTGTTGGATGACCAATTGAGCGCTGCTGATTTGGTGGTTGTCAGTAAAAACGACTTACTGGATGAAGAGCAGCGTGCACGGGTGAAAAGCATCATTGAAGGTGAAGTGGAATCAAGCGTTAAGATTGCTTACATCGAAAACGGTGAAGCCGCCCTGGATGTGCTGCTGGGCTTAGAAGCTGCCACGGAGTCACGTATTGAGCATGTCCACAATCACCACGACCACCATCACGCCCACGGGGAAGAGCATGATCATGCCCACGATCATTTTGACTCTTTTGTGGTGTCCTTAGGGGAAGTGGATGCAGACATTTTGCAAGACACCTTAGAAGATCTCGTGGAGCAAAATAACATCTTCCGGGTGAAAGGTTTTGCTGCGGTGAATGGCAAGCCAATGCGTCAAGTCTTCCAAGTAGTCGGTACCCGTCTGGATCGCTATTTTGATCGCCTATGGCAGCCAGAAGAGTTGCGCCAAACCCAATTGGTCTTTATTGGTAAAGGCATCAGCAAGGCACAGATTGAAGAAACCTTGCATGCTGCCTTGTCAGCTTAAGTCGTAACGCGTGCATTTACTGGCGGCAAAACCTGGTGGCTTCGTTGATGACGAAGGCATTATAGATCTAGGACAAAGCCCCGCAGACATCATCGTCTTGGCGGCGGCGGACTCTTTATTAAGTGGTTTAGGGCAAGCCCTGCATCAGCTTGATGAGGGGGCCCCCAGCGTTCGTTTAGCCAACTGGATGCAGTTGGTTAAACCGGCTGC
Source organism: Rhodanobacter aciditrophus (assembly GCF_042679525.1). Lineage (GTDB taxonomy): Bacteria > Pseudomonadota > Gammaproteobacteria > Pseudomonadales > Marinomonadaceae > Marinomonas > Marinomonas aciditrophus. The sequence continues at coordinate 22,767 of NZ_JBHTMN010000017.1, forward strand.
CTATGATTTGTATGAAGACGCGGTGCTAGAGCGCCCCACGAAGCGGCCACAGGTTGTCATCCTGTCGTTACTCGGTGGTCAGCATTATTGGCCCTATGGCTTTGAGCGACTGCAAGCTTGGGCCAAGGCAAGCCGCCATCGGCACTTGATTATCGTCCCTGGGGACGATGCTGCCGACCCTGACATTATGGCTGCTTCCACAGAGTCTCAAGAGCATGTGCATCGTGTTTGGCGTTATCTTCGAGAAGGGGGCAAACATAATGCAGAGCATTTGTTTCGCTTCCTTGCCGCCCAGTGGTTTGAGGGGCCAGACCAATGGCTAGAACCCAGTGCTATTCCCAATGCAGTCATGGTTCACCAAGGAGAGGTGAGCTCATTTTCTGCATGGCAAAACACTTATCAGTCAGCATTGTCTCAAGGGATGCCTGTTGTCCTTGTCTTGTTTTACCGATCCCATCTGCAAAGCGGCAACACCCAAGTTTTTAGCGAGTTTGCTCAGGTTTTACTGGATCAAGGTGTGGTCCCTCTGCAAATTGCCTTAAACTCCCTAAAAGATCCTTTTAGTCTCGATTTGGTGGAACATCTGGCGGAACGTTCGAACGCTAGCTTGATCCTGAATTGCACAGGATTTTCGGCCAATCGGGCCGGTAGCCCAGATCTTGCGTCAGAGCCTACCCAGTTTGCCTCAGCGTTTGCGAATACCTTACCCGTACTGCAAGTGATTTTATCTGGTAGTACCGAAGAAGATTGGCAGGCGCAAACTCAGGGGTTACGTAGTCGTGATGTGGCCATGCAAATTGTCTTGCCGGAGATGGATGGTCGAATCATCACCCGCGCTGTGAGTTTTAAAACCTCATCGGAATACCATGAAGCGGCACAGATTGATTTAATTCGCTATCAGCTTCATGAGGAACGGGCGACCTTTGTGGCTAAACTTGCCAAGGGATATGGAGAACTGCGCCAAAAGCCAAATTCAGACAAGCGGATTGCTTTTATCTTGGCGAACTATCCCACCAAAGATGGTCGTATTGGCAATGGTGTTGGCCTCGATACGCCAGCGTCTACCGTGACTTTGTTAAAAGCTTTATTTGACCATGGCTATCCCATTGCGGAGGTGCCTGAACATGGCAATGGGCTGATCGAAGCCTTATTGGGCGCGGTGACAAATAACCCTAACTCCCTACATGAGCGGGGATGCTGGCAAAGCCTATCCCTGAATGATTATCTAGATCACTTTTACCAGTTGCCTCTGGCGGCACAGCAGGCCGTATGGGAGCGATGGGGGCCGCCAGAAGACGACCAAAAGTGTCGTGCCGTTGCTGGTGAGTGGCGCATGATGCTGGCGGGGATTCGTTTGGGCGAAACCTTTGTTGGGATCCAGCCTGCCCGAGGATTTAACGTGGATTTGGCGGCCAATTACCACGACCCAGATCTAGTGCCTCCCCACAGTTACTTGGCCTATTATTTTTGGTTACGCCATGTCTATCAGGTGGATGCGGTAGTTCATGTGGGTAAACATGGCAATTTGGAGTGGTTACCGGGTAAGGGCACAGCCTTGTCGGATGCCTGTTGGCCGGATATCGCCATGGGGCCGATGCCGCATTTTTACCCCTTCATTGTAAATGATCCTGGGGAAGGGGCTCAGGCAAAACGCCGCACGCAAGCAACTATTGTTGATCACCTAATGCCGCCTATGACCCGGGCTGAAACCTACGGGGACATGGCAGAGCTAGAGACCCTTGTGGATGAGTATTATCAGGCTATGGGGATGGATACTCGTCGTGAAGCTTGGCTTAAAGACAATATTCTTGAAAAAGTCAAAAGCAGCCACTTGCTAGAGGAGTTAACGGGCATTGAACCGGGTGATGAAGCCTCGGTATTAGAAGGTTTAGACACCTACCTTTGTGAGATAAAAGAGTCCCAGATTCGCCATGGTTTACATCGCCTTGGTGAATTACCTGAATCTGACAAGCTCGCTGATACTTTAGTGGCTTTGTTGCGCTTACCTCGGGGAACCACTGTCACGAGTCAAGGCATCTTGCATGGGCTAGTCAAAGATTTACACATCATGGAGCCGGGCTTTGATCCTATGGAGTCTTCCTCTAAGCCTTGGATAAGCGAGCAACCTGAGTCATTGTTGGTTCTTTCTGATTCGTCATTTCGTACCCACGCGGATGGCAAAGAACGTTTAGAATTGTTGGCCAAAGCTTTAATTACTCAAGTGCTTATAGAAGATAAGCCGATTAGCCAAAAAGACTTTCCGCAAACTGAGCGCCTATTGGCCCATGCCAAAGGCACTTTGTATCGTGCACTGGAGCAAAGTGCTACGGATGAAGTGCAAGCACTGTTAAATGGCTTAGCAGGGCAGTTTGTACCACCAGGCCCTAGTGGTGCACCGACTCGCGGTCGGTTGGACACCTTGCCTACAGGTCGTAACTTTTTCTCCGTTGATAATCGTGCGATCCCATCTCCTGCTGCTTGGGCCATTGGCCAGAAGTCGGCAGAAGCCTTGGTGTTAAGGCATTTACAAGAGCATGGGGATTACCCAGTAAACTTGGGTTTATCCGTCTGGGGGACCGCCACCATGCGTACTGGTGGGGATGATATTGCTCAAGCCTTTGCGCTCATGGGGGTGCGACCTATATGGGCCCCCGGCTCCAATCGGGTAACGGACTTTGAGGTCTTGTCCTGCATGCAATTAGGTCGGCCAAGGGTAGACGTGACCTTGCGTGTTTCGGGCTTTTTCCGAGATGCTTTTGCCAATGTGATGCGCCTATTTGACGCAGCGGTGCAGGCTGTGGCGGATTATCAAGAGCCCGGAACAGGCAATACCATAAGAGCGAATATTCAACAGCGCCAAGCAGAGTTAGAGCAACAAGGGGCGAATGCAGAAGACGCGGCTCGGGAAGCCAGTTATCGTGTGTTTGGCTCGAAACCGGGGGCCTATGGTGCTGGACTGCAAGGGTTAATTGATGAACGTGTATGGGATACCCAAGCGGATCTTGCTGAGGCTTACTTGAACTGGGGCGGCTATGCCTACGATGGAGATCTGCGGGACGGAGTAGAGGCTAGGGAAGCGTTTGCTACGCGTCTTAAAACCCTAGAAGTAGTCGTGCAAAACCAAGATAACCGCGAACACGACCTCCTAGACTCAGATGATTACTATCAATTCCAAGGGGGGATGACCAACGCTGTGACTCAGCTGAGTGGGACTGCGCCAAATGTTTATCACAACGATCATTCTAATCCGAGTGTGCCTAAGGTGCGTACCTTGCAGGAAGAATTGAATCGAGTGATTAGAGGGCGGGTACTCAATCCAAAGTGGATAGGCGCGATGCAAGAGCATGGTTATAAAGGCGCATTTGAAATGACCGCTACGGTGGATTATCTGTTTGCCTATGATGCCACCACGGATTTGATTGCTGATTATCAATATGAACAAGTCACAGACACGTTATTGTTAGACTCCAAGAACCGTGAATTTATGGAACAGAACAACCCCCATGCTCAAGAGGAAATGGCCGAGCGATTGTTGGAAGCCATCCAGCGAGGCATGTGGCAAGAGCCTGGGGAATACGAGCAGCAGATTCAATCACTGCTGTTGGAAATAGATCAGAAACAAGAGCAGCGGGGTTAGCCTTTAATTTGGCCCCTTGCGCATCCTTTATTTGGCGTTAATATGTCGCCACAAAAGCGTTAATCAAAGCAGAGAGAAAGCATGAGTACTACTGAACAAGCCAAAAAGAAAGGCATTATGATTTGCGGGCACGGTAGCCGTGACAAAGATGCAGAACGAGAGTTTGGCTTAGTCGCAGCGGGACTGAAAGCTCGGTTTCCAGACCTGCCGGTGGAATACGGCTTTTTAGAGTTTTCTGCCCCTAATATTCATATGGGGTTAAACAGCCTGTTGAAGCAAGGGGTCAATGACATCTATGCCATCCCCGGCATGCTGTTTGCGGCCACCCATGCGAAAAACGATATCCCTTCGGTGCTGACCACATTCCAAGAGAAAACACCTGGTATGGGCATGCATTATGGTCGTGAGTTGGGGTTACAAGAGGATATGATTGAGGCGTTTCAGGCCCGCATTTATGAGTCTCTTGGACTCGATCCTGAGAACCCACCTGAAACTCTGTATGACACCATGTTAGTGGTGGTTGGCCGTGGTACTTCAGATACGTATGCAAACGCTGAGGCGGCTAAACTCACCCGTATTGTGAATGAAAACATGGGCTTTGGCTGGGCGGATACCGTGTATTCAGGGGTGACGTATCCTTCTGTTGGGGTTGGTTTAGAAAAGCTAATGAAACTAGGCTTTAAACGTATTGTTGTGGCCCCATACTTCCTCTTTACTGGCCGTTTGATCAAGCGTATTCAAGGGTATGTAGACAAGGTTGCTCAAGAGAATCCTGCTATTGAATTTATCCAAGCCCATTATTTAAGTGATCATGAGCGAGTGATCGATGCCTTTGAAAATCGAGTGCAAGAAATCATGGATGGCTCCTTGCAAAAGGGCCATCAAGAAACCTTGATGAGCTCATTTAAGCGTCGCCTGGCAGCGGGTGAGGTGGATGTACACCACCACCATGCGGAATATGTTGATCCAGAAGACGATACCCAAGGGGTATCTGAGTCAGATCAAAAGCATGACCAAGCTTTTGGTCAGATTACGTCTGTCACAGCCCATGATCACGGCCACAGTCATTCTCATGGCCACAGCCATAGTCACTCTCATGATCACGGCCACAGCCACAGCCACAGCCACAGCCATTCCCATAATCATGGGCATAGCCATTCCCATCATAGCCATGACCACGGTCATCACCATGGCGTGTATAAGCATATCGGTCATCCAATGGGACCACGCACCATGATTGGCGAAGGGGTGTGTTGCTGCTTTATGGGGCAATTTACAGAGGAGATTTTAGAGCAGGAGAAACACCGTATTGAAGGTGATTGCTCTAAAACCGCATTAGCCCATCGTAAATAATCTGATTAACCCCAAAGCACATTGATCTTTTCATTGGGCTTTTTCACCCCCATAGGGTGAGTGTGATAAGGTTCCTCCATCTTAAAAACAGCCCCCTGTTGGGGCTGTGAACTGTCTAACACCATGAGGACAAGACTGTGTCTGAGACTCAAATGACTCAAGTTGAAAAATTAGCCAAGCTACGTGAGGCTTGGTTGCCTGCAGTAGAGTTTCTTTTTGGACCTGCCGCACAAGAAGCTCAATTTGATGGCTTTGAAGTAAGTGATGATATCGCAAAGCCACAAGTGCTATACAAGCATCCTGAGCAGCCCTACCGTTATACTTTGCAAATGCCAGCACGCAGCTTTACGAATGACGTGATGTTGTTGGCAGATGTGATTCAAGAAATGACCCGTGGTTTGTATCCATTAGGGTATGAAAAACAGGACACGACAGCTTTGGCTGAAGGGGTGGCCATCTATGGTGCCGTGGCGGCTCTAAAGCAAGTGTTTGGAGAGGAGAGTGTCGATTCCTACTTAAATGCGTTACGTGAACAAGCATTTGCGTACTATGATGCGTTTTCGTATGTCTCTGTCTTACTGACAGAGGACCCACAAGGTATTAAAAAACTGCGTGAAGTGAAGCCATTACTCTATCAAGCTGAACGTGCGGATTTTGATGCGGCGGGCATAGACATTGATCGTAAGATTAAAGACATCTTGTGTATGACATTTCGTCTGTGATCTTCGTCAAAACTCTATTAAAAGCTCCGATTTTCGGAGCTTTTTTATTTGTACGATGGGTTAACCTTTGATTTGGCGAATCAGCCATGTATTATCGGATTAGACAAAGCTGTATTAGAAACTCTTATATTATTGAATTCTTCCCACCTTGTTAGGAAACGGATATGGATCCACTGAAAGCCACCAGCAGTGATCAACTGCGTATTAAAGTTTGGCAGGGCCTTACCACCGTTATGGGAACCATTGCTGTCATTTTAGGGGTTTGGAATGTGGGGTTTAATAATGCGCCAGTACTTGGCCTTGTTGAGCTGGGATTAGCTTTATTTTCTTTGTTGATTTACCGAAAGTTTAAACAAGGTCGCGAAACCTTATTTCTTCAATATGCGTACATCGCACTTTTCATACTAATCGTTGGTTTTGCTATTTTATCCCGACCACTAATGAATGGTCTGTTTGTCTGGCCTTTATTTCTTCCTATTTTGTTTTACCTTTCCCTTGGTGCTAGAGATGGCTTTGTTTTATCCGTGGCATCATTAGTGCTCGCATTTATTGTTTTGAGTATCAAGCTGAATAATGAAGTCGCTCTGAACGCCTCTACCGTACGGCTTAATTTTGGGCTCTGTTATGTGTTGATCTGGGGGATTTCTGCTGTCTATGAGCATAACCGTATGCGCATAGAAAAGGACTTAGAAAAACTAGCCTTAACGGATGTGCTCACAGGAACAAAAAACCGACTCGCCTTTAAGCGGGATTTTGCAGCTCGAGTGGCGTCAGGTGAAAACTTTGGCCTGCTTCTGCTAGACATCGATCACTTTAAAAAAGTGAACGATAACTATGGCCATGAAGCAGGGGACGAAGTGCTGCGTCATTTGACCAGTGAATTAAACCAGTCTTGCGGTAGTGGCAATCTCTATCGCCATGGTGGGGAGGAATTTTGCTTGTTGGTGGCTGGAGATGTCAAACAGGTGACTGTGCAAGCGGAGCGTATCCGTGAAGACATAAGCCATTATGATTTTGGGGCAGAACTGCCAATCCAAGTGACAGTGAGTATTGGTGTTGCCACCCTAGAAGACAGTAATGAAGGGGCGGTTTTACTGGATATTGCCGACCGACGCATGTATCAAGCCAAACGAAATGGACGCAACTGTGTTGTGGCATTTGATATAGAAACCACTCCGTCCGAGATTCCAGCCTAGCATGTGAATGAAGCGGAATTGCCTCGAAGATTCCGTAAAATCGATGATTTTTTCGCCGCTTCCATGGACATTTTATTGTCAGGCTTTATAGTACGCCCATCAATTCAATAAGCGTTTTTAGAAACGCCTTCTATCTCTCTCTGGAATATCAATGATCACAGCTTCTAACGTTACCATGCAGTTTGGTAGCAAACCTCTTTTTGAAAACATCTCAGTTAAATTTGGCGATGGCAACCGCTACGGTCTGATCGGCGCCAATGGCTGTGGTAAATCTACCCTGATGAAAATCTTAGACGGTAGTTTAACGCCGACGGCTGGTAACGTTTCTATCTCGCCAAATGATCGTGTCGGTAAGCTAAATCAGGATCAGTTTGCGTTTGAAGAATACAGCGTTATTGATACCGTAATCATGGGTTATAAAGAGCTGTGGGAAGTGAAGCAAGAGCGCGATCGCATCTACAGCTTGCCAGAAATGAGCGAAGAAGACGGCATCAAGGTCGCTGAGTTAGAAGGTGAGTTCGCTGAGATGGACGGCTACAGTGCAGAAAGCCGTGCCGGTGAAATTTTGCTGGGCGCGGGCATCGAAGAGTCTTTGCACTTTGGTCCTATGAGTGAAGTGGCTCCGGGTTGGAAGCTACGTGTATTGTTGGCTCAGGCGTTGTTTTCGAACCCGGATATCCTGCTATTGGACGAGCCAACCAACAACTTGGACATTGACTCGATCCGTTGGCTGGAAGATCTTCTGAATCAGTATCAGTCCACCATGATCATTATTTCCCACGACCGTCACTTCTTGAACTCTGTGTGTACTCACATGGCAGATATCGATTTTGGCGAGTTGCGTGTGTACCCAGGTAACTACGATGATTTCATGCTGGCGTCTGCCCAAGCCCGTGAAAGTATGATGGCAGCGAATGCGAAAAAATCTGCACAGATTGCCGATCTTAAGCAGTTTGTGGCGCGCTTCTCGGCGAACGCTTCTAAAGCAAAACAGGCGACGTCCCGTGCGCGCCAATTGGAGAAGATTAAACTCGAAGACATCAAGCCTTCTAGTCGTCAAAACCCATTTATCCGTTTTAATCAGGATAAGAAGCTACACCGTCAAGCACTGATCCTAGAAAATCTAGGTCACAGCTACGAAGATGAGCATTTGTTCTCCGGCGGTAACTTAATTCTAGAAGCGGGTGCACGCTTGGCGGTACTAGGTGAAAACGGTGTCGGTAAAACGACTTTGTTGCGTTGTTTGATGTCTGAAATCGAAGCCAAAGAAGGTACGGTTAAATGGGCGGAGAATGCGAGCTTAGGTTATTGTCCTCAAGACAGTAGTCATTTGTTTGATAATGATATGACCCTGTTTGATTGGATGACCCAGTGGCGTAAGCCAGGGGATGATGATCAGGTGGTGCGTGCGACTCTAGGCCGTATGCTATTTTCTGCGGATGATTTCAAAAAGAAAGCGAAAGTGTGTTCTGGTGGTGAGAAGAACCGTTTGATCTTCGGTAAGCTGATCCTTCAAGAAACCAATGTGCTTGTCATGGATGAGCCAACCAACCACTTGGATATGGAATCCATCGAATCCTTGAACATGGCTTTGGAAATGTACCCAGGTACTTTGATCTTCGTCAGTCATGACCGAGAGTTTGTGTCCTCTTTGGCAACCGAAATCTTACATATCAAAGATGAGAAAATAGAGCACTTCCAAGGTACTTATGATGAGTTCCTAGGCTCCCGAGAGCTGTAAAGCTAATCTTTTATTAGTAATTCGATGTTTAAAAAGCCTCAGCCTAGCGCTGGGGCTTTTTCGTTTTGGCGCAGTAAAGTATCAGTGACCCGTGGTGAAACATAAGACGTAAGCCCAGAGAGTTTTGTATACTCTGAGTGTGTCTTATGGATTGTATTGGCGAAGCGAGCGACCTATGAAGTGCCCACATTGTAAAAATCCCATTGCTTTATCTTCCCTACGAAAAAGCTTTTTTCGACCTCAGCGTTGTCCTGCTTGTGAACAGTCCTATGTGTTAAGTTTGAGTGTGGGACGAGGATTATTGTTACTACTGCCTGTTGCTTTAACCCTATTTATGATCCGTCCGCTTTCGATTCACTGGGGAGTTGCGCCGGTATTTTTAACCGCACCAGTGATACTTCTCTACCTGCTTTCTTGTCTTAGAATTGCCCAGCGCTCTACACTGGAATCTTAATAGAGGTGCTGCACTGTGGATGTAGTGCCTATTGCTCGCAGCCAGAATTCCAATTAGATTTTTTCACAGTTTTTAATTTTTCATCTAAATTTAAAAAACAAGAGTTAGGCTGATAAATAAAAGGCTTACACAAAAGCCTGTATGCGGTCACCACGGATGCGTACCCGTATAAGTTAACCAATTATAGGGTGACATCATGCTGATTAAGCAAAAGCTCGCGTTAAATACCTGTGTTGTTTTAGTGTCAATGTTGGCTCTGATCATTGTCCTCTTCTTTGCTGAAGCGCATTTAGAAGATTTGATAGATGGTAAAGAACTGTCCCAGCGACAGGAGTCAGAAATGCTCTTATTGCGTCGCCATGAGAAAGATTTTTTAGCTCGGGAAGATCTGAAATATCTTAAGCAATTTGACGACGTTGCAGAACGTATTGTTCAGCAACAGCAAAAGCTGAATGTAATGTTCGGGACACTAGGCGTGCAAGCTTCTGAATTTAGCGATTTAGAGGAATTGTTTGTGGAGTATCGACGCCTTTTTAACGGGGTAGTTGATGCCACAGTTCAAATGGGGCTCAATCAAGACGAGGGGCTTGAGGGGGATTTACGTAGCGCTGTTCATGATATCGAATCGTCGCTAAAAGCGTTTAATCAAGACGCCTTATTGGTGACCATGTTGCAGTTACGCAGGCATGAAAAAGACTTTATGTTGCGTTTAGATATGAAGTATCTTGAACGCTTCAAAAGCACATTAACCAGACTCAAAGATCAGTTACGTAGTGCTAGTATTCCCGCCGATAGTAAGCAATCTCTCCTTTCTTTAGCGGATTCTTATCAAGATAAATTCTCAGTTTATGTTAATCAACAACAGGCTATTGGTCTTACCAGTAATGATGGCCAGATGGGTGTCATGCGTCGAACTATACAGCAGACTGAAAGCAAATTAGCGCTTATGACTGAAGCCATGGAGCAACGTACAGATGAGCTATTGAATCAAATTCGCATGCTTATGTTGGTTGTGTTTGCGCTTATTGTGGTGTCAGCTGGATTGATTGCGTGGCGCATTAGCCAATCTATCAGCCGTCCTCTCGATATCATTAGGAGAGCAATGTTAGAGATTGATCAAACTCGCAATCTTGGTACTAGAGTCGCCTATGAAGGAAAAGATGAGATTGGCGAGGTGTCAAAGAGCATTAATCAGATGTTGGAAGGCTTTCAGAGTGTGGTGCAATCGGTAAACAATACTGTGGTCAATATGACAGATCAAACCCAGTTGCTATCGAAAACGGCTGCACGGACTGCCCACGATGCAGATCGCCAGCGAGATGAAACCGATATGGTAGCTGCTTCGGTTGCTGAGATGGTGGGGACCGTGGAGGAAATTTCTCGCAATATGGAGCACGCGGCAGACAAAGCTACGGCAACTCAAGATAGTGCTGCGGACGGTCAAGCCAAGGTGAGTTCAGCTATTGAGCATATTCACAGTCTTGCCTCCCGTTTAGAAGGTTCTATGAGTACCGCCGATGCATTGGCCAAGGAAAGTGAAAGTATTGGTACTGTATTAAACGTAATTCAAGACATTGCAGAGCAGACAAACCTATTAGCGTTAAATGCCGCTATTGAAGCGGCGCGCGCTGGTGAACAAGGTCGAGGGTTTGCGGTGGTGGCGGATGAAGTCAGGGCACTAGCGAGCCGAACACATACTGCTACGGTAGAAATCTCAGAAATCATTGAGTCCTTGCAATCTCGTACTAAGAGTATGGTGGCATTGATTAATGAATGCCGTGATGAGGGGCTTAAGAGCCGTGATGAAGCTGCCATCACAGGAGATGTGTTAAGCAAAATTATCCGCGAAGTAGATGACATTGCTCACATGGCAGGCTCTGTGGCGAGCGCCATTGAGGAGCAAACTGTTGCGGCTAATGAAATCAGCAAAAACGTCGAGAGCATTCGGGCAATCACTTCTGATACCAGTGAATCGGTTGCCTTAAACTCACAGTCCAGTGCGGCCATAGCGCAGCAAGCGAACGATTTAAAGCAGGCTGTTTCAGTTTTTAAATTGTGATTCAAGTCCAGCACAACAGGGACAGTTGTGCGATATCTTTTCTCTTTGAAATCAATGCTAGTTGGTGCATTCAAATGCGCAAATTAGCTTCTTATTGTTTTATTTTTTCTTGCTTACCTCCTGCATTTTGCCCTGCTTTAATGGGACTAAATTGAATGAACCATTTGATAAGGAGGTTCTATGTCTAAGGTATTTGTAATTGGTGCCACAGGTGGTATCGGCAAGCGGTTATGCCCTATGTTGGTAGCGGCTGGCCATGATGTAACAGGGCTCAGCCGGGATCCAAAACATGCAGGCTGGTATCAGCGCAACCAAGTAAGCAGCGTGGCTGGGGACATGATGGATATGGATGTTGCTACGTTAACAGAGCTGACAAAGGGTGCTGATGTGGTGGTGTTCTCGGCTGGGGCTGCTGGCAGTGGCCGCGACAGGACCGCTATGATTGACGGTCAAGGGCCTAAGACGCTCATTGAAGCAATGAAAAACAATGGCATCAAGCGCGTGTATCTAGTGTCTGCCTTCCCGGAAGCAGGGCGCACTAAGGGGCTAGGAGAAGGCTTTGAGTTTTATATGGAAACGAAAAAAGAAGCCGATGCAGCCCTCGTGGAAACTGACTTGGATTGGGTGATCTTACGTCCTGGAACGCTCATTGATGAGGAGGGAGATGGTGCAATCAGTCTCGCAAAAGCCTTGCCTTATGGCAGCGTGAAACGAGGTAACGTGGCTAAAGTTTTGGCGACCATGATTGATACGCCAGCCATCAAACAGGAAATAGTTGAGTTAACAGACGGTTCTGATGCGGTGGACTTAGCAGTCGCTAAGCTGGTTAGAAACTAAGCTCTTGATCATGATGACGTTAGAAGCTTCTTGTTTAGTGTTCTAGACTTTTTACTGATTAAAAATTGATTTAAAGGAGATAGCATGGATACGTTAAGCCCCTCAATTGAAACGCTCTTCGAACAGCTTGGTTTGGAGGCGAGTGAAGACGCTGTGGACGCATTTATCGCCAAGAATGGCCCTATCCCTAAAGATGTTTTGCTGTGGAATGCTGATTTTTGGACATCGGCCCAAGCTAGCTTATTGAAGCAATTGAAAGAAGAGGACGCCGAGTGGTCTCCAGTGGTTGATGAGCTGGATCTCATGTTGCGCTAGTTAGCAAACGAAGAGCATAAAAAAGCACCCAGTAGGGTGCTTTTGGGTATCCATTTATTTGTTCTTAAAAGGCGTAGCCTAAGCCAATGGTGGCACCAAAAAGAGTGTCTTCATCGACCATTGGGCTGTCTTTCACTTCATCTGGCAAGAAGCGAGCGTCGGCGCTTAGAGACAAACTAACACGCTCCGAAAGGCCTATAAGAGTCATCACGCTCACGTAAGGCGTGATACTGTCATCTGCCGTATAAGTTGCTAGGCCACTGCGAGCCGCTTCATTAGAAGACACGCCAAAGTAGTAGTCATTGTAATCACCGCTATTCCACACTAGACCTGCTTTGGGCATGATGCGTACAGTTGGGCTAACCGGGAGCATAAGACCGTAAGACAAGTCGGCATTGAAACCGTTGTAGGTATCAAGGAAGTCGTGGGTTATCTTTGCCGAGAAAATACCTGCTGGTGTGAATCGCGTGTACTCTAAACCAAATACACCTGTCGTGTAGCGCTCATCGAGCTGACGCATTTGCGCATCACTGCTGTCACTTGGGTCAAATGAAAAGGGTGAGTAACCAGCGAAAACGCTGAATTGTTGGGCACGTTCTTTGACTAAATAAGCACCGAGGTTTGTGCCTTTTAGATAGAATCTATCGCCTTCATATTGGATAAGCGGGAGAGCCGTGCTGTTTGGGTCTGTGTGCTTGTACGGTGATTCACCGTAACCGATAAAAGTGCTGGCCGATAATCCATTAGCCGACGCGGCGCTTGAAGCAAGAACACAAAGACCAATCACTGAATAATTGCGTAAGTTTAGGGTTTTCATTGCAGATCCTTAGCATGAATTTGGACGCTAACCTTAACCTAAAATTCAGCGTGATTAAAAGCCCAGAGAGTAGGGTTTCTACAAACTTCCTTGATTGGTTTTTACTGACTTATGAGACATAGGCTCACCAGGGAATGCCCCAGTGAGCGGGTTTTGCAGGGACTTACAGTTCAGTGACAAAGGTGCCTTCAGGCATCACTGGTAGGTATTTTTGGTAGAAGTCTTTGTAGGCTTCTTCTGGATTAAGGTCAGCAAACAGCTCTGGGTACATAGCCTTTGCGTAGAACTGAATCATGGCGCCATCTAAGATGGTGCGGCAGGCTCCGTGGTAAGCTGCATACATGCGGTTATTCTGTACCGCTGATAGGGAGGACCAGCCAGTACGCTCTTTAAAACCTTCTAATCGTGTTTTTGCTAAAGACTCTTTAACACCTTGCCCCATAACCATGGAGGAGTCTGTTGTACCTGTTTCGTAGCCTGTAATGACAATGACGTCTGGGTTAGAAGCAAGAATCTGCTCTGGATTCAATTTGCCCCACCATTCAATAAAGGGTGCTGAGATATTATCGCCGCCTGCGGTCGTCGCAATGGCTCCCCACATGTTTTTGCCAAACGTGTAGCCGATCTCATCAATGTCAGCGGCACCGTATTCAGTGTAGATTTTTGGCTGAGGTAGATTGGCCTCTGCAAGACGATCTGTAATCAGTTTAACGTTTTGCGCGTATTCGTTAGCAATGGTGTTGGCGCGCTCTTGTTGGCCCGTAATAGCACCAATGATTTGGGTGCTTTTAACATGACGTTCTACGGTTTGGGCGTTGAAATCTACTACGGCAATCTTAACGCCAGCGTTCTCTAAACGCTCAATATCACTACCAAGGCCTTTGTATTGCCAATCTGCCAGCATCAGTAGGTCAGGGTTCATACTAATGACTTTTTCTACGGAGAAGGTTTTGGTGTCGACTCGGCCGATGCCTGGAATGTCGTCTAATGAAGGGCGATGCTCAAGATACATTTCCCAGTTTGCAGAACGGGCTTGCCAAATGTATTTAGACATCCCAACAACTTTGTCATAGGCCGCTTCGGTGCCGATTGCCATGTAGTCTTCAGGGTAAAAGCCAACGATGACACGCTGTGCTGGCGCTTCAAAGGTGACTTCTCGATCTAATACGTCGGTGATAGTGATGCGTTCAGCGTAAGCGCTGGAAGCCGTTAATAAGGTCGCAAGAACGGCCCACTTTTTCAGTTGTTTGCGTAGCATGATAAACCTGTAAAACAGAGAGAATTGAAGGGATGCGGTAGCATTTAAGTTCTATTTAAAACTTGCGGGGATTCTACAGTGATTTAAAATGCGGATGCAACTTATTCTCATTATTGTGATTGTTGTAAATAAGGCCAATCAATTGAAGCCCTCGCCATGTGAAGAAGGTACAATGTGCGCCTTTTACGCCCAGCCGTAAGGCTGAGAAGTGGATCATGATCCAATCTGGTAGTTAGATAAAAGACGGGTAAATTTTGGACGCAAACTTGGTAGCTGACGCCTTATCTGCTCAGCGTCAACATGAGAAAAAGCGATGGTGGGTCTTGTTGGCTCTGCTAGTCGCTTTGTTATTGTCTTTCCTTTTTGATATTGCAACGGGGCCCTCATTGTTGGGTATTGGGGACGTTGCCAATGCCTTGCTGAATGTTTTGGGGGTGCCAGTGGAGGTATCCAGCACGACTCAAGTCATTGTTACCAACTTGAGACTACCTATCGCTTTGATGGCTATCATTGTAGGAGGCTCTCTTGGGGTAGGTGGTGCTGAAATGCAGACGTTACTGAATAACCCCATGGCGAGCCCTTATACCCTTGGTATGGCCGCGGCAGCTGGATTTGGGGCGGCTTTGATGCTGTATTTAGGGTCGCTGGGATTGAACGCTAAGATAGCCGTTCCTGTTGGGGCGTTCTTATGTTGTATGTTGTCGGCTAGTTTGTTGTTTGGGTTGGCTATGATGCGACATATTTCATCGGGTCAGCTTATCTTGGCGGGTATCGCCTTACTGTTTTTGTTCCAGTCTTTATTGTCTTTAGTGCAATTCGTGTCGTCTCCTGAGCTGAGTCAGCAGATTCTATTTTGGTTATTTGGTAGCCTGACGAAAGCCTCTTGGAGCAATGTGGCGATCACCGCATTGGTAACGTTTGGCTGTGTCGCCATCTTGATGAAGGACTCATGGAAGTTAACGGCCCTAAGGTTAGGGGAGGAACGGGCGAAAAGTCTCGGGGTGAATGTGGCGCGCCTGCGTTTAAAGACATTAGTGCTGGTGGCGTTAATGACCGCCACTGCCACCAGTTTTGTGGGCATCATTGGCTTTATCGGGATTGTTGCACCGAATATTGCTCGTATTCTTGTGGGTGAAGATCAACGGTACTTTCTGCCCTTGTCGTTTTTGGTCGGAGCCTTCTTATTATCTAGTGCTTCAGTGTTGTCGAAGGTAATCGTTCCGGGCTCTTTGTTTCCAATTGGTATTGTTACCGCCATTATCGGGGTGCCCTTCTTCTTTTGGCTGATCATAGGAAAGAGGCGCTAATCATGTTGCAAGTTCAAAATTTGAGTTTGGCCTTTGATGATCTGGTGTTGGCAAAGGATATGAGCTTTGAGCTGGAGGCCGGTAAGGTTCATGTGATCATTGGACCTAATGGCACCGGCAAAAGCTCCCTATTAAAAACCTTGTTTGGTGATATCTCACCTCAACAAGGGGCAGTGCAGTTTGAGGGTAAAACCCTAAGCAAAAAGCATTTAACAGCCTGGCGACAGCAATTTGGCTATATGCCTCAAGACATTAAATTGGATGTGGGGCTGAGTGTTTTGGAGGTGGTTCTCCTTGGTCAGCTTAATGCTTTGTCCCTTAATCTTGGGGACCGTTTGATTAAAGAGGCCTTGCAAGCGCTGGATGAGATCGGCTTATTGCATCTTGCGAACCAAGATGTGCGAACCTTAAGTGGTGGTCAGTGTCAGATGATCTTGTTCGCCCAAGCGTTAATGCGTAAACCTAAAATACTCATGCTCGATGAGCCTGTCAGTGCGTTGGATTTGCATTTCCAGCAGGTGTTATTGGATCACCTTGATCAGCAGACGAAGGCCAATGGTTGGACGTCTATTATGATTCTTCATGATCTTAACCTCGCTGCTCAATACGCGGATAATTTGCTGGTGTTAAAAGGGGGCGAGCTAGTTGCCCAAGGGGCACCAAAAGATATTTTAACCCCGGAGTTGGTGTTTGATGTATACGGGGTGCGAGCAGATGTGGCCTTGGATAGTATGGGGATTCCATTTGTCCGTACCCAGCGCCGTGGCGCATCAGCTTTTTTGAATATGAAAGACTCCCTTAGCAAAGGGGAAATAGGGAAATCTAGTTATGTTGTTAAATAGAACGATCATAGTTGCCGCTGTGGCCTTGATGATGAGCACCAGTGTTTTGGCAAAGGACTGGCAAGTGCAAATGCTGAGCTTCGGCAAGAAGGGGCCCATGGTGTTTGAGCCTTCTTTTGTGCAAGCTCAAGTTGGCGATACGGTGACATTTGTTCCGACGAATCCTGGACATCATGTGAAATCCTATCTCACTCCAGAAGGCCAGACTGCTTGGGAGTCCAAGCTGAATGAAACCTATACGGTCACTTTGACTGAGGAAGGACTGCAGCTTTACTACTGTCCGCCGCATTTGGTGATGGGAATGGTAGGGATAATCCAAGTGGGTGATCCGGTGAATAAGGCGGATCTTGATGCAGCTTATCCAGAGTTTCGAGATAAGATTGCGATTAACCCAGAGCGAGTTGATGCCATTTTAAGTCAAATCCAATAGTACCTATCTGCTTGATTTAATCATCCAACACAGTATTTTTCATGAACGCAAACCACTTTATGGCTGATTGGCGACTCCTTTCAGCTGCTGGTCGTGTGCTGGTCATTAATGGCTTCACATTTAATTTAGGCTTCTACATGTTGCTGCCGTATTTAGCGGATCACTTGCAGCGCTCATTGGGGTTGAGCCCATGGCATGTGGGATGGGTGATAGGGTTACGGGTATTAAGTCAGCAGGGGTTGTTCTTAGTGGGGGGGACCTTAGGGGATTACCTTGGCTATAAGCGACTTATTCTGTTGGGATGTGTGGTTCGTGTGGTTGGTTTTGCCTTGCTTGGTTTGGCTCAGACGCTTCCGCTATTGTTGTTAGGCGCTTTTTTAACAGGATTGGCTGGGGCGTTATTTACCCCTTCTAGCAACGCCTATTTGGCCTATGAAGCACCGGATCAGGTGCGCCGTGATCGTGTCTTTGCCATGCAGAACTGGACCAGCGAAGCGGGTATGTTTTTAGGCCCATTAGTGGGTGTGGCGCTAGCCTCTTTTAGTTTTACTTGGGTTGGAACTGGGGCTGCCTTGCTCTTTAGTCTGTTGTTTTTGATCCAATGGCGCTATTTGCCAGAACTGGTTGATCAGGAAAAGCGTTCCTCCAATGAGCTCCCTTTTTGGTATCAGTGGCGCTCTATGTTTGCTAATAAAGCTTTCATGGGGTTTATTGCCTTTGCCTGTGCGTTCCATCTGTTTTTCCACCAGCTGTACTTATCTTTGCCTGCGGAAGTGGAATCCCGTGCATTGGGGACTCAGGTGATTACCTGGGTGTTTATGACCACCTCGGTGCTGGGTATTACCTTGCAACTTCCTGTGAGCCGCTGGGTAGCACGCACTATTGGTAGTGCCCGTGCTATGGGTTTGGGCATCGCCATGATGGGGAGTTCATTTCTGTGGTTTATTGTTTCGTTTTCTGGTGCCCCATGGCTCAACTTTATTGGGTACGGAGTGACCTTTAGCTTAGGGTCGATGTTGGTTTTGCCTTTGCTTGGTTCTTATGTGCCACGTTTTTGTCTTAAGTCCGAGTTGGGGAGTTACTATGGATTGTACTCTTGTGTCGGTGGTGCGGTGGCTTTTCTTGGTAATGTGACGTTAGGTGGATTGCTCTCTATATCTGAATTAGAGCGTGAATGGGTGTGGCTTGCTTTATGTGTTGTCGGTGTTGTTGCTGGAATGGGGTTGTATCGGCAAGTGAGCCAGTTGGCAACATCAGATTAAGGGAAGATAAGTAAGGTATAGATAAGCAGCACCAACTAGGCTGATGCTGCTTATGAGGTGTCTTAGAAACGGTATTCTAGACCGAGTGAGGCTTGGTTAAAGTCCGTGTCAAAGTCTGTGTCACTGCCGCTATCTGCCGCTTCGTCGGCATTCAAATCAACGTCGTACCAGGTGTATTGGGCGCTAAGCAGTAGGTTTTGAGACAGCTTGAAGTTAAGACCTGCACCTGCAAACAATGCTTCGTCATCGTTTGAACCATTAAATCCAGCCACGTTATAGTCTGTTTCATACCATAGCTGACCTGCTTTAGCGAAGATTTCTACTGTATCCGTGATTGGTAATGTACCTTTTAATGCCGCTGAATAGCCGGTGGTTTCTGCGTTGGAAATACTGTTTCCGTACTCGCCAAAGTCCGAGTAGGCACCTTCCAAAGCAAAGAAGCTATTAAAGCGGTAACCCAATACCCCTTGCCACATATCGTTGCTATCGTCGAAATCATCCTCATTGTCGACTTTCAGGTAACCGTAGTTACCACCTAGGTATAGGCCACTGTCGTTTGTACTCATATCCTCAGCATTGGCAGCGGTTGTGAAGGCTGTAAGTGCTACCGTGCTTGCTACAATCGGCATGAATTTTTTCATGGTGCTACTCCTTTTTGCTCGTTGTTTAGTACGGGATTTAGTTTTGACCTAACCCGCTCTGTAGTAAACCCGAAAACCGACGACTTCATTTTACCTGTGCTATCTTTTGGGTATTGGTGCACTAAGTTGCGAAATGCTGCCAAACTTGATGGAAAGCTGACGGTTGAAAATGTCACAAAAAAAGGCCGCTTAGAAAGCGGCCTTTTACAGTTAAGTGGTTGGGCTAAGCATAGGCTTGTTTTTGGCCTTCATCACTCATGTGAAAGAACTTTTGTAGAGCCATAAATAGCGATCGATTTTTCAAAATCATTAAGCACTCTTTCTCACTTAGGTGGGTGAGAAGCTCATCAAGGCTTTCGCTATTCTCGATTTGCCAAGCAGCGCAGATGCGATCGCGGTTGAAGCTGGTGTCTTCCTCTTCAGGCAGTTGCGCTAAATGCCAGTGGTAAAACTGCACATCGTTCAGGTAGGCCTCTAGGGCATGAGCTTCTTCAGGCTGCAGTAAGTTGTCTTCTAAGGAAGCAAGCTCAGCGATCTTCTGCTCAAGGCGCTTAACGATAGGTGTTGGTTTGCGTTCTTCCGGGCCTTTTAGCAGGCCTAGTTTGGAGAGCAAGTTGCCTCGTTTCGCGCCACCACTGAGCCAAGACAAGGGAATAGAAAACACTAAACCAAAAGTAATAGGCAGAGACCAGTAGAACAGTTGGGGGCTTAAATACAATGCACTTGCACCTAATACCAAACCAAAAACAGTGTGGTAGCTGTGGGCGCGGGCGGTTTCACCCCAAGAGTTGGCTCCGTCATCACGGGATTGAGGAGCCCAGCCACTGTCTCTGCCTTTTAAAATGTCCATTACCACAAGGAACTGAGAGAACATCAAAATCGGTGCATAAAGGGCAGAGATGATGATTTCAAGCAGCGTATCGAGTGTTAGCATGATAGGGCCGCCGAATTTGAAGCACTGCTTCAAATGCACCATGCCGCTGATCCAACCATAGATCTTGGGGGCCAGTACTAGGCCCATGGATACTATGAATAGAGAACGTGCTTTTTCGAAGTCGAAGACAGGCCAATTCGGGAACAGAGATAAATTGTTAAAGTACTCTGGGCGAACAAAATGAGCCTGTACCGCCAAGGCGAAACCGACAGCAATCAGCGAAAACCAAAACACTGCGCTGAAATAGGCGAAGATACCTGTTAGCAAGTGCATACGGCTGGCGAAATGTAGGCCTTTAGCAGGTAAAAAAGCTTTATGCTGCAAGTTGCCCTGACACCAGCGACGGTCACGAACCATCACATCAATGAGCGATGGCGGCGCTTCTTCATAGGAAGCTTGTAGGTCTGTATCAAATCGAACACCCCAACCGGCGCGGCGCAGTAATGCCGCCTCAATAAAGTCGTGACTTAATACATGGCCACCGAATGGTGCTTCACCGGGTAATAGCGGTAGGCCACAGGATTCAGCGAAGGCTCGGGTGCGAATGATGGCATTGTGACCCCAGAAGTTAGAAGCATTACCATGCCAAGTGGTTAAACCCGCCGCATAGATGGGACCAAAACACTGGTTTGCAAACTGCTGAATGCGACCATAAAGGGTGTCAGCACGAATCAGGGTTGGTAAGGTCTGAATCAAGCCAAGGGTGGGTTCCGCTGCCATACGACGAGACAGGGATTGTAGACACTCAGCGCTCATTAGGCTGTCAGCATCTAGTACGATCATGCATTCATAATCGGCCCCAAAACGGGTGACCCATTCCGAAATATTACCTGCTTTTCGTTCGGCGTTATTTAAGCGGCGACGGTAATAGATTGGGCAGGCGGATTCGTCATGATTCAAAATGGGATAAAAAGTCTGCTTCTCTTTAATGCTCGATTCCGAACGGTTGGTATCGCTGAGGATAAAGAAGGCAAATTTCCCTGGGGCTTTCTCTACCAAGTCATCATGCATGGCTTCAATGCTGGCGCGGATGCGCACAGGATCTTCGTTATAAACCGGTAGCAAGATGGCCGTGACGCCCTCGGGCTCCTGTTCTTTTCGTCGCCAATGGAAGGGTGACAGCTTAAATACCAAACCTAAGGTGGCTTGGCTGAAAGCATAGGAAATCCACGAGAAGTTCACGCAGAACAATCCCAAAAATAACCACTGTAGGGAGGTGATTTGGTTCGTATTCAGTACGTCGTACATCTCTTTTGCACCATAAACCGTTAAGCCCGCGGTACAAGCGATGACAAAGAGACGCGCCAATAGGGTGGTCAAAAAGAAACGTTGGTTTTGTCTCTTAGCTTTTTGTCGCGATTCACCCACCTCATGACGAGGCATGGTGAGCTTTGCTTCGTTAGGAAGTGCGTAATGTCCTTTATTGCTATTAACGTCCATTATTCATTCAACCATCTGTATAACCAAGTGGCAGCAAGGGGCTTACCTTCTTGCTGAAGTTGTACTCGCAGTTCTGCTGAGTTTGCATCTTTTGGATCAAACGTCACATAGGCGCGTACGCCATTTTGGTATGGGTTAGGTGCTAGGTGCGCTTCAATGATTTCTCCAGAAGAAATGCTTGCGTCAACCGCGATCGTATTCATATCCGTGATGTCAATATTGTTGAAATCAATCACCACTTCTTCGTTGTCATTTTGTAGCTTGTTACCTTGAGCGCTACGAACAATGTGGGGTTTATCAGCCAACACAGGGGTGTCGTTAGTCATGGTTAAACGATAGGAGTAGGTAAATGGCTCACCTTTCTTCAGACCGCCTTTAGGCTGCCAATAGGCCACAATGTTGTCATTGGCTTCTGAATTTGACGGGATCTCTACCAGCTCAACATGGCCCTCGCCCCAATCATTTAAAGGCTTGATCCACATGGAAGGGCGATTTTGGTAATTCGCTTCTAGGTCCTGATAGTCGGCAAACCGACGATGGCGTTGGATCAGACCAAAACCTTTTGGTGACTGGTCCATGAACGCGCTGATTTGAAGGTTTTCAGGGTTATTCAATGGACGCCAAAGTAGCTCGTCTTTTCCTGTTTGAATCTGCAATCCCTCAGAATCATGCACCGCTTCACGGAAGTCTTCCGTACGGGAGTGATTTAAAGAACCGTTAAACATATACATAGAGGTGATCGGGGCCAGACCCACGTGCTTAATGTCATCCCTTGGAAAGAGCGTCGCTTCTACATCTACACGGGTAGGAGAGCCTGGGTAAATACCAAAGCGATATGCTCCCGTGACGCGCTTACTGTCCAATAGGGCGTGAACGACAATGGCTTCTTGGGAGGTGGATGGGCGCTCGATCCAAAAATGGCGAAACATTGGGAATTCTTCACCCGTTGGCTGGGCGACGTCTATGGCTAGACCTCGGGCAGAAACTCCGTAGTTTTGGCCCCGGGACACAGCGCGAAAGTAGCTGGCCCCCTGAAACACAATAAACTCATCTTTGTATTCGTTACGATTGATTGGATAGTGCAATCGCAAGCCAGCGTATTTGCCCACCTGAGTAATCAGTTGGTTGATTTCATCGTTAGGTGTGGTGAAAGAATCTGGCTTTACTTCAATCGGGAAAGCTCGGCCATTCTCCACCGCATCAATTTCGATCAAATCTTGATAAAGAAAACCAGGGGCAAACAGCTGAATAGAGAACTTGGTGGGTGAATTACCCCAAACGGCTTGGTTTTGTTGGAAGTTGATTTGTCGATAGGTTTCGTAATCCATCCCATTAAGTGCCTCAGGGGCTTTCTGCGGAGCCTGCATCGGCTGCTTAGAAAGAGATCGGGCTAAATCCACAACGGTTTGTTTGTTGAATTTATACCCTTCTGGGCTTGGGGGAATGGTTGGATTTTCGACAGCCTCGTCGGTTGCTTCGGTTACTTCCGGAGTCGCTGTTTGGTCTTGAAGTTCCGTTTCTGGCGCAGAAAATACCGCCGTACTGAACAATAAACTTGTCAGCAGGGGTAAAGCCAGCGTCGTTAGTTTACTCATAGAATTAAATATCACCGTCTGTTTGGATTCTGGCATTTTGGCGAGGCGGGCTCACCATCTTTACATTCCATGTTAATGATAAATGAGCCGAATAATGTGGTTTTGCTGTCGAGATTACGCAAAGATTGGGGATTCACCAGTATGTTGACGGAACTTTGCGCAATTACTGTCCTTATGTTTGAGAATCTTTCCCATGACGTAGGGCGTTCATGGTCGCGCGAACTTCTGGATCCCGCTCTTTAAGGTGTTCTTTTATGCGAGCGATGTAGGCTTGGTTTTCATGGGAAGGGACTCCTGTCTGATGAGCATCTGCTACAGCAACCATGGAATCCTTATCATAATGATTAAAAGTATCCACCATCTGTTGAGCTTGTTCCGTTGGAATGCCTAGTGCTTCGAAGGTTGAGCGCCCCATACGTAAGCTGCTGTCCCAGGTTTCACGGATGATGTCACGGCAGCCATAGGACCAAAGATCGTATACATGGTTGTTATCATGGGCCCGAGCAATAACGTGAAGTTTCGGGTAGTGTTCAACAACATGTTTTACCAATTTAGTCACTTGCTCTGGGTCATCAATGGCAATGATCAAGATGTCTGCCTCTTCAATCCCGGCTGCATGTAAAATGTCTGGTCGCGTGGCGTCGCCAAAATAATTTTGCACCCCGAATCGTTCTAGGGCACGTAAACGTTTGACGCTAAAATCAATCACTGTGGCGTCATAATTAGCCAATCTCAGCATACGGTCTACAACACTGCCCATTCGACCAGATCCCGCAATGATGATCTTTTTATCGTTAGGAAACTCACTGCTGTGCTGGCCGGTGGAATCATTCACATAGCGTGGAGCGATTTTTTTATCGTAAAGAATGAAAAGCAGAGGCGTGAGTAACATCGAGATGGCAACAATCAAAAGTAGAATGTCTGCCGTAGCTTGGGATAATACTGAGTTACTTTCGCTGAATGCGATCAACACAAAGCCGAACTCCCCCGCTTGGGCTAAACTCAGCCCAAACAGCCATTTGTTACTTCCTCGGATATTAAACAACCGTCCTAAAACCAGAAGCACGATCGCTTTTACGATCATCAAGCCTAGGCTCAAGGCTATAATGAGCCAGAACTTTTCAAATAAAAGTTGGAAATCAATGCCCGCCCCGACGGTCATGAAAAACAGCCCCAAAAGAAGCCCTTTAAATGGCGCAATGTCACTCTCTAGCTCATGACGATAAGGAGAACTCGCTAACACCACGCCAGCCAAGAAGGTTCCCAAGGCAGGGGATAGGCCAACCAGTGACATCAATACCGTAACACTGACAACAAACAGTAATGCGGTAGCCGTGAACATCTCACGCAAGTTAGCAATGGAAATATAGCGAAATATTGGTGACGCCAAGTAATGACCACCAACAATGACCAGTGCTATGGCGCCAAGAGTGACGGCGGTGGTCTGCCACCCTGATAGTCCATGAAGTAAGGTTGAATCATGAGAGCCTGCGGTATCAGCAACCTCTGTCACTATATTGGACAAGTCAGGGGACGCCAGTAACGGCATAAAGGCAAGCATTGGAATGACAATAATGTCTTGTGCCAATAAAACGGCAAACGACGATTGACCACCGTCTGATTTGAGTAGACCCTTTTCAGATAAGGTTTGAATGACGATAGCTGTAGAGGAGAGGGCTAATATAAGCCCGATGGCCAATCCTGTATTCCAAGATTCACCAAACCCTAGACAGACAGCTGTGACCACTAGGGCAGTTAGCGCCACTTGGCCGCCACCAAGTCCTACCAACCTAGCACGCATGGCCCAAAGTGCTTGAGGTTTAAGTTCAAGGCCGACCAAAAACAGCATCAGTACCACCCCAAGCTCCGCAAAATGTTGCAAGGCGGTGATGTCCACTTGCAGCAGTGACAACAATGGGCTTATTAGTACACCCGCTAGTAAATAGCCTAATACGGAGCCGAGTCCTAACCGAGTGGCAATGGGAACCGATACGACGCCAGCAACAAGGAAAATGAAGGTGAGAAATAAAGCATCGATCATAATAAGCAGCTACAGCTCAGAAGGTTAGAGTGAACTAGTGTAAACCTGATTGGCTTTGTTTGACTATGGTCAATTGGGGAATAGCCTTGCACGACCTATAGGGGGCGGATAAAGTTAGCGTGCCAGAAGAGGTCGTTCATACAGGAGAGGGTTATGGCGCTATTGTTAGTAGGGTTGTTTTTATTTATTGGGGTGCACTGCATACGTCCATTTGCACCAGATTTACGAGAGTCGATGATCGAACAACTGGGGGCCCGTAATTGGAAGTTGCTATACAGTGCCGTGGCCATTGTGGGATTGCTCACCACCATTATGGGGTATGGGTATGCGCGATACAGTGCTGTTTGGTTGTGGACGCCTCCCGTTTGGTCACGTCATGTGGCAGCTCTTCTGATACTGGTGGCATTTATTTATCTTGCTGTGGCTAAGATGCCGTACTCGAAAATGAAGCAAATGGGTGGCCACCCAATGCTTATCGGTGTGAAACTTTGGGCCTTTGCACATCTTATTAGCAATGGCTCTTCGGCGGACGTGGTGTTATTTGGTGCCTTTCTCGCTTGGGCTGTGGCGGATTATGCCATTTCTAAACGACGTGATCGTGAAGCCGGTGTGACTTACGAAGCGCCTAATATGAAATACGATTTGATAGCGGTCGTGATCGGTACGGTTGCTTTTGCTTTGTTCGCTTTCTATTTGCATCCCATCCTAATCGGTGTAGCGCCATTTGCTATCTAGCAAGCCATTATTGAGTTAGCCACTAAGCCAATCACTTTTTAAGTAAGCCAATCACTTTTCAAAGATTGGCTTTTTTCGTTCTGTTTCTTCGATCAAAAAGTTTAAAAAGGCCTGATTGGCTTTAGATAGGTAGCCTCCTTTTCGCCATGCAATATTAATGTCCAGCCAGACATTATCCGCAAAGGGTTTGGTGATGACGTCGTCTTTGGGTTCAATGACCATTCCAAGAAGGGTTGATACCCCAAAACCCTGTTGTACGATGGATTTGATCAGGGGAATCAAGTTAGTTTCAAAACCTATGTTTGGAGTGACACCTTGCTCCTTAGCAAGGCGATCAATGACTCGGCGATGAAAATAGCCTTCTTTAAACATGACCAACTCCTCTTTAAAGAATTGCTCCGGTGTGACTGTGTCTAAGGCAGCAAAGGGGTGTTCCTTATTAATCGCCACCAGCATTTGTTCCCGGATCAAAGCGCGAGTTTCCAGTTGATCGCTTGGGGACTCTGCAACGATCACGCTAAGGTCAATCTCGCCGGCTTCCAGCATTTGTTTGAGCTTCCAAGTGCCTCCTTCAATAACCTGAAGTGACAGGTTGGGGTAGCGATGCTTGAAGGCCATTAATATGGGTGGAAAGTAATAAGAACCCAGCATACTGGGAATGCCCACACGAACCTCTCCCTTGGCCAAACCATTGAGCTCTGACATCGCTAGCTGAGCATCATCGGCGGCTTGAACCGTCTTGCGAGCGTAATCGATTAATACCCGACCTTCATCGGTAAGCGAAATTTTACGCTCGTAACGATGAAATAGGTCTACCCCACATTCGCTCTCTAGTTTTTTGATTGCCATGCTGATTGCCGGTTGAGCGATGTGCAGTTGTTCGGCGGCTCGGGTAAAGCTCAAAGTATCGGCGACCGCTAGAAAATAGCGTAAGGGTTTTACTTCCATAATCATCTCTTATCTATTGGATAATTTTTATATATTTTTTTGATGCTTTTGAAAGGAGTATAGTGCCCCGATAGTTGAATTTAAAGCAGGCTCATAAGCATGATCGAAGCAAAAGGTTGGGTGTTCTGGCGTGGTACTCTAGCGCTTATCATTGGTTCATTTATGGTGTTCGCCAATGTGTATGTGACTCAGCCATTACTTCCTATGATTGCAGGGCACTTTGCCATCACGGAGCTGCAAGCGGCCAGTAGTTTTACTATCACCACCTTCACCTTAGGCATCTCCCTATTATTTTATGGTCCCTTATCTGACGCGTTAGGTCGAAAAGGCATCATGCTCTTCACTTTATTCGGGGTGACCTTAACCACTTGTGCCTTAGCTTTTGTAGAAAGTTACCCTTGGTTATTAGTGTTAAGAGGAGTTCAAGGGTTCTTTTTGGCGGGCTTGCCCGCTATTGCTGTGGCGTATATGGGGGATGAATATACGCCCCATGCGCTAGCGGTAGCGGTTGGCCTTTATATCAGTGGCAATACTTTGGGGGGCATTGGTGGTCGCCTAATCGGAGGGTTTGTCGGTGAATGGCAGGGGCCGTCTGCCGCTTTTATGGTGATGGCCTTGGTCAGCTTGGTGTGCGTTTCTTTGTTCGCTTATTTGTTACCCAAATCACAAAGGTTTCAACCGCGCCCATTTAAGGTGAGCTCTATTTTACAAAACGTCCGTTTACATTTAAGTAATCGTGTACTGTTGCTGTGCTACCTTATTGGTGGTTTTAACTTCTTTATCTTTATTAACCAGTACAGCTATATCACGTTTGTCCTTGAAGCAGCGCCATACAGCTTGTCAGCAAAGTATGTGAGCTTGCTGTTTTTGACCTATTTAAGTGGCACTGTGGGGTCGGCATTTTCTGGTAAGCTTGCGGGCATTATTCCTCAGCCACGTATTATGACATTGGGCACATGTGTGTTGATTATCGGCTCTCTTGTGACTCTTCAGGGCTCGTTATCAACGATCATTATGGGTTTGTTTTTAAATTGTTTTGGCTTCTTCTTATGCCACTCTACCGCCAGCAGTTATGTGAGTAAAAATGCCCATCAGGCTAAGGCCAGCGCCTCATCGTTATATTTGGTGTTTTATTATGTTGGCGCCAGTTGCGGTGGTTTTTACTTAGACCCGTTTTGGCAATATGGAGGTTGGAGCTGGGTAGTTGCAGGGTCTATTTTGGTCTTTTCTTGTGTACTGACTTTAACCTTGGTGTTATCAAGCGTGAGCCGTAAGCCGGTGGAAGCATTTTCAGCTTCATAGGCTGTTCGTCTGATCGGATGTCAGTGAGCTCTTTTGGCATATCTCGTGCTTGATATTATGGGTAGTCGCTTTCTATTTGTAGGCTTTTGTAAACTAGTAAGTCGTCTTTATGTATTTGGGAGACTTAAATTAGTATTGCTTTATATACAACTTATTAATGTATAAAGAAAATTTTATACCAGTTGAATGTTGAATAAATTGTTGGCATATTCATTTATTGCACAATTTAGGAATGACTGGTGCCCTAATGCCGTCATTTTAGTGATCGATCATTGATCTTTCTTTGGTGGTAGTTAAGCTCAAAGCGAATAGTACATCGCCACTATTATTAAATGGTTTAGCTTAGTAGGGATCTTATGCGGTTAGCGCTCACGAAATCTCTGTATTTAAAGCAAACGATTGCAACTTTGATGTTGGCGATTGTTTTAAGTGTTGTGTTGAGCTGTTTACAAGCCTATGAAACTCTAAAAAACGAACCCGCTAGAATAGAGCAAGAGTTGCAAAGTGTATTGTCTCTTGTGGAACAACCTCTAGCCCAAGCTTTATTTCGATTAGATCGTCCGTTTGCACAACAGCAAGCTGAGAGTTTGCTGTATCACCCTGCCATTCATCGGGTGGTGCTGCTTGATGAAGAAGGGAATGTGTTTGCCCAAGCAAATGCCCTTCGTTTGGCCCCAAATATCAGTGATTCTCTTTCTGAACGTCTATTGCCTGGGGAATTATCTATCTCCCGCCAACTGTATTTCAGTGATATTGAAGTACAGCTTGGAAAGATTCTTGTTAACTTAGATCGTAGCTATTTAGTCGATGAAATTGTGCGCTTTAATAGCCAATTTTTTATCCAAAATCTTGTTAAAGATATTTTGCTGGCCTCTCTCATTTCTCTTGTTTTTTATGGTTTAGTCACTCGCCCTGTCAAACAGTTAACTTGGTCAATTGCCCATCTCGGTGGGCGAGATATGGTGTCCTTACCGAGTTCCTTTGACCGGGTTCACAAGGAAGATGAGTTAGGCAAATTAAAAACAACGTTTAATCAGTTACTGTCTCGGTTGACCTCCGCCATGAGTGCTTTGGAGCGTAGCCATCAGCATTCAAAAGCAATGATTGACCATGCAGCCGATGGCATCTTGGTAGTGGACCACAACAATAAGATTACTCTAACCAACGGTGCAATTGAGAAGCTCACGTCGCTCACTTCACAAGAGTTGATGAGCCGACCTTTAAGTGAGCTTCATGGGGATAATCTTTGGTTGCCTTTGGACGAACTGTTGACGGAAATGCCTGTGGATGGGGTGATGACCGTTGAAACAACGTTCTCCCCTGAGACTACCCCAATTCCCGTGGAAATAAGGATCGCCAAGTATCTGGTTCAGGATGAGCCTGAGATGGTGCTGTTAGTGCGTGACTTGTCAGAGCGAAAAGAAGCACAGCAGCGGATAAACCGCTTGTCCTATTATGACTCGTTAACCCGTTTGCCGAATCGATCGCTAGTGGTTGATCGCCTACAAAAAAGTATGAATGGCTTGGCCAGTGATGAAACGGGCGCTTTAATCATGCTCGATCTTGATCGCTTTAAAACCATTAATGATTCCCTTGGTCATAACGTGGGTGATCAGCTGCTGATTGAGGTGGTGGATTCTATCTTACCAAGTGTACCCGCTGATATGACGTTTGCTCGTATGGGAGGAGATGAGTTTGCCTTCCTATGGGGAAGTATGGGAGGGGGCGAAGGGGATAGAAACGCCCATGTGTTGAACTTCGTCCAGCAAGTCCTAAATGAATGTGCCAAAGCCAAGTGGGTGGCCGGACATGAACTTCATGTCACTGCCAGTATCGGGGTGTCCTTTTTCGATGGCTCAGAAGAGTCGCCAGCGACGGTTTTGCGTCAAGCGGACACGGCTCTGTATCGAGCTAAGGAAGTGGGGCGTAACACCTTTGCCTTCTTCCAAGACGATATGCAGGCTATTTCTGATAAGCGTCTTAGTCGGGAAAAATCTCTGCACCGAGCCTTAAGCAAAAATGAATTTGAAGTCTATTACCAACCCCAGAATGACGATCAGGGTCATATTATTGGTGCGGAAGCATTATTACGTTGGAACGACCCGGATGATGGCTTTATTTCTCCCGACGAGTTCATATCGGTTGCGGAAGAAATCGGACTCATTCACGATATCGGCCGGTTTGTATTTCAAGAGTCAGCTAGACAGGTGGCCCAATGGCGGAAAGAGGGGATCTGGAAAGATGATTGGCGAATTTCTATAAACGTCAGCCCCATTCAATTTCTTCATCCAAATCTAGTGCCAGACATTACTGACGCATTGGAAAAATCTGGCTTGCCAGCCAGCGCGGTGGATCTGGAAATTACCGAAAATATGCTCATGTCAGACCTAGAGCTGGCCTTGTCTAAAATGGCTCAGATTCGGGCATTAGGCATTCATTTATCCATCGATGATTTTGGGACTGGCTATTCCTCTTTGAAGTATCTAAAAGAGCTGCCGATCAACCGACTCAAAATTGACCAATCGTTTGTCCGTGATTTGATTGACGACCCAAATGATCGTGCCATTGTCTTGGCTGTGATTGCTATGGCGAAAGCACTTGGGGTGAATGTGTTGGCGGAAGGGGTGGAAACTCAAGCGCACTTTGACCACTTAAAAGCCATGGAATGTTTCACTTACCAAGGCTATTTCTTTGGCCGACCTTGTCCTGCTATTCAGTTTGCCGAATTGTGTCGCAATCCTTTTAAAGTCGTTTAACTAAACGATTTCACGTGACCGCAATACTGGGTGAACGTTTCACTTTTGTGTTTGATTCGGTATGTTTGTCATGCTTATTCGATTTAAATTAAGGTGTTAGTTCATGAAAGCCCCCATCCCATTTATCCATCGCTTAGATGAAGCAGACGAGAGACTTTGGTTAGAGCAGCTGTCTCGCCAGATGCCCGATGAAAGTATTTTACCTCTTAATAAGCTAAGTGATGCGGAATGCAAGATGGCAGATATTGCGGTGGTGGCAAATCCTGATCCTGAAGATCTAAAACGCCTACCTAACCTTGTTTGGGTACACAGTGTCTGGGCTGGGGTGGAGCGAATGGTGAACGAGCTGGACAACCCAGCTTTTAGAATTGTGCGACTCGTGGATCCTGAGCTGAGCAACACTATGGCTGAGGCGGTGTTAACCTGGTCGCTGTTTTTACATCGAGACATCCCTGATTATTCCTTGCAGCAGCAGAAAGCGCTTTGGCAACCCTTACCCTATGTACCTGCTCGAGAACGTACCGTCGGACTACTGGGATTGGGTGAACTCGGTAAAGCCAGTGCCGAGCGCTTGAAGTCCAATGGCTTTAATGTGATTGGTTGGAGTCGTTCGCAAAAAACGATTGCCGGCGTGGAATGCTTTTCCGGTGAAGAGGGTTTTGAGAGCGTTCTAAATAAAAGTGATATACTGGTCTGCTTGCTTCCTTTGACGCAGCATACGGAAAATCTTCTTAGTTTTGAAAGTATGGATCTAATAAAGCCAGGGGCTAAGCTGATTAACTTTGCTCGAGGGAAAATAATCGATGATGAAGCCTTACTTTATGCCTTAAACACGGGACGCTTACAGAGAGCAGTATTGGATGTGTTTGCCATTGAGCCATTGCCACGCTCTCATCCTTATTGGACGCATCCAAAAGTGAGTGTGTTGCCCCATATTTCCGCGGCCACATCCATTTACTCAGCGTCGCAAATAGTGGCTCAGAATGTTCGCAATTATCGAATGCTAAACATACTGCCCAATACAGTAGATTTACAGCTTGGTTATTAACGTTTTTCAAAATACTAATAAAAGGAAAAGACTATGCCGCACTGTATCTTAGAGTACAGCCAGAATCTTGAACAAGAAGTGCCGCCTATGGACTTACTGGAAGCTGTTCAAGAAGCCTGTATTAACTCTCAGCTTTTTCAGCCGAGTGATATTAAGCTTAGGGCTTTTCCCTGCAAACACTTCATTACGGGTGGTGCGCAGGACGCTTTCATTCATGTGACGGTTCGGATTTTGAGTGGAAGAACGCAAGAGCAGAAAACGCTACTTTCACAGTCTGTCCTAGAAGCTTTGTGTCGCTTTGCGTTGAAACAAGTTAGCCTTACGGTTGAAATTCTTGAGATGGAAAACGAAAGCTACATGCGCAAGGTCTTTCCAGCTTAAGACTCTTACCTAACCATGAGGATCAATGGATGCCTTGGATTAAGCGAAGTCTATTTTGGCTTTATGTACTGTCGTTTCCGGCCTTTGCCGTAGAAGATACCCAAGCAACGAGCACTGGAAGTGTCAAAAACTCTGAGGTTCCCGCCCAATCGGAAGACAATGAGGCATCAAAAAATGTGCCTATCCTAAAGGAGCCGGAAGTTCCTGAGCCGATTGCAGTTCGGGCTAAAAAAGCAAATGGTCTAATTGAGCAAAGGGCAGCACGGGAGCGTGCCACGGTCGATGACCCGTTTGTTTTAACGCCCCATCGACCTAACTATTTCCTGCCTTTTAGTTTTACTCATGATCCGAATGATCGTGAATCCCAACAAGGTATTGAAAATGACAACTTGCAGGACATAGAGTTTCAGTTTCAATTCAGTGTGAAGTTTCCAGTGGCAACAAGTATCGCTGGTGAGAACACGACTCTTTGGTTTGCTTACACCCAGAGGTCCTTTTGGCAGGCCTACAACAGTAATGCTTCTGCTCCGTTCCGTGATACTAACTATGAGCCAGAAGCCTTTATTGTGACTCAGCCAGATTTAAGCTTTTTTGGAACAAAACTGACTTATCTAAATTATGGTATCAACCATCAGTCTAATGGGCGTCAAGATCCATGGTCCCGTTCTTGGAACCGCTTGTTTTTATCCTTTGTGTTTGAAAGGGAGAATACGGTTTTTGCTTTCCGCCCTTGGTATCGCATCCCCGAATCCTCCGATGATGACAACCCGGATATTGAACGTTATCTAGGTTATGGGGATATCCAGATCGCCCATGTGATCGATGATGTGACCTATGACGTCTTGCTGCGAAACAACCTTCGAAGTGATAACAAAGGTGCCATCCAATTAGGGGTGAGTTTCCCGCTTTGGGGGAAAGTGCGTGGTTATGCTCAATACTTTGAGGGCTATGGTCAATCCATGCTGGATTATGACAACTATACCCGTACCTTAGGTTTGGGCTTTATGTTGACGGGGTGGCTCTAACCCTCGTTTGTTAAAATGGCCAATTCTCCTTAAGGGTAAATACTCTAAAGAAGTTGCAATAAAGGTGCACTAAAACTGTCACATTTAGACGGTATGGTGTAAGGCAATTAACTCAAGGAGACAACCATGAAAAAAATAACTTTGCCTACACTGGGTCTTATTGCCGCATCTGTATTGCTAACAGCCTGTGGTGGAAACGTAAAATCAAATGATTCTATGGCTGCTCAAAGCGCACCTATGAATAATGATGACCTTTATGAAGTGCACGATGACGGTCGCATTTATGTCTTTGATGACCGTGATGTTTATGAAGAGTTTCTGACTGTCGGCGAAACCTCTTTCCGTAAAGTACGTATTGGCGATGGACCAAAAGGCGAGACGGTGGTCTTTGGTCTAACTAATGAAGACAAGAAGAAAATGTCCGGTATCGCTAGCGTTGAAATGTTTGATGGTGACCTAGCGGGTGCAGAAGACTTCTATGGCGAAATGCGTATGGAAGGCCGAATTTACGTATTCCAATCTCTTGAAGAAATGAATACGGCTCGTGTTGTTGGTGAAGTACCACTGCGTTACACAGATATCGCGTCTGGTCCAAAGGGTGAAACCGTTGTTTATGCCCTAAACAATGAAAACAAGAAGCAGCAACCAAGTGATTTGATCGCCAAATTCAAATCTGTAAACGGACTTTAATGCTCTAAATAGAAATTCATTAAAGTTTCGGTTCCCTAAAAAGCCCCGCTCAGCGGGGCTTTTTTGTCATAAAAGCATCACTGAAGTGCAACCAAAGTGACACCCCCTGTGGCTATTTTTAAAGTACACAAAAGGATCGGGAGGTGTCATGAACATACTTACCAACATTCATAATTTAGATGTTTCGACGTTTTACTGGCTGATGGCACGCAAAAATCGTCAACTGATGACCCGTTTAAGCCGCGTGGTATCCATCTCTGCTGACGGTCCTTTGTATGTAGTGCTCGCTTTGGCATTTTGGACAACGGGGCATCAGGATTGGGCTTGGTTGCTGGCAATGGGGTTCACCCTTGAGCGCATCTTATATTTGATCCTTAAAAAAGGGTTTAAACGCAATCGCCCCGCTGACATTTTAGAGGATTTCACCAGCTTTATTCGTCCTTCTGATCAGTTCTCTTTTCCATCAGGCCATACTTCTGGTGCCTTCTTTATGGCCTACTGTGTAAGCGAGTGGTTCCCCGGATTAAGTATTTCCCTATACAGCTGGGCAGTTATGGTGGGTATGTCTCGGATTTTTCTAGGTGTGCATTTTCCAACAGATACTGTAATGGGAGCTTTACTGGGAAGCATTTGTGCCGCCTTGGCTTTTGGAGTCGTAGCATGAAGATTCTTTATGGGGTACAAGGCACTGGTAATGGACATATCACCCGCGCACGAGCGTTAAGTGTGGAGTTTAAGCGTTTGGGTGTGGAAGTGGACTATTTGTTTTCGGGGCGAGCAAAAGAAGACTATTTTGATATGGATTGCTTTGGTCCATATCAGGCCTTTGAAGGACTCTCTTTTGTGGCCAAAGATGGGCAAATTGATCTATGGGCGACCTATCGTAAAGCCAGTTTAACCCAGCTGATAAAAGACGTAAGAGGACTGGATTTATCGTCCTATGATTTGATCATTACTGACTTTGAACCTGTCACAGCTTGGGCAGCTAAGCGTCAAAACAAGCCATGTTTTGGGATCGGTCACCAATATGCATTTGGCCATGACATACCAAAGTACAAAGGGGATAAGCTGGGAGGATGGATTCTTTCTCGGTTTGCACCTGTCTCTCGTTCCGTAGGGGTTCATTGGCATCATTTTGGAAAGCCTATCTTGCCGCCAATTATTCAGCGGCACCCACAAATGGGGCATCCTCAAGATGATCAAGTGTTGGTCTATTTACCCTTTGAAAACAGTGAAGAGGTCATGGAGTGGCTAGAGCAGGTACCAGAGTATCGCTTTCGATTACATTGCAAGGATATTGAGCCCGGGTGCTATGGCAATGTAGAGGTGTTTCCGTTTAGTCGAGATGGCTTTCAAAAGAACCTTCAAGAATGCCAATCAGTATTGTGTAACGCGGGTTTTGAGTTGAATTCAGAAGCTTTGTATCTTGGACGTCGTATATTAGTGAAACCACTTCATGGGCAGGTTGAGCAGCTTTCCAATGTGATTGCTTTAGAACACTTAAAGTTTGCACAGGGAGCCTATGAGCTGAATGGCTCGGTGATCGCCAGTTGGTTGGCATCTTCTAAAGTAGTGAAGGTGGATTACCCTGATGTGGCGAAAGCTATCGCAGAATGGATCGCTGCCGGAGCAGAAGAACCCCTAGAAAGCATCAGTGAGCAACTGTGGCGCTCCATGACTGCCACCAAGAGCGTGGACTTCCATCAGCTCCCGATAAGTATGTCTATTGCAAGCTAAAGCGCATAGCTGGCAAAAGTTGGATCTAAACAAAAAAGGGCCCTTGAGGGCCCTTTTTTCATGCTGAGAATTTAGCTTAAATGGCTGTTGAAGAAGGATAGGGTGCGTTCCCATGCGAGCTCTGCACTGGCTTCATCGTATCGAGCTGTGGAGTCATTATGAAAGCCATGGTTAACTCGTTCATATTCATGGGCAGTGTAATCCACACCGAGTTCTTTTAGGGCCGCTTCGTATTCAGGCCAAGTGGCATTTACGCGCTGGTCTAGCTCAGCAAAATGGAGCAAAAGAGGGCCTTTCATTTGTGATAGATCTACTGTTGGTGGCGTGCCATAGAAAGGTGCTGCGGCGTTAATGACGTCTGGCATGGTGGCTGCCAGTTGATTGGACACATATCCCCCAAAACAAAAACCTACCACACCCACTTTGTCAGTGGTCAGTTCATGGGCTTTTAGGAATCGCGCTGCATCTGAAAAATCCCCCAGAATCTTGTCACGATCAAGCTCTCGTTGCATGGCGCGTCCTTGATCGTCATTACCTGGGTATCCACCTAAGGGGAATAGAGCATCTGGCGCAAATGCCACATATCCCGCCTTTGCTGTGCGGCGGGCCACATCTTCAATATAGGGGTTTAAGCCACGGTTCTCATGAACCACTAAGACCGCTGGCGCTGGGGTTTCTGCGGTAACGCCTTTGGGAATGACAAGATAGCCACGGGCTTTACCGTGACCATTCGGTGCGTCAATCTCCACATATTGAGCAGTGATATCAGGATCGTTGAAGGATACCTGCTCTGCTAAAGCGTATTTTGGGATTAAAGCAGATGAAATCGCTGATACAGTTAACCCGGCAACCCCTAAAGTAGACACGCGACGCAGAAATGTTCGTCGATCAATGTCACCGTGGGCGTATTCGTCATACCAGTCAAATGCTTGTTGTGGGATCTGCAAAGGGCGGATCTCTTGCTTATTCATGATGACGCTCCTGTCGAAAGGCAATAGTTGTGGAAAAGAGTAGTATTCAAATTAGACTAAAACTTGAACCAACACCTTATTTACTACGTAAATATCCTAAGTATGGATTCATTGAGTGCGCTTACTATGACAATAGAAACAACTAATTTGTGCCCCGCAAATGAGACTGCGACACTGCCAATATTGGTAACAGGTGGAGGGCGACGGCTAGGATTAGCCCTAGTGAATGCTTTGTTAAAAGAAGGGCAGACTGTTATTACCACCTATCGCACCCACACGGCTGTGATTGAAGATTTAAAAGCACAGGGGGTCCATTGTATTCAGGTGGACTTTAACGAGGCTGATGACGTAACCAGACTTACAGATGAGGTTTTAGCCGAGTACCAAGGCGGTCTCAGGGCTGTCATTCATAATGCTTCGGATTGGGTATCTGAGGAAGATGGTGGTGACCCGATGGCGTTAATGACACGTATGTGGCAAGTGCATGTTGCTGCGCCGTATCAAATCAATTTGGCGCTGGCACCTTTACTTGAGAAGGCCGAGTCAGCCTTGGGTGAAGCAACGGACATAATACATTTAACCGATTATGTGGCGGAAAAGGGGAGTGATAAGCATATTGCGTACGCATCTAGTAAAGCAGGCCTTGCCAATTTAACGTTATCCTTTGCCAGTAAATTGGCACCAAAGGTTAAAGTAAATGCCATTGCGCCATCCCTATTAATGTTTCATCCGGGAGACAATGAGGAATATCGGCAGAAAGCGTTAAATAAATCGATATTATCTATTGAACCGGGTGAACAGGAAGGGGTTGCAGCGGTACAATATGTCCTAAGTAGTCGTTACATGACTGGGCGGACATTGTCCTTAGACGGAGGTCGTCATTTGGCTCGGCGAGGTTAAACGATCCACCTTTGACGTCATGAATGAACGAATTAGCTAGTTAGGGTATTGATATGAAAACTGCGACGGCAGAAACCAACAAAGTAAGCACACTTCCTCTATCAGATGAGGCCGCACGCGTGCGTGATGCCTTGATTAAGCATGGTCTAGAAACGCCAATGATCGAAAATGGGCTTTCTACAGAGGAAAAATACCAACGTATCAAGGCGGCATTTGAAGATGTGGTATACACACTGGGTCTTGATATTAATGACGACAGCTTGTCCGAAACGCCACACCGTATCGCCAAAATGTACGTTAAAGAGATTTTCTCTGGTTTGGATTACAGCCAGTTTCCGAAGATCACTGTCATTGAAAACAAGATGAACGTGGACGAGATGGTAAAGGTCAGTGATATTTCTTTCACCAGCACCTGTGAGCATCATTTCGTCACCATTGATGGGTTGGCAAAAGTCGCTTACCTGCCAAAGAACAAGATTATTGGTTTGTCTAAGATCAACCGTATTGTACGTTACTTTGGTCAGCGTCCTCAGGTACAAGAGCGACTGACTCAGCAAGTACTGGTGACGCTGCAGACCTTGTTGGAAACCGATAACGTTGCGGTCAGCATTAATGCGACCCACTACTGTGTAAAAGCGCGTGGTGTGATGGATGCGAGTTCTTCGACCCAGACAACCGCTTTAGGTGGCTTGTTTAAACGCAGTGACAAAACTCGTAGTGAATTTTTGGCGAGCTAGTTGCCTAGACGTCTATAAAAAAGGGAAGCCATGGGCTTCCCTTTTTTGTTTAAGGCTAAGAGCTTGATTTAAGCCGCCACGGGTTGGCGATTTTTAGCAAACCATTGGTTGATGTACAGGGCGGAGATGATTACCGCACCGCCAATGACCAAGCGCACAATATCTGCATCTCGGTTCCAGAACACTAGATTTACCAAGATACCCGCAGGAATCAGTAGGTTGTTTGCCACAGCTAGTGCCCCCACATTGACCAAGGTGGCACCCTTGTTCCAAGCGAAATAACCTAAACCGGATGCAATCACGCCGAGGTAAACCAGAATGCCCCATTGCAATGAGGTGGTGGGAAGTTTTTCCATGTTGCCAAGGGCTAAAAAGCAAGGAACGACGACAATGAAAGCGCCGATGAAGAACCAGCCAAACAGCGTCAGCTGTGGCAATTGCGTCTGGCTGCTTTCAATCAAGCGCTTGTAGGCAACCTGACCTAAGCCAAAGCAAAGGTTTGCTCCTTGAACCATCAAGAAGCCTTGTATGAAGCCTTCATCAATACCTTGGTAGCGAATAGCTACCGCACCCGCTACGGCGATCAGAGCGCTGATGATAAAACCCACATTAAAGCGTCGTTCTAGTAAATCATTGATCAGAGTGATGTAGATAGGCGTCATCACTGTAAAAAGCAGCACTTCTGGTACCGATAGAAACAAGAATGATTGATAGTAAAAGCCATACATAGCCCCCAACTGGATTGCACCAATGGCCATCAGTTTTAGCGCAACAGGGCGAGGGGTTTGACGAAACTTGATGAAAGGTAAAAATACCAACATGGCGAGAGAAACTCGCATCAATACTGAAAACCAGGCATCCACTTGGCCAGCAAGGTAAACACCGATTAGGCTAAAGGAAAAAGCCCACAAGCCTGTTACGGCCAACAAAATCCACATAGTAACGACTCCTAAAAACAATGGCGGCATTATAGGGATTCGTATCTTATTTTGATAGTAAACTCATGGGTTAATGTTGGTTTACTAATGTGTGTTGTGTGAGTTTTGACAGTGGGTGTTAAAAATATTTAAAAATATTTCTGATAATCTCTTGACCCAAAAAATTTCATCCCTATAATGCACCACCATTCCAAGCGGGAGTGGTGGAATTGGTAGACACGCTGGATTTAGGTTCCAGTGCTTCACGGCGTGAGAGTTCGAGTCTCTCCTTCCGCACCAAATTTAAAAAAGCCGATCTATTTAGATCGGCTTTTTTTATGCCTGTCATATAAGAAACCAATCGCTAGGGCGTGTTTGAGCGTCACGAAAACCTGAACGAAAAAGCGCCCGAAGGCGCCTTTGTTATGCTTTATTCTCTGTTTCGTTTTCCAAGCTATTGCGGTGCAGTAGGTTAGGGAACAGATACATCCAGACCCCCACCACAGCAAGAGTTCCCACACCCCCAATCACTATGGCGGGAACGGTTCCAAAGAGCGCAGCGGTGGCGCCCGATTCAAATTCCCCTAACTGATTTGAACTTCCGATGAAAATTGAGTTAGCGGCACTGACCCGACCGCGCATATCATCTGGCGTTTCAAGCTGTACCAAGGTGGAACGAATCACCACACTGATCATGTCAGAGGCCCCTAGTACAAAAAGTGCGACCAGTGACAGGATCAAATGTTGTGACAAACCGAATACTATCGTCGCCACACCAAATATGGCGACGGCCCCGTACATGATCTTACCGACACTGTGTTTTAGGGGATGGCGGGCGAGGTAAATCGACATGAGTAATGCCCCCACCGCCGGCGCGCAGCGCAAGAGGCCCAATCCCCAAGGCCCAGTGTGTAAGATATCTTTCGCCACTATGGGTAGCAAGGCCGTTGCCCCACCTAGTAACACAGCAAACATGTCCATGGAAATGGAGCCAAGGATCAGCTTGTTGTTTTTAATGAACCGTAAGCCCCCCAAAAGATGGGCAAGATCCACAGGAGTCTTGTGTTTTACCACATAGTTATAGCGCAAGAAGAACATGATCAAGCATGACACAAGAAAACAAGTCATGCTGGTTAGGTAAAGAGTTGAGGCCCCCAAGAGGTAAATCAAGCCACCTAAGGCTGGCCCCACAATCACGGAGATTTCTCTCGCTGAGGCAATGGCACTCACGGCCCGCGACAAATATTGCGAGGGTACTAGGTTGGGTAAGATGGCCTGACTTGCTGGCATCTCAAACGCTCTGGCTGTTCCTAAAAGCACAGCGCAGGCGTAAATCATATTAGCCGAAAGGGTATCGGTGAGATTGCCAAAGGCAAGAATCCCCACCGTAGAAGCCATGGTTAAACGTGTACAGATACAGATAATGCGGCGGTTATAACGGTCTGCCACATGGCCGATGACCAAGGTTAATAACAGATGAGGTAAAAATTGAAACAAACCGACCAACCCTAGCGCTAATGCGCTGTTGGTAAGTTCATACATTTGCCAGCCAATTCCTACGGACAGCATTTGGAAGGCGAACGACGAGGCAATCTGCCCCACCCAAAAGTGAACAAAGTTACATTGCTTGAACAACGAGGTGTCGAGCGATGACATGGAATCCCTTAACGAAAGGTCTGGTGAAACCCAGTATGCGGTTAGTTAATTAAGTCAACTATACAAAGTTGCTGTCATAGAGGCCATAAAAAAGAGCCTCCAAAGAGGCTCTTCAGTTCGTTTTTGCTTAATTTACTGAGTGCTGGGCTTGTCTTGGGGTGATGCCAAAATGTTGATGGAAGCGACGGCTGAAATGGCTCAGGCTTTGATATCCCAGCTCAACACTGACTTCGGTTACAGACCGACGTTGTTTTAGTCGCTGTAACGCAATGGCCATGCGACGCTGGTGTTGATATTCATTAGGCGTGCAGCCTAGGTGGCGTTTGAATTCTTGGTAAAAACGGCTGCGGCTCATGCAAGACAAACGGCTAATCTGATCGATGTCTAAGGGTTGAGAAAGATTGTTTTCAATGTGGTTCAGCGCTTGGGTGAGGCCACTGGCATCGGGCATGGCTTTGGTAAATTGCAACAAAGCTTCTCGACCGTGATGACGCAAAATGCGTGTGACCAGTTCACTGACACCAAAATCTACCAGCAAGTCACGGTCTGGATCGTTTTGCACAAAGTCACTGACTAGCCGGTCGATGACTTGTTGCGTGGCTTGAGTATGAAGCGTATGCAGTGGCTTATTGGGATCCAGTGGTGCGATCTGTGATAACCCATTCGGATTCATCACATCGTTCATGCGATCGCAAATTTGCGCGATACGTTCTTTGGAAATCTCAACGGTCAGACAGGTAGTTGGTAGCTCTAAACGTGCCTCAGGGAAATCGATAAACACCTCTTCATCTGGGGCAAGGATGAAGGATTCATGGGGCATAAAAGGGATGTCTTCTTGGTAATGGGTATGCATTACCTTAGCGCCTTTGATCATGCCACAGTAAAGCAGAGAATCGGCTTTTAAACTGACCCGTTGGGCTTGCTCATAGGTATCGTAAATACTGAGCTCCGCATGGGGGCCAGCAAAACACACGCGGTTTTCTACCAGCTGAGTAGGCTGTCGTAGCGTGTTTAGGTTGGCTAAATTCTGAGTCATACACACCCCTATTATTTGTTGTTTTGGCGGTGATGTTTCGCGTAAAGACACTCATCATGTACCTAAGTATAGAAGCTGGTCAATAAGATATGGATTCAGAGACAACTTATTTAGACTCTCAGGCAAGTATCTTGTTTTGCATCCGTCTACATTGAAGTCATACACATGACATCCAAACAACAAAAACAATGGAGCAAACAGTATGATCTACGCTAAACCTGGTTCAGAAGGCAGTGTTGTTACCTTTAAGGAACAATACGGAAACTTCATTGGCGGCGAATGGGTCGCCCCAGTTAAAGGCCAATACTTTGACAATATTAGCCCTGTTGATGGCAAAGCATTTTGCCAAATCCCTCGTTCCACAGAAGAAGACATCAATCTTGCCCTAGATGCTGCCCATGCAGCTAAGTCCGCATGGGGTAAAACCTCCGTTCAAGCACGTTCCAAAGTACTCCTAGATATCGCTGACCGTATTGAGCAAAACCTAGAGCTACTGGCTGTAGCGGAAACCTGGGATAACGGTAAAGCCGTCCGCGAAACCTTGGCAGCAGACGTACCCTTGAGTGCTGATCACTTCCGTTACTTTGCTGGCTGTATGCGTGCCCAAGAAGGCTCCATCGGTGAAATCGATGAAAACACCGTGGCCTATCATTTCCATGAGCCATTAGGCGTGGTTGGTCAAATCATTCCTTGGAACTTCCCATTACTGATGGCTGCTTGGAAATTGGCACCTGCCTTAGCCGCTGGTAACTGTGTCGTACTTAAGCCTGCGGAACAAACTCCTGCATCGATTTTAGTGTTGGCGGATTTAATCAAAGATCTATTGCCAGCAGGGGTTCTAAACATCGTGAACGGCTATGGCGCTGAAGCCGGTCAAGCCCTAGCAACCAGCAAGCGCATTGCCAAAATTGCCTTCACTGGGTCTACGCCAGTGGGTTCACACATTTTGAAATGTGCGGCGGAAAACATCATCCCATCGACGGTCGAGTTAGGTGGTAAATCTCCGAACATTTACTTCAACGACATCATGAACGCAGAAGATGAGTTCATCAGTAAGTGTGTGGAAGGGACCGTTTTAGCGTTCTTTAACCAAGGTGAAGTATGTACTTGTCCGTCTCGACTGCTCGTGCAAGAAGATATTTACGATGACTTTATCAAGCTGGTGATTGACCGTATCGGTCAAATCAAACGTGGTAACCCATTGGATACAGACACCATGGTGGGGGCTCAAGCCTCTGAAGAGCAGTTTGATAAGATCTTAAGCTACTTGAAAATCGGCCGTGATGAAGGTGCTGAGGTGCTTATTGGTGGTGATTCGGAAGTCATTGATGGCTTCAACGATGGTTACTACATCAAGCCAACCTTGCTAAAAGGTTCCAACGACATGCGCGTGTTCCAAGAGGAGATCTTCGGTCCAGTCGTAGCGGTTACGACCTTTAAAGACGAAGCCGAAGCATTGGCGATTGCTAATGACACTGAATTCGGTCTTGGTGCGGGGGTATGGACTCGTGACACCAATCTTGCTTATCGAATGGGACGTGGTATCGAAGCGGGTCGTGTATGGATGAACTGTTATCACCAATATCCAGCCCATGCTGCATTCGGTGGTTACAAGAAATCCGGTGTAGGCCGTGAGACCCACAAGATGATGCTCGACCACTACCAGCAAACGAAAAACATGCTAGTGAGCTACGATATCAACCCACTTGGATTCTTCTAATCGTTAACTGTTCTGACACCCTCGTGAATTCCTATAATTCACCTTTAGCCCCTTCGGGGGCTTTTTTATTGTCTGATGTTAGGATATTTTAGGGCCTTTTTTAGGGAGTGCTTTGGGCTGTCGCTCCCAGCGTACCTTGATTTCAAACTGTTGTTTTTGTTCTTCTTCGCTGGCTTCTACTTTGACTTGTAGTAATCCTTCAGGCTCTATTTTTAGTGATCCTTCATGCTCGTCACTGAACTCTAGTTGGCCCTTACTCAGTCCATTTGAGAGAGCTTCTAACAAAGCACGGACATCATCTGTCGTTAACAAAGATTCGTGTTTAAATTCGGTTTTGGATTTCATTATGCTGCATACAATAGGGTGAATTGTTCGGGGTCTAGTACTTTGATACTGGGGTAATCACAACTGATTCCGACAATACCTTGTTCTTTATTAATCAAGGTGGCGCCTACGCCAGTGCCTTCTAAACCTTCTAATTGTCTTGAATTTCGATCTAGGGTGATGTCCGCCTCAATATGAATAAGGCCTTTTTTAAGGGCGAGCCGTTGGCCTTG
The DNA here is from genome assembly GCF_042679525.1 of Rhodanobacter aciditrophus. Taxonomy (GTDB): domain Bacteria; phylum Pseudomonadota; class Gammaproteobacteria; order Pseudomonadales; family Marinomonadaceae; genus Marinomonas; species Marinomonas aciditrophus. The sequence goes on from NZ_JBHTMN010000017.1 coordinate 66,764, forward strand.
TACGCGGTTTACGTGTCCTTGAACCACGGCTTTAACACCGGATTTATGGATGGCTTTCACGCCTTTTTCGGTTAAGGGTAGATCTGCATCTCGGTATTTAGTGCGGAAGGTGTTTGCAATGGAGCTGTAATAAAAACCAAACAAGTCGCGGCGCTTCAGATTTTTATGGAAAGCTTTATTAACGTACTTGGTGCCATTCTTTAGCAACATTTGACTCATGATGTCATCGAGTCCTGCATGTAAAAACAAGAATGAACCACGTTTGGTTACCAGTTCCATTTTGCGGAAGAACCAAGAGAATTCACCCTTTTTGCTTAGAAATAGCTTTTGGCAGTGGAGTGCGGCAGCGTAAACGTGGCGCAAGGATAACCCCGCATCCAGACAATGACGTTCAAATTTTTCGACCTTGGAGTGCATTTTTTTGACTTCACGATCAATCCCTTCAGCAGTTAGGAAGCCTGCTGCATGGAAGGGAAACTCGTTAAACCAGTGTTCATCTGGAAATAGCTTGCGGCGACAGGTGTCTTCATCTGGGATCTTTTTACCCCAATCCGTACCTTCTAGATACTGCTCAAAGACCTCTTTAAACAGTGGGACAATTTTTTTGCCCATACGCACAAATAAGTGTTGGTTACCAGCGTCCTTCTTGCGCTTCATGGAAAGTAGGCCCATTCTCAGGCGCAAGTCATGGTTGCCAGCCAGAAGCGTGATCTTGGCTTTGACCTTGTACAGGGCTTTTATGCTGCGTAGTAGGTCTAAATTGCTAGGGCCCTTGTCTAAGCAGTCGCCACCTATGATGACTTCTACGGATTTACCATAAGCTGTCAAACTGAAATCACCCAGCTGTTCCGAGGTCTTCTCGATCACTCCAGCAGCCACTAAGGACATTTCAAAGGCTTCTGCGTCAGCGTGGGGATCAGAGATAAACACCACAGGCTTCTTTGGCCATTGGCATTCTTTTTTATGCAAGGCTTTGGTCACAAGAGGCAAGTTGTTCGTGTGATCATTACGAGAGCCCTTATCTGTCGGCCAGTTTTCCCATTGGGTTGGCAAGCGTTGAATTACCTGTTGATGAAAGGGCGTATTTTCAATGGTTATAAACGTTGGTTGCATGATTTCGGACCTATTGGATTGGACGTTTCAGTCTGGTACATCATGGATTTGACGATGCTTCCAGTCGCCATACAGCTGTGCTGGTGGCTGTTGAGAATCGCTAAACTCCAAAACCACTGGGTGTCCATAGTGCATACTTAATTTTTTAATATCGCAAAATGGGATGACATTTAAGTGAAAAGCGGCGTGGCGCATGGCCGCACCATGGCCGACAAATAATTTAATCTGACCTGAGGCGTGTTGTAACTCAGCTGTTTGCCATTGTGTAATGTGCTGCGCAACACGATCTCCTGCTTGCATCAATGACTCAGCACCATCAAAAGGCAGGCAATAATGGCTATCAGATTTCCAGCCTGTAGGAGGCGCTGAAAAACGTGGATCCAACTCTAAGATACGCTCAATTTCGTCAATAGGTAGATTAGCTACTGCCCCAACACTTCGCTCACAGAGACAAGGAAGTTGAGAGAGGGTTACGTCACCCTGAAAATAAGGCGCTAACTCTTCTTTATAGATGTTAGCCGTTTGCCAAGCCCTAAGCAGGGTAGAGCAGTCAATAACAGGATGAAGTCGAAGGCCAGAGGTTTTGAGGAACTGGGCGAACTCTTGTGCTTGTCTCCGTACTTCTTGCACTCCACTGACGGTCAATCCATAGGGCTGCAGAGCACTGGGAGTATTGCTTAATTGTTCATAGGCTCCGTGACGAATTAGGGCGCATCGTTGGATCATAATTGCTCCATTAACTCATAGGCCCGATCAAAATCCACTTTCCCTGTTAGACGAAAAACCTTCACTCCTTTAAGTGCTTCATGGTATCGATCAAAGCTATCTATCTGGGTAAGATCTTCGGCAAATTGCCCATCTGAATTGAGATAAAAGGGCCCAGGGCGCTTTCGTAATCCATCAATGGCGGTCAGCTCTTCGGTGAGGTCAATTGGTTCCAAAGTGGTGTCTGATGTGCTGCTATGTGACCAATCCAGCATGATTAAGTTGGCCAGTTGTCCTTGAATCTTTACTCGCTCTGGCCCGTATTCTTGTTCAATTTGGACGTCGTATTTTTCTTCTAAATGCCAAAGTGCTTCAGAGCTTAGTTGTTCTAGTTCTGCTTGGCGATTAAGGGGTAATAGGTGTCGCAAACGAGGGGAGTTAAGTAGGGTGCCTGGATTGACGCGGGGCATTTTGGCTAAGCCAACTGCCCATGACTGGTTTGAAACTTGGTTAATCAAGATGCGGTCATTAGTAACAAAGTCTCGATCAGGGTGCTCCAGGCAGCGCAGCATTAAGGTCGATTTGCCTCCTCCAGAGCTGGCGGCTATTGCTGTTAGCTGATTACCTCGAGCAAACGCTGCAGCATGCCCCAGTGCATACCCTTGTTGTAAATAGTGGTTTAAAAATTGGTTGTTGATGAAGTTTACAATCTGAGCCACATTCTCTAAGCAGGGGCCGACAGCAAGGGGGTGGCTTAGGTTCTGTAGAAAGCACATTCCTGTCTTAAACTTGTGAATCCAGCGGCCTTTATCGGTATCTATATAGCCTTCTTTTTTACCTTGTTTTCCACCTTCTCGAGGTACGTCTAGCCAGTCGTTTGACAGACCCATGGCAGGTTGTTGCACAAGCGTCAGTGTCAGAGTTTGGGTGGGCGTTAGGCTAAAATTAAAGTAGCTGCAGTAATAGGTTTCAAGTTCGTCTAAAAGTGCTGAGGCATTGGTATATACCAATACCTCAACATGACCAAACCGAAATGATCTGGTAAAACGACATTCCGTTAACGCTGATTGAATTTGATGGCTGTTGTTCAAGTCGGAAATCATTGTGATTATTTAGTTACCTAGATTTGTTCTCTAATTGATCCACTACATATTCAGCATATTGCTTTGCAACATCAATGCCGCAGCCTTCCTTGGCACCTTTGAAACCGCCGAACGCAGACACTTCGAAGATGAAAGGTCCCTCTTCGGTAAGGGCGATATCGACAGTGGTGAAACTTAAGTCATAGCAGCCTTGAGCTCGGCGACCTAATTCGATGAGCGCCTCATCTGGCTGGTAGTTTTCATAATGTCCGCCACTATGAATAGTGGTGTTCCAAGCCCCCGCCGCGCCAACTCGAGCATAGGTACAGACGTACTCTCCGCCTAAAAAAACCATCCCTAAATCTTTGCCATTGAGCTCGATGGTTTGTTGGATGTAAAACAGCCCTTGTTCAGTTTTGAATTGCTCTAATGCTGCCAATGCTTGAGCATCGTCCCAACTATCATCAATCATCTGCATACCACGGGCTTTAGTGGAGTACAGGGGTTTCAGTATGGCGGAGCCAAATAAGCGCACCGCTTTTAAAGCTTCTTGAGTATTTTCAGTGATACGAGTATTGGGCATGGGGATCTTGCCTTGCTGAAGAGCCAAGGTGCCGCTCAGCCGATTGATCATTTGTGCAACCGTATGGGAAGGGCTAAACACCCGAACCCCTGAAGCCTCTAAGTAACTTAGGATTCGGGTTCGATCTTCTGCCTCAGGTGAATACACTTCGCTGATTTTCTTAATAATGATCCCGTCTAGTTGGCTTAGATCTAGACCTTTGTGCATGACCGTCTGAGTATCAAACGCTAGTGTTACGTCTGCCATATCAATGACGGCTCGAAACCCTGTTAACGCTTCTAGTCGGTCTGCTAGCACTTCCGTTGACCATTTGCCTGGTATGCCGACCACGGCAATTTTTAGATTAGTCAAAGTATAGCTCCTTCAGTGGGATTCTGTAGTTTTGCGCTGTGTCCGCGGTCTCGCGAGCAAGTTGGTCAAGCAAGAAACGTGATTTCAAATACATTTTTTTCGCCTGTTTTTTGTCGTAGACGAATCGGGTCGATGTGGCGAAGGAGCGGGCGAGTCCAGCGGCTAAACGCACTTCAAAGAAAGAGTCTTTCTGCTTTTGAGCAAAACGGCGACCAAACTTATAAATCTCCAAAATACAGGCCATCATCACGGCTCTGGTTTTTTTGGGGGCGCCTTGTAGGCGATAGATAGAGATCATCAATACGGATAGATCTTGTACGTAGTCAAAATGTCTTGAGCGGTGAAGGTCGATAAAATAGAACTGACTTTCCAGCTCATCAAATAGTAAATTGTCCACGTTAAAATCCCCGTGAATAAGCACTGAAAACGGGGCATTCCAGTGTCGCTCTAGTGACTCGACTTGGCTAATAAGCTGCCCAAATCCAAGGCGTTTTACTCCGCAGATTGTTTGAGTTTCATGGAAAAAGTCTGGATGAATGGATTGGCAGTCGGCAAGCCGTCCGCTTAACTGGCCCATGAAAGTTGTATTGGGGTTTTCGTAGGTCAGAGTCTTTTTCCAAATTTTTTCTAAGCTCGAAAACAAAATTTTAAAAGTTTTCTGTAAGCGTTCAGAGCTCCCTTCGAACAATATGGACTCTAGGGTGACGCCATTTAGGTGTTCAATTAAAAGCGCGGAGTTGTCTGTATCCGTTTCAATATGAGAAATAACTTTTGGGGCCATCTTTGGTGCGATACGTCGCCACTTTTCTACCCCTTGAAGCTCTTCCTCTATTTTTTGTTGCTCACCTTCTTTGAATACTGCTAACACATCACCTTCTTTGCTATCTCGATGGGAGAGAGAGGCGATGGCGCTGCCTGAGCGGGTCAGGGCTAGGCGTTTTAATGCCAACTCATCCAACGAGCTGGCTAAATTGGCACTGGAACGTTTTAAATGAGGGTAGTTTTTTACGGTAGCAACGGGCCCTACATCTGCTTGAATCAAGGCTTCCCCGACTTTTTCAATGTGCATGCAAAGGCGTTTTAGTAGGTAGTTCGTTATCCAGTACGCTTGCACATCTGATCGTGTATCTTGATTGGGTTGTTCCATGGTTGTGGACTGTATGCGCTGATGCAGATCGAGGTACTTTGCGGATCTTCGAATGAGTTTCAGGCCGGTGCGACGCTGACTATTGCTTAAGCCTATTTTCGCCAACATCAGTGCTCGCTTCAGGCGACGAACGAGTTTGGCGCAGTCCTTTTGCGCAGGGTGGGGGATTTCCTCACTAATGGAGGTTTCTCTGATGATCTCAAGGCACAGCATGCTGTATTCGCTCAGAATGACAGCTAATCCACCTAGGGCTGAGACTTCATGGAAATACTGGGTGCCAGATTTGCGTCTTTCTTTGAGGTTGGTGCATTCGTTTTCTACTTTCTCGCACAGGGTATTGGAGTAGCCTTGCCGAATCTGAATGCGCTTGAGGAGATCCGTTGGCGGCGCCTCATTAAAAAGGGTCTCAACGAGCTCGGTCTGCTTTTCGAGTTCACTCAAAAGAAAGTAGAGGTTTTCTTGTACCGATGAAAACTTAGACCCCATGTTACCTCTTGTTCATCATTTTTGAGAGCGCACTATACCGCTTATGGTTGCCATTTTTGTTACAGAACCGTTAAAAGATAAGTGTAGTGCTTTTTGATGGGGGTAATGTATCCATTTTTCCCTGAGAGAAGTGAAGTCCTCCACAAGATTACTTTTAGAGTCACTAGGCTTAGTTAAACTCGCTTGCTCAGTCGCGGTTCGACGTAAAAGGTGATTAGCTCAATGGTTGCGGCTCAATCATCAGTTCTAGCATGGGCTATCAGTCACAAACTTTATTCGGTTTTCTCAAAACTGAGAAAATGGCTAATATGAATAGGCTGTAACAATTCTGTCATCTAAATGTCTTATAAATGCCATCAAATTGAAATGTAGCTAAATGAATCGACTTGTAGGGATTCTTTTGCATTTGGGTTTTTATGGAAAAGCTCTCAGTGTAGAATGGCGCTCGTTTCAGTACGATGAACTATTTTTGACGGATTAATGAAATTTCCAGGGGTGCTGATGTCAAGGTCGGATGGCCTGTCAGACTGGTTTTGTTTAATTAATTAAGAAGACTCTTTTATGGATCTTGCAAACTACGGTACAACCGATAAAACCACTCGTGGTGGTGAAATTGTCAAAGTCTTAATCGCACTAGCATTTGTTGTGGTGGTTGGGTTTTACGCGTCTATCCATGGGGATGGCGTCTCGAATGTTTCTATTCTTGTGATCGCAGCGGCGTTTGGTGCTTATATGGCCCTAAACATTGGTGCGAACGATGTAGCGAACAACGTGGGACCTGCAGTGGGTTCTAAAGCGTTATCCATGACCGGTGCGATTTTGATCGCTGCTGTGTTTGAAGCGGGTGGTGCTTTGATTGCTGGGGGAAGTGTTGTCGGTACCATCAAAAAGGGCATCATTAATCCTAATGCAATCGGCGATGCAGAAACCTTTATTTGGGTCATGATGGCAGCTTTGCTGGCGGGTGCTTTATGGTTGAACCTAGCAACTTACCTTGGTGCGCCAGTATCGACTACTCACTCTATTGTAGGGGGAGTTATGGGTGCGGGTATCGCAGCAGGCGGCTGGGATATTGCCAACTGGGATAAAGTCAGTGCTATCGTTGCCAGCTGGGTAATCTCGCCTGTGTTGGGAGGATTGATTGCTGCGTTGTTCCTCATCTATATCAAGCGCTCGATAACCTACAAGAGCGACATGATCCAAGCGGCGAAGAAGGTTGTGCCTTTGTTGGTTGCTATGATGGTGTGGGCATTCTCGACCTACTTGATTTTGAAAGGTCTTAAGAAGCTTTGGAAGCTGGATTTCGTTACCGCTTTGTTAATCGGCTTCGCAATTGCTTTGACGGTTTATTTCCTTGTTCGACCACTGATCGACCGTGCTGCACAAGCTCTTAAAAACGAAAAAGAAGCCGTCAATAATCTATTTACGATTCCTCTGATTGTTTCTGCGGCATTGTTGAGTTTTGCGCATGGTGCTAATGATGTGGCTAACGCGATTGGACCTTTGGCTGCTATTAACGATGCTCTGTTACATGGTGGGGTATCTTCTAAAGCGTCGATTCCTCTTTGGGTGATGTTAGTAGGTGGTATTGGTATCGCTGTTGGCTTGGCCTTGTTCGGACCTAAGCTGATTCGTACCGTTGGATCTGAAATCACTGAGCTAGACAAGACGCGTGCATTCTGTGTGGCCATGGCGGCAGCGATTACAGTAATCATCGCTTCCCAGCTTGGTTTGCCAGTAAGTTCTACGCACATTGCGGTGGGTGGTATCTTCGGTGTGGGCTTCCTACGTGAGTACTTGAAACAGTCTTACGAGAAAAAGCTGAAGAAAATCATCAAGCACTCTGAGCGTGCTGGTTTCAACCTAGATGAAACACAAGCATTCGTTGATCGTTTCAAGAAGGCAGACGTGGAAGAGAAACGTGCCATTCTGCGTGAAATTAAAGAGTTGAGTGCAGCTGCGCCGATTAGTAAAGAAGAGCGTAAGAGCTTGAAAAAAGCGACTAAGCAGGAGCTGGTTAAACGTTCTGCACTGCTTAAAATCGCAGCGGCTTGGGTAATCACTGTACCTGCTTCCGCGATCCTTGCGTCTATGATCTTTTATATGCTTTTAGGCTTCTCAGTCGCATAAATGTCATTGAATTAATGAAAAGCCGCTCAGGTCTCTGGGCGGCTTTTTTTTTATTCTCGTATAATAGTATGCTGAGAAGTCGAAAATTTTAAACGGTGTTCATGTGCCCCATGATTTGATTGTGTCACTGAGTATTATCTTAGTGGTTGTCTTTGTTGCGCTGGTTGTGGCGGTGTCTTTGTTACGCTTTTTTAAATTGCGTCGTGCGCGTCAGCAGCAAGAAATTGAGGCGTTAGTTAAACGATGTCATCGCATTGATCGATTATTAAATATTGTGCCTGATCGTTATCTGCCGTTGATCACTAAAACAGTCTTAATGGAATATATGGTTTCAAGTGTTAGCTTGATTAAGAAACACAGGGAGGAACGAGAGTTGGTGGGGGCTTTGCCTCATTATTTACAGTCTTTATCTGAGTTGAAAGCTGGCCAGCAGGCCACTTTAAAAGACAGAGTTCAGACGTCCCAACAACTTGAGTTGATCCAAAATGCCCTGCAATCATTACCTCTACTGTTACGAGGGCTAGTGGGGAAAAGTGTGCTAGATAAAGCCACTGCCAAAGAGCAGGCAGCTCAAATACGTTTTGGTTACTTTCTGGCGCATCACGATCTATTAGTGCGTGAAGCGCGGCTTGATTTGGATATCGATAAAAAGGCAAGAGCGTTAGAAAAACTTCGCCTTGCTTTGGCAGAAATGGAAAAGGTGGCGGCCTACACCGCATCAGAACCTGTGATAAAACGATTGAATAAGGCGATAAAGCAGGTGGAATCGGAACTATTCGGAAAAAAGGCTAGAGTGGACTAAGTTGTTTTGCTATAAGGAATTATCAATGACATATAAATTTACTAATTAAGATGTATTGGGATCCGAATTAATGACCGCAGTTTTCGTAACATTGTTGTTATTGGTAATTGGCGGTTTTATTGCTTTTGCAATTTATCTTCAATTAAAAGAACAGGCAAGAATAGAGCGCCTGCGCAAAGTTGCGCTCCTCAATAACCAGTTGCGTCAAGAACGTAGGTTTCTAGATGAGCTTCCTGCGCAATACCAGCCAAAAGATATGCGCTTATGGCTGTTCTCAAGGTTGATTGCGACCTCAGATGAGCTGCTGAAGATTCAGCCTGATGATGCCCTGTCTCGCCGTCGCCGTTTTCTGCAAGAGGAAATGGTGCAGTTTCAAGGCAGTAAAGAAAAGCGCCGTGCGAAGCCTGTTATTGACGATGTCCAGATTCTTGAGCTGAAGCGAATGTTTGATTCGTTTGCCTCCTACATAATTAACTGCCGTTCAGATAAAAAGATTGATCCAGACTCGGCTGACCGATTTGAGTCTTTGCTCCACCTTTACAAGTATAAAGTGACTTCTGATTATCACTCATATCTTGCACGACAATTTTTCTTAACTCATAAAATGGATGAAGCCATTGCGGAGTATCGTGAAGCCATTGCTCAGCTGCAACCTATTCACGAGCAAACAGAAGCAGCAGAAACCATTACCAAGTACGAAGAAATCATCCAAGAAATTGAAGATGATCTAGCGTTGCAACAACGGGAGGCGGAAGCAGAACTGGCCAATCAAGAAGATTCTGCAGCGGAAGAAGAGCTAGAAGATGAGTGGCAGAAGTTTATGGATGATGGAGAATTTCAGCGCAAAAAACATTTTTAGAGTCATTGCTGTATCCTTATATTTTCCACTATCTGTACGTTGTTTCCCTGTCCCAATACTGGCATTTTAGCCCTTCTTTTTATTAATTGAGTTTTGGTTATGAGCTTCGGCCTGCTATCTGTTTTTGTACCGACCTTTTTCTTTGTATCGATTACACCGGGTATGTGTATGACCCTTGCCATGACCCTGGGAATGACGATTGGAGTGAAACGTTCCTTGTGGATGATGGTGGGTGAGTTGATTGGCGTCGGGCTGGTAGCCATGTTGACGGCTGTCGGTGTGGCCACCTTGTTGCTGAACTATCCTGCCGCGTTCATGGTGTTTAAATATCTTGGTGGTGTTTACCTAGCGTATTTAGGCGTTCAAATGTGGCGATCTAAAGGCAAAATGGCGATCAAAGCAGAAGGTGACGAGCGCCGTGCCAGTGCTTATGAGCTCGCTTCCCAAGGCTTCGTTACCGCTGTTGCAAATCCAAAGGGCTGGGCGTTTTTTGTGGCCTTGCTGCCTCCATTTTTAAACCCTGATACGCCGCTGTTTCAGCAGCTAGCGAGCTTGATTGCGGTGATCCTCATACTCGAATTCACCTGCTTATTGATCTATGCCACAGGCGGGCGAACGATGCGTTCTGTACTGATGAAAAGTGGTAACGTGCGCATGATGAACCGTATTGCAGGCACACTTATGATCGGTGTTGGCATCTGGTTAGCGCTTGGCTAGAGCTTGGCGCTTGGCTAGCGCTATGACTGTGCTTTAGGGCGGCGTGTTTTACCTGGGCTGGACTTTTTACGAGTGCGTTTAAAGCCGGACTTTGATCCCTTACTACTGGGTTTAGGCAGATTGGCAAAGTTACCCATTTTGCCAGTGCGGGCATGGTCAATTAAATGGCTTAGACCGCCGGTTAATTCATCCATAAAGGTCTGGTAATGCTCGGTATTCTGACTAATACCATTAAGCATAGCTTCCCATTTAGCGGTCATGTCTGGCACGCTGGTGCTTTCAGGAAGGGCTTCTATTAAGGCGCGACCGGTGGCGGTTGCGTGAATCTGCTTCCCTTGCCGCGTTAAAAAACTTCGTTTAAACAGCAACTCTATGATCCCCGCACGAGTTGCTTCTGTGCCAAGTCCATCGGTCTCTTTTAATATTGCTTTGATGCTTTTATCGCTGACAAATCGACTAATGCCTGTCATGGCTGCTAACAGGGTTGCATCGGTAAAGGCGTCTGGTGGCGTAGTGACCTTGTCCAATACTTCACCCTTGTCACAGTGCAGTGTTTGTCCTTTGTTGACCACGGGAAGCAAGGTTTCGTCTTTTTTACTGGCGGGCATTAATGCTTTCCATCCCATTTGCTGAACACTCACTCCTGTCGCTGAGAAGTGTCCTCCCTCTATCTCTAAAATAATCTTGGTCGCTAAATACTCATAGTGAGGCATGAATTGAATCAAATACTGACGTGCCACCAATTCAAAGATTTTCTTCTCATCTTGATTGAGCTTGTCGTAACCGTTTAGCTGTGTGGTTGGGATGATGGCATGGTGAGCGCCCACTTGCTTGTCGTTCCAGGCTTTTGATTTTTGACGGCTGTTGGCTTGAGTCGCCGCTTGCTGATATGGCAACGGTAGGGCTTGGAGCTTACTGACAATGTGTGGTGCTTGAGCAAACTGTTCCGTTGGTAAATAACGGCAATCAGATCTTGGGTAAGTGATCATCTGATGTCGCTCGTACAGTGACTGACAGGTATCTAGTACCTTTTGAGCCGACATGGAGAAGGCTTTGGCGGCATCGATCTGCAAGGCGCTTAGATTGTAAGGCAGTGGCGGTGCTTGTTTTTTTAGGGCGCTCTGATAGTCGCTTACCAGCGCAGGTTTATCGGTAATGCGCTGTGCCACATTCTCTGCAAGAGGGCGGCTGAGCACTCTGCCTTCACTGTCTTGGTAGGGCTGGCAAGCCTCACTGGGGAGCCATTTAGCAGTAAACGGCACAGATGCCCCTTGAATGTGGGCAAGCACTTGGTAATAGGCTGTCGGAACAAAGTTTTCCCGATCTAAATCTCGGCGCACCACGAGCCCCAATACAGGGGTTTGTACTCGGCCAACAGACAATACCCCCTGATAACCCGCTTGGCGGCCTTTTACCGTGTAAGCTCGAGTGAGATTAATGCCATACAGCCAATCTGCTCGAGAACGAGCCAAAGCGGACCGAGACAGGGGGGCAAACTCTTTGTTTGAGCGTAAGGTGTTGAGGGCTTTTTTCACCGCGCTGGTCGTCAAATCGCTTATCAAAAGGCGTTGAGTGGATTCAAGTTTGTACTTGGGCACCTTGGCATAGTGCAACACTTCGTCCACCAGCAATTGGCCTTCTCGATCTGGGTCCCCTGCGTGAACGATCTGAGTGGCCTCTTTAAGAAGCTTTCGCACCACACTGAGTTGTTTTTTTGTCCCTGATTTGGCTTTCCATTGCCATTCGCTGGGGATGATGGGGAGATGGTCTAAATTCCACTGTTTGTAACGATCTGAATAATCTTGCGGCTCCGCTAATTCCAGTAGATGGCCGATGCACCAGGTCACACAGTCACCATTTGGTAGTTGAATATAACCGTCGTGTTTTTTTTGCGGGGTAGGAAGTCCGGCAGCAATAGCACGAGCCAAACTGGGCTTTTCAGCGATGTATAAAATCATAAACAGCGAGCAAGATGGATACCGATAAAGTTATGGTTATTTATACAGTAATTGTGGTGTTTGTGTCTAATTTAAGAGCGCAGTATTGGGGAGTAAGATTGAAAAATAAGAACGCCCAAGCGAGTAGTGGCTACTTGCTCGGGCTGGGTTGTTTGAGGTTATTTCAATATTGGAACAACTAATACCGGGATTCGGCTGTGGTGAACAACTTTGTTCGCAGTGGAGCCGATGACCATTTGACCAATTTTGCTGTGGGTGCGGCTGTTCATTACGATCATGTCGGCACCGACTTTTTCCGCTGTTTTTTCAATCGCTTCCGCAGGGATCCCACTGACAACTTCCAGTTGCGGTTCGCTGCCTAGGTCACGCATGTCCTCTGGGTGTGACTGGGTGAACTCCTCTAGAAAAGCTTTCATTCGCTCACGAATAGAGTGGATTGCTTCTTCGCGCATGGTCTTCACTGTCTGCTCAGACATGTAGTTGTAGATCATATTAGAAGCTTGCGCGCTGATGGGCTCCAGAGCGTGCATGATGATCACTTTTGCTTGGTTAGCGATGGCTAGGTTCATCACCATTTCCATGGCCTGAGTTGTTTTGGGCTCTAGGTCACAGGCGTATAAGATGGTTTCAATTTTAGGTAGCATCGTGAATCTCCTTTCGGGCTTGCTATAGGTTTGACTCTAGTCCTTTTTGAATAAAACGAGCTGACCTATATCAAGCTACTGACTCGAGAGATAAGAATTCTGAATGTTTATGGCCTCATGTTGACTGGAGACAAAGCCAAACGCTGTGACGCATAAAATCACGGTGACAAATGCAAGGGTCGGCCACTTTGATGTGGATACAGGTTTGTTGGTTGGGCGAGTGAAAATCTTAGACATAATCAAAGCCTCCTATCGTTTATTTGGTTTAAATGATAATCAATATCATTTATTGAGTCTATAGTTTTGTTTTAATTGCATTGGTCGGCATAGGGGGTTGGATGTGATATTCTGTGCGCCTATTTTTAACGACACAAAGAGATTGAACTATGTCTGAATTGTCCTTCGCGACGAATGAAGCAAAAATTGCTTACGGTATCGGTCGTCAGATCGGTGATCAACTACGTGGCAGCGATCTAGGTGAGCTGTCTCTAGACCACCTTTTCGCAGCGATCAAAGATGCTCTAAATGAGCAGCCAATGGCGGTTCCAGCAGCTGAGTTGGAAGCAGCATTCGCAGAGCTTCAAGAAAAAATGGAAGCGAAATCTAAAGCTGCAGCAGCAGAAACAGTTGCCGCTGGCGAAGCTTTCCTAGCCGAAAACAAAGCTCGTGAAGGCGTTCAAGTGACTGAGTCTGGTCTTCAGTATGAAGTTTTGGAAGAAGGTACAGGCAACCAGCCAGTAGCGTCTTCTACTGTACGTGTTCATTACGAAGGTCGTCTAGTAGACGGTCAAGTATTTGACAGCTCTATTCAACGTGGCGAGCCAATTGAATTCCCTCTATCTGGCGTTATCGCTGGTTGGACTGAAGGTGTTCAATTGATGAAAGAAGGCGCGAAATACCGCTTTGCAATCCCTGCAGAGCTTGCTTACGGTGCACAAGGTGCAGGCGCTTTGATTCAGCCTCACTCTGTATTGGTATTTGATGTGGAACTTATTGCGATCCTATAATCGCTTTATGTGAAACGAAAAAAGGAGCCTGTGGGCTCCTTTTTTGTGTCGGTAACTTATGGTCTAGAAATGAATTAGACTTTGCGTGTCATTTTGATGTGAGGTTTGCCTGCCTCCATAAAGATCAGGCCATCACTCTCGAATCCGTGGGCGTGATAGAAGGGCTGAACATCTACCATGGCGTGTAAGAAGACTTCGTCTAAAGACAGTTCCCGGGCCACTTGGATAGCTTTGCGCAGCAGTAATTTACCGTAGCCTTGCTGGCGGTAGCTTGGCAGGACGGCAAGGCGACCGATTTGCCCGTCTTCAGTAAGTCGACAAACCCCCACCGGCACCGCTGTGGTACCAAAGGCCACGAAGTGGGTGGCGACGGCATCTTGATCGTCCCATTCGTCTTGCTCATCGATACCGTGTTCGATGACAAATACTTGGTGGCGTACAAAGGTCAGCTGGTCACGGCTGCTTTGCCAGTCCGATGTCAACACACTCATCATAATGTTAGTCCTCGTCTTCGTGTGGGAGCGCAACAACCGCCTGGTGTTGTAACAAGAAGTTAAACAGCAAAGGTAAGTCTGGATGCTGGTCGAGTTTTAAACCACTAAAGTCAAATTCTTCCTGATCGCAAATGGCTTCTACAAAGTCTACCAGCTCACTGGCGACAGGAATTTGTTGGCCATTGCAAAATACTAGGCAAGTGCCTTTTTCAACCTGATTATAGTAACAAATACGGGCATCTCCCGGACGGATAAAGGTATCCCCAGAGAGTGCTTGCTCAAGTGTTTCTGCCAGCTCTTCTTGATTTAGCTGAACCGCATACTCAGGGTATTTAGATTCACTCATGGTTTCGCCCAACCAGCTGGCAAGTTGTGTTGGGGAGTCAATTAGCTCAATAAGCTTTTGGCGAAGATGGTCAATGTCGCTGGTTTGAATCTGCGCGTGATGATCTCTTTCTAAGGGTTCAGGTGCTGCAAAGCGGTTTTTCTCGTTGACCTCTTCGCAGAGCTTATCGGTGAGACCTTGTAGAGCTGCTTGTGCGGATGGGGCACGAAAGCCTACGGAGAAGGTCATGCATTCGTTATCAAGGGCGCGACCATTGTGCGCGAAATTAGGCGGTAGGTACAAGATATCCCCCGCCTCCAGTTCATAATCTTGCAGAGGGTCTACGGGGAAATTATCCAAGATATGGAGCTGTACCCCTGTTAATGATGAATCCTGATATTGCTCTGGGGACAGCACTTGCCAACGGCGCTTACCCGCCATTTGTACGAGGAACACATCGTATTGATCATAATGGGGGCCCACGCTGCCGCCTTCGGTGGCATAGCTCACCATGATGTCGTCTACGCGCCAGCTAGGTAGGAAGTTGAAGCGTTCTCTTAGGGCTTGAGCCTCGGGAACCCAATGGTCCACTGCTTGCACTAGCAGGGTCCATTCTTGTTCTGGCAAAGACGCAAAGGTGTCTTCAGAGAAGGGGCCTTGAAGCAGTTCCCACGGAGTGCTGCCTTGCTCTATGACAATACGCGACTCCACTTCTTCTTCCATGGCCAAACCGGCCAATTCATCGGCGGTGATAGGGAGCTCAATGTCGCTGGCTCCGCCGCGAATGAGCAGGGGCTTTTTTTGCCAATACTCTTGGTAAAAGGTTTTGGCGCTCATGCCGCCAAGGATGGAAAGTGGCGTATCGATATTCATAGTTCTTCTCATCAAAAAAAAGAGCCGTTATAAAACGGCTCTTTGTATAAGAAACAAGGTTGCTTATTGGGTTAGCCGCGGATCGCTTTTGCTTGAGCGACAGCGTTACCAATGTAGTTTGAAGGAGTCAGGGCTTTCAACTCTTCTTTAGCTTGCTCAGGAAGTTCAAGCTTATCAACAAACTCTTGCATGATTTCTTGGTTGATCGTGCGACCACGAGTAAGCTCTTTTAGCTTCTCGTATGGCGCTTCGATGCCGTAACGACGCATAACGGTCTGAATTGGCTCAGCAAGCACTTCCCAAGAGCTGTTAAGATCTTCGTCTAGGCGAACAGCATTGATTTCTAGTTTGCTAATACCTTTTAGAGAGGCTTGGTAAGCGATCAGGCTGTGTGCAAGACCTACACCTAGATTACGTAGAACCGTAGAGTCGGTTAGGTCACGCTGCCAGCGAGAGATTGGCAATTTAGCGCTTAGGTGACCCATGATGGCGTTGGCGATGCCCAAGTTACCTTCAGAGTTTTCGAAGTCGATTGGGTTAACCTTGTGGGGCATCGTAGAAGAGCCGATTTCACCCGCAATGGTTTTTTGCTTGAAGTAACCAAGGGAGATGTAACCCCAAACGTCACGGTCGAAGTCGATCAAGATAGTGTTGAAACGGCAAATCGCATCGTACAACTCAGCGATGTAATCGTGTGGCTCGATTTGAGTTGTGTATGGGTTGAAGGTTAGACCCAAAGAGGTCACGAATTTTTCAGCGTGAGCTTGCCAATCCACTTGTGGGTACGCAGAAAGGTGAGCATTGTAGTTGCCCACAGCGCCGTTGATTTTGCCTAGGAATTCAACCGCTTCTACTTGTTTGATTTGGCGTGCAAGACGTGCTGCAACGTTCGCCATTTCTTTACCTACCGTACTTGGCGACGCTGTTTGGCCATGAGTACGAGATAAAATAGATTGCTCTGCATGTTCGATCGCCAATTCTTCGATGGCAGCCAATACGGCTTTCATCTCAGGCACAATGGCTTCAGCCAAAGCTTCGTTCAGCATCAAGGCGTGAGAAAGGTTGTTGATGTCCTCAGACGTACACGCAAAGTGTACGAATTCAGAAACCGCTGCCAGCTCAGCGTTGTCGGCAATTTTACCTTTAATGAAGTACTCAACCGCTTTTACATCGTGGTTGGTGGTTTTTTCGATGTCTTTGATCGCTTGAGCATCGGCTTCAGAGAAGTTCGCTGCCAAGTCGTCAAGAATCGCATTTGCGTCAGCACTCAGTGCTGGTACTTCGATAATTTCAGGGTGCGCTGCAAGCGCTTGAAGCCAACGTACTTCCACGATAACGCGCATACGTAGTAAGCCGTACTCACTAACAGAGCGGCGTAGCGCATTTGTCTTAGAGCCGTAACGACCGTCGATCGGGGAAATCGCATTTAAGCTGGTTAATTGCATTGAGTAAACGCCTCGAACATGGTTTTTCAGGGAGCGCACATTATAGGGGAAAGGGCGCATGATCGCCATGCCGGAGATGCTTCGTTGGCTAAAAAGTGAATAATTCCACACTGACAAAAGTCTACACGATTAAGTCTGTCATAACTGTTTGATATTACTTACTATCGTGTTCAGCCAAATAATAGAAAAATTAACGGAGCAATTCATGACGATCAGCAGACTTTTTTCGGTAGGCATTCTGGTTGCGGTCATCGCATTGGTGGGGCTTTTTAGTATCAGCACCTATGGCCTGAAACAGAACGAACAAGCCATCGAAATGGAAGTGCGTTTGGCAAATGCCATGGGGGTCATGAAAGATGCCCGTTATTACACTGTGCAAGTGCAGCAATTCCTAACGGATATGGGGGCGACCCGAGATGACGATGCGTTAGGAGAAGCCCAGTCCAGTCTAGCAGGCGCTAAAGCGAGCCTAGATGAGTTGGCCGTGATTCTACCTGAATACCGCAAAGATGTTGCCGCCCTTAAAGGCTCGGTCGATGCCCTGTATAACACTGGCTATAAGATGGCTATGGCCTATATCAATCAGGGTACAGAGGCAGGAAATAGCTTGATGAAAGGTGCTGGTGGTTTGGATGAATCTTCAGCAAATTTGTCTGATGCCCTAGAAAAGGTGGCCAGTCAAATCTCGGGACGACTGGAAGTGAGCTCTGACAAGTCAGTGGCCTATATTGCTAAAGCGGAGGCTTTGTCTTTAGCGAGTAGTTTGATTTCGGCCATTTTAATCATAGGGGTGATCTTACTGCTGCGTCACAAAACGCTTCCTGACCTACGTAAACTGGAAGCGTCTTTGCATGATATTGCCGCTGGAGCCCGTGATCTGACCGTTCGTCTTGATGACAAAGGCAACGACGAATTGGCGGATGTGGCAAAGAACTTTAACCACTTTATTGGCAATCTGAATGAGCTGATCCGAACGATTCAGGTGCAAGCCACGTCTATGTCGACGGTTGGTGAACAGATGAAAGAGGCTTCAGAGCGCACTCGTTCAGGTATGGAAGAGTTGCAAAACGAAACCCAAGGTATTGCCAGTGCCGTCGATGAGATGCAAGGCACCATCCGCTACGTGGCGGAAGGCGCTGACGAAACAGCAAAGGTTGCTAAGGAGTCAGATCAATATGCCAAAGAAGTGGAAGTGATTGTTGAGGATAACGCTCGATCTATTGGCAACTTAGCCAACGGCGTGGAGCGTGCTGCGGCCGCATTGCAAGAGCTGGAAGCGAAAACCGCCAGCGTAGGTTCCATCTTAGATGTGATTCGTGACATTGCCGATCAAACTAACTTGCTAGCATTGAACGCCGCTATTGAGGCTGCTCGGGCGGGCGAGCAAGGACGTGGTTTTGCAGTGGTCGCCGACGAAGTGCGCACTCTGGCGCAACGAACTCAAGAGTCGACGGAACAAATCCAAGACATGATTACCCAGTTACAGAGTGGTGCCCACAGTGCCGTAATGGTTATGGGTGAGAGTAAGCAACAAGCTGAGGAAACAGTGGTGAAATCTCAAGCGGCTACGGAAGCCCTTTCGAAGGTGTCTCTAGCCATTGGCGGTATGTCTGCCAAAGCCACCGAAATCGCCACCGCGATGGAACAACAGGCCGCTGTAGCGGAGAACATTGACCAGCGAATTCGCTTGATCCGTGATGAGGCCATAGCCACGTCAGCCAACGCCGAACAGTCGAATCAAGCCAGCTTGGAAGTAGGTGATAAGGCTCAGGGTCTAAGCACCTTGGTGTCTAGTTACCGCGTATAAGATTAAAATCTAATCCGCAATTTTAATGGGAGCCTTGGGCTCCCATTTTTGTATTTATTAATAATTCGTTTGCGGCAGATCCCATGTGTCGCAAACGAAGTCGGTTTTGGTAATTCCGAAGTCGTTTCCAGCCTCTTATCGTTCTTTCCTAAAACATACACTGAGTCAATCAAAGAGGACTTTCCTCTTTCTTGCCTGATTCAACTTGTTAAGCATTTGCGAAGGAATTAATGATGAACGCAGCGGAATTACATGACGAAGCGATAGTGATCGATGGTTTGATTTGCGCGAAATGGAACCGTGAATTATTTGAAGACATGGCTAAAGGCAAGTTGACCGCTGCGAACTGTACTGTGTCGTTCTGGGAAAACTTCGAAGGCACTGTGCGTAACATCGTCGAAATGAACCAGCTTATTGAAGCCAACAGCGACCTTTTGACCAAGGTGTACACCACTAAAGATATCCTACGCGCGAAACAAGAAGGCAGAACTGGCGTCATGATGGGCTTCCAAAACGCCCATGCGTTTGAAGACCAAATTGGCTACGTGCAGATCTTTAAAGACTTGGGCGTGGGCATCGTACAGATGTGTTACAACACGCAAAACCTAGTAGGCACGGGCTGTTACGAGCGTGACGGTGGCTTGTCTGGTTTTGGTCGCGAGATCGTTGCAGAGATGAACCGCGTTGGAATGTTGTGTGACCTATCACACGTAGGTCCTAACACGGCAAAAGAAGTCATCATGGAGTCAAAAAAACCTGTGGCTTACTCACACTGCCTTCCTTCTGGCTTAAAAGAACACCCACGTAACCGCTCTGACGAAGAATTGAAATTCATTGCTGACAATGGCGGCTTTGTAGGGGTGACCATGTTTACACCTTTCCTACGCGCCGGGGTTAACGCAACCGTAGACGACTATGTAGAAGCGATTCAATACGTTTACAACATCGTGGGTGAGGATGCCATCGGTATTGGTACAGACTTCACCCAAGGTCATGGTGAAGACTTCTTTGAGTACCTGACTCACGACAAAGGCTACGCACGTCGCTTAACGCGCTTTGGCGAAATCATTAACCCGAAAGGTATTCGTACTGTGGGTGAGTTCCCGAACCTGACAGAAGCCTTGCTACGTCATGGCTTCACAGAGCGTCAAGTGTGCAAAATCATGGGCGAAAACTGGGTCAATCTATTACGCGAAGTTTGGGGCGAATAAGCCAGACTTAGCACTGCATTCACGACTGGACGGGTTTTGTGGAAGAAACCAGACCAGTCACCGATCAACGAATTTATAACGATTTATTTGAGGTTTTTATGAGCTCACACGCACCTGAAATGCCGATCCAAGTGGATGATGAAACCGGTGTTTGGACAACCGATGCGTTGCCAATGTTGTACGTACCTCGCCATTTTTTCGTCAACAACCACATGGGAATTGAAGACGAGATTGGTGCAGAGCGTTACGCGGAGATTCTTTATAAAGCAGGTTACAAGTCTGCTTACTTCTGGTGTGAACAAGAAGCGGCTTGCCACGGCATCTCTGGTGCTGACGTTTGGCACCACTACCTAAAACGCCTTTCTCAGCGTGGTTGGGGCTTCTTCATTACAGAAGAGCTGGACATCGAAAAAGGCACCGCCAAAGTGCGTTTGGAAAACTCTGCGTTCGTTTATCACTACGAAAAAATCCACGGCAAAAAAGTAAATCGCAAAGTCGATTACATGTTCACGGGTTGGTTCGC
Source organism: Rhodanobacter aciditrophus (assembly GCF_042679525.1). Lineage (GTDB taxonomy): Bacteria > Pseudomonadota > Gammaproteobacteria > Pseudomonadales > Marinomonadaceae > Marinomonas > Marinomonas aciditrophus. The sequence goes on from NZ_JBHTMN010000017.1 coordinate 87,026, forward strand.
GGGTGCATTGGATCAAATCGCGGAAGCGCAAGGTCTGCCAGTTCGCACTAAAGCAGAGCAAACACAATGTGCAGCCGAAGAAGGTTGCGATGTGGGTTACTTCGAAGTAACGCCGCTATAACTATTAAATAATTGTCAGTCTATCGTTTTAAAAAAGGCGGGGTTCCACTATGTCCCAGTTTGATGTGCTGTTTCAGCCACTAAATATCAATAAATTAACCATTCGCAACCGTATTGTCAGTACGGCCCATGCGGAGGTTTACGCAACTGACGGCGGTATGACAACCGATCGTTACGTGAAGTACTACGAAGAAAAAGCGAAGGGCGGTTGCGGCTTGTGTATTTGTGGTGGATCCAGTGTGGTATCCATTGACAGCCCGCAAAGCTGGTGGAGCTCTGTTAACTTATCGACAGACCGTATCATTCCTCATTTCCAAAACCTTGCTGATGCGGTGCACAAGCACGGCGGCAAGATCATGATTCAAATCTCCCACATGGGGCGTCGTTCCCGTTGGGACGGTGAAAACTGGCCGAACCTAATGTCTCCGTCTGGTATCCGCGAGCCGGTACACCGTGCTACCTGTAAAACCATCGAAGTGGAAGAAATCTGGCGTGTCATTGGTGACTTCGCACAGGCTGCTCGTCGTGCAAAAGAAGGTGGCCTTGACGGTGTGGAATTGTCTGCTGTGCACCAGCACATGATTGACCAATTCTGGTCCCCTCGTGTGAACAAGCGTACCGACGAATGGGGTGGCACGTTTGAAGGTCGTATGAAGTTCGGTCTAGAAGTAGCAAAAGCTGTCCGCGCGGAAGTGGGCCCAGATTTCGTTGTGGGGATGCGTATTACCGGCGACGAGTTCCATCCGGACGGTCTAAACCATGACGACATGAAACAAATTGCTAAGTACTACGACGACACAGGTCTGATCGACTACTTTGGTGTCGTAGGTTCTGGTTGTGACACTCACAATACGCTAGCAAACGTCATTCCAAACATGAGCTACCCACCAGAGCCATTCCTACACTTGGCAGCGGGTATCAAAGAAGTCGTTAGTGTGCCTGTGATTCACGCGCAAAATATCAAAGATCCAAACCAGGCAAAACGTATCGTTGAAGCGGGTTATGTGGACTTTGTAGGGATGACTCGTGCACACATTGCTGACCCGCATTTCATCGCTAAGATCAAGATGGATCAAGTGGATCAGATCCGTCAGTGTGTGGGAGCAAACTACTGTATCGACCGTCAATACCAAGGTCTTGATGTGTTATGTATTCAAAACGCTGCGACGTCTCGAGAATACATGGGCATGCCTCACATTATTGAAAAAACCGAAGGTCCTGTTCGCAACGTTGTGGTTGTGGGTGGTGGCCCTGGTGGTATGGAAGCGGCCCGTGTTGCCGCAGAGCGTGGTCATAAAGTGACCTTGCTGGAGCGCAATGAGGAGCTAGGTGGTCAGATTACGATTGCTTCCAAAGCCCCTCAGCGTGATCAGATCGCAGGTATTACTCGCTGGTTAGTCATGGAGTTGGATCGTCTTGGTGTAGACGTCAAAACTGGCGTCGCAGCAGACGCTTCGATCATCCGTGACTTGCAGCCAGATGTTTGTATCTTAGCCACAGGTGGCCGTCCGTTCGTTGAGCAAAATCCAGAATGGGGCGCAGAAGAAGGCCTATGTGTGTCGAGCTGGGATGTGTTGACAGGCAAAGTTGAGCCGGGCAAAAACGTTCTAATTTACGACACCATCTGTGAATTCTCAGGTATGTCTGCGGCAGATTTCTTAGCGTCAAAAGGCTCTCTTGTTGAGCTTGTGACTGATGATATCAAACCAGGTGTCGGCATCGGTGGTACGACTTTCCCGACTTACTACCGTTCTTTGTACGAAAAAGAAGTCATCATGACCTCTGATTTCCTACTGGAGAAAGTTTACCGTGAAGGTGAAAACCTCGTCGCAGTGCTTGAGAACGAGTACACAGGTCAGCGTGAAGAGCGTGTGGTCGATCAGGTGGTGATTGAGAACGGTACCCGTCCGAACGAAGAACTGTACTACGAGCTAAAAGGTGAATCACGTAACAAAGGTCAGATCGATGTGGAAGCCTTGTTCGACATCAAACCGCAGCCAGTTCTTGCTGAAAGCGGCGAAGGCATGATCTTGTGGCGTTTGGGGGACTGTGTGTCTCAGCGTAACACTCACGCAGCTATGTACGATGCTCTACGTTTGTGTAAAGACCTTTAATCGTTTAGCCATTCAAAACTAAACCAAAATACTGAACCCAAGAGGCGGCAATACGCCGCCTCTTTTCTGCTACTCGAGGGTGAAAGATGGTTATCGACTGGTTACCTTCTCTTCTTATCGTTGTTCTCTTGCTACTAGGTGTGGTGGGCATGATGCGCCGTATCAACCTATGGCGTGCAGGACAACCCGAAAAAGTTAATCTCATCGCTGGTCTTATGGCGATGCCAGGACGCTACCTTAAAGATCTGCACCACGTTGTTGAACGTGACAAATACATGTCCAGAACCCACGTCGCCACTGGCGGTGGTTTTGTTCTGTCCATGGTATTGGTGTTGGTCGTGCACGTACTTAACGTGAAGCAGCAGATTGTTGCTTGGGCGTTGCTAGGGGCCTTAGCGCTCATGCTCGTTGGGGCATTCTTTGTCTTTAAGCGTCGTTTGAACCCACCTGAGCGCCTGTCAAAAGGCCCATGGATGCGTTTGCCGAAAAGCCTCATTACCTTTGCTGTGACGTTCATTCTTTTAACATTGCCTGCGACTGGTGTGCTGCCGGAAGGCACTGGCGGTGTATTGCTTATCGCGGTTCTCAGTGTGGGCATTGTGATTGGTCTAGGCGAATTGTTATTTGGCATGGGCTGGGGCGGGCCAATGAAGCATGCGTTTGCTGGTGCTTTACATCTTGCCTTCCACCGTCGTCCAGAACGCTTTGGGGGCGGCCGCTCCACGGGCCTTAAGCCTGTGGATTTAACATCTGCTGTGATTGGCGTGGCTAAGCCAAGTGATTTTAAATGGAACCAACTTCTCGGATTTGATGCTTGTGTACAGTGTGGTAAGTGTCAGGCAATGTGTCCTGCTTTTGCTGCGGGTCAGCCTCTAAACCCGAAAAAGCTTATTCAAGATATGGTTGTCGGTCTTGCGGGTGGTACGGATGCGAATTACGCAGGCAGTCCTTACCCAGGCAAAGAAGTTGGCAACGCGAAAGGCAGTCCAGACGAGATCATTACTGCAGGTCTTGTAAGCCAAGAAACCCTTTGGTCTTGTACAACTTGTCGCGCCTGTGTGGAAGAGTGTCCGATGATGATCGAGCACGTGGATGCTATCGTCGATATGCGTCGCTTCCTAACCATGGAAAAAGGCGAGACCCCTAACAAGGGCTCTGAAATCCTAGAAAACATCATCGCAACGGACAACCCTAACGGTTACGCACCTGGTAGCCGTACTAACTGGGCAGCGGATCAAAACCTTGCGGTAATGAAAGACAAAAAAGAAGTGGACGTTCTATTCTGGGTGTCTGATGGTGCTTTTGATATGCGCAGTCAGCGTATCCTTCGTGCTTTCGTTAAGCTGATGAAGGCTGCTGACGTTGATGTGGCCATCTTGGGTGACGAAGAGCGTGACAGCGGCGATGTGGCTCGTCGTCTTGGGGATGATGCCACTTTCCAAAGCCTTGCTAAGCGCAACTTGGCAACATTAGGTCAGTACAAATTCAACAAGATTGTGACAACAGACCCTCATGCTTATCACTGTCTGCGTAACGAATACGGCGACTTTGATGATAATGGTGCGCTGAAAGATGTCGAAGTCTTGCACCATACAACCTTCTTGAATCAGTTGGTTCAGTCTGGCGTCCTCAAATTGGATGCCTTTAAGGGCGGTAAAGTGACCTACCATGATCCATGTTACCTAGGTCGTTACAATGGTGAGTATGAAGCTCCCCGTGATCTGTTGCGCGCTTTGGGAATTGATATTGCAGAAATGGAACGCTCAGGTTTCCGCTCACGTTGCTGTGGCGGTGGCGGTGGTGCACCGATTACCGATATCCCAGGTGAACGCCGTATCGCTGACATGCGTATGGAAGACGCCAGTGCCACGGGTGCAGACTTGGTCGCCGTAGGTTGTCAGCAATGTACAGCGATGTTGGAAGGTGTTGTCGAACCACGTCCAGAAGTGAAAGACATTTCTGAAATCCTAGTAGATCAATTGGTCGAGGAGGTTCACTAATGAGTGACATCATTCGTCGTGACCCCCGTGCAGAGTGGATCATTCGTAACCGTTTGCACCCACTGCATGAGCAATATGCGAATCAAGACGAGGGCGGCGAAGTACGCGGTCCGTCGGGCTTGTTACGAAAATTTCCCCATAAAGTAGGCTTCATTGGCCCGAACGGTATTAAGCGAATTGACCGATTAAAAGGCAATTCTTCAGCACCGAAAGGTAAGCGTTCTGGTGCGACCCAAGAAGTTCAGCTGCCGCTGCATACTGTTGTGAATCCAGACTATTTTGTGATGGTGGTACCAGATATGGTCGGTGGCCGTTTGACGGGGCATGACAAAGATATCTTGGGCCTAGCTCATAAACTTATTGCAGAGCAAGGTGGCAATGGTGCCGTGGTTGCGGTGTGCTTTGGTGAAGTGAAAGAAGAGCACTTTGATACGGCCGGGGTGGATCGCCTGTTACACATCGAAGGGGAAGCCTTTGAAGGTTACGCTCCAGAGGCTCGCATGCAAGCCTTGGCGAAAGTCGATGAGCTATATTCTGTGAAGCACTGGCTCTTCCCAGACAGCATTCATGGGGGGGCAGACCTTGCCTCTCGTTTGTCCGCTCGCTTAGGCGAACGCCCAGCAACCCAAGCTTGGCTCGTTAATGGGGAGCAAACGGTAAGCCGTGGCGCATCAGCAAGCTTAGACATCACGCGCCAAACACCGAAGATTCTGATGCTGCTCGAAGAGTGTGCTGAGGCGATTGACGAAACGCGTCACGAGGCGACTCCTCTTACACTAGAAGATTTCTCGGTTGCCGCAGCTACGATCCAAGATCAAGGCTTGATGGAAGTGGATCCTAATGCGATCCCAATGGCAGAAGCTGAATTTATCCTCTCAGCAGGCAACGGTATCCATAACTGGGATCAATTCCACGAGGCTGCAAAAGTACTTGGTGCAACTGAGGGCGCTAGTCGTGTGGCGGTGGACGATGGCTTTATGCCTCGTGCTCGTCAGGTCGGTGCAACGGGTACTTGGGTCACCGCTCGGGTATACGTTGCAGTGGGGATCTCCGGTGCGATCCAGCATATGCAGGGTATTGGACAAGTAGACAAGGTGGTGGCGATTAACACTGATGCGGGTTGTGACATGGTGAAACGTGCTGCCCTAAGTGTGATCGGTGACAGTGAAGAGATTCTTGCGGAATTAATGAAGCTGGTTGCCGAGCATAAAAAGACCAGCTTAGCTGGACAGGCTGAGGAGAATAGCAATGCCGCATAAAGTCATTTCTCTTATTTCAGTGGGGCGTCATCCTCAATCCGGTCGTTCTCGCCGTGCCGATCAAGATGGGCGAGCAGTGGAACTAGGACTAAAGCTGGCCGGTAAACAGCTGGATGTGGTGCATGCGGGTAACGCTGAAGAGCCTGTTTTGCGTCAATATGCCGGGATGGGGCTCGCGGAAGTCACCATTCTTGAGCAAGAAGACAGCGTGGATGCTGTGGCGTCATTGTCGGCTTACCTTTCTAAAGCAAACGCAGATATCGTGTTAACGGGTGTGCGCGCCGAAAGTGGTGAGTCTTCAGGTATGGTGCCTTATCTGTTGGCAGAGACACTAGGCTGGCCGATCGTTGCTCGCGTGGCGGATATTGTTGAGATTAAGGGAGATGAAGCTCAGGTACTGTTAGCTTTGCCCCGTGGTCAACGTCGTCAAGTATCGGTAAAACTGCCTTTTATTGCATCCATTGATAACGCGGCAGAAATTGCCCGTCAAAGTGCTTTTGGTCCAGGTATGCGCGCCACTATGGCGAAGCAAGCGGGGGCAGACAGTCTTGATATGTTGCGTGCCGACTGGCAAGAAGCCCCAGCGAAACCTCGTCCGAAACGATTGAAAGTGGTGAAAGCGAAAACCGCCGCAGATCGATTTAAAGCGGCCACTGCCAAACCTGCTGGTGGTTCTGGTAAAGTGATGAAGAACGAGACGGCAGAAGAAAAAGCAAAAGCAATTTTTGATCTGCTGATAGAGGAAAAAGTCATCCGCTAGGTGGTACCCGATTTATGATGATCGTTGATTTGATAGACGAAGTAGATTTCAAAGAAAAACTGGTAGGGATTGGTGCACCCATATCCGCCCAAGAGCCTTTGGACGATGCAAAAAACAAAGTGCTAACATGGCTAGGTGATCATCCTGACCAGAAAGCGTCTTTGGTGACAGCCATGGACGAGCTTGAAAATACAGGGGCGACGATCTTGCCCGAAGTATTGACGGTAATGAAAGCGTTGAGAGACGCCTGAGCCATTTTTCAGAGCGATGTCAGCTTCGGCTATTTAAAAGCGTGTTAATCGGATTAACACGCTTTTTTTGTGCTTTATGAATGCTAATTCACTTTCTTTGGTCTTCTTGCTAAAGGTTGTTTTTTCGAGATTTTTAGCCATTAGTTTGACCTCAAATAAACTTGGTCGTCAACGGATAGTTAGCCTCTAAATTGTTGTCGTTTTGAGTCATATCTTGAACAGGTAGTCAGCGTACTATTCAGCTGAGGGTGTGCAAAATTTACCCTCTGCCATAGTAAGTGAGGTCTGCTTTCTATGCGCCCCAATGTAGCAAATCAAACAAAGCAAGTAAGGTAGCCAACTCTCACAAAAGGAACGCTGGCTGCCTATATTTGCACTACGAGGTGGAGTTAAAGATGGATCCTAAAGTTCAAAAACGCCCTAAATCGTCGGACTATACGTCTGACTATAAGGCAGGGCAGGACAACGTTCAGATTCTAGGTATGGACGTAAACAACCCAGTGTTTACAACCAGCGCTGTGGCGATCATTGCGTTTATCGCGTTTGCATTGATTTTCCCTGCGGAAGCGAAGGAGTGGTTGAATGGTGCCAAAGGATGGGCGATTGGCTCATTTGACTGGTTGTTCATGATTGGCGGAAATATTTTCGTTTTATTCTGTTTAGCACTGATCTTTTTACCGGTTGGTAAAGTGCGTTTGGGTGGTGAAAGTGAGCGCCCTGAGTTCAGCACACTCTCTTGGTTCTCTATGTTGTTCGCAGCAGGTATGGGGATTGGCTTGATGTTCTGGAGTGTGGCAGAGCCTGTGGCTTATTTCACGGATTGGTGGGGTACTCCTCTAAACGTTCCTGCGAACACACCAGAAGCAATGGATGCTGCAATGGGCGCGACCATGTTCCATTGGGGCTTACACCCTTGGGCGATTTATGGCGTTGTGGCATTAGCACTGGCGTTTTTCTCTTTTAACAAAGGTCTACCTTTGACAATCCGTTCGGCTTTCTACCCATTATTAGGGGAGCGCTGCTGGGGACCTATTGGTCACGTGATTGATATTGTTGCGGTGATTGCGACAATCTTTGGTTTAGCAACTTCTCTTGGTCTTGGGGCAACGCAGGCTGCAGGCGGCTTGAATTTCCTGTTCGGTATTGAAAACAGCATTTCTACTCAAATTGGCATCATCATAGTCGTGACCTGTATCGCAGTGTTGTCTGTTATGCGTGGTCTGGATGGCGGTGTTAAAGTCTTAAGTAACATCAATATGATCATGGCTGGGATTTTGGTCTTGTTTGTGATCATTTTTGGTTCCATTACTGGCTTCTTCGGCCATGTTTTCAACACAACGGTATCCTATGTTGAGTACATCATCCCGTTAAGTAACTGGGTAGGACGTGATGACAATAAGTTCTACGAAGGTTGGACGGTATTCTACTGGGCTTGGTGGGTAAGCTGGTCACCATTCGTGGGTATGTTTATCGCTCGTGTGTCTAAAGGGCGTACGGTTCGTGAATTTATGATTGCTGTTTTGCTCGTACCGACCTTGGTTTCCATCATTTGGATGTCTGCATTCGGTGGTCAAGCATTAGATCAAGTGCAAGGTGGAGTAGGTGCTTTAGCAGGCGGCCTTGGGGATGTGTCTAGTGCCATGTTCCAAATGCTTGAAAACCTACCATTAGCAATGTTGACGTCTATCGTTGCTATTATGTTGGTATTGGTATTCTTCATTACCTCATCTGACTCTGGTTCTTTGGTGATCGATTCTATTACTGCTGGTGGTAAAGTGGAAACACCTGTGCCTCAGCGCATTTTCTGGGCTGCTATGGTGGGGCTCATCGCAGGCGTTCTTCTGTTTGGTGGCGGTGCTGATGCATTGAGCTCCCTGCAGGCGGGTGCTGTCACCACAGGTTTGCCTTTCACTGTTATTTTGTTACTGATGTGTATCAGTATTTACAAAGGTCTACGGTCTGAGTTACGGTAAACGTTATCGTTGTATTGGTTGATTAATCAGCCTTCAGTAAACCGCCGAAGTTTAGCTTCGGCGGTTTTTTTATGGCTAATTGATTGATCTTTAAACAGATTTTTTCATTTGAATTTATGACGTTTTTTGTCATTTTTTATTGCATGAAAAAATGCTCGCCCTATACTTTAAGGGCACACTTGGTAATCTCTAATGGAGAAGCCTGGATGCTGACAATTTAAATCAAGAATGGAATTTAAGGACTTAATGATGAAAAAGATTCTACTATCGGCAATGCTTGCTACAGCTTCTGTATCGTCTTTCGCGGCATACGGCCCAGCGGGTTGTGGTTTGGGTACAGCAGTTGTATTCCAAGATGCTAACGAGTGGCACGAGCATGTATTAGCGGCAACCACAAACGGTACTTCTGGTAACCAAACTTTTGGTATGACATCAGGTACTCTAGGTTGTGACATTCCTGACGCTCCTCTAGCGGGCGGTGTTGCTATGTTTATCGATGGAAACCTAGAGCCATTGGCAGTTGATTCTGCAAAAGGCGAAGGCGAAACTTTGAATGCTTTGGCTGATTTGATCGGTGTTGAAGCCGCTGATAAAGCCACTTTTAACCAAGAAATGCAGGCAAACTTTGATGAGATCTTTGCGTCTGCTGACGTGACGTCTCAAACTGCTTACGAAGACATCGTAACAGTGATGGAGAAATCTCCTTCTTTGTCTAAATACCTAGGCTAATACTGACTAGCCTTATGTAAAAAAGAGCGGCTTGTCCGCTCTTTTTGTTTATATGGATGTTTATGCGCAGTTTTGTTTATCGAATCGGCCTGTTATGCAGTGTCCTTCCCGTCTCTCTTTACGGGGCAACTTATTCTCCGTCTATTTCTGATCTAGCGAACAAACCTCAATGGCTCAGCTTGTTACATTACAATCAAGTGGGCGTTATTAAGCAGGACGGTAGCCAGATTGAAGACCCTAGTTTTTTCTTGTCGCCAATGGGGCAAACCTCAGCCGAAGCGGAGTTAAATGCAACCTTAGAGGCTCTGTCGGAACCAGTTTCCACTGTCTTAGATCCCAATCAGCATGCCCAATGTCGTTTTCCAGCTCGGCAGTCCTTTATTGAACATGCTTTACCTGAATTGGCTCTACCTGAGGTGGTCTGTCCTGACTTTGATGAGTGGCGAGGCCAACTTGATGCTGAAAAGGTCGTATTGGTGTTTCCAGCTGCCTATTTAAATAGCCCATCTTCTATGTATGGGCATACCCTGTTTCGAATAAAAAAAGCCGGTAATGACACCCCTTTATTGGACTACGCGGTGAATTATGCGGCCAATACGGACCCTACTGATAATCAGTTGGTGTTCAGCTATAAAGGGCTTACTGGTGGTTACCCTGGGGTGGTGTCTGTGATGCCATTTTACGAGAAGGTCAAGGAGTATAATTTCCTTGAGAACCGCGATATCTGGGAATATGAGTTGTCGTTACCCCCTGCAGAGGTGGACATGTTTGTGCGTCATGTGTGGGAAATGAAGGGCACGTCCATGCCATATTATTTCTTCTCACAAAATTGCTCGTATCAATTGTTAACCATGCTGGATGCCGCCAGTCCTCGCTTGCAACTGGCGGAACAATTTTCAATATGGGCTATCCCTGCAGATACGGTACGTGAGATCAAGCGCCAAGGTTTGATAGAAGAAGCCACTTACCGTCCTTCCACTTTGAATAAAATTGAAAACATGCTTGATCAGGTCTCCGAGGAGCAGATTGAGGTGTCGAAGAGACTGGTGGAAGACGTGACCCTTGACCCTAGTTTATTGGTAGGGTTCAGTGAAAAAGAGCAGTTACAGATTCTTGATGTGGCCTATGAGTACAGTCGCTATTTGTCTGCTCGAAAGAAGTCTTCATTAGCCCATTTAGGACGACGTTCTATTCAGTTGTTGTCTATGAGAAGTAAGCTGCCCAGTCAGCCTGTTTTTGAACCTGTTGTTGCGCCAGCTGTACGGGACGATCAAGGGCATGCTACAGCCCGCCTGAGTGTCGGTTTGGATCATCGAGATGGAACGAATTATGGGGTATTGGAGTATCGTCCGTCCTATCACGATGTGCTGGATCCTCAAGGGGGCTATTTAAGAGGTGCTGAGCTCTCTATGTTTAGTGGTGCTTTGCGTTGGAGCCAAGAGAGAGAGGTGGAAGTGGATTACTTCAACCTGGTTAATATTCATTCTATGGCACCAACGAATGCTCTTATGACACCTAAATCCTGGCATGTGAATGCAAGCTTTTTGCGAGACATTACCATGGGGGATGAGTTGGTGTTCCGCCTTCAAGGGGGCGCTGGTGTTACTTGGCCAATGGGACAATCCTTGCTGGGTGCCTTTTGGAACGGTAGTGCGTCAGTGGATGATGTGTATGACAAGGGGTATCAATTTGAGACAGGGCCTGGGGTTAAATGGCTATGGACTGGCGAAAAGACTAATTTCATGGCGCGGTATCAGTACTGGTGGGATGTGGATCAGCACAATAGCACCCAACAAGAAGCTGAGTTAGCCGTGGCGAATGAGTTTGCCCGTGATTGGCAGTGGCGTTTGAGTGTCGGTCATGTCCGTACTGAAGAGGATGATTGGGAGCTTGGGAAGGTGTCGCTATTACACTTTTTCTAGTTCTTACAAGATGTCTTCGGGTAAAAAAAAGCCAGCACAAGGTGCTGGCTTTTGGCTTTCATAGGGGAGCAAGACTACTTGCTTAGGTTTTTCTTGATGGTTTCAGAGTACCACTCAAGGAAATTCATAACGCCGAACTCATAGGTTTCAGAGTATGGACCCGGCTGATAACCGATAGAATTGATCCCTAATTGGTTTTGTTCGCCCAAAATACGGTCTTGGTCGTTAGTGGCGTCCCATACTTGGCGCAGGCGCTCAGGATCGTAATCAACCCCTTCTACTGCATCTTTATGGACGAACCATTTTGTTGTGACCATGGATTCTTGTGCGGAAATCGGTAGTACGCGGAACACAATGAAGTGGTCAGACTGCATATGGTTCCAAGAGTTAGGTAGGTGCAAAATACGCATGGAGCCAAGCTCAGGGTTTTGGATGTTCCCCATTAGCTTTTTACAACCTTCACCACCATCAATGGTCATTACCTTGACGCCTTTTTTCAATGGCATACGTACGATACGGTTGCGACGGCCTGGACCGTAGCTTTTGTGCTCGTGAGGGATGCCTTCCGCATCCCACTTTGCAGCTTGAGCGGCGTAGTGGTCTAGGAAGTCTTGTGGTGCCCGTGGGTCGTTAGTGTCGTCCCATTCTAACAGGGTGTTAAGCAGCTCAGGGTGGCTGCCCGCACAGTGGTAACACTCACGGTTGTTTTCCAGTACTAGCTTCCAGTTAGCACGCTCGTACATATTGGATTCAGCAGCCAGCTTAGTGTTTTCAACGTCGTAAGGTGCCATGTATTCATCAAGAGTTGCTAGGAACTCATCAAAGTCACCCTGTGGTGCTTCTTCTGCAAGGGAGACAAAAATAAAGCCCCCAGCATTTTTACAATGAGCTTTCTTCAAACCATGTTTTTGCTTCTCAAACGAGTCACCCATCTCGGTGCCAGCAAACAGCAAGTTGCCTTTTAGGTCGTATGTCCACTGGTGGTAAGGACACACCAGGTTAGCAACCTTGCCACGATGCTCAGTACAGATGCGTGAGCCACGGTGACGGCAAGTATTATGGAACGCGTTCACAGAACCGTCTGCATCACGAATGATCAAAACAGGGTTTTGGCCGATTTCAACCGTGATGTAATCACCGCGTTTCGGGATTTCACTGGTCATGCCGACGAACAGCCATTCTTTCTGGAAGATTTCTTCCATGTCTACGCGGAACATGTGTGGGTCGTTATAAAGCGGCGCGTCCAACGAGTAGTTAGCAGGGCGTGCTTCAAGCATTTTATACATGTCTGTGCGAGCTTCTGTGATGGTCGCATAGCGCATATTTAGCAGATCATTTTGGTTCATTTGGTGATCCTTACGTAACAAAGGCCGAGTTGATGTTGCTTCTCTCGTCGGAGCAAACAGCGTTTGATGGGATTTACCCACATCAAGATTCGTTATAGTAATGACGCTATGCTCTCCCAAGTTGCTCTTGGTGGAATGACTAAACACGACATCATCAAGTCATAAATCGACTAGTTGCTCTGCCTAAGGGCTGTACAGGGATAGGGATGGTCGCCATGAGCAACTAAATGTCGTAAACGGTTAACTGAAAACTCAAAACTAGAACGACAATGGCTCGAAAGGTGAAACGTCAACGCCATAAAGAGAGAACGAATATGACTAACCCTACTCCAGCCAACACCACGGCTGATTACTTCGCTCCGGTCAACACCCAAACATGGGTAAACGGTCGTCACAATGTTCGCTGTGTACGAGTTATCCAAGAGTCTTGGGACGTTAATACGTTCTGCTTTATGGCGCAGCAACCGGTGATGTTCTTCTTCAAGCCCGGTCAGTTTGTGACCCTAGAGCTTGAAATTAATGGTCAGCAGGTGATGCGTTCTTACACCATCTCGAGTTCTCCTTCTGTGCCGTACAGTTTTTCTATCACTGTGAAACGTGTTCCAGGTGGTTTGGTGTCCAATTGGTTGCATGACAACATGGACGTAGGCGTGGAGTTGGCGGTGCACGGCCCCGTAGGTAATTTCAACTGTATTGATTACCCTGCTGACAAGGTCTTGTTACTTTCTGGCGGTGTTGGGATTACACCTTTGATGTCTATGACACGTTGGTGGTTTGACACCAGTGCGGATGTGGACATTGCTTTTGTTCACAGTGCTCGTTCTCCCCGTGATTTGATTTACCCTCGTGAACTGGACCATATGGCGTCACGGGTTAATAACCTAAGTATTCATACTATCGTTGAGCACATGCACAACGGTCTAGCGTGGCATGGTTACCGAGGCTTTCTTGATGAAGCCAAGCTGATGATGATGGCGCCAGACTTTATGGAGCGTGAGATCTTCTGTTGTGGGCCTGCTCCATATATGAAGGCCGTCAAGGCGCTTCTGAAAGCTAGAGGCTTTGATATGAGTCGCTACCATGAAGAATCCTTCGGTGCGACGCCAGATGCTGTCGTAGAAGATGCGTTGGAAATGGCAGAAGTTGCTCAAGCAGAAGCGGAAGCGATTAGCACTGAAGACCTGATGCGCGTCGAATTTGCCAACTATGGTCGTAGTATCCAAGTGGCTCCAGGGGAGACCCTTCATAATGCCGCCGCTAAACTTGACCTGCATATTCCGAAAGCTTGTGGTATGGGGATTTGTGGTACTTGTAAGGTGCTTGTTAAAGAAGGCGAAACCACTATGGAGCATAACGGTGGTATTACTGAGGAAGATGTAGAAGCGGGTTACGTTTTGTCTTGTTGTACCGTTGCAAATTCTGATGTGGTTATCGAATACTAATTATTATCCTCACTAAGGGGCGCCCAGATGGAAGCTGAACAACTAGAAATTGCTGAGTTTCTTGGGCGCTTTCCTCCTTTCTCTTTTTTATCTGAGAAGACCTGCCAAAAAGTCGCTTGCGCAATCGAAATAGCCTATTTTCGAGAAAACAGTGACATCTTTCAATTTGGTGATGAAATCCATGACTTATGCGTAGTACGCAGTGGCGCGGTGGAAATCTATCGACGTAATGGCAATTTATACAATCGCCTAAGTGAAGGGGATGTGTTTGGGCAGTTAGGCTTGCTCATGTCTAATCGTGTACGTTTGCCAGCACGAGCAATGGAAGACTCCTTAATATATTTTGTACCAGAAGATGTATTCACAGAGCTGTGTGAGGAGTACGAGGAATTTGCTTACTATGTGGAGGTAGACGACCATCGTAAACTCAATAAGGTGGTTGATGAGCATCGGGGAAGCGATATGCTTTCCAGTGAAAAAGTGTCTTCTCTTATTGCTCGTCCGCTGGTGACAATTTCTACCGATGCCACCATTCGGCATGCGGCCATGCATATGACAGAGGAGGGCGTTTCTTCTTTGTTGATTGTAGACGAAGAAGCGCCCATAGAAGATGAAGGTCAAACCAGATTGAAACTGGTGGGGATTTTAACGGATCGAGATCTGCGAACTCGGGTTGTGTCTGAAGGGATAGATTTAAATCTTCCTGTGACTGAAGTAATGACTAAGTCCCCTAAGACTATTGATAAAGACACCTTTATTTTCGAAGCTATGTTGTTGATGTTGCGTTGTAATTTGCACCATCTGCCAGTGATGGACCATGGCGAGCCGAAAGGGGTGATCGCGATCTCCGATATCGTTCGCTACGAGTCGAAAAACAGCTTATACATCGTCAGTTTAATCCACCGCCAGCAAAATCAGGCTGAGCTGGCGCAAGTGGCGAAAGATGTGCCGGACTGCTTTGTCCGTATGGTACGCCAAGAGTCCAGTGCTCATATGATTGGCAGTGCGATGTCAGTGATTGGGCGTAGCTTCAAACAGCGCTTGCTAGAGTTGGCGGAGGAGGCGTTAGGGCCGCCGCCAGTACCGTATTGCTTCCTAGCGTTAGGGTCTATGGCTAGGGATGAACAACTGCTGATCACGGATCAAGATAATGCTTTGATCTTGTCAGATGAATTCATTTCGCATCAGCATAGCGCTTATTTCGAAGCCTTGGCGGCTTTTGTAAGTGATGGGTTAGACCAATGCGGATATCCCTACTGTACAGGGCGCATCATGGCGACCAATCCTCGCTGGCGTAAAACCCTTTCTGAATGGCGTGATTGTTTTGCAGACTGGATTGATGTGCCAAATCCAGATGCATTATTAAACAGCTCGATTTTCTTCGATTTGGAAGGCGTCTGGGGACGAACAGAGTGGGCGGATGAGCTGAATGAATTCGTGGTCCAGCGCGCGAAGAGCAGCTCTAAGTTTCTCGCTAGCTTGGCTCGTAATGCCTTACTTAGAACTCCGCCCCTGGGATTTTTCAAAGAGTTTGTAATGGAGCAAGACGGTGAGCACCGGCGAACAATCAATCTCAAGCGTCGAGGCACGGCACCGTTAGCTGACTTGATTCGCGTACACGCGTTGGCGGTGGGCTCCACCGCACGTAACTCCTTTGAACGATTAGATGACATTATTGAAGCCAATATCTTGCCTGATAAGCGCGGTATCGAGCTTAAGTATGCCTTGGAATACCTTGCTATGGTGCGTATTCAACATCAGGTTGAAGACATTGAGGAGGGCCAGGCACCGGACAACAATATTGAGCCGGACACCCTCACTGATCATGAACGTCGTAATCTCAAAGAAGCCTTTAATGTGTTAAGCAATAGTCAGCGCTTTCTTAAATATCGCTACCCATTTGGTAAGGTATCTTGAGTGATGGGGGCAAAGAAAGAGGATTTCGACTGGCATGCTTACATGGCAAGGAGAGCTCAGGATCATAACCGTCCAAGCCTCGAAAGCTTCTATCACTCACAACAATTCCCTCCTGATTTAGTCGTCGATCAAGCGGATTTTGTCGCCCTTGATTTCGAAACAACAGGACTGAATGCAAAGGAGGATGAAATTATCAGTATTGGACTGGTGCCATTCACCATGAATCGGATAAAAGTGGCCCAAGCTGGCCACTGGTTAATCCGGCCTAATCAGTCCCTTAATGATGAGTCCGTAGTGATTCATGGTATCACCCACTCAGAAGTATCAAATGCCCCAGATTTTTTAGATGTCATAGATGAGGTGTTGACTCATTTAGAGGGGAAAATAGTGGTGGTGCATTTTCGATATATTGAGCGGGAGTTTCTTTACGAATCTATCCAGTCTCGACTCAATACAGAGTTATTGTTTCCTGTCATCGACACCATGGCCATTGAAGCCATACGACATCGAAGTGGTTGGCGTTCTTTTGCCAAGCGTGTGCTAGGACAACCTCAGCCTTCTATTCGGCTAGCTGATAGCCGTCTGCGCTATGGTTTGCCCCGTTATCATTTGCACAGTGCAGTGACGGATGCCATTGCGACCGCTGAATTGTTTCAGGCTCAAATCCGACATCTTTATCATGGTGATACTCGAGTCTCTGCGCTCTGGTTGTAGTGAGTATTTTTGGGGCGTTTGTGGTTGTTTTTGGTGCATTTTTCGAGAAAATTAGAACAAATTCGCCTGTTTATCTGTGTTTGGTGGTATTTTTGAGTGTTTTTTATACAGACTAGGGTGTAAGTTGGCAAAATACTCTTTGTCGTTTTTGGCTGTTTTTTGTTTATTTTGAGTCGCTAATGGGATGTTTTTGCTCTGCACG
The DNA here is from genome assembly GCF_042679525.1 of Rhodanobacter aciditrophus. Taxonomy (GTDB): domain Bacteria; phylum Pseudomonadota; class Gammaproteobacteria; order Pseudomonadales; family Marinomonadaceae; genus Marinomonas; species Marinomonas aciditrophus. The sequence goes on from NZ_JBHTMN010000017.1 coordinate 103,775, forward strand.
TAAACTATCATACAGGTCTCTTTTCGAACAAATGATCTTCGGTTTGAGTGGTTCCCATTACAAGGCCAGTGTCTGAATGAATCAGCGTTGGTTAACTATAATAAAAAGTGTGGGTAATACGCTTTTGGCCTAGAAATTGCCTCAGCGTAAGTATCACAAATGAGAGGGTTTTCACATGGTTTCCACATCCCCTGCCATGACTCCCAGCGGTAAAAAGACCACCCGCGTGGGCTTCTTACTTTTAGATAATTTTACCATGATTGCCTTGGCATCAGCCCTCGAGCCCTTGCGTATGGCAAACCAGCTCTATGCAGAAGAGCTGTATACTTGGCATATGATCACTGAGACCGGTGAGGCGGCCGTTGCCAGTGATGGACTAAGCATTGCGGCGGATTGCTCCATGAGCGATTGCCCCGATTTGGATATGGTGATTGTTGCGGGTGGTTTAGATATAACCCGTGCGTACACCAACAAGCAGATGAGCTGGCTACAACAGCGTGCTCGCAAGGGTAATGTATTAGGCGGCATTTGTACGGGAGCATTCGTTTTAGCTCATGCTGGGCTGTTAGACGGTTATAACTGCAGTGTTCACTGGGAATGTATGACTGCGTTACAAGAAAGCTACCCGAAAGTACGATGTAACAACCGTTTGTTCTCTATGGATGAAGGGCGATTTACTGCTACGGGCGGTAGCGCTCCCTTAGATATGTTCCTGACTATTATCGCTCGCGACCATGGGGCGAAATTGTCCAGTGCTGTATCAGATATGTTTATTTGTGATCGTATTCGCAGTGAGTCAGACCAGCAGCGAGTGCCATTGCGCCAGTTAAACAAAGGCGGTTGTAAGCCTAAACTGGTGGATGTGATCGAACTTATGGAAAACAATCTTGAAGAGCCCATTGATTTGGATGAGCTAGCAATCTTTGTGGATGTTTCTCGACGTCAATTAGAGCGCATGTTCCATAAATATTTGGATTGCTCCCCATCACGCTACTATCTGAGATTGCGTCTTGACCGAGCACGTCAGTTGTTGAAGCAGTCGAGTATGTCGATTGTAGAGATCTCTGCCGCGTGTGGCTTTATCTCAACGCCTCACTTTAGTCGTTGTTATCGTAAGCATTTAGGCGTGTCTCCTAGGGATGAGCGTAAAGTGGCTTGGATGGGTAATCTCACGCCTATTGAGGATGGAACGAGCAGTGTTATGTATATGCCGCATTCTGCCCGAGCTTTGAATAATGCTTGCTCAGAGCCAAGTTATGGGTCTATTGTGGCGTCTTAGGATTTAACCAAACATTCTATTTTGCAAGCAAATAAAAAGGAGCTCATTGAGCTCCTTTTTTATGCTTAATTTTCTAGCTTGAAGAGTTAGCCGATGACGTATCATCGGCTGTCTCGTTGCTTACAGGGATTCTAGTGCTGCATTCAGTGTTGCACTTGGGCGCATCACTTTGAATACTTCTTCAAGATCCATGTGGTAGTAGCCTTTCAGTTCAGCAGGTTTGCCCTGAACTGCTGCAAGCTCTTCAACAATCTTAGCTTCGTTGTCTGTCAGTGTTTTCGCTAATGGCGCGAATTTCGCTGCCAACGCTGCATCGTCAGACTGTGCTGCCAATTCTTGTGCCCAGTACATTGCTAGGTAGAAGTGGCTGCCACGGTTATCGATGTCACCGATTTTACGAGAAGGAGACTTGTTGTTTTCAAGCAATTTGCCAGTCGCTTTGTCCAGTGCTTGTGCTAGGACTTTTGCTTTTGCATTGCCTTGTTTAATGCCAAGCTCTTCGAAAGAGACTGCCGTCGCTAGGAATTCGCCTAGGGAATCCCAACGTAGGTAGTTTTCTTCTTGTAGCTGCTGGACGTGCTTAGGCGCAGAACCACCTGCACCTGTTTCGTACATGCCGCCACCGTTCAACATTGGCACGATAGATAGCATTTTCGCAGATGTGCCTAGTTCCATGATTGGGAACAAGTCTGTTAGGTAGTCACGTAGCACGTTACCTGTAACAGAGATGGTGTCTTCGCCACGGATGATACGTTCCATTGAGAAACGGATCGCTTCGTTGTAAGACATTAGGCGGATATCTAGGCCTTCAAGATCGTGATCTTTTAGGTAAAGTTCTACTTTCTTACGTAGCTCATTATCGTGGGCACGTTCTTCGTCTAACCAGAATACGGCTGGCGTGTCAGAGTTGCGTGCACGAGTCACACCCAGTTTTACCCAATCTTTGATTGCTGCGTCTTTGGTTTGACACGCACGCCAAATATCGCCTTTTTCAACGTCGTGTTGCATCAAGACGTTGCCTGCAGCGTCAACTACACGCATTACGCCGTTTGCTGCCGCTTCAAAAGTCTTGTCATGGGAGCCGTATTCTTCGGCTTTCTGAGCCATCAAACCAACGTTTGGAACCGTACCCATTGTGGTTGGGTCGAACGCGCCGTTTGTTTTACAGAAGTTGATCACTTCTTGGTAAATACGTGCGTAAGTAGATTCAGGCATGACAGCTTTTGTGTCTTTAGTCTTGCCGTCACGTCCCCACATTTTGCCAGAGTTACGGATCATTGCAGGCATAGAAGCGTCAACGATTACGTCAGATGGCACGTGTAGGTTAGTGATACCACGTACAGAATCAACCATGGCGATTTCAGGACGGTGCTCGTAGCAATCGTGGATTGCTTGTAGAATTTCGTCTTGCTGAGATTGTGGAAGTGTCTTGATCTTGTCGTAAACACTGCCTAGACCGTTGTTAGGGTTAACACCGATCTCTTTGAATAGGTCACCGAATTTGTCCCACACTTCTTTGTAGAAAACGGTCACAGCGTGGCCGAATACGATTGGGTGAGAGACTTTCATCATGGTCGCTTTAACGTGAAGAGACCACATGATGCCAGCGTCTTTGGCTTCTTGAAGAGATGCTTCAAAGAATGCACGCAGTTTGCTAGCACTCATGTTCATGCTGTCTAGCACTTCGCCTTCTAGCAAAGGTAGAGTTTTCTTCACTTCTACGTTGCCAGCTTGGTCAACGAATTCAATGCGAACGTCTTGTGCCTTGTCCATGGTTACAGACTGCTCAGAAGAGAAGAAGTCCCCATCGCGCATGTAGTCTGCGTGAGTTTGAGAAGTCTTTTTCCACTCGCCCATAGAATGTGGGTGCTTGCGAGCGAAAGCTTTAACTGCTGCAGGCGCGCGGCGGTCAGAGTTACCTTGACGAAGAACAGGGTTAACCGCACTGCCTAGTAATTTAGCGTAGCGTGCTTGTACTTCTTTTTCTTCGTCGGATTTTGGTGCTTCAGGGTAGCTAGGGATGTCGTAGCCTTGTCCTTGTAGCTCTTTGATTGCTGCATTTAACTGCGGAATAGAAGCAGAAATGTTTGGCAGCTTGATGAAGTTTGCTGTTGGTTCAGCTGTCAATTCACCTAGGAACGCTAAACCGTCTTCAACGCGCTGATCTTCAGGAAGACGATCAGAGAACGCAGCAAGAATACGACCTGCTAACGAAATGTCGGTCAGTTTAAGTTCAATGTCGGCTTCTTTGGCAAAAGAGCTGAAAATTGGCAGTAGTGAAGCAGTTGCTAAAGCGGGTGCTTCATCTGTCAACGTGTAGTAAATCGTTTGTTTTGACATGTAATTCCCCTAACGTTCTGGCTAGATAGCCTTTTGGTAGAAGGTGACTTTTGGCCGCCATTCTTAATGTAATCAAATCATTTGATCGGAATTTTGGCCAATATAGTACTCTAAATCAGCTGCTTAGATACATCGACCGTAAATATACTCAAGATTGATATGAATGATTGTCTACAAAAAAGTAGAAAGAATCTGTTCAAACGGCAAGCATCTGGGGGGAATCAGGCAAAGAAAAGCCGAGCAGTGTGCTCGGCTTTGTCAGTCATCAGAACCTAGTTTTCATTAGAAGCGTGCTTCTAACTGTTTCATCAAAGCTTTACGTTTGAAGATCAGGTGCCAGCGACGGCCACCCAGTTGACGCCAAAGCATGGCTGCGCGAACGCCTGCCATCAGTAGCGCTCGGACTTGGTTGGCTGTCTGAGGCTGTTGTAAGAAGCGGCTGTCCCCATGCACTTGGATGCGAAATGACATCTTACTTAAGGTCTCTTGGTACATACCTGAGATACCTGCAATGAGATTTTCATGCATCACTGAGTCATAGTGCTCTAGTTGGCGCTCCACTTGGCCTAGATGTTGGCCTATGGCGCTCAACATGGCATCGTCTTTTTGCAGTTTGGATTCGAGGTGAATCAAACTCAATGCATAGCGAATGGTATCTGGGTTCACCGCGTTACGGTCTTTGCCCATGACTTGCTTGGCGATACGACGACCCATTGCCAGATTGCTCTGACAATCAAACTTTCCGCCATACACGTCTTCGGTGGTGGGGGCGTTGACCATCAATATGCTTTTTAGCAATGGCTCTGCATAATCTTTGTCCAGCTCGCCTTTGCGTGCTAGTTGTCCTACTAACTCAGCTGCTTGGAAAATCGCCGCAAGCGCAATGGCCTGTTCTCTTTCATCGTGTTGCATGGGGTCTCCAAGGCTTATTTGTTAAAGGCAACGTTTATGATGCCGCCACCAAGACATAGTTCATCCACATAGAAGACGACAGATTGTCCAGGTGTAATGGCACGTTGTGGCTCTTTAAAGCTTACCTCTACCCGACCGTCTGCAAGCTCACTGATGGTACATTCTTGGTCTGGTTGGCGGTAGCGGCACTTAGCCATGCAGGTGAGTGGCATGCTTGGCTTTTCTCTAGCCACCCAATCAAAGTTGTCTGCTATCAAGTGGGTTTTGTATAGGGACTCGTGTTGCCCACCTTGTGTGACCACTAACACATTGCGTTGTAGGTCTTTTTCAACCACGTACCAAGGTTCATCTGGGTAATTAGATAAACCGCCAATGCCAAGGCCTTGGCGTTGTCCTATGGTGTGATACATCAAGCCGTGGTGTTTACCAATAATGTCCCCTTCCAGCGTCTCGATGTTGCCTGGCTGTGCGGGTAGGTACTGCTCTAAGAAATCTTTAAAACGGCGTTCGCCGATAAAACAAATACCCGTGCTGTCTTTTTTGTTGTGGGTGACAAGGTCATGCTCTTCGGCAAGACGTCGTACTTCAGGCTTTTCTAGTTCTCCTACTGGGAAGAAGGTGCGCCCAATTTCATGTTTGCCCACGGCATACAAGAAATAGCTTTGGTCTTTGTTGTTATCTAGGCCTTTAAGCAATACAGGTTCGCCGTCCTGTTCACCACGACGAACATAGTGGCCTGTGGCAATGTAGTCGGCACCCAGCTCTAATGCATATTCCAAAAAGGCTTTAAACTTAATTTCTTTGTTGCAAAGGATGTCAGGATTTGGCGTTCGACCAGCTTTGTATTCCGCTAGAAAATGCTCAAATACGTTGTCCCAGTATTCTGCTGCAAAGTTGGCGGTATGAAGATGGATGCCGAGCTTTTCACATACGGCTTGGGCGTCGGCCAAGTCTTCTTTTGCGGTGCAGTATTCGGTGCCGTCGTCTTCGTCCCAGTTCTTCATGAACAGGCCTTCCACTTGGTAGCCTTGTTGCTGTAACAATAGGGCGGATACAGAGGAGTCGACGCCGCCGGACATGCCGACGATCACTTTAATAGATGCGTTTTGGTTATCTTTACTCATTTAAATTCTCTAATAGTTGGAACGGGGTAAAGGCCCGTCATTAGAAGGTGGGTGGTATTGTATCGGAACTGTTCAATCAGGTCTGCAAGTAACCTTATATGTGCGTATTTTCTATCAATTCAAGAGGGGCGTATTGGCCTTTCTCGAAGTCTTGGATGCATTGCAAAATTAACGGGCTACGCTGGGGAAGTGCGCTAATCTCATCTTTAGTGAGCCACAGTGATTCTATGATATCTGGATCCAGAGCTAGGCTCTTTTGCTCGACTGGGTCACATATAAAACACACTCGATGATAGGTGTCTGCTCCGTCAAAGGGGGTAAAGGCATAGAGACCTAAGATGGCTTTTGGTAACACTTGCCATCCAGATTCTTCTAGGGCCTCACGGATCACCGCCTGCTGCAGAGTTTCACCGTTTTCCACGTGGCCGGCTGGTTGATTCAGCACGATTTTTCCGTCCTGGTACTCTTTGATCATGAGGTACTTTCCTTGGTCCTCGATGAGTGCTGCGACGGTTAGGTGAGGCAGTTTTTCGCGCTTTTTTTCGTTCAAAATCTTGTACCTGCTGTAAAAGTGAATCGGTAATCTGGCTTTCCTGTGTTTCTCCGGGTGCAAGGCCTTCAATTGAATAAGGGCCGATGGCAGCCCGGATCAAGCGTAGTGTTGGGAAGCCAACTTTCGCTGTCATACGTCTGACTTGGCGATTCTTGCCTTCGGTAATCTGTAATTGGATCCAGCTAGTGGGGATATTTGCCCGTTCTCGTATGGGGGGAGTGCGTGGCCAGATATCGGGGGCGTCAATGGCTTGGCATTGGGCCGGTTTGGTAATGCCATCTTTTAATTCAACGCCACGGCATAGAGCATCAATGGCTTCCTGTGTGATCGCGCCTTCCACTTGTGCCCAGTAGGTTTTCGGCATCTTAAAGGCGGGGGAGGCAATCAAGTGCTGTAAAGCGCCGTTATCCGTTAACAGCAATAGGCCTTCAGAGTCATAATCAAGACGGCCAGCCGCATAAACGCCCGGTTGGGAGATATAGTTCGAGAGGGTGTCTTTGTCGTCGTCGGTGGTAAATTGGCTTAACACTTGAAAAGGTTTGTTGAGTAACAGCAGCATATACAGGATCAATTAGGTGAAAGGGTAGGCACAACAAAGCACCTTTGATACCTGAGTGTATCAAAGGTGGGAGTTGAGCGGCAGAGCAGAGATCGTTACGCTGTTTGAGTAATGCGTTCTTCTGCAACTGTCTCTGACACAGGCGTAATGTCCGTTGCATGCAAACCACGTTTGCCGGGCGTTACGTCAAATGTCACCGTTTGTCCTGCTTTAAGGGTTTTGTATCCTTCCACATTGATGGCAGAGTAGTGGATGAACAAATCTTCATCAAAACTGTCTGACACTATAAAGCCGTATCCCTTTGCGTTATTAAACCACTTAACGGATCCACGATGCATGAGTCACTCCTTCTATACTCTCTGGGCTCGATGAGTCGAACCGCAAATTAAGTGCTACGGAAAAATCGGTTCAATATACCTAGCCAAAGTCGTGGTAATATTCCCATTGTGTCTGCAATGACGACTTAGGGTTTAAATGTGCAACTTTTGACCATACAGTTGAGAGTAGAACTCTATTGGTGATTTGTAAAATTCTTATTGTTTTCGTCTTTTTGGTGTGAAAACCGATTGTGAAAGCAGTCTTTAACGTGAATATTTGTAGTTCTTAGAGGTCGAGATGTTTGCATCCAAGCAAATTAGTCTAAATTTAGAAGACGACGATCAAGGTCATTCCTCTGTTGCCATTGCGCCTGAGGATACGGAGTTGAAACCACCCTCCATGTACCAGGTGGTTCTTTTTAATGACGATTACACGCCAATGGATTTTGTCGTGTTTGTTCTTCAACGCTTTTTCAACATGGACGCAGAGAAGGCCCAGCATGTAATGATGGAAGTGCATACCAAAGGAAAAGGTGTCTGTGGCATTTATCCTTACGGTATTGCCGAAACCAAAGTAGCTATGGTGCAGCAGTTTTGTGAGCAAAACGAGCACCCCCTAATGTGCGACTTGCAACAAGTCGACTGATTTTTTGAGAGGGATAAGCGATGCTAGATAAAGAACTAGAGCAAACCTTAAACAGCGCTTTTAAAGCCGCCCGCGACAAGCGTCATGAGTTTATGACGGTTGAGCATCTACTGTTGGCTTTAATTGATAACGTTGCTGCCGCGAAAGTACTTGAAGCGTGTGGCGTCACCTTAGACGTTCTTAGTAAAGAGCTGGAAGAGTTCGTAAACAGTACTACACCCCTTATTCCCCAAGATGATGAAGAGCGTGAAGTTCAGCCGACGTTAGGCTTTCAGCGCGTGCTTCAGCGTGCTGTGTTCCATGTCCAATCATCTGGCAAGCGCGAAGTCACTGGTGCCAATGTACTCGTGGCTATTTTTAGTGAGCAGGAAAGCCAAGCGGTGTATTTGCTTCGTCGTCATAATGTGGCCCGAATTGATGTGGTGAATTTTGTTGCCCACGGTATTTCCAAATTGGGTGATGCTTCTTCTCAAGAGGACTCCATCGAGCAAGAAGACGAAGATGGTGAAGATACAGCGAAAGCACCATTGCAGAAATACGCCACTAACTTGAATGAAGAGGCGAGAGAGGGGCGTATTGATCGCTTGATCGGTCGTCAATATGAAGTGGAGCGTGTGGTTCAGACCCTGTCTCGTCGCCGTAAAAATAATCCGCTTTTAGTGGGTGAATCTGGTGTTGGTAAAACTGCCATAGCGGAAGGCTTAGCCCGCCGAATTGTGGACGGTGAAGTGCCAGATGTTATCGCTGATGGTGTGGTGTACTCCCTCGATCTTGGCGCATTGCTAGCGGGAACCAAGTACCGTGGTGATTTCGAGAAACGCTTGAAACATTTGTTAGGTGAATTAAAAAAACAACCAAACGCGATCTTATTTATTGATGAAATTCACACCATTATTGGTGCCGGCGCTGCCTCTGGCGGTGTGATGGATGCTTCTAATCTGCTGAAGCCAGCGTTGAGTTCAGGTCAGTTGCGTTGTATTGGTTCAACCACCTTCCAAGAATTCCGTGGGGTGTTTGAAAAAGACCATGCATTAGCTCGTCGTTTTCAAAAGATCGATGTTAATGAGCCCAGTGTTGATGATACCTATGAAATTCTTAAAGGCATCATTGGCTCTTTTGAAGAGCATCACAAGATCAAGTATGACGATGCCGCTTTAAAAGCTGCTTCAGAGCTGGCCCAGCGTTATGTGCCGGATCGCCATATGCCTGATAAAGCGATAGATGTGGTAGATGAGGCGGGGGCTTATCAGCGTCTTCAGCCAGAAGAGTCCCGTAAGGAAGTGATTACGGTTGAGGATATCGAAGAGATTGTCTCTAAGATCGCTCGAGTACCTGTTAAATCGGCAAGTACGGATGATAAACAAGTGTTAGCCAACCTCGAGCGCAACTTGAAAATGGTGGTATTTGGTCAAGATCAAGCGATTGAATCTTTATCCGATGCCATTAAGCTCTCTAGGGCCGGTCTAAAAGCCGATCAGAAGCCCATAGGCTCTTTCTTAATGGCTGGCCCTACCGGTGTAGGTAAAACAGAGGTAACTCGTCAGCTGGCCAAGATCCTTGGCTTAGAATTGATTCGCTTCGATATGTCTGAGTACATGGAGCGCCATGCGGTGTCTCGTTTAATCGGTGCGCCACCAGGATACGTGGGCTTTGACCAAGGGGGCTTGTTAACAGAAGCTGTGACCAAGAATCCTCACAGTGTTGTCTTACTGGATGAAATCGAAAAAGCTCATCCAGAAGTCTTCAACTTGCTGCTGCAAGTGATGGACCACGGTACCTTGACAGACAACAACGGCCGAAAAGCGGACTTCCGTAACGTTATCTTGGTTATGACATCTAATGCAGGGGCAGAGGTGTTAGCGAAGCGCTCTATTGGTTTCTCTATGCAGGATCATTCTACAGACGGTATGGAGGTTATTAACAAGACCTTTACACCAGAGTTCCGAAATCGCTTAGATGCTGTGATCCAATTCAAACAATTGGATGAGCAGGTGATCTTCAATGTTGTCGATAAGTTCCTAGTGGAGCTGCAGGCTCAGCTTGACGCCAAAGGTGTCATGATTGAAGTGTCTGATACTGCGAGAGGCTGGTTGGCTAACAAAGGCTATGACCGCCAAATGGGCGCACGTCCAATGGCTCGTGTGATTCAGGAGCATCTGAAGAAGCCATTGGCGAACATGATTCTATTTGGAGACCTGGTAGAAGGCGGTGTGGTGAATGTCTCGTTGGATGAAAACAAAGACGAGTTGGCCTTTTCTGTGAAGAAAGAAGCTATTAATTGCTAAGTTAATGGCTTACGCCCCATAAACGCAAAAGCCGCGTCAGCAATGCTGATGCGGCTTTTTTGTGCTTGCGTACTGGCTGAATTAGCGTGAACGATACACAATGCGACCTTTAGACAAATCGTAAGGCGTTAGCTCTACTTTTACTTTGTCACCGGTTAGAATTCGAATGTAATTTTTGCGCATTTTACCAGAGATGTGTGCTGTCACAACGTGACCGTTCTCTAGTTCTACACGGAACATAGTGTTAGGTAACGTATCAACGATCGTACCTTCCATTTCAATGCTATCTTCTTTTGCCACAATCAGTGTCCTGTCTTAATTAAGGTGAAGCATTTTCTCGCTGTCTGGGATTGTAGTTGGCGAGATTGCTAAAATTTCGGCCGTATTCTGCCCAAATAGTGCTTAAAAAGCAAATAATGCACGCTAAATCACGATTTTAATTGGTGCTTCATGTTGTGCTAAAGCAATTAATTTCTGGTTTTTAGTGGGCTCTGGAATGAGCTGTTTTAAATCCGCTACGAAACATTCCTTAGTGCGCATTTGTGCGCCAAGGGAAAGGATGTGGTCAGATTCAACCTGACAGTCTATTTGTTCAATGCCTAAGCTCTCACAAAGTGCACAGAACTGCATGAGGGCCACCTTTGAGCCATTTTCTTTCAATGAAAACATCGATTCACCAAAGAAGAATTTCCCCATGGCAATGCCATAAAATCCCCCAGCAAGCTCCCCGTCACAAAACACTTCTATGGAAAAACCATACTCTAACTTATTGAGCCCAGAGTAGGCTTGAATGATGTCTTCAGTGATCCAGGTGCCTTCTTTTTGTGCGCGAAGCTCGCTGCAGAGTTGTATTGTGCGCTGGAAGTTTGCATTGATCTGGTAGCTCCAAGCGTTTTTCCGTAGGGCTTTTTTTAGTGATCGACTGCAATGGAACTCGCTGGGAATCAAAGTGCATCGCTCTAACGGGTGCCACCAAAGTATCGGGTCCGCTTCGCTAAACCATGGAAAAAAGCCCCGCTGATAAAGATGGATAAGACGCTCGGGCTTAAGGTCGCCCCCAATTGCTGATAAACCCTCAGGGTCTGTTAATGCCCGAAAAGGATCCGGAGTGTCGTAGATGGATTCCGTAAGCAGTACTAATTCAGGTTCGAGATGCTTTGTTTTGTCCATTATTTGCATAATTGATTGATTTGGGTAATGATCTTCGTCATTGGGTTATCCATAGTTTATACGCTATTGGTCTAGGTTTTGAACTTGATTTACACGATCTCCATAGAAAAATAATTGAGTTGATTTAAAAGTGACCGTTTTTGTCCTTTTAGATAGTGCTTTCATGCTTTTCTTGTGATCTATGTATAAATCAAATGATAAAAATGCAAAAAAAACCGAAAAAAAGTGTTTGTAGTGCTTGACCAGTAAAGGAAAACTTGGTTTTAATCAGGTTAGTTCAGAGCGACGAGTAAAAAACTATTCGGATAACGTTTTGCGAACTAAATTTTTTTTCAGTGTTTTGACAATGTCACAAAACTGAAATTGAAGGGTTTTAGTATATCTGAGTCGTTGATTTTTCAGCGTTTTTGATGAGGTACTTGAGTCTTTCAAAAAAAGGTCTTGAGACCGAACATATAATATTAAAGGGGAATCTTGAATGAAAGCGATTAAACTTGCTTCAGTTTTTGCAGTATCTGCTGTTGCGGCTGCTGTTTCTACAACTACTTTCGCAGCTGAGCCAGTTTTCACTGGTAGCGCTGGCCTAGAATACAAAGCAACTGATGCTGACGGTGGCGATGCTGCAGGTTCTAACGGTGAAGTAAACATCATCGGTGATACTGGTCTAGTTTACTTTGACCTAGACATGGACACTGGCAACGGCAACTTCGTACTTGACGAAGCTTTTGTTAAGCAAGGCGCTGTATCTTTCGGTGACTTCGACGGCTCTCTAGCTGATGGCGCTGCATACTCTGCTGGTGTTCGTGAAGATAACGACGGCGCTAAGAAAACACTAGGTACTGATCTAGGTATTCGTTACTCTGTAATGCCTGGTCTAACTGTTGCAGCTGAAATGGCTGAAGGTTCTTCACAGTCTTCTGTAGCTGCTAGTTACTCTCAAGATCTAGGTGTGGCTACTCTTGGTCTATCTGGTGCGTTCGGTTTCGGTACTGATGCTGATAACCAAATCATGACTGCTGGTGTGTCTGTTCCTGCTGGCATGGCGACAGTTACTGGATTCTACCAAACTGGTAAAGCATCTGATGCTGATGTTACTTCTTACGGCCTAGGTCTTGATCTAGCATTGACTGAAGCGGTTTCTGCTGCAGCTCAATACTACGTAGATGATGAAGCAGACAAAGGCGGCGTTACTGAAGGTTCTCTATACTACACAGCTGGCGACATCGTATACTACGTTTCTTACGTGGACTACGAAAACGACACTTCTGATTACTCTGTAATCGGTGCTGAAGCTTCTTTCTAAGATTTCCCTATCTTAGTGAAAGCGAAAGCCAGCCCTTTGGGCTGGCTTTTTTTATGGTAAGCTATCAGCCTTAATTTTAAACCCGATACATTGGAAGGTGGCTTTTGACACAAGTAAGGAGTGAGTCGGTACGATCACCCATTTGGGGAACCTTTGCAAAACAGGCTGCGTTTATTACCGCGATTCTGTTTTTTCTTTTTTTTGCATTCGCAACCTATACCTATCATCCAGAAGATGCTGGTTGGTTTTACTCAGGGAGTAATGCTGTTACTCAGAACTCTATGGGCCCTATTGGCGCTGCATTGAGTGATGTGTTGTCGGCTTTTTTTGGCAGCTTATTTTATTCTCTGCCTGTGCTATTCATCGTAGTGACTTACATTCTTTGGCGTAATCCCCATCACCTTATTCCCCTCAACAATGCGATCCTTTGCTGTGTTGGTAGCATTTTATATCTGAGCTTTGGGTCGGCTTTATGCTTTTTACATACGGTTGGTGCTGCGGGTTTGCAGTTTGGCGCCGGAGGTATATTGGGGCAAAGCCTCGGAAAGGTTTTGTATCATTGGCTAGGTTATGATGGCGCCACCTTGGTGAGTTTGGCCTTGACTATTTTAGCATTCACCTTGATGGCGCAAATTCATTGGTCATTAGTGTTGGAATTTGTTGGGGAAAAGGCAGCTAATGCTTATGAATCCATCAGGGGCTATTTTGCCAATCGTTCTGCTAAACCCTCTCAGGAGTTGGAGTCGGTTGAAGATCTAGACGATGAATTTGATGAGCCTGCTATCTTCCGTAAAAAGTCTTTTTTAAGGAAAAAAGAAGCGGCCCCTAATACTTCTAATGACTCAGAAGAGGTTAGTGAAGCTCCTGAGGCTAAGCCATCGAAATGGTTGGGTTGGGTTGGCAAACTGCGTCAGTCAAACAATGGCAAGGCTGAAACGGAAAGCTCTGATTCAATCAGGGAGCATATCGATCCGAATTTCGATAGCTTTGATGACATCAAGATTGATGACGATAATGTTGCCTTCACGGATACTCTCTACATAGAAGAGGAGAGTGGGGATGACTCCCGTTACTCTGCGCCGCCGAAAAAGCCTGCCCCGCCAGCCCAAAGCGAGACGACAACGCTTGAGGATTCGATTGATACCCATGAGCCTGTTACCCCTGCAATGGATGTTGCGACTGAGCCAGCGGTGCAGCCACCAGCTCAACCAAGTAAAATTCCATCCCACAAGCCTGCGGTGAAGACTCTGTCTGAAGCGCGACAGTTAGAGGGACTGGGTGGACCATCTTCTGAGGTAGAGCGATCTGAAGCCGCTTACACCTTGCCAGATCGAAGTGTTTTAACGCAGCCAAAGCCTAAAAAAGGCGGTTACTCCGAGGAGGAGCTGTTGAGTCTTTCGGAGCTGCTTGAACAGCGTTTGTTAGACTTTGGTGTCAAAGCAGAAGTCGTTGAGGTGAACCCCGGCCCAGTCATTACTCGCTTTGAGATTCAGCCTGCCCCAGGTGTGAAGGTCTCTCGAATTACGAACTTGGCAAAAGATTTGGCTCGCTCATTGAGTGTCATGAGTGTGCGTGTAGTGGAAGTGATTGCTGGGAAATCAACCATTGGTATCGAAATCCCGAATCAAATTCGAGACACAGTGTACTTCTCTGAAGTGATTAATGTGGACATGTATGACAACGCCACTTCGCCACTGACGTTGTCTCTGGGGCATGACATCTCCGGGGAGCCTGTGGTGGTTGATCTGGCGAAGATGCCCCATGTATTGGTAGCAGGTACCACGGGTTCAGGTAAGTCGGTGGGTGTGAATGCCATGATTTTGAGTATGCTACTCAAGTCGACCCCAGACGAAGTGCGTATGATCATGGTTGACCCTAAGATGTTAGAGCTCTCTATTTACGAGGGAATTCCGCACCTGTTAACCCCCGTTATTACAGACATGAAAGACGCGGCCAATGGTTTGCGCTGGTCAGTGGATGAGATGGAGCGTCGCTACAAATTAATGTCTAAGCTTGGGGTACGGAATATTGCCGGCTACAACAAGAAAGTCAGGGAGGCGATTGCGGCAGGTGCTCCGATAGAGGACCCTCTTTGGCAGCCTGAGATGGCCATGTTTTCAGAAGACGGTGTAGCCCGGACCGTGCCTCATTTAGAGCCACTTCCGTACATTGTTATCATCGTCGATGAGTTTGCTGACATGATGATGATTGTCGGCAAGAAAGTCGAAGAGCTGATTGCTCGAATCGCACAAAAAGCTCGTGCGGCAGGGATTCACCTTGTCTTAGCCACCCAGCGTCCTTCTGTGGATGTTATTACTGGCTTGATAAAAGCCAATATACCGACTCGTATGGCGTTTCAAGTGTCTTCTAAAATCGATTCTAGGACGATTTTGGACCAAGGTGGTGCGGATCAGCTACTTGGGCAAGGTGACATGTTGTACTTACCTGCTGGCTTACCAACGCCTATACGGGTGCATGGTGCTTTTGTATCCGATGAAGAAGTGCATGCGGTGGTAGAAGAATGGAAAGCCAGAGGTGAACCTGAATACATAAACGATGTGGTGACCAGTCAAGAAGATATGGATACTGGCGGGAGTAGCGAGGACCAAGACCCTCTCTACGATGAGGCTGTAAAGATTGTTACGGAAACCCGTAAGGCGTCTATTTCGTCTATTCAGCGTCGTTTAAAAATTGGTTATAACCGAGCGGCAAACCTCGTTGAGGCCATGGAGTCAGCAGGCTTAGTGGGGCCAATGGGAACGAATGGTCAGCGTGACGTTCTGATTCCTGAATAAACGCAATTGTTTTGGAGTAATCATGTACCGAATTTTATTAGCCGTTTTAGTGTGCTTTTCCCCATTCCTTTGGGCACAAGAGTCCACTGCCAGCTTGTCACAATTGTTAGAAAGCAATCGTGATGTGGAAGGTGAGTTTCGCCAAGTGACCTATAACGAGCAAGGTGAACAGGTTCAGGTGAGCGAAGGGGTGTTCTTATTAGCGGCACCAAATCGCTTTGTTTGGGATACTATTTCACCTTTTCCCCAGCGTATTATTTCTGACGGTCAGCTTGTGACAATCTGGGATGTGGATTTAGAGCAGGCGACCCAAAAGCCATTTTCTTCTACAGTAGGAAACTCTCCAGCGGCATTGCTGGGTGAGTCTGCCGACAGTGTGTTGACCCATTACAAGGTAGAGCAAACCAGTGGGGCAAAATATCGTCTAACGCCCAATGAATCAGATGACTTATTTAACTCTCTGACATTGTCTTTCGATAATGGTGTGATTGATGCCATGAGCATCAAGGATGTGTTGGGGCAAATCACCGTGATTGAGTTTTCTAATGTGGAAGCCCATGAAGGGGTCTCAGATCAGAACTTCAATATAAATTTGCCTGAGTCAGTTGATCTTATTGTTGAGCAGCCATAAATGACGGACTTGTTTTCCACCAATGATCTTGATCTTTCGCAACCTTTGGCGGCGCGGATGCGCCCTAAGCGACTGGAAGACTATGTGGGCCAAGACCATTTGGTGGGAGAAGGTAAGCCCCTACGCAAAATGGTTGAGCGTCGGCAGGGGCACTCCTTTATCCTATGGGGGCCACCTGGGGTCGGTAAAACCACTTTTGCCCAGTTATTTGCTCACTCGTTAGATGCCAAATTTATTGAATTATCGGCAGTTATGTCAGGGGTGAAAGACATTCGCGCTGCGGTAGATGAGGCCAAACAGTGGCGTATGATGACGCAAAAGGCGACCTTGCTGTTTGTTGATGAAGTCCATCGTTTCAATAAATCCCAGCAAGATGCTTTTTTGCCCTACATTGAAGATGGCACCTTTCTGTTTGTTGGGGCTACTACGGAAAATCCGGCCTTCGAGCTAAATTCTGCACTCTTGTCCCGTGCCCGGGTTTATCGCTTGCAAACTCCAACCCAAGACCAACTCATGGTGGCTATGAAAAGAGCCTTAGCAGATCCAGAGCGCGGATTGGGTGAGCAGCGAATTCAAATCACTGATGAGTTGTTAGCTATCCTCGCAACGGCGGCAGATGGCGATGTGCGTCGTAGTCTGAACTTTTTGGAAATCCTATCTGATTTTTTGGAAGTGGGAGAAACCGTTACCAAAGCCCATTTGGAAGATGTGTTAGGGGGTAGCGTTAGGCGTTACGACAAAAATGGGGATGTGTTTTACGACCAAATTTCAGCCTTTCATAAGTCGGTACGTGGCTCTTCCCCCGATGGGGCTCTGTATTGGATGGCGCGTATGTTGGATGGTGGTTGTGACCCCCTTTATATTGCTCGTCGCCTTTTAGCGATTGCGTCGGAAGACATAGGCAATGCGGATCCAAGAGCGTTACAGGTTGGGTTGAATGCCTGGGATGTATTTGAGCGAGTGGGGCCCTATGAAGGAAACCGAGCTATTGCTCAGGCAGCGGTTTATATGGCCTGTGCCCCCAAAAGTAATGCCGTCTATATGGGATTTAGTCAGGCTTTGAGTGATGTGGCCAGTCATCCTAGCTACGAAGTCCCCAACCATTTGCGAAATGCTCCAACTGATCTCGCGAAAGAAATGGGACATGGTGAAGACTACCGCTATGCCCACAATGAGCCTAATGCCTATGCGGCAGGTGAGCGCTATTTGCCTCCAGAATTAGCCACAGAGCGTTACTATCAGCCAACGGATCGAGGTTTGGAAAAGAAAATAGGCGAAAAACTCGCTTGGCTTGCAGAGTTAGACAGTGTGTCTTTACAGCAACGCTATCAAGATGATGAGGATGTAACTCGATGATCTATTTTATGGTCGCATTGGGTGGGGCTTTGGGGGCTCTATGTCGATTTGGTGCTACCAAATGGATTAATAGTGCTTGGAGCTATCCATTTCCCTTGGCTACTATGTCGATCAATATAGTCGGTAGCTTCTTGATGGGGGTGGCATTTGTGGTGGTGAGTGAGCGGATGGCTTCCTTTGAAGCTTTTAGACCTCTTATTATGGTGGGCTTTTTGGGAGCTTTTACCACTTTCTCGACATTTTCCCTAGAAATCGTCTCTCTCTTGAATCAGCAGGCTTGGCTAAGTGCCATAAGCTATTTATCATTGAGCTGTGTGTTAGGTGTGTTAGCGCTGACAGCAGGCATTGGTATGGCGCGCTTATTTTAATTTGTACATCGAACAACTATTTATTCATTCATTTACATAAGGTTTTGTTGCAGCAATGTTAGACATTAAAGCTCTTCGGGCAGATCCAGAAGCGATCGCCGCGCTACTTAAGAAAAAAGGCTTTGATTTGGACGTCGCTACGTTCTCCAATTTAGAAGAACGTCGTAAGTCTATTCAGATTGAAACTGAGACGCTGCAGCAGTCCCGTAACTCTGTATCCAAGGAAATCGGCGCTGCGATGAAGGCTGGTGATAAAGCCTTGGCAGATGACTTAAAAGCGCAAACAGCTACTCTTGGGGATGACCTAGCGAAAGCTAAGGAGCAGCTGGCTGGCGTTCAGGCTGACCTAGACAGTCTGCTGGAGTCTATTCCCAATATTCCTCATAGTTCCGTGCCAGAAGGTGTGAGCGAAGACGACAACGTTGAAGTCCGCCGTTGGGGAACGCCTCGTGAGTTTGACTTTGAAGTGAAAGACCATGTGGACGTAGGTTCTGCAATTGGCATGCTGGACTTCGAATTGGCGGCAAAAATCACCGGTTCACGTTTTGCTGTGATGCGTTCTGATTTGGCTCGTCTGCATCGCGCATTGACGCAGTTTATGTTGAACACGCACATTGAGGAGCATGGCTACTCTGAAGTTTACGTACCTTACCTAGTGAATGCCGCGTCTCTAAAAGGGACAGGCCAGCTTCCTAAGTTTGAAGAAGATTTGTTTAAGGTGCCTGTAGATAAAGACAGTGGTAACAGTGACCTGTATTTGATCCCTACTGCAGAAGTGCCTGTGACCAACATTGCCCGTGATGAGATCCTTAATGACGCGGACTTGCATCACAGCTATGTCGCTCATACACCTTGTTTCCGTAGTGAAGCGGGCAGCTATGGTCGTGATACTCGCGGCATGATCCGTCAGCACCAGTTTGAAAAAGTGGAGTTGGTGCATATTTGTCGTCCAGATATTTCTGAGCAAGTGTTAGAAAGCTTAGTAGGGCATGCGGAAGTGATTTTGCAGAAGCTAAATCTGCCTTACCGCACGGTTATCCTATGCGGTGGTGACTTAGGTTTCTCTGCTCATAAGACTTACGACATTGAAGTTTGGTTACCAGGCCAGCAAAAATACCGTGAAATTTCTTCTTGTTCTAACATGGGGGATTTCCAAGCTCGTCGTATGCAGGCTCGTTGGAGAAACCCAGAGACAGGCAAGCCAGAATTGGCACACACATTGAATGGTTCTGGTTTGGCAGTGGGGCGTACTTTGGTCGCTGTATTGGAAAACTACCAGAACGAAGATGGATCTGTAACCGTTCCTGAAGTACTTGTACCGTACATGGGTGGCAAAACGAAGATCGGCTAATTTGATCTTTATGGATTCTAAAAGCCCCGCCATGGGGCTTTTTATTTGGGCAGTAAATTATGATTGGTAAAGTGTATTTAATCGGTGCTGGGCCAGGTGACCCAGATCTTCTAACTATGAAAGCGCACCGACTTTTATTGAGTGCAGATGTGGTGCTTTATGATCGCTTAGTAGGAGAGCAGATCATTGCCATGATCCCAGACAGCGCAGAAAAGCTGTATGTTGGCAAAGCCAAGTCATTGCATAGCCTACCGCAAGAAGAGATTAACTCCCTATTGGCGAAAAAAGCCAAAGAGGGCAAGGTAGTCGTGCGCTTAAAAGGAGGTGATCCTTTTATTTTCGGGCGTGGCGGTGAAGAGCTAGAAGAGCTTGTGGAAGAGCAAGTACCTTTTGAAGTTGTCCCTGGAGTGACTGCGGCAGCAGGTTGTGCAGCTTATGCAGGTATTCCACTCACTCACCGAGATTACGCTCAGTCGGTTCGTTTTTTAACGGGGCACTTAAAAGATGGCTCTACCGAGTTGCCATGGGAAGAATTAGTGCATCCAGCGCAGACTCTAGTGATCTACATGGGGTTAACGGGTCTTGAGTCCATCAGTCAATCCTTGATTCGTTTTGGTATGCGTCCCTCTATGCCTGTGGCGGTTGTAGAAAAGGGCACATCTGCAAACCAGCGTGTCTTTACCTCAACCATGAAGGACATACATCAAGTGGTTTTGGACAATGAAGTGAAATCCCCTGCCTTGTTGATCATAGGTGAAGTGGTGACATTGCAGAATAAGCTCGCTTGGTTCAACGAGTAATCAAACTAGAAAGACTTACTCTAAAAAGCAGCTCCTATGAGCTGCTTTTTTTATAGGCAATTGGCTGGTTTCGGTAACCCGGCAATTTTTGCCGCGAGCTTTGGAGGGCTGCCTGGGAAGAGTTTCATCAAATAGATACTTTTGCCTTTATCTGGACCAAGTTCCTTACTGACAGCTTTTACTAAAGGGCGCATGGCTGGGGACACTTCAAACTGCTGGTAAAAGCGTCGCAATAGCAGGATGATCTCCCAGTGGTCGGGAGTTAACTCTAAGCCTTCAGAGCGAGCGATATCGTCACCCAGTGTCTCATCCCATTTTGCAAGATCGAGTAAGTAACCTTCTTCATCAAATAATTCAGTAGGAAGCGCCATCAAATCACCAACTAATAATTTTTTCATGTGAAACGGTTTCGTTTAGCCATTCTTGATCGGTAATACATTGGCCAATCTTTGGCGAAATGCCATACGCCTTCACATCGGCCTCTCGTATTAGCAAAGTTACCCCCCGTGCAGTTAAAGCTTCTAATGGGGCTGTAGAGCCGATAGTGCGCAAGACGCCCGCTTCGATCAGGATCAGGCTGTCGCCAGAGGTTAAACTCGCTTGCCAGTCTTGTTCGATGGCATCTGGGTAGCAAGATTGATTAATTTGATATAACGGCATGATCTTGCTCCTAGAATCGGTAGATATGGCTGTGCTCTGTGAGCATTTGTGTCCAAGTAGATTCGTCCAGGGGGGTGACGCCTTCCCAAAGTACTTCTTGGTTAGTGTCCCATTCCTGCTGTTTTACATAGACATTTTCAATATCGTAGAACTCAAGGCCATCAAGTAGTTTGTATAAATGTTTGCCATGACGGGAGCTTGGGGTTTGGCCCTGACGGGCAACAACCAGTGCATCGCCTGTAATGCAGAGGCTTACATCTTGTTCAAAGGTGCCCAACACTAAAGCTAGATCTAAAGCTTCTTTCAAGGCGAGGGAGCTATAAGGTGAAGAAGATAAATATATGAGCGTTTTCATATCAACCAAACCTCACAACTCTATCGCACTCATTACTCAGACTCACCCAAGTACCTAGGCCTTCCAGTTGAAAACCTTCCGCTAGATTCGAGGCGGGGAGCTCATGTCGAGTTGCTTCTGCATCGTTGACAATGCCTCGTCGAATGGCCGCAGCAATACAAATATAAAGCGGGATATCATTGGCTTGAGCGAGCGCTGCCCATTCATCGCGAATGTTGCATTCATCTCTTGGGGGCATGGCAAACAGTGAAGCAATGTGTGTGGCTTCCTCATAAAAGAACACGCCTTTAAGGTGATGAGCTTCGCTGTCTACAATGGCTTGAGCGAAATCAAGGGCGCTGTGACAGGCTCTGGTGGCGGTAGGGCTGCCAGTAATAAATAGTGAAAAATTCATAATGGTGTCGGTTGATGCTTTCGGTGAATTTTACACACAAAAAAGGCCGCAGTCTGCGGCCCTTTTTTAGGTAAGGGGAAATTAATCGTCGCTCGCCATACCGAATAGAGACAATAGAGATAGGAACATGTTGTAGAGAGACACATACAGGTTCACGGTAGCCATAATGTAGTTTGTCTCACCGCCACGTACGATTTCACTGGTTTGCAGTAAAATTACGGCCGCAGAGAACAAGGTGAAACCAACAGAGATGAAGATCTGCAAAGCAGGAAGCTGAATAAAGAAACCAGCAATCATGGCAAACACTAGCGCGAAGAAACCGACGGTTAGGAAGCCATTTAGGAAGCTGAAATCTTTCTTAGAAACGATGGCATAAGCCGAAAGACCTAGGAATGACAAGCCAGTCATACCCAGTGCACTCATGATGATGCTGGTGCCGTTTGCCATACTGAGATAGCCGTTGAGGATTGGGCCAAGCGTTAGTCCCATAAAACCTGTCAGAGCGAACACGCAAAGCAGGCCTACAGCACTATTGCGGCACTTATAAGTAAGGAAAAGTAACCCATAAAAACCAACCAACGTTAGAATCAATCCAGGGTGTGGCAGGTTGAATGCCATACTAATCCCTGCAGTGAATGCACTAAACAACAAGGTTAAAGACAGCAAACCATAGGTGTTGCGAAGCGTTTTGTTGGCCGCTTGGGACGAATGTGTCGAAAGGGCTTCTGTGTAACGCATAATCAGGACTCTCCTTAATTAATTATACTTTTATAAGACAGACTATGCGGGTAGGAGTTCAAAACTTCAACTGATTTTAATGTCATAAACAAAAACGCCCACTAAAAAGTGGGCGTTATTCGTAATAGAAGGATTATGAGACGACTGATGCCTTATGGGTGCCTGAAGCTTGTTTGGTTTTGTGTTTATCTACTTGGCGAGCAAGTTTATCTATCATGCTATCAATGGCATGGAAAAGACGATCTTCTGACGATGAGGTGGCAAACAGCTCTTTTCCGGGTAAATGTATTCGTGCTTCTGCTTTCTGTTCTTTACTGTCTTTAATTAGGGTCACGTTCACGGATGTAATTTGATCACTAAGTTTGGCAAGTTTATTCATTTTTTCATTGATGTGATCTTTGATGGCTGGGGTGACGTCGACGTGATGACCAGTGATATTGATTGTGTACATACAACTTTCTCCTCAGTAAAGTTGGCCGACAAGTGGCGTTTGCGGGAGCAAACGTCGCGGCACATTTCCAGCATAGAAGTGGCTTTTTACTCTGTCAAATGGATTTAATGTCCTAGAAATACAATTGTCATGAAGCTATGAATCAGCAAAAAAATCCCCTTGAAGCGGATCTTAAAATAGAGTTATCGTGCTTCTACATTCACCATTTGATAGACTGACCGACTATCCATTATTTTGCTGTTAAATATGTCTGCTAACGATTTCACGCTACCCATTTCCTTTAATTTAGCCTGTGAGTTTGGGCTGGAAGAAAGTGTGCTGCTGACCTACTTGCGTCAGCGCGCTCACCATTTGCGTAGTCGTCAAATGGTGATATCCCATCGAGAATTAGCGGAATTACTGCCTTTTTGGACAACTCCTTACATAGTGCGTTTGCTGTCCAGTTTACAAATGGCAAGCCAGGTTCAATTTCGTAAAACCGATGCGGGGATAGAATTGGCATTGGAAGCTGGCAATACCAGTCAACCTGAGACGCAAAGCCACTCTTCTCAGCAGCCCTTATCAAGAGAAAGCAAGCCACAGCACTCTCCTATATCTAAAGAGGATGCTGTGGGTAAGCTGTCGCGCTTGCAAAATGAAGCGGCCCGTAAGCCTCCAGCGCAAGCAACCTTTACAAATCGCAGTCGATCGGTAGAAACCGAAAACCGCGGTGTCGCGCCTATGCCTATGCCAAGCCAAGGAGACCGACGTGGCCTTTCGGACTTTGATTTGTATCTGGAAGCTAAAGAAAGGAACCGACAGCCAGATCAATGGTTGCCAGAAGAAGCGACCTTTGAACAAATACAGCAGGCAGGGGTGGAGCGAGCCTTCGCTGAGTCGTTATTAGCGGAGTTCTTGCTTCGTATAAAGGAACAGCGTAAAAACGTTAGAACTTGGAACAGCGAATTTTTTAAATACGTAAAACGTCAATGGCAATACAAGCAATCGGATCGTCAGTCCTATGAAGGAACCTCAACCTATTCAGCAAATCCTAAATCCAATCGCGAGCAAGTTAGCAGTGCCCTCACCAACATCCACGACACAGACTGGTAGCGAACAAGCGCAGAAGTCACAAGAGTCTCAGGAAGCGGAGCAGCGTACTCGTGTATTGGTCAATATGCTGTTTGCTCGATTTAAGGCGATTTACACTCATAAGTTTGCATCGGCTTATGCCACCACGGAAGAAGTAAAACTTGCAAAGCGGGAGTGGGCGATTGCCCTTAAAGGCTTTCAAGAACCCTTGTTGGCGTTTGCGGTAGAGCGTACCAAAGAGCGTTTTGCTTGGCCGCCAACCATTTCTGAGTTTTTATCAGTGATCCATACGGCTTATAAGGCCTATGGTTTGCCAGAACCAAGACGAGCTTATGCAGAGGCGTGTCAATGTCGTAGTGATCCGCGCCAGTTTCAATGGAGTCATCCAGCGGTATTTTTTGCTGGTACTGAGACCGGCTGGTATCGCCTAAGTACTGAAGACGAGCGCGTCACTTGGCCATTGTTTGAAAAAAGCTATATTGCCTTGGTAGATCGCGTCATAAACGGAGAAAAACTGAAGATACCTTCAGTTATTATGATTGAGGATAAAAAGTCCCCCGTTGTAGATGATTTGCTAAAGAGTATTGCGCAAGAGTTGTCAATTCCTGAAACTGAGGTTGCTCAACACTTGTATTACCTGTACAAGACCAAGGGGACGAAAATTCGTGCCCAATATCGAGATCGTGCACAGCAAACTTTGGAGAAAATGGGCTTTACAGGAAGCTTACCAAATTAACGTGGATTCGCTTACAGGCGGCATGTTTAATCTGATTTTTATGTAATATTATTACAAAATGCTACCGTGTGTAAGTGTATATCCCTTTTAGCTACGAAGTGTAAACGGTACTATATCGCAATTAGGTTTAGGCCGTATGTGAGGTAAAGATGCGTAAGATTTTGATCGTCGATGACCACACCATGGTGTGTGAAGGGATCAAGCGTGTCATTGAAGACGTAGAAGGTGTCGAAGTTTATGCCACTGTGCACAGTGGTGAGGACGCCATCCGATTATTGAGAAAGGACCCTGTTGATATTGTATTAATGGATGTCCATATGCCGGGAATGGGTGGTCTTGGGGCAACTCGAGAGATTAAGCGCTTATTTCCAAATACCAAGGTCATTGCATTGTCGGCTATCGATGATGCGCCATACCCAGCCAAAATGATGGAAGCAGGGGCAAGTGGTTACGTGGCCAAGGGCTCTGACATGCCTGAATTGCTCGAAGCAATTGATGTGGTGTTAAAAGGTGAACAATACCTGTCTCGCGTGGTGGCGCAAAAAGTGGCTTTGTCTCGAACCACTAAAAATGGCTCAGAATCCCCCTTTGACGAATTGTCTGATCGTGAACTGCAAGTGGCGCAGATGATCGTTGATTGCGTTAAAACCAAAGAAATTGCCGACAAGTTAAATGTCTCCGATAAAACGGTGAGTACCTTCCGAAAGCGCATTTTTACGAAACTTGGGGTGGGAAGTGATGTAGAGCTTTGAATCGCCACTAGTTAGCTAGACACCTTTTAGTTAGATAAAATGATCTAATTGAGAGGTATTTATG
>NZ_JBHTMN010000018.1:0-496785 GCF_042679525.1 Rhodanobacter aciditrophus
ACCTGTTGAGTATGAGAAACTGTTCGAAAAGATGACTGAGAAGTGTCTACTGAACTAGTGGCGATTCACTTGCCCGTCTTGCTATGAGGTATAATGTACTTGGCTTAGTCTAAGTAAAAGGTAGTTGTTAGTGTCGCAAGACTTCGATCCAAAGCATTTTGTACAGAACCTTACGTCGCGCCCTGGTGTTTACCGCATGTATGGCAAAGATGAATTACTGTACGTGGGCAAAGCGAAGAACCTTAAAAATCGCGTTTCAAGTTATTTTCGAGCCACAGGGCTTACGACTAAAACCATGGCGCTGGTCAGTCGTATTGATGCCATCGAAATCACAGTCACCAAAAGTGAAACGGAGGCTCTGCTGCTCGAGCAAACGCTCATTAAACAGCACCGTCCCCCATACAACATTCTCCTGCGAGATGATAAGTCCTATCCTTATATCTTGATCTCAAATCATGAGCATCCGGCCATATTGTTTCGCCGTGGCACCAAAAGCAAAGAAGGGAAATTGTATGGGCCTTATCCGAGCGGTACAGCGGTAAAAGAAAGCATGATTACCATGCAAAAGGTCTTCAAAGTACGTCAATGTGAAGACTCTGTTTATTCCAACCGCACGCGTCCCTGTTTGCAGTACCAAATCAAACGTTGTTCTGCTCCCTGTGTCAATCTGATTACTGATTCGGAATACCAAGAAGATGTGCGCCATGCGCGCATGTTTTTAGAAGGCAAAAACCAAGAGCTAACCGCTGAAATTACACAGCAAATGACGGCAGCGGCCACAGATATGGAGTTTGAGCGGGCGGCGGCTTTGCGGGATCAAATCATCCAGCTGAAGCATGTTCAAGAAGAGCAGAATGTCTATGGCCAGACCGGTGATGCGGATGTGATCGCAGCTATCATCCAGCCGGGTGGTTTGTGTGTTCATGTAATGATGGTGCGCCAAGGTAAAGTCATAGGCAGTAAAAGCCATTATCCTAAGATGCCTATTGAAATCATCGAGTCCGAGCTTCTTTCGTCCTTTTTAGCGCAACTCTACATTGGTGGTATTAACGAGCTGCCCAAGTCGATCATCTTGAGCCATGCCCTAGATGATGAAGAGGCCATTGCTGATGCTCTATTGCAGACCACTGGCAAGAAAATCGAAATTACCCATAATGTACGAGGCCAACGGGCCCGTTGGTTGGACCTTGCCAAGCTTAACGCGGAGCAGGGACTACAGGCCCGATTATCAGATAAACGCAATCACTTTAGCCGTATTACCGCTTTGCAAAAGGTGCTGGGCTTTAAAGAGCCACCTACGCATATGGAGTGTTTTGATATTTCCCATTCCAGTGGCGAAGCGACAGTCGCCTCCTGTGTCGTGTTTGGCCCTGAAGGTCCGGACAAAAAACGTTACCGCTCTTTTAATATTGAGGGGGTGGCAGCTGGGGACGATTATGCCGCCATGCATCAAGCACTTACCCGCCGTTATAAGCGAGTGAAAGAGGGTGAACTACCACCCCCAGACGTTTTGCTAATAGACGGTGGTAAAGGGCAATTAAAGCAAGCACAAGATGTGTTGAAAGAGCTTGGGCTCGTGGATATCTTCTTATTAGGCGTGGCTAAAGGTGATACCCGCAAGCCCGGTTTAGAAACCCTCTATATTGGTTCTAAAGAAGATGAAGTGGTCTTGCCTCCTGATTCTTCAGCATTGCATTTGATTCAACATATTCGTGATGAAGCTCACCGGTTTGCTATTACGACCCACAGACGTCGACGAGACAAAAAGCGTCGTCATTCTGCCTTGGAAAACATCCCAGGTATTGGTCCCAAACGACGCAAAGAATTGCTGACAGCGTTTGGCGGTTACCAAGAATTATTGGCTGCCAGTCAAGACGACATAGCAAAAGTCAAAGGTATCGGTGGAAATAAAGCGCAAGAGATATACCTGTACCTCCATAAAAGTTAAGCTTACGCCACCACAACATTACTTTTATTTTCAAGGCAGTTATGAACATTCCAAATCTTTTGACGTCACTTCGGATCTTTTTAATCCCAGTTTTGGTTGTGATCTATTACTTACCCTGGGAAGGGCGCTTTCATTTAAGTGCAGGAATTTTTGCGGTGGCGGCTATTACAGATTGGTTAGATGGCTTTTTAGCACGTAAGTTGGATCAGGCCACTCCGTTTGGCGCTTTCTTTGACCCAGTAGCGGACAAAGTCATGGTGTCTGTAGCTTTAGTTCTTTTGGTGGCAGCCTATGATAACCCTTTAATGACCTTAGCCAGCGCCGTGATTGTTGGTCGTGAAATTGTTATTTCGGCACTACGGGAGTGGATGGCAGAAATAGGTAAGCGTGCTAGTGTGGCCGTGTCCTTTGTTGGTAAATTCAAAACCACCATGCAGATGATTGCCATCTTCATTTTATTAGGGAATGCTCCTGGCACCTTATGGGCTCATGTTGGAGAAGGGGTGCTTGTTGTGGCGGCTCTTCTTACCCTATGGTCCATGTATGTCTACCTAAAAGCAGCTTGGCCAGAGCTGAAATCGGAAAAATAGGACGATCTGTAACCACCATTGATCGAAGCTTAATCAATTTTATAAAAAGTGGCTAAGTTAGTTATTTATTTGGTTTTTTTTCTTGACGTGTGAACCAGGTTCTATAAAATACGCACCATCTTTTGAGACGCGGGAATAGCTCAGTGGTAGAGCACAACCTTGCCAAGGTTGGGGTCGCGAGTTCGAGCCTCGTTTCCCGCTCCATCTCTTAAGGTAAACTGATTGAGGCCGGATGGCAGAGTGGTCATGCAGCGGACTGCAACTCCGTGTACGCCGGTTCGATTCCGACTCCGGCCTCCATTTCAGTTTAGTTATGCCCGGGTGGCGAAATTGGTAGACGCACAAGACTTAAAATCTTGCGATAGAAATATCGTACCGGTTCGATTCCGGTCCCGGGCACCATTTGGTGATTTTTTTATGCCTGTAATTCACGGCAATATCCTAGTTTTAAAACCTCCCCAACTTTTAATCATTTCCTAAGTACTTTTTCTTTGTTGTCGATTACCTTCGTGGTTTTTATACTCAAGGCTATGTTTCATTCATATGTCTATTGTCGGGGGTGTTATGGCCAGTGGTTGGGCGCATGATGGCGCGGTACAAGATCAAATCGATGCAACGGTGAATTCTGCCGTTGAGCGAGCCCGCAGCCGTTTGTCAGTGGGGGATAGTTTGGCCCATTGTGAAGAGTGCGAGGCGGAGATCCCAGAACGTCGTCGGGTCGCCATCCCTGGGGTGCGCTTGTGTATTCAGTGCCAGTCGGAGATAGAAGATTCCGATAAGGTAAAGAGCTTATACAACCGCAGTGGAAGTAAAGACAGTCAATTACGTTGAGAACCTTTTCAGTTAGTTTCATAATGCCTTTCCCCATAATGTTGCGATAGCAGCCATTGATGTGGGGTTATGGAGATCACGCGTTTTATCGAGGGATTATGAAATTAGCTACCACCAAAAACTACATCTTGCCTGTTTGGCTGATGTGTTTGTCAGTAAGTCACACTCAAGCACAAACTCCCGATCAGTTTTATCAGTTACTAGAGCAATTGCCCCATAGCAGTTATAGCAGTGAACAACGCATGGGGCGTATCAGTGAAGGGTTTCTAGGCGCCCTTTATGTTGATGGGAACCTAGGGGAGGGCAAAGACGGCCGCTTTGATCGTGATCCTCTTTACCGCTTTGATGTGTTTGATTGCACCACCTACGTGGAAACCGTGTTGGCAGGCGCCTTATCTTCCTCTCAGGAAACCTTTGATTCCCAGATGAGGGCCATACGTTATCAAGACGGTCAGGTATCCTTTGTCACCCGTAACCACTTTGCCAGCGCTGATTGGTTGATTAACAATCAAAATATCTTGCGAGATGTCACCTTTGAGGTAGCAGGAGAGGCCACCAAGCAGGCGGTAACCACCATTAATAAGCCGGCATGGTATAAAGCGATGGGGGTTGAGCGTTTACAAGGGTTGCCCCCAGAGGTTGATAAAACTGAGCGACTCCGTGAGTTACATAGGTTGGGCTCTCAGTTGAAGGTAGAACAGGTGAGCACGGCTTATGTGCCTCTTACAGCCTTATTTAACGAACAAGGGGAGGTGAACCACGCCTTGCTCGACCGCATCCCAAGTGGCGCCGTCATTAGTGTTGTTCGTCCAAATTATGACGTAACAGAATTGATCGGGACTCATCTTAATATTACCCATCAAGCCTTAGCCTTTCGCATTCATGGCACCTTATATTTGCGTCATGCCAGTCAGACTCAGAGAGAAGTCGTTGATCAAGACTTTGTCGAATACTTTAGCCATTATTTGGAAAGTCCATCGGTGAAGGGCTTCAATGTCCAACAGCCGAGATTTTAGGTATTGAATCGTTTGCATTTCGATAAAAAAAGCCCCGCACAGGGCGGGGCTAATATACCTAGAGAGTGCTGTGACTATACAGCGTTCTGACTTAGCGAAGAGCCTTCTAGCACTTCGTTAAGGTGCAGCCAGGTCTCAACCACAGTGTCTGGGTTGAGAGAAACACTTTCGATGCCTTGGGCAGCCAACCAATCCGCAAAATCTGCGTGGTCTGATGGGCCTTGACCACAAATGCCCACGTATTTGCCTTGTGCTTTACAGGCCTCAATCGCCAGCTTGAGTAGCTTCTTAACCGCAGGGTTACGCTCATCAAATTTGTCTGCAATCAAGCCTGAGTCACGATCTAAGCCGAGAGTTAGCTGAGTCAGGTCATTGGAGCCAATAGAGAAGCCATCGAAGTATTCCAAGAACTCATCCGCCAAGAGGGCATTAGAAGGTAGCTCACACATCATGATGACTTTAAGGCCATTTTGACCACGAGCTAAGCCTTGTTCTGCCAGCAGTTCGGTCACTTGTTGTGCTTCTTCTAACGTACGAACAAAGGGGATCATGATCTGTACGTTAGTGAACCCCATGTCGTTACGAACACGGCGGATGGCCTCACACTCAAGGGCGAAACAGTCTCGGAAAGAGTCGTCCAAGTAGCGTGCGGCCCCACGGAAGCCAAGCATTGGGTTCTCTTCATCGGGCTCAAAGCGAGGGCCGCCTACCAGGTTGTGGTATTCGTTTGACTTAAAGTCAGACAAACGCACGATCACAGGCTTGTTAGAGAAGGAGCAGGCGAGGGTAGAAACACCTTCCACCAACTTTTCAACGTAGAACTCCACTGGGCCAGCGTAACCCGCAATACGATGGTTAATTTCTTCTTTAAGACCTGCGTCCATGTCATCAAAGTTCAACAGGGCTTTCGGGTGAATGCCGATCATACGGTTAATGATGAACTCTAATCGCGCGAGGCCAACCCCTGCGTTAGGCAGCATGGCGAAATCAAAAGCACGGTTAGGGTTGCCCACGTTCATCATGACTTTGACCGGTAGATCTGGCATGTTGCCCACTTCCGAGGTGATTACGTCGAACTCTAGGTTGCCTTGGTAGACAAATCCCATGTCCCCTTGTGCGCAGGATACGGTGACTGACTGATCATTTTTCAGTGATGTGGTGGCGTCCCCTGTACCAACAACCGCTGGAATACCCAGTTCGCGAGCGATGATGGCGGCATGGCAGGTGCGGCCACCACGGTTGGTAACGATAGCAGAAGCCTTTTTCATAATAGGCTCCCAATCTGGGTCAGTAATGTCGGTGACTAAAACGTCCCCTACTTCGATACGGTCCATCTCGTTAATAGAGCTGAGTACTTTCACCTTGCCAGAACCGATCTTGTGACCAATCGCACGGCCAGTCACGAGCACAGGGCCAGTTTGTTTTAGTGAGTAACGCTCCATGCTTTGTGCGTTAGCTTGGGAGCGAACGGTCTCAGGACGCGCTTGAACTATGTATAGCTTGCCATCTTCACCGTCTTTCGCCCATTCGATGTCCATTGGACGTTGGTAATGTTGCTCAATGATTTGTGCTTGGCGTGCTAGGTCTTCGATTTCTTCATTGCTGAGGGCAAAGCGATTTTGATCCGTCAGAGAGACAGGAACAATTTTTACCAGCTCGTCGCTTCCAGCATCCGCGTATTCCATTTTTTGGGATTTGCCGCCCAAGGTTTTACGAACGACTGCTGGGCGTCCCGCTGCCAAGGTTGGCTTGTGAACATGGTACTCGTCAGGGTTAACCGTACCCTGTACGACCATTTCACCCAGACCGTAAGCGGCTGTAATGAACACTACTTCGTCAAAGCCTGACTCCGTATCAAGGGTGAAGAGTACACCGGAGGCGCCAATGTCACTGCGCACCATTTTCTGGATGCCTGCGGACAATGCTACACCTTTGTGCTCAAAGCCTTGGTGAACGCGGTAGGAGATGGCGCGGTCGTTAAATAGGGAAGCAAAAACTTGCTTGATAGAGGCCTTAATGCTGTCGAGACCTACCACGTTTAGGAAGGTTTCTTGCTGACCTGCAAAGGATGCATCCGGCAGATCTTCAGCAGTAGCAGAAGAACGTACAGCGAAAGAGGCACCTGTGTTGTCTTCGGAGAGTTCGGTGTAAGCTTTTTCGATTTCTTGGTTGAACTCGTCGGAGAAGCTAGCGGTCTCGATCCAGTGGCGAATTTTCTTACCGGCTTCCGCCAGAGCTTGGACGTTGTCCACGTCTAGGGAATCAAGTAAATCGTGGATTTGTTGGTTCAAGCCGCTTTCTTGCAAGAAGGCTTGATAAGCATAAGCAGTCGTAGCGAAACCGTTTGGTACTTGGATACCCAGGTCTGAAAGATTGGAAATCATCTCCCCAAGAGATGCGTTCTTTCCGCCTACTTCGCCTACATCATCGAGGCGTAAATCGCTAAACCACTTAATAAATTTGCTCACTGTGAACTCCAAAGTTGTCACGTAAATTTTCTTATCATGGATGTCATCGTGTCTTGCCAAACCTTGATGACGGAGTTCATTGTAAAAAGAGCTCGATGAATGAATAAAATCGATTATTCGATGTTGTTTTATTTCAATCGATTTTTTAAATGTCGTTGTATAACAACAAAATAGGTGTATTAAGTGAAAATCTATTTCGTCTCGGATGGTACTGCTATTACCGCAGAAGTGTTTGGTTCGGCCATGTTGTCCTTCTTTGATGTGAACGTAGAAAAGGAGAGTGTACCGTTTTTAACGACGGTGGATCAGGCGCGAGGCTTCTGTAAACAGCTTCAAGAAGAAGATGAGCGAGGGGATAACACACTGGTATTTTTCACCATTTCAGATCCTGAGATTCGTGCCATTATCGAGTCTGGAAACAGTCACAGTTACAACTTATTTGGCGACTTATTAGCGCCGATTGAAAAGGCTCTGGGTGTGCCAGCTCAGCCCCAAGCACAGAAAGCCCATGGCATGAAGCAAGGTGTGTACGACAGTCGAATTGATGCCGTGAACTATGCCCTTGCCAATGATGACGGGGTTTCTATCAAACATTTCGATGAAGCAGAAATTATTCTGCTGGGAGTATCTCGTTCTGGCAAAACTCCCACCAGTTTGTATCTCGCCATGCAGTACGGCATCAAAACGGCCAACTACCCCTTAAACGAAGATGACTTTGCCAGTGTGGGACTGCCAGCGGTTCTGCGCCCTCATCGTGCGAAGCTCTATGGTCTAACGATCGATCCTAATCGCTTGCACGAAATTCGAACAGGGCGAATGGCGGCGAGTAAATATGCATCCCCTCGCCAGTGCCGATACGAAATTGACGAGGTAGAGGCGATTTATCGCCAAGAACGGATTCCCTTTTTGAATACCACGCACCTGTCTGTGGAAGAAATTTCCACCAAAGTCATGGCTGAGATGCATTTGCGCCGTAATCGTAGCTAGCTGAAGCACTCTAAACCTATCGAATAACTTGATGTTTTACGGATATTTGGCGCAAACTGGCAGGAAAGTGCACTTTAAAAGCACAAAAACAGTGACTATGTTGCTTGGCAAGTTGGAAGCTAAGCTACGAAAAAACGGGATTTAGGGACATTTTGTTGTGTAATTACAAACAAGCGCCCTAAAATTTCCTGAGATGATGAAGCTTTAGTGAAGATTGATGCGGCCTGTAGAGAGTATTTTTTAAGAATAACTTATACTTACCGCATAGTAAGTACATTCAAAAGAAGAGCGGAAGAATAGATCTCTTCTTAATAATAGGACGGTATCGTTTGAGTAAAAAAAATATTCAAGACCCATTTCGAGATAGGGAAGCGTCAAAATATGACAACCCTATACCAAGTCGCGAATTCATATTGGAACACATTGCCTCAGTAGGGCGACCTGTTACCCATCCAGAGTTATGTGAAGCCTTTAATCTAACCGATGAGGATTCCATCGAAGCTGCGCGTCGTCGTTTGATCGCCATGTGCCGAGATCATCAGCTAACCAGCAACGCCGATGACGCCTATTCACCTATTGCAAGCAGCGACCTTATAGAAGGTTATGTGCAAGGCAACAAAGAGGGTCATGGCTTCTTGCTACGCAAGGATGATGATGATTTATTTTTGTCCCAGCGTCAGATGCAGTCTGTGATGGACGGGGACCTAGTTGTCGTACGTTTATCCGGCAAAACCATGCGTGGCCGTCAAGACGCTGTGGTGGTGGAAGTCAAAGAGCGTAAGTACAGCCAATTAGTCGGCCGCTACTATGAAGAAAGCGGTTCGGCCTTTGTCACACCAGAAAACCCTCGTATTTCCCAAGACATTATGATCGAACAAGGTTCTGGTTTAACACCAAAGCATGGTCAATATGTGTTGGTTGAGATCGTGAGCTATGCCGAGCGCCGAGAAGCAGCCAAAGGCATTGTTAAAAAGATCCTTGGGGACTTTATGGCGCCAGGGTTAGAGATTGACGTCGCCATTCATAACTACGAGATCCCTAACGAATTTCCCAAAGCTGTGGCGCAACAGACTCGCCACCTAACCACTGAAGTAGCAGAAGAAGACAAACTGCACCGAGTGGACATGCGTGAGACGCCTTTTGTCACCATTGATGGTGAAGACGCCCGCGACTTTGACGATGCGGTGTATTGTGAAAAGACGCCCGGTGGCTGGAAGTTATTTGTCGCCATAGCCGACGTATCCCATTACGTGAAAAAGGGCACGGCATTAGACGAAGAAGCCATCTTACGGGGGAACTCGGTTTATTTCCCTGGGCGCGTAGTGCCTATGTTGCCAGAAGTACTGTCTAACGGCTTGTGTTCTTTGAACCCAGATGTGGACCGCCTTGCCATGGTGGCAGAGATCTCTTTGACCAGTCGCGGTAAGATGCGTGGCTTTAAGTTTTATGAAGGCCTGATCAACTCCCATGCTCGTCTGACCTATACCAAGGTCGCTAAGATGATCGCACCTGAGATAGACGATCAAGGGGAAGAGCTCCGTGAACGTTATCAAGGCATTGTTTCACACATTGATGACTTATACGGTTTGTACAAAGTTCTTCGTGAAGCCCGTGAAGATCGTGGAGCCATGGACTTTGATACGGTCGAAACGCGCATGGTGTTTGATGAGAACGCCAAGATTGACCAGATCGTTCCGGTAGAACGTAACGACGCCCATAAATTGATCGAAGAATGTATGCTGTGTGCCAACGTGGCCACCGCTGAGTTATTGATCAAGGCGAACTTGCCTGCGTTATTCCGTATTCACGAAGGTCCAAAAGAAGAGAAGCTAATTGCCTTGCGCACTTACTTATCTGTCTTGGGTCTGGAATTAGGCGGTGGTTCTAAGCCATCTCCAGCGGATTACGCGGATCTAGCCGAAAAGGTCCGTGATCGAGCGGATGTGCGCAGTATTCAAACCATGCTATTACGCTCCATGTCTCAGGCTGTTTATCAGCCGGATAATCTTGGGCACTTTGGTTTGAACTATGAAGCCTACACCCATTTCACATCCCCAATTCGTCGTTACCCTGATTTATTGGTTCACCGAGCGATCCGTTACCTGATTCGTGGTGAAGGGGCTCCCAAACTGCGTCAAGTTTACAAGGTGCCAGGTACCCCAATGTTGAAGGCGAATAAAATCTACGGCTACGACGATGCCGATATGGATTTGTTGGGGGAGACTTGTTCTACCACTGAGCGCCGTGCCGATGAAGCCACTCGCGACGTAGAGTCATGGTTGAAGTGCCAATACGTGGAGCAGCATTTAGGTGAGGCCTTTGATGGCATCGTGACTGCGGTCACCCCATTTGGCTTATTTGTCGAGTTAGGTGGTTTGTATGTGGACGGTCTGGTCCATGTATCCGGTTTAGGTAATGACTTTTTTGTCCATGACCCAGAACATCAAGCCATGATTGGTGAGCGTACTGGTAAGGTGTTCCGCCTTGGGGACAAGATTCGTGTATCTGTTCTAAGCGTAAACCTAGAGCAGCGCAAAATTGATCTGCAGAAACTGGATGAGCGTCCTAAGCCAGCGTCACGAATGAATCGTGATGATCTGTCTGAACTTGAAATGCAGTTGGCTCAGTTGCCTCCAATGGAGCTTGGCGGGCGTGTTAAGCCAAAATCTGCCCCTAATAAAGCAGCCGAAAAGTCAGAGAGCAAAGAGTCTGATTCTGCACCAAAACGTAAGCCGAAAAAGAAAGAAATTTCTAAAGGCAAAAAGGTGCGTTTGAAAAAGTCGAAGAAGCAGGCGGCTGCCAGTGGGGCAAAAAAGACCACTGGGACCAAAGCGAAAAAAGCGAAAGCCAAACCAAAGAAAAAAGCCAACGCTAAGCCTCGGGCCAGAGATTAAATCCTCTGGCACCTTGGCCGTTAGCGGCGAACACAGATAAAGAGATCAACAGCCACATGGCAGATTTAGATTGGGTATACGGCCTACATGCGGTGGAAAACGCGTTAGGTCAAAAAGGTAAAGTGAAAGAAGTGCGCCTACAAGAAGGGCGTGACGATAAGAAGACACAACGTATTGTGAAGCTGTGTCAGTCTCAAGGTCTGCGCATCCAAGTGGTGCCCCGCAAAGACTTGGACCAGCTGTTTAGCAAGAGCAAAGAGCGTATTGTCCATCAGGGGGTCGTAGCTTTGGCAGAAGTCACCAAAGCGGGTGATGAAAAAGACCTAGAAAACTTGGTTAAAAACCTGGATGAAGTGCCACTGATCATCATCCTTGATGGGGTAACCGATCCTCACAATCTAGGGGCCTGCCTGCGTAGTGCAGATGCTGCCGGAGCCCATGCTTTGGTGATGCCAAAAGATAAATCAGCGCCTTTAAATGCAACCGTTAGTAAGGTGGCCTGTGGTGCAGCGGAAAGCATGCCAGTGTTTACCGTCACCAACCTTGCCCGCACCATGAAAAAGCTCCAGGATCTTGGAGTTTGGATTTTCGGTACTGCTGGAGAAGCCACTGGGACGGTTTATGAGCACGACTTTACGATTCCTACTGCTATCGTAATGGGAGCAGAAGGGGATGGTATGCGCCGTCTTACCCGTGAGCAATGCGATTACTTGGTTAAGTTGCCGATGGCGGGAGTCGTGAGCAGCTTAAATGTGTCTGTGGCAACCGGTGTTTGCTTGTATGAAGTGGTTCGTCAACGGGCGGCAAAAGCAAACGGCTAAGGCATCATCTGCCTACGAGCGTTGTGAGAAATTGGAGAAACAAGTGTTAAAGACATTTAACGTGGCGCCTATCGACGGTGTGCTAGATGACCAAATCCAACACAAAATTGATATGAAAACCAAGCCGTTGGGTGCCCTTGGTGGTCTGGAGTCTATTGCGTTTCAGATCGCACGAATCCAAAACACCCTGGTGCCCAGTGTTAATAAAGCCAAAATGATTGTTTTTGCGGCAGATCATGGGGCGGTTGCTAAAGGTATTAGCGCTTTTCCACAAGAAGTGACACCACAGATGGTTGGGAATTTCTTGGCCGGTGGTGCCGCGGTGAGTGTGTTTTCTCAGCAACATAATGTGCCATTAAAAGTGGTGGATGTGGGGGTGAAGGTAGACATGCCTGATCATCCATTATTGTCTCAGCGTAAGGTCGCCTATGGCAGTAAAGACTTTTCAGAAACCGCGGCATTGACGTTAGACGAGGTCAACCGCGCCCTGGAAGCTGGCGCAGCAGAGGTCACAGACGCTGTGGATGAGGGCGTTGAGTTACTCATGTTTGGTGAAATGGGCATTGGTAACACAGGAGTCTCCTCTTGCATGCTAAGTGCCATCAGTGGTGTAGAAGCGAAGCAAACCACTGGACGTGGCACAGGGCTAGATTCAGAAGGCGTGTCTAAAAAAGCGCTGATCATTGATCAGGCCTTGCAGCGTGCTGCCAGTGAACTGAACAAGCCGGCAGGAGAATGGGCGCCTTGGGAAGTGGCGACCCAAGTGGGTGGTTTAGAGATCCTGGCTATGGCGGGAGCTATGTTACGCAGTGCAGAATTGAAAAAGCCTTATGTAGTAGATGGTTTTATTTGTACGGTGGCCCTGCTGTTTGCAAAGCAAGTTCAGGCAGAGGTTGTGGCGTACGCCATCTTTGCCCATCAGTCTAATGAGCAAGCCCATCAGGTGTTGCTAGAAGCCTTTGATGCGACACCAATTCTAAAATTGGACCTTCGTTTAGGTGAGGGCTCGGGTGCCATTCTGTCTTATCCGATTATTCAAAGCGCGGTGACCTTTTTTAATAATATGGCAAGCTTTGAGGCGGCAGGGGTTACTAATGTCTCCTAAATGGGTTGAGGATTGGCAGGGCTTTACCAGAAGCCTTGCCACTTACACTCGGTTACCCGTTAAAGTTGATTGGGACCGCACAGAAAAGCACACGCCGAGCGTGTGCTTTTTACCATGGGTCGGCCTTGTGGTGGCGTTGCTCAGTGCTTGGCCCTTGCTGTTTAGTGGTTGGTCAGCAGGGTTTCAAGGAATCCTCATGCTGCTCTCTGCAGTGCTCTTAACCGGCGCGTTCCATGAAGACGGTTTAATGGATGCCGCTGATGGTCTCGTAGGTGGTTGGACGCCAGAGCAACGTCTGACCATTATGAAAGATTCTCGAGTGGGCTCATACGGTGTATTGGCTGGCTTTTTTAGTCTCGCCCTAAAGTGGTGGCTTGTTTCCATATGGCTATCCCAGGGCTCAACGACTACTCAGCTAGCGGGATGGCTCATGGTACATCTAGGTGCCCGTTGGTTACCTTTGGTGTTAATGCAATCCCTAACCTATGTTTCAGCCGGTCAGAGTAAAGCGCAAGCCATGATTGATGAGCTGGGCAGACGTGGCTGGGTTTGGTTACTGGTTTCCTTAGTGCTGGCCTGGGCATTGGTGGGGCTTTGGGATTTGACGCAAGTTTTGTTCGCCTTGGGTGTGTTAGGTGTTGCCATCCGTCGCTATTTGAAAGCGCGTATTGGTGGATTCAATGGCGACACCCTTGGGGCTTCCGAACAGTTGGCTGAGCTTCTCATACTGTTTGTCTTGCTTGGCTGGAGTGCTTGATGAAACTGCTTTTGATTCGACACCCAAAGCCCGATGTGACCAAAGGTCTGTGTTATGGCCAGTCGGATGTGCCATTACTGGCAGGTTGGCAAAATGATGTCCAAGCCATAAAAACATGGCTTGATCATTACCATGGCGATGTGGCTTGGCAGAGTTACCACAGTCCTTTGTCTCGGGCGGCTTTGTTAGCACAGGCGGTGATGTCGGACTCACAAGAGGTAGCAGCGCTCGCGGAGCTAGACTTTGGTTCCTGGGAAAACATCTGTTGGTCGGACATTTCCCGTGCAGAAATCGAGCAATGGAGTAATGATCTGGAGAATGCGACCCCTTATGGTGGTGAATCATTGGCCATGCTGAGCCAGCGGGTACTGGACTGGCTTACCCCTACACTTAAAGCTAACCAAGACACCATTTTGTTTACTCATGCTGGGGTGATTAAGGTGTTAGTGGCCCATTTTTGTCAGATGCCCTTGGCCCAGTGCTATCGTACCAGTCCTACCTATTCGAGCATTACAGAGCTTGAGGTTGGTGAAGGATACGCTATGCTCCATCGATTAGGGGCAGGTGATTGGACAGAATAACGAGAAACAGATGCTGCTTTATATTTTAGGAATGATTGGTATTGCGGCGTTTGCCATTACGGGGGTGATCTCCTCGGGCAAACGAGATATGGATTTGTTTAGCATTGTGCTGTTGGGCATGGTGACTTCCTTAGGTGGTGGCACCATTCGTGATGTGATTTTACGGGTGGATGCTGTGTATTGGGTGCAAGACACGTCTTATCTGTGGGTGGCTTTTTTGTCATCTGTGTTTGCATTCTTTGGGGTTCGAGTAATCGAAAATCGCCAGCAAGTGTTCCATTACGCGGATTCTTTTGGACTGGCCCTGTTTACAGTGGTGGCTACAGAGCGTGTTTTGAGCTTGGGCTTTTCACCCATGATTGCCATTACCATGGGGGTGATTACTGGTGTGGCCGGTGGCATGATCCGGGATTTGTTGAGCTTTCGACCTCCCTTGGTGCTAGGGAAAGAGTTTTACGCTACGCCTGCCTTTTTAGGGGCCCTGCTGGTGGTGCTACTGGAAAGAAATGTGCCTTTTCATGAATATAACTCCATTTACGGTGCGTTACTGATCTTTATACTGAGACTCTTCGCAATTCATAAAGGCCTCTATTACCCAAGCTGGCTGTTGTATAAAAAAAGAGAGAATCATGACTACTGAGCGTACTCCGGAAGAACAAGCGCAAATCGACATGGCTAAACGCCTAAAAAAGAAAGAAGTGGTGGATCAGCGCATCGCCGCAGCGACCGAAGAGCGAGGTGTTACCATTTTGCTAACGGGCAACGGCAAGGGCAAAAGTTCCAGTGCTTTTGGCACCATGGCGCGAGCCATTGGGCATGGTCAAAAAAGTACAGTAGTGCAGTTCATTAAGGGACGTAAAGCGACAGGGGAGCAGTTGTTCTTTGGTAGCCATCCACAGGTGAGCTTCCATGTTATGGGCCATGGCTTTACTTGGGAAACCCGAAATCCTGAGTTAGAGCAGGAGGCTGCTAATCAAGCTTGGACGGTTGCGAAAGAGGCGTTAAGTGATGCCAATGTAGACTTTGTGCTGTTGGACGAAATTACTTACATGTACAAATACGGCTACCTTGATGTGGCAGAATTATTGACTGCTTTGGCCAATCGTCCAGCCCACCAAAATGTCATGATGACGGGCCGTACGGCACCCCGAGAGTTGCTGGATTCCGTCGATACTCACAGCAAAATATCAAATGAGCGTCATGCTTTTGCTGCGGGTGTCAAAGCTCAGCAAGGAATTGAATGGTAATTTGAGAATTATTCTCAACAAGTTGGACTTTCTGCTATCTTTAGATGATAATCATTTTCATTAGAAGAAAGGGAGAGTCCGATGATCTACTGGCAGCACCTCACAAGACAAGCCAACGAAGCCCAATCCAGAGCCGCTTTTGTTGATGCCCACGAGTTAAACCAAAAGGCTTTAGCCTGTGCTAAAGCCACCTTTCCATCAGACTTTGATAATGATGCTGAGTCCGCCGTATCAGCGGTTATCGTGAGTTATCTCAATCTTGCAGAAGTGTCTGTCTCCATGAAGGAATGGTCACAGGCAGATGGGTATTTTTCTCAAGGTGTGTCTTTCTTAGAGCAGGTGATTAATGCACCAAACTTGCCTTCCGATGACCGTACTTTGATTGATCGGACTGCCTCCCACATTCGTTTTGAGTGGGACCTTTTTAAACAGACTTATGGCTCTAAGGTGGAAGCGGGTAAGCGCTTAGGCAACTTTGCTCTCGCTACTTCAGCAATGGGGTAGGGAAAGGAGGCTGGATCTATGATGTTGGATGTTTTAACGGGCATTCTGCTGGTGATGTCCTGTGTGCTGGTGTTTCTATTGATTCGTCGTTAACTGTACAGAAATTTGTACACAAAATGGGGCTGGGCTATTTTTCCTATCGCCCACCCCATAGAGTGTTGTTCATCCCAAGATTAAAATAGCGTTTTATTCACCTGACTATTTTGAGGGATGCACATGTCTGCTGCCGTTTCAGATCTTC
The DNA here is from genome assembly GCF_042679525.1 of Rhodanobacter aciditrophus. Taxonomy (GTDB): domain Bacteria; phylum Pseudomonadota; class Gammaproteobacteria; order Pseudomonadales; family Marinomonadaceae; genus Marinomonas; species Marinomonas aciditrophus. Next base: position 15,991 of record NZ_JBHTMN010000018.1, read on the forward strand.
AACGACATACTTGGCTGGAAGATGCACAAGCAATCATTGCAGGGACATTAATGATCGCATTGGGCATTAATTTTTATACCCAAGTGGGGTTGTTAACAGGCGGGACAGCAGGTCTTGCTTTCTTGTTTAGTTACATTTCATCTTTTACGTTTGGCCAAGTGTTCTTTGTGATCAACTTGCCATTTTATTGGTTGGCTATCCGTCGTATTGGTTGGGATTTCACCCTTAAAACATTCGCGGCTGTGTTTCTGGTGTCTGCCTTTTCGGACATCACTCCCATGTTTTTACAGTTAGAAAACATTAACCCTTTTTATGCCACCATTGCTGGAAGCTTCTTAATTGGTGTGGGTTTTGTGATGTTGTTTCGCCATAACGCAAGCTTAGGTGGTTTGAACATTCTGGCCCGTTATTTATTCCAAACTCGCGGCGTACCTATTGGTAAGTTTATGATGACAGTAGACTGCTGTGTGGTGTTTTTATCTATTTTTATCGTTGAGCCATCCCTGATTGCCATGTCTATCTTTGGCGCTGTGTTGTTGAACTTTATGTTGGTGATGAATCACAAGCCGGGTCGCTATCTAGTCGCTCCTTAGCTTTTCCTATCATCGTTCCTTAAACGGTGTCGGTCAGGTATCATTGTCGTATCTCTGATAAATAAAGGACCGCACCGTTGGATCTATTCAAGGTTGATACCCTTACTCCGTATTTGAATGATCTTGTCGCCCTGTTAATTGACGCAGTTGATAACGGCGCAGCAATTGGTTTTCTCCCCCCTTTAAGTGAGCAAGAAGCCATTGATTACTGGCAAAGTATCAATGATGAAATGCAACAAAATGCCCGCCAAATTGTTCTCGTCCGCGAACAGGAAACTGTGGTGGGGGCGATCCAGCTAGAGCTTTCTGCAAAGGCCAATGCGTTACATCGTGCTGGTATTGAAAAATGGATGGTGCGTTCTGACTACCAAGGTCAAGGGCTAGGCAAAGCCCTGCTGCAGGGGGCAGAGAAGGTTGCTGCGTCCCTGAACACCGAATTGCTTACTTGTGATACTCGAGTGGGTGATTTAGCAGAAACCATTTTATCGCAGCAGGCATGGCAAAAAGTCGGCGAAGTCCCACAATATTCCCGCACAGTTATGGGTACTTACTATGACTGCGCAATCTACTACAAATCCATTGAGCCTACCCAAGATTTATATGTCTAAAACCTTTAATGATCCTTCTGTCCGTTTGGACTTTTATGTGTCTCACACCTTAGGTCTATCTCGAAAAGAAGCTAAAACTCTCATTAGCCGTGGGAAAATTACGGTGAATGGCAAGGAAATTAAGAAAGCCAACCATACAGTGGTGGCAAAAGATGATGTGTTTTACGGCGATGAAGCCCTTCCTTGGCCGCGAGAGAAGTATTTCGTCATGAATAAGCCTATGGGCTATGTGTGTGCCACAGAAGATGGCGAACACCCTGTAGTATTGGATTTGATTGCTCAGTCAGACCAAAAAGATCTGCGGGTGGTAGGACGTTTGGATTTAGATACAACTGGGTTACTGTTACTGTCTACGGACGGGCAATGGCTCCATCGTATTACTTCACCCCGCCATGAATGCAGCAAACAATACCGTGTGTGGACGGCTGATCCAGTCTCTGATCTGGCACTGACTGAGCTGTGTGAAGGTGTCCAGTTGAACAATGAAAATGGCAAAACTATAGCGGTTGAAGCGCTTCGTGTGGATGATAAAGAGATTCTGCTGACGATTACTGAAGGTAAATACCATCAGGTAAAACGCATGTTAGCCGCTACGGGCAACCGGGTAGTGGCTTTACATCGAGAAAAGATTGCCACCCTGACATTAGACGGTTTAGAAGAGGGCGCCTACCGCTCCTTGACCGACGCAGAAGTCGCCTTATTTTAACTTTAAAGAGTATTGAATCATGAGTGAAGAACTGTCTTTAGACCAACGTATACAACTACTAGCGTCACCTGATGATGTGCGTCTTGAGCACTTTGTTAAAACGGTAAAAGAATCGCAACAGGTGTGGAGTCTCAGTAACGAAGAAGGCTTCGTGATGGTAGAAACCGACGAAGGGGACTGCGTCATGGTATGGCCCGATGCGGATTTTGCTGCCCAATGGGCCATTGATGAGTGGGACGATTGTGAGCCCGTGGAAGTGTCCTACGAAACCTTCACCACAATGTGGTTGCCAAGCCTTGAAAAGGACAACATCACCTTAGCGGTATTTCCAAACATCGAAGACGAAGGCAAACTCACCAGCGCTGCGGACATGAAAGCCTTATTAGGAATTTAAGTGCTAAGTCGCCCACACTACATGGCGCGACTTCTTAAGAAAGATCACCTTGATCACATACGTGGATAGAGTAAGGAACCAATTTTACCATGAGTAAGCGTCAGGCCAACCGTGAAGAGATCTTCTCGCGCATTTTAGAAGCGGCTGAAATTGAATTTGGATTGAAGGGGTTTGGTGGTGCGAGTTTGCAGCACATAGCGGAGCGAGCAGGCTTACCTAAGCCCAATATCGTTTATTACTTCCAATCTAAGGCAAATCTCTACAAACAAGTATTGAATAACATTGCCGATAGTTGGAATGATTTATTTGATAAGGCGACGGTAGAGGATGATCCAGCCACTGTACTGGACAGTTTTATCCGTACTAAATTGCGTCAAAGCTTTGAAAGTGGTCGATCATCGCGAATCTTTGCTCAGGAAGTCATTCAAGGGGCGCAGCATATTGGTGATTATCTAAAAGAAGATTTACGGCCATGGTTTGAATCCCGTACTGCTGTGATTGAAGGCTGGATTGCGGCGGGTAAAATGCGCCGTGTGGACCCTGTGGCGCTGATCTTTATGATTTGGTCTACGACCCAACATTATGCAGACTTTGAGTCGCAAATCCTTGCGCTAACAGGGGCGGAAGGCTATGACGAAAGTGATTTGATTCGCGTGGGTGACACCTTAAGCGATGTGATCTTGCGGGGCTGTGGCTTACAGCCCCTTCATCGTGCTTAACGAATCCTCAAAAAGCGCAGATTCTTTTTAAGGGGGACTGCGCTTGCCAACGATATGCTGTACCAAAGCCCGTAATTTTGCGGGCTTTGCTGGTTTTGGCATGTAGGAAATATCCTCTGCTTGGCAGGTTTCTCCTAGCTCATTTGAGCGTACAGCTGTGATCAGAACCGCTGGAATGGGTTGATTGAAGCGCTGACGCAGAGCTTTAATCAGCTCAATCCCATCTTGATGATCGTCCAGTTGATAGTCCATCAGCAGCAGCTCAGGAATCTGCTCAGTTGAGGCATTCAGAGCATCTTGGTAACGACTAAAAGTCTGATAGGTACAATGCCACTTTTCTAGCAGGGTGCTCATAGCTTCTAGGTTATTAGGATCATCGTCCACACACCATACGTGGCACATGGCCAGATCTTTGTTAATAGCGGAGCGCGTTTCCTTATCTATCGGCAAGGCTGTGCTGACTTGACTGCTTGCCTTAGGCACCAAGATGGTAAAGCAGCTGCCCTTATGGGGAACCGAGCGCACCTCTGTGGTGACTCCAAGTAGTCGCTGCATTCTTCGAACTAAGCCAAGTCCCAGCCCCATGCCTGGCTCTTTGTTGTTTTCCCAGCGGTAAAAGTCTTCAAAAACCTTGGCTTGTTCTGTGGCTGGAATACCTACCCCTGTGTCCCAAACTTGAATTCGAATATGGTCTTTCACAGAGCGTACTGAGATGAGTACTCGGCCTTTTTCCGTGTACTTGACGGCATTAGAGACAAAGTTTTGAATAATGCGCCGCAAATACACCGGGTCTGAGTGGACACGACAAGGGCGAATATGGGTAGACATTTTTAGGTGTTTGCTCTGGGCAATGACACCAAATTCCGCCACGATGGGGTCGATGATTGGGCCAATGTCCACATCAACTAAAGTTGGTTTGATGGCTCCTTGGTCGAGTCGAGCGATTTCTAATAGGGTTGCGATCAGTGTTTCGGTGGACTCTAGTGAGGCGGCCAGCTTATTCAGTGTGGTACTGGAATCGTCCGGAATGTCACTCTCTTGTAGAGCGCCTAGATACAGCTTAGCGGCATTCAATGGCTGTAATATGTCGTGGCTGGCTAAGGCCAAAAACTCCGTCTTTGACGCGTTGGCGTGTTCTGCTTCCGCCTTGGCATTGATCAATTGTTGCTCCGCTTGCGCCCGTCTATCAATCTCTTGAACCAGCTCTTGGTTAATACTTTGCACTTCTTGAGTACGGGCGACTACGCGTTTTTCCAAGTCGATATTCGCGTCTTTAAGAGCTTGCTGACTTTCAATGTGCTCGGTGACATCGGTGAACGAGGTGACAAAGCCACCGTTTGGCAGGGGATTACCTACCATTTCGATGACACGGCCGTTGGCCCGACGGCGTAAAAATCTGTGACCTGTGCCTTTACGTAAATGTTCAAGTCGTTTGTTGACCAGCTCTTCCACATCGCCCACACCACATTCCCCATTTTCAGCGTTATAGCGAATCAGCTCTTCCACAGAAAGACCGATCTTGAGCATGCCTTCAGGGTAGGGGTAGAGGGCCATATAGGTTTGGTTCCATGCCACCATGCGCAGGTCCTTATCCACTACGCTGATGCCGTGATCAAGGTTATCCAAAGAGACGAAGAGTAGGTTTTGGTTAAACTGGATGGCTTGGGTGGCCTCATCTAAATAGGTCACCATTTCTTCGATTTTGATTTGTTTATCTACTAGCAGCGAGTTGACTATGGTGCGGGCAGAAGAACCTCCTAAAACCCCCCCTAATACCCGTTCACAGTAGTCCACAAAACGGCGGGAGGGCGTTTGGTTGGTTGGCAAGCTTTCGTTGTAGTTCTGTTCAAAAGTACGAATGACCTCGGCACACTTTTGCTCCCCAAGGAAGGTTTCTAATAACACAAATAAGTCGCTGTTGATGGCCTTGCTTTTGGGTTTAAAGAAGCGGTTTTCAACTTCCGAAGTGGGCGACACAAAGGCAGTTGCTTGAATACGATCTACCAATCGTTCAGTGGCCAGTAATGAACCAAAGATGTAGCCCACCGTATTGGCAATCAGGCTGATCAAAGCACCATAACTGATTAGCTCAGTACGGGAGTCATAGCCATCAAAGTTCGTTAGATCAATGCTGCCAGTGATCGGAAGCATCATCCAGAGCAACCAAAATAAGAAGCCCAACGTCAGCCCTGCGTAGACACCGTAGGCATGGCCGCGTTTCCAATAGAGACCACCTAATACGGCCGGTACCAATTGAAAGACCAAGGAGAAAGCAATCAAGCCTGTGTTGGCCAAGGATTCGCTATTGGCCATCTCTTGATAATAAAGATAAGCAAGGGCCAAGATGCCTACCATGGCAATTCGGCGTACTAACAAAATACGTCGGTTATAGGTCGGTAATCCACGGCGTTTCGTACTGCTGCGGGCGATCATCAGTGGCAAGATCACATCGTTGCTGATCATGATACTGAGGGCAAAGGTAGCTATGATCACCATGGCCGTGGTGGCTGACATGCCCCCAAGGAAAATGAGAATTTGCAATGGCAAGTTATTGGATTCTAAAGCGAACTGGATGACATAGGTATCCCCATTCACTGAGCTACCAAATAGACTTTGTCCCACCAGAGCAATAGGTGGAATCAGGACCGCAAAGATCATGAGGTAAAATGGAAACACCCAGCGGGCAGTACGAGACTGGCGACTGTTTTGATGATCCACGATGGTGACGTGGAACTGCCTTGGCAAACAAATCACCGCCGCTGCCGCCATCAAGGTCTGCATAATAAACGGGAATGAGGTGAAGGTCTCTAACTGCCAGGCAGCTAAATCAACCTCGGCAGCAAAGTCTTCAACTGAGCTGTGTTGGGCGGCGTAGATGGCTACTAGTCCTACGGCAATGATAGCGATCAGTTTAAACAAGGATTCGCTGCCTATGGCGAGCATCATACCTGAGCGGTACTCTGTGACTTCCACCTTGCGCGTGCCAAATAAGATGGCAAAGACGCCGATCAAGACAGTCGAAATGAAAACCACCAAGCTTGCGGAAGATTCGTCTTGGTTAACGAACAAAGCCAAGTTCGCCCCAATGGCTTTAAGCTGTAAGGCGATATAAGGGATGATCGCCAACATGCAGATAAGGATGACCAAAGGTGCTGTCAGGGGACGTTTACCGTAACGGGAGGAGATAAAGTCCGCCACAGAAGTGATGTTTTGGCGATGACTGACAAACATCATCTTCTTTAAAATTCGAAAGCCGAATAGATACAGCAAAATCGGGCCAAGCAAGATGGGGAGATAGCTCCACCCAGAGCGTGTGGCTTCACCAATGGCACCATAAAAGGTCCACGCGGTACAGTAAATGGCAAGGGAGAGACTGTAAACCAACGGATGACGGGTCAGTCGTTTCGCTGCTGGGCTGTCTTTATCGCCCCATGTGGCGATCCAAAAGAGGCCGAGAATATAGAGTATCGCAAGAATGATCCAAAAAGCCGTCATGTTTGCATGGGGTCCATTTGCTAGCTGAGTGTTGGAATCCGTTTAATGTAGCATAGGGCGCGACCCATGCCTTTAGACGTTAGTCGTGTTCGACGTTGAAATCTGTCGCGAACATCACATACAGGCAGGAGAAATGCTTGGATAGTATGTGCTCATTATTCGTTTTCCTATATGCAAAACACATCATATAAAGTGATTATTGACTAAATACTAAGCGATAAGTGACAAATTTCTGATAAAACGACCTATACGGTAGTCATCGGCCAATGGCTTAGTTACCATTAAACATGAATAAACTTAGGGTTCGTGATGTGGCGGTGTTACGCAAAACGATTTTGCTTTTATCAAGCACTCGTTCCCAAATCCATGTTAGGAGAAGATAATGCAAATTGCGCAAAACACAGTTGTTAGCATGCACTACACCCTGAAAGATGAAAATGGCGAAGTGCTAGATTCCTCTGCAGGTCAAGAGCCACTAGTCTTTTTAAGCGGTGCTCGTAATATCATTGAAGGTCTTGATAATGCCCTTCAAGGCAAAGCAGCTGGCGATGCAATGCAAGTTGAAGTGTCTGCAGAAGAAGGCTACGGCCCTGTACACCAAGAACTGATCCAAAAAGTGCCACGTGAAAACTTCCAAGGTGTTGACTCTATTGAAGTTGGCATGCAGTTTATGGCGCAAACACCAAACGGCCAACAACCTGTTACTGTGATCGGTGTAGAAGAAGACGGCATCTTGCTAGATGGCAACCATCCATTAGCGGGCAAATCACTAAGCTTTGAAGTTGAAGTGGTTGAAGTACGCGAAGCAAGTGCTGAAGAAATCGAGCACGGTCATGTTCATGGAGAAGGTGGTCACCACCACTAAGATCTAATGGTCTGATTGAACGCTTATGAAAGAGAGCTGCTTAGGAAACTGGGTGGCTCTTTTTTGTGCCTGAAAAAAGTATGCTTGAATAAAAATAAGCTCGGGATCTATTTAATGGTTATTAAGAGGGATGAAATTAAGTGGGATGAAATAAAATTAATGTTCGAAGAGGAGGGCAGAGAAAGAAGTAGGTTAGGTAAGCGCGTTTTTATGTTAATTCTTGCGCTCGAAACCTAAAAACCGCATTAGATTATGCGTGAGATGGTTTAGCTGAACCGATTGAGAAGCCTTTAGAAGCTACTTTTTTAACCCATGCAACGGCAGCAAATACAGAACCTACAAGAATTTCAGAAGTCTGTGCGCTAACGATGGCAGCGTTTTTCTCTTGTTCAGTAAGGTAAGACGTATCGATGTCTTCAATCATTTCCACTAATGTTTTGTTGCTCATACTATCCTCCGAGGATTTGTTCATTTGATAGGCTAATAATAGGCTTCCAAAGCCGCCTAAACAAACGATATAAATTCTCTAGATAGATGAGAAAAACTAAACTATTGGTCTTTTTCGGTGTTTGACCATTTTTCGTAATGTATGGCTTGAGAGATGTCGCGACGGGACTGCCAACCATATTTTTCCAATTCAGGAGATGGTTGGAATTCTGAGACATAGCCGATGCAAAAGTAGCCGATAATCTCCAAATGCTCTGGAATACCTAAGGCTTCGTAAAGTACGTCGTCGTGCAAAATGCTCACCCATCCCATGCCCAAGTTTTCTGCTCGGGCCGCAAGCCAAAGGTTTTGTGCTGCACACACAGCACTAAAAAGATCCATTTCAGGTTTGATGGTTTTTCCTAGCACCACATTGCCAGTGCGTTGGCGGTCACAAGTGATACAGATGCCTAAAGGGGCCTCCATAATGCCTTCGAGCTTAAGGGATTGGTATTTGGTTTTACGCTCACCGTCAAACAAATCTGCGGACTCGCGATTAGCGGTCTCAAAGCCTTCTTTGATGCGGCGTCGGGTATCAGATTGGGTGATGACAATAAAGTCCCATGGCTGCATGAAACCGACACTCGGTGCATGATGGGCTGCCTTGAGCAATCGCTGAATAACCGCTTCTGGAATGGGATCAGGTAGAAACTCACGGCGCACATCGCGGCGATTAAAAATAACCTTGTAGAGTGTTTCTCGTTCTTGCTCGGTAAAATGCATAAAAGGCCCTTATCTAAGAGCCTTCTATTTTGATCAAATGTTCAGACAGTGCAAACGCTGTTTCTGAATTTGGAATGAATGGGATTCATTATGCGGAAGGTTTTTGGCATACCGCTTTTAACAATGGATCGTCACTGGCTAGGCTTTGCCATTCAGAAGAGCTCACAGTGTCTCCTGCTGGGATGCTTAATTTATTTGTGAAATCCGCTCTAGCACCCGCGCCACAATGGACGACTTGAGGGACGCGCTTAGCAGACAAGCGACGCTCGAAAAAATACAGATCCACCAGATAGATATCATCATTGACGTTGTTTTGTGCAGCGTTGTTAATGTCGGCGGCAATGAAACGAGTGGTCTGTGGGTAAAACATGCTCCATGGACGCCATGGGGCTTCTTCTTCTACGGTTTTGACGACGACAACGCCATCAGGTAGTAAGCTTGCTTGATGAGAATACCAAGTGTATTCACTTTGAATCTGGAAGCTGAGCATGCCGATGCCAGCAAAGGCAGGGACTAGCCATTTGGGTGCTTTCTTTAACGACAGCTTACGGACGAATAGGGCGATACCCGCACCAGCAAGGCCTGCACAGATGGTCGCGATTAATTCCCAAAGCATAAAGTCACCTTCTTATTATCATCTTGTTAAATGCCTAGCCCCAAGTGGGGCTAGGCTCAGTCAGCTTAGGCTAACGATTAGTGATCGACTGCGCCGCCAGCCCCTTTAGGGTAACGAACACTTTCGACAAGTTCTTGGATCTCTTCTGGTACGTCTTCGGTCATGCTTGACACGATGAAGGCAACTGCGAAGTTAATCACCGCACCGATGGCACCGAATGACAATGGTGAAACACCAAACAACCAGTTATCAGGTGTATTCGCTAATGTGTTTGTACCTGGGATGAAGAACCAACCTAGGTAAGTAAAGATGTAAACCAGCGTACAGCCTAGGCCTGCTAGCATACCGAATACGGCACCTTTACTGTTAACACGTTTAGAGAAGATACCCATCATCAGCGCAGGGAAGATAGACGCTGCTGCAATACCGAAGGCTAATGCAACCACCTGAGCCGCGAACCCTGGTGGATTCATGCCTAGGTAGGTGGCAACAATGATGGCAAAGAACATGGAAATACGAGCCGCCAACAACTCACCTTTCTCAGTAATGTCTGGATTGATAGAACCTTTGATCAAGTCATGACTTACCGCAGAGGAAATCGCCAGTAGTAGACCTGCTGCAGTAGACAATGCTGCTGCCAAACCACCCGCTGCGATCAAACCAATTACCCAACCTGGTAGGTTCGCGATCTCTGGGTTTGCCAATACTAAGATGTCACGGTTAACCGTTAGCTCGTTGCCAGCCCAGCCACGTGCGGTTGCTTCATCAGCAAAAGCAGGGGTGTCATTGTAGAACTGGATGCGGCCGTCGCCGTTTTTATCTTCGTATTTGATTAGACCCGTTTGCTCCCAAGTTTGAATCCAATCAGGGCGCTCATCGTATTGAATGGATTCAGCTGTTGGACCTTCTGGGTAAATGGTTGTCATTAGGTTCAAGCGTGCCATAGATGCTACTGCTGGTGCAGTTAGGTAAAGCAACGCGATGAATACTAGTGCCCAACCCGCAGACCAACGTGCATCTGCTACCTTAGGTACCGTGAAGAAACGAATGATTACGTGAGGTAGACCAGCGGTACCTATCATCAAAGATAAGGTGAACAGAACCATGTTGACCTTGTTGTCTACGTCGGCTGTGTAGTCACGGAAACCAAGTTCACGTACCACTTCGTCCAGTTTCTGTAGTAAAGGCATGCCAGATTGAGTGTGTTCAGAGAACAAACCAATAGCTGGAATGAAGGTATCTGTTAGTTGCAAGGAGATGAACACGGCTGGAATGGTGTAAGCCACAATCAATACACAGTACTGTGCCACCTGAGTGTAAGTGATGCCCTTCATACCACCTAATACGGCGTAGAAGAATACCACTACAGCAGCGATGATTAAGCCAGTGTCTTTGTCTACTTCTAAGAAGCGAGAGAACGCCACCCCTGCACCTGTCATTTGACCAATTACGTAGGTTACCGACGCAATGATCAAACAGGCAACGGCCACAAGACGGGCCGATTTGGAGTAGAAACGATCACCAATGAAGTCTGGCACGGTAAATTTACCGAACTTACGTAGGTAAGGTGCCAACAGCATTGCAAGCAATACATAGCCACCCGTCCAGCCCATTAGGAAGGTAGAGTTAGCGTAACCGCCAGCAGCGATTAGGCCCGCCATCGAAATGAAGGATGCAGCAGACATCCAGTCAGCGGCCGTTGCCATACCATTCATGACAGGGTGAACACCACCGCCAGCAACGTAGAACTCTTTGGTGGAGCCGGCACGCGCCCAGATGGCGATACCAAAGTAGAGTGCGAAGGACGCCCCTACGAACAACAAGTTAATAGTAAACTGACTCATGCTGATTACTCCTCAAGCCCGAATTCTTTATCTAGCGCATTCATACGCCAAGCGTAGAAAAACACTAAAATGATGAAGCTGATGATGGAGCCCTGTTGAGCAAACCAGAATCCTAAATCTGTTCCCCCGATTTCGATGCCTGCAAGCAAAGGACGAAGCAGAATACCGCAACCGTAAGACACGAATGCCCAAACGATTAAACAGCCAAAAATCAATCTGACGTTCGCCTTCCAGTAGTTTTCTTGGTTTTGAGTATGATCCGACACAGTCGATCTCCTTTGTTATTTTTATTTGCACATTCAATGTAGCAGTGCCCGTGTAAAGAAGAATTGAGACTTTAGTCGAAGAGTCGTAAATCCCTGCGAAATACTGACCAAGTACAGAATCAATTTATTAATCTAAAATAAAAATAAACGGTATTTACGCAATTGCTGTTTGGCAAAGGATTAGACTATTCAAAAGATATTTAAAGGGAGGCGATATGCGTTCCAATCAAGTACATTTTGAAATGGCGCAGCTAGATGATGCGGACGAAATCACCACGCTTATAAATAACGCTTACCGTGGGGAAGGGGGCTGGACTGATGAGCGAGCATGGGTGGACGGGCCTCGCCTGAGTGTGGCTCAGGTGCGCTCTCAAATCAAAGACCGTCAAGGAGTTGTGTATGTGCATCGTCGTAATGACATTATTGTGGCGACCATACATGCCAGCATTGCCGCCAATGAGGCCTACATTACATCGTTAGCGGTACATCCCTATGTACAACAACAGGGAGTGGGGGATGCGGCACTAAAAAAACTAGAGCAAGATTGTCGTAACCTCTTTGGTGTGACCTTGGCGAGTATCTCTATCTTATTCCCTCGGGAAGATGTGCTCCAATACCTTATTCGGCGAGGCTATGAGCCCATGGACTACGTTGAACCTTTTCCCGAGCATATGAAAATGGGGCAACCAAAAGACGCTGCTTTACAGCTTGCCTATTTGGTTAAGCCCCTCCATTAAGCTGAACGAATACTGAGCCAGTGTCTAAGGTAGTACATCTTCCTTCGAGCGAAACAAGGATTTGAATTTGTTTATGCCGTAGGTCAAATCCTCTTTGATCATGAGCATAACCGGTATCAGTACTAAGGTTATTAAGGTAGCGAATAAAATGCCGTAGGCCAGAGACACCGCCGCGGGCACCATTACCTGAGCTTGTCGCGAGGTTTCTCCAAGAATCGGTACCAAACCTGCAAAGGTCGTGATCGACGTGAGTAGAACGGCTCGTAGACGGCTTTGACAGGCTTCAACAATCGCCCGCTTTATATGGATGGTTTCTTTACGCAGTTCGTTAAACCGTGACGTTAACAGCAAACTGTCATTTACGACCACACCCGACAAGGCAATGATGCCATTGAGGGAGAAGATCCCTAAGGCCAGATCATTGAACCAATGCCCCAATAAAGCGCCGACCACTCCAAAGGGGATCGCCATCATAATGATCAGAGGCTGACTATAGGATTTCAATGGAATCGCCAGTAAGCCATAGATGATCAACATGGCGATGGCGAACATCTGAATCATGGAAGATTGGGTTTCAGCCCTTTGTTCTGCTTCCCCTGAGTAATAAAGATCCACGGATGGAAAGCGCTGTTTCATTTCTGGCTCAATGGCGCTTTTAAGATAGGCGACCACCTCAGTGGATGACATTTGATCTTTATCCACTTCGGCAGAAAGGTAAACCGAACGCTTGCCATCAATCCGAGTAATCTTAGTTTGCGCTGTTTCCTGCGTCAGACTGGCAACGGATGCCAATGGCACTCGAGTGCCATCATCTAATGTCACTTGCGTATTGAGAATGTTAGCCGGACTTTCCTGCTGGTCACTTGGATAGCCAAGTCGGACTTCGATCTCATTGTTATCACGTTGATATTTTTGCACGACCTGACCATCAAAATTGCGTGAAATCTGGCTTGCTAACCCGCTAGTGGTCAGGCCCAGTGCGCGTCCTTGATCATTGAGGTTTAGGACCAGCCTTGACTCTGTGGCAGCATCGCTCTCTTCAATGCCACGTACCGCAGGCACGGCATTGAGTTTTTCTATAAAGGTGGTCATGGCTCCGCTGAGCACGTTGTTATCACTGCCCCGTAGTTCTACCCGTAGCGCATCTACAGATTCCCAAGCACTTCGGATTCGTAGATTGCTGACGCCTTCTGGGGAGCCGGTTAGCTTCTGCCATTCCTGTGCGAAGGCGGCCGCCGTATAGGGTGCATCGCTGTTGAGTTCTATTCGTAAGTTACCAGATTGGTCATCACTGGAGGTGATTTGGAAGTTTTCGATGCCTGAATCGGACGCACCTTTCAGCAAGTTTCGGTCTGCTTGGTGGGCTGTGTTTTCCATTAGGGACAGAACACGACTCGTCTGCCCATAACTCACATCGTTATACATGGTCACGCTGGCACGAATAGTATCCCCTGGAATATTCGGGAAAAAACTCATTCGCATAGCGCCAGTGAGTGGCATAGATACAACCAAAACAAAAAGGGCGATAAAGGCCACCAGAATGGCGTATCTGTGCTGAATGGACTGTTTGATTAAATTGAAATAAATGCGCTCATTGAACCATTGTAAGCTGGCATCAGCCCCATGTTGTATGGCGCCCCAAGCTTTAAGAAGCGGGTTGTCGGTTTTGCGACGTTGGGTATTAAGGTGACTAAGGTGGGCTGGCAAAATCAGCTTGGATTCCACAACGGAAAGCACTAAACAGATTGCGACCACCGCAGCAAATTGGGCATATAGCTGCCCTAAGCGGCCGCTAATGTTGGAGAGCGCCCAAAACGCTGCCACCGTCGTGAACACACCAAATAGCGTAGGGACCGCGACACGCATAGTCCCCTTGATGGTATTCGCTAGGGTGTCACCTTCCTTGGAGCGTACTGAGTAGACGCTCTCCCCAATGACCACGGCGTCGTCAACGACAATACCAAGGGCCATAATAAATCCAAAGGTGGTAAACATGTTTAGGGTCAGATCGATGCTCTCTAACCCCATGGCGAATAGGGTGCCAAAGAAGATAAACGGCAAGCCCATGGCGACCCAGAAAGCCACGGTGAGGTTTAAAAATACCGCCAGCATGATAAACACAAAAAGAATGCCTGTGATGGCGTTTTGAATCATTAAGGATAATCGGTCGTTTATGGATTCACTGCGATCATACCAAGTAGACAGGGATACCCCTTGAGGTAAACGTCCCGCCTCTAACCAATCGTTAACTACGCTTTTAGCACCGTTAACGGAGTTGGTGATGTCATCTTGCCCTGAAGTGATCACTTGTAAAGCGAGGCTTGATTCGCCATTGAAGCGGGACAGAACAAAGTCGTCCTCATCAAAGGCATCACGAATATTGGCAATATCCCCCAGACGCAGGCTGCCACCAGTGCTAAGGCTTAAGATCGGAATGGCCGCGAAGTCTGCTTTCACATAGGCTTGTTCTGAAGCTCGGACGTGTAGATATATGTCTTCATTTCGCAAGGTGGCAACGGTGGAAGGGCTAGACTCATTATTGATGGCGGTAGCCACTTCACTCAGGGTAAGGTTGTAGGCTTCTAGCTTGCGACGATCCACCTCTATCATAATGGTGGGGTCAAGCCAGCCACTGATGGAAACGGAATTAATGTACTGGTTTTCCAGTAAGTCGGACTCTAGTTCGGTGGCAAGGGTCTGTAGCGTACGACGATCTGTCGCCCCGTGAAGCTGAATCCAAATGGCGTGTTCTTCCCTCATGGCTTTGGAGACGACCGCAGGGTCGGCCTCATCTGGAAAAGACGTGACTTGGTCCAAATTGTCTTTTACATCGTCTAGTAGCGTATCGATATCATACCCATCCTGCATTTCGATGCTTGCAGACATACTGGAGCCCGTCGACGCTGTGGTGAGGTTTTTAATCCCTAACACACCTTGTAGTGCTTGCTCCACCGGGATGGCTACCCCTTCTTCAGTGGCTTGGGCGGAACCACTGTCGTAACTGATGGAAATCGCCACTCGGTTGGGGGTTAAACTCGGGAAGGCTTCCCGATTTAGACTGTCCATGTTGAGGACGCCTAAAGCGATCACTAGAACTAATAACAGGTTGGCTGCAACAGGGTTGTTAGCAAACCAGGGAATGATACCGCGAGCATTTTCTGGATTCATGGTGACACCACTTCTTCAGGCGTCACTAGCATGCCCTTTAGGTAGCTGTTATAGGGTTGAGTTAAGATCTTTTGAGGGGCTTGGGCAAGGTTCTCTGGTACGTCTATGTACACGTAATCTTGATCCACAAAGCGAGGTGTCGCATCGAAATTAGCGAGGCGATTGTCTGCATTCACATACCAAATTTGGCTTTTTTGACTCAGTGCTGAGTTGGGAAGCTGCCATAGGTTGTCGGTTTCCATTCCTTGAACGATCACAGATACGTAGCTACCGGGTAGCAAAGCGGGGGTTAGTTCAAGGGGGCGATCAACGGCAATGTATAAGCTACGCAAGCCTGATTCTGAATTCACATGTAATCCCACACGCTTCACATAACCTTGCCATTGTTGCTGTCCATCGATACTGCGAATGCTGGCTTGCCAGTTTTGGGCAAGCATTTGTTGACCTGTTGGTAGCTTATTCCAATCTTGTGCGCTGAGTTGCAACTCAATCGACACTTCGTCTGAGCTGTATAGGGTGGCAAGCTCTGAGTTACTGCTTAAGTATTCACCTGGAGACGCATTCTGAGCGGTGATGATGCCATCGAAGGGAGCGGTGATCTTAAGCTTCTTAACATTGTCTTGAGCCAGTGCTAGGGCAGCTTTGGCAGAGGTGAGATCGGCTTGGGCGGCGGCCAACTGTGGTGCTCTTAGAACGAGATCGGAAGCGGGTTCACCTTCTAAGCCAGCAGCACGCCATTCTGCATTGGCTTGTTCTACTTGGCGTTGTTCTTCTTTTAACGCCAGTTCTGACGTGGCCACGTCATTTTGAGCACTGGCAAGATCTGCGCTTAACTCCACGTTTCTTAAGGTCAGTAAAGTTTGCCCCTGACGCACTTGTTCTCCCACATCAAAGGAGGGTGACATAGTAATGATTTCGCCGGCGACCTGATTGGTTAGGGTGAGGTCATAGCGCGGTGACGCAAGCCCTACCGCTTGGATTTGAGCTGCATGTTTTGCTGGCGATACTGTCACTACGGTCACGTTTAAAGGGTTTTCCTTTGCCGGTGGACGGGGTTGAGCAATTCGGGAATTATTGGCCTCAATAGCATGTTGTACATAGAGATAAATGCCCACTAATAGAGCAAGGGCGATTGCTAGGGTTAGCCAAGGCAATATTCGTTTCATGGGTTTTTAACTCCTAAGCCAAGGGCTAAACCGAGATCGACGCGGTTGGTCAATTGTTCGTATTGCAGAGTATCGAGCTGTGCTTCTAGGTCGTAGACGGATTGCTGAGCACTGATTAAATCACTGAGCTCCACTAAGCCGCCCCGATACTTTTGTTCATAAAGGGAAAGATTGCTTTCGGCAGTGGTCAGTGCATCCCTAATATGCATACGTTGGGTGTTAATCACTTTCTCTTGTCCTAAGGCGTCTTCTACTTCGTTTACTGCTGTCAGTAGGGTGCTGCGGTAGTCTTGGTAGCTCTGTGCCACGTCTAATTTTGCAATTTCACTGGCAGCCTTTAGTTGTCCTCCTTGGAAGAGTGGGGCGGTCAACTGCCCCAGCAAAGACCAAACAGGAGAGACAAATAGAGCGTCTCTTAATGAAGGGCCACTGTCGCTTAATGTGGCACTGAGGCTAAGGGATGGCAGCATGTCTTTAAAGGCCACATTAGCCTCTAGGTCCGCCGCCTCAATGGCAAGGTAGGCCGCACGAATGTCCGGACGAGCAGAAAGGTCTTGGGCAGGGAGCTCGTCAAGGGAGACATACACTTCTGGATAGTCTTTTGATGGCGGCATGGGGAAGTCTTTGTTATCGCCAAGCAATAGCTTCATCGCCCGTTGGTTGCTGGCCAGTGTTTCTTGGTATTCCGCCAAGTCTGCACGGGATTGGGAGGTAGACGTTTTGGCTTCGTCCAATCCTTCTAAGGTGCCTAAGCCATTTCGAAAGCGCTGAATGATCAGTTTTTCATTGGTTTCTAACAGGATCAAACGCTGTTGTTCGATGTCGATGGCTCTTTGATTGGCGATGAGCAGCAACCAGTTCTTCATCACATTACCTACTAACGTGGCTTGGCTGGCGCGGAAGGTTTCCGCATCACTGGCGAGGGTTTTTTCCGCAGCGGAGCGACTGTCATTAAGCTTTGACCACAGATCAAGCTGCCAACTGACACTTAGGCCAGCACTATATGTGGTGTCGCTATCGCTGCTTTCTTGGGCAGATAAACTTGCGCTCGCGCTGGGTAAGCTTTCTCCGCGGAGGCTTTTAATGTTCCAAGCGCTGGCTTCTAGGGACAGGGCTGTTTTTTGGAGACTTGGGTTGCCTTGCAGTGCCTGCTTGGTCAGTTCATCTAAAAAAGGGTCATTAATAATGTCTTCAAGTAAGAGAACTTCTGAGCGTGTTTGCGGCTCGCCAAACAAGGCTGTGTTTTCTGTCGTTAAGGCTTCATGAGCGGTCTCGCTGTAATTATGCCGCTCAGGTGTGGCACTGCATCCGACCAAAATGCTGAAGCTTAATGTCAGTAAACTGGTCTTAGCTGAAAAGAAGGGTCGCGCCATTCAATTGTCCATTTGATCGTAAAGGGGCAGTGTACTGAGAAACCGCCCAAAATTAAGTAGCTAAGACAATAGCCTATATTATTTGCACAATATTTACAGTGGCTTATGAATAGGCGCCCGGATACTCAGTACGTATCAGTTCAGCCAGTATTTTAATGCCTTCTTCCCTTAGGACTGGTGTTTGGTCTGAATAGTTCAAACGACAGCAACTTCGGTATTTACCTGTGGCGGAGAATAGTGCCCCTGAAGCAATGGCCACCCCTTTATTTTGCGCTTTTTCAGTCAGTGCTACCGTGTCGATTTCGGGTGCAAATTCGACCCAGAGGACAAAGCCTCCAGCGGGGCGAGTCACCCGAGTGCTGCTGGGTAAGTGGCGCTGGATAGCCTCCAATAAATGATCGCGACTGTCCGCATAGAGTGTACGCATCTTGCGAATATGGCGATCGTAGCCACCTTGACGCATGAATTTTGCTAACGCCAGCTGGGACAAGGTAGGGCACATGGAGCTGCTAACATATTTGATGTGGGTGACTCTGTCTCGATAGCGTCCAGCTGCGATCCAGCCTACCCGCATCCCTGGTGCGACAGTTTTGGAGAATGAGGAGCAGAGTAATACCCGCCCATCATTGTCGAATGCTTTTATGGAACGGGGACGAGGAAATTCGTAGGTCAGATCACCGTAAATGTCGTCTTCTATGATGGCGATATCGTACTGTTGCGCTAACTTGTAAAGGGCCTGCTTTTTGTCTTCAGGCATCACGAAGCCAAGGGGGTTATTGGCGGTTGGCGTGACTAATATGGCTTTGATTGGCCATTGATCCAAGGCCAATTCTAAGGCTTCAAGGCTGATGCCGTGCTCTGGGTGAGTGGGAATCTCGAGCGCTTTTAAGTTGGCAGCCTTGATGGCTTGCATAGCACCATAGAAACAGGGGGATTCTATGGCGATTATGTCTCCCGGTTCCGTTACGGCTCTAAGGCAGACAGATAAGGCTTCCTGACAGCCGGAAGTGACCACTAGGTCGTCTGGGTGTAATTGGCAGCCTGACGATACCGCTAAGCGAGACAGTTGCTCCCGTAAATCAATATGACCTCGTATGTCACCGTATCCTAGTCCCCATTCAGGGCGTGATCGGTGCAGCTCAGATAGTGATTTAAGCAAGGGTTTTATAGTGTTGCCGATCATCACGGGTGCAGCGTGCTGCAGCTGGATACGTGTGTTTGCTGGTCGGTTAGACAACAGGTTTAGCACTTGCTCCCATTGGGACACTTCCAGTGGACGTTGGGGCGGTCTGGAAGTTTCCGGTAGGCGATCGTTAGTGGATTCTCGAGGAACAAAATAGCCAGATTTGGGGCGAGCTTCTACCAGGCGTTCCATTTCAAGAACACGATAGGCTTCTTGTACGGTTGAAATGCTGACCCCGTGTTCCGTTGCAAGCTGTCTTACAGAGGGGAGCTTGTCTCCACGCTTATAAAACCCATGCTCAATGTGTTCCCGCAAACGGTTAGCTAATTCCCCATACAGACTCATGAATTCCCCCTAATCTTGGTGCTAATACGCCATTATAGGCAGTCACTTGGGGATTTATTCCATACAGAATGGGCTTTTTTCGACAATACAGATGTGATTAGGGTTTTCTGTATGGAAAAAATCGTATCTGTCTGGGTCTGCAGCGGATATCAGGCAATGGCTATTCTATGGTCAGGCTTAGAAAACGTTGTCACGGAGGTGACCTATGATAGTGATTGCTTTGATCCATTCCATAAAAGAGAGTGCGAGACAGTTTAAAACCCGCCAACAGCTGCGCCATTGTTCTGACGAGACGTTAAAAGATGTGGGCATTTGCGAGTCATCAAGACAGGCGGAAACGCGTAAAGCGAATGGGGGGAATTTCCTGATCGATGTGTGTAGAAAAACACTTCGTGAGATGCGAGACTAATCAGATTCGAAATTCCTGATTGAACTGTGAGTATGACGGCAACACCTTGGTTCGTGTACATCATTAAAACTCGACTTAATACCCTTTACACTGGGGTTACCACGGATTTGACGCGCCGTTTTGATGAGCATACGCAGGGTAAAGTCAAAGGGGCTCGCTATCTAAAAGGCAAAGGGCCCCTACAATTGGTTTGGTCAGAATCTGTATTGGACAAACGTATGGCCATGCAGGTGGAGTATCGGATTAAGCAGCTTTCCCGTGTAAAAAAAGACCAGTTGGTGTCTGGGAAGCAGTCGTTACAAACCTTGTTTAAGGATGTGATGCAATCGAAGTGATTGCATGCCGTGATCGACGTTGAGGGTAGCATTGTGATTAATCGCTTTGAGCATCTTGTGTTGACGGTATTAGATGTGGAACGTGCTGTATCATTTTATCAGCGCGTGCTAGGGCTGCCTGCTGTGAGTTCTGGGCAAGCGGTGGCTTGTGGTACTCAAACCATTTATTTTCAAGTATTAGGACAAGAGATTCGCCATCATGCACTAGAAGGTGCAGGAAGCTTTTGTTTCACTAGTGATTGGAGTCTTGACCAGATTCGCACCCATCTGGCAAAAGAATCAATCATTATCCTAGATGAATCGACCCCTGAAGCAGGACTGCATTCGCTGTTTATTAATGATCCAGATAATAATTTGATTGAGATTCGTGTGTCTCATGGCGCTGATTAGCGCCATTTTCCCCATTGTCGAACCATTTCTTCTAAATCACCAACATGCTGTCGCCAAAAGTCTTCCCCGGTAAAGTGCGGGAAGATGGTAGGAAAGGCAGGGTCAGCCCAGCGTTCGGCGATCCATGCGCTATAGGCGATGTGGCGCTCAGCCATAAAAACGTCAATTAGATCCAATTCTCTGGTATCAAACGAATGATGGCTTTCGTAACCTTCAATCAATTCACTCAGTTGCTGCTGTTTGGCATCGGAATCCGATACATGCAGCCACAGGTCTTGTACCGCCATGCCCATACGGCAATCATCAAAATCTAACAGTACTAAGCCATTGTCCGTATTCAATAGGTTGCTACGATGGCAATCTCCATGAATAAAGCGAACCTTGGCAGGGCTGTTTTGCTGGGTTTTGGTCGTTAACGTCAGTACTTCCTGAATCAAGCTTTGATAACCACTGGTGAGCTTTTTGGGTAAAAAGCCGCTGTGTAGGATGAACTCACTGGATTGCTGGATGTGTCCTGAGGCTTGAATATTAGGACGGTGCTGGGTTTGCCAGGATTCGGTGGCGTGATGCAATTCGCCAATTAGCTCGCCAATAGCAAAGAGCTGGTCCAGATCACCCGCTTCTAGTGGTGTGCCCCGTTGTTTTTCCGTTAAGGAGAAAAAGAAGCCTTTGTGTTCAAACAAGGTTTGTCCATGGAAAGACAAAGGTGCCGCAACAGATACCCCTTGGTCTTTTAGCATTAACAGCACATCATGTTCTTCTTGGATCTGTTCAGAGGTCCAGCGGTTTGGCCGATAAAACTTCACAATCAAGGGGGCACTGTCTTCAATACCTACTTGATAAACGCGGTTTTCGTAGCTGTTTAGGGGGTATTGACGAAAGTCTGAAAAGAGGCCGACAGATTCCACCGCATCAATTACGGTATCTGGTGTCAAAGCCCCATAAGGGTGTTGAGCATTTTGCATGAATTCATTCTAATTAAAGAAGCCCGAGTTTTTTCTTTAATGTCATTTCTTGGGCTTGTGTTAGAGGTGAGGCACGACCTTCTTGGATCAGTCTGTGCCAGTTTTTCCAAGTTTTGACCGCTTCCCCAAGGTGATTGCGGGTGACGTATTGTTGTACTTCAATGCGGAACGAGTTAGTTACGGCGGTGGGGCTGGCTTTGCCAATAATACGAAGACGAATAAGAGAGCGTTTGAACTTCTCATTAAGAGTTTTACTTTCGTCTCCGGATGCGATCAGGTTGGTAATGGATTGTAGGTGATCATAATACATCTCTACATGTTCTTCAGCGGTTTCCCGACTTAAACGTATCACTCGTGAATAAGCTTGCTCCGCGGTATACCAATCTTTTAGCTTGGCGCTGATATCCCCTAAGCGCTTACTGCGTTCAGGAGACCGTGGAGAGACTTCAAGCACCGTTCGTAGGGCTTGTTGAGCATCACTCAGTTGGTTGAGTTCCTCATAGGCGTCCGCTAAGAGATCATAGGCAGATAAAAAATGTCGGCTAAGGTTTACCGTGGTTTCTAGATTTTTAGCTGCCCCTGCAAAGGCGCCCAAAGCCATTTCACATTGGGCAATACCAAAGTATGCCCAAGCTAAATTTTTGTGCTTCTGGGTGATGAGCATATAGTGGGTTTTAGCCGCCTTGTATTCCCCTTTAGCGTATAGGGCTTCACCGATAGCTTTGAGGCACAAGCTGCCATAGGGCTTATGGACGGTCATGACTTCTTTTGCTTGGACAATCACCTCGTCCCAGTCTTCTTTCATGCGTGCTTGATTGAGCTTTTCGAAGGATTTCTTTTGCTGGATCACACGCCCTAAACGACGCATAAAAGCTTCAGGTGGAAAGGGCTTCACCAGATAGCTATCCGGCTGGTATTCGAGAACACTGACCACTGCTTCATAAGCGGTGTCAGCGGTAATCATCATAAAAATGGTTGAATGGTCTAGGGAGTAAGTTTTGCGTGTGGTTTCAAGTATCTGTTGGCCATCTACGCTGCCACCAAGATTGTAATCAGATAGAACGATGTCATAACGACCGCTGAGAATCCGTTTAAGTCCTGCTTGTCCAGAGGGCTCAATATCTATTTTAGAGTAACCTAAACTGGTCATAAGAGACTTGAGCATAAGGCGCATTTCACCGATGTCTTCGATGATTAGAACGCGTTTGCTGGATTTTTTGTCGCTTTGCTTTTCGTTGGCTTTATCTAAATTTTTAAAATCGGGGACGCTTACTTCTGCCACAAACCTGTTCCTATTTTAAATGTGTCCTTACTACCACTATTGCTGCCTTTAGAACACGTTATTCAGTGTTTGACTTTAGCTTAAATAGCAGCACTGAGCGAGTGTCTAAAGTAATATTTTGACCTGTTAAAGTTTGCTCTCCAGTGGAATATAACAGGGTATCCAAGGTATACGGTTGAGGGCATTCAATCTGGAGCTCAAAATCCTCTCGATAGAAGACGAGCCAGAGTGCTTCGTTTGATTGGTTGTTATATAGCACTAGGGATAGATAGTCTCTTTCCGCATCCTCCCAGTCTGCTCCTGTCATGGTTTTGCCAAACTCGTTGTACCAGGTGACCTCATCTGAAATTTGGTGTTGATACAAGCCATCATCCGGCAGAATGGCCTCTGCCAAGATAGGATATTGCTTACGGATTGCCAGTAATGATTTAACGGTGTTTGTTAACTCTTGGCTGGCGGAGGTCGGGGACCAATCTAACCAAGTAATTTTATTGTCTTGGCAATAGGCATTATTGTTGCCCTGTTGGGTATGGGAGAGTTCGTCGCCCCCTAAAAAGTGCGGTGTCCCTTGGCTAAGTAGGAGAGTTGCAATAAAGCATTTTTGCTGAGTCAGACGGTCTTTTAAAACTCTTGGATCTTGGGTTTCTCCTTCGATGCCGAAGTTTTGACTGATGTTATCCGTATGGCCGTCTCGGTTGTTTTCATGGTTGGCTAGATTGTGTCGGCGATGATAAGACACCAGATCATGTAGCGTATAGCCATCGTGGTAGGTGACATAATTCACTGAGTGTAGGGCGCATTTGTAGCCTTTGTGAAATAGGTCTCTGGAGCCCATGATGCGGGTGGCGAATTCTGGCACTACGGTGGCGTCACCTCGCCAAAAGCGCCGCACCGTGTCACGATATTTATCATTACATTCAATAAAACTACGGGGGAACTGCCCCACTTGATAGCCACCAGGACCAATGTCCCAAGGCTCCATAACCAGTGTGGTGGTGCTCAGGATAGGGTCTTGCAAAATGGCTTGCAGCAGGGGAGCTTTTGGTGAGAAGTCATGATCTTCTCGTCCTAAGTCGACCCCAAGGTCAAAGCGAAAACCGTCCACTCCCATGATTTCGACCCAATAGCGCATACTGTCGCAGACTAGTCGAATGGTAGAAGGCTGATAGGTGTCCACACAATTACCACAGCCTGTGTAATTAAGATATTTGCCCCCCTCATGGCGATAATAGAGCGCATTGTCTAACCCTCGGTAGCAGGTCGTGCCATGATCCAGTTCACTTTCTGCCGTGTGGTTATATACCACGTCTATAATGACTTCGAACCCCGCCTCATGGAGGGTGGCAATCATGGTTTGACATTCCGTGACCGGGTCTTCAATAGCGTAGCGATCATCAGGGGTAAAGAAATTGATTGGGTTGTAGCCCCAGTAGTTATTGAGCTCTTTATCGAGCAGATGGACTTCGTCGGCAAAAGCAAAACAGGGCATAAGTTGAATGGTACTAATGCCAAGTTCTTTAAGATGCTTGATGGCAAGGTCACTGCAGACCCCTAAATAGGTGCCTTGTAGTACAGGATCAATCTCTAGTTGCTGGGTGAAGCCTTTGATGTGCATTTCGTATAGGCTACGGGCCGATGCCTTGGGGCGCGAGGGCTTGTTGTGTGCTTTGGGTGGCACTGAGCGGACAATGGACTTGGGGACACAATGGGCGGAGTCTTTGTGATCCGCACCGCCTGATGCATCAAAGGTGACTTGGTCTGGATGGAATACCAAACGATCACTCAGAGATTTTGCGTAAGGGTCAATGAGCAGTTTGCTCTCGTTAAATAAGTGCATCTTGTCTGGCTCAAATGGGCCACTTGCACGTAGACCATATTGCTGGCCTTCGTGCACGTCCATGACTTCCATATGCCAGATGCCGCGAGACTTGTGGGTAAAAGGCAAGCGGCTAATTTCGACACCTTCCTGGTCAAAAAGACACAGATAAAGCTGGCTTGAGTATTCGGAGAACACGGCAAAGTTCACACCGTTAGCCGTCACCGTTGCGCCTAGCGGTAAGGGGGTTCCTGATGTGGTTTGCCATTCCCGTGTCATGGTGTTCTCCAATATATGATTAACGCGTTTGTGTTACTCGACCCATTTAAAAGCAACGGCCGCCAAGGGCGGAACTTGCAAAGTCAGGCTTTGGTCACGTCCATGACTTGGGGTGTTCTGAGTGTTGTATGACGCTGCCACTGGGTAGTTGCTGCCTGTGTATGCTTCATCATCAGAGTTAAAGATGCACTCATAACGACCTGCCATAGGGGTTCCAATACAGTAGTTTTCCTGTGGTGTCGGGGTGAAGTTCACTACCACAATAATGTGTTCACAAGAGCCTTTCGCTTTACGAATGAAGGCTAATATTGAATTAGCAGAATCGTCTAAGCTGATCCACTCAAAGCCACTAGGGGAATGGTCAAGATGGAGGGCTGGCTCGTCCTTGTAGAGGTGGTTCAAGGTTTTCGTCAGTTGCTGTTGGCCTTTGTGGAAGTCCACATCAAGCAGATGCCAATCCAGAGAGCGTTCATGACTCCATTCCATACCCTGGGCCAGCTCGTTGCCCATAAAATTAAGCTTCTTACCCGGGTGGAAGTACATGTAGCTGGTAAAAGCACGCAAGTTAGCAAACTTCTGCCAAGCATCCCCCGGCATTTTAGCAATCATTGAGCCTTTCCCATGTACCACTTCATCGTGGGAAATAGGCAAAATGAATTGTTCATCGTAGGCGTAAACCATGGAGAACGTCAGCTCTCCTTGGTGGTACTGGCGGTAGATGGGGTCTTTGCTGATGTACTCTAAGGAGTCATTCATCCAGCCCATGTTCCACTTAAAGCCAAAGCCGAGACCATTCATGTAGGTCGGTTTGGACACGCCAGGGAAAGCCGTGGACTCTTCGGCAATGGTGAAGCAGCGGGGATGGTTGAGGTAGACGGTTTCGTTGAGGCGGCGTAAAAAGGCAATCGCTTCGTAGTTTTGGTTGCCGCCGTCTACGTTTGGCACCCATTCTCCGTCTTTGCGAGAGTAATCTAGGTACAACATAGAGGCGACCGCGTCGACTCGCAGTCCATCAATGTGGAATTCTTCCAGCCAGAAATTCGCGTTACTGATTAAGTAATCAATGACATGCTCTTTGCCAAAATCGTAAATCAGGGAGTTCCACTCCGTATGCCAGCCTTTCTTAGGGTCTGGGTATTCGTATTGTTTGGAACCATCGAAGTTGCCAAGGCCATGACCATCGGTGGGGAAGTGGGCGGGCACCCAATCCATAATCACGCCAACACCTGCTTGGTGGAGTGCATCCACCAAGGCTTTGAATTCATCTACTGTGCCGTAGCGGGAGGTTGGAGCAAACAATCCAACCGGCTGGTAACCCCATGAGCCATCAAATGGGTGTTCCATAACGGGTAGCATTTCAACATGGGTATAGCCCATCTCAACCACGTAGTCGACCAGTTGCTGAGTGTGTTCCGTGTAGCTTAACGACGTACCATCCATGTGTTTACGCCAAGAGCCAAGATGTATCTCATAAATGCTCATTGGGGTTTCGTAGGTGTCTTCGATAGGTCGCTCTGTCCATTGCTTATCTTGCCAAGAATAGCTGTTTGGTTTGCAGACGACACTGGCAAATGATGGGAACTGCTCGATGTACTGGGCAAATGGATCGGTTCGGTGGGGCAGGATGTCACCATTCGCGGCCCGGATTTCGAACTTGTAGCGAGCGCCGGGCTTTACATCTGGAATAAAGAGTCGCCAAACGCCATCCCCATTACTGGACATAGGATGTATGCGACCATCCCAGCCGTTGAAGTCGCCTACCACTGCTACCGAGCGGGCCGCAGGGGCGTAGACGCCAAAGCGTGTGCCATCAATATGCAGTTCTTGGGTGACTTCAGCAGAAGCTGGGATAGCGCCCTCTTTTTTGTATAACGTGGCGCTGTGATATTCGGGATCGTTGAAGGTGGTCGAAGGAAACTGATAAGGATCGACTATGGTAAAGCTACTGTCGGGATAAGTGATCCTCAAACGATAATGTTCTGTCTCGAGTGTGTTTGGCCAAGGGAGTTCGAACACACCTTTTAGGGTGGTTTCCTCCATCTCACCGATAAGGGTGTCTGAATCGATTTTAAGTACTTCTATGAGGCGAGCTTCCGGGCGCCAAACAGTAAGTGTTTTACCTTTGCCTTTAGCATTAGGCTTAACGCCTAAGCATTTGAAAGGGTCGGAACAGCGAGCGTTTACAACGTCGTTCAGAAGATCCATTAACTTCTCCAACCAATATTATTTTTTAGGTGAGGTGTGCTGCTGGCTATGCAATTTTGTCACTGCCCAACTTAGGTAGTGATTCACCTTGTTAGGCGTCAATTGGGCGAACTCATCCAATGCCATGTCATAATCGCTCACCTCAGGATGATCGTTCTTATACTGTTGTACATGATCCAATGCCGCTTTGGAAACTAAAACGGGTAAATTCACCTCATCTATAAAGTTTCCTTCTGGGTGTTGCTCGCAGAACTGGATAAAGGCATACAAGCCTTCAAATATTAGGCACTTATACCAACTTGGGGTGATGTCTGAGGTCAGGGATTCTATTAATAAGGCAAAAGTGTCTTCCCCTGGCGTCATAGAGCTAAGGGTGGCCTTGCTTTCTAACACCGTATTACTCTGCAGATCGCCGAAAACGATACGGCCGGTTTGACTTAAGCTGTCCCACAGTTTTAGCAGCATTTCCTCAGGCATTTTCGTGATCAGACCTTGGCCTGTACGCCACTCGAACCAGTCTATGTCTTTGGCTTTGCCTTCTGCACTGTCTACCCGTTGGTGATATCGCACACTGGCTACCACGTGGGTGTACTCTTTATGTTTTTTAATCAACACATCACATAAGGTCTCGTACAAGGCCATGGGTGAACAATTAGACAGTGTGTTCATAATGTCTGGAGTGTTCTGCTCTACCTCTTCATTGAGCTGATACGCACACAGGTAAGCAAGGTTCTGTAGGCGAATCGTCCGCACACCGCTGAAGTATTCAGGGTGGATCTTGAGTAGGGTTCCGGTGATGGCTAATAGTTCGTGATACACCACGTTTGTGAGGCCATCCACTGCGTGTTTCTTGAATAGGTCAAAGACTTCTTCTCGATTCAATGGGGCCGTAATACTGGATTGGTTTTTTGAGTTTTCTCCAATGATGAGAACACGCTGACGCACCGTGATTTCTGCAATATGGGTTGCCATATCCGTGGTGGGATGGATCATCAAGGAGAATAGTTTACGCACGCACTGCCAGCTTCGATGGATCAAAGCATTGGTGTATACAGAGTACAAAATGGATCGAACAGTGGTGTGAATTTCGTCTTGTACGACGCTTTTATCTAGCTCATTACGATGCCCTAGTTCTAGTAAAATCTCCGTAGCATCTTTCAAGGATGGACGGTTGGCTAGTGCGTCGACCAGTTGGTCTGTAGACAGTGTAGGAATCTCAGTCAGTGTTGCCTCTTGATCCATGCCCAGTGGCCATGGAGACTCGTAGACAGGTAACCGAGCCCCTAGCTCACTGCCATGGGGCATCTCGAATCTCATGTAACGGCGGCTTCCCGATTTGAAAGCATTTTTGGCTGACTGAGGGATCACACGAAATTCGCTAAACTCTCGATTCTGCAATTTTTTTATGAATTCGAAAAGGTGGCTCGCACCTTCCATTTCCGCCAAAGCTTCATCAATTAGAATGGCGAATACCGCATTCCCAGGGTAATACCAGTACTCAGAGAGAATCGACAGCTCATTACGTATGTGCTGCTCAAACAGAGCGGGATCAGTTTTGCGATAATCTCTGTCTTCATTTTGGAACCAGGCTAAGCAGAGGCAACGTTGATCATTCACCACGTAGGGCTGGGCAATGGCTAAGGTATGCAGTGCACGGGTGGGGCGACCACTTAGGCCTAATCCCTTTGAGGCTCCGACGTTCACATAGAGTTTGATCAATTGTTCTGAGCTGATGGTTTGAATCGGACTGATTTCATCAACGGTTTGGCACAGACAGCCTGCATCTAGAAGCTGTTGCTTTATTTTGTTGTTTTTAGCGAGCACAACCATGGAAATATTGACGTTTTTGCGGTTGTGCTGCTTACGATGGAGACCAAGGGGGTCGAGGTCGTCAGTGGTAATGAGTTCGTCATCGAGCATTCGTCCGACCAAGTAGAGACTTTGAGCCCAAACAAGGGGAAGGTTGTCGTTGGCGACTCGAGGTTGTGAGCCTGGGTTGGCTTTTTCCGCAAGGATATTGGCTTCTTCTACGTAATAAAGCTCAGGAAGCAGCATTTCTCCATCACGTTCAACCATGAGGGTCTCTAGCTTGTAGCGATAATAGTTAGCGCTTTCCCAATCCCGTGCGAACAATCGATCAATGTACAAGTAAGTGAAGAATAGGGGCCATTCGGACTCTATGTGCTCAAAATTAATCAGCTCGTCGTATTCGTAATAGATACGGCTGTGGTCTTCTAGCACGGTTTGGTGACCATCTAATAAGAAGCGTTTACAGCCATAATTTCCCCCAAGTTTGTCTAATATCTCTTGGCGAGTACGGCGTTTTAGTTTTTCGTCATTCACAGCAAAAGCGGGGAAGCCGATAATGCTTAGTAGGGCTGCATCCACTTCTTTCGATCGGGATTCTTTGGGTAATAAGGCCTCTAGAGCGGAACCTGCTCGAGTAACCGCATCCGCGAAGGAGTGCACCACAGCCCACTCAGGGCCATCCGCACCAAATAGGTTTAGGCCGTCTAATGCTTCCAGTGCGGCTTTCGCCATGCCCACGGAGCTAGCGTTGATTTCTGCTTTACCATTGTTGACCTTGTTACCCCGTTCCCAAATACCAAAGTCTGGCGTGCGGTAAGTCCGTGAAATGTAGTAGATCAGGTTTTGAATGAAGTTCATTTCGTCTTCTGAGTAAATGAGCTTGCTGCCTGATTTTGTCATTTGGGCAAGGGTGAGCAGGTATAAGCTAGTCGCGTCGATTTGCAGATGGCCCCAGGCGTCATCGGCGACCACTTCAAGGCCTGTTTTGGTGTCATATTTAGCGTGTAGAGAATCTTTAGGATCAAGGGTTTGTTTGAAGCGCTCTACTTTATGGGATTGGCGCATCATGGCAAACAATAGTCCTCGCATCATTTTGATGCAGGCGTACTCTAGCTTATGGGCCCGTTTGCCAGGATTTGATGCTCGTTTGTAAGCGAGAGAAAGAGCCCAGACAGCTTGTATAGAGTAGACGTTGTCTCGTACCCATGCATCCGTGTAGTCCCCGTGGGTATTGATACTGGTGCTCGCAGGAAAAAGCCCCGTCACTGGGTGCTGGCGGGAAAGAATTACCTTATCTATGTGTTGATAGAGGGAGTCGAGTTCGCTAGGAATATCAAGCGCCATGTAAAAGGTCCCTTTTAAAATGAGTAATAGAGTTCACATGCAAGTTTAAGGCCTTAGTTCTCACCGGATAGGATTTGTCCTACGATCTTTCAGCGGCCAGAACTATGAGTCTACTCTAATTTCCAAATGTGAACAGTGTGTGGAACTAATGGCGATTTTTTATATCCAATCCGGGGTAATTTGGTTTACACTGGATCGAGTAATCAGCGTTTTGGTAATGGATGACCTAGTTCCAATGCTGTTTAAAACTCGAGTACCAAAAACAAAGCTGTTAATTTCAGAAAAATAGATATGAAGATTCCTTTTCCATTTGGCTATGCCTCCATCAGTTTCATTATTTGTTTGATCATTTTCCTTGGCTGGCCAAATATCGATGTTGTCGTTTCTTCGTGGTTTTATAACCCTGTTACGGGCAGCTTCCCTGCTAACGATGTTCCTTTCGTTAAATTTATTTATTGGTTGTTTAAAGAAATGCCCGCTGTGATCGTGCCTGTACTTCTGTGGTTATCGATTATGACGTTGTTTAAAGCAGCACCGGATTGGAATAAGCGAAATCGCCGTAAGTGGTATTTTATGCTCGCATTTCTATTAATCGGCCCAGGTATTATTGTTCATACTGGCTTTAAGGATAACTGGGATCGGGCTCGCCCTCGTCATGTGGTTGAGTTAGGCGGTGATAAAGCTTTTACCCCTGCTTGGGTTATATCTGATCAATGCGAACGTAATTGCTCTTTTGTCAGTGGTCATGCGGCCATGGGGTTTGCTTTCATTGCGTTAGGCTGGGTGCTCCAAAGTCGGATGTGGCTGACGTTTGGACTGTTCATGGGCTTGTTTGTAGGTGGGATACGAGTGTTACAAGGAGGGCACTTCTTAAGTGATATCGTGTTCTCAGGTTACATTTGCTATGCCTCAGCATGGGTCATGGCTAAGCTTATTTTAGGCTCTGGGGATATCTCTCCAAAAGATAAAGAGCCGCTAAATCCAGAGGTTGTGAAATAAGTCTCCTAGGGGACTTTGTTTCTATGATCGACTTAATGCCTGAACTTGTCGGGCTTTTTTTCACTTCTTTTTTCGCCGCAACACTGCTCCCAGGGGGCTCCGAAGTCATTTTATTGGCCTTGGTTGCGGCGCATCCAGACGCCAGTGTGTTGGCACTCTTTACCGCAACAGTCGGCAATACTTTAGGCGGCTTGACCAATTGGTGGTTGGGGCGTTATCTACTTCAATATCAGGATCGGCGCTGGTTTCCGGTCAATCAAACAGGGCTTGAGCGGGTTCAAAGCACCTTTACGAGGTTCGGGCAATGGAGCTTATTGTTAAGCTGGCTACCGATTATTGGAGATGCCCTTTGCCTTGCGGCGGGTGTTGCCAAGTTACCCCTATTAAACTCTGCCATTTTGATTTTAATTGGAAAGGCAGCTCGCTATGCAGCATTGGTGCATGGGACAAACGCCTTTCTTTTATCGTAATATGGGCCTGTCAATTGGGAGTATTTATATGAAACGATTTCAATTATTGGCTCTTACTGGTTGTGTGGTCATGGTGGGGTGCGCGTCGCAAAAGCAAGATCCAGATGTGATGAGCAATGCCCAGCTACAGTCCGCTTTGCAAGCGCAGCAACAGGAGTGGGAGGCCATGAAGCCCCAACTTGAGCGAGTGCTGGCGCTTGAGGCAGACCTCAAATTGATAGTGGAATCTTTGGAGCCCGTACCTGAGTCACAAGACAGCTTGACCCAGCAGGCGCCGGTGGTTGCTTCTGACGATATGGAAGGTGAAAACACCTCGTCAGCACCTGTGTTGCCAAGTGCTGCACTGGCAGATATGCCAAATGGTAATGGCTCAAGCCAAGCTAAAGAGCCTGATCCCATGGCGACTCCGGAGCCATCGAACATATCGCCATTTAAGCAAGCGCCGCCAAAAGATGCTGTGACGGCGAGTTTCTATGGGGAGGAAGAAAAGAACCGTGACTTCCCATATTTTGGTGTTCAGTTAGCGGCCTATGCCAACGAAACTCTTGCCCGCCAGGGCTGGCGCAAAATGAGTCGCATGTACCCAGAAGAATTTGTTGATACGGCTCCTTTAATACACCGATCTGAGGTGAAGGGTAAAACCTATTATCAGCTTATTGTGGGTCCTTTCTTGAAAAAAGCCTATGGTGACGACTTTTGCAATATGCTGAAACAAATGCAGCAGGACTGCTTAGTGACCCGTTACAAAGGCGACCCCTTCCTAAGTTTGTAAACACAGGGCGGTGCGTTAGCGCCGTCTTATTCTCTTCACAGAGCAGTTGGCTGGATTAACTATCTCGCAAACTCTGTCGGCTGATTGTCGGTCTTTATTAAAGGCTGCATACAAGGTGTATTGTCCGTTCGAATGGGCATAAAAATGTTCGAAGTTTTGCAGCTTCGGGAATTTTTGATTGAGTACTTTCCAGTAACTGTTGAGCGTCTCAATTGATGAGAATTCACCCAGTGATGCACTGTAACCAGGTTGATTAAACGCCTTACGTAGGATGATATCTTGACCACTAATGACGTCTTTACTGGTGCCATCGATGGTGACAGGACTCGGTGTGAGCCAGTCATTCTCAATGAGGTAAGCTTGTTTTACTCGAATGCTATAATTTCCAGGTGGCAGGTTGTTGATCAGATAGTAGCCATCAAACTCTGATAGCAACTCTTTGATGGTGATGCCGAACTGATCAATGACTTCAATAGGTACATAGGCTAAAGGGGAGGAGGTATTTGCTTCTTTGAGTTCTCTTACCGTTCCCTCTATTTCAACGGATACGACAATAGGAATTTCCAGTCTTTGTATGGCTCCCGGAGAGGGGCGTACCGAGACTCCTGAGTTTCGCTGGATCATATAGGGGTCTGGTAAGGTTGTTTCGTTAATATCAATATCGGTTTGTTTGAAGGCTGCTAAGGACGGTAATATGGCAACGCCTGACCCATCTGTAGTGGCTTGTTTGATGGACGGAGTGCTAAATACTTCGACACCAGGTAGCGGCGAATCTGAGCCATCAAAGACACCATTATTATTACGATCATGGTAAACAAAAGCAGAGATACTGCCTTGATTGACGAGGGTTTGATTTGAAGCGAATACTCTATTAGAAGTGCTTCCAATACTGATCTGCCCTAATAGTCCCGCAGACCAGCCTCTGTTGTCATTAAAGTCCAGTCGAGATGTTAGGCTGAATTCATTAGGGCGCCAGCTAAAAGACAGGTTGGTGATGTTGTTATCATTGTTAAAATCTCGGGTGTAGCCGATTCGACCGCTGGTATCCTCAGAGAGGTCGCCACTTAGTTCTGTGTAGAGGCTGTCTATTTCTGTGTCAGGGTGGGCGGTATAACGATTGCCTATGCGCCAAAAATAACCATTTAGGTAGCGCTGCAGTTGCATATCCCCAGTGGTTAAGTTGTCGTTATTACTGAGCCATACCAAACGGTTGCTGAGGTAGCTGCGGCCCAGTTGAGTACCTAATTGATTAGTTAATCGATAATAGTTTTGGTCGTTATTTTGAAGGTATTCGACTGATTGCTGATAGGATAAGCCAATATTTGACAGTGCTCCGGTTATCCGCGCTTCTTGGGACTTAAAGTCATTCCATACCATGTTTTCGCTATCGTAAACGCGACTCTCACGATTGATTAAGCTGACGGATTGTCCGCTTAATAGGGTATCCAATTGATACAGGCGACGGTGCTGGTCATTTTCTTGGTCCAATAAATCAATCGATAACAAGGCTTTGCCAAACAATGCCAGCTCGGATCCAAAGGAGGTTTCATCCAGATTAGAGAACTCTGAGTTGTTGTATTGCTTGATGCCGCCATATAGGTTGAACCAATCCGTTAGACCGTAAGAAAGTTTCGCACTCAGAAGCCTATCTCGTTTTTCATCGGTGTTTTCAATGTATTTATCTAGCAGTCGAGAGCCTTCATCTACGACAGAAATATCGTATCGGAACTCACCTTGTTCACTGCTGGTGGTGCTGACGTAATAGCTTCTAAAATCCCGTTCAATTTGCCCTTGAGGGCCATAAAAGACCACTTCAATTTCGTTGTTTCCGAATACCAGCGGTAGACTGGGGAAAAAGTAATGACCGTCCTGAACATTTATCTGGCTGGCCACCAGTAACTTGTTGCGATAGATCTCCACATCCCATCCAGGCTGAATATCACCGGTAAGGTCAATGCTGTTACCCCCTTGGTAGGTTAGGGGGCTGTTGCTAATTCGCGCCCCTCGGGAAATAGGGTCGGCATTGAGCGGGCTAATCCGAGTGGCACGAATATCACCAAATTGTACTTCTGTGGCACTTAAAGGTCCTAGCAATTCCCCTTCGAGTGAGTAGCGGGAGGCTGATAGTCGTGCATCCCCTAAGTCATTTTCAGCATCAGTGGTGAAGTAGTACTGAGTATTAAAATACGCCAAATCATTAGCGCCTAAGACTGACATGGAATGGGAATCGGGGCTGTTTTCAGCTGTGCTGGCGCGAAACTGAATATCGAGCACAGGCCTGCTGATGGGAGAGTAGCCGTATTCTTGCAGTGGGTACTTAGGCTCATTACTAAATACTTGTAAGCTATCGAAGCGGCCCTGCCGAGCCAATTTTCCAGCTAGGGGAATGGGAGTATTTGGTACGACTGACACAGATAAATCCTGGTAATTCACAATCAGTGCTAGGTCGAACCAGTTTTCTAACAACTGGGTATCCACATAAATATCGCCGTCTAGGGTGATATCTGCTTGTGTTGCGGTCATTTTTTCGGTGCCAGACACTATGCTCCAACTTTGATCGTCCTCTTGAGTACTTAGAGAAAACTTAAACTCTGGAGATCTAGCCCAGCCTTGAGCGTTAGCTTGGGCAATATTAACGTCTATTGGGAAATCCAACGCCCGAGTAAAGTCAGTCAGACTGATTTGCGCGCCATCGGAGGTTTTAATGGCAAAAATATCCCCCAGACTGTGTTTTTGATAGGTCAAGTTTAGGATCAGTTCTTCACCATCGGGTATGCGAACAAATGCCAATGATGGGTCTGCTGTCAAAGGAGCAATGGGGGTTGTAACGCTAGGGAGTTCCACTCTACCTGCATCAATCTCGCGATATTTGTCACGTAATTGCTCAAGGGGGGATGCAGCAACCCCAAGGGTTGGCAAAAATAGTAAAATTAGACTCCAAAGGCGTAGCATAGGTTATTGGACTGACCTAATCATCTGGGGAGTGATGGTGAGTGTTTTAGTGCTAAAGACTTGCCCCGAGAACTCCTGTTGTCCCTCAAACCTGACAGTAAGAGTACCTGGCTCAAGCTTGAATGACTCCCAAGGAAACTGGATCTGAGCGTTTGGGGTTTCTGGGTATAGGTTGTAACCATTAAGAATGCCCACCTGTCTTTGGCTGCCACCTTTCGGTTGCCATAGGGCAATCAAGCGACCATGGGAACTAAATTTATCCCTATGGGTAAATGCCACCTTGATGTAAGTGATGCCTGAATCTTTTTGGGTAACTAAAGAAAGATTAGTGATGCTCGGGTTTACCGATAATTTGCCCTCTCGGTATAGGATCGGCAAGGTGTAACTTGTCAGCATGTTAAGTTGGAAACTGGGGCCTTGCTGCTTGGGGGCGGCCTTCTTCTCTAAAGGGGGTAGGGCTGTGAGCGTTAAATGTGAGCGGTACTCTCCATCCATCATTCCTTGTTGTTTTCGTAACAATAGTTTTACGGTTTGGCGTTGGCCGGGTTGAAGGGTAACCTGCTTTGGACTGACGCGAATAATGCGCTCAATGGAAGAAAACTGCTGTTTTTCTTGTTCAGTCAGCTCCCGATACCCACCCTGGGGTAGGGCAATGAGTTGCTTCCATCCGATCCTATAGGCACGAGTTTCATTGCCAGGATTGATCAGGGTAATTGCGGCGGACCGGTTACGTTCATCCAGTGTAATACGGGTTGGGGAGATAAGTATGTCTGCAAAGCTAGGGGCAACGGATAGACCAAGTAGCAAAACCAATGCGGCTGTTTTGATATGAAAAAAAAGAGATTGGAGCATAATTAATAATTGACCGTTATTTGAAATTGGGCGGTGTATTGCGTGTTGCTAAAGGCTGAAGAGCCACTGCCCGACGTGCTTAAGGTGCCTCCCACGTAGATAGTCGCTTCACCTGATGCATCGGTGGTGATATAGGTTGTGGTGTTCACATTGGTTAGGGAGAATTGCTCGGTCGAGGCTTGGCTGCTAGTTGAAGTAGATGAAATGACTTGTGTTGTAACCGATAAGACCTGATTCGTAGGAAAGTTAGAAAGCAAATAAACACCCCGCTGGGCGTCTTCAATAGGGTGCACATAGCTAGAGTAATATGCTCGCCCTGAGGTTGTAACGTTAATGGTCTGCACTGCAGTGTTATCGGAGACAGCAACGGTACCAAACGATAATGGCGTTAACTGGGTGATATCGGCGAATGTGTTTCCACACGACACAGCGGCGAACCAGGTTATGGCTCGTGCTGCGCCGGTTGGTATTCTCAACAACAACATTCGTTAGACTTAATAAACTACTTCCACAGAAAAAGTGCCGCTGTAGGTTTCATCAGTATAAGCCGCTACGTTAGTTGTGCTTAATGTGGCGCCTACAGCAAAAGTCGCATTGCCCGTAGAGTCTGTCGCTAAATTCGGTGAACCACTAGTGTAAGCGGTCGCTGTGCTGGTCGTGACAGTTGCTTCAAATGAGTCAACTGTGAAAGTGGCGGAGTTAGAGCCTGACAAGGTGATGGCCGAAGTTGGTAAGTTGAGCGTTAGATTTGTATTAGGGGCTACTCCGGATACAGTAAACGTTGCTGGAGCCCCCGCAGCGATTTCGACTAGGTTTGCAGTCGAGGGAGTGGTGGCTGTGAATGTTGAAGTACCGCCATCGGAAGGTATGGTTAAAGTGGCAACTGTGGTGCCAGATGTATCTGCTAAAGCGTAGACTGTGCCGAAATCAAGAATGTCGCCAGGGGTAATGGTAATGGCATTCTGTACGGTAACACTGGCTGTCTGAGTTGCTGTTTCAGCAACGCAAAAAGGTGTACTCAGAACCAGTGTAGAAATAGCCATGTATTTAAGTGAGTTTCTCATAGCGTTTCCTGTGTAAAATGTTAATCCCTCATGTTATGTCGACATTGTTTACTAAAACTTTAATCAAAGTAAATGTTTATCTAGTGGCGCTAAGTGATTATTTGTAATCCATATTACCTAGTTGTTCTGTAAGGAGTTTATTTGGGCACTATAGATGTTGTGTTATTTGACCTTGGTAATGTATTGGTCGATTTGGGCGGAAGTGAACGCTTTAGCTCTATTTTTCAGGTGAATGCAAAAGACGAGTCTGTTATGTGGGAAAAGTGGTTACATTCTCCCGCAGTGAAAGCCTTTGACCGCGGGTTAATCTCTTTAGAGCAGTTTGCAGAGGGCTTATTAGAAGAAATGCAAAGTGATCGATCTTCTAAAGAGTTTATTCAGGCGTTTATTGATTGGCCGGTTGGCTTATTTGATGGTGCTAAAGAACTCTTGCATCAAATACCACCGGTCTATCATAAAGCCGTGCTTTCCAATACTAATGATGCCCATTGGGGACGTATATTAGATGAGATGGGATTAGCGGGGCAGTTTCACAGTTATTTTGCTTCCAACCAAGAAGGCCATGTGAAACCTGATGACAAGATATTTCATCGCGTTATCGATGATCTCGGCGTTGCGCCAGAACGTATTTTGTTTCTCGATGATAATTGGCTGAACATAGAAAGTGCACGAAAATTGGGAATGCATGGAGAGCAAGTGAAAGGTGTCGAGTGCGCCAGAAAAATACTTTATAACTATAATATTATTGCTTAACTCCCCTTAAACCTGTTGTCTGAGTCCTAACCTATGCGCACGTTCGATACGTCTACTTCAGCCATCTACTCAAGAGTTCGACCAACTTATCCAGCGGAGTTGTATTTTTGGTTGAGCCGTCAGGTGCCTAATACGCAAAGAGTATGGGATTGTGCCTGTGGCACAGGACAGGCTTCTATTGATCTTGCTGCCTATTTTTCCCAGGTTGAAGCAACGGATATTTCAGAAGCTCAGATCGCAAAAGCCACGCCTCACCGGCATGTGAATTACACAGTGCAACCTGCTGAGTCGACCCACTTTCCAGATAATCATTTTGATGCCGTATGTGTTGCCCATGCGCTTCATTGGTTTGAGTTAGACGCCTTTTGGGTTGAGGTAAAACGGGTATTAAAACCGGGGGGTAAAGTCTTTATCTGGGGATACAACTGGGCTCAGTTTGAATCGGAATTAGATACAGCGGTCAGGCAACATATTTTATCAATTCTTAAACCTCACTGGCCTGAGAAAACTGCGTTATTGCGGGAGCAATATCGTGCGATTGAATTCCCGTTTGAAACAATAGAAACCCCTGAGTTTGATCTTAAATGCCGTTGGACCATGTCTCAGGCATTTGCTTTTATGCGCACTTGGTCCGCGGCACAAATTATGGTGGAAAACCATGGGGATGAACGGATTTTACAGGCAGAGTCTGCCGTGGCTGAGGTTTGGCAAAACCCTCAGAAAAAGCAAAATGTGAAACTGCCATTTTTTGTTTATGCCGGACAATTTAAAGAAGCTGACCCGAACTAACAGATCATGTGGTGACATGCGTTAGACTAAAGTGGGATAGCCTACAATTGTTCATGGCTTATAGTGGATTAAAGCATCCGATTAAAAATAACAATGGAGCCAGTCATGTCACAATCTTCCTACACAGAGCAGATGGATTACACTTATTCCAATGCGAATGTTAGCCAAGCAGAATTCGAACAACGCTACCAAGAATCCATTTCTAATCCAGAAGAGTTTTGGCGTAAAGAAGGCCAGCGAATCGATTGGATCAAGCCTTATACAAAGGTTAAAAATACCAGCTTTGCCCGTGGCAATGTGAGTATTAAATGGTTCGAAGACGGTGAGTTAAACGCCGCTTACAATTGTATTGACCGCCATTTACCTGAAAAAGCCGATAAAGTCGCATTCTATGTTGAAGGGGACGTGGAAGGCGAAGACAGTATTGTCACCTATCAAACTCTGCACGATGAAGTAGGGCGACTTGCCAACCTATTACGTAAGCAAGGGGTCCAAAAAGGTGATCGTGTTGCCATCTATATGCCGATGATCCCACAGGCAGCTTACGCTATGTTAGCGTGTGCTCGTATCGGCGCGATCCACAGCGTTATCTTTGGAGGCTTCTCTGCTTCAGCGATTGCTGATCGACTCAACGACTGTTCAGTGAAAGTGGTTTTGACCGCTGATCAGGGTAAGCGTGCGGGTAACACCGTCCCTCTTAAAAACAATGTCGATAAGGCCCTTGAAAATAATGCGTGTCCATCAGTAGAAAACGTCATCGTTTACCGCTACACCAAAGCGGATGTGAACTGGGTCGAAGGTCGAGATTTGGATTGGGCTGAACTTGCTGCACAAGAAGGCACCGAGGCGGCACCAGAGGCTATGAACGCGGAAGATCCATTGTTCATCCTTTACACTTCTGGTTCGACAGGTAAGCCAAAAGGTGTTGTGCATACAACGGGTGGTTACTTAGTGTATGCCTCGCTGACTCATGACCTTGTATTTGATATCAAGCCTGATGACATTTACTGGTGTGCGGCAGATGTGGGTTGGATTACCGGTCACAGCTACATGGTCTACGGGCCTCTGGCAAATGGCGTGACCAGTGTACTGTTTGAAGGGGTGCCAACGTACCCTGATTCTGGACGTATTGGACGAGTGGTCGACAAATTTAAAGTGACCCAACTGTATACGGCACCAACGGCCATTCGTGCCTTGATGGCTAAGGGCGATGAACCCATGGCGACCAGCTCCCGTGATTCTCTGCGCGTGCTGGGCAGTGTGGGTGAACCAATCAACCCAGAAGCCTGGGTGTGGTACCACAAAAATATTGGTAACGGTAAATGCCCGATTGTGGATACTTGGTGGCAGACTGAAACCGGTGGTTTGATGATGACCCCTCGAGTAACGGAAACCAATCCTAAGCCAGGTTCTTGTACGTCTCCTTTGTATGGGGTGCAACCTGCATTGGTTGATGCAGAGGGCAATGAAATCACTGAAATGGGTGTAGAAGTGGAAGGAGGCTTGGTTATCCTAGATTCTTGGCCAGGCCAATCCCGTACCGTTTATGGTGATCATGAGCGTTTTGAGCAGACCTACTTCAGTACGTTTGAAGGCAAATACTTCACCGGAGACGGTGCTCGACGTGATGCGGACGGTGCCTACTGGATTACCGGACGAATGGACGATGTACTGAACGTTTCGGGTCACCGTCTAGGCACGGCAGAAATTGAAAGTGCCTTGGTGGCGCATCCAGCTGTGGCAGAAGCCGCAGTGGTGGGTTACCCCCATGACCTGAAGGGTCAGGGTATCTATGTGTACATTATTCCGAATGCTGGTGTAGAACCGGATGAAGAGCTGACAAAATCTGTCAAGATGATGGTGCGCCAAGAAGTCGGTCCTATCGCGACTCCAGATCTTGTACATTGGGCGACTACTGGCCTACCTAAAACTCGTTCCGGTAAAATCATGCGTCGAATTTTGCGCAAGATTGCTGCCAACGAACACGACCAATTAGGTGACACAAGTACCTTAGCAGACCCAAGTGTGGTTGATGATTTAATCGATAATAGGTTAAATAGCTAAACCATATGTCTTTGTTAAGGAAAGCGAGTGATTTCACTTCTTATCGCGGATGACCATCCACTGTTTCGTAGCGCACTGACGGGTGCGCTACGAGATCAAATTGGTGACGTAGAGATTCAGGAGTCACAAGATCTAGAATCCACATTAGGTGCTTTAAAAGCGAATCCTGATGTGGATTTGCTTCTTTTAGATCTTAATATGCCTGGGGCAGGGGATCTTTATGGCTTAATACGTATTCGGTCAGATTTCCCAGATGTTCCGATCGCCGTTATTTCAGGCAGTGAAGAGATTGCCGTTGTTGCCAATGTTATCGAGGCGGGCGCCCTGGGTTTTATCCCGAAAACCTGTGAACCCAAGGTGTATGCTCAAGCCATATCCTCTATTTTAGAAGGAGATCTTTGGTTGCCGGATGGCATGTCGGAGCAGCTAGATAACCTTCCTGCTCCTAATCTAGATATGCAGCGCCGAGTGGCTGAATTGACACCGCAGCAATACAAGGTTTTGTGTTATCTGCATGAAGGTTTATTAAACAAGCAGATTGCCTACGAACTGAACATCTCCGAAGCGACGGTTAAGGCCCACATAACGGCTATTTTTAGAAAGCTACAAATCAATAACCGTACCCAAGCAGTACTCGTTGTCAGCGATCTGAATCTTCAGTTGATTTAGTGCCACAACCACATTGATTAGAGTGCTTGGACTTCTTTTCGGGCACTAGATCAATGCCTCCCTCATGGAATGGGTGGCAACGAGACAGCCTTTTTAATCCCATCCATGTGCCTCTAATGATACCGAATCGCTCGATTGCCTCTATCATGTATGCCGAGCAGGTGGGGTAGTAACGACAGTTATTACCCAGTATTGGACTTATCAAATACTGGTAACCCTTAACCAATTTTATAAAAATACGTCTCGATGTCTGCTTCATATAGGTGGGATCATTACTTTTATTGTCAATTTTGTGTTGAAACGTGCATAAATTTGGTACTGTTTCTTCGGTCTTAATCTCAGGTGGCGGTAGGATGAGCGACTCTTATAATATTTTGAATGTGGATCAAGTGGTAGCCTATCAAGGAGAGCCTGGGGCTTATTCCCATTTGGCGTGTAAACACTGCTTTCCAGATTGGCATATGATCCATTGCGCCAGTTTCACCCAAGCCCTTAAAAAAGTCGAAGAAGGCGTTGCCCATTATGCCATGATACCGGTGGAAAACTCGACAGCAGGGCGAGTGGAAGAAATCTACCGGGAGCTCAAGGGCACCGAACTGTATGTGGTGAAAGAGCATTTCGAGCCGGTTAACCACTGCCTCATCGGTACTTCTGGCTTGTCATTAGACGCTATTGAGCGTATTGGCAGTCACCCCCAAGCCTTGGCTCAATGTTCCAATAATATCCAATTGCTGAATGCTACCCCTGTGGCCATGTATGACACAGCGGGAGCAGCCAAATTATTGGCCCAGTCTCAAGAGCAGGGTTTAGCAGTGATATCCTCATCACTTGCAGCAGAGCTCTATGGGCTAACCATCCTCAAAGAACATTTTAATGATGTGGCGGGTAACACCACACGGTTTTTGGTGTTTTCAAAACAGCAAAAAATGCCCGTTTACGAGGAGGGACAGCGCTACATCACCTCCTTTATGTTCAAAGTTCGTAACATTCCTGCAGCGCTTTATAAGGCTATGGGAGGGTTTGCGACATACGGAATCAATATGTTGAAGCTGGAAAGCTATATGCTAGATGGCCAGTTTACAGCGACTCAGTTTTATGTGGATGTAGAAGCCCACTTTCAATCACCAAGCATGCAGGCAGCATTAGAAGAGCTTAGGTTTTTTTCTGAAGATTTGCGTATTTTAGGGACCTATTATGCAGACTCGTATCGGATTTGAGGTGATATGACTCGTAAACTATTTGGACTCT
This sequence comes from Rhodanobacter aciditrophus, assembly GCF_042679525.1. Taxonomy (GTDB): domain Bacteria; phylum Pseudomonadota; class Gammaproteobacteria; order Pseudomonadales; family Marinomonadaceae; genus Marinomonas; species Marinomonas aciditrophus. Next base: position 58,744 of record NZ_JBHTMN010000018.1, read on the forward strand.
TTTTGGGTTTCATAGTGACCACTGGTACTGCTCAGGAGCTTGAAGGTCTTGATAGCCTTGATAGCTTAATTTTTGAAGATATCCCGGTAGTAGTGACCCCTGCAAAAGTGGAGCAACCTCGGGTAGAAGTGTCTTCGACCTTGTCTATTTTAGATGGAGAGTTCATTCGTCGGACGAACATCCAATATGTGGAAGACCTACTGTTTTTTGTTCCTGGTTTTTTTGTCGGCCCTTATTCTAATTCTTACGATAAGATTGCGGTGTTCCATGGTACTGAGTTAGACCGATATCGACGGATCCAAGTACTGGTTAATGGCCGCTCGGTTTACAGTTCAGCTTATGCACGTGTGGATTGGGCTGCTCTGTCTGTGAATGTTGAAGACATAGAGCGTATTGAGGTCAACCGTGGTCCTAATGCCTCCAGTTACGGTGTGAACTCCTTTCTAGCGGTCATTAACATTATTACCCGAAGCCCTCTTGAAACACTTGGTTCAAGTGTGAATATCAGTCATGGCATGGGGCAGTATTCCGCAGATGGTTTTGATTCGAGACTGTATGCCCAGCACAGTGCGATCAAGGATAACTGGAGTGTTCGAGCGTCCGGCTCAAAAGGCTATGTGGCGGGGTATGAAGAAGACTTTGATGGCAATGCGCGCCAAGACGGCCATGAGCGCAGTACCGGTAACGTGCTGGTCGTGTATGAAGATGAGAAGCAAACCATTGATTTTGACCTAGGGGTCACTCAATTGGATGCGGTGGTGGGCAAAATTCGAACCACAGGGGTGTCCTATGTGGACGATGAGCCTGAGTTAGATTATCAACGGGAGCACTTCAAGACGGCATGGGAAGGGGTGCTGTCCCCGGAACACACACTAAAAGCTCAATATTTTTATGAAAAATCTGATCAGGTAGAAACCCATGATATTGGCGTGGCTGGGATTGTCCTCAACACGCTGTTTGGGCAGAGCGTTGATAACAGTACTATTTATTATGGGGACTTGGTCACAGACTTAAAAGAAACCCGCCATGATATTGAGTTGCAAAGTACTTGGACCCCTAATCATGATTATCGGTTTGTGAATACCTTGTCTTATCGTCAGGACGAAGTGTATTCAAAGACATACTTTAACGGCGGTTATACGGAAGAGCTTCTCAGAGCTTCTTCTAACTTAAGTTATCGTGCTTTAGATCCATTGATTATCAATGGCGGTGTCATGTGGGAGCACAGTAAGTTAACGGGAGAATATGTTTCGCCGCAATTGGGTGCCACCCTTAAACTAACCCCACAGGCTTCCATTCGAGCCAATGTATCAAAAGCGTATCGTACGCCAGATTTGTATGACCAGCAGGCCCAATGGTCTTATGTATTCAATGGGATACGCTCGATACCAGCGAATGCATCAGGAGAAGAGGCGGAAGAGATTACCTCCTATGAAATTGGCTATTTTCAGCATGTACCCCGTTTGGGTTTGACCTATGATCTATCCTTCTATCGGGAAGAGCTGCGTAAGCTGGTGCCCTCCACTAAAAAATACGAAGATGCTGTGGCGGACGGTAGTTTAAGTCGTGGCTACACTTATGATGCAGACATTGAAGGGGTAGAGTTTGAGGTGGATTGGCGCCATTCCAATGGGGCCATGGTCCGAGCGACCGCTGCCTACCAAGATACCCAGACGGAAGAAGAAAAGTTATTGGTGACTGTAGCGCCATTGGTTACGACCTTGTTCATAAGTGCACCGCTACACGAAAACATTTGGTTTAATACCAGCTATATTTATGGAGAAGATATGGCGGAGTATGACTACAAGTTATTAAATACTTGGCTTGCCTATAAGGTTTCTAATGAAAAGATTGATTTCAGTGCTGGTTTAGGGGGGAGTAAACGGCTGGATGAAAATTCATATATTAGAAAAAACAATATTTCGAGTAATCGGACAAGATATTACTTGTTCGCCAATTTAAATTTTTAAATAAATCGAGAGATGATGAAACGGATTATTCTCATACTCATAAGCTGTTTAAGTTTTGCTTCAGTGCAAGGGCAAACCTACGTCTACCATGAAGGAAGAGAGACGGTTGCCCATGTGTTGGCGTTAAATTTCGAATCTAATTTCGACTTATCCGTGAGTGTTCTCAGGGATGTAAAGCGTCCCTTCGATCCGGACGATGTGGTCATGGCAGTAGGGCTCTCAAGTTTCAAAACTGTTTGCGAGCAGCCTAATATTCCCAATGTGATTGCGGTGTTTGTTGGTGAAGAGGAGTTTTACTCTGCCGCCGAATCCTGCATTGGGCAAGCCAGTGCTGTGTTTTCTGGAGCGCCGGTTGCATTGCGACTGCAGGTGCTTAATTCTTTTTGGGAAGGGCGTTCTCCGATCGCTTTTATTTACAGTAAAGCGCTACCTGTTCAGACCGAAGTCATTCGAGTGGAAGCAGAGCGTTTGGGGCGTGAAGTGAATTTTGTTGCGGTGGAAGAAGGGCGAGCAGCCTCCTTGCGATCTCTCAGTAGCGCGTTAGAAGAGTCTGATTTGGTGATGTCGGTTTATGACTCAGAGTTGTTCGACAGTCAGTTCTCAAAAGACGCCATTCGTCTAATGTTTCAAAAGAAAAAATTGTTTTCAGCCCATTCCCTTCAGTTGGTGAAAGCGGGGGCATTGTTTGCCTTATACAGCAGTACGTCACGAAAGCTTGAAGCCGTAGCGGATCAGCTTCAGAGTTTCGAACAAAGCTCCCGATTACTGCCACCCGCTTACCCAGCAGGTCTTCAAGTGGTGTTTAACCCATACCTCATTAGGATGTATGGGTTGGTGTTGCCAACGGATGCTTTCCTGCTAAGCGAGTTTGGGGTGTGCCCTGAATCAGGTTGTGAGGAACCGCTTTACTAAGCCTGCAAAAGGTACAGGTTTTTCCGCATGCAGCCAGTGACCCGTGTCGGGAATCATCTTCACACTGGCATTGGGAAAGAGTGCGAGCGTTTGCTCTTGGAACTTGGCTTGGATATAAGGGGAATGCTCTCCCTTGATGAATAGGGTGCTTGTGTCTGTTGCTTTGTCTATTTCTGGCTTGGCGAGTATGCTGTCATAGCCTTCTTTCAGTTCCTCTAAACCTAAGTGGATATAAAAGCCTTCGTCACCCCGTTGCAGGTTTTTCAGAAGAAACTGACGCACGCCCATGTTTTCTTCATGGGGCGCTAGGATTTGATCCGCTTCCTTACGGCTATGGGGGTGTTGCTCGTTAATCTCAGTCAGCCCCTTAAATATCTCTAAATGGCTGGCTTGGTAATCCACTGGTGCAATATCGGCCACAATCAGCTTTTTGATCTTCTCAGGGAAATCGTGGGTCAACTGCATGGCCACCTTACCTCCCATGGAGTGTCCAAGCAAAAAGATGTTCTCTAATGACTGTTCCTCCATCCAGCTGTTGATCTCGGCCGCCATTTTCTTGTATGACACAGGAGAGAGGTTGGAAGATTTGCCATGATTTGGCAGGTCTAAACAATATACGGTGAAATCTTCCTGCCACTTTTGCGCAAGGGAGTGCCAGTTGTCTGCATTGCCAAATAAGCCGTGGAGGACAACCAAAGCAGGTTTATCGCTGCCATATTGTTTTGCATGAATCATTAAATTTCCCTTAGAGGTAAGCAATGGTGTGACAATATGGTATCAAACTCGTCTAATAATTCGCACCGATAGATAAAGGATAGATTTCGTGTTTGATAAGTATTTAATGCCACTCACACATAAGCCATTAAGAAGGGTGGCCAACCTGTTGGTACGCTATGGTGTACGAGCAGATCAGGTGACCTTGGTAGGATTTGTTATTGGCATGATGGGAGTGCTGGCCATTAGCCTTGAGGCGTATCTATGGGCGTTGTTTGCCATTCTGTTGAATCGAGTCTTGGATGGGGTCGATGGGGCGGTAGCAAGGCTCTCAGGCACGACCGATGCGGGCGGCTATTTGGACATAGTGTTGGATTTTATTTTCTACTCTGGGGTGGTACTGGGCTTTGCCTTGGCAAATCCTGCAACCAATGCGTTGGCTGCCAGCTTTTTGATTTTCAGCTTTATGGGGACAGGTAGCAGCTTTTTGGCCTTTGCTATCATGGCGGAAAAGCACGGCATAACCACCTTGGAATACGGTAAGAAGTCTTTGTATTTTTTAGGTGGGATTACGGAAGGCGCGGAAACCATCGCGTTTTTTGTGGTCATGTGTCTATTGCCGCAATACTTTGCGTATCTTGCAATAGGCTTTGGTATTCTTTGTTTGATTACCACTGTGACCCGCATCTTGGCGGCTTATCGCACGGTTAGTCAGGCAGAACAAAAATCGCCTTAGAAAAAGGCGATTTCAATATCACTTTTAACAATGGCGCAACAGGCCAACATGTACCCACTTTGCACCCATGCAAGGGGCTCAATAGGGTAGTGTACCTTGCCCCAAAGCAACTTGATGGCGCAAGAGGAGCAATACCCTTCACGACATTGGTACTCCACTAGCACCCCAGCCCTTTCAAGCTGGGGAAGAAGCGCTTCGTCTTCGGTGACGAGAATTTGCTTCTTCCCGAGTAGTACCCGGTGTACGGGGCGATCTTCGTGTTCTGTATTAGAGGTCGAAGTCGTCAAAATCCGTCTCATCTAGATCGTTGTCGATTTGGCCGACCAAGTAAGAGCTGATTTCTGCTTCTTGTGGTGCAACTTGAACATTGTCGCTCACAAGCCATGCATTGATCCATGGGATTGGGTTGTTCTTGGTTTCAAAGTACGGCTCCAAACCAATGGCTTGCATACGAACATTGGTGATGTATTCAACATACTGACCTAGGATCTGAGCGTTTAGACCGATCATTGAACCGTTTTTGAAAAGGTAAGTTGCCCAATCTTTTTCTTGCTGTGCGGCTTCGATGAAGATCTCAGCGACTTCTTGTTGGCATTCTTGGGCAATGGTGGCCATCTCTGGATCATCACGACCTGCCGCCATAAGGTTCAGCATATGCTGGGTGCCGTTTAGGTGAAGGGCTTCGTCACGTGCAATCAGTTTAATGATTTTTGCATTACCTTCCATTAGGGTACGCTCTGCAAAGGCGAAGCTGCACGCAAAGCTCACGTAGAAGCGGATGGCTTCTAGCACGTTGACAGACGCTAGGGTCAAGTACAGTGCCTTTTTCAGGGTGTACATGGTCACTTCAACTGGGCCTTTCTCTGGTACCTCATGGGTACCTTCCCCTAAGGTGTTGTAAAGGTTCACCATCTCAATCAGGTTGTCGTAAAACTTAGACACACTGACAGCACGTTTTGCGATCTCTTCATTAACGATGATGTCGTCAAAGACTTTAGTCGGATCGTTGACGATATTACGAATGATGTGCGTGTAAGAGCGGCTGTGAATGGTTTCAGAGAAGGACCAGGTTTCGATCCAAGTTTCTAGCTCTGGTAGAGAAACAATAGGCAGTAGAGCAACGTTTGGTGAGCGGCCCTGAACACTGTCTAGTAGTGTCTGGTACTTTAGGTTGCTCAAGAAGATATGCTGCTCGTGTTCAGCAAGCTTCAGGAAGTCTTTACGGTCGTTAGAAAGGTCTACTTCTTCTGGGCGCCAAAAGAATGACAGCTGCTTTTCTATAAGCTTTTCAAAGATAGGGTGTTTTTGTTGGTCGTAACGTGCAACGTTGACGTTTTCGCCAAAAAACATGGGTTCTTGAAGGCTATCAAATTTTTTGCGATTAAAAGTAGAGTAACTCATTGATGAAAGAGGTCCTTAAAAGGCGTATTTCAAACCATTAAAAATAAAATATTCTGGGCGGAAAAATGCCCTGCGTACAAAGGTACGCAGGGCCGGGTGATTTAGATCTTACATGCGCCGCCAGCACAGTCATTCATGTCGTCTTGTTGATCGTCTGCACCATCACGTGTGTTGTGGTAGTACAGAGTTTTAACGCCTAGTTTATAAGCGGTCAACAGGTCTTTCAGAATCAGCTTCATAGGCACCTTAGTAGACTCGAATTTCTGCGGGTCATAATTGGTGTTCGCTGAGATTGCTTGGTCTACGAATTTTTGCATGATGCCAACCAATTGTAGGTAGCCATCGTTGCTTGGAATGGTCCAAAGCAATTCGTAGTTTTGTTTAAGGCGATCGAACTCAGGTACAACCTGCTTCAGGATTCCGTCTTTACTGGCTTTAACAGAAACGAAACCTCGTGGTGGCTCGATACCATTAGTGGCGTTACTGATCTGAGAAGACGTCTCAGAAGGCATAAGCGCTGTCAGTGTTGAGTTACGCAAGCCATGTGTTTTGATCTCGGTACGAAGAGTTTCCCAATCGTAGTAAAGTTCAGGAGACACAATAGCATCCAGATCTTTCTTGTATGTATCGATTGGCAGAATACCTTTGGCATAGGTTGTCTCGTCAAAACCAAGGCAAGGACCAAATTCTTTAGACAGCTTGTTAGAGGCTTTCAATAGGAAGTATTGAATCGCTTCAAACGTTTTATGGGTCAGCTCATTAGCGCTGCCATCGGAGTAGCGGACACCGTTTTTGGCAAGGTAGTAAGCGTAGTTGATAACGCCAACGCCTAATGTACGACGCTGTTCAGTGGCACGTTGCGCTGCTGGAACAGGGTAGTTCTGGTAATCCAATAGGCTGTCTAGGGCACGAACGATAAGCTCAGAAAGCTCTTCTAGTTCGTCTAGGTTCTCTAGGGCACCCAAGTTGAAAGCCGACAAAGTACATAGGGCGATTTCACCTTCTGGATCGTCGATCTTATTCAATGGCTTGGTTGGCAGAGCAATCTCAAGACACAAGTTACTTTGTTTAACCGGTGCAACCTTCGGATCGAACGGACTGTGTGTATTACAGTGGTCAACGTTCTGTAGGTATATTCGGCCAGTGCTCGCACGCTCAGAAGCAAATAGGGTGAACAGCTCAGAAGCTTTCATGGAGCGTTTGCGAATGCTGTCATCGGCTTCGTACATTTCGTACAAGCGATCGAATTCTTCTTGGTCAGCAAAGAAGGCATCGTACAAACCTGGTACATCAGATGGGCTGAACAGAGTGATGTTGCCACCTTTGATCAAGCGCTGGTACATCAGACGGTTGAACTGAACGCCATAGTCCAAATGACGGACACGGTTTTCTTCTACACCACGGTTGTTTTTCAGCACTAGAAGGCTTTCTACTTCAAGGTGCCAAATAGGGTAGAACACTGTTGCTGCGCCACCACGTACACCCCCTTGGGAACAGCTTTTCACAGCTGTCTGGAAGTGCTTGTAAAACGGGATACAGCCAGTATGGAATGCCTCACCGCCACGAATTGGGCTGCCCAGCGCACGGATGGCACCAGCATTGATACCAATACCGGCACGTTGACTGACGTATTTAACGACGGCGCTCGACGTGGCATTGATGGAGTCAAGTGAGTCGCCACATTCAATCAACACACAGCTACTGAACTGGCGAGTTGGAGTGCGGATGCCTGACATGATCGGTGTCGGCAAAGACAATTTGAATTGGGAAACCGCATCGTAGAAGCGTTTGATAAGATCTAAACGTTGGCTGCTTTCATATTCAGCGAACAAACACGCTGCTACAAGAATGTAGATAAATTGTGGGCTTTCGTAGATATCACCAGTGACACGGTTTTGAACCAGATATTTACCTTCTAGTTGTTTAACGGCCGCATAGGAGAAGTTCATATCACGGGAGTGATCGATAAAGCCATTAATAGTATCTAGCTCTTCTGTGGTGTAGTACTCCAAGATCTGGCTGTCGTAACGACCTTGTTCAACGAGATTTTGTACATGGGCCTGCAGGTGCGGTGGCTCAAATTCACCAAAGGCTTTCTTACGCAGGTGAAAAATGGCTAGGCGAGCCGCTAGGTACTGGTAATCCGGAGCGTCCTCAGAGATAAGGTCCGCAGCAGATTTGATTAATGTTTCGTGAATGTCTGTTGTGCGAATCCCTTCAAAGAATTGAATTTGAGCTTTTAGCTCAACTTGGGAAACGGAGACATTGTCTAATCCTTCAGCCGCCCAAGTGACAACCTTGTGGATTTTATCAAGGTTAATGTTCTCAGTGGTTCCGTTACGCTTTGTAACTGTAAGAGTGCTCATGCCTTAGATTCCCATTCCTGTCGTAATCCTGTGAATATACTGTATATAGTATTTAGAATCACTGCTTGATACTAGATGTAGTGTAATTTGTCATTTGATGTGACGAACAATAGTGCTGAATCCCATTAAAATCAAGAGTTGCAAAAGTTTGATTTTTTGACCTAAAGAGTGGTTGAAGTGTTCACTTACATGTCTATCCCTCTCGTTTCTGAAACGAGTCAAAAGCAAGCCTTTAGGAGATATTTTTTCTTTTTTTTTAAGTGATTTCTGGCTGTTTAAATACTGATCAGTTGCTGATCAGATGGACCCCTGCCACCAGTGGATAAAGTACCAATTGATGGGTGAGGTAGACGACTAAAGCGTGTCGTCCTAGATAACAGATCCACTTTAATTCCAGCCATTTAGGTAGCGCTAAATGTTCGACCTTATAGTATCCAAGAATCAGGCCAATCAAGACTACGCCAGTCCAAGGGAGAGGACTAATGTAGTCGAGGGTATATCTGGGGGCCCCTTGCTCGGTGAACCAAGAGCGGATGATGCTCGGGTCAAATTCTGGGGTGGCATAGGTAGCCACGACAATTCCCACCCCAAGAGTGCATCCAATGATGGGATGCACAGCAAAAGGGCGTACCAAAATAGCGGCTAAAAAGATGAAATGTAAAATGCCAAAAAAAATCCATTGATTAGGAAGTGCCAAGTAGCTGCCAATTGAAATCGCAATGGCTGACAGTCCTATTTTTGACAGGTTTAATAGAAATTTATGGGGGGCTTGGCTCCCTTGAACAGCAACATAGCTGGACCAGCCAACGGCGCTTAAAAATAAGGTTAGGATCACGTAGCGAAAAGCGACCCAAAAGGGATCTTGTAGGGAGTAGCTCATATAGCCGAAGGTTTTCAGATCCCAACAGAAATGGAACACCATCATCAGTAGCACAGCAAGTCCACGATAAGCATCTAATAGTGATGAGCGTTTCATGTCGAGGCGATGGGCTGGCAATGGGGATCCTTAGTCGATCGTTGAGATAAGGAGCTTAGCAGCCCCACATGACAAAGAGATGCAAGCCGTTGCTTCCCATCTCTTGTAAGACAGCTGAATGTTAAAGAAGCCCCTTAAGGGGCTTTGCGTGACTTCTGCCATCCGTTATCCGTTGCTTCGAATACGATACGATCATGAAGACGGCTGGGACGACCTTGCCAGAATTCAATTAAATTTGCTTTGACCGTGTACCCGCCCCAGTTTTGTGGGCAAGGCACTTCTTGGTCGGCAAAGGTTTGCTCAAGCTTGCTGAACTCTTCAGTGAGGACTGCACGGGAGTCAATGACTTTGCTTTGTCGCGAAACCGATGCCGCCAGTTGGCTCCCTTTTGGGCGAGTAGCGAAGTAGGCTTCGGAGACCGCGCGATCCACTTTCGTAGCGGTTCCTTCAATACGAACTTGGCGAGATAAAGCTGGCCAAAAAAATGTCAGCGCTACGTTTGGGTTGTTGGCAATGTCAGTGCCTTTACTGCTGTCATAGTTGGTGAAAAAGCTAAAGCCATCTCCTTGGCGCTGTTTCAGCAGCACAATGCGACTATGGGGTTTGTTGTTGCTGTCCACCGTGTTTAACATCATGGCTGTTGGATCATCTGGGCAAGCATCGATGGCGGTATCCAACCAAGTATCAAACAGTGCTAGCGGGTCATCACCCGCTGCGGCTTCGGTCAGGTCATCAAATTGGTAATCCCGGCGTAAGGATTGTAGGTCGCGATTCATAGTATTAAATCCGGTAAGTTGAGAACGTCATAACTTTCGAAATTTGGGTCATGATCTTCATTACAGGTTGTGGGAACTGGTAGCCCCCAGAATCCAATGCCATCTGGCGATGTTTTGCTTCGTCTATGTGCATTTGCTCTAAGATGGATCGAGAGCGTTGATCCTCGGCTGGGAGGGCTTCCATATGCTTATCTAGGTGAAGGCACACTTGGTCTTCTGTGGCGGCAACGAACCCAAGGCTGAGTTTATCGCTGATCAATCCAGCCCCTGCGCCGATGCAGAAGGAGGCCCCATAAAACAATGGATTTAAAACACTTGGGCGGCTTCCCAATTCATACAAACGCTGCTCACACCATACTAGGTGATCAATTTCTTCGTCTGCTGCGTGCTCCATTTCCTCACGGACAGTCTCTAGTTTTGCTGTGGTGGCTTGGCCCGCATATAAGGCCTGAGCGCACACTTCTCCCGTATGGTTGATACGCATCAAGCCTGTGGCATGCTTGGTTTGTTCAGGCGTCAGCTCGGCGTCCAACTGCGATAGGGCAGGGGAAGGCCGCGCGGATGTTGCAGCGTTTGGCACCAAGGTTTGTAACGCTCTATCTAGCTGTAAAACGGCTTTATCTAATCTGTTGAGTCGTATCATGGGTTTTCCTGTTTAGCCTGGAGGCCAAGTCATGTCGCGACCGCCCAGTACGTGCATATGAATATGGTAAACCGTTTGGCCTCCCATTTCGTTGCAGTTCATCACAACACGGTAACCGTCTTCAGCAATGCCTTTTTCTTTCGCCACCTGGGCGGCTACTAAGGGCAGTTTACCAATGACCGGAGCGTCTTCTAGGGTGATGTCGTTGAGTGTTGTAATGTGTTTTTTGGGGATCACAAGAAAATGTGTTGGCGCTTGTGGTGCGATGTCTTCGAATGCAATGACATCGTCATCTTGGTACAAAATAGTGGCGGGGATGTCGCCGTTAACAAGTTTGCAGAATAAGCAATCCATGGAATCTCCTAGTCATGTGTACATTATCGAACTGTGAAGCGCTTTTCTCAATATGGATGTCAGTATCCATTGATCTTTCGCAATGGCAAACTCACATTAACCTTTCCAGCTCGGTGATTAGTTTGGACTCTATTTGGGTGTGAGTGATGTAGCTATCAAAGCCTAATGCTCGAGCATGTTTTGACGACATTTTAATGGTATTTGAAATTAATAGGCAGTGGTCATCATCTTGCAGTTCTCTGATGAAGCTCGACAAATCCGATGCGCCAAAATTCACTTGATCATCAAACAATAGCACAAGTAGTTTAGTGTTCTTTGAGCGGTACCTAAGTAAGCTGTGAATGTCATCTACTTGGTCAATATGGGACATTACAAACAGTTTTCCTGTTAGGTATTCTTGCGTATGAGTTAAAAGCTCAGAGTCTTGCCCAACGATGACTAGGCTGACTTCTTCCGTGTGGGTTTTTTGTGTTAATTCGCTCGGGTGAATATAACGAGCATAGATAGGCAGATTAATAGACAAGGTTCGGTTTCGCCCGACTCCAGTAAGCTCTGCTTCCCCTTCTAAGGCATCAAGGACATCATTAAAATAACGCATACCTAAGCCGTTTGGGTCGTTAATTTGGACGGTGCTTGTAATAGGTCGCACGACAATATTAAGGGTTTTGCTCCCCTCTCGATCATTGCTTTGAATTGAGCTTGTCACCGTGAGAGTTTGGTCGGTGAAGTGTTTAAATTCATCCAAGATAGTAAAGTAGAGGTGGCTAATCAGAGGTGTGTTTTTGTACAGCTCCCAAGTGGTTGCATTGTGCGTGATTAGCTCGATATCAGTGCGATCTTGATCCAATTGTCTAAAGTTAGATTCTGCACGATCTATCAGCAATTGGAGGTTCAGTGAAGTATTAGTTTGCTCCGGCGAGCTTCCCAACTGTACCTGATTAAGAACTTGGATTCGCTCAGATAGGTATTCTAGGTTGCTTTGGGCGCGTTTAATATGGGCCTGGCTTTGTGGATCAGGGCTTTTTTGATGGGCATTGATCATAGAAGTCTGGCGGCGCAATCGAGCGGCAATGTCATCCAATACATCATTTTGTTGATCGACAATGGATTCGGATTTGGCATTGCCAATAAGTAAGGGCTTAAGGCGCGTAATGATGCCAACAAAATGGATTAAGGCTTCCAAAATAAAGGAGACCGTTAATCCCCATTCAAACCAGATAATGTTGGGTGACACGCCATATAGGCTGAGTATCCAAGCCGTATGGCCAACAGTAAGCGTTAATCGCGCTACCAGGTAATGCCATGCATAGGGTACTTGCTTATAAATGGCATAGAGGGACACACACAGTAGACCTGCTAACGTCATGAATGCGCACAGCGACAGTATTTTGACGCTGAGCTGCTCTGGGGCAAAGGCAAACACCACCCCAAGTCCGATGTTAAAGAACCCCAGAGCTAATAGGGCTCGATCAATTCTAGGTAAATAGGTTTTAGTTTCTAAATACAGCCTTGAGAAATAGGTGATGATGGCTGCAGCTCCCAGTGCGGAGAGGTTGTAAATGCGTTCTTGCAGGCCGACATAACTAGGAAATAACTGAAAAATTAAACCATGGAGGGCTGAGTGCAAACAGACAATACATACGAGCATTGCGCCATAGATTAGGTACATAGGGTGATGGGTTTTTACATAAAAAAAGATGTTGCTAATGAACAAGAGCAACAGCACCCCAAACATAAACCCCGTAATAAGCGTGTCGACTTGCGTGTCAACGGCAAGCCCTGACAGGGTTTTGATCTCAGCGATCAAGTTGATCGGGGAGCGTGAAGACAGTTTTAGGTAGAGGGTAAAGACCGGTGGTGCATTGACCGGTAAAGGGACAATATAATCCGGATATTGGATCATGCGATTGCTAAAAGGTAATGCTTCGCCCATTGCGCTGTAAATGATTTGGCTGCTTAGGGTGGGAGCATAAATCTCAATGGATTGCAGTCGTGGTGCTTTGATGTGTAAAACCGTAGGGTGGCCCTGAGAGACTTTTTGGGCAATGTCCACCCGTAACCACACATTACCTTCTACAACACCAAATTGTATAAAAGGGTCATTGAGAGGGATAAAGCGTTTAAGTATGGCGTCACTATCCACGTCATTCAGGGTCATGCGCCCCGTTTCATCAATATAATAGCTCCCCACATCACCAATGTTTACATGCTGATGAAGATCGTCCACCAGAGCCATCCGTGGGACCCCAAGTGCCGTATTGGTTAACATGGTCAGAGCGAGTAAAATAAGCGCAGATAAAAAGTGTCTAATCAAAAGAGCCTCCCTGAGGCCTACATTATTAACTAGTTAGGGTGACAAATGCTATATCCAATATTGGTGGAGTACTACGTCTTATGGTGCATTGCATTGCTTGTGATCACTTGGTTTACCCGAGTTCATCAGGGAAAAGTTAGGACAAATCTGCTTTACCTATACGGCATGCTGGGGGCCGTGGGCTTTTTGCTGGATTTTGAATGGATGGGGGGCGTGATATTTGGCCTAATCGTGCTTGAGGTGGGTAAAAAATTCAAAGCTTGGTTAGATAAAAAAGAAGCGGGATTAAAGAAGTAACGGCTTCGAAGACAACTTCAAATTCAATAAAAAGGGCCGCAAATAGCGGCCCTTTTGACATTTGGCTTAAATGATTTATTTCGCTTGTTCGCGGGACACAGCGCGGTGGCCGATGTCTGTACGGAAGTAAACCTTGTCCCAAGTCACTTGTTTAACCACGTCGTAAGCACCCGCTTGTGCTTCGGCAACGGTCTCACCAAGAGACACTGCACAGAGGACGCGACCACCATTGGTGACCACTTGGCCATCTTTTGAAGTGGTACCCGCATGGAATACTTTTTGGTGTTCTGGCAAAGACGCATCGTGGCCAGAGATCACATCGCCTTTGTTGTAGGCTGCTGGGTAGCCGCCTGCTGCAAGGACAACACCTAGGCTAGCACGTGGGTCCCAATCTGCTTCAACAGATTCAAGCTCGCCATTAATGGCCGCCAAACACATGCTGACCAAATCAGAACGTAGGCGCATCATAATTGGCTGAGTTTCAGGGTCACCAAAGCGACAGTTGTACTCAAGCACCTTAGGGGTACCGTCTTGGGCCACCATGACGCCTGCGTATAGGAAACCACGGTAACGGTTGCCTTCGGCGTTCATGCCTTTTACGGTTGGCATAATCACTTCATTCATGATGCGATCATGGATTTCAGGTGTTACCACAGGTGCAGGAGAGTAAGCTCCCATGCCGCCAGTGTTTGGGCCTGTATCACCATTGTCACGAGCTTTGTGGTCTTGGCTAGAGGCCATTGGCAGAACGGTTTCGCCGTCAACCATAACGATGAAGCTGGCTTCTTCGCCTACTAGGAATTCTTCAACCACTACACGAGAACCCGCATCACCAAAAGCATTGCCCGCTAGCATGTCTTCTACAGCAGCGATGGCTTCTGCTTCAGTTTGAGCAAGGATAACGCCTTTACCTGCCGCAAGACCGTCAGCTTTCACAACGATTGGTGCGCCTTTTTCTTTGATGTACGCCACGGCAGAAGGGATATCAGTAAAGTTACCGTATTCCGCGGTTGGGATCTCGTGACGTGCCAAGAAGTCTTTGGTAAACGCTTTAGAGCCTTCCAGTTGTGCTGCAGCTTGTGTTGGGCCAAAGATAGGCAGGCCTGCCGCATCAAAGGCGTCCACAACACCGATGACTAGCGGTGCTTCTGGGCCAACAATAGTAAGGCCGATCTGGTTATCCTTTGCGAATGCAACAAGCGCATCGATGTCTTCTACGCCGATGTTGACGTTTTCGGCTTTGGCTTCAAGGGCTGTGCCAGCATTACCTGGTGCGACAAAAACCGTTTCTACGTCTGCGGATTGGGCAGCCTTCCATGCTAGGGCATGTTCGCGGCCACCGTTACCTATAATAAGAACTTTCATTTCAATTCCTTCGCTAAATTAGTGGCGGAAGTGGCGCATGCCAGTAAAGACCATGGCCATACCTGCTTCGTCTGCTGCCGCAATGACTTCATCGTCACGCATAGAGCCACCAGGCTGAATCACCGCTGTGATACCTGCCGCAGCCGCCGCATCAATACCATCGCGGAATGGGAAGAAGGCATCAGATGCCATAACAGAACCTTCCACTTGAAGGTTTTCGTCAGCGGCTTTGATGCCTGCGATTTTAGCAGAGTAAACACGGCTCATTTGGCCAGCACCTACACCAATTGTTTGGCCGTTCTTAGTGTAAACAATGGCATTAGATTTCACGAATTTCGCAACTTTCCATGCAAATAGAAGATCTTTTAGTTCTTCTTCAGAAGGCTGACGCTTAGAAACCACTTTTAGATCGCCAAGTTCGATGGCACCGTCATCGCGGTCTTGAACTAATAGGCCACCATTAACGCGTTTGTAATCTAGTGCAGCGGGTTTGTCAGTTGACCACTCACCACATTCTAGAAGGCGAACGTTTTGTTTAGCGGCAACCACTTCAAGGGCCGCTGGGCTAACTTTAGGTGCGATGATAACTTCAACGAATTGACGATCAACAATCGCTTGTGCTGTTTCAGCAGTAAGCTCTTGGTTGAAGGCGATGATGCCGCCGAATGCAGAGGTCGGGTCCGTTTTGAAGGCTAGGTCGTAGGCTTCAAGCTGGTTGGCCGCTGTTGCAACACCACATGGGTTAGCGTGTTTTACGATCACACAAGCAGGCTCTTGGAAGCTCTTAACACACTCAAGGGCTGCGTCAGTGTCAGCGATGTTGTTGTAAGAAAGCGCTTTACCTTGCAGCTGTTTAGCCGTGCTGATAGAGGCTTCTTGTGGGTTAGCTTCCACGTAGAAAGCCGCTTTTTGGTGCGGGTTTTCGCCGTAACGCATTTCTTCTTGCTTGTTGAATTGCAAGTTGAATGTGCGAGGGAAGTCTTCACTGCCGCCTTCGACTTTCTTGCCTAAGAAGTTAGCGATGTTGCCATCGTAGTTAGACGTATGCTCAAACGCTTTGACAGCTAGATCAAAACGCTGGTCGTAGGTTAGGCCGCCGTTTTCTTTTAGGGAAGCTAGAATGTCTGTGTAGCTGGCAGGGTCCACAACGATTGCCACGTCTTTGTGGTTTTTCGCCGCAGAGCGAACCATGGTTGGTCCACCGATGTCGATGTTTTCAATCGCCATTGGAAGATCGCAGTCTGGGCGTGCGATGGTCGCTTCGAATGGGTAAAGGTTGACCACAACCATGTCGATTTCTTGGATGCCATGCTCTTGCATGATGGCGCCATCGATATCACGACGTCCTAGGATGCCACCGTGTACTTTTGGGTGAAGCGTCTTAACGCGACCGTCCATCATTTCAGGGAAGCCTGTGTAGTCGGAGACCTCAATCGCCGGTACCTTGCTTTCCAGCAAAAGTTTGTAAGTGCCGCCAGTAGAAAGGATCTCTACGCCTTGGCTAGCCAAGTCTCGTGCGAATTCAACAATGCCTGTTTTGTCGGATACGCTGATCAGGGCGCGTTTGATAGGGGTTGTGGTTGAGTTTGCCATTATGCTTCTCGCAATGTGATTAACGTCAATAAAATTTGGGGAACAGGTAAAACGAAAAAAGGGCGTATTCGCCCTTTTTTGTTACAGCATACCGTACTGTTTCAGTTTTTTGCGTAGGGTGCCACGGTTAAGACCTAGGATTGCCGACGCTTTGGTTTGATTGTCTTTAGTGTAGTTCATTACGGACTCTAGCAAAGGCGCCTCAACCTCTGCTAACACTAGTTGGTACAAGTCTGTTACCGGTTGGCCATCTAGATGAGCAAAGTAGTTTTGCAGCGCTTTTTCTACGTTGTCACGTAGGGTTTGCGCTTGCTCAGAAGAAGCCGTTTGAAACGTTTGAGTATGTGTTTGATCTACCACAGAATAACCTTCTATTTATAAAGCTAACCATTGTTGAATACTGATACGCAAAGCTCTCTGCGTATTGGTATTCATTTACCAGAGATGCTTCTAGATTTACTTAGAAGCAAAGAATTCGTTCAACAGATCGAGCTGTTCTTGTGCATCTTCGATGCGATTAAACTGGCTGCGAAATGGTGTTGTGTCGTCCAGTGTTTGCAGATACCAGCCTACGTGCTTGCGTGCGATACGTGTCCCCATGTGTGAGCCATAAAATTCATGCAGTGCTTGAACATGGCTAAGGACAATTGTTCTCACTGCCTCGCTCGTTGGCGCTGGTAACAATTCGTCGTGCTGTAAGTAGTGATTGATCTCTTGAAATATCCAAGGTCGCCCTTGGGCTGCACGTCCAATCATGACGGCGTCAGCTCCGGTATAGTCCAATACGTATTTGGCTTGCTTGGCATCATTAATGTCGCCATTGGCAAAAACGGGAATACCGATAGATTGTTTGATCTTAGCAATGGTGTCGTATTCGACTTCGCCTTTAAACTTGCAGGCACGAGTACGACCATGAACGGCCAATGCTTGAACACCTGATTGCTCGGCAATGCGAGCGATTTCGATGCCGTTGCGCTCATCTAATGACCAGCCAGTACGAATTTTTAATGTCACAGGAACATCAACGCTACTTACGACAGATTCGAGTATTTGTTTGACTAGAGGCTCATCTCGTAAAAGGGCTGAGCCAGCCGCTTTGTTCAAGACTTTCTTTGCTGGACAGCCCATATTGATATCAATGATTTGGGCACCAAGGGCGACGTTTTGTTGCGCTGCTTGGGCCATCATCTTAGGGTCTGAGCCGGCAATTTGTACAGAACGAGGGGATACCTCAGCATCGTGAACCAAGCGCATTTTGCTTTTTGTGGTATCCCATAAACGGACATCCGATGTGACCATTTCTGAGACCACCAAACCTGCGCCATGCTGATGGCAAAGGCGTCGAAAAGGTAAGTCTGTTACGCCTGCCATAGGGGCAAGGATAACGGGCTTTTCAATGCTGTAATTGCCAATGCTAAAGGCCATGATATGTCTAAATACCGAATCTATTGTTAAAGATCTGCTACACCGTCGAGCGGGCGTGAATAATACCTAGGGACTTCGCTTTTTTGAAGTCTTGACAACTGGGAAATTGGCTATTTTTTGTGCTTATTTTCAATGTCCGAGGGAAATGCACAATTAGTAGGAGCGAGTGTCGCTAGAGTACGCCTTAATTTGATGGGTGACGGCTCGAGCGCCAGGGTCCTGGATTGGAATCACGATATGAATCGGGGTGCTTGGGGGCATGTAGGTTATGTCTAAAAAGTCTCTATGTAGATAATTTTGGGGCGCAAATAAGCGTGCTGCCACGGGCTTACCATTGAGATCGTAGAACTCTAGGGCGAGTTTTGGCATGGGTTGCGCGTAGTGGCTGGTGTTGGTCATGATGGCATTGACCTGAAGAGTGTTTGCTTCGGTGGGATGACTTTGCACTCGTACATGCTCAATGCTAATGGCTGAAATGTCCTCGAATGCTGGTAGGGTGCAGCCTAAGTATGAACAAGCGACACGATAAACACCTCGGAACTCTGGTGATCGGCTACCTTGTTCAAAAAAAGCCATGCTGATTTGAGCAATCAGTGCTGCTATGGCAAGTAGAATGCCCATGCCCCATAACCAGCCCCAGCGGCTTTTGCTCGGTGCAGTGGCTTGGTCCGCTTCCGTTAATGAGGCGAGACTGTATTCTGCTGCCAATTGCTTGATAGATTCTTTTGAGGCGTATTCGCTATCCGATAAAGAATCCTGTTTAGAAATGTCTTGGGCAAGAGAATGTAATGCCTGCATGTAGTCAGGTTCTGGGTCTGTTTTGGATGCAGAGAATTCAGTAGCTTGGTTTTTCTCTTGCTTTGAAGGAGATTTTTCTTCGTTTTGGGGAGCTTTTAAGCGCTCGCTAAAAACGGGCTCTTGAGGTAGATTGCCAGTCGTAAACTGCTCTTCCAACTCTGCTAGTTCCAGTTCCCAGGGGGCTAGGTCACTGTCCGTTTCAGCTTCAATAACGGGCTCAGGGGCTTGTTTCTTCTGTGGTTCTTTAGGCGTCGGAGGAGTGTAGGGCTCTAGATCGCTTTCATTAAAAAGGGTGTTAAGCCAGTCCGGATCCGGTGTGCCATCGTGGTTGATTGTTTCCGTGGGAGCTGTTTGGGCTGTCGGAGCGGTTTTCTGGGCAGATGGCTGGTATGTTTGTGGCTCGGGAGCCGCAACAGGGGCTGGTTGCTCTTTGTTAATGGGTTTTGGGGTGCTTGGGAGTGGTTCTGCGGTAAAGATGTGAAAGCATTGACCACAGCGTACTTTGCCTTTGGCCATTTTTAGTACGTCTTCAGTAACTCGAAATGTGGTGGAGCATTTAGGACAACAAGTGATCATGCTTTCTGACATAGGGTGTGAACTTCCTTACAGCGTTATAGCTTCTTCGCTACAATGCGAACCCATTCTTCTTTTTCCGTGATGGATTCAATTTTAAACCAAGGTTTGTAAGCCTCGACGACAGAGTGGGCTTGGCTTTCCAATATACCAGATAATGCCAAAAGACCACCGGGTTTGACCAGTTTGGAAATGGTGCCTGAAAGCTCTGCTAAGGGGCCGGCAAGGATGTTGGCGACCACGATGTCTGCTTCCACATTGCTGTCATAAGGTGGCAATTTAACTTCATAGCGATCTGGCGTGATTTGGTTGCGCTCTGCGTTTGCTTGGGTGGCTTCTACGGCTTGTGGGTCGATGTCGATGCCAACCATATTGCTTGCTCCCAGCAAGAGTCCTGCAATCCCTAAAATGCCTGAGCCACATCCGTAATCAATAATGCTCTTATCTTGGCAGTCGATGGCGTCAAGCCACTCTAAGCACAGTGCCGTGGTAGGGTGTGTGCCGGTGCCAAACGCTAACCCTGGGTCAAGGATCAGATTAACACCATTTTCGTCTGGGACTTCGCGCCAGCTTGGGCAAACCCAAAGGCGTTTGCCAAATTGGATAGGGTGGTAGCTGTCCATCCATTCTCGAATCCAGTCTTTGTCTTCAAGAATTTCAATCTTAAGATCTATGTTCGATTGACCTAGGTGTTCGGCTTTATGGGTCACAACACTACTAATGTGTTCAAGATCTGCGTCAGCTTCGAACAGCCCGGTTACGCGGGTATGCTTCCAAAGGGGAGTGGTGTTGAGATCGGGTTCGTATACCGGATCATCGTGAACATCTTCAAAGGTCACCACTAGGGCACCGCATTCAAGGAGTGAGTCTTCAAAAGACGGAACGTGATCAGGCGTTGTATGAACGCGAATTTGCAACCAAGGCATTAGGTAATCGTCCAGTTGTGACTGTTAGAAAGTCTGATTGTACATGCAAATAAGGAGGGTACTACACCTCCGGACGGAGGTGTAGTAAGCGAACCGATTAAAGTCCGAGTTTCTTCTCTAGGTAATGGATGTTCACGCCACCGGCGATGAAGTTGCCATCCGTTACTAGGCTCTTCTGAAGATCGATGTTGGTCTTGATGCCATCAACGAAGGTCTCATCCAGTGCAACCTCTAAGCGTTTAAGAGCACCTTCACGAGTGTCCGCAAAACAGATAACTTTTGCGATCATGGAGTCGTATGTAGGTGGCACTGAATAGCCGCTGTAAAGATGAGAATCAACTCGTACACCCATACCGCCAGGGGCGTGGAAGTAGTTCACTTTACCAGGGCTTGGCATGAAGGTCTTAGGATCTTCAGCGTTGATACGTGCTTCAACAGCATGGCCTTTCAGTTTCACATCTGCTTGAGTGATGGACAATGGTAAGCCGCTTGCGATACGAAGCTGTTCTTTAACGATGTCGATACCAGTAACCATTTCTGTTACAGGGTGTTCTACCTGAACACGAGTGTTCATTTCGATAAAGTAGAAACGGCCGTCTTCGTATAGGAATTCGAAGGTACCGGCACCACGGTAACCAATCTTGATACAAGCATCCACACAGGCTTGTAGACATTGAGCGCGGGACTCTTCATCTAGTAGTGGAGCAGGGGCTTCTTCAAGAACTTTTTGGTGACGACGCTGTAGAGAGCAGTCACGGTCGTATAGGTGAACCGCATTACCTTGGCCATCAGCCAGTACCTGAACTTCAACGTGACGTGGGTTTGTTAGGAATTTCTCCATGTAAACCGTGCTGTCACCGAAGTAAGATCCCGCTTCAGATTGAGTGACGCTGATGGATTTTAGTAAGCTGGCTTCGTTGTGAACAACGCGCATACCACGACCACCCCCCCCTGCAGCGGCTTTAACGATTACTGGGTAACCGATTTCACGTGCAATACGCATACACTCATCTGGGTCAGATGGTACTGGGCCGTTTGAGCCTGGTACAGTCGGTACGTTTGCTTCACGCATTGCCTTGATCGCAGACACCTTGTCACCCATTAGGCGAATGGTTTCAGCACGAGGGCCAATGAAGGCAAAGCCAGAACGCTCAACTTGCTCAGCGAAGTCTGCGTTTTCTGCTAGGAAGCCGTAACCTGGATGGATCGCAGACGTGTCTGTCAATTCCGCTGCACTGATCAGTGCAGGAATGTTCAGGTAGCTGTCTTTTGATGGGTTTGGTCCGATACAGATGGATTCATCTGCAAGGCGAACGTGTAATAGGTCGCGGTCAATTTTGGAATGGACAGCGACAGTTTTGATACCGAGTTCTTTACAAGCGCGAAGAATACGCAGTGCAATTTCGCCTCGGTTAGCAATCAATACTTTATCTAGCATGACGAAACCTTTGGCTAAGAATTAAACGATGGTAACAAGCGGTTGATCAAATTCTACTGGCTCGCCGTCTTCTACAAGGATAGCGCCAATTGTACCAGATTTGTCAGCTTCGATTTGGTTCATCATCTTCATGGCTTCAACGATACAGATGGTATCACCAGCGTTTACTTTTTGGCCTACTTCAACAAATGATTTCGCGCCTGGTGCTGGAGACTGGTAGAAAGTACCTACCATTGGAGAGTTTACCGTATGACCAGAGATCGCTGCAGGTGCGTCAGCTTCTGCTGCTGGAGCTGCTGCCGGAGCCGCAGGTGCTGCAACAGGAGCAGGTGCTGCGTACATTTGAGGAGCTGCAACTGGTGCACCGCCACGACTGATTCGAACTGCTTCTTCGCCTTCTTTGATCTCAATCTCGTATACGTTGGATTCTTCAAGTAGCTCGATTAGTTTTTTGATTTTGCGAATGTCCATGTTGACTCTCTTTGTTGTGTCTAAATAATCAGTCTATTTCTGCAAAGGGGATGAATTCCTAAGCAGGCTGGGTGTGAATTGGGGAAAATCCATCATGGAGATTTACCCAAACACGTAAAATTCTAATTAGCGGGAAATTATCAGTAAAAAGCGCTATTTTGTCCAGTTTTGAGGGTAAAAAACCTGCAACTTGCAATTATGTTTGAAAAATGATCAGTAGTAATCCAGCGGGTGTTCTAGCGTGACAAAATGGCCTGTAAACGCTCAGATACTTCCTGCTTCGTTGGCTCCCCGATAAGTTTTAGGGATTCTACGGATTGTTGTGTTTCATCGAAAAATAACATGGAAGGAGGGCCGTAAAGGTTAAACGCCTGCAAAAAGGCCTTGCTGTCATCCGTATTATCCGTCACATCTACTTGTACAAAAGCAACTTGTTCTAGCAAGGGTAAAATGTCCGCCGCTTTAAATATCTCTTCTTCGGTTACCTTGCAGCTAATGCACCAGTCAGCGTATAGGTCAGCCACCACTGGTTTGTTGCTCTGTTCTAAGACGGCTTTGAATTCATCCAGAGAGGTGACTTTTGCGTAGTAGGGCACTTGGGTTGCTGTTTTCGTGCCGACTTCTGATAGCTGTCGTACTGCCCCCAAAGGTTTTGTTGGGTTCGTTTCGCCAAGGGTTACACCCACTAGTTCCAGCATGGCGATAATTAAGGTGAGCAAGCCAACAAACCAGCGTACCGGATGCGAGTTGCCCGAGATGGCGCGATGAAGGAAATAGGCCGCAATGGTTAGGGACAATAACCCCCAAAGGGCTAAGTGTGTGGACAACGGCAGCCAACGGGTCGCCAGCCAAATTGCCATGGCTAACATACCAAAGCCCATTAGTTTTTTGATGTCTTCCAGCCAAGGGCCGTTTTTAGGGAGAACGGTGCTGCCCAAGGCACCTACAACGAGTAAGGGAATCCCCATGCCTAACCCCATGGCAAATAATGCCAAGGCACCATACAAGGGATCAGAGTTGGAGCTAATGTAAAGCACGACTCCAGCCAGTGGTGCAGAAACACATGGGGATACGACTAGGGTTGCAACCATTCCAGTGCAGAAGATGCCAAATAGACGTGAGCGGCTTTGTTGAGTTTGTCCTGACACATGGTTGAGTTTGTCTTGAAGAGCGCTGGGTAAGCGGAGTTCAAAAACGCCAAACATGGCTAATGCTAAGACGGCAAACAGAACTGCGCTCGTCATTAAAACCACTGGGTTTTGTAAGGCTGCCTGTAGGTTTAACTGAGTACCAAACCAACCTGCTAAGGCACCGATTAGAGCATAGGTGATAGCCATCCCCAGCACATAAATAAACGAGAGGCCTAATCCAGTCCAGCCTCTTGCTTTACTACCGACGACAATAGCGCTGACAATCGGCACCATGGGCAGTACGCAGGGTGTAAAAGAAAGCAACAATCCCAAGCCCATCATAATGCTGATGGTCTTGATGACGCTTGCTTCTGACATGAGTTGGATCACTTTTTGCGCACCAGATAACGCCACCTTTGGTGTGGCTTTAGGGGCTTGCCCTTGGGCTAGGGTATTTAATGGGGCGAACTCAGCTGACATAGGGGCCAGCTCTGGGGGATAGCAAAGTCCGCGCTCTGCACACCCTTGATAGCCAATTGAAAAAGCGATTTGCGTCGCAGCGGAAAGCCCTGCAGCGTTTAAGGGAATCTCTAGTTGATCATGAAACACTTCTACTGTGCCAAAATAGGGGTCTTCTTTAACGGTGCCTGAGGGAATGTCACCGAATGATAGGGCAGGCCCTGATTCCTGTTGTATCTTAAGCTGATGTTTATAAAGGTAGTAGCCTTCGGCAATGTCCCAATGGGCAATGACCTGCCCGTTGTCTTCTCTGTCAATCGAAAGAATGAAGGCCTGGTCTACGGGTAAAAACTCTTGGCTACTGGAACCAAAAGGTGAACTAATACTGAATGCAAAGATCAGTGAGGAGTATGTCAGGATAATGAGAGCAAAAAGCTGGCGCAGCATTCATGGGCCTATTTATCATTTACAATGAAGGTTTCTTCGGCGTCGAAGGCGCTATAGACTACCAATCGAGTTAGAAGTTTCCAAACACCTAGGAGTTATCTTGTCTAAAAAAGCGTTTTTATTGCTAACTTCGTCAATGTTTTTAGTGGCATGTGCGTCAACGCCTGCACCGGTATCCGCTCCTGTTCAAGTGGAAGCTCCAGAGTCAGAGAAGCAAGTGGATCAGAAGCCAGCGACTCCAGAAGTAATAAATGATATTAAACCTGAGCCCCAGGCTCAGGTGGTATCTGCGGCCGATAAGGTGACAATGCGCTTGATCAAAATGGGTCAATACGCTTTGTCAGAGCGTCGCTTACTAACCCCTGAAGAAGACAATGCCAACATGTATTTCCAAATCGCCTTAGGTCGAGATCCTGGCAACTATGAAGCGATTTTAGGTATCTCTAATATTGTCGATACCTATTTGGATTGGGCAATAGTGTCAGCAGGTCGAGGGGACTTTAACACCGCTTATACCTACTTGAACAATGCGAGATTTGTGAATCAGGATGATCCCAATATTAGTACTGCAGCCGATCGCGTCGCTCGTATTGAGAAGCGGGCTCAAGGGACCCCTAAGGCGACTGCAACAAAGCAGGACAGGGTGCCAGACGCCTCAGAAGATGTATTTATTTTGCCAAAAGACCTATTCCAATTGAGTGAAGAGGAAATTCTTGCAAAAATGCAGCCTATTATTGACCGAATCTTGGCACTTCAGAAGCCAATTGAGATTAATTGGCCAAGTGATAAAGAAGGTCGCTTGATTTATCAAATCCTCAATAGCAGAACACCGGACTTCCGAGTACGAGCTATGATTTATCATCGTGCTCGATACACCGTTGAAATGAACGAATAAGGATAAAAATATGGCGAAAATTCTCGATAAACTCGCTGTTTTAAAACTAGGTCAGTATCGTTCTGGCTTGTTTAAAGGCGTATTGATCGGCGTTGCATTCCTATTCGTGTTGATCACAGGGTTAGGTATGTATTGGAGCAGTGAACCGGATCAGTTTGATGTGGTGTCGGCTGCGAAGGAACGAGCTGAAGCGCAAGGGTACTTGAATAACAGTAAAAAACTGGTCACGGGTTACACCACTACGAGTACGGTTTATCAGTTGGTGGATACCTTGTTAGAAAAACCAGGTGGGTTTATTAGCAATGATATCCTGCCCCCAGGGTTGTTTATGGATAACATGCCGTCTTGGGAGTTCGGGGTGTTAGTGCAGGTGCGGGACATGGCCCGAGCGCTACGGAAGGAATTTAGTCGCTCTCAGTCCCAATCTACGGAAGACCCAAATCTAAAAATTGCCGAGCCTCAGTATAACTTTGATAACAAAAGCTGGGCGTTACCTTCCAGTGAAAGTGAGTACCGCCGAGGCAATGCTGAACTAATGCAGTATTTGGATCGTTTGGCGAATAATACTGATAATGCTCAGTTCTATTCCCGCGCTGACAGCCTTGCCGAATATTTGTCCGATGTGTCTACTCGTTTGGGGAGTCTGTCCCAGCGTTTGTCCGCAAGTGTTGCAAAGGTCCGTGAAAATACCGATTTAGCAGGGGATAAAAACGCCCGTCAGTCTACCGAAGGTGTGGCCCGCCAATACGTGCAAACCTCATGGATGCAAATTGATAACGTGTTTTATGAAGCCCGTGGGGCCAGCTGGGCGTTAATTCATATTTTGAAAGCCATCGAAGTAGACTTTGTGTTCACATTGCAGGATAAAAATGCCTTGGTAAGCTTGCGTCAAATTATTCGTGAGTTAGAGGCTACCCAAGCTTCTGTCTGGTCACCCGTTATTTTAAATGGTGATGGCTTTGGTATTTTGGCGAACCATTCTTTGGTTATGGCTTCTTACATTTCACGAGCGAATGCTGCCTTGATTGACTTAAGAAGGCTGCTTGAACAGGGCTAACCCAGTGTTAGGAGAACAATTGAGGGTGCGTCCAGCAGAGCTTGAGGACGCACCTTTTATCTTATCTATCTTCTTAGAATCGGAAGCGCAAACGGACTTCAAAGGTGGGGTCACCCTTTATAGCGTCATTGATTGGATTGAAAGCTCTAGCCCTGAGCGGCCGTTTTGGGTGTTGGAGTATGCGGATACTGTAATGGGTTGGTGTGCCTTAGAGTCTTTCTATGGGCTGCCATCGTTTGCGGGGGCGGTCGAGTTAGGAATCTATATCCAAGCGGAGTATCAACGACAGAGGCTGGCGTCAGGGCTACTTGAATTCGTTGAACATCATGCACAACAAATGGACATTCATACCCTAGTGGCTTACATCTTGTCTGCCAACCTACGCAGTCAACAGTTTTTTAAATCCTGTGGCTATGAGCAATGGGGGATGCTGCCCAACATCGCGCGCAGTGGCGGTATATTGGGCGATTTGATGGTGTTTGGTAAATCTTTGTCGTGAGGCTTATATGGGTTCAAAGACAGAACCTGAGCTTGGTACGAACAAAGTTTTATACATGCGGCTAGCATAATCATCACTCATGGATGCCATGTAGTCACAGATAATCCGGTGACCATTTCCTCCGACTGCTTCAATGGCACGCCATTCTTTTGCGAGCTCTTTCGGAAGTAATCTTGCCGGATCTGCGGCAAGGGCTTCAAACATTTCTAACAGCATTTGCTGACCCTTATACACCAACATCTGTACTTCGGGACGTTGAATAATGTGGGTCATTTCAAAGTCTTTCAGTAGATCAAGGGCGTGTCGCTGTGGTGCCGGTAAGGCTGCTTGGTATCTTAATAATGGGTGATCGAACTCATTCGCTTCAGTGACTTCACAGGAGGTGATAAACCAACTGACCAGATCGCCAATGGCCTTTTTGCGCAAATGACTTTGTTTGCTGAACAGTTGTTGTTCTATACGGGTTAAGTGCTCGTTTAAAAAGGGCGTGTCAATGGCGGCTAAGGCTTGTGCCACATGAGCTTGCCACATGTCACGTGTGACCATGCCAAGCACAATCGCGTCCTCCAAGTCATGAACCCCATAGGCAATATCATCGGCCAGATCCATTATGGAAGTATCGAAGCTTGCGTGTTGGGTGCGTCCGTGGCGATTGTTCTCTTGGCGCGATACGTTCAACAGGTGACTGCGATCAGACTCATTGAAGGGGGCCAAAATCCAATCAAGTAACGGCGCTTCTTCAGCGAAAATACATTTAGGTGGGTGCCAGTCCTTTGCCCTGAATAGGCGTAAATTGGTGGGTTTGTTCGGATACTTACCTACCACATCTTCATGTAGAGCAGGGTATTTAATCACTCCCAGCATGGTGCGTCGGGACACGTCCATGCCGAATTCTTCTGAATAGGAGCCGCGCTTACCTAGGATGCGTAACGATTGGCCGTTTCCTTCAAATCCCCCATGGTCAATCATCATGAAATTCAATGCCACTTCGCCCCCATGGCCGAAAGGAGGGTGACCAATGTCATGGCTTAAACATATGGTTTCAATGAGGGATTCGCTGGCAAGCCATTTCTGAAATGAAGCGTTTTCAGGCTGAGAAGACTGCAGATGGTAAACAATACCGCCGCCAATTTGCGCCACTTCCAATGAGTGGGTTAAGCGCGTTCGGCTGTAGTCGTTTTGACGAATGGCGAGAATTTGAGTTTTAGATTGAAGGCGACGAAATGCGGCGCTGTGAATGATCCGTGCTCGGTCTCTTTGATAAACGTTGCGGTGATCGTTACTTTTTTCGGTGCGTGGCCCAGAGCGGCGCTCCATCCAGATGTCTAAATCGGCACTGTTGCTCATCATGTTCTTCTTGAGAATTTTAGTAAGAAGGGCAGTCTTTCATTAAAACACGATGTAGGTCAATGCCTGGGGCATTTGGAGTAGGCATAATGCTTTTTATTATAAGGAAACATTATGCTTAATACTCAACATCTTATTACATTTAAAACTTTGGTCGAAACAGGTAGCTTCACTCAAACTGCTCGTCAGTTGGGGTTAACTCAGCCGGCGGTGAGCCAGCATATTCAGAAGCTTGAAAAAGGGTTAGGCACCATTTTGCTAATCCGTCATGGTCGCTCAACGGAGCTCACAGGGCCTGGGCGCTTGCTCTATAATCATGTGTTGGATTTGGATCAGTGCTATGAAGACTTTATGGCGAAATGGCAGAACTATCTCGCTGCGTCAGATGTAGACATTAAAACGAGTGCCTAAGTATTCACTTAAGGCACCCGTAACAAGCGCTTGTAACGCAGGCTTAGGCTTGTTTTGTTGGAATGAGGTTGCCGATGTGTAGGCCGCATTCTTTATGTTCTGACTCTTCCCACCACCAGCGACCTTCCCGTTCATGCTGGTTCGGCAGTACTGGGCGCGTACAAGGTTCGCAGCCGATGCTGATAAAGCCCTTTTGATGCAGCTCGTTAAATGGCACTTCAAACACCTTGATGTAGTTCCAAACGTCTTCTGAAGACCAGTTTGCCAAGGGGTTAAACTTGAATAAGGTGCGCTCGTCATTGCTGAACGCTGAGTCTACTTCAGCAAATGCTAATTGATTACGTGTGCCGTGGCTTTGGTCTTTACGTTGACCTGTGATCCAAGCATTAAGAGTATTGAGTTTTTTGCGCAGGGGAGCCACTTTGCGTACGCCACAACATTCCTTATGACCGTCCTCAAAGAAACTGAAGAACCCTTTTTCTTTAGTGAAAGCTTCGAGCTTCTCTGCGTCGGGAGACATTACATCAATTTTAATGTTGTAGTGTTTGCGAACGGTATCGATGAAACGGTAAGTTTCAGGGTGCAAACGACCAGTATCCAAGGAAAATACCTGAACGTCTTTTTTGGCTTTGACGGCCATATCGATCAATACCACATCTTCTGCACCGCTGAATGAGATCGCGATGTTGTCGAATTCTGCTAGGGCGCTGTGAATAATTTTCTGCGCTTCGTCAGCTTTGTGGCTTGCCACGAAGGCGTCTAAATCAAAGTTGGACATGTTGTCTATCCTGATGTAATTCCAAGTTGGCTGTACCTTAGCAAGTTACATTACTGAGATAAAATACAAATCCAGCCTAAACTTATAATGCAAAGCCCCTACGAGCGATAATGATTTTCAATCGCTTGATAAAGACCAAAAATGATCCCTGCTGTCACGCCCCAGATACGTAAATCATGGTAGCGCACTTCGAAATACCCACGGGTGATATTGCCGATTTTACGCTCTATGTATTGGAAGTTTTGTGGGTTCAGTAAGTGGTTTAATGGCACCCAGTGGACGCATTCCACTTCCGCCTCACTTAAGCTTAGTTCGCTCATGCGAGTCATTTCAGCCACCACAGGTTTGATGCAATATCCAGAAATAGAGCAGTACTCACCCAGTTCGCCAATCAACTCGAAACAATCCGGAGCCAAGCCGACTTCCTCTAATGTTTCTCGCAAAGCAGTATACTGAATGCTGGCATCTTCAGGGTCATGCTTGCCTCCAGGGAAGGCAATTTGTCCAGGATGGTTGCGCATATTTAATGAGCGTTGGGTCAGTAGAACTTTTAGGTCGCCCGAGTCGGGGCAGGGAAAAATAGGTATCAACACCGCCGCTGCGCGGTAATCGTGAATGTAGGCTTCAGGGGCAATAAACTGATCTGGATTGTAGATTTGCTGTGGCGCTTGGGCGTCAAGAGCCGCCCGTATCTCGTCGATGGTCGGGGTGATTGGCGATGATTCTAAGAAATGAGCCACATCAATCATCTGTTCGTTACCTTAGGAATTCTGTTTCTAGAGTATGGGTCAAATTGCCCACCTTGGTAAAGGTTTCTTGATACTCAGCATCCCCATCGGAGTCCGCGACCAATCCGCCACCAGCCCAGCAATGCAGGTTTTGACCGTCTGCAACTAGGGTGCGAATTGTAATACTAGAGTCCATCTCACCATTACAGCTGAAGTATAAGATTGAGCCGCAATAGACACTTCTCTCATGGGGCTCTAATTCATCAATGATCTCCATGGAGCGTACTTTAGGGGCACCGGTAATGGAGCCACCTGGAAAACTCTCTTGAAAGACCTTAATGGCATCGCTTGGTTCAGCGACACGCCCTTCTACTGTGGACACCATATGATGCACATTGGCATAACTTTCCAATGCAAACAGCTTGGGAACCTTTACGCTACCCACAACGCAGTTGCGTCCTAGGTCATTGCGCAGCAAGTCCACAATCATAAGGTTCTCTGCGCGATCTTTTTCGGATGCTAATAATTCTTCTGCCAACGCTTGATCTTGTTCTGGGGTTTGCCCTCTAGGACGCGTCCCCTTGATTGGCTTGGATTCGACTCGACCACCATGACTCTGGATGAAACGCTCAGGGGAATGAGACAGCACCGCCCGTCCATCGGGGAGCTCAAAATACCCTGAAAAAGGCGTTGGGCAGGTGGCTTTTAATGCCAAGTAGGCATCCCAAGGGGCCCCTTGGTAGGGTGCGCTAAAACGTTGAGCTAAGTTAACCTGATAACAATCTCCAGCTTGAATATACGCTTGTACTTTGCTGAATCGTTCAGCGTAGCCTTCTGGGCTCATATTGGCTTGAAATGAGCCTTCTAATACAAAATTCCGTGGAGCGCTTGTGTGGTCACCTTCAAGTCTCGCGAGCAGGTCTGTTTCACTTAAATGGCACCAAGGGGTGATCACTAACGTGGTAGTTTGGGTTTGATGATCGCTGACAATGGCCCAACCGTACAGGCCTAATAAAATCTTCGGCATGCCCACGTCTTCGGTCACGGATCTGGGAAGATGCTCCACATATCGGCCTGCTTCGTAGCCGTAATAACCTAAAAGACCACCGTTAAAGCCTGTTGGAGTCTCTGCTGACCATGTTTGTTGGCTCATCTGTTGCACTAACTGCTCGATAAGCGTCAATGGGTTTTTGGTGGGAGCCAGCGTCATACAGGGCTCTGCATACCAAGTGAGTTCGAAGTCGTCGGAGGTTGCACTGAGTAGTGCCCTAGGGGCAGCGCTTAAAATATCATAGTGCGTATCAGGAAATTGATCGTGATTGCTGTCCAACAGTATGGGGTAGGGGAGATCGCTAACCCTTGGGAACAGCGTTGCAAGAGACGTTACATAAGGCAAACTTATGCGTCTAACTTCTGCCATAATAGTGACCATCTGAGTTTATTGCGTATTCAAAAAAGTGATTTGTGCCCATAGTAACCTGAAACGTGGGATCAAGTAGGAAGAATTAAAGTGTTTGAGACAAAAATTTTACACCTTGATGAAGTTGAGTTGGCCTATCGAGTGGTTGAAAACCCCAACAGCAAAACCGATCGCTGTTGTTTAATGCTTCACGGTGCAGGGGTGGCGGGGGAGTTAACCTGGGGGCCAATGTTAGAGTACTTGACCCAATGGCGTTGGTTCTTAGTGCCTGATCTAAATGGTATGGGGGAATCGTTTTATCAAGGAAAACAGGAAGCCCAGCTCACCGTAGAGCAATTGTCCGATGACATTGAGAAGCTGCTTGCCCATCTTAATTGGCAGACCTTCGACACGATTGGTTACTCTCTGGGCGGATTGGTGGCGCTACACCTTAATCATTCACTTACCACCAAGACTGGCAATACCCATACCATGGCCTTGCTAGAACCTGCCGGTTTAGATAGGGCTTCGCTACAAACATTGGCTGATGTGCGACAGCGCTACAAGCTTGCATCGAACACTATTCGTGAAACAGGGGACGTAGAGCAAGGTATTGCTCATTTTATGGATGGGGTGTCGCCAAATCGACGTAAGCATCCGGTGGCAGAGGCCACCACTCAAAGCCGGCTAGCACACCGTCCCATTGGCTTCAGTTATGCGCTGGACGCGGTGACTCATTATGTGGAGCGTATGTGTAATGAACCGAGCTTGCGACAAGACTTGCTTGAACATGCGGATCAAGTGCTACTGTTTTCAGGGGAGTTAAGTCACCCGCTTCTTCGGGAACATTATGATGCCTTAGCCCAGGAGCACCCTCGTTGGCAGCATCACATGATGACAGGGTGTGATCATTCTTTACCCTTTCAAAAACCACGACAAATTGCCGCGCGAATAGAAAAAATACTTTTTGTTTAAAAAATATGCTAAAGATTTTTCTCTGCTGGTCGATAAGTATACAAAATTGGGGTTTTAGCGCTCGGAGGGGATATGTCGGATTCATTGAAAGGTTTAGGCGATTTAGCGTCGACCTATCTGTCGCAAGGAAGGGCGGCAGACAGTCAGGCGAGTCAAAAGGCTGTAAAGTCATGGGGTAGCGACGGCTATAGCCCGTCAACGGGCGTGTCTCGTAGCATGAGTATTTTACAGAAGAGTGTGACAACGCAGGTTCAGTATACGTTTAGTGCTAATGCAGAAACAGGGACGACCCAGTCTTCAAATTCTACCTCCGCTAAAAATGACTACTCCCCTGAAAACGTTGCCCAGCGCATCTTGTCTCACGTAGGTAATTATTTAGAGAACCTACAGGAGAATGGTGCGGACTCCGAACGTTTATCTGAGGTACTAGAGACTGCCAAATCAGCTGTACAGAAGGGCGTCGAGGATGCAACCGAGAAACTCAAAGCACTAGGGTGGCTAAATGACCCAGTGGAGCAAGGTATTAGCGAGACTGAGACGCTGGTTGCAGACGGTTTCGATGCCTTAGAAAAACTGTTTTTAGACAGTGATACACAAGTCGAAGCTGCTCAATTGACAGCAGTCAGCAGTCAATCCTACACCCGCGAAGATTCGTCTCAGTTTGAGATTAAGACTCGAGAAGGGGACATCGTCAGCTTTAACCTGTACGCACTACAGTCTAATGGCTCTGGGCAAGCGATCAGTGTTAGTGATGATGACGTGAACTATGTTCGCTATGAAAGTCAGACTCAAGAGTTTGCATTTGATTTTTCCGTAGAGGGAGATCTTAATGAAACGGAATTAGCCGCCATTAAAGAAATGATGGCCTCAGCGGGTTCTGTTTCAGACATGTTTTTTAGTGGTGATGTAGCCGGTGCAATACAGAAAAGTTTTGATATGGGATTCGATGCTTCCACTTTAGCTTCGTTTTCGATGACACTGAGTACATCTCAGACGGCTAAATCGTCTCAAGCGGTGTCTGCATACGGTCAAAACTCAGGCATGCGTTCCGTGCAAGAGCCTTTAGTTGCCTACCGTGATGCTCTGGAATCCTTTGCTGAGAAGACGGCTGAAATTTTTGAAGATTTTCGCGATGCGGCTACGACGGCATTGGATGCCATTATGGCCATGCGCGAAGAACAGGCCTCTAAACTTGATAGCATGGATGAAATGTATCAATATCAACGAGAGATGATCGCCCGAATCACGGATTTGATCGCTTCCCAATCAGAGGCTGTTTCAGATACAGAGTCTTCAGAACCCATGAGTTCTGAACCAGCCTAGTAGGTGTTAACGCCCTGACAGGATGTTAGGGCGTCGTAAGACATAAGGAATGTGTCATGCAACGCTCCAAACAGGGCTTTACGCTTATGGAGGTGCTGGTGGTGGTGACTGTGTTGTCGCTTCTAGCATTGTCCGGCCTTTCAAAAACTCTTTACGATTATTATGCGTCTTGGCGTCAACGCGAAGTGCTGCATGATCAAGCTTTGGCCTTGATTAGCCTCATTGATCGAGCCCGTTCTCAAGCCATTCACTCTGGTCGCCCAGTGTATTTGTGTGGTGGGGAATCATGCGATGGAGGCTGGTCTAATTATGTCTATCTTTCTCCTGAGCGTTCCTCCAGCGCTGCTTATGTAGGTGGTATCTTTCTCCCGTCGGTCACGATTATTTGGCGTGGTTTCCCCGTTTACCGCAGATACATTGTATTTCTGCCAACAGGCTTATCTGCCTATCAAAATGGCTCATTTTATCTGTGTTCCAAGGGGGATCCGGCCCTAAGAATTGTGGTGAGTCAAAGCGGCCGAGCATACTTGGACCCTGATGTGTACTACTCGGAGGCTTGCCGATGAGTGGTTATAAGAGTGCCCGTCGAAGCTCAGGTTGGGTTATGTTGGAGGTGTTGTTATCGGTTTCTATTTTGGCTGTGGTAATGTCTGTTTACCAAGACAGCCGAGCGACCGTGAATCAGCGTTTAATTGCGCTAAAACAAAGCCACGACCTGGAACGACGAGAGCGTTTTCAGCAGCAAGTTAATCTACTGTTCGATATCCATTTACCCATGGAAGGAGAGTCGGCCCTAGGCCCAAGCTGCCAGTATTGCCGCGGGGCTGAGCTTAAACGCATATTGCAAAATGGTCTCTACCAATGACTCCTTCTAGAGTGCGGGGCTTTCTCATGGTGGAGGTGCTAGTGGGGCTCGCTTTGATAGCTGTTGTCTTTGGGACTCTCATTCCTCTGACTCGCGTTTTGTCTGATAGTGGCAAAACACAGGAATCTCTATTAGCCAATATGGCACTCCAGCGGGGCGTAGAGGATCAATTTTATGCCCAATGGCAGAGATTAGGCAGGTTTGGATGCTCTGATGACGGTCGCACCATCGAAATTGGTAGTAGCTTTAATCGACCAAAAGGGATTGCTGAATCCTCTTTCGAGCATCAGTCAGATTGGCTTAGGGGGGCAGATGTTGGCTCATGTGCTGCTTATGGCCAGCTAGAAGGGGATAAGCTCTCAGTTAGGTTGCCTTGTGATGGCATTAGCATTGGCCAAAGGCTGCAGGTGAGTGCTTGTTCGGGAAGCCAGCAAGCAACTGTTTTAGCGCAGGCCGATGGGGCATTTGTTGCGTCAATTAAAGGGAACCAGCAGGGGTTAAATAACACTGTGCTGGTTGGTACTTTGTCGGATTTTTATTGGTATCTTGCAAAGGGAAAACTTGAGCAAAATGCCCTTTGGCGCAAGCCTGAACGAGGGGGCAATGGGATTGAGCTCTTCCCCAATTTGCACGCTATGCGTATTTACCCAATATTAGATCGAGACCAAGATGGTCGATCGGATGAAATTGTTACCCGCTATGGTATTTATCCGGTATCAGAGATGATGGGGCTTTTGATTGAGTACCTGATTCAACTGCCTGAGTGTCAAATGAAACCAAGCTCAGAACAGACCCATCGAACATTGCGTGGTGACACTTGGCGCTTCGATGAATCCTGTCGCTCAGTTGGAAGCCTCATTGTACCTATGGGTGGTGTCTTGTGAGATTACGGCAGATGCGTGGCTGGGTGTCCTTGCCAGTGCTTCTGATTATTGCGGCAATCACATGGCAACTTCATCATCAAAGTCAGTCATTAACTCGAGAATCTATTTGGTTGAAACAGCGTCAGCTGGATGGGGGAAACAGTCAATGGCATGAAGTTCTTCAAGCCCTTGAATCAAGGCTTTCAATGGGGCAGGCTAGCATGAGTGCCTGCGTAGACTTTTGTTCCTTGAATGAATCTTCTTGGCAATCATTGGACCTTAATCGGCAAACCACCGTCTTTTATCAAGCGCACCAACACTCTAAATTGCCAGTTGAGCGTTGGTGTGCATCATTAGATAGGGTGACGGCTCGTTGTTGGTGGCGTCAGCAACAACGCACCAGTTGGAGCCATTTGTCAGTGATTTAACGGCTAGCTTCTTGTTTATGTTCGATGCAGCAGAAAGGGGTTTGGTGTTGGTCATAAATGGCATGGCTGGTTGGCACAAAGGTTCCGCAATGGGCACATTTGACCATGGCTTCTTCCTGAGTGTCCTTGTTCTTTTTGGCGGGAGTCTTATTCTTTCCCGCAATTGCTTTGGTGAATTGGCGATAAACTATCCAGCAAATAGCAAAAACCAACACAAAAAATAACAAACGTACGATCATGCCCTTTACCTTAGTTATGTAATTCCACGACAATAAAGCCCATATCATCTAACAGAGCTTTCGAGATAGCAACGAAATGACCATACGAGTAGCCATGGCCCAACTAGACATGCTAGTGGGCGATATCAAGAACAATACGGAATCTGTGATTGAGCAGTCTATAAAGGCAAGAGACGAGCAAAAAGCAGATGTGATCGTTTTCCCTGAATTAACTTTGACTGGCTACCCGCCGGAAGATCTCCTATTGCGTCCCAGTCTGGCCACTCGAATTGAATCAGCAATTAGTGACATCTTAGGCCGGGTAGATGACATTTATGTTGTGGTGGGTTACCCAAGAGTCATAGATGGGGAGCTATTTAACTGTGCTGGTGTGTTTTATCAAGGAGATATCCTAGGAGAATACGCCAAGCAGAAGCTGCCTAACTTCCAAGTGTTTGATGACAAACGCTACTTCAACGAAGGTCAGACCGCCTGTATCGTCGATATCAAGGGAGCCAAAGTTGGCTTAAGTATCTGTGAAGATATTTGGCATCCAGAGCCTATTGCCCAAGCGAAAGACGCGGGTGCTGAGTTGATCTTGAACTTGAATGCCTCCCCATTCCATATTGAAAAAATGGGCGTTCGTGAGCGTTTGCTACAACTACGGGCCAGTGAAAATGGTTTGCCAATTGTTTATGTGAACTACATGGGCGCTCAAGATGAATTGGTCTACGAAGGTGGTTCATTTGTGGTGGACGCTAAAGGCGTTAAAGTTCGCCAAGCCCCTTGGTACGAAAAAGGCCTATATACGGTGGATTTCACTGTGGCTGAAGATCGTGAGCATCGGGTGGCCCCTATGCCTGGAGAGATTTCTCCGGCGATGGAAGTTGAGGCAAGCGTTTACCAAGCCATGGTCACAGGACTACGGGACTACATTGAGAAAAACCGTTTCAAAGGCATTGTGTTGGGGTTAAGTGGTGGCATTGATTCGGCTTTGTCTTTGGCTGTGGCTGTTGATGCGATTGGTGCGGATCGTGTTCAAGCGGTGATGATGCCTTATACCTACACTTCCTCAATGAGCCTAGAGGATGCTGAAGAAGAAGCCAAATTGCTGGGGGTTGAATACAGTGTATTGCCTATTGAACCTATGGTGACGGCTTTTATGAACACCCTTGCCCCTGAATTTGAAGGGTATGGTCGAGATACCACTGAAGAGAACTTACAAGCCCGTACTCGTGGTGTGACCTTGATGGCAATCTCTAATAAAAAAGGCTACATGGTACTGACCACAGGTAATAAGAGTGAGATGGCTGTTGGCTATGCCACCTTATATGGCGACATGGTAGGTGGTTATTCGGTACTTAAAGATGTGTTTAAAACCCTTGTTTTCCGCTTGAGTTGGTACCGTAATACCCTAGGTTATGTGATTCCTGAGCGTGTTATTACCCGTCCGCCAAGTGCTGAGTTAGCCCCTGATCAGGTAGATGAGGATTCGTTACCTAGTTATGAGGTTCTGGATCAGATCTTACGCATGTATATCGAACAGGATATGAGCGCAGAGGCTATTCTAGGGAGTAACCAGTTTGATCGTGAGACTGTGTACCGTGTGTTACGTCTAGTGGACTTGAATGAATACAAGCGACGTCAAGCGCCAACGGGTGTGCGCATTACGGAACGAGGCTTTGGTAGAGATCGTCGTTACCCTATGACAAATGGCTGGCACATCGGTGAATAACCACTGAAGAGTGTTGATTATTGATCACAATTAAAAAGGCAGCCTAGGCTGCCTTTTTAATTTGGTGAGTTAGATTAACTCCAAGGATTCCATCGCGGCACGAATCGCGGCTTTGGTGCTGTCTTCCAATGGCATCATAGGTAGGCGGCATTCTTCCGAACACAAACCAAGGAGAGACATAGCGTATTTTGCGCCGGTCGGGTTTGGCTCGATAAATAGCGCTGAATGCAAGGCGAAAAGCTTGTCTTGAAGTAGTGCGGCCTCGGTGAACTTTCCTTCACGGCACAGCCTATGTAGCTCAACAACTTGGCGTGGGGCAACGTTTGCTGAAACAGAAATACAGCCATTGCCGCCGCCAACATTGTAGGCAACGCTAGAGACATCGTCGCCACTTAGGAAGCTAAAAGGTTTGTTAATCAAGGCCCGCTCGCGAATGGGGCGAGTAAGGTCCCCCGTCGCATCTTTTACGCCAACGATACGTGGCAGCTTGGCAAGCTCAGCTAGGGTGGCAACATCGACACCCACCACAGCACGTGGGGGAATATTGTAAACAACGATAGGTAGATCAGTATTGTCGTGCACATGTTTAAAATGTGCGTAGATGCCCCGTTGGTTTGGGCGGTTGTAATAGCCAGCCACATGAAGAGTGGCATCCGCTCCGGCTTCGGAAGCATAGCGCGCGTATTCAACGGCTTCGATTGGGTTATTGGAGCCCGCTCCGGCGATCACAGGAACAGCCTTATTAACCTCTTCAACCGTAATCTCGATCACTCGTTTGTGCTCGGCTGCACTGAGTGTTGGCGTTTCGCCAGTGGTTCCGACCGGTACTAAGCCATCAATGCCAGAGTCGACTTGCCAGCGTACGATTTTACGTAGGGCATCTTCATCCAGTTGGTTGTCGCGAAAGGGTGTAATAAGTGCAGTGATCGCGCCGTGAAACATACTGTTACCTCTGTTTGGTTGTTGACAGCATGTAGGCTTTGAGGAGGTCCCGAGTCAGCATACATGCTGTCGGGAATTAAAAGTTACATCCGCACGCCAGCATCGTAAAGTTTCTTAACCTTACGTTTATCGCCGTTGCGTTTTAAAGAAGTAACTAGAGACATTAAAAAATTCTTTGAAAGTTTGTTAATACACTGATGCTGACGTTTTTTTATTACGGAGTCAATCAATAAAACTATAAAAAGAGTGGAATAACATTAGAATTTCCAATTGAAATTAATTAGCATAAATGCGCCCGAATGCGTCTTGCTCGGGATTCCGCCAGCTGTTTGAGGGGATAATGCATAAAAAATTAGAAGAATTACTGCATAAGTTCTTTCCAGAGCACAGTGATCAAGACAACTTTTACGATTTTATTCAAGCGCTCGATACTCTTATTAGTGAAAAAGATGATGAGATTGTATTGTTAGAGCGTTCCGTAGATCTTGCTTCTGATGTCTTACAGGAGCGCGAAAGTTTTGCAATCTCTCACCTAGAATTATTTGAAGCGACTTTCTTTTCTGCTTCTGAAGCGTTAGTGCTGGTGGACTTTGAAAAAAATGCATTAGTCTTTAATGATGCATTTGGAGACCTTTGGCAGCTTCCTGACTCATTAGGCGGGGAGATTTCAATGTCTGGTTTTTTAGACATCTTTGGTACCTTTCTTGAAAACCCTGAGAATTTCCTACAGTTTCTTCAGCGAAGTCACGCACAAACTGAGGCTTTTTCCGGCGAGTTGCTGCTGAATGATGGTCGCTGGATTCGTTACAATGTGCGCCCTCGAAAACGTCATGGAAAACTAATCGGCCGTCTTTGGAGTCTGTTAGACATTACTGAAGAACGTCGCACTCGCCATTCTATCGAAGCCATTCAAAGTGAGTTGAGTAGTGCTCATGAGATGGCGAAAATGGGGGCTTGGCAATTTAATTTGGATGCCTCTGACTTTACCTTATCCCCTGAGTTGCTTGCACTCATAGGTCTGTCTGAGCAGGGTGCCCAATGGTCGTTTGATAAAGTGATGGCTTGGGTTGCGGTGGAGCACCGTGGAGATCTTATTAAACAGTTTTCAAAATGCCGTGCTCGGGGGACCACTATCACAGCCGAGTTGCAGTTGTATGTGAATGGGGAAAGTTACCATGTGATTTTACGTGGTGGGTTAGAGGTGGCCTCCCATGGGGAGCCAGATCGGATCGTTGGGGTACTGCAAGACATTTCAGACCTGCGAACCTCAGAGCACCTTGTGAAAGTGTCGTCTCACTTTTTCCAGTCATCCATGCAGGGAAATGTTTTGATGGATCGGCTGCGAAATATTATTGATTTTAACGAAGTGGCCAGTGATATCTTTAAACTGAGTATGGATGAATTTCCTCAGGGGATTAATGACCGGTTAAAGACGGCATGGACGCAAGATATGTCCATTAATGAAATTTGGCGTTATGTGGTTGAACATAATCATTGGGCTGGAGAAGTCTATTTTACTGCCCCTGCAATGCTTGAAAAAACCCTTTGGTTGTCTCTAGAAGCCTTACGAGATGATCAAGGCCGGATCACTAACTTCATCGCCATTTTTAATGACATTACTGAATCAAAAAATGCACAAGAAAAGCTTCATAGAATGGCTTATTTTGATTCCCAAACGGCCTTACCAAACCGTTTTCAATTCGAGCAGTTTCTTTCCCAAAAGTTATCTTCCCGAGCGATTCGTCGCAATCCACTGACCTTGTACTATTTGGACTTAGACCGATTTAAATTCGTTAATGATTCCCTAGGCCACCACGCTGGGGATCGCTTGCTTTACTTAGTCGGGGAGCGTTTAAAAGAGGTGGTGCCTCAAGCAGCTCTCATTGCCCGCCAGGGGGGCGATGAGTTTGTGGTGCTTTGGGTGGGTGTATTGTCTGATGAAGAGAAAGCGGCAATAGGTCAGGCCATTATTGACGGGTTATCCCGTGTATTTTCAGTCTTGAATACACAGGTTTATATCGGTGCCAGCATGGGGATTGTAAGTTTACCTTCTGATGCGGTCGATTTAGTCAGCGCCATGCGCTATGCGGATATTTCTCTCTATGAAGCGAAAAAATCAGGCAAGGGGTGTTTTGTATTTTGGCATCGCCAGTTTTTAGAAAATGCTACCCCGGAACGAATCCAAATTGAATCGGATTTACGTGATGCAATTACCAAGAACCAGTTGCTGGTGCATTACCAGCCGAAGGTGGAGTCTGATTCGGGCAAGGTGACTGGATTAGAAGCCTTAGTGCGCTGGCAACACCCTCGCTTGGGTTTAATTTATCCTGATCGTTTCATCTCCATTGCGGAAGAGTCTAATGTGATATTGGAGCTGGATCGCTGGGTGGTGAATTCCGTAGCGAAACAGCAGCAAACTTGGAAGGATATGGGGCTCCCCTTGTTGCCCATCTCTGTGAATATCTCTGCCGCCCATGTGACTCGTATGGAGCTAGTTAATGTGTTTGAGGACGTGTTAGGTCGCTATCCGTTTTTAGCCAATTGCATCGATATAGAGCTCACTGAAACTGCGATTATGGCGGACCCAGATAAGGCCACTGAAGTGCTCAATAAGTTGCTAAAAATGGGGGTTAAAGCGTCAGTCGATGATTTTGGTTCGGGTTATACCTCTCTTGGCTATTTGAAAAAATTGAATGCCAATACTCTAAAGATTGACCGAAGCTTTATCGATGGCATCACCGCGGATGACTATGACCGAGATGTGGCCCGTGCCATTATCGCGCTAGCCACAAGTCTATCTATGGATGTGGTGGCAGAAGGGGTTGAAACAAAAGAGCAGTGGGAGCTGTTGCGCTCTTTTGGTTG
The DNA here is from genome assembly GCF_042679525.1 of Rhodanobacter aciditrophus. Taxonomy (GTDB): domain Bacteria; phylum Pseudomonadota; class Gammaproteobacteria; order Pseudomonadales; family Marinomonadaceae; genus Marinomonas; species Marinomonas aciditrophus. The sequence goes on from NZ_JBHTMN010000018.1 coordinate 100,156, forward strand.
TAAGTATTTGCAGGGTTACTTCTTTGCCCGTCCATGTTCTGCCCAGGACATTGTTAAGCACTTTCTGCTGCCCCAGTAACGGACTGCTAACTAAAAGAACTGCTGGTTGAAATGAAAAAGGGCTTGGTGCGTCACACCAAGCCCTTTTGTGTTTTAGGTCAGAAAATGTTTTTAGTCTGATCCTTTAAGGCTTTACTCCATGCCTGATAGCCTTTGTCGTTAAGATGCAATCGGTCACTTTCAAACAACTTCTCGTTAATTGTCCCATCAGTGTTCAACAATAACGCATTGGTATCGATGAAATATGTGTTCGGACGAGTCTTAGCTAACTGCTTGAGCATCTTATTCGTGCTGTCCAATGTGGCACTGATGTCGGAACGAGCAGGGCTCACTTTGACACCTAAAATGGCCACTGGCGTGCCCGGTAGATGGCGATCTACTTTCTCTAGCAAGCTCACGTACATATCAATGACTTTATTGCTGTTGTGTTTATTGCTGATGTCGTTGTCACCAGCATAAAGTACTAAGGCTTTTGGTGCCCGTGGTAACACAATGCGCTCGAAGTAATACACGCAAGCTTCGATGGTGGCACCACTGAAACCTAAATTAATCGCTGAGTGGCTGCCAAATGTCGGCTCAAAGTCATTCCAAAGCTTGATGGTTGAGCTGCCATAAAATGCCACAGGGGGCTCTTTATAGAGCTTGTGAGCAAGGCGGAATTCTAACTCACGTACGTCTGATTCAAACTCGATATCCAGCTGGTTCACGCTTAGAACATTGGACTTACAGCCATTTTGGCCGCTGAGTATGGGGTATTTTTTCACTTCTTTAGCAAGATCTTCTGCTTCTTGTACCGCTTCTCTAAACTCAGCTTGATAAGATTTTAAGAAAGCATTCAATGCTTCGGAGTCGTTGACGTCCACCCGGTCAGAAATACGAAACGCTGGCTTGATGACCACGCTGTAGATGTTGTGATCAGCTCGTTTATCAAAGTTGGCAACGGCAATTGGCACGATCCATGGCTCTTGCTCAGTACCAAAGGATCCCGCTAACTCAAATACGTAAGGCAGTAACTCCCCTGGGGATTCCTGAGTAGCAAAGCTTTTGCCTTCCGGCGAAATTAATAGGGGCGTGTTATTACTAAGCGTTGCCTGACTTTCAGAAAGAAACTTATCGTAGCTTTCTGTGCCTTTCGTGAGAGAGTCCCAGCTGTCCACAAAGATATTGCCAAAGCGCTCATAGTAATCATCGCGCCAGTATTCATGCTGTTTGCTACGGCGCACAACGCGCTGGGCAGATACGCCATATTGCTTAGAGATGATCATGGAGCTGATGAACTGGGCATCTAAGGAGTAGCGGAAGCCATTTGCTAGCTGTGTGGCATGGGAGCCTAGTAGGTGATTATAAATAAACAGACTGCCTTGTTTCTTAGGTAGGTTTTCCAAGCCTTTGATCACATAAGGCACTTGAGCAAAGGCTTGTTTAAATTGTTCCGTTCCTAAGCGGCGCACATCCATAGCATTTGCATCAGGGGACATGGTGTTAACCATATCGTAAATGCTAGCCAGCTTACGATAGAAAGCATTCTCCCGTTGTAGGTCTTTAAGAATATCTAGACTCATACCTGCCACCGTACGCTCGATACGGGAGCCAAAGTGCAGGCAACGGTACAAGACACCAAAGGCCTCATCTGTGGTGACGGCATTTTTTAATAAATTACCCACCTTGTAGAGCGGTGAGCTGACGGGCAACACCGCAGCGCTTTGCTCGATCATGCTGTTTACCGCAAGTACTTCATCGCCAGCTATTTGTGATAGATAGCGCATGCGGGCAGACACTAAATGAGTGCCGATTAGCCAAATGAGACGGTACCAATACTTGATGGCCAATTTTGGCATCTGCTCAAAGACACTGAGTAAGTCGTCCCGTTTTATGAAAAGAACCGTAGTGTCTCGAGATGAAATAATCGTGGCACGATTACGCTGGCTGTCATCGGAAGTACACCAAGCCAGTACAGTGCCTTCCCGAGCAATGGTTCGGGTCGTAATGATGTCACCAGATTCAGTTTGGTAACTCACAATAGCCTTACCTTTTACAAGGAAGTACAAGCCATCTTCTTGCTGATCTTGCTGAGAAAGAATGTCACCTTGGTGAGCTAATAGGATAGAGGCATGTTTAGCTAATGCGTGAATTTCAGTTTGGGTGAAACCATCAAAAAAGGCCGTATTGGATAAAAAGGCGCTGGAGTCTTTTATGGTTTGGTTTTGTAATTCTGGATTAATCAGTGGACGTGTTTCGTCAAATGCCAGCGACTCGTTGGCAAAAAATGGACGGGTCAAGTTTTGAATGCCGGTTAATACGGGCAAAGACTCCCGGTAAACAAAAGACAGGAATGCATTGGCAAACTCTGTCTCAGTATCTAAAAGCTTTTGTAACTCCACAATGGGCCAATAAATCAACTCTGACGACTTAGTGGCTTGGAAACTGGTGGCATAACGGGATGGATGGCGAAAGGCAGACCAGCCTACCGGGGCAAGTTTTTGGTTTAGCAAACCAACGTGATAAGACTTGCCTGAGTCCTGTAAAGGAATAGAGATGGATATTTCACCCGACATAATAAAATAGAGATGGGTGCCCACTTCGAATTGTCGTGCAAGCACCTCGCCGGCGCTAAGTGTTTTAATTTGGGCCAGTTCTGTGAGGGTCTTTATAACGTTGTCAGAAGCGTCCTGAATAAAAGGGAAAGCGCTTACGTGTTTTGATAAATCCATTAGGCCACCTTAATCACGAGGTATGAGGTTATCGCAGTGAAGCGTGGCAACGCAAAGTTGAGATGGCACGGCTTTGTTATTACTGCGTAACGGAATATAGACACAATTTGCGTCCAAAGAAGAACCATTTGTTTCGTTAAATTACTACAAAATCCTAGTGTTGTGAAAGTACTAGCAAGGATTGTCTCCTGTTAGTTCATTGTCTATAGAAGCAAAAATTGGGCTCAAAATCCCCCTACGCAACATAACTATGCAAATTAATATCCTTAATCTCAAAAAACAGCATTTGAAATGCTTAGTTTTCAGGTACTTAAACGACTATCACTTTGTTTTACCGAAAGTTTATAAATGTAAATGCGCCTATTTCTTCCTTGAGTAGTCCCTAGACTGTGCTACACCTAAAGTATCTTCGCCGATTATATGGTGCTCTTTTTTAGTGAGAGTTCGGTCGATTTCTGGGTAGCCGCTGCGTTTTGCGCGAGCCCAATGACATACAAGGGGATGCCGCGATGAGTATTTTTGATCATGTTCAGTCTCGTTTTGATGCTCAAAAAGAAGAAGAAATGTCACTCGACGAGTATTTGACCCTATGTAAATCCAATCCTGACGCATACGCCTCGGCGCCTGAGAGACTCCTCAAAGCTATAGGTGAGCCAGAGATTATTGATACTTCCAAGGACTCACGAAGCAGTCGGATCTTCTCAAACAAATTGATTAAGCGTTATCCAATATTTGAATATTTTTATGGCATGGAAGATTCCATTGAAAAAATCGTGGCCTTCCTGACCCATGCTGCCCAAGGCTTGGAAGAGTCTAAACAAGTACTGTATTTATTAGGGCCTGTGGGGGGCGGTAAATCCTCTTTGGCAGAAAAGCTTAAAGAGTTGATGCAGTCCGTGCCGTTTTACGCCATTAAAGGATCTCCTGTGTTTGAGTCACCGTTATCTTTATTTGATGTCAATGAAGATGGCGATATTCTCCAAGAAGAGTACGGTATCCCTAAGCGTTACTTAAAAGGGGTCATGTCTCCTTGGGCCTCAAAACGCTTAAAAGAATATGGTGGGGACATACAACAGTTTCGTGTGGTGAAAGTGTACCCATCAGCGATCAAACAAATTGGTATTTCTAAAACCGAACCTGGCGATGAAAACAACCAAGATATTTCCGCCTTAGTAGGTAAGGTAGACATTCGTAAGTTGGAATTCTTTGAGCAAAACGATGCTGATGCTTACAGCTATTCTGGTGGTCTTTGCCGGGGTAACCGCGGGATCATGGAGTTTGTGGAAATGTTTAAAGCGCCTATTAAGGTGCTCCACCCATTATTGACGGCCACACAAGAAGGTAACTTTAACGGCACAGAAGGGCTAGGGAGCATTCCATTTGATGGCATTATCCTTGCCCACTCCAACGAATCTGAGTGGCAAGCATTTAAAAACAATAAAACCAACGAAGCCTTTATCGACCGGGTATACACGGTCAAAGTGCCTTATTGTCTTCGAGTGACAGAAGAGATGAGTATCTATCAGAAGCTGCTTGAACACTCTTCTCTTGATAAGGCTCCTTGTGCCCCTGACACCCTGAAAATGCTGGCTCAGTTTTCCGTATTGTCCCGTTTAAAAGAGCCTGAAAATTCCAGTGTGTTCTCAAAAATGCGCATTTATGACGGGGAATCTTTAAAAGACATAGACCCCAAAGCGAAGTCCCTACAAGAATATAAAGACGCTGCTGGCGTAAACGAAGGGATGGACGGCTTATCGACGCGCTTTGCCTTCAAAATCCTATCTCGAGTGTTTAACTTCGATCCCACAGAGGTGGCGGCCAACCCAGTCCACTTGATGTATGTACTGGAACAACAGATCGAGCAGGAGCAATTTGATCAAGATCGCCATGATAGATATTTGCGGGCCTTAAAAGAGTTTATCGCCCCTAGGTATGTGGAGTTCATTGGGAAAGAGATCCAAACCGCTTACCTAGAGTCTTATTCTGAATACGGTCAAAACATTTTTGATCGCTATGTCACCTACGCGGACTTCTGGATACAGGATCAGGAATATCGAGATCCAGAAACTGGGGACATTTTAAATCGTTCTTCCATCAACGATGAACTTGAGAAAATCGAGAAACCTGCAGGGATCAGTAATCCTAAAGACTTCCGTAATGAGGTGGTGAATTTTGTACTGCGGGCCCGTGCTAATAATGCTGGCCGCAACCCTAGCTGGCTCAGCTACGAGAAACTTCGAGTCGTGATTGAGCGCAAAATGTTCTCCAACACAGAGGACTTGTTGCCAGTCATCTCCTTCAGTGCCAAGTCTTCCAGTGAAGATCAGCGTAAACATAATGAGTTTGTGAAACGCATGGTGGAGCGTGGCTATACTGAAAAACAAGTACGCTTACTGTCTGAGTGGTACTTGCGTGTGCGTAAATCCCAATAGGTAGTTGTGAAGTTGTTGCCTAAAAACGGTCGAGAAAGGAGGTGCAAGCATGTCTTACATAATTGATCGCCGCCTAAATGGGAAGCACAAAAGCAGCGTCAATCGTCAGCGATTTTTGCGTCGATATCGAGCGCATATCCGTAAAGCGGTTGAAGAGGCTGTCAATCAGCGCAGTATTCAGGATTTGGATCGAGGGGAACAAATTACCATCCCTAAGCGGGACATTCATGAACCCACCTTTGGCCACGGCCAAGGGGGGACTGGTTCTATCGTTCACCCGGGGAACAAAGAGTTTGCGCCTGGGGATCGAATTAATAAACCCCAAGGAGGCCAGGGTCAGGGCAGTGGTAGCGGTGATGCGTCTAATCAAGGGGAAGGGGAGGACGATTTTGTTTTCCAGATTTCCCAAGAAGAGTTTTTGGATTTTGTTTTTGAAGACTTAGCGCTTCCTAACCTTGTGCGTAAAGATCTAAAAGAGCTAAAAGAGTTCAGTTTAAAGCATGCTGGCGTGGTGTCTGAAGGGACGCCATCTAAGCTCAATATCGTACGCTCCATGCGCAATGCTTATGCTCGCCGCATGGTGATGAGCAGTGGCTCACGGAAAAAATTAGCGGAGGTTGAGGCGGAACGCGAGCAGTTAATTGAGGAGGCAAGTTCACCCGAGCAAAAAGCCCGATTGGTATGGTTGGATGAGCAAATACTTTTGTTGAAACAAAAGATCGAGCGTACACCGTTTTTAGACACCTACGATCTACGTTACAACCATCACGTTAAAGAACCTAAACCCAGTAGCAAAGCGGTAATGTTTTGCATCATGGACGTGTCTGGCTCCATGACCCAAGAAACCAAGAATGTCGCGAAGCGCTTCTTTATCTTGTTGTACTTATTTTTAAATCGTAATTACGAAAAAATCGATGTGGTGTTTATTCGCCACCACACCAGTGCCAAAGAAGTCACGGAAGAGGAGTTTTTCTATTCCCGAGAAACGGGGGGCACGATTGTTTCCAGTGCTTTGAAGCTGATGGATAAAATTGTCAAAGACCGCTACTCACCGGAGCAATGGAATATCTATGCGGCTCAGGCATCAGATGGGGACAACTGGGACGATGATTCTAAGATCTGTAAACAAATCTTAGAAGAAGACATTATTGATTTGGTGCAGTACTTCACCTATATCGAAATTACCCCTAGGGATCATCAAAGCTTGTGGCACGTCTACGAGCAAATACAGTCAGCTCACCCAAAAAGCTTTGCCATGCGGCATATCGTCGATGTGGGGGATATTTACCCAGTTTTCCGAGATTTATTCCAAAGGAGGCAGCATGAGTCGAGCAAACACTGATATGCCGAGCCAATTGTCTCAGGGGCCAGATTGGACATTCGATTTAATTGAGCAATACGATCAAGAAATTGGCAAAATTGCCGCGGAATTCGGCCTCGATACTTACCCCAACCAGATTGAAATCATTAGCTCAGAGCAGATGATGGATGCCTATGCCTCTGTTGGTATGCCTTTGGGTTATCACCACTGGTCCTATGGTAAGCAGTTTTTAGAAGTGGAGCAGAATTATAAACGTGGCCGTATGGGGTTGGCCTATGAAATTGTCATTAACTCTTCCCCATGTATTGCTTACTTAATGGAAGAGAACAATATGATGATGCAGGCTCTGGTGATCGCCCATGCCTGCTATGGTCATAATTCCTTTTTTAAAGGGAATTATCTGTTTAAAACCTGGACCGATGCCTCGGCGATTATCGACTACTTAGTGTTCGCCAAGAAGTATATTTTGGAGTGTGAAGAGAAATACGGCATCGAAGAAGTGGAGCTGACTCTGGACTCTTGCCATGCGCTGATGAACTTTGGTGTGGATCGCTATAAGCGTCCAGTGCCACTTTCTTTATCAGAAGAAAGGGCTCGCCAAGACGAGCGGGAGCAAGTTCTGCAGCAACAAGTGAACGATTTGTGGCGAACCATTCCGGTACTAGATAAAGCAGAAGAGAAAGAGAAGCGAGAGCGGGTCTTTCCAGCGGAGCCCCAAGAGAATTTACTTTATTTTCTTGAAAAAAATGCGCCCTTGCTAAAGCCATGGCAGCGAGAACTGATTCGAATCGTGCGTAAGATGGCTCAGTACTTTTACCCTCAGCGCCAGACTCAAGTCATGAACGAAGGATGGGCATCTTTTTGGCATTACACGCTCATGAACGAGCTGTATAACCGGCACAAAGTAGGAGAGGGCTTTATCCTCGAATTTCTTCAATCCCATACCAGTGTGGTGTACCAGCCTAGTTTTGACTCCCCTTATTATTCGGGGATTAACCCCTATGCGTTAGGGTTTGCAATTTACTCTGACATTAAGCGCATGTGTGAGTCCCCCACAGAAGAAGACGCCTATTGGTTTCCTGATGTGGTCGGCAAGCCTTGGCTTGAGGTGCTGGATTTCGCCATGCGGAATTTCAAGGACGAAAGCTTCATCCTGCAGTTTTTATCCCCGAAGGTGATGCGTGATTTCCGATTCTTTGGCATCGAAAATGATGTGTTGGATCCGTTTGTGGAAGTGAAGGAGATCCATAACGAAACAGGCTTTAAGGCCCTTCGTCAGCGTTTAGCGCAGCAGTATAACTTGAGTTATCGTGAGCCGAATATTCAGGTGCAAAAGGTGAATCTCTACGGGGATCGCAGTTTAATCTTGAAACATACCATGGATCAAGGTCGCCCTCTAAATGAAGATACTAAGGAAGTGATTAAGCACTTTAAACGTCTGTGGGGGTTTGATGTGATCTTGGAGTCATGGGACGGTGATACCTTATCCCAGAGTTATCGCTGTGATGACGAACAAGTGTCAGAATAAAACAAGGCCTCTTTAGAGGCCTTGTTAGTTATAGGGTCACTCTAAGTTATTGGTGGTTTTTAATCGCTCGATGACTGACACTTCATTGTCGATGGCTACAACCTTATGACTCATGCCTTGAATGGCATCAATGCTGTTTTGCACATCCTGGCTGGCCATGTTGGAGGTGTCCCTTAAGCTACTTACTTGATTTGATAAGATGGTGGTGCTTTCAAGCAGTTTCCCCATAAAGGCATCAATCTTCTCAATGCTTTTTTCAATTGAGGTAACGGAGCCAGCAACGGCATTAATGGTTTCACCGGTCTGATCTAGGCTCTGTTGGGTATTTTGGGAAAGTTGGCGTACCTCGTCGGCGACTACGGCAAACCCTCGACCCGCTTCTCCCGCTCGAGCTGCTTCAATGGCTGCGTTTAGAGCCAATAAATTCGTTTGATCTGCAATGCCTGAGATGACTTTTAAGATACTAAGGACACGTTCGGCATTTTCCTTAAGCTCTTTGACATTGTTGATCATTTCAATTCGATCGGATTCTTGAGCTTGAATAGCGTCACTAAAAGAAGAGAATTCCCCCGTCACCTCAGTAATGACATCCTGCGTCGATTGGGAGTAGCTTGTCACACGTTCAAAACTACCCGTTACTTCCTGCAGTAAAGGACGGTATTCGGATAGATGATGGATCAAGTCTGACTGTAGTTTGTTTAGCTGTCCCTTACTGTTTAGCTGAGTTAAAACAAAATATTCACGGAAATTAGCATAGTGAATAGGGAAGTTATCGACAAAGAAGTCGTGAAAGGATTCCCCAGGTTCATGTTTGAAAAAGAATAACCCCGTTAGGGTTTGGTTCATATGAATACCAAGGATTTCCCCAAAGGTAGAGTAACCGCCAGCTTTGATATCTTTAAAAGCTTTGATGTTATTCAGGTCTGTGGTGTTATTGACACGACGTAAAATACAGTCGTTTGCGATCATTGCCACAGGTTGACTAGGTTTATTGTGCATGAAGTCTTTGTAGGCTTGCTGGGTGCTTTGCACAAAATCTTTTGCTTTAACTAATATCAGTTCATCACCAAAATCCAAATCACAGAAGAAATGGATCAAGCCTGCCGTGGTGTCAATGGCTGCTACGGAACGGATGAACAATTCATCGCGAATGCTGACCGCAAAGGTATAACCAGATAGCTTGCCCTCTAGCTCGTTTGGGGCACAATGGAAATGTTCGCACAGAAGCTCAATTATGTTTACGATCTTGCCGCTCTTCTTGGAAATGACGGTGCTGACATTTCGGCGAAGGGCATCTGCCTCCGCGATCACAAAGGATTCTGATGTACGCTCGAAGTTATGGGTCTTTAAAATACCAAAACGTGTATCGGGCTTCATTTTAACAAAGGCTACAACCGCACAGTTATGGGCGACTTTAGTACCATCATGGACCAGAGCTTCCTTAAAATCGAAGGTTCCTCCTGCGGATCCCCCAATGAAATGACATGGAAAAAGGTCTGTGGCGTACATACCCTGCATAAAGAAGTTTTCTGAGGCAGATAAACCATCGATAAATGTCAGTGCGAAGGTATCATTAAAGTGGATCGGGAAGGGGAGTTGAATGTTGCGAAACTCTTGCTCAATAGCCCGGATGCGCTCTTCCTTGGTTAACTTAATATTGCCGCTGCGCATGTCTTCGCAGTGCAGAGGGATCGTGTGTATACAGACTTGTTCGAATAAGTCTGCACTGAAGCTTTGCAGTACGATATTGTCCCAAGTGTTGCTTGCTTCTTGATACAGGTTGGCTTGACAGCTGTTTAGCTCCCCGGCAGTCATAATTCCTATGACGTGATGACAGAAGGGGGTTGCTGCTTGGATCTGCTTCACCACGTTTTCAAAATCTAAATGAGGTGAAATGAAGGCTAGTATCAGCTGTGTGCCAGTGTGGCCGAAAGATAAGGGCAATAAGTTTTCTGAATTGATTTGAGCGGAGCTGACTTGTACAAGATGAGAATACTCGCGTACGTCAAAATGCTTTTCCGATAATATCGTTCTCTTAAACCAAGACATAGACGCATCCCTATATTTTTAATAATAGAAGAATGAGTGTAATTTTTAGCGGATAGTGAACCTAGGGGCTTTATGTAAACTTAGGTGGCTTTTTGATACGCGTCAATGTTTTGTAGGGAGCATAGTTATAGATCCAACTCCGTTGTAACAGGCTTTATACCGCAATACATCAGGGTGAGGTTGCGAAACCCTAGCTCGATATCTGGGCCGTCTAGCCCTTTGATGCTTTGATCCAGTAAGGCGACGTAACTTTGCATGTAGGCAATGGTTTGAGGGTTATGACGGCTAAAAGCACTTTCATAGATAGGGATACGTTTATCCCAAATGCGCAGCTGTTGGCAGGCTTGGCGGAGACCTTGAGTCTGGGCCAGTGCGCCGAGTTGATTAAGGGTGGCCAGCTCACGGTTGTATAGCCAAAGTAAGATACTGTCTTCCACGCCTTCTGCCCTTAACTGATGTAAGCAGTGCAGGGCTTCTTTCAATTTACCGGTGAGCAGTCTGTCGCTTAAATCATAAATGGAGTATCGACTGGAGTCGGTGACACTTTCAGTGATGGTTTGAGCATCCAGCTGGGCGCCTGGGCCATGACTCAAGGCGAGCTTTTCTAACTCTTGGGATAGGGCAAAAAGATTGCCTTCTCCACGCTCACACAGGATTGCAGCAGCGTCTCGGGACAAGTGTAAATTAAGGCCTTTGGCTCGCTGTTGTACCCAGGCAGGCAGTCTGGAGCTGTCAATTGGCCAAACTTGTATAAAGGTGCCTTGCTGCTCTAACGACTGAAACCACTTCGCTCGCTGGGTGCGGCTGTCGACCTTGGGCAGAGATAGAAGGATCACGTTGTCTGGTCCCAAATGCTCCGCCACTTGGGTAAGTGCCTTGGAGTGCTTTTCTCCGAGCTTGTCTATTTGAATATCGAATAGACGGCGGGAAGAGAACAGTGACAGGGCTTGTAGTTCGTTGATGACTTCTTGCCAATCAAATTGAGCGTCCGCCACAAAGCGTAGGCGCTCTTCAATGCCATGGTGGTGAGCAGCTTTACGGATGCTGTCTGCTGCTTCTTGACACAACAGCACCTCATCCCCAGAGATAATATAAATGGGAGACAGTTGTTTCTCTAAGGCGCTGTTGAGTTGATCCGGTCGAAGTTTCATTAAAGTGGTGCGTAGCTCAAGTCATAAACCAGCTCGTCCGCAAGTTGGCCGCCAGCATTTTCCATTTGCTGGGCGTTGTAGGCAGACTTAGTGCTTTCTTCTGCGTTCTGGTTACCCAAAATAATGGAGGTGCTAACATTGCGTGGACCGTAGAGGGCTTTGCCGTCTTTGTTCCGAATGAAGTAGGTAGCGCTGAGACGTCGTTCTACTTGGGTAACGTCATTGCTAGAGTCCCGAGCCAAAATTGTATCACTGGTGCTCAATGAGTTAACGCGCAATTCATAAGTGTCGGCTGTGGCATTGAGGGCATCCACTACCGAAATATCAGCCCGTGATAGGGCATTACGCAGGTCTCGTTCGAACGCTGGTGAGCCGGTCTCTAGATTTAAGGTCAGCTGCTGTAGTGCGGCAGGAATCGGTGCTTGGCCCCGTAAGTGAAAGCCACAGGCGGTTAAGAAAAACGCTAAGAATGGTACAGCGACCCAGAGGTTGGCACGACGTTGAAGCATAGTTAATCCATCAAAAGTAAAAGGGGATGGTTAAGCCATCCCCAATTGAGTTCACATTGCCATTAGTTAGCGACAATGTTCACAAGACGTCCTGGTACTACGATCACTTTACGAACCGTCTTACCATCAATGAACTTCTGAACATTTTCATTCGCTAAGGCTAATGCCTCGATCTCTTTGTTGTCAGCTTTGGCAGAAACCGTGATTTCTGCTCGCTTCTTACCTAGTACTTGAACAACGATGGTTAATTCGTCTTTCACCAAGGCTGCTTCATCTACCGTAGGCCAAGCGGTGTCAACAACGTTATCTGTGTGACCTAGCTCGCTCCAAAGTTGGTGAGCGATGTGCGGCACAATTGGTGACAGCAATAGTACTGCAGATTCCAATGCTTCGCGCTCAACCGCTAGGCCAAGTTCAGATTGATCCTCAAACTTGCTGATCTCATTACACAACTCCATCACTGCAGCGATAGCCGTGTTGAAGGTTTGGCGACGCTCAACGTCATCGCTGACCTTGCTGATGGTTTCGTGAGTTTTACGACGCAATACTTTTTGGTCTGCTGTTAGAGCAGCTACATCCAATTGGCCAGGAGTGCCAGCATTGGTATGGCGGTAAGCCAGCGCCCATAGACGACGTAGGAAACGAGAAGCACCATCTACACCCGCGTCATTCCATTCCAAAGATTGCTCTGGTGGCGCAGTGAACATGATAAACAGGCGAACTGTATCAGCACCGTATCGCTCAATCATTTCCTGTGGGTCTACCGTGTTGCCCTTAGATTTGGACATCTTGGTACCGTCTTTATTCACCATACCTTGGGTCAAAAGACGTTTAAATGGCTCATCAGATGTCACAAGCCCTGCATCACGTAGTAGCTTGTGGAAGAAGCGCGCGTACAACAAGTGTAAGATAGCGTGTTCTACACCACCGATGTATTGGTCAACAGGTAGCCAGTAGTTGGCTTCTTCCGTCAACATTGCCTCGTCAGACTCTGGGCAGCAGTAGCGGGCGAAGTACCAAGAGGACTCCATGAAGGTGTCGAAGGTATCCGTCTCACGTTCAGCTGGCTGACCATTGTAAGTGGTGGCAGAGAACTCAGGGTTGTTCTTGATAGGTGAGTTAACCCCATCCATCACAACATCTGTCGGTAGCTCAACCGGAAGTTGGTCGTGAGGCGTCGTAACCACAGTACCATCTTCGAGGTTGATGGTTGGAATTGGTGTTCCCCAGTAGCGCTGACGGCTGACGCCCCAGTCACGTAGGCGGTAGTTTACTTTACGCTCACCAATGCCTTTTTCAGTCATGAATGCAGCAATGGCGTCAAATGCTTCAGCAAAAGCTAAGCCGTCGAATTGACCAGAGTTACAAAGGATGCCTTTTTCAGTGAAGGCTTCTTTGCTCAAATCAATGGACTCTTCGCCACTAGGCTGAACCACTTGCTTCACTGGCAAGTCGTATTTTTCAGCAAACTCAAAGTCACGCTGATCGTGAGCAGGAACAGACATCACGGCACCAGAGCCATAGTCCATTAGTACGAAGTTTGCTGCGAAAACAGGTACGGATTCACCCGTCACTGGGTGAACGGCTTTGAACCCCGTGTCCATGCCTTTTTTCTCCACGGTAGCAAGGTCTGCTTCTGTGGTAGACGTGTGTTTGCTTTCTTCTACAAACGCTGCCAAAGCGGCATTACTTTCTGCGGCTTCTAAGGCAAGTGGGTGCGTCGCGGCCACAGCAACATAGGTCACACCCATGATGGTGTCAGGGCGAGTTGTGTAAACCGATAGGCGCTCTTCTTTGCCTTCCACTGCGAAGCTGAACTCTAGGCCTTCTGAGCGACCAATCCAGTTACGCTGCATGGCTTTTACTTTTTCAGGCCAGCCATCTAGTTGATCCAGATCGTTTAATAGCTCTTCAGCGTAGTCCGTAATCTTGATGAACCACTGGGGAATGTGTTTGCGCACAACTGGTGTGCCACAACGCCAGCAACCACCGTCTTCAACTTGTTCATTAGCCAATACAGTTTGGTCTTCAGGACACCAGTTCACTGCGGAGGTTTTCTTGTAAGCTAGGCCTTTTTCTACCAGTTGTGTGAAGAACCATTGTTCCCACTTGTAGTATTCAGGTTTGCACGTGGCAATTTCACGGTCCCAGTCATAACCAAAGCCAAGCTTTTTCAGCTGACCTTTCATGTAGGCGATGTTTTCGTCGGTCCACTTTGCTGGAGCCGTCTTGTTTTTAATCGCAGCGTTTTCTGCTGGCATGCCGAATGCGTCCCAACCCATTGGTTGCAAAACATTTTTTCCAAGCATACGCTGGTAACGAGAGATCACATCACCAATGGTGTAGTTACGCACATGCCCCATGTGGAGGCGGCCACTTGGGTAAGGAAACATTGACAGGCAGTAGTATTTTTCTTTGTTGGAATCCGCTACGGCTTTAAAGACTTTGTTGTCATCCCAATAGTTTTGTGCAGCAGATTCAATTTGCTGCGGACTATATTGTTCTTGCATGTGTATCAGTCATCCCATGATAGGCGTTAAGAGTGTTTGGTGAATTGCGTCACAATTTCATAAAAAGTTTGATTTGCGACCATAGAGGTCCAAGTTCACCAACAGAAGTTAGAATTATCCGCTATTTTATATAGATGCCGCACCGATTAGAAGGCGCATAACGATGGAGTTGTAGAATCTATGAAAAAAGAAGCCAATAATGACTTAGATTTAGTCGAAGAAGCGAAGAAAACTTTAACTGGCGCGAAGAATTGGTTGTTAGAGGACGTGGAACTGATGCGTGCCTATTGGCATGACCAAATGGGCTATGTGGAAGCTTGGGTGGATGCGAATTGGCATTTGGTTAAAGACGAAAGTGAAGAGCTTCTGGAAGATTTGGATCGTCGTGAGGATGCGGCATTACTTTGGTTGGTGAATCACGCCAATAACAACCCAGTGCCCTTAGAGCGTTGTTCTGTGGCGGGTAAAGAAGCACAATCAGGACGCTATATTTGTATGGATTGTGGTCATGAGAATACCCATGAAGCGGGTGTGTTAGACACTTGCGAAGTGTGTCACTACGGCGTGCTTTATTTCCAAGGGGAATAGTAACGTAAAGTAATTTTGTTAAAGGGAGAAGCCCTTTCTCCCTTTAACTTAAATCCATCTACTCTGCAGCTGCGCTGCGCTTTCTGTTTGGGAGTAGAGCAAAGCCCCACAAAAGTCCCATTAGGGCAAACAGTATCCCATTCCCCCACATCACATAAGGCGTATTACCAGAGAAGGTCGTAATGTCTCCGGTCAGCGTCGCCCGCACAAATTGGGGCAGTTCACTGGTGATTTGGCCGTTTTCATCAATGATGGCAGTCACTCCAGTGTTGGTGGCGCGGATCATATAACGGCCCGCTTCCTTGGCTCTAAATTGGGCAATCTGCAAATGTTGCAATGGGCCAATGGAATCCCCGAACCAGCCATCATTGCTAATGGTAAGCAGTACATCACTGTCTCGTACCATGTTCCGAACTAGACTTGGATACACTACTTCGTAGCAAATAAATGGCGCTATGCTCAACTCGCCCGCTTGTAGGGTTGGCTGATTGGCTTCTCCCTTGCTGAACTGGGACATGGGCATGCCAAATAAATCAAACACTGGGCCAAACCAGCTCGCTAGAGGAATGTATTCGCCAAAAGGGACAAGCTTTTGTTTCTGGTAAAGTCCAAAGCCATTGCCTGTAGCCCAGACGCTATTATAGTAGGTGCCTTGGTTCTTATCCCAAACAGGGACGCCGGTAATCAGGGTGGTTTGACTGTCCGCCAATTCTTTAGAAAAGCTTTCTAGATAGGGTTCTACTTGGCTTAGTAAATAGGTGATGGCGGTTTCCGGCCATATCACCAGATCACTGTCCAAATGATTAACTGTCGCTTGCTGGTAGTAGGCGAGGGAAGGGCCAGCGTTCTCAGCGAGCCACTTCTCGTCTTGGGCTAAGTTACCTTGAATGAGCGTTGTTTTATGCTGCTCAACAGGTGTCACATAAGCTGGGGGAGCATAATTGAGCGCTCCGGCTCCAAGCCAAAGACTCCCTGTGACTATCAGCCAACGATACGTCGGTTGGATGAAAAAGTGTCCAAGGCTTGCGGCGCTAATTAGGCACACTGCACTGACAAACCAAATGCCCCCCACAGGCAGCAGTTCAAACAACCAGCTAGGTTCAGTGATGTATCCGGGTAATAACCATGGGAAGCCCGTAAATAACCAGCTTCGGATCCATTCAAAGCATAGAAATAGCGAACAAAACAACACGATATGGAAGCGACTTGAGAGCTTGTTTTGGCAGGCTTTGAAACTGGTACCCAGCAATCCCCAATAGATGGACATGACGGCGATCAAGCCAAAGGTGATGCCAACGGCAATGGGGATTCCCACTTGACCGAAGTTGGCAATGCTCACGTAAATCCATGAAATGCCGCTGCCAAACATGCCTAAGGCGTTAGCAAAGCCGAATTTGAAGGCTTGGCGCTTGTTAGGCGCAAATTGGAATAGAACAAATAAGTAAGCCACACTAATGAGATAGATAGGCCAAATGTAAAAGGGGGCAAAGCTCAATGTGCTTAAACCACCTAATAAAAGGCTTAATAGAGTATGGCGAATAGGGGAGTGTTGAACAGACGTTAGGAGGCGTAAACGCCACCCTGTAACGTCCAATGTGTTCAAGGTGGCATTTTGATTCATGACTAAATGGTGTCTTCTTCGCTAACTTTGGTCACTTGTAGGGTTTTAACCCGGCGTCCATCAGACTTCACAACGTTGAAATGGAAGCCTTCATAGGTCATTTCCTCGCCTCGGGTAGGTACGTGACCAAACTGCTGGACGATGATGCCGCCGATGGTGTCGAATTCTTCTTCACTAATATTAGTGCTAAAGAATTCATTGAAGTCTTCCACGGAAACCAAGGCCGGTACTAGGAAGATACCTTGTTGCTCAGTCGCTTGGATGTCTTCGTTTTCTAGACGATCCGTCTCGTCTTCGATTTCACCAACGATCTGTTCCAATACATCTTCGATGGTCACAAGGCCAGACACACTACCGTATTCATCGAGTACGATGGCCATATGGTAGCGCTTAGTTCTGAAATCATTGAGCAGAACATTTAGGCGTTTACTTTCAGGGATGAAGTTCGCAGGACGTAAACGATCTAGTATGTCTTCAAGGGTCACATCGCCGTCTTTAAACAATAAAGGCAGCAGATCTTTCGCCAGTAATACTCCCAAAATTTCATCAGAATCTTCACCGACCACCGGAAAACGGGAGTGGGAAGAGTCGATGACTTTTCGAATGGAAGTTTTTGGGTCGTCTTCGGATTTGATCACCACCATCTGAGATGGGGGAATCATAATGTCGCGAGCTTGTACTTCAGACACCTCTAAGGCGCCCTCAGCAATAGAAAAAGCATCGCGGTCGATGACTTCGGATTTAACAGCCGTTTGCAGAAGTTCAATAATGTCTTCACGGCTACGGGGCTCATCGTGGAAGGCTTGCGCTAAACGTTCAAACCAAGATTTCTGTTGATCGCTCGAACTTCCCGATCGGTCTTCGCTCATAGTGGGAGAAACTCACTCATTAACAAAATAGGGGTCAGGGATAGACATGGTGGCCAAGATTTGAGTTTCAAGTGCCTCCATTTCCTCTGCTTCATCATCCTTTATATGATCATAGCCGCGCAAATGCAACACGCCATGAACGACCATATGTGCCCAATGGTGGGCTAAGGGCTTTTGTTGCTCAACGGCTTCCCGTTCAACAACTTGACGACAGATCACTAAATCTCCCAGCAAGGGGAGTTCGATGCCATCGGGTACTTCAAATGGGAATGATAAAACGTTGGTCGGTTTATCCTTGCCACGGTATTCGTGATTAAGGGTTTGGCTTTCTGCTTCATCGACTAAACGAATGGTCATTTCGAAGTTGCCATGATCAGGCATAGCTGCCTTGGCCCAAGTGAAAAACGCCTCGTCACTTGGAAGGCCATCAAGCTGCTCACAGGCATTTTGCATGTCTAGGTCTAGCTCAGCCACTAGGAGTTACCTTCATTAGACGATTGCTCTGCTTCACGTTCAGCTTTGCGTTGTGCATCGCGCTCTTTGCGTTCTGCGTCTTGCTGCTCATCGAATTTGTCATAAGCTTCGACGATTCGCTGTACCAATGGGTGGCGAACCACGTCTGATGCGGCAAATTGAGTCATGCTGATGCCATTCACATTGTTCAAAACATGCATCGCATGAGCTAGGCCTGAATTGGTGCCACGGGGTAAGTCTACCTGGGTACGGTCACCAGTAATCACGGCAGTGGAGCCAAAACCAATACGAGTTAAGAACATTTTCATCTGCTCGCGAGTGGTGTTTTGGCTCTCATCAAGAATGATGAATGAGTTATTCAGAGTACGGCCACGCATGAATGCCAGAGGGGCAATCTCGATCACGTTTTTCTCGATTAACTTATCAACCAGTTCAAATCCCAGCATCTCGTACAAGGCATCGTACAGTGGTCGTAAATATGGGTCGATTTTTTGAGACAGGTCCCCTGGCAGGAAGCCAAGCTTTTCACCGGCTTCCACGGCAGGGCGAACCAGCATGATGCGTTCTACTCGATCTGCTTCTAGGGCTTCTACGGCACAGGCAACAGCTAAATAGGTTTTACCTGTCCCGGCTGGCCCGATACCAAAGTTGATGTCGTGTTTACGAATCTGCTGGACATAGTTTTGCTGGTTTTTGCCCTTTGGCTTGATGTAAGCCTTGCGCGTTTTAACCACAACCTGATCACGATCTGTCTTACCTTTTGATAAGGACTCGATCGCTGACTCTTGCAGGTATAAGTGAATCGCTTCTTTGGTGATTTCTTTTTGGGCGAGCGCTTCACGATAGATGCTTTCAATCA
This sequence comes from Rhodanobacter aciditrophus, assembly GCF_042679525.1. Lineage (GTDB taxonomy): Bacteria > Pseudomonadota > Gammaproteobacteria > Pseudomonadales > Marinomonadaceae > Marinomonas > Marinomonas aciditrophus. The sequence continues at coordinate 118,838 of NZ_JBHTMN010000018.1, forward strand.
AGACTTTAGTTGCTGCCACGTGCTCGCTGTCTTCACTGGAGACTTCAAATAGCTCGCCACGGTGTTGAATCGTGACATCTAAGCGTTGCTCGATTTGCTTTAAGTGGTCGTCAAATTGACCACATAGAGCCGCTAACGCATTGGCGTCAGCTGGCTCTAAACGGAATTGTTGAGAAGTTGTTGATGTGGTGTCCAAGATTGACCTTATTTAGTTAATTCGAAATCTGCATCCAACTCTGATCCGACAAATTCGCCGACCAAGGAGTTAGGGTATGCGTCGGTAATGACCACATCGGCAAATTTACCGATTAATTGTGGGTCATCCGCTTGAAAGTTTACGATACGGTTATTCTCTGTACGCCCTTGAAGTTTACCTGGGTCACGGGGGGAGTAGCCGCTTACAAGAATACGTTCAATGTTGCCAACCATGCTTAAACTGATGTCGTAGGTTTGTTGCACAATACGACGCTGCAAGATGGCAAGGCGTTCTTTTTTCACATCTTCTGGTGTGGTGTCATCCAGTTGAGCCGCAGGAGTACCTGGGCGCTGACTGTAAACAAAACTGAAAGAGTGATCGAAGCCAATTTCTTGAATCAGATTCATGGTGTCGACGAAGTCTTCTTCTGTTTCCCCAGGGAAGCCAATGATGAAGTCCGAAGACAAGCTAATGCCAGGGCGCGCAGCTTTGATACGGTTGATTTTGTCAATGTAGTATTGACGATCATGGCCGCGCTTCATATTAGCCAACACTGCGTTGGAGCCGCTTTGAACCGGTAAGTGCAAATGGCTGACTAACTTAGGTTCGGTGCGGAAGGCTTCGATCAAGCTGTCGGTGAACTCCACTGGGTGGGAGGTAGTGAAGCGAATGCGCTCGACTCCCGCAACGCGAGCCACTGCATGAATCACATCCGCCAGGTCCATTTCCTCACCGGCGGCGTTTTCACCTCGGTAGGCGTTAACGTTTTGACCTAGAAGGTGGATCTCACGCACGCCTTGCTCAGCCAATTGAGCGACTTCTTTTAGAATGTCTTCAAAATGACGGCTGACTTCCTCGCCACGGGTATAAGGTACAACACAAAAAGTACAGTATTTGCTGCAACCTTCCATGACAGAAACGAATGCCTCTGCACCGTCCACTTTCGGGGCGGGTAAATGGTCAAACTTTTCGATTTCTGGGAAGGTGACATCCGTAATAGGAATAGCGTTAGCGGCCGCATCCACCATTTCTGGTAGCTTATGTAGTGTTTGAGGACCGAAAATCATATCTACGTGCTTGGCGCGCTTGCGAATATTATCTCCTTCTTGAGATGCAACGCAGCCACCAACACCGATCTTGAGGTTCGGGTTCTTCTCTTTTAGCTTTTTCCAGCGACCCAGTTGGTGATACACCTTATCTTGTGCTTTTTCACGAATGGAACAGGTGTTTAATAGCAGAACATCCGCTTCTTCAGCGTTGTCTGTGAGTTCCATTTCGTGGGAATCGCCAAGTAGATCTGCCATTCGTGAAGAGTCGTACTCGTTCATTTGGCAGCCGTGTGTTTGGATAAAGAGTTTTTTCGCCATGTAAAAATGTAAACCTAATAAAAAATGAGTCAGATGACTTTGGCGCACATTATATTGGGGTTTTGCCCTGATTCCCATAGGTGCCTGAGTCTCTGTGCGTGAATTCTATACAACATAGTATTTGTGCGATGACGCATGGCTTCAAAACCCTTATCATTTAAAGCTTAGTTTATGAAATGGATAGCAGATGAAATTTTTGAAAACGTCAGCGTTGCTCTGTTGTGTGGGCTTCTCAGGAGAGTTACTGGCAGAACGTGAACTGCCTAACTTTGAAATAGGCTTGGGAGGCGGCAAGGGGATTGACGTTGAGTTATTTAACTTAGATTTTACTGTGAATATTCCTATGACATCCTTTTTATCCAGCCAAATTAACTTAGACAGTAACTATGTCTTTGGTGATCCTGATTTGGGGGATTTTGCTGTATCAGAATTTAATGGTATGGGGTTTATCCGGGTCAAAGAGGGACGTATTGGCGCTGGACTGGGTACATTGCAGTTGAAATCTAAGTCAGGAGCTTATGAAACTGAGCAGGTACAAGTGGTTCGCGGTACAGCAGCGCTCTATGTAAAAGATGTGACTTTTTCCTGGGATTACGCCAAATTTGATGATGACTTTAGGGCAACCACTTCTCTTAGGGCGGGTCTTATTTGGTATCCAAGTGAGGGACAAAAGCTGGCTTTGTTCCGGGAACGTTATGATTCTACCGAAGGGTGGCGTTTAGAATCTTTTGTGCAACCCCAAAAATATCGCCAACACCTAGCTCTTGGGGTTGTGTTGCGAGGTGGTAACGCGGATATCTTTCCTTATATGGGATTGGCGCTACGCTACTACTTTGACCGTGGTATGAGTTTCAAGCAAAGAGAACGTAGCTACCACTAATTTAGAGTCGATTAGGTACTTTAATTTCTAAGACAGACATGTCCCTTTCCTTTGACTGTCCGTTTGGCTGGGAACTCTCTGGTTCAATAGGGCAGCCTCGCTTATCTACTTTGATGCCTATAGGCGTGTTTGGACATTCATCTTGGGCGTCTAATACACCGTCAAAATCACTGTCCTTTAGGGAAAAGTTATGGCTTTCTGGGTAGGGAAGGTCGCTTGCGTGCACGGGAGTCCATAAGTGCAGCAACACGCACCCACCCAATATGGGTAAGAGTCGTCCTGACATAAAACACAATCCTTGTGAAATAATGTATTGTTGGTCGCTAACTTATAGGTGCGAGGTCAGAAGGTCAAGCAGGAGTCTGTTTAAAATGTGAGCTATTTTCTCCTAAAACGTCTAGGTAGTTTTGCGCTACGGGCATCACACTTAGGCGGCTGCCTTTTTGAATTAAGCTGAAACCCTCAAGGCCAGCCATGTTTTTCATGGCACTCAAGGTGATTGGGAATGTGAACTTACTTTCATAAGTGAGCTCAACTTGATCCCAGCGGGGGGAAGATTCGGTGGACTTTGCATCATAGTATGGGCTGCTTTCATCCCAGCAAGAGGGATCCGGGTGGGCGGTTTTACTCACTCTAGAGGTACCAACGATCCCCGGCACCTTACAGCTCGAGTGGTAAAACAAAATTTGATCTCCCAAGGACATGTCGCGCATAAAGTTTCGAGCTTGATAGTTACGTACACCGTCCCAGTTTGCCTTACCTAACCGTTTTAGATCATCGATGGAGAACTCATCGGGCTCAGATTTCATTAGCCAAACAGCCATATCGCCTCACGTTTTGTTGCAGAAATATACATTCGCATTGTTCATACTGGCGTATATTGTAACTACAATTACTCCCTATAAGCACTTTAATACCGAAGTGGAAGCTGTTGGAACGATCATATGGAACAGTTTGCTTGCAAAGAGTTCTCGGCGTTAGACAAAGAATTGAAAGATGATTTGTTAGAATGTTATCTCGAAGCTCAGCAAGAAATCGAAGCGATCATTAACGACATAGAGGAAGCTGGTTTCTCCCATGAGAAGCTAGACACCTTATTTCGCTCGTTACATAGTATGAAAGGGAACTGCTCTGTCTGTTTCCTAGATCCTCTTGTGGGTGCTCTACATCGATTGGAAGAGATCGTTGATGGCATGCGCGGGGGCTATATTGGTTATGATTCCATTTTTGGTGAATTGATTAATACGGTGCTGGACCAAGTGCTTGTATTGTTAAATCAACTTCATCAACACCACGGTGCTGACAGCAAGCTGCTAACCGTATTACAAACCTACCTAGACCGAATTTACGAACAAGAAGACCAAGCCCAGCGCCGACGCTTAGCGGATGAATTGTTGAGCGAGTTGGACAGCGAGCATGTGGCACAAGAAGCGCCTGAGGAAGATCTGATTGTTCGAGTGGAATATACAGACACTCAAAAGCTTGATATCGAACAGTTTCAACAGTTTAGTGCTCGGTTGAATAAGCTGCTTGGTTATTCTCCAGAGCGGGGTGAGCGTATTCTCAAACTTTGCCAACTGATTAACTCAGAATGCGCCACGCCGGTTGATCGAGCACAGTTGGCGGCGGCGTCCTACATGCATAATATGGGCATGGCCATGATCCTAAAGTGTAAGGACGACGACGAAGCCAGGGAACGGGCCGAGCGTAATCACCCAATGGTAGGTGCACAGTTACTCAGTAAACATGATGGTTGGGAATCCGCCATTGAAATGGTCAGTGCATACCGTGAGCGGTTTGACGGTTCGGGCTATCCCGAAGGTCTAGTGGGTGGCATGATCCCTCAAGGGGCTTTTATCTTGTCCATGGCTGTTCAATTTATTGACGTGGTGTGGGGAAAGTCAGGGGATGAGTATAAAAAAAGCGCCATGCGCGCCATTCAAAAAGTGAACTCTGAAAGTGGCAAAGGCGTCCCCCCTCATCTGGTGGATGCTTTCAATCGTGCGGTACGAAAACTACTGGTTGCTAAGCGTCGATAACGTTAAGGTATCCCTTTCCACTATCGATTGACCTTTAGGCTGTTTTGAAACTACCTCTTGTATACCACCCCAATTACAGTATCCCGTTTCCAGATAGACACAGATTCCCCATGCCGAAATTTGGCTTGCTGGCGGAGCATCTTTCGTGCTTAGGGATTTTGACACAAGATAACTGTCATCAACCCGCTCCCTTGTCCCTTGAAGCCCTAATGCGCGCCCATACTGGGGACTATGTGCAGCGTTTTATCCGTGGTCAACTGACCGTACAAGAAGAGAAAGACATAGGGTTACCCTGGAGTGATTGGCTGGTGGAACGTACCTTGCGGGCCGTATCTGGCACCATGCTCACGGCTCACTTGGCGTTAGAGCATGGGCTTGCTTGTCATTTGGCAGGTGGCACCCACCATGCGTTTCCGGATCATGGTTCAGGCTTTTGTATTTTTAATGATTTAGCAGTTGCGGCAATAGATCTGATTCATACCGGAAGGGCTAAAAAGGTGATGATCATCGATTGTGATGTGCATCAGGGAGATGGCACAACGGCATTTTTTAACGATAGTTCTCACGTCATTCCCGTGTCTTTCCATTGTGAAGAAAACTACCCCCTAGAGAAACAACTCAGTGGTATTAATATTCCGATCCCTAAGCACGCGGAAGATGAGGAGTATCTGGCCATATTAGCTCAACATGTCCCTGCACTATTAGCCGAATACCAGCCGGATTTTGTGTTTTACGATGCAGGGGTGGATGTTCATAAGGACGATCGCCTTGGGTATGTGCGTTTAACGGATGCTGGGATTTTGGCTCGAGATCGATATGTGATCGAACATGCTTTGAATTCGGGAGCTTCCGTCGCTTGTGTCATTGGGGGTGGGTATGACCATGATCATAGTGTCGTGGCGGCACGTCATAGTTTAGTGCATCAAGCCGCCCACACTATTTGGTTGGAGCGTTTTGCTTCATAGCACCTAAAAGGTGCCAAAATTCAAAAAAAGCCCTGCCGAGGGCAGCGGCAGGGCTTTGGTGCTGGCGCTGATCAGTTGCCTAATTGGCTTCTGTCAGTTTTTGTCGCGCACCTAAACTTTCACGCATGCTTCCAACTTGGTCTGCAGTCACCTCAATGGCAGTGTTGCCCCAAGAATTACGCACATAGTTCAATATGTCAGCTACCTGTTGGTCGTTCATTTTCCAAGCGAAAGAAGGCATGCCCGCAGCAGTTTGAACGGTCTCAGTATGAGCTGCTCGAACCCCTTTCAGCATGGCATGAATCAAGTTTGTCGGATCATCTGCTCGGATCACATTGTTGTTGGTAAAAGCAGGGGCCATACCTTGAATCCCTTCACCCTCTAGCCCGTGACAGGCAGAGCAGTTTACTTCGTAGCTCAGTGTCATTTTTTCAGTCACAGGTAATGCTGGATGAGGTGCCTTCTCTTCAGAAGCAGGGATGCTCTTTAAGTAGGTTGCAATGGCACCTAAGTCTTCCTCTGTGAAGTATTGGGTGGAGTGTTCAATGGCTTCTGCCATTGGACCAGAAGCGACCGCAATACCGTCAGTGCCAGTTTTTAGGTAACTCATGATCTGCTCTTTAGACATATCACCAATACCCTGATGTGGGTTGGAAGTTATGTCTGGTGCGTACCATTCACCGAGGTTGCCACCTTGCATGTACAGACTGGATATCTCAGCGCCTAAGAAATTGCGAGGACCATGGCAGGCAGAACAGTGACCGCCCCCATCGACAATGTACTGGCCTCGATTCCATTCGTCACTTTGCTGAGGGTCGGGTTCTATCCCTTCATTGTCAAAGAAGAGCATGTTCCAACCCGCCAGAGACAGACGAACATTGAATGGGAAGGGCATGTCTTGGGTTTCATCGATATCATGGTTTACGGGTGCCACAGTAGAGAAGTATGCCCATAAGTCATGCATGTCTTGATCGGTGAAATTAACATAGGCCGTGTAAGGCATTGCTGGGTATAGGAATCCGTGGGAGCCTTGACCTTGACGCACAGCGTTAAAGAAATCTCGCTCTGTCATATTGCCGATGCCTACTTCTGGATCGGGTGTGATATTAGAGCTGTAAAGTGAGCCAAAAGGCGTTTTCACTTCATAGCCCCCAGCCATGTAGCCGTTACCAGAGGTGTGGCAAGCAGAGCAGTCCCCCAAGCGCATAACATACTGACCACGTTTGATGGCCTCTAAGTCATCGCTTTTAAACTGCGACAAGGTGACCGAATCGTTCGCAGCATTCGATCTGGATGTGTCCAGTGTTTGCCATAGGCGAACGCCCGCGACGACCGCCACAATCACAACTAGCCCAATAAAGACTTTTAAAATAGTGCGTTTTGTTTGAGTCATGGTTGTTTACCCCTTAACCATTGGACCAGGATTGTGAATGTAGGTCTCGTGGATCGCGCGCGCAGCCCGGACCGCAAGAGCACCTACCGTCAGCGTTGGGTTAAAGCCACCATTGTTAGGGAAGGCAGAAGCGCCCACGACAAACAAGTTGTGGGCATCCCAACTTTGCAAGTAAGGGTTTAGAGCAGATGTACTTGGGTCCGCTCCCATGACAGCACCACCGATAGTGTGGGAACTGTGCTGTTTATATGGGTTCCAGCTTTCTTCTGCTTGGTTGTCTACCATGATATCGACGGCACCTGCGCGCTTCATGATGTCGATGGCTTTGTCTGTCGCATATTTGGCCATTTTCTGATCGTTTTCATTCCAATCAAAAGTGACTCGTAATAGCGGCTGACCGTGACGGTCCTTATATTCTGGATCGAGGTCTAGATAAGCGTCTTTGTGGGGCATGGAAGTCCCCTGACAAAAGATTGAAGCGGCGTTTTGGTAGTCGCGGGCATAGGCTTTTTTCCATTCTGTGCCCCAACGACGTGTGCCTGGGCGCACGTTACCAGCGTTTTGAATCGGACGACCATTGGTGTTAAAAGCCATGATGCCTGCGCCACCAATGAAGTCCAGATCACTGTGGTCGAAGTTGTCAGCGTTGAAGTCGTCAATCTGAACACCCAGTGCTCCAGCACCGATAAAGGGGTTCATGTTTTCGTTATCAAAGAAGCCGGTAACCGATGAACAGGTTTGGTAGCTGTAGTTACGACCAATGGTGCCTTCACCCGTAGCAGGGTTATAAGGCTTGCCCACTCCGGATAACAGCATCAGGCGCACGTTATCCATTTGGTAGGCGGTAAAGATAACAATGTCTGCAGGCTGGAAACCTAGTTTGCCTTCTTTAGTGACAAAGTTAACGCCTTTTACGGTCTGACCATCTTCGTCTTTAACTGCATGCAAAACTTCTGTCTCGGTCAAGACGGAGAAGTTGTCGCGGCGCATAAGGGCCGGCAAGATACAGGCTTGGGGGGAAGATTTGGAAAAGTTACCACACCCATGAAAGTCACAGAAACCACAGTAGGTACAAGGGCCCATGGTGATACCAAGAGGGTTTACGTAAGCTTGGGATAAATTGCCAGCTGGAATGGTAAATGGATGGTAGCCCATGTCCGTAACCACTTTACGGTACTTGCTCATCCAGTGGGTGTCTTCTAAGGGTGGAGTAGGGTAGTCCCGTGTACGAGCACCTTCAAAGACGTTGCCGCCTGTGATCTTTTCACCATTAAGGTGGCCCGCTTTGCCAGAAATACCTGCAATACGTTCAAAACGATCGTAGTAGGGTTCCATCTCTTCGTAGGTAACCCCCCAGTCTTGCAGTTGTAAGCCTTCGGTCTTTTCGACGCCATAGCGTTCAATGGTCTTGCTGCGGACTTCAAAGTCCCAAGGGTTGAATCGCCATGCCATGCCAGCCCAGTGAGTCCCTGCACCGCCAACGTTCCAGCCAAACTGGTAAGCGTTCCAATCTCGAACGGGTGCCGCCTTTTGATCGGGGCGGTTTCGGAAGGTCGTGGTTTCAACGCTCATTGGCTGAGTCATTGAGCGGCGTGTTTGCCAACGTAATTCATCAGGATCGACTGCAGGAGGAAAGTCCGTTGACGTGTCTCGCCAAGCACCACGTTCAATGGCAAGTACATTTAGTCCTGCTCGGGTAAGTTCTTCCGCGATCACAGAGCCTGCCCATCCTAAGCCACAGATTACGGCGTCGACTTTTTTGCGTTCTATTGTCATGTTAAGTCTCCGTTAATCGTTTGGAATCAAGCTGACTGGGATAAGGTTCAATGCTTCCCCTCGGCGGGCAAGGTAAGGTCGGTAGTCGTAGCGGGCACCTGGAAAGCCAATCATCTTCCAGCCGGCCATGTCTTTGTTGCCACCATAAATGGGGTCGGCGAGGTAGCCTTCTCGGGCGTTTTGCAGCATGAGTTCAAACAATGCGGCGCCATCGATGTCCTTCCCTAGGTCAATAGTGTCTGCTTCTAAGGCAAGCAAGAACTCGTCGACTTGATCAGGAGAAAGGGCCGCGAAGGCAACCTTATAGTGCTTTTGAGAATAAGCTTCTAACGCTGTTAAACCCGTTAGGTAGCGCTCTTTAGGCGTGGCAAGAAATTGTGGCTTCCCAAGAAGCTTTATTTCGTTTTCGCGATCCATTGGGCCTTCTAGATATAGGGCTTTACCGCTGCCGTAATCCCCTGCTAATTGATCGTCAATGAATTCTAGACATCCCGCTTCCGTCGCAGACGGACCATACTCATCCGCCGGGATAAGACGGTCATAAACGGCGGATAGGGTGTCCCGATCAACCTGCTTGGTTAACACCCGAAAGCGACCGGTTTGTGCAGGGTTGGGAAGGTGGTCTTCGGTAAGAGCGGTTTCGTGAGGGAAACCATGTAGCTCTTTGGCGCTAATGTGAGGCGCTACGGCAAGGGAAGCGGTAGCCTGCCCGAACAGTTTGAGCACTTGTCTTCTGTTCATAAAGCAATCCTTTCAAAATTCTGGCTAATGATGAAATAGGCCTACCCATTGTCAGTACATTGCAGGATTGCGCCCACTGACTGGTATGTGGGTAATAAATAGTGCAACTACGACGCTATGGGTGTGCGAGTGAACGGTTTGTTTGAATGTGTGATTCAGATGTTGATTTTATCAATCATAAATTTGTATTGATATTGATCAAAAGATGAAACGTAAAATTTCAATTAATCTCTAACATTATGAATTTATTGTTATTTATTCTGTGCACATTGTTTCTGTTTGAGATTTATTTTGTATCATTTAATGATCTATTTTGTGTCAAAAAAGAACATGAAAATAGTTCTCAAATGCATTTGTTGTCACGGATTTGTCCTGATGAGATTTAATTAGACTGCCTCGCTAAGGCGCTTTGGATTTGTGTTGTAGAAAGGTGGGTGTGGGATAGGTTGGGGGTCGCGCAAACTATGACTCTTGATGTCATTGTTTGCGCGGTATTAAAAGGGGCAGGGGGCGACGAATTTGACCCAGGCGCCGGTAAAGGGGTGATAAAACTCGATACGGTAGGCATGGAGTAAAAGACGCGTATCTCCGTCTTGTTTCTCTGGATCGTAGAACTCATCTCCAACGATGGAGTGTCCAAGGCTTTGCATGTGCACTCGAAGTTGATGGGAGCGCCCTGTCACTGGGGTTAAGCTGACATGAGTTTGACCGTTTTCAATCCAAACTGGTTGCCATTTAGTGAGGGCGTCTTTACCCCACTGGGTGCAGATCATTTGTCTTGGGCGACGATCCCAATCACAGCGCAAGGGTTTTCGTACTTCACCTGACTTGCCCATTATTTCGCCGCGTACGGTTGCCCGGTATTCCTTTTGCACATGACGCTCTCGAAACTGGGCGTACATGCGCTTCTGGCACTCTAAGGTCCTTGCAATCAGGATTAAACCTGAGGTGGCGCAGTCCAATCGATGGATTGGATGCGCTTCCCCATAGTGGCTTTGAGCCCTTGTTAGGATGGAGTCAAATTTGTCCGGCCCACGACCAGGGACGGACAAACTGTTGGCTGGTTTGTTGATCACTACCAGCCAATCATCTTCGTATAAAATATCCAGCACGTGGGGCGCTACCCAGGTTTCGTGGTGAGTATGATGCGAATCCCATCCAAGCGAACTTGGTGCTCGTCTATGCGTCCTAAGCCTTCTGATAAGTAGCTTTCAAACAGCTCAATTTGTTCGTCCTTAATGGCGCTATTTTGCTGTTGTAGCTCTCTCAAACGGTCGATTTCCCCTTGCCATTTACGTTGGTACGCTTCTTTGGCTGCATGGACCGTTGGACGTGCTTGATCCTGTGCATTGAGCTGGTGAGCTTGCAAAATATCCAGCAATTGGCTGCGTAATGCAGCAATCCATTGTTCTGCCACGCGATTCGGCACGCCTTTCAGTTTCTCCGCCCATTTGTCTGCGGTGAATTGGTTATGTAGGAACTTACCGTTCGCATCGGAAAGCTGCCAAATGGGCGTCATTGGCAGTGTTTGGGCCAGTTTCAAGCGAGGGTGTCCACTGGTTTCGATGACAAACATACTCTCAACCAATACTGTACCTTCTGGCAGAGCAGCAATAGGTAAGATCGCAGAGGTCAGTTTGCCTGAGTCAAAGCCTTGCACTTCATCCATTAGCATGGTGATTAGCGGGTGTTCCCAGGTGGCAAAGGCCACGTCTTCACGTTGGCTGGCCTGACGGCGATCCAGCATGAGCATTTTGCCTTCTTCTTCAATGCCAGGGAGAGCTTCCAGCATCATGTCAGTGGAAGGTCGAAGGAACCACGCAGCTTGCTCTGGGGTGTCGTTGATGCACTCTGCATGAATATTAAAGGCGTGGGTGACTTGATCTATGTAGTCATGGAGGCCATGGGTCGCTTGTTCATTGATTTTATCGATCAAAACTTTAGCTTCCCCTGGGCGGCAAGAGGTCATTTCCAGTAAGCGATTACGACCTTCTTCCATCTGTTTTAACAAGGCTTCGTGGTAGACCTTGGCTTCGTCCAATAGGGCTTCATCGTCATCATTCCCAAGCAGGTACGCTTGAAGGGGTTCTTTGAAGGATGCGTTAACCTTGTCGCCCACGCCAGTGGTACGGTTAAACGCATTCAGTGCCTTGTGATACCAATGGCACAGACGCTCTTGCACGCTGTTTTCCAAGTAAGGGACGTGGATTTCAACAGTATTGCGCTGACCAAGGCGGTCAAGACGGCCGATGCGCTGTTCAAGAAGATCAGGGTGCTCCGGCAGGTCATACATGACTAAGTTATGACTAAACTGGAAGTTACGGCCTTCACTGCCGATTTCAGAACATACCAATACTTGTGCGCCTTCTGGGTCAGCAAAGTAGGCCGCTGCGCGATCCCGGTGAATCAAAGGCATTTGCTCGTGGAAGTCAGCACTGATAAAGCCTGCAAAGGTGAGTTGGTCATTCAACCAGCGAGCCATATCGGCGGTATGACAAATGACCAATACCTTGGTACGTGCGGTGTCGAGGAATTCTTTTAGCCATTCCCAACGGGGATCATGCTCCCATAGCCCATGATCTACTTGAGATTCAGGCAATACGTGGTGCTGTGCTGACTCAAAGTATTCGTTGTTTGCCAGTGGGTAAGTATTTAAATGACGCTCAGGAAAACCGCCAATGGCGGCACGGGTGTTGCGGAATACTTCACGCCCTGTGCCATGACGGTCGATTAACCAGTTTATCCCGTCCACAGCGGCTTGGTTTTGGACTGCTTTATCGGAGCTGTCTAGTTCTGCAAACCAGTCCTTTGCTTGCACATCTGTGAAGTATTGGCCAAAGGCTGCTTTCCAGTCTAAAGCCTCTAGGGTGTTGTCTGCTTCCGTAAATGGTAGCAGTTGCTCTGCTAACTCCGCCGCTTGTTTAAATTCGGCCTGCTGGGATTGGTAGGCTTCAAAGCTGTGGTAGTGCTCTTTGTCCAGAAGTTGTAGGCGTGAAAAGTGCTCCAGCTCACCGGTTTGTTCTGGGGTGGCGCTGAGTAGTAATAAAGACTCACTGGCTTCTGCCAAACGCTGTACTAGCTGATAAGCGATACTGGGTGTTTCTGGGTCCCATGACAAGTGGTGAGCCTCGTCCACAATCACCATATCCCATTCGGACGCCAGCATATGTTGAGCGGCTTTACCGTTTGAAGCGACCCAGTCGATTGGGGCGATGACAAAGGCTTGGTCATCAAATGGGTTATCGTCTCCTTCCATGTAGTCCTCATAAGCGGACTCATTGATCAAGGAGAAAGGTTGGTGGAAACGGCGTAGCATTTCAACCAACCATTGGTGTTGTAAGTTGGTTGGTGTCAGGATCAAGGCACGGCGAGAAAGGCCGTTTAGCACTCGATGATGCAAAATCAAGCCCGCTTCAAGGGTTTTACCCATGCCTACTTCATCACACAGTAGAGCTCGGGCAGCAGGGCGGTTGGCAATATCGTGTGCCAAGTAAATTTGGTGTGGCAGAAGCTCTGCTTTTAATCCCATTAAGCCACGGACTGGGCTAGCAGAATGTATGGCTTGAAATTCTAAGGTTTTGCGGCGCAGGTCGAACCACATACGACGAGCTGGGGATAGGGCGAGAATGGAGTCCAACTCGTTTTTATCGTTACGAGGAAACTCAATCTCCGACTCGTCGATCCACTCGTCACCGATGTAGTACTCCATCAGCAGATCGTATTCACGAACATCCTCTACTTGGTACGCTTCCCCTTCAAAAAACAGCTGGTCACCTTTGGTTAAAGTACGGCGAACTAGGCTGGTTTGAGAGTTGGCATAGTTACGCTCGGCTTCCGCATCGGGGAAAAATAAGACAAAGGATTTGTGTTGCTTTTCAGTGATAATGCCGATGCCAAGATCTGGCTCGTTACGGCTGCTCCATCGTTGTCCGATTTGATACATAATTACTCTTTGTCGTTTTCAATAATCGTGATGTTGCCTTGACACATATCGATCAAGGCTTGTTTGTTGTCTGGCCAGGTGCGTTCAATGACCGCGAGCTTACATTCAATGTCGTCTGAGAAAAGTTTCTCTTCAACTTCTATATCGCTGCTTTCCAGCCAATATTCCACCTTACCCAACAAAGGATAGGCTATCTTGATGGAAACGGGCTGTCGGGGATAGATGGTTTCCCATTCCAATTGATCTAAGGCGTCAACCACTGCTTGACTGTAAGCACGAACCAAGCCTCCAGCGCCAAGCTTAATGCCACCAAAATACCGCGTCACCACAACGGTGATTTCACCAAAGTTAGAGTGCTGCAGGACATTTAGCATGGGTTTGCCTGCTGTACCTTTAGGCTCCCCATCGTCACTTTGATCCCAAAGATGCACGTTGTTAGGGGCACCCGCGACAAAAGCCCAGCAGTTATGGTTGGCATCCGGATAACGCTGGTTCATTTCGTCAATAAAACCCTTGGCTTGGTCTCGGCCTTTGGTGCGACGAATGGTGGTGATGAACTGGCTATTTTTAATTTCCAGATCAAAGCGTTGTTCGTGTGTTGGGCTCTGATAGTAATCCATGTAAACTTCGTTTAGCGATTTTTCAAAAGCGCTTGTTTTTAAAGGTAAAGTGGCGGATTAACGACTATGACGGACTGGTTTCAGCAATCTGTATGGATTGCCTTAGGATTTGTAATTGGGCTCACCATAACCGCCATGATTGCGCTGGCTATTGTACAGAGAATCCAGCGTAAGTGGCAGTTTGAGCATGAAAATTCTGTGCAGTCACTGGACTCTTTGCGTATGCAGCTGGAGCGCTCTCAGCAAGAGGTGCATCAATTAGAAAAAGAGGCTTTAACCCTTGAGCAACAATTCGCCGCAGCTCAAGAAATCTGGCAGCAGAAAGAGCGTTACCTAGAGCAACAGAAGCAGCAGAACGAAGTGCAATTTAAACAGTTGGCGCAAGATATTATGCGTCAACAGGGGGCTCATTTGGCCACCGAAAATGAGCGTCAATTGAATGCTTTGCTATCCCCCTTAGGGCAGCAAATTCAGCAATTTCAACAACGGGTTGAAAAAAGCTATGACGCAGAAGCTCGTGAACGTTTCTCATTAGTGCGTGAGATCAAAAATCTACAGCAACTTAATCAACGGATCAGTGACGACGCAATGAGCTTAACCGAAGCGCTAAAAGGCCAGAACAAGGTCCAAGGCGGCTGGGGGGAAGTGATTTTAGAGCGTATTCTAGAACGCTCCGGCTTAGAAAAGGGTCGGGAGTATGAGGTTCAGGTCTCACTGAATACGGAGGAGGGCAAACGCTACCAGCCAGATGTGATTGTTCATTTGCCTGATAACAAGCAAATAGTGATCGACTCCAAAATGGTATTGGTGAGTTACTTGGCCTATGTTGAAGCCGAAACCGAGCAAGATAAACAACAGGCTTTGCGTCAGCATCTTGAAGCCATTCGTCGCCATATGAAAGAGCTGAGCGCCAAAAACTACCATGATCTCAAAGGGATTGAGTCCTTGGACTTTGTGATCATGTTTGTCCCTATTGAAGCCGCTTATGGCTTGGCGCTACAGGCAGAGAATGGCCTATTTGCTGAAGCCTTTGAGCATAATATTATTATCACGGGACCGTCTAATTTATTGGCGACCTTGCGTACCGTGCAGAACATCTGGCGCAACGAAAAACAAAGCCAGAATGCTATTGAAATCGCCCGTCAAGCAGGAGCCATGTATGACAAGTTTGCGGGCTTTGTGGAAGATATGGACGATATTGGTGGGCGTATTGATGCCCTCACTCGAAGCCATGAACAGGCGATGAAAAAGTTAGCCATGGGCCGTGGTAATTTGATGAGCCGGGCGGAACGCTTGCGACTCATGGGAGCGAAAACCAATAAACAGCTTTCACTCCCTGAAGAGGAGTCGGAAGACGACGAATAGATGCGGCTATTCGTCGAAGGACCAGAAGACTCTGTGATCCTGCCCGTAAGGCAGGCTATTTAGATCCATCAAAATGGCTTGGGACAATTGGCTAAAATTGTCCGATGGTGCCTTGTTAGCATTGGCGGTTAAATAAATGCTTAAGGTCTTATTGATATAGTGCAGTTGAATCAGGTCAAAATCGATATATGCACTGTGAGCCCGAAGAATAAAACCTAGGTCAGCCAATACTTGATGGCGGGCGGGCAGTTTCAATGCTGGGGGGCGTTGTCCCTCACGATCTTCTCCAAGGGTGTCTGATTGGATGTGATCGTTGGTGTCCACGTGCACCATGACATCTTTCACTTGTGGGTGTGCTTTTTGTACCGTGTAGCTCACGAGGTCACTCAGATAGTGGCCTTCACTCACGGTAGCGTGGGCAGGCACATGGATGTGCATATCCAAGAAAATTTTCCCAGCCATGGAGCGGGCTCTCACGTCATGGGGGGCCATAACATCTTTTAAGCTATCTGCTGTCGTTTTAATCTGTTCAATCACTTTTGGATCTGGAGACGTATCTACTAGCTCTGCTAAATTTTCCCAAATCATTTCTACGGCGATTTTACCGATGAATAAAGCGACGACAACGGACGCTACTTTATCGGCCCAAGCGTAGCCAAAATACACGCCAATGAGACCTGCTAATACGGCTACCGAAGATAATGCATCGCTGCGGCTATGCCAGGCATTGGCGACCAGAAGGCGACTGCCGATTTTTTCCCCTGCGTGTTTGGTGTAGTGGAAGATAGCTTCCTTTACTGCAATGGTGAGTAGTACTGCGCCAATGCCATACCAAGTAGCGGTGGGGGTGAGATCATTGTTAAAGGCTTCAAAGGCGATGCCTGAGGCCACTACGATTAACACGACCCCTAAAATAACGGTGGTCAGTGTTTCGAAACGCAAATGCCCATAAGGATGGTTTTTGTCTGGGGCTTGGCGGGCATTACTGGAGGCAATGTATACGAATACATCCGTCACCAAATCGGAAAGGGAGTGGATACCGTCTGCGATAAGTGCTTGGGATTGAGACAGATAGCCAACGATGATCTTGAGTATCCCCAGTAGCGCATCCCAAATAGCGCCAATAACGGTAACTCGTTGAGCTAATTGTGTTTCTTGTTGAGCTGTGGCCATGTTTAAAGGATCCGTTAATGGTGGCTACTGGATGATTTGAGGGGATAGATGGGCACAAATCGTGCCCGAATTTCGGGGCTGTTGTGAGATCAGGCTTAGCCTTGCTTCTCCCCAATGTTATCCACCCAAATTGTGGAAAAGTTTATTCTTCGTCTGCGATCTCAAACCACACTTTATAGGATTCAAAAAACTCTCGAATGGTTAACGACATGAGTGAGAAGTTAGCGTCCATATCTGACAAAGTGCCGCCCTGTGAATCATTAAACGCAGACTCTTTCAAGGTGTCGTCGAATTTTACTTTTTTCAGAGTGAGGTCGTCGTTTAGGACGAATGACAGCTTGTCGGTCCAGCGCAGGGCGAGGTTTTTAACACTCATGCCTTGTTCGAGATGGCGGGTAACGTCCTCAGATAGCGGTTCAAGAGATTTGAAGCGAATCTTGGCTTTGTCTTCTGAGCTGTCTTGGATTTCACATTCGTCCCCTGTTTCAAGGCTCGCTGGCAGCTCGTTTTTCATGAGCCAATCCGTCATTAAACTTGCGGGAGAGACTTGAGCTTGCAGGGGGACCATTGGAAAGCTGCCCAAAGTGGTTTGCAGCAGTTTAAACAGCTGTTCTGTCATACCCGCATTGGTGCTGTTAAGAACCAGTAGTTTGGCTTTCAGATCGATGTAGGCCCAAATATCACTGCGTTTGGCAAAGGCTCTCGGGCGTAGGGTAAAGACTAGCTCGTCTTTTAGGTCGCCTTTTTCTTTACGGCCAACTTTGCGGCCTTCGACCAACTCTATCTCTGCGACCTTAGCTTCCAGCTCTTCTCGAACCACTGCAGAGGGAAGTACTTTTTCTTCTTTACCGGCCCGTAGTAATAAACAACGATCGCTGACAATGGTCCATTGCTCACTGTTACGTATTAGGGGCATCCACCCAAAAGTGAATTCGTCTTGGGAGCCGCATTCTTTTAGAGGGTGTTCTGGAATGTTAGCGATCAGTGCGTTGCTGTCGAAGTTTTCCGTCTCTTTCAATTGAAAGATTTGTAGATTCTTAAACCACATAATGTTTGTTAATCCTTGATCGCTGCTTTGAAATGTTTACGACAGACAGAAATATAGCGGTCATTGCCACCGATTTCGACTTGTGTGCCTTCCCGTATTGCGTTGCCGTTTCCATCAACACGGATCACCATGGTGGCTTTACTACCACAATGGCAAATGGTTTTTAATTCGATCAGTTTATCAGACCAGGCTAGGAGCGCTTCACTGCCAGGGAAAAGCTCCCCTTTAAAATCTGTACGGATGCCAAATGCTAAAACAGGGATCTTAAGTCGATCCACCACTTCTGACAATTGATAGACCTGCTCTTTCGTTAGAAACTGGGATTCATCCACCAGTACACAGCCAATTTTTTCTTGGTTATGGTGCGTTTTAATCAGTGCTAGCAGGTCTGTTGCTTGAGTAAATAACTCCGCATCGGCTTGGATGCCAATCCGTGAGGTGATACTTCCTTGCTGATAGCGGTCATCTAGGGCGGCAGTCAGCAAGAAGGTTTTCATACCACGTTCTTCGTAGTTATAGGCTGACTGAAGCAATGTTGTGGATTTGCCTGCATTCATTGCTGAGTAGTAGTAATAAAGCTTTGCCATGGTTTGATCTCAATCCGCAATAGGTTTTTTCTTGGCTTTGTTAAAGGCCACTGCGATCTGCATGGTGAGCCAGTCTGAACGTTTAATCCCAGACATGTCGCACAGGGCATCGAGCTTTTTAACGGTGTCTTCGTCTACTACGAGTTCTACCCGTTTCATGCCCAAGGATTTTTCTTTTTGTCTTTGAACGCGTTTGTTCGCCTTCAATTGGTCTTTTCGTGTTAATGGCTGGGTACGTGGGCGGCCTCGGGATTTGCCAAATAGATCAATGGTGTTGCGGTCAGAGGAAGCTTTAGCCATAGGGTTTTAATACGTATCTTTTTCGTTTGTTAGGAGAAAAGTGCTCGTCACTTTTTGAGGCACATATTATCGGTGGTTTTCCTGTTGGATTGCCAGTCTTTACAGCAAAAAGCGCCCCGAGTGGGGCGCTTGAGTGGGTTATTTCTGGCTTTGCTGATACACCGCGATAAAGTCGAGGAGGACTTCAGCCGCTTCTTCCGCGTAGACATCGTCTTCCAGTGGCTCGATGTCATCAATGGAGTCCAGTGTGGGAAGTCCTAGGGCCGACCGTCGAGTGTTTTCTCGAGCGAGTTCTTTTTCTTCCCCCTGCTCCAATTGGCGCTTGCGGACTTTCTCGTTTAGAGAAATGTTTTTGTAGCGCTCCTGTTGGGCTTTCACATCGTCGATTTGCTCTTCTAAAGCGATGAAATTCGGGTTTTTGCTAATACGGTCATTATGGAATTGAGTGAGTTTGTCCAGATACTCGTTGAAGTCCCAGTAAACGGGGTAACGGGTTTCGTGGATTTTATCCCATGGTAGAGGGTTGTCGAGGGCGCTTTCCCCTACGGTATTTTCATCCAGCAAGGAAGGGAACTTGATGTCTGGCATCACCCCTTTATGCTGTGTGCTGACACCGGAAACACGGTAAAATTTAGCTTGGGTGATTTTAAGCTGGCCTTTGTCCATGTCCTGAAGCACTTGTACCGTGCCTTTACCAAAGGTTTGCCCCCCTAGAATCAATGCTCGGCCGTAGTCTTTTAAGGCGCCAGCGACGATTTCGGAGGCTGAGGCGCTCATGCGGTTGGTCAATACTGCCATAGGACCACTGTAGGTCACACCGCGATCTTGATCCCCAAGGATACTCACTCGACCAGAAGCATCGCGGATCTGAACCACTGGGCCAGCTGGGATGAATAGCCCAGCTAGGGAGTTGGCTTCTTGAAGAGAGCCGCCACCGTTATTACGTAAATCGAGGATGAGTGCCGTGATGTCTTCTTGGCGAAGTTCTTCGATGAGTTTTTTCGTATCACGGGTAGAGCTTTTGTAATCTCGGTCACCCCGTTGAATCGCTGCAAAATCGGAATAGAACGTCGGAAGCTCTATGACACCAATTTTGAAGGTTTCACCGCCACGTTCCACTTCAACGATTTTTTTCTTGGCTGATTGGTCTTCAAGCTTCACCTTGTCGCGCTTGATGGTGATCTTTTTAGTGGCTTGGCCAGCGCTCTTGGCCGGCAGCACTTCAAGGATGACGTTTGTGCCACGTTCACCACGAATCATGTCAACCACATCGTCAAGACGCATACCGATAACATCTACGAATGGTTCGTTTTCCTGCCCAACGGCCACAATGCGATCACCGGGTTGTAGTTCTTTTTGGGCCTCTGCTGGTCCCCCTGGAATGAGACGATCCACCTTGGTGTAGTCATCTTCCATGGTCAGAACTGCCCCAATGCCTTCTAAGGACAGGCTCATGTTGATATTGAAGGTTTCAGAAGCTCGTGGTGCAAAGTAACTAGAGTGTGGGTCTAGAACCGAAGTCACTGAGTTGGCAAAACTCTGGAACACATCGGTAGAGTTGGTTTGTTCGATTCGCTTTAGCTGGCTTTTGTAGCGGCGCACGATGGAGTCGATGATTTTCTCTTGATCATCGCCGTTGAGACGCATGGTTAGGGCGCGGTTTTTAATGCGCTTGCGCCAATAATCATTCAGCTGAGTTTCGCTGGTTGACCATTCTAGGCTGTCTGGGTCCGCGTTGAAGGATTCATCTAAGTCGTATTGAAAGCCTTTTACCATTTCTGGGGCTTGTTCAATGATCCATTGTAGACGCACTTCAGCGCGATCTAGATAGGTATTATAGATGTCGTAGGCGACCTGAGTTTCACCATTGCGTAAGGCGTCATCAAAGTCATTGCGATACTTAGATAAACTGTCGATGTCCTGTTGCAGTAAAAAGCTACGTGAAGGGTCTAGCGCATCGAGGTAATGATCAAACGCTTGTTGTGAGATTTCATCGTTGAGGGGAGTTTTGTTATAGTGGACGCTCTCCAGCATCTCGACGATTTCTTTCGCTACTTTGTCGTAATCGTGAGGCGGCTCTAGCTTTTCATAGGCTGACGCAGTACCGCTAATAAGGGCGATGCTGGGAAGCAAACATAACAATAGGCGTTTATATATCATCCGCGATCGGTTCTCTTAACTGTTTTGTCTGTGGTTCTAAAATCATATTAGACTAGTACCCACAAGACCAGTCCAGTTGTGAAAAAGTCGTTTTTTATATCATTGACTTAGCAGGAATTTATGAATCAAGCCAGTTTTAATCAATCATTATTGTCATTTCTTGATGATTCACCAACACCGTTTCATGCCGTTGTTACCATGAAGCAAAATCTGCAGTCCGCAGGGTACCAAGAGTTAAACGAGCAAGATGAGTGGGTCATAAGTGAAGGAGGGCGTTATTTTGTCACCCGTAATGATTCCTCTATTATCGCTTTTACGGCTCCGAGTTTGGATTTTGCCCATCAGGGGTTTCGGATGATTGGGGCGCACACGGATAGCCCGTGCCTAAAACTCAAGCCAAACGCCCATGTGGAACGCTTCGGTCACCATCAATTAGGTGTGGAAGTATACGGGGGCGTGTTGCTGCATACTTGGCTAGACCGAGACCTTTCTGTGGCGGGACGTGTGACCTTTAAAACGAAAGAGGGGGCGTTGAAAAGTCGCTTAATTGATTTTAAAGATCCGATTGCGGTGGTGCCAAATTTGGCCATTCATTTGAACCGAACCGTTTCTGCAGAGGGCTTTAAGGTCAATCCTCAGGAAGAAATTTTGCCAGTTTTGTGCGGCTCGGATAAGGACTTTGATTTAGATAAATGGTTAACAGAGCAAATATCCCGTCAACATGATGATGCCTCTGTGGAATCCATTTTAAGCTTTGAGTTGTCTCTTTACGACGTACAAAAAGCCGCTATTACTGGTCTCCATGGGGACTACATTTGTGGTGCTCGATTAGATAACTTGTTGAGCTGCTATGTTGGTATGCAAGCCTTGTTGTCTTCTAATGATGAGCGTCCAACGTTGCTTATTTGTACCGACCATGAAGAAGTGGGAAGTCAGTCTGCCTGCGGTGCCAACGGCCCCTTCCTTGAAGATGTGTTACGTCGCTTAACACCTTCTCCAGAGCAATACACTCAGACTATTCAACGCTCTATGTTGGTGTCGGCTGACAATGCCCACGCCTTGCACCCTAACTATGCTTCGAAACACGACCAACTGCATGCGCCATTGATTAACAAAGGGGCTGTAGTGAAGGTTAATAATAACCAACGCTACGCGACAAATAGCGAAACCACGGCGGTGTATAAGGATTTGGCGCAACAGGCTGGTTTTGACGTGCAAACCTTTGTTGTTCGTAGTGATATGGCTTGTGGTAGCACGATAGGTCCGATTACTTCCGGTGAAATTGGGGTGGCAACTTTGGATATCGGTTTGCCGACCTTCGGTATGCACTCTATTCGTGAGTTGGCGGGCAGCGAAGATGCCTTTAACTTATATCAGGTGTTAGTGAAGTTTTCCCAGTGTCCTGAGTTGATCAGCAAATAGTGATTTAGTCTCAATGACGGCCTATAAAAAAGCCCAGCATATTAATGCTGGGCTTTTTTGTGGTGCAGATGTCAGATTACATCAACCACTTGTCCAGTGCTTCGATCTTGCTTTCATCTAGGTCACCGGTAAGTTGTTCTAGGGTGATCTGCTGCAATACGAAGTTGTAGCGTAGTGATTCGTAAGTGTTCTTAGCATCAAAGAAAGTAGACTGTGCGTCCAATAGCTCAACGATGTTACGTGTGCCTACATCGTAACCTGCTTGAGTGGCTTCTAAAGCACTTTGAGAGGAACGGATCAGCTGGCGTTGTGCGTCCACTTGAGCTGCGATGGTTTTAAGGGTAAGAACCGCGTTACGAATGCTAAGCTCGATGTCTTGGATGGAGCTTTCACGAGATTCTAAAGCCGCTTCAGCTGAGGCAGTCGCTTGACGTACCGATGCGTTGATCGCGCCACCACTGTAAAGTGGGATAGACACTCCAAGGCCAATGGCAGCGGAATTCACAACACCGCTTTGCATGGAAGACGGCGCATCACTGTAATCGTTGTCTGTACGAGAAACGGAACCTGTGATGGAGACTGTTGGCGTGCGGCCATTAGACTTTTGAATATTAATGTTGTTCTGGGCTGTTTCAACAGACAGATCTAACACTTTAATACTCTTGTTATTAGTCATAGCACGCTCAATCAGGGTGTTAGCATTCAGCCCTGCTGGAACTGTGATTGGGTAATCTTCTGACAGGCTTGGGATGCTTTCGATTGTTTGGCCAGTGCGTTGGTATAGGGATTCCAAGGCGATGGTTAACTGGGCTTCAGCTTGCAAAGCCGTCACTCGAACGGAGTCATAGCCTGCTTGAGCGTCCTGAAGATCGGTAATGGATACTAAACCCACTTCGTATTGTTTCTTCACGCGGTCCAACTGACCCGCGTAGCTTTTAACCTGTGCTTGAGTGGTATCAAGAGTGGCTTGGGCGGTTAGCACGTCAAAGAAATCTGACAAGGTATTGTATGCGAGGGTCTCTTCCGCTTGTTCGAATTCGATGCCTGAGCTGGTGTAGGCAATTTCTACTGCGTCAACACCATATTCCAAAGCAGGTGAATAAATCGGGTAATCAAGATTAACTGCTAGTTGGTTTTGAACATTACTGTAGGAATCATCAAGGTAATCAGGGTCAGTTTTTGTGTAACCCAAGCTGCCACTGAATGAAATGTTTGGGTAAAGATTGCCTCGAGTGACTTCAACCTGTTCTTTGTCAGCACGGTAGGTGGCTGCAGCTGCACGTAGGCTTGGATCATGGGCCTTAGCAAGGTTATAGACTTGAACGAGGCTTTCTGAGTGGGCGGGAAGAGCAGCTGCCGCTGCTATGAACGACGCGATAATATGCTTTTTCATGGATGTCTTTCTGGCCTTAATATGAAATAAATTTATATTACCTTACAGCGTTAGTAGTGGACACTACTCTAAATGCTATATCTAGTATGACTATTGACAATATCATACAGAATTGACAAATCGAGTCTTATTATTGTGTAAAAAATGGTACTTAGTGGCCGCCCAGCTAGATTGTAGGCGGCCTTGATAAGGTCATTACTGACGTTTCTGTAGGTCAACAGTGTAGCGAATTTTATAAGTGCTGTTGGCTGCAAGATTGCCTGAAGTCATTAAGGCATTCGCTGATATTTGCTCTAGAGAGCGTAGAGACACACCTTTTATGGCTTGGTTAAATTGGTGTGATATCTCATAAGCTTGATCCTGCCGAGACATGTTTTCGAGAGTTAGCTCCCATGTTTGTGTGGTTTTATTATTGTCTTGTGTTTCCGTGATAAGCGTTAATTCCCCTTTTAAGTCGAGGCTTTTATTTAAAGTGGCAGTGACGTTTGCGCCTTCACGGGTATTTTCCAGAGTGACGGGACTGCCGCTTAAGTAATAAGGTTTCTTGTGCCAAAGCGTGCTGTATTGACCTGGAATAAGATCCTTGGGGCTTTTAAAAGCAATCTGTTGGTTAAAGTTTAGCGTTATTGCAGAGGAAGACGGATAGCTGTAGGCCAAAGCAGCATTTTTGCGCTGGTCGATGGGGGCTTTATATTGCCCTAGATCCACTAAAGTCTCTGATGTGGCAGGCAAGGTTAGAGCTGCTAACTCCAAGGTGATTTCGCTATTGGTGTATTGGGTCTCAGGTGGGGCACTTGCCAGCTCCATACGGCTGTCGCTGGCCATGGCATTTTTATACATAGGGCGTACATTGTTAGCGGATTGGCCGTAGTGTAGCAAAGCGCTATTGAGTGCCAAGGATGAGCTGGACTGGTTGCGGATGTTTGCCTGCTGGATAAGTAGGACTTGGTTGTCATCAACTACCAGTGAAAGTTCTGGGGCCCAACTAAGATCCGCGGTTTGATAGGTTAGTTGACCTTGGTAATTAAGGGTTTGACGACTGCCAATAGCAGCCAGTTTAGGTACAAGATAGAAGTCAGAGATAGGGTAACGAGCGGGTACGCGCTTGACGCTTAATGTGAAGTAATTGCCAGAAATGCTCTCTAAAGTACCCTCTAATGATAGGTCCCGTTGCTTGTGTTCTACTACAACAGGTTGCCCCAAGTGTTCCATCCAATTTTGCAGTGATGCATTAGCATATTCAGGCAGTTGGAAAGGTTTGTACCCTTTTGACATAGGAATCAAAGTGCCGTTTATCGGGGTAAAGCTAAGAGATTGTTGCGCGCTAAGTGTTTCAGTAATCTGGCTGCTTTGCTGCTCAATCACCACTGCGTCTGGTGCAGCATAGGCAGCCATGGCTGAAAGCAGTAATCCAGTAAGCAGTGGCTTATCAAGACGCTTTAATGTATCCATCGTGAGCTCCTTTAAAATGGTTAAGCTTATGTCATTAGCGTTCTCCAATTGATTACCAGAATAACGTAGAATGGTTCCTAATAAATAGAACTCTTCATGGAAGGTGATTGTGGCCAACCGGCTTTTACTCATTGATGGCTTAAACTTGATTCGCCGCTTACACGCTGCGCTAGAAAGTGAGTCAGACCCAGAACGACGTATTGAGCGTACTCAAAACCTGTGTATCGATGCCATGGTGAAGCTAATGGATCAGTTTTCACCAAGTCATGTGGCGATAGTATTTGATTCTCCTGAAAAAACATGGCGTCACCAAGTTTATCCAGAGTATAAGCTTGGTCGTGTGCCGATGGATGATAGCCTACTCGAAGCCATGCCTGATTTTGCCAAGGCCTTTCGCTTTAACGGCTGGGCTTGCATACGCTTAGCGGGTTGGGAAGCTGACGATGTGATTGCAACCTTGGCTTATAAAGCCAGTGTACATGGTGTGGGGGCTATGATTATCTCAACGGATAAAGGCTATACCCAGCTATTGAAGCACCCCAATATCCTTCAATATGACTATTTCGCTAAGCAAGGCTACGATCGCATGTGGGCGGAAAATAAATATGGGGTGTCCTGTGAAGCCTTACCTGATTATTGGGCTATGGTGGGGGACACCACCAATCATATTCCTGGTGTGAAAGGCGTTGGCCCTAAATCCGCGGCACAAATTCTCGCCCAACAGCCTGATTTGGAGAGTGTTTTTGCGGATCTATCTGTCTATCCAACAAAATTCCAAAAACTGCTAGAGGGGCAATTAGAGCACTGCGTGTTTGCCCGTTCTATGGTGACTTTGAGAACGGATGTGGACGTTGGTGTTCGCCTTTCTCAATTTGCTATCCCACCTGCTTCTAAGGCTTAGGTCTCTTTAATCTGGGCAAGTTTTAAAAGTTCAGGATCAATTTAGAAAAGATGTGTTTATCCCTTACTGATACCGACTAAGAAGCATATAATACGCGGATTCACTAACCTAATTAATGAGATAGGATATGTCTGAGGTAAGAACTCGTATTGCGCCTTCTCCAACTGGCGACCCTCACGTTGGTACTGCATACATCGCACTGTTTAACATGGCTTTTGCCAAAAAAATGGGTGGCGAATTCATTCTACGTATCGAAGATACTGATCAAACACGCAGTACGCCAGAATCGGAGAAAATGATCTTGGATGCACTGCGTTGGTTGGGCCTAGAGTGGGCAGAAGGTCCAGATGTAGGTGGGCCCCATGGACCATACCGTCAAAGCGAACGAGGCGATATTTACAAAGATTACGCATTAGAGTTAGTGGAAAAAGGCCATGCGTTCTATGCCTTTGAAACCCCAGAAGAACTAGATCAAATGCGCGCTGAGCAAAAAGAGCAAGGCCTGCCTCAAAAATACGATGGTCGAGCTCTAAAACTGACGGCAGAAGAAGTTCAAGCCAAGATCGACGCTGGCGTGCCTTATGTTATTCGTATGAAGGTGCCGGAAGAGGGTACCTGTGTCGTACAGGACATGCTGCGTGGGGAAATCGAAATTGACTGGGCGCAAATTGATCAGCAAGTGTTATTAAAAGCTGACGGTTTGCCAACCTACCACTTGGCCAACGTGGTAGATGATCACTTAATGAAAATTACCCATGTGATCCGTGGTGAAGAGTGGATTAACTCTGCGCCTAAGCACATCCTTTTATACCAATACTTCGGTTGGGATATGCCGACATTGTGCCATATGCCTTTGTTGCGTAACCCTGACAAATCTAAGTTGTCCAAGCGTAAAAACCCAACATCGATTCTGTACTACCAACGAATGGGCTTCTTACCAGAAGCTGTGATCAACTATCTTGGTCGTATGGGCTGGTCTATGCCGGATGAGCGTGAGAAATTTGCTTTGTCTGAAATGATCGAAAACTTTGATATCCAGCGCGTGTCCTTGGGTGGCCCGGTATTCGACGTGGAGAAGCTTAAGTGGCTAAACGGCGTTTGGATTCGTGAGGACTTATCGGTAGCAGACTTTGCTCAGAAATTTGCAGAATGGGGCTTAAATAGTGACTATGTGAACGCTATTTTACCATTGATCATCCCACGTATTGATACCTTCTCGGACGTAGCAGATGTGGCGGGCTTCTTCTTTAAAGGTCAGTTGAATGTGACGGCTGAGTCCTTCGCTGACATCAAAATGGAAGAGGAAACTCTACGTAAGGCGTTACAATTTGCATTGTGGAAGCTGGAAGCACTTCGTTCATGGGAAAAAGATAAGATCTTTGCTGAGATGAAGTCCCTTGCTCAAGCAATGGAGGTCAAGCCTAAAGATTTCTTCGCGCCATTGTTTGTGGCTGTGGCAGGTACAACGGCTTCTGTCTCTGTGTTCGATTCCATGACCATTCTGGGGCCAGACATGACACGTGCCCGCTTACGTCATGCTGTCAATGCGGTGGGTGGACCGTCCAAGAAAGAAGCTAAGCGTTGGGAAAAAGAGTTCGCGGCGTTGTAATCGCACTTCTAGATTAAGCTTCATATATAACAAAAAAAACCGGCTCAAGTTAATTGAGCCGGTTTTTTATTGCCCCTAAGGGTGGGGGTTTAAGGTGTTGTGAAGACGGATGTTTTATCGTCTAGGGCCGATACTTGATCGTGAATATGACGAGTATTGCCTTCAATACTGTTGATGTCGCCATTATCACGCTGTAGCTGCTGAGCTATGCGATCCATTTCTTCACTCATGTGGACGGCCGTCTTCGCTACTTCTTGAATGGAGCGTGCCATATCCGCAGATGAGGTTGAGCTGGTTTGAGCATTTTGCTCGATTTCACGAATGGCCAGTTCTGCTTTTTCACTGAATTCTTCAATCGAACGCAAGTTCTCTTGGCCACTTGCCATGGTAGTAATTGCAGACTGTGTTGAAACCTGAATGGTGCCAACAATGTCTGTAATTTTAGCGGTTGCATCGACAGTTTTCTCAGCCAAAGAGCGTACTTCGTCGGCGACGACAGAGAACCCTCGACCTGCTTCACCGGCGCGTGCGGCTTCGATTGCAGCATTAAGAGCCAGTAGGTTGGTCTGATTTGCAAGGTCATTGATCATGGCGATCACGTTGTCGATGTCTTTGGATAATTGCCCAAGGTCGTTTAACTGACGGCCTGTCTGGTTCACAACTTCAATGGTCTTACCTAAATTAGACAAAGCGCCTTTGATCGTTTCGGAGCCTAACTTCGCGGATTCATAGGTGTGCTTAGATTGCTCACTCAGTTCATCCGTTGTATGAGAAATGCTCGATATGGTGGTGGAAATTTCTTCCGTGGCGGCAGCCAATGAGTTCGTCTGTTCACTCACGGAACGGTTGCTTGAAGCAATGTTGCCTACTGCGCCGTTAAGTTTGCTCACCATATCGCTCACGTCACGTGTCGTGTGGACGACGTCACCGATAACGGAGCCAAGGCCATTGGTCATTTCATTCACCGAGCTACATAGGGAATCAAATTCATCGTTACGCTTGGTGTTAACTGGAAGTCTTGCAGTGAGATCACCGTTTTTGACCTTGCTCAGGTCACGAATGATTTGGCTAAGAGTTTGATTAACACTTCGACCAATTCCCATCATCATGAGGCCTGCTAAGACAGCAACGATGACGCTCACTACAATAACACTGATGCTGGCCTGTTGTGATTGATCTGCTGCCTGCTGGCGTGCAGCAACTACTTCAGAGCGCAATAGTTCTTGAGCTTGGTTAGTGGCTTGATTGTATTGACTACGAATCTGTGCAAACTGAGTTTCAAGGCCGCTCAGAGTGCCGATTACTTCACCGTACTGCTGCACTTTTTCATGGTACGCAACGATGAACTCACCAAATCGCTCTTCAAGACCGAAGTTAACAACCCGCTCGTAGAATTTATCATAACGTTCTTCAAAAGCTGCTTGGTTGTCAGCGGTGGGCTCGAAAATGAAGTTCTTTTCTGCTTCACGGACTGGCAGGAACTCTTGTTTCACCAAACTTAAAAACGAAACTTTTTCGACCACAACTTCCCCAAGGTTCCAGATTTCGCCTTTTAGGCCTGAGGTGGCAGTAAAGCCGATATCATGTTTTAGGGTGACTAATTCGTTAAGAATGCTGGAGTAACTTTCTAAATAACCGCTGATGTCTGCTAATACGCTTTCTGTTTCAGGGTTATCAACTAATTCAATGTCTTCATTGATGACAGTGGCAAACTGTTCAGAATTGGTTGTCAGGGTGGAAAGGTAAGACTCATATGAGTCGTCACTGAGCGTACCTAGTTGCTCGTATAATTCCATATTGGAAATTACGAGGGAGGAGAGGTCATTGCGGACCTTAGTAATAGACTCAAAACGCTCAGATGCTGATGTTTGGGCGTTCATTCCATTGAGGGCAACTACGGTTACAATTACGAAACCTAATATCGCACCACTCAAAAGAATCGTCAGTTTAGCCTTAAAGCTTAGATTTACCAGCATTAAAATCACCTGCGTAGTTATTATTGTATTTGTTATAGCTCTACTATCGTCTCTAGTAGGCAAAATTCCATAGCTAGAGTATTGGGTTTTGTCTGAGTTTTGTAAATACTTATGTGCCTATCTTTACCTATTCTTCCTAAAACCGAATGATTATAAGCACTTAGCAGATTCAGTTTGATGTAACTGAGTGACAATTAAATACGGTGAGGATCTAACTGAAGTTTAGTTTGACGTCTGCCAAGCATTTCGATTTCTCCCTTATAGCGGGTATCGCCTGCCGTACTAAAAGTGAATTTATAACGACGTAAAATTCGTAGTTGACCATCACGGTAGGTGGGGCGCCAATACACACCATAGATAGAATCATCTAGCATTTGGAGGTCGAGTGTTTTGCAGTGAAGCTTTACTAGCTTAAGGGCAGACTCTCGGGTGCTTAGGTTTTGCCATACCATGATGCCAATCAGCATAAGAGAAAAGATAACAATTAGATCGAGAAGGGTGATATTCATTAGGTCAGCTTGATTTCGTTGAGAAGACAAGCTTACAAAGCTTAGAAGAAAAAGAAAACACGCTTCCCTCAAAAGCAGGAGAGAGAGAAAAGAAGGAAGCGTGTTTTTATGCAGAAATTTATCGTAAGTTAATCATGTCATTACACGAATTTGGTCATTCGGGGCAGCGAATGAGTGGAAGCCAAATGAGTCGTGTGTAAATCCATGAGCCAGTCAGTTTTAACTTACGCGGCTGCCAGTGCCTGCTCTGCATAAAGCTGTATAACCCACTGCTCAATACGTTGATCAGTTAGGTCAAATTGTTGGTCCTCATCTATAGCCAGTCCAATAAACTGGGATTTGTCTTCGTTTGCGGCTAACGAGGCTTCAAAGTCATAGCCTTCCGTTGACCACTGTCCAATAAATGTAGCGCCAGTGTTTTTGAGCTTCTCATAGAGCCAGCCCATAGCGTCTACAAAGTAGTCGCCGTAACCAAATTGATCCCCTAGGCCGTACAAGGCGATCACCTTGTTATTTAAATCCAATTGCGACAGGGCATCGCCTACGTCTTCCCAATCGCTCTGGATACCACCGAAATCCCATGTAGGGATGCCTAAGATCAAAAAGTCATATTCCATTAACGCGGTCACGTCTACATCGGTAATATTATGCAGCTCCACCGCTTGATCTAACTCTGCAAATTGTTCCTGTATCTTTTGACCGACCATTTCCGTATTACTTGTGTCTGTACCGTAAAATAGTCCGATGCTGTTCGCTGTGCTCATAGTGTCCTCAAGGGTTATTGCATACTGCCTAGCTGATGACTCATAACGCCAAATCGCTTGACGCAGGCCTTTTCTACATCCGCTTGTGCTAACCCTGTCTCTGCGGTGATCAACTTAGCTAGATCTAAGCTGTTATCCGATGACTGCTTTGACATGGCTTTGCGGATTGCCGCCTCAATTTGGTATTCGGTTAAGGTCATGCCAGTGATAATAGGGAAGCCTATTTCTAATGCTGTACGAGTTAATCCAACATTTCTAGCGAGTGTTTTCGCTGTCAATTTAAAGTTGGCTTCCAAAAGATTTTGGCCTGAAAAAAGTTTTTTCTGGCAGTTTTCACATTGTGATAAGTGGTTGGTTACTTGAATGTGCTCAATCACTTGAAACAAGGTGCTGTAAAGTTTGCCTGTAAAAGCAAGATTGCTGCCTTGTTGAGAAAATACAGCGCTTAAGTCTTCTACTAGATCACTGGATACGGTGAGGTTAAAGGCTCCACCTGTTTCCATTGCAACCCTTTGTTTAAAGAAGTGCATGACGTTTTCTAGTTGTTCGCCAGTGATTTGGGCTAGTAACTCCCAAGTTAAATAGATTTGCGACCAATGAAAGGATTGTTTTTGAGTGACAGACCAATCGACCGTCGCGGCTTCATATACAGGTGTTACTTGTGCACTAACGATGTTGTGAGCGGTGTATGTCTCTTCATCGTGGGTAAACGTTAGATACAGACCTGGAGCCAAATTTTCTTCAATAGTGACGGCTTGTTTTACATACGTAGACTGCTGAATCAGCTGAATGCTGGCGGTAGCAGCTGCTTTTATATGACGGCTACCAGAGACGAACTTAGACCAATGGTCGGCAATGTGACCGCTGGGTTCGTATAGTGTGTCTGCTGATATTCGCATAGTGTCATCACTCTTAAGTTTTGAGAATGATTACTATTTAATACCATGGTTTTAGTTAATGCAAGTGCTTCTCATTTAAATTTACAAAAAGCTTTTACATCAACTGCAAATATCCAAGAATTGTCACGCCTAAACTGGTCGTCAGTAAAGAGAAGAGAGTGCTTAAGACAATGATGTTGGCGGCTAAAACGGCATTGCCATTCATGGCTCTCGCCATAATATAGCCAGCCGAAGCGGAAGGTGAGGAGGACAGCAAGAATAGGATACCCAATTCAATCCCTCGAAAACCGACTAGAAAGCCACCAAGTGTCAAAACCACAGGCATTAGGATCAATTTGCCAAGGGTGGAGAGCATTGCTGGGGTAAGGTCCTGCTTTAGCTCTTTAAAGCGAAGGGAGGCCCCTGCACACAAGAGTGCGAGAGGAAGTGTCATCCGGGCAAAGTAGTTGCCTGCTTGGGTGACGACATCTGGCAGTTTAAGGTTGATTTGAGTGGCAATTAAGGCCAATACGATAGCAATAATTAGCGGGTTTTTCGCAATAGCGATCAAAGAGTCTTTGATGCTTTTGTTAGCGCCCATTGAGCGGTTAATGGTGATGACCGACAGTACGTTATACAGGATCATGAGGCCGCCAATGTAGATTGAGGCGATGGCCAGCGCTTCGTCACCATAGGCATTAATACAATAGGCAAGACCAATGATGGCCATGTTAGAGCGGAACGCCCCTTGTACAATGATGCCACGGTCAGCTTTTTTGGGGATTAATCGGCTGGCAAGTACTTCCAGCACTAGGTAG
Source organism: Rhodanobacter aciditrophus (assembly GCF_042679525.1). Classification (GTDB taxonomy): domain Bacteria; phylum Pseudomonadota; class Gammaproteobacteria; order Pseudomonadales; family Marinomonadaceae; genus Marinomonas; species Marinomonas aciditrophus. Next base: position 151,113 of record NZ_JBHTMN010000018.1, read on the forward strand.
GTTAGAAAGGTTGCGATAACACCGAACATCAAAAGGGACAGGTGACTGCCTGGGTTTTTTGAGTGCTCGGTAATACTGATAAAAATGAGGGCAGGCATGGTAACGTTAAAGACTAGCTTTGACGCTACATCAACGAAGTTATCGTTGATCATGCCGATGCGTTCTAGAAAAACACCCACAATCAAAACAAGGAAGATTGGGGCTGTGATAGAGATGGAAAACTCTACCACTGATAGAAAACTATCCATGTTGCCTGCCGTGCATTTAAGGTTTAGTCGTTGTTCTCGAATCGGTAACCAGCACCGTACACTGAGTGAATGACATTCAATTCAGGTGCAACAGCAGCAATTTTCTTACGCAATTTTTTGATGTGGCTATCGATCGTACGGTCACTTACCACACGGCTATCGGTGTAGATGCTCTTCATGATCAAGTCACGGCCAAATACACGTCCTGGCTCTTTGATTAATAGCTGCAGTAATTGGAACTCAACGGTTGTAAGGTCGATTAGCTCGCCCTTGTAGGTTGCACGTAAACGGTCTGCATCCAGATCGAAGCCGTCTGTTTTAGGGGCTTCAGTTTGGTCAAGCTCTACGCGGCGAAGGTTCGCTTTTACACGAGCAACAACTTCACGTGGACTAAATGGCTTACAAACATAATCGTCTGCGCCCATTTCTAGGCCAATCAAGCGGTCAATTTCTTCTGCTTTAGCGGTCACCATAATGATAGGCATGCCGCTGAACTGGCGCACTTGTTTACACACTTCAACCCCATCCAGACCGGGGAGCATCAAATCCAATAGCATCAGATCTGCTTGGTTGTTTTTTAGGTAGTCAACGACCTGATCGCCACGATCAATATGGTGGTGCTCGTAGCCTGCCTGCTCAAGATAAGCGGCCATCAATTCTGCTAATTTAGGTTCGTCTTCGACAATCAGTACTTTGCTCATAGTTCTCAAGTCCATATTAATTTAAAGGAAATTCAATACGTATTCCCAATCCTTCAGTATCAGGCTGATAGGCGGAAATAGAACCTTGGTGTCCATCGACAATGTTCGCACAGATGGCAAGGCCAAGGCCGCGCCCGCCGGTTGCACGATTGCGTGAATTTTCCACGCGGAAAAATTGTTCAAAAATGCGTTTGATATCGTCTTCGCTAACCCCTGGAGGCGTATCTTCCATTAATACAACGGCTTTCTTGCCTTCCCTAGTTAGCGTAATGGTCAATTTGCCCGGTGCGTTCGTATACTTCAACGTGTTGTTCATAAGGTTAGAAAACAACTGATGTAAACGGTCTGCATCACCCGTAATCATGATGGGCGCTTTTTTCACAATTACAAGTTCTAGTTCAATGCCCGCTTCATCAAATGGCAAATGCATCGAAGAAACGGTTTGTTCTAAAATGTCATTAAGTTCCAAATCATCCATATCATAATTTAAACTGCCCATGTCATGCATAGAGAGTTGGTTCAGGTCATCAATTAATCGAGCGATATGAACCGCTTCTTGCTGTAGGGAGTTCAAGGAGTCTGGTGTCACCTTGATAATACCATCCTGCATGGCTTCGATTTCACCTCTAAGAATTGCCACTGGGGTGCGCAATTCATGGGCCGTGTCTGCTACCCACTTTTTACGAGCTTCACGCATGTGTTCTAGGGTGCAAGCAAGGTGGTTAAAATCGCCACCCAAATCCGCTAGTTCGTCAGTGCCTTTAATCTTAATACGGGTGTCGAACTTGCCTGCAGCAAGTCGTTTCGTAGCTTGTCTAACCGTACCAATTGGACGGCTTAGCCATTGGGCGAGAGGCCAAGTTAGCAAGGCGGCAATGGTCAGCATAAATGCTGAAATTAATAAGAAGGCTTCACCTTGTTGGCGCACAAAGCGAAGCGTCTGGTCTTGTACTAGGGCACGCATTGAGCGTAAGCCCACATATCCCACTAATTCATTGTCGACCATTACCCCATGGGTTTCGGCATCCTTAAAGGGGACTTCACCAATCAAGGGTTGCTGATCTTTGTTAAACAATAAAAACCGTTGGCGGTAATATTGCGAAGGGTAGATCAAGTCCAGATTTGGGGTGCTTGGTGGTGGAATTAAATCGCGAATATTATCCAGTTTGGCGGTCTGCCACTCTTTTTCTAGGCGACTTTCTTGCACTAAGAAGTACCAGTCATCGTAATAAATATAAAGATTGGCAGTTCGGTTGGCCATCTGCTGAAGGAAGTCTCGATCACGCTCCGTGGCGTAGGTGACGAAACCGCGATCAAAACTCCATTGGAAAACCTGCCACATGGAGACGATCAAAAGTACGTTGCTCAATACAAAAACGACAAAAAGTTTGTGACGGATTTGAAAGCCTTTGGAACCAATCATAGAGTCGTTTCTGCTGTCCTGTGTGAGTTGGGTGGATCAAGTATTGAGCTGTGATGCTACTATATCGACCAAACGGTTAAGCTGGCTATCTTTACATTAGTAAATAATGAGGAATTACTATCAATGCTGAGTATTTGATAGATCCTGCGCTGCTTGGCCCCGTTCACGACGACTATTGCATTCCCAAAACACAGATTTATCACACTTTGCACATTGGTTTAAATCCATATCTCGTTCGATTTGCTCAATGGCAATCCCTTTTCCAGGGTAGACATGGGTTTTGCCAACATGTTCTATGACACCGAAGGTGTTCAAGCGGTCTAATTGCCAAAGGTAGCGAGCAACCAAGTGTACTCGGGTGCCATTCTTGCCTTGGCGAGTAGCAAGCTGTTTGAGGAAGTGCGCGCCTTGCATATCAATTGCAGATAAGCCACGGCACAAGATGACCCAGTGATCCTTGTGGGGCATTTGGGTTTCTATGTCGTGAAATTGCTTCGCCATAAAGTCCACAGAACCAAAATAAAGTGGGCCGTCTAGACGGATAAAATGTATCTGAGGGCAGGTCTCCAAATCAAAATGCATGATGTTATGGAAGTAGCGACCCTCTTGGGTTTGCATGGGAGCCAGAATGCGCACATTTGGTTTCGCTGTCTGATTCAGAAATAGCGCCAAGCTCAAGCCAACCCCGACCAAGATGCCGAACTCTAAGCTAATGCCGATCGTGCTGAGTAAAGTGACTAAGGCAATGGATAATTCACTGCGGCTAGTGTGGGCATAATGCAGTAGCTCTTTGAATTCAATCAGCCGCCAACCCACCAAAATAATAATGCCCGCCATGGCTGGGATCGGTAAATGGGAAAACAGAGGCGCGATTAGTAACAAAATAAGTAATAAGAAGACGCTGGAAAAAATAATGGCTAACGGTGTGCGAGCACCGGCTTCCACGTTGATGCCGCTTCGGGTAAAGGACCCTGAACTCATGTAATTAGAGAATAGGCTGCCGACAATATTAGACATGCCTTGTCCGACAAACTCTTTATTGGTATCGATTTCCTGTTGGGTTTTGAGGGCGATCGCTTTGGAAATAGAAGCCGCTTCCAGTAACCCGATCAGGGCAAGTACCACCGCTCCTGGAATTAATTCTCGTAACGTATCAGAAGAGAATGTAATTAATGCAAAAGGCGGGATTGCCTCTTTTAGCTCGCCCACTAGAGGAACGCCGTGTTCACCAGCCTGCATTAAATAGCCAGCAACACTACCAGCAATCAGCGCCATCAAGTAATGGGGCAGCTTGCTAGATATCTTGCGAATAATCATGGCGGATACAATAGTAATGACGCAGATACCGAGGGAATACAGGTTGGTTTGAGGTCCTACATGGGCCAGGGCATTAATAAAGCTTAAGATCGATTCTGGTCTGGGAAGCTCCGCTGTTAAAGCGTGTTGAAATTGGCTCAACATGATGAGTAAAGCTGCACCAGTAATAAAGCCAACCATCACCGCATGGGATACAAAGTTCGTCAAATTCCCCAGTTTCGCCAATCCAAGGGCGAGCTGAATCACCCCCGCCAGGAAGGTAATCGCTAAGGCGGCTTGAATAAATTCTGCCGATCCTGGCGTGTACAGCCCAGCGAGAGAAGAGAATAAAAGTGCGGAAATCGCTGTGGCGGGTCCGCAGACCATATGCCATGAAGAGCCAAAAAGAACGGCAATGATAGGTGCTACCATGGCACTGTAGAAGCCGTACTCAGCCGGTAAGCCTGCAATGGCGGCAAAGGCGATCCCCTGCGGAATCGACATGGAGGCACAGGTTAGTCCAGCAATAATGTCTGCTTTAATCGTTGATCCTGTTATCAGGTGAAGCCAAGGTAGCCAACGATGCAGAGCTGTAGACATTAGGGGTCTCCAAAGTGTTAAAGTAGTTTTTAGTTGAAAAAGATATAATTAAATAACCATTTAACGATATCTTATCATCTTGCCGTACCCCCTTGCTTGATATTTTTCCGCCGGTTAATTGTCTCAAGTATTTCAGAAGCGACAACCCGAATAATTATTCGATCAAGAATTAGAGGGGGGTTCTTCTATCATTTCATGTGTGGGGAGTTTCTTATCGTCTCGGTAAGCGGTAAAATTTATTTTTTCTAAACGATAGAACAGTAGGAATATGTAATGGGCAGAGCCTATCAAAACCGAAAAGAGTCTATGGCGAAGACCTCGGATCAAAAAGCCAAGGTTTACAGCAAATACGGACGTGAAATTTATGTGTGCGCAAAATCGGGTGGTATTGACCCTAATGGTAACCTAGCGCTACGCAGCATGATCGACCGTGCTAAGAAGGATCAAGTTCCAGCGCACGTTATCGATAAAGCCCTCGATAAAGCCAAAGGTGGCGGTGGAGAAGACTTCGACACAGCTCGTTATGAAGGTTTTGGTCCAGGCAACACCATGGTGATTGTAGACTGTCTTTCTGATAACCCAAACCGCACCTACGGTGATGTTCGAACTTGCTTTAACAAGGTAAAAAGCAAAATCGGTACTCAGGGTAGTGTGTCTCACATGTTTGACCACTCCGCTATTTTTGTTTTCAGCTCTGACGACGAAGATGGGGTTATGGAAGCCTTGTTAGAAGCGGACGTTGATGTATCTGATATCGAGTCTGATGACGAAGGCAAAGTCACTGTATTCACTCCAAACACAGAATACGGTAAAGCTCGTCAAGCCATCCTTGATGCGTTTGGTGAAATTGAGTTTGACGTAGATGAGATTCAATTTGTTCCGCAAATGACCACTGAGATTTCGGGTGAAGACGTGGAGCAATTTGAGCGTTTCCTAGACCTTTTAAACGATCTGGATGACGTTCAGCGCGTGTATCACAACGCTGAATATTAATCGCTTCGATATAGAGCTCTCACATCTTGTATAATAAGGTGTGAGAGCTTTTTTTATGGAGTCATTCCAATGAACGAAAAACCGACCCCGCCAGAAGATTGGGAATGCTGCGAAAGCCAATGCTCCCCATGTGTCTGGGACACTTACTACGAAGACCTGCGGGAATGGAATGCTCAACAAAAAGCCACACAAACCCAGGAGTCAGGACAAGATGAGTAGTTCGAAGCCAGATCAACCGGTGAAATCACCCTGCGTCAATGTCTGCTTTTTAGACGATAACGACGTCTGTCTTGGTTGCTATCGCACTGGCATGGAGATCAGTCGATGGGGAGCCATGACGAGAGAGCAGCAACTTGCGGTGATGGAAAAGGTCCGTCAACGAGAAAGTCAAAGCGCCTTTGTTAGCTAGGATCAGTTTGTCGCTCGTTTTTAAGAGTGATCCATTGTGACATGTACTGGGTGCTTTTCATGGAATGATGTCGCACCAGCTTCCCTAAAAAGTGATGCTTCCGTAACGTATCACGTAGCCTCATTTGTAAGGTGATACGTTGAATGAATCGCGCCTTCCAAATCTCACCATCATACCTCTGGCGCAATATCTCTCGACCATTGTGCTGCATTAAAGTGTAGGAGTCTTGATCCTGATAGAGGCTGACAGCTGCATTGACAAACTCTTCAGTGTCATCTGTGATAACGCCGTTCCAGGGGAGAAGGCCGTGCATGGCTTCGGCGCCGATGGCAGTGGTGATGCTCGGGGTGCCCACCTGCATTGCTTCTACTAGCTTGCCTTTTATTCCTGCCCCAAATCGTAATGGACTGACCATGATGCGGGCATTTTCTATCACGTCTAAGGCGTTTTCTGCCCAGCCTTTGATTAAGAAACCTTGCTTTTCATTGTGAAGTTGAGTGGCTTTGGGTGGCGGGTAGGCGCCAAAAATATTCAACTTGGCATCGGGTAATCGCTGGCGAATGGCTGGCCAGTAGGTGTTTTTGAGCTGTTGTACTGCATCCCAGTTTGGTGCATGGCGGAAGTTGCCGATGAAAACAAAGTCCTGACGTGCTTCGAAAGGTTTAAACGCATTCTCAACAGGAGGAAGCATGAAGGGTAAATGCATTAGATGGCTGTCTGGCACATGAAACTTCTGGCTTAAGAGGGCGGTCTCGTATTCTGAAATCATCAACGTCAGGTCGCTTCGATGAATTGCGGCAATCTCCCTGACGCCTAGATCTGAATACATATCTTGTATCTGAAACTCACGCTCTTGTTTCACTGCCTTATGACGCGCATCTCGCAACGAGTGGAGATCTTCTGTATTCAGTACTCGTAAGGCATCTGGCGCATGCTTTTCAACCCGCCAGCCAAACTGTTCTTCCATCATAAAGCGGTCAAAAATCACCAGATCCGGTGACAACTCTTTTATAAAGTGATCAAACGTGTCGCTGTTAAGTTGGATCGCCTGCTTGGTCACGCCTAGTGGCTCAAGGTCAACCATGTGTTCGGTTTGTTGGGCGGGGGAGGCAAAGGTGATTTGCCAGGTCTGTTCTGTCATGGCGCTGATAAGCTGCATCATGCGGCTGCCTGCGGCGGACGAATTTGGCTCTGGCCATACGTAACCAATTATCAAAACGTTCATGGTATCTGGGATCTTGGGGGTTAAAGAAAAGGGACAAGTAAGTTGAGGTATTGTATCATGTGCGCCAACTTTGTGTTGGTGCCCACGATGGCGTACACAGCACCCTATGGAAACATAACGTTGAGACTTAACTATGATTATTAAGCCGAAAATTCGTGGATTTATTTGTACGACGACACACCCGACGGGTTGTGAGCAAAACGTATTGGATCAAATCGCTAAAACTAAAGCTAATGGTGAGATCAAGGATGGACCAAAAAAGGTCTTGGTAATCGGTTCTTCAAGTGGTTACGGTCTGTCTTCACGTATTGCAGCAGCATTTGGTTCAGGTGCGGCGACGATTGGTGTCTTCTTTGAGAAGCCAGCCACAGAGAAAAAGCCGGGTACAGCAGGTTGGTACAATGCTGCGGCGTTTGACAAAGCTGCCCATGAAGCGGGTTTGTACGCTAAAAGCATTAACGGTGACGCCTTCTCTAACGAAGCCCGTGACAAAGTTATTGAGCTAATTAAAGAAGACTTGGGTGAGATCGATTTAGTGGTTTACTCATTGGCTTCGCCAGTTCGTAAACTGCCTGAGTCTGGCGAAGTGATTCGCTCTGTCTTGAAGCCAATTGGCGAACCTTACCGTTCAACGGCTATTGATACAAACCGTGATGTGATCATCGACGCGGAAATTGAACCAGCAACAGAAGAAGAAGTGCAGCAAACCGTCACTGTAATGGGCGGCGAAGACTGGGAACTTTGGATGTCGGCTTTGAATGAAGCGGGTGTTTTAGCTGAAGGTGCGCGTACTGTCGCATACTCTTACATTGGTTCTGACATCACTTGGCCAATCTACTGGCATGGTGCTTTGGGTAAAGCGAAAGAAGATTTGGATCGTGCATCTAAGGCTATTGATACTGAATTGGCTAAGAAAAACGGCGGTGCTAACGTCGCAGTATTGAAGTCTGTGGTAACGCAAGCGTCTTCTGCTATTCCTGTGATGCCTCTTTACCTGTCTATGGTATTCAAGGTGATGCGCGAGAAAGGTTTGCATGAAGGTTGTATGGATCAAGTTTATCGTCTGTTTGCAGAGCGTCTGTACAATGGCAATGTTCCTGCAGAGTTGGTTGATGATGCCAATCGTCTACGTGTTGATGACTGGGAATTGCGCGAAGATGTTCAGCAAGCTTGCCGTGATCTTTGGCCGCAAATCACAGATGAGAACTTATTTGCTGAGACGGACTACCAACTTTACAAAGATGAGTTCTTGAAGTTGTTTGGTTTCGGTGTTGAAGGCGTGGATTACGAAGCCGATGTGGACCCTCAGGTCGAATTTGATGTAATTACACTTTAAGATATTTCGGTTACGGTCGATAACAAAGGAGGCACATAAGCCTCCTTTTTTTTGACTTGAGGTTCCTTTAGAGTGAATTGGAATCTCGGAGTAGCAAATGTTTTTAAAAAATACCGTCGCCAGTTTATTGGTTACTTCAATGCCTATTGCACTTGCTCAGACAATTACCGTTGAGCCTGTGGATGTAATCTATGGGAATCAGGTTTACCGTGGTGAGCACCAGATTGTTCGAAGCTCCCCTGACACGGTCACCATCATTCCGGCTGAGCAGCCTAATAATCAAGATATTGTCAACATGGTAGTATCGGCGAACCCTAGTAAATCCTCCTATCTTGAGATGACTAAAGCTGCTGAACGTGAGCAGGAGATTTACGAAGAGGTGAATCGCCGGACTCGAGAGGCGCCATTTACCGTATTGTTTACTGGTAATATTCCGGAAGAGATTCAACAGCGTCGTCTGAGTATGATGCCTGAGGTGGGGATTTTTGGCGATCAGGCTGAGAAGCTTGAGCGTGACCAAGAGGCACTTAATCCTGAAGAATCCGTTGTGCCGGATGAGGGGCAATTTAGTGAAGTGACGCCTGGTAATCAGGTGTTTGGTGATCCTGAGTCAGGCGCCACGACAGAAGAGTCTCAGCAGGCTGAGTTATCAGACGAAGAGAGACTTGAACAGCTGATTGGCGGCTAATTAATCAATAATCAATGGTGTCCAGTTTTCAGTGTCTTGCCACTGGTTTGCAATGACTACTCTGGCAGATTGCTTACGCTTGATCTTGGCGTTCACAAAGTCTACAAACTCGTCTTTGGATAGGGCTTCAATGCTCGCAATCCAGTTGGCTCGATCTGCAAAGTTGTGTTCCGGCTCCACCACATGGGGCCATTCCTCTAGTGCATCTTCCCTCAAAGAAGTGGTCTTTTTGGTAAAGGCTGCCAGCACTGCCGTACGAGCTTGTTCGAACTCCGCATCGGATAAGCTGTCGCTCCAGTCTTTGTTTTCGACTATAAAGCGCTCTATTTCCTGTACTAACGTTTCGATATCTGTGTTGGGGGATTGGACCAAAAAACCAAGAGCTGGTGTTTTCTCAATGGTTTGGTTGGTGACTGCTACGATGTAGCCATATTGTTTTTCGGTGCGAAACTCATTGTAAAAGCGAGCGCCAATAAGTTGTGCCATCATCCTAACGTAGGCGCGTTCAGTGTAACTGGCGTCATTGCTGTCAGTCGCCATAAGGCTGTATAGCAAGGTGGTATCAGCGCTGCGGGTGTTAAATCGGTAGATGTAGCGATTTTTTGGTGCAAACGATTTCAATTCCACATACTGATAAGTGTGAGCGCCTAGTCGCCCCTTGAGCTTTGTCTGCAGGATCTGGGAGAGTGTTTCCGCGTTGTCTTTCTCGAAATTCCCTGTCATGTAGCCGGTAAAGTGGAATTGAGACAGATGGGTTTGGATAAAGTCATTGATCTCATCTGTTTTGATGTCTGTTAGCAGGTTTTGAAGCGTTTCAATCGAAGAGCTGCCTTTGGTCACGACTTGTGAAAAGTAATGGCGCGCTAAGGCATAGGGTGGTTGGCTATCTAGGTTATTGAAGCCTTTTAGGATTTCTTGCTTAGCGATGGTAAGGCGCTCAGGAGTCGCCTGAAAAGTCATTAGCTCACCAATCAGGTGTTCGAAAAAGGCATCTTGTTTGTCTGTGTAGCCTTGAGTGCGAAGGGTTAGCCCATTGCTGTGGGCGTAAAGAGAGTAATTTAGCCCTGCGGTATAAGGTTGATATGTTTGTTCACTCATGGCGTCGGTGAAGAGGCGTGCCCAGAGTTGCAATAGCAGTTTTTGTCTGGCATTGGCGGATTCTGAACAGCCAAAATAGCCAAAGATCATGCCGGTGGGCTTGCCGTACTGGCTGTTCTTCTTGTGCCAAAAATCAAAGCTCTCTGTGTCAGATATAGCCGTGGGGCGGCTGTCAGTCCCTTGGGTTAAGCTGAGATCTTCTGGAATGTATGGGTTGATTTTAGGTAAGCCATACATTGAATTCTGGCTCGTTTCATCGTCCTGTTGCAACCAATCCTTTTTAAAGGACGCATTAGCATAATGTCCTTGGTAAAAAGGCTCTGTTGACCATGTTAGTTCGTCTTGAGCCCATTCTGTTGGGAACTCTTTATGGTGTTGCCATTGGATTACTAGGTTGTCTGGGGTTAGTGCGTTCAATACTGGGGCTATTTCTGCTTCTGTGGCGTCTCGCTCAATTTTGAAGCTGTGCAATAAATCCATAGGAGGGATGTTTAGTGAGCGCGATGAGGCGACCTGAGCAAGTCGTACCGATGGGATGTAATCATGGTAGGCGTAATTTAGCTCGCTTAAGGTTCGGATTTCACGAAGGTAATCGGGGTTGGTTGGCGCTTGCTGTAGATTTTTGATCCCTGAGAAAACCTTTCCTATCACAGCGTTACGTTGCTTAACTCCGGCATCAGTAAGCCTAATGGTAACGGCGAAAAGTGCTTGGTTGCCGTCATCTTGGCTGATGCCAGCATGGAGCGATTGGGCCCAGCCTAGCTCTTTAAGATTTGCGAATAGGGAGTTGCTGGATTCATCTCCAAGAACATAGCTCACATATCTATATGGCTGGGAGGGGTAGTGCCGTAGTTGGCTGGGTATGGGAAACATCAACTTCAGCTGGCTTTTTTCGGTGTTGGTCTTAAAGGCCTGGAATGTCTGAGTCTGAAGAAACTTGGCAGGTAGCTCGGGTGTTATCTGGGTGGGTCTGGCTTCTATGCCTGAAAAATATGTACGAGCAAAGCTGGCAAGTGTTTCTGGTGATTTGTTTGCCACCAGTGTGAGTCTCATGTTCTCGGGGGTGTAATAATCCTCATAAAACCTCTGTAAATAGCTTTGGAGTGTTTCAGTGGGAATGTTACCGAGAGTCTCTAGATTGCCAACGGTAAAACGGCTGCCAGGGTGGTGGGGATTGAACAGGGTCTTTTGTGCTTCGTTCGTGCGGCGGCGTTCGTCATCTAACTTGGCTTTGTATTCAGAGTCTACCGCGTTGATTTCCCTTGCGATGTAGTTTGCATCCAAGGTTGGCGCCACAAAAAATTGGGCAAATCGGTCCAAAGCTTCTGGATAGGCCTCAGGTAATACATCAAAGTAAAAGTTGGTTTCTTGGCTGCTGGTGTAGGCGTTATGGGAGCCCCCATGTTCTCGTATAAAGGTTTGGTATGCGCCAGCATCTGGATATTTTTCTGTGCCTAGGAACAGCATATGTTCCAGTAGGTGGGCGATGCCAGGGTGCTCGTTCGGGTCTTGTTGGTTGCCAGCGCCAATGGCTAGTGAAGCAGCGAAGCGCTCCGCCTTTGGATCTGAGATAAGGATGACTTGTAGACCATTATCAAGGGTCAAATAATGATAATTATTGGCGTCTGAGTGGCTTTTGCCGGGGATGTTTTGCATGCTTGTGCCTAGTGAATAGGGGCTCGTGAGCACCAAGCTCACAAAGACGAGAAGATGGCGAAAAAAAGTGTTTTGTGAAAGTAAATACATCATGGGTTCAGATTATCTCGAACCCATGATGCAGTGCAACTGCTTACGCTGATGGTGAGCGGTTGGGTTGTGCGTCGAGGGATTGGCCGTTGATATCTTTACTGTCGTTGCCCATCAAATAGAGGTAAAGGGGCATAATGTCGGTAGGTGTTTTGAGTGTGTTAGGGTCTTCTGCTGGGTAGGCAAAAGCTCTCATGCTCGTTCTGGTGGCACCAGGGTTGATCGCGTTGACGCGAATGTTAGAGATGCTTTCCAGTTCGTCAGCCAGTAATTGCATCATGGCTTCCGTCGCAAATTTAGACACCGAGTAGGCACCCCAATATGCACGGGCTTTACGTCCAACACTGGAGGTGGTGAAAACAATGGATGCGCTGGGAGCTTCTTGCAGCAATGGGATCAGTGCTTGGTTTAACAAAAATTGAGCAGTCACATTCACCTTCATAACTTGGTCAAATGTGCTGGGTTCGAAGTTAGCTAAAGGCGTTCGGGCACCCAGTAAGCTGGCGTTGTGTAAAATGCCATCAAGGCGGCCAAATTCTTTTTTAATGGTGTTGGCGAGTTCCATGTAGTCGTGTTCAGCAGCCGTCTCAAGATTCAGTGGGACTATGGCTGCTTGGGGGTGGCCGCTATTGTCAATTTGGTCGTAAACCTGTTCCAGTTTTTTTGTCGTTCTACCCAAAAGCACAACGGTTGCACCGTGGGCTGCATAGGTTAGCGCGGCTTCCTTGCCAATACCATCGCCAGCGCCTGTTACTAAAATGACTTTGTCTTTTAAAAGGTCATTAGGGGCTTGGTAATCCAGCATAATTGCCTCCTAGTTCGTGTCAGGTTTTTGAGTGTGCATCATGTAGTTTACAGAAACATCTCTGTCGTTCAGTTTATAGACCTTGGTAATAGGATTATAGGTTAGGCCAGTCATATGAGTGAGTTCCAATCCGGCTTGACGGGCAAATTGGCTTAATTCAGCAGGCTGGATAAATTTCGCGTAGTCGTGGGTGCCTTTTGGCAGCATACGCAAGATGTACTCAGCACCAACAATGGCAAATAAGTAGGCCTTCGGGTTGCGGTTGATGGTAGAGAAGAATACGTGGCCGCCTGGTTTACATAGCTTCATGCAGGCACGAATAACAGAGGATGGATCGGGAACGTGCTCCAGCATTTCAAGACAGGTGACAACATCGTATTGGCCTGCTTCGCGGTCTGCGATTTCTTCTGCTGTGATGCGTTCATAATCGATGTCTAGCTTGCTTTCTTCACGGTGTAGTTTCGCAACTGCCAAAGGCGCTTCGCCCATGTCGATCCCTTTAACTTGGGCGCCCATTTGTGCTAACGCTTCCGATAAAATACCGCCGCCACAGCCCACATCGATGGCTTTTTTGCCGGCTAGGTTAGTGCGCTCGTTAATGTAATTAGCACGCAGGGGATTGATGTCGTGCAGTGGTTTGAACTCACTGTCTTTGTCCCACCAGCGGCTTGCGAGGGCTTCAAACTTCGCAACTTCATCTAGATCAACATTGGTGGCGTTAGATTGCTTGGTGGTCATGTCATCATTCCTATGTAAAACGTGTTGGCGGCGCCAAGGTGACTATGCATATATATGGTATTCGTACGCTTACCGCTATTTGGATGACTTGCATTATATAGATAATAGAATTTGCCACAAACTAAAGCAGAGTATTTAGCTTGCTTTCGCACAAACTCATGATTATCGCCAAGGGCATAGTGGTTTTGGGGGAGTGGCGACTAGGTATTTTTAGTGCTGGGTTTGTGAAAAGAAATCGGAGAATAAAAGCGCCATTGGGGAGAGGTGTTCGTGAAATGCTTGTGGTATAATGCCGCGCTTACAAAAAGATGGTCGGAGTTGCTCGGTCTGCAATGACGAGCACATGTTGCTCCTAACATAAGGAACGGTTGTATCTATGGGTGAATTAGCCAAAGAAATTATTCCCGTCAGTATCGAAAACGAGCTGAAAGGTTCTTATCTCGATTACGCCATGAGCGTAATCGTTGGACGTGCGCTTCCAGATGTTCGTGATGGTTTGAAACCGGTTCACCGTCGTGTGCTTTACGCGATGAATGAATTGAAAAACGATTGGAATAAGCCTTACAAAAAATCTGCCCGTATCGTTGGTGATGTGATCGGTAAGTATCACCCACACGGTGACTCGGCTGTATACGAAACAATCGTTCGTATGGCGCAACCATTCTCTATGCGTTACACACTTGTTGATGGTCAAGGTAACTTCGGTTCCGTGGACGGTGACAGTGCAGCCGCCATGCGTTACACGGAAATTCGTATGGCGCGTATGTCGCACCATATGCTGATGGATCTGGAAAAAGAAACCGTCGATTTTGTGCCAAACTATGATGGCACTGAGTTTATGCCTGAAGTTTTGCCTACTCGTATTCCTGGACTGTTGGTAAATGGTTCTGCGGGTATTGCCGTAGGTATGGCGACCAATATTCCGCCTCATAATTTAGGTGAGGTCATTGACGGCTGTTTGAACGTTATTGATAACCCGGAAATCACCATTGATGAATTAATGGAGTTTATTCCTGGTCCAGACTTCCCAACAGGTGCGTTCATTAATGGTCGCGCTGGCATTGTGGAGGCCTACAAAACAGGTCGTGGACGCATCTACATGCGTGCTCGCCATCATGTCGAAGACATGGATAAAGGCAATCGCCAAGCGATTGTTTTTACTGAGATTCCATACCAGCTAAACAAAGCTAAAGTGATTGAGAAAATTGCTGAGCTGGTAAAAGAGAAGAAGATTGAAGGTATTAGCGAGCTGCGTGACGAGTCTGATAAAGACGGTATGCGTATCGTGATTGAGCTGCGCCGTGGTGAAAACCCAGACGTGGTAGTGAACAATATCTTCACCCAAACTCAGCTTCAGTCTGTGTTTGGTATTAACATGGTTGCCCTTGTTGATGGCCGTCCAGAGCTACTGAACCTCAAGCAAGTGCTTGAGTGCTTTGTGAAACACCGCCGTGAAGTGGTTACCCGTCGTACCATTTACGAGCTACGTAAAGCCCGTGAGCGTGGTCACGTACTGGAAGGCCTAGCGGTTGCGCTTGCTAACATTGATCGTGTGATCGAATTGATTCGTCAGTCTCCAACCTCTGCTGAAGCGAAAGAAAAGCTGATCTCTGAAAGCTGGGAGCCAGGCAATGTTAACGCCATGCTTGAGCGTGCAGGTGCCGATGCTTGCCGCCCAGATGATTTGGATGCTGCCTACGGTTTTAATGATGGTGTTTACCGCCTGTCTCCAGAGCAAGCCCAAGCTATTCTTGATCTTCGTTTACATCGTTTAACGGGACTTGAGCACGAAAAACTATTGGGCGAGTACAAGTCGTTGATCGATTTGATTGCTGAATTGCTAAACATCTTGGGTAACCCAGATCGTTTGATGGAAGTGATTCGTGAAGAGCTAGAAGATGCTCGTGATCAGTTTGGTGATACCCGTCGTACTGAGATTTTGACCTCTAAGCAAGATTTAACCATCGCAGATTTAATCGATGAAGCGCCAATGGTGGTGACCATCTCTGATACGGGTTATGCCAAGACTCAACCTTTGGAAGAATATAAAGCACAACGACGTGGTGGCCGTGGTAAGTCTGCTTCTGGTATGAAAGATGAAGACCACATCAGTCACCTTCTCGTTACCAGCAGTCATGATACCGTTATGTTGTTCAGTAACTTCGGTAAAGTGTACTGGTTGCGTGTGTTTGAGATTCCGTTGGGAAGTCGTACATCGAAAGGTCGCCCGATTGTTAACCTATTGCCTTTGGCAGAAGGGGAGCATATTTCCGCATTGCTACCTTTGACCGCTCCAGAAAAGACCGACGCAGAAGCTGAAGTTGAATTGGAAGAAGAGGACGTTGCTGCAAGCAGCTACATCTTCATGGCGACTGCTAACGGTACCGTGAAGAAAACAGCAATGGAGCATTTTGCTCGTCCTCGTTCAAGCGGCTTGATTGCCCTGAAGTTGGATGAAACTGATGCGCTTGTAGGTGTTGCTCAGACCACCGGGTCGGATGACATTATGCTTGTTTCCAGCTCTGGCAAAACGATCCGCTTTAAAGAAACAGATGTTCGTGCCATGGGCCGAACGGCTGCAGGTGTTCGCGGTATCAAGCTGGCAGAAGACGCTAAAGTTGTGTCTTTGATTGTGCCTAGCGCAGAGCAAAATACAGCGGTACTGATGGCCTGTGAAAATGGTTACGGTAAGCGCACTATGACCGAAGAATTCCCTGTCTACGGACGTGGTGGTCAGGGGGTTATCGGTATTCAGGTATCAGAGCGTAATGGACCTGTTGTGGGTGCGACTCAAGTTGATGAAACAGATGAAGTCATCTTGATCACAGACATGGGTACCCTAGTGCGTACACGTGTTTCCGAGATTTCTTGTCAGGGTCGAAATACACAAGGTGTCACACTGATTCGTTTGTCTAATGAGGAACGTTTAGTCGGTGTTGAGCGTGTTGTTGAAGATGATGATGCTACAGCAGAGGGTGAAGTCTCTGAAATAGAAGATGTTGTCAACGACGAGCCGCAAGATCAGGCTCCTGATACGGAAGCATAAAGTTCCCCCAGGGCGCACCTCGAGTGCGCCTTCTTTTGTATAGATATACCACTTACCTTATGAGGTTTTAGGCAGAATGAGCCGAGTTTATAACTTTTGTTCTGGTCCCGCTGCGCTCCCAGAAGCGGTTTTAGAAAAAGCACAAGCAGAATTGTTGGATTGGCATGGCACAGGTGTGTCGGTAATGGAAATGAGTCACCGTAGTGATGAATTTGTTTCCATTCTTGCGTCGACCAAAGCGCGCTTGGCTCGGTTGCTGAACATTCCTGATGACTATGAAATCGTTTTTGCTCAGGGTGGCGCTTCGGCTCTGTTTGCCCAGATTCCGGCCAACCTAACTAATGGCTTTGATAGTGCTTGTTATCTAGATACAGGTGCATGGTCTACGAAAGCAATTAAAGAGGCTAAGAAGTACGCCAATGTTGTCGTATCAGGCTCTAGCAAGGCTCAGAATTACACCACAGTGCCTGACTTCTCCTCCCTTGAGTTAGACGAAAAGGCGGCTTACCTACATTTGACGCCAAATGAAACCATTGGTGGCTTAGAGTTTGATGCTTTGCCTGAAACGGATCTGCCGATTGTTGCTGATCTGTCATCAACAATTTTGTCTCGTAACATCGATGTGAGCAAATACGGTCTGATTTATGCCGGCGCACAGAAAAATGTTGGCCCTGCGGGTGTGGTGATCAATATTATTCGTAAGGATCTATTGGCGCGCAGCAACAATGATGTCTTGCCAACGGTTTGGTCATTTGAAAATCTGGCGAAAAATGATTCCATGATCAATACTCCGCCGACTTTTGCAATCTATCTAGCGGATTTGGTGTTTGAGTGGCTAGAAGCCCAAGGCGGTGTTGCTGCCATGGAGCAAATCAACATTGAAAAAGCTGCCATGCTTTACAGTGCTATTGATAATAGCGGTTTTTACTCTAACCCTATTGATGTTCGTTACCGTTCTCGTATGAATGTGCCATTTGTTCTAGCAGACGAATCCCTTGAAGCGACCTTCTTGAAAGAGTCCGATGCCGCTGGATTGCGCACCCTTGCAGGCCATCGTTCTGTAGGGGGTATGCGTGCGAGCATTTACAATGCCATGCCAAAAGCTGGGGTTGAGGCCTTGATTGAATTCATGGCGGCCTTCGAAAAACGTTACGGTTAATAGTAATAGGATACGTTCCATGTCGACAAAAAAAGATGATATTCCGACAACCCTGCCATTACTGCGTGATCGCATAGATGCTCTCGATTCGCAAATCCAGCGCCTAATCAATGAGCGTGCCATGTGCGCGGAAAAAGTCGCAGAAGTTAAAATGGCAGAGCAGGGTGTGCAGAGCGCAGTGTTTTATCGCCCTGAACGTGAAGCACAAGTTCTTCGACGCGTCATGGAGCGTAATGAAGGCCCCCTTGGTAATGAAGAAATGGCGAAGATTTTTCGTCAGATTATGTCTTCATGTTTGGCCCTGGAAAAGCCAATGCGTATTGCTTTCTTGGGACCTGTGGGGACTTTTACGCAACAGGCGGCCCTTAAGCACTTTGGTAATTCTATCGTAAGTGCCCCAATGGCTGCGATTGATGAAGTATTCCGTGAGGTAGAGTCAGGGGCAGCCAACTATGGGGTGGTGCCAGTAGAGAATTCTACCGAGGGCGTTGTTAATCATACTTTGGATAGCTTCCGTGGCTCTCGCCTTAAAATCTGTGGTGAAGTGGAAGTGCGCATCCACCATAATCTTTTGGTGGCACCCAATGTGAACCCAGATGATGTGACACACATTTATTCTCATCAGCAGTCTTTAGCTCAATGTCGTGCTTGGTTGGACCGCTATTGGCCCCATGCAGAGCGCGTGGCGGTTAGCTCCAATGCTGAGGGTGCTCGCTTGGCAGAAGAAGCAGGTAAGAATGGTAAGGCTGTCGCTGCCATTGCGGGTGATATCGCCAGCGAGCTTTACAGCTTGTCCGTTGTATCAGCGAATATTGAAGATCATCCAGATAATACGACTCGCTTCTTAATCATCGGCAATGAAAAAATTCCGCCAAGTGGCAAGGATAAAACCTCTTTGTTGGTGAGCGCAAAAAATGAGCCAGGTGCGTTGTATCGCCTGCTGGAGTCCTTTGAGCGTCACGGTGTTGACATGACTCGATTGGAAACACGTCCTTCATTAATCAGTAAGTGGGGATATGTTTTTTATATCGATTTTGTCGGTCATTGCGAAGATGCCCAGTGCCGTTCCGTCATCGAAGAGTTGCGCGAGCGTGCTTCTGAAGTGAAGGTGTTGGGATCTTACCCAGTCGCTGTTCTGTAACGCTAAAAAAGATAAATATAATGCAAGATAATAAAGAGTTCGGAAATGTCCTGATCGTCGGTTTAGGGATGATTGGTGGCTCATTTGCCAAGAGTTTAAAGCAGCAAGGCTTGGCAACTTTGTTTGGTGCAGATCGTCGTGCAGGAGAGTTAACGCTGGGTGTTTCTACCGGCGTGATTGATTATCCGGCGCAACTTGATGCTGACACCATCCAAAAGATGGACATTATTATCTTAGCAACCCCAGTGCGAGCCATGGAGTCCGTCTTAGCTGAGATTAAGCCCCATCTTCGCTCCGATACCTTGTTAACGGATGTTGGCTCCACTAAGGGGAGTGTGGTGGCTGCGGCGACGAAAGTGTTTGGTGCTGCCCCAGAGAACTTTATCCCTGGTCATCCTATCGCCGGTGCAGAAAAGAGTGGTGTACTCGCGGCTAACCCTCATTTGTTTGAAAAGCATATGGCGATAGTTACGCCACTTCCTGACTCAGATCCTGAGCTACTGGACCGTTTGCATCGTCTTTGGCGTGCTGTGGGGGCAGATGTGGTGAGCATGGATGTGGAGCATCATGACCATGTATTGGCTGCTTCAAGTCATTTGCCGCATCTATTGGCTTATACCCTAGTGGATACCTTGGCTAATGCCGATCGGAGTCAGGATATCTTCCGCTTTGCGGCGGGGGGGTTCCGTGATTTTACACGAATCGCTTCCAGTGATCCGGTTATGTGGCGAGATGTGTTTTTAGCCAATAAAGACGCAACCCTTGCGACCCTCGATTTATTTACCGATCGTCTTGCTGAAATGCGTCAGGCCATCGTTGAGGCGGATGGCGCTTCCATGTATGGCGTGTTTACTCGAGCTAAGTCTGCTCGGGATCATTTTTTGCGTCTGCTTGAGCAACGTACCATTGGCAAGCCTCAGCAAAAACAAATCTCAATGGCCGTGGCGCCAGCCTCAGCGGTAAATGGTGAAATAAAATTCACTGGTGACAAATCTTTGTCACATAGAGCCCTTATTATGGCCGCCCTGTCTGATGGGGTCAGTGAATTAGGTAATGTTGATTTAGCAGGTGATGTCAAAATCACCATGCAGGCATTACGTGATATGGGCGTAGTCATTGAAGAGTTTGGTCATGGGGCTGTACGCATTCATGGTGTGGGTCGAACTGGGTTGCGGGCACCCATTGCCCCTGTCAATGTTCATGAATCGGCTACTAGCTTGTATTTATTACTGCCTATTTTGGCGGGGCAAAATTTCCCAGTTGAAGTGATTGGTGAAGGTGCTTTATTAAATACGCCTTTTACGCATCTCCTTGAGTTGCTAACCCGTTCAGGAGCGCAAGTGACCTCTGCGCCGGCGGATTGTCTGCCCTTTAAAGTGACGCCTGCAGTGATTAAAAGTGTCTCCGGAGAGTTACCTGGTTCGCCATCTTCTCGGTTGGTCTCTAGTGCGCTTTTGTTAAGTCTATACGCAGAGCAAGACAGTGAGTTTAAAGGGCAAATAGCTATTGATGCACAGACACGGGGACTTTTTTCTGCCTTTGGTGTCTCAATGTCAGGCTCTCAATGTCTAAAAGTTATGCCTTCACCATTGGAGGGAGCGGAGATTGATTTGCCTTCGGACTTGCAACAAGTCATCTGGAGTGCCTTGCTAGCCGTATTACTGCCTGGTTCCTCGTTGCAAATCAATGAGGTGTCCACCATTGGTCGAGGGCGGCTGCTATTTGATCTGTTGCCTAAGATGGGGGTTCAGATTGATTGGCTTTCAGAGCCTCAAGGATTATTTAGCACGCGATCGTTTAAGGTGTCGTTTGCAAAACTAAAGGGTATTCATCTTTCTCCTGCGGAGGTTTATGAATACCGAGAGTTTTTGCCTTTGTTAGCGGTTGCAGCTGTTTTTGCGCAAGGAGATAGCTCATTTGAAGGGATTTCCCAATTGCCTTATTTCTACGAAGATCGTATGACGACTTTAGTAGATGGTGTGAACCACATCGGTGGTGACTGCCAGTGGCAAGGTGGGGTGTTGCATATCACAGGCAAGGTGCCTGAAGGTGGCGATTTAGACAGTGCGGGTAATGATTTAGTGGCGTTGGCATTCCTATTGCTTTCTGCCCGTTGTCGAAACGGCGCTGTCGTACGTGACTGTCAAAAAATATTAGAACAAATTCCAAATTTAGAAGAAATTGCTGTGATGCTGGGCCTAAAGGCTTCAGTACACATCTAAGGAAGAGGAACATTTATGTTAAATCAAGCCCCAGTTATTACGATTGATGGCCCAAGTGGTGCTGGTAAAGGCACGGTAAGTCAAATCGTTGCAGAGAAGCTGGGTTGGCATTTGCTTGATAGTGGTGCGTTGTATCGTTTATTGGCCCTTGCTGTGTCGCATCATGGTATGTCAGTTGAAGATGTAGAAGCGTTGAAGGTGTTAGCGGAGCATTTGGATATTCAGTTCCTGCAAACGCCAGAAGGCAAAGTTGAAATAATCCTTGAAGGTGAAGTGGTCACCCAGGCGATTCGTACTGAAACAGTGGGAAACCAGGCATCTAAGCTAGCGGCTATCCCTGAAGTCCGTGAGGGGCTGTTGGTGCGTCAGCGCGCCTTTGCGCAAACGCCTGGATTGGTGGCGGATGGACGAGATATGGGGACTGTTGTTTTCCCTGAGGCGTCTATTAAAGTCTTTCTGACTGCCAGCGCAGAAGAGCGTGCGCAACGTCGTATGCTTCAGCTACAGGACAAGGGAGATGAGGTCAATTTTGATGAGCTAGTTAAGACCATCAAAGAGCGTGATGAGCGTGATGCTAACCGTGCTGTGGCGCCACTTGTACCGGCGGCGGGTGCACTGGTGATCGATAGCACTGACCTGAGTATTGATGAAGTTGTTGAAGTTGTGCTCTCTGAGGCATCAAAAGCTTCATACATTTAAGTTTTAATCTGTTTTTGTGCTCAATTAATGTGCTAAAATAGTAGGAATAAGTCGACGGCAGGACCAGCAACCACTGGCGTCGCAATCACTGTAAATTAACCCCACATATAGCTGGTGATGTGGCAGGGAACATTTAGTTGTTCCGTATATATAGGAATCACAATGACTCAAAGCTTCGCAGAACTGTTTGAAGAAAGCCTAAAAAGCGTAGAAATGGCGCCAGGCTCGATTGTTACTGGTATCGTTGTTGACATCGACAGCGATTGGGTAACAGTTCACGCAGGTCTAAAATCTGAAGGCGTTATCCCTCGTTCTCAATTCCTAAGTGAGACCGGCGAATTCACTCTTAACATCGGCGACGAAGTTAAAGTAGCTCTAGATGCAGTTGAAGATGGTTTCGGTGAAACTAAACTTTCTCGTGAGAAAGCTAAGCGTGCTGAAACTTGGGCTGTACTTGAAAAAGCATACGAAGAAAGTGAAATCGTTAAGGGTGTTATCAACGGTAAAGTCAAAGGTGGCTTCACTGTGGATATCGCTAACATCCGTGCTTTCTTGCCAGGTTCTTTGGTAGATGTTCGTCCTATCCGTGACACATCTCACCTTGAAGGTGTTGAACTTGAGTTCAAACTTATCAAGCTTGATCAGAAACGTAACAACGTTGTTGTATCTCGTCGTGCCGTTATGGAAGCGACTAACAGCGCTGAGCGTGAAACTCTTCTTGCTAACCTTGAAGAAGGTCAAGAAGTTAAAGGTATCGTTAAGAACCTTACTGATTACGGTGCGTTCGTTGACTTGGGTGGTGTTGATGGTCTTCTACACATCACTGACATGTCTTGGAAGCGTATCAAGCACCCAAGCGAAATCATCGCTGTAGGTGATGAGATCGACGTTAAAGTTCTTAAGTTTGATCGCGAGCGTAACCGCGTATCTCTAGGTCTTAAGCAACTAGGCGAAGATCCATGGGTAGCAATCAAAGCTCGTTACCCAGAAGGTACTAAAGTTACTGCACGTGTAACTAACCTAACGGATTACGGCTGCTTCGCAGAGCTTGAAGAAGGCGTAGAAGGTCTTGTTCACGTTTCTGAAATGGATTGGACTAACAAAAACATCCACCCATCTAAAGTTGTTCAGATCGGTGATGAAGTAGAAGTTATGATCCTTGACATCGATGAAGAGCGTCGTCGTATCTCTCTAGGTATCAAGCAGTGCACTCCAAACCCATGGGAAGAGTTCGCTACTTCTTTCAACAAGAACGACAAGATCTCTGGTGCCATCAAGTCTATCACTGACTTTGGTGTATTCATCGGTCTTGACGGCGGTATCGATGGTCTTGTTCACCTATCTGACCTATCTTGGGACGAAACTGGTGAAGAAGCAGTACGTAAGTACAAGAAAGGTGATGTTCTAGAAACAGTTGTTCTTTCTATCGATGCTGAGCGTGAGCGTATCTCTCTAGGTGTTAAACAACTAGAGCAAGATCCTTTTGTTGCATTCGTTGCTGAAAACGACAAAGGTGCTATCGTAAACGGTACTGTTGCTGAAGTTGATGCGAAAGGTGCTGTTGTTACTCTAGCTGAAGGCGTAGAAGCTTACTTGAAAGTTTCTGAAATCAGCCGTGAGCGTGTAGAAGATGCTTCTTCTGTACTTAAAGAAGGTGATGCTGTTGAAGCTGCGATCGTAAACGTTGATCGTAAAGCTCGCACTATCGCTATCTCTATCAAAGCGAAAGACGCTTCTGAAGAGAAAGCAGCACTGAAATCTCACTCTGAGAAACAACAAGCTGAGACAAATGGCCCGACTACAATCGGTGACCTAATCAAAGCTCAACTTGAGAACCAAAACTAATTCGAATTAACGGATTATGTTTTTAAAAAGCGGACCTTATGGTCCGCTTTTTTTATGCTTTTTTTCAGACTTTGATTGACAAATAAACTATGCACAGAAGGTGTGGATAAATATGGGTATAGTTAAATTGTTAACGAAAAGCGGCTAATAAAGTCTTCATGTCGTCTTCACTCCAATCCTCTTTTTCGAGCAGTTCGGCGAGCTCTTTATTGTTCTGAATTTGGTGTAAATTCTTCTGAAACTTGGCAAAGTGGTACTCTTTGATCAACCTTTCATCATATTCTGATCGATAGATCTTTTTTTCCTGTGAATTGTCGCCTATTGTGGCGTCACTCTTAGGCTGTAAGTTATTCACAGTCTTGTAGGCGTTGAGCATTTTGGACTTGTTCATCTTTTACGCTCCTTGGGAACTGCACTTCGGTGACCCAAAACTGATTCGCTTTAGCGACCCATTTTATATTGGCATTCCACAGTTGGTTGCCGTGCTCTCTGCCCTCGGACCCCTTTAGATAAGAGGGGCGAGGGTCTTGGCCAATGACCTGTTCAATCAATGGTTGCAAATCTCTGTCATAGATATCTTTATAGTCTTTTAGCTGGTCTATTGCGAGTTCACTGAAGTTAACGTTAGTAAGGGGGGTGGCCAGTGGCGCGAATCCACCTTTGGCATGGGGGAGTGCGTCTGCGTAAGGTAAGTAGGGTTTGATATCGACAATCGGGGTTTTGTCGAGCAGATCTGCACCAATGATATCGATGAAAACTTGCTTACCTTCCTGACGAATGCCTTTAACTTCTACCACGGATAACCCCAAGGGATTCGGTCTATGGGTTGCCCGTGAGGCAAAGATACCGATTTTCTCTTTACCTCCAAGCCTAGGGGGGCGAATCTTGGCTTTCCATTTCTCATTCATACATTGGTGAAAAATAAAGTGTACCCAGATGTGGGAGAAACCCTCTAACCCATCCAGTGTATCAAGTCGATTGAAAGGCGGGAGTAGTTCTATGCTCGCCGTTGCTTCCGTCACTAGACCTGGTTGTCTGGGGATGCCAAATTTCTGTTGGTAGCAAGAGTGTGCGATGCCAATTTGTTGGAATTTAAAATGTTCTGACATGGGAATGGATGAATAATTACGTCAAATATTTGGGAATGAGATTCTACAAGATGTGTTAGTATAGCGCCTATCTGTTTCTATAGCGCCCGAATAGGGAAGTAAACTCGCTAATAAGCAAAAAAGAGAGAAAGCAATGTCCTTAGAATCTTACATGAACGAAGTTGGTCAAAAAGCCCGTGCCGCGTCACGACTATTGACCCGTGCGACCACCGAACAAAAGAATAATGCTTTGTTCGCCATGGCAGATGCTTTGGAAGATGCACGACCTCGATTGAAAGAAGAGAATGCTAAGGACTTAGAAAACGGCAAACAAAAGGGCTTAGATGCTGCCTTGTTGGATCGTTTGGAACTGAATGACGGACGTATTGACGGCATGATAGAAGGTCTCAAGCAGGTGGCTAGCTTGCCAGATCCTGTAGGAGAAATTACAGATATGGTGTTTCGTCCATCAGGCATCCAGCTGGGCAAAATGCGTGTGCCGTTAGGTGTGATTGGTATCATTTATGAGTCCCGCCCAAATGTAACCATTGATGCGGCGAGTCTGTGTCTTAAATCAGGTAATGCGACTATTTTACGTGGTGGCAGCGAAGCCTTTTACTCTAACCAGGCTATTGCTGAGGCCGTGCAAACAGGTTTGTTGACGGCTGGTTTACCAGCAGATGCGGTGCAAGTCATTAACACTGTTGATCGTGAAGCGGTTGGACGTTTGATTACCATGCCTGAATTTGTTGATGTCATTGTGCCTCGCGGTGGCAAGGGCTTGATCGAACGCATCAGTGCAGACGCCCGTGTGCCTGTGATTAAGCATCTGGATGGCAACTGTCATGTTTACATTGATGACGAAGCGGATTTAGAAAAAGCGTTTAAAATCGCTATGAATGCTAAAACCCGCCGCTACGGTGTGTGTAATGCCATGGAGTCCTTATTGGTTAACACCAAGGTGGCTAAAGCGATATTGCCTTGCCTAGCAGATGCATTGGCCCAGAAAGGCGTTGAACTGGTAGCGTGTGAGCAAGCCCGTGACATTATTGAGGCGGCACCTGCTACGGAAGAGGATTGGTATACTGAGTACTTAGCTCCTAAATTGTCTATCAAGTTGGTAGCAGACATGGATGAAGCTATTGCCCATATTAACCAATATGGCTCCCACCACTCTGATGCCATTGTGTCGCAGAATTACTCTAAAACCCGTGCATTTATGGCTGAAGTAGACTCTTCTTCCGTAATGGTTAATGCTTCTACCGCTTTTGCAGATGGCTTCGAATATGGGTTAGGGGCTGAAATTGGTATTTCAACCGATAAAATTCATGCCCGCGGACCTGTGGGGTTGATAGGTTTAACCAGTCAAAAATACGTCGTATTAGGGGATGGTCACACCCGTGACAATTGAGTCTTTTACCCCAATAGTCAATGAAAACAGCGGTACGGTTGTGATGGGTGGGACCTTTGATCCTATCCATCATGGTCATTTGCGTTCGGCTGTGGATATTCTGGACTTCTTTCGTTTTAAAAGCCTGCGTATGGTGCCGTGTTTTCAGCCGGTTCATAAAGATCAGCCTTCGGTAACCCCAGAGCAGCGTTTGCAAATGGTTGAGCTGGGTATTCAAGCAGACATACGGTTAGAAGTAGACCCCCGCGAGATTCTGCGCGAAGGGCCAAGCTACACCAAGGATACCTTGCAGGAGCTACGTAATGAATTAGGGGAAGAAGAACCTATCATTATGGTAGTGGGGATGGACAGCTTTTTGTCCTTGCCAACCTGGGCTGAGTGGCAAAGTTTATTAGACGTGGCGCATATTCTGGTGATCTCTCGCCCTGGCTGGGAGCCTGATTTTATCTCCACCTTGGAAGAGTTTTATGAAAAACATCGAGCCCAGAACGTAGCTGAGTTACAATGCGCGCCCGCTGGAAAGATTTGGATGGAAAGTTTTACGCCGTTAGCGATTTCCTCCAGTCAGGTAAGAAAACTATGTCGCGAGAACGCATCGATTGCGTATCTCGTGCCTGAGACAATACAGCGCTTTATTGAAGCGCATTCTTTATATAAATAGGGTTATCCAAAACTATGAGCCAAGATCAATTATCAGCTGAACAAATTCTCGAATTGGCAGTCGAAGCATTAGAGGATGTGAAAGGCGATAACATCACGGTACTAAACGTGAGTGAACTAACAGACATGATGGACTTTATGGTGATTTGTACCGGTACGTCCAAACGTCATGTGCACTCCCTTGGTCAAAACGTTGTTGAACACGCTAAAAGTAAAGGCCTCCAGCCTCTAGGTAGTGAAGGTCGCGAGATGGGAAGTGATTGGGTACTAGTGGATCTATACGATGTGGTCGTTCATGTAATGACTGAAGAGGCCCGCTCGTTCTACGACCTAGAAAAACTGTGGAATATCACACCAGAGCAGCGTTAAGGCGTTTTTGATGCGGGTTCGTTTAATTGCAGTCGGCACAAAAATGCCAAAATGGGTCACGCAAGGCTACGAAGAGTATGCTAAGCGATTGCCGAAAGATTTTGCATTAGAGCTGGTTGAGTTGCCTATGTCACCTCGAGGCAAAAATACTGATATTGCTAAAGCCATTCAAAAGGAAGGCGACGCCATGTTGGCGGCTATCCCGAATGGCGATAAAGTGATCGCCTTGGAGGTGCTGGGTAAGTCTTGGTCAACGGAGCAGTTAGCCGAACAGACTGGCCAATGGCGTATGGATGGTTACAACATTTCGCTGTTGGTGGGTGGCCCAGATGGTCTTGATCCACGCTGTACTGCGAGAGCGGATCAAGCCTGGTCGTTATCAAAGCTTACTTTGCCACATCCCATGGTTAGAATCTTGTTAGCCGAGCAGATTTATCGAGCTTGGACATTAATGAATAATCATCCGTACCATCGCTAGAGTGTTATTTTGGGCAAGCATCATCAGGTCTTCCGTAACTACCGTCAGGAACAACGTTTAACTCAGCGCCGTATTATTGTTGCTGCGTTATTTGTCCTGGTGATGGTTGGTGTGCTGATGGCTCGTTTGTTTTATTTGCAGGTGATGCAATATGACCTGTACCAAACCAAGGCCAACGAAAACCGCGTTATGTTGGTGACTGAGCCACCTCCACGTGGGCTTATCTACGATCGTAATGGCATTGTTTTGGCAGACAATCGCCCGATTCATAGTTTAACCGTGATTCCCGAGCGAGCGGGTAATCTTGACGAGCTCCAGAAGAAGCTCTCTGATGTCATTGATATCTCTCCTGAGGAATGGGAAAACTACCGTTCTAAGCTCAAAGAGTACCGCCGACCTTACCAATCCATCACTCTTAAATCCCAACTGACGGATGCGGAATGGGCAAAAGTGTCCGTAGATCTGTTTCAGTTAGATGGGGTGCAAGTAGAAGCTCAGCTAACGCGCTTCTATCCTTACGGCGAAGCATTCGCCCATGCGGTGGGCTATGTTGGTCGCATTACCTCCAAAGACCTAGAACGGGTGGACCGATTAGCTTACCAAGGGGCTTTGTTTATTGGTAAGACTGGCGTAGAAGAGTTCTACGAAGAAACCTTATTCGGCAAACCTGGTATCTCAAAGGTAGAAGTCAATGCCCGCGGGCGTATTATGTCTGAGATCGAACGACAGAATCCGACCCCTGGGCAAGATGTTCATTTATACCTGGATGCCCGGCTACAACAATATGCTTACGATCTGCTTGGCAATTATAAAGGCTCGGTCATTGCCATTGACCCAAACACCGGAGGGATCTTGGCTATGGTATCTAAGCCAGGCTATGATCCGAATCTTTTTGTACGGGGAATTTCCGTTAAAAACTATGATCGTCTTAGGGACGATAAGCGCCTGCCATTGTTTAATCGTGCCTTACGTGGAGGGTATCCGCCTGCTTCCACTATTAAGCCCTTTATGGCTCTTGCTGGGTTGGAGTACGGGTTTTCAACTTGGGATGAAAGCTACTACGCTCGAGGTTATTATCAGATAAACCCTAATGGCCGACGCTATCGAGACTGGAAACGTACAGGTCATGGTTGGATTGACCTTGAGCGCTCTATCATAGAGTCCGTGGATACTTACTATTACCAGCTGGCTCATAAGATGGGGATCACACCAATACACACCTTTTTATCTAAATTCGGTTTTGGTCAAGAGACTATCTTAGATCTTCATGGTGTCAGTAGTGGATTGTTGCCCTCCAATGAATGGAAAATGGCCCGTTATAAAGAACCATGGTACCCCGGCGACTCTGTAAACGTGGGGATAGGGCAAGGCTTTATGGTGGCCACCCCGATACAAATTGCTGCTGCAACATCTGCTTTGGCTGCGCGCGGTAAGATGTTTTATCCGCGTATGGCGGAATCCGTATCAGATCATGAGCCGGAATTTGAAGAAGGTAATCCGAACCTTCATCAAATTAAGCTGAAGGATCAACGCAACTGGGAACGCATGGTGACAGCAATGAAAAAGGTTGTGACGGATTCTAAAGGGACGGCTCGTCGTCTTCGTGGAACGGACTATGAAATAGCGGGTAAAACGGGTACAGGGCAGGTATTCAGTTTACAGGAAGACCAAGAGTACGACGCGGACAGCCTCGATAAACGACTCCATGACCATGCTCTATTCATTGGTTTTGCCCCTGCTGATAAACCTAAAATTGCCGTATTTGCGATCTTTGAAAATGGCGGTAGCAGCTCTAAACCTGCAGACCTGACGAAGGCGCTATTTGATGCTTATTTGTACGACGATTATCCATCCAGTTACGATTATTTCACTGAGGGGCGTCGATGAATAAGTCGCTTTACCAGCGTATAGTCTCCTTTACCAATGCTCGGCTCTGGCAGCTGACTCACGTTGATATTCTGTTATTGCTCGCTCTATTGTTGCTGATGACGGGAGGCTTGTTTGTACTTTATTCTGCTTCTGGTCAGGATGTGGCCATGGTAGAACGCCAAGTGCTTCGTCTCGGAATTGGTATGGCTGTGTGTTTAGGTCTGGCGCAATTGCCGCCTAAATATATGCGCCGAGCTTCACCAATACTCTTTGCTGTATTGGTCGCCATGTTGGTTGGAGTGTTGTTGTTTGGGGTGGGCGCTAAAGGGGCCCAGCGTTGGTTAGCGTTGCCAGGTGGACTGCGTTTTCAGCCCTCTGAGATCATGAAAATTGTTATGCCTATGATGGTGGCTTGGTACTTTGCTCATCGTCCTATCCCCCCTACGTTGAAAGAAATTGTGACGGTGCTGATTGTGATTGCTGTGCCGTCTATGATGATTGCTAAACAGCCTGACTTAGGGACAGCGTTGTTGGTTGGTGTGTCCGGGATTTTTGCATTATTTTTAGCGGGTCTTGGTTGGCGTTACATCCTTAGTGCGGCTGCGATAGCGCCTATTGCCGCTTACAGCTTGTGGCAGGTGATGCGGGAGTATCAAAAACAGCGGGTGTTAACCTTCTTAGACCCAGAAAGCGATCCCCTTGGTTCCGGGTGGAACATCATACAGTCTAAGACTGCGATTGGTTCAGGTGGTGTCCACGGTAAGGGTTGGCTGGAAGGCTCCCAAGCCCAGTTAAATTTCCTTCCCGAGAGTCATACGGATTTTATCATTGCTGTGTTGGCGGAAGAGTTTGGCCTAATTGGCTGCGCCTTGCTTATGTGTGCTTACCTGTTGGTTATCGCTCGGGGGCTTTACATCGCAGCGTACGCTGAAGATAACTATGCTCGCCTGTTGGCGGGCAGTATTACCTTAACCTTCTTTGTGTATATGTTTGTAAATATTGGCATGGTTTCTGGGATCTTGCCTGTAGTCGGTGTACCGTTACCGCTGGTCAGCTATGGTGGCACCTCCATTATTACCATTATGGCGACCTTTGGTATTTTGATGTCGATTCAAACGCATAAAAGGGCCCAGTAATGTCTTTACGAATTATTGCACTGAGCGTAACACTTGCTCTTACAGGATGTTCAGCTACGGTGGATTCTCAACCCACTCCAATTGTTTCAGAGCCTACACCCAAAACTTATATTTCACAGCCAGAAGTGCTTGAGTTTATTGATCATATGGTGAACAAACATCAGTATGATCGCCAACTTTTGGTTGATATATTCTCGAAAACAGAGAAACGTGTTCAAGTCATTACTAAATCCGATAATCAACCGGAAGTGATTACCCCATATTACGAGTATCGTAAACGCTTTATAGACCCTGTTAGAGTGCGGGATGGGGTTGCTTTTGCTCGGAAAAATAAGGCTTGGCTCGATAAAGCAGAGGCGGAGTTCGGAGTGCCATGGCCTGTCATTGTCGCTTTGATCGGTGTTGAGACGTCTTATGGCCGTATTACCGGAAATCGAGATGTTTTTACCTCACTGGCTACTTTGGCATTTGATTATCCTCGCCGTGGCCAGTATTTTCGCAGCGAGCTGGAGGCATACCTTATTTTGGCGCGCCAAGAAGGCTGGACGGTAGGAACCACCAAAGGCTCCTACAGTGGTGCATTAGGCATGGTTCAATTTATGCCCAGTAATTATTTAAAGTTAGCGATTGATTATGATGGAAATGATCACGTAGATCTTTGGGGCTCTAATGCTGATGCGATCGGTAGCGTTGCAAACTATATGAAACATCATGGCTGGCAAGCGGGAGCCTATACCGTGAGTACTGCCAGAGTGGATGATGAGTCAGCGGTTGATGATTTGATTAACAAAGGGCGCAAACCACTTTACACATTAAGGGAATGGTCAGAGAAAGGGGTTTGGTCCACCAGTGAATATGTGTATGGAGATGCAGGACTCATTGGTTTACAGGATAAAGAAGGTTCTAAAGCCTATTGGCTTGCCTATGAGAACTTCTTTACAATTATGGATTACAACCCCAGCCGACGTTATGCCATGGCTGTCTTGGAACTAGCAAATAGGATTGCTCAGAGTGAAGGTAGTTAAACTGTTTTTCTTGATGTGCTCGGCTGGTTTAGCTGGCTGTATGAGCACTCAACACCTTAGTGGTACCAAGGCTGGCGCATCGTCTAGCAGTATTGACTACGATAAGGCTTCTGGAGGCGGTCGTTATTCTATTCTTCAAGATCACGGCCCAACTGATGAAGTCAATGTAGACCACTTACCTGATCTGGTTCCTAAATATGAACCCAAAAGCCGCGGAGGCAATAAATCTCCATACGAGGTTTGGGGTAAAAAGTATTATGTGATGGACTCGGCGGAAGGTTATACAGCTACTGGCACAGCGTCCTGGTATGGGAATAAGTTCCATGGGCATAAAACCTCTAACGGCGAAACCTACGATATGTATGCCTTTTCTGCCGCCCATAAGTCTTTGCCTTTGCCGACCTACGTGAAGGTCACAAACTTAGACAATCAGCGCAGTGTCATTGTGCGAGTAAATGACCGGGGACCCTTCCATGGGGACCGTTTGATTGATTTGTCCTATGCCGCGGCGGCTCGCTTGGATTATCACAATAAGGGGCTTGCTCGAGTTAAGGTGG
This sequence comes from Rhodanobacter aciditrophus, assembly GCF_042679525.1. Taxonomy (GTDB): domain Bacteria; phylum Pseudomonadota; class Gammaproteobacteria; order Pseudomonadales; family Marinomonadaceae; genus Marinomonas; species Marinomonas aciditrophus. The sequence goes on from NZ_JBHTMN010000018.1 coordinate 183,124, forward strand.
AGGCGATTACGCCGAAGCCAGGCGAAGTGGTGTCTGTGAAAACCAATAAGCAGCCGGTGGCAAGTGCCCCATCAACGCCTGTGGCGATAGAGCCTTCCCCAGTTGTCGCACCGGCGTCAGCTCCGTCAAATGACCTTCTGTTTAGTCATTTGCAATTGGCTGCGTTTTCTAAGGAATCCTCCGCGGATAATCTAAAACAGAAACTTTTTGAGCAGTTCGATACCGCCATTAACATTCAAACTCGTCAATCCGACGATGGATTGTACCGTGTGTTCGTTGGCCCCTATGACTCAAATGCTAAGTTAGAAGCTTGGCAAGCGAAACTTGAGTCAGCAGGGTTTGGTAAAAGTGTAAAAGTAGCGTTAACTCCCTAGGGGAACTTTTACGAGGCTAGAGATTCAAACCTTGCTCTAGTATTATTCTCAACCTCACGAATCAGGCTAAAACGTTGACCAGTATGAAACGACTTTTTTCACTATTTATTGTAGCAATGTCCCTCGTCGTGTCCGTAGCAAATGCGGCACCTTCTTTGATCCCAGCGCCACCTCAATTATCCGCGAAAAGTTATATTCTAATGGATGCTTATACGGGCGATATTTTGGTTGAGCATAACAGTGACGAACCATTGCCACCTGCAAGTCTGACTAAGCTGATGACTGCCTATATTGCCGAGTACGAGTTGGCGAAAGGCAATATTACCTTAGATGATAAAGTAACCATCAGTGAAAAAGCTTGGCGTATGGAGGGCTCTCGCATGTTTATTCGAGAGGGGACTCAGGTGCGCCTAGAAGATCTGATGCGTGGCATCATTATTCAATCCGGTAACGATGCCAGTGTTGCCGTAGCAGAACATGTGGCGGGCGGTGAATCTGCTTTTGCTGATCTGATGAATCAGCATGCACGATTATTAGGGATGGATAACACCCACTTTGTGAATTCAACGGGCTTCCCTGCGGAAGACCATTACTCAAGTGCCCGTGATCTTGCCTTGCTATCCCGTGCAACCATCATTCACTTCCCAGAAAACTACAAGATGTACAATGAAAAGTACTTCACGTACAACGATATCCGTCAGCCAAACCGCAACAAATTGTTATGGCGAGATAAGACAGTAGATGGTTTAAAGACCGGTCACACAGAAGCCGCGGGCTACTGTTTGGCTGCTTCAGCAGTTCGTAACGGCACTCGTTTGATTACAGTGGTTCTGGGGACTTCGTCTGATGAGGCCCGAGCTGCAGAATCACAAAAACTTTTGAACTATGGTTTCCGTTACTACGAGACTCGTAAGCTGTATAATGCAGGCCAATCCTTAAGCGATGCTAAGGTATGGGGCGGCGAAGCGGATTCTGTAAAAGTTGGTTTTACTGAAGATGTATTGGTGACAATGCCACGCCAAAACGCCGACTCTATTCCAGCCTCTCTTGAGCTGAAACAAGAAATTGAAGCGCCGATTGCTGCGGGTGATGTGCTAGGTAAAATTATTGTTGGTACGCCTGACAATATCTTGCTAGAGCGAGATGTAGTAGCATTAGAGTCAGTGGAAGAAGGCGGCTTCTTTAAACGCTTATTCGATAAAATCAAATTGTTCTTTATGAACTTGTTCTAAACGGTGATACAGCTTATATGGCTTTAATTAATAAAACAGGTGATATCGCACAGGACGCACCAGATGCGCCTAAAATCGAGTTTCCTTGTGAAAATTACCTGATTAAAGTCGTTGCAATGGATGCTGACGACACTCAAGTTAACGTTGTCGGGTGCGTGCGCAAGCATGCACCTGACTTCGATGATACAACGATCAGTTTAAACCGCTCCTCAAAAGGGCGGTTTGTTAGCTTCAGTTTTCGCATTAATGCGCAAAGTGAAGAGCAGCTTGCAAAGCTTCACGGTGACCTAATGGCTGTTGAAGCAGTTAAAATGGTCATTTAATTCATGCCGAAAACTCTTCTGTGCCGCGACCTCGGTGTGGTGCCATACGAGTCGACTTGGGAAGACATGAAAGCCTTCACCCAGACTCGAACAAAAGACGACCCAGACCAAATTTGGTTGCTCGAGCATCCGCCTGTGTTTACTCAGGGACAAGCAGGTAAAGCGGAGCATTTGCTTAATGCTGGGGATATTCCTGTCATACAGGCAGACCGAGGTGGTCAGATTACCTATCATGGCCCAGGTCAGTTGATCGCTTACATCATGATTGACCTAAAGCGTTGTGGAATAGGGGTCAGAGATCTAGTCACACTGATTGAAAATTCTATTGTGGACGTTTTGCAAGCGAACGGTATTACGTCCTACCCCAAGCCGGATGCTCCTGGTGTTTATGTGGATGAAATGAAAATTTCTTCCCTTGGCTTACGAGTACGAAGAGGGTGTTCGTTTCATGGTGTGGCATTGAATGTCGATATGGATCTCATGCCTTTTTTACGGATAAATCCGTGTGGCTACCAAGGCCTACAAATGATTGATATGAAGCGTCTACAGCCGGAAACGTCTATGGCGCAGGTGAAAGTTCAGCTGGCAAATATACTGGCTGAGCGTCTCGGATATTCTCATCCGACTATCCAACAAGGGTGAATAAGAATGACAACTCAGCAAAAGCGAGTCGTACAGGGCGAGAAACTACGTGGTGCCGACAAAATGGCACGTATCCCTGTAAAGGTTATCCCAACCGAAGAAATCCCACGTAAGCCGGACTGGCTACGAGTGCGAATGCCAGCATCACCAGAGATCGCGCGTATTAAAAGCACTCTGCGTGAACACAAATTAGCGTCAGTATGTGAAGAAGCTAACTGCCCAAACCTTGGGGAGTGTTTTTCTAACGGTACCGCTACCTTCATGATCATGGGTGACATCTGTACCCGTCGTTGTCCGTTTTGTGATGTTGCTCATGGCCGACCTAATGCATTGAGTCAAGATGAGCCAAAAGAGCTTGCTGTAGCGATACGTGACATGCGTTTGAAATACGTCGTGATCACCTCTGTGGACCGTGATGATTTGCGTGATGGTGGTGCTCAGCATTTTGTGGATTGTATTGATGAAACGCGTAAGTTGAGCCCAAGTATTGAGATTGAAACCTTGGTGCCAGACTTCCGTGGTCGTATGGATGTGGCACTGGATATTTTGCAAGTTTCTCCACCAGACGTCTTCAACCACAACCTTGAGTCGATCCCCCGTTTATACCGCCAAGTGCGTCCTGGCTCTGATTATCAATGGTCGCTTGATCTATTGAAGAAATTCAAAGAGCGTTGTCCTGATGTGCCAACCAAATCTGGTTTAATGGTGGGGATGGGTGAAACATTTGAAGAAATTGTTGAGGTGATGAAAGACCTACGTGCCCACAATGTGGATATGTTGACGATTGGTCAATATTTGCAACCGTCTAAGCATCACTTCCCAATGGATCGCTTCGTTCACCCAGAAGAGTTTGAGCGTTACGAGCAGGTAGCAAAAGAGCTAGGCTTTAAGCATGCGGCATGTGGCCCATTAGTGCGTTCCTCTTACCATGCTGACAAGCAAGCTCATGGTGAGCGAGTTTCCTAAGCCGTCTTAGGCATTACTTGAAAAAGCGAGCGACTTGAAGTCCCTCGCTTTTTTTATGTAAAAAAAACCCGCTACAGCTGTAGCGGGTTAATATACTTTCCCTAGAGGCGCAAAGGGGAGCGCCATGTAACGTGTGGGAGCGATTGAACTTCATGGAAATCTTCTAATTGCCGCTAGAACGTTTCCTAAACTGAGATAGTGCTCAAAGTCCTTAATCTCAGGTTGTATAAATTATAGACAATCAATTTTAAAGTGGGTTCATTTTTATTTGTGATGTAGAGGATTTATTTCCATGGAATTAGTGTTCGAGACCCCGTATTTTGCTGTAAGCCTTAGCACCTCTGAACTGCGTGAAGATGTCATGTTTCGTGTTATGACAGAAAAAGTCATTGAGCTGGCCCAGGGGCAACCAGGATATTTGTATTTTGAATGGCTGGCGGATGAGCGGTCTCAGTTAACAATTTACTGGCGCACAAAAGTGGAAGCTGAGGCTTGGATGAATCACACCATGCTGCGTCGAACTCTATCCATTGGTAATCAGTGTTGGTTTGATGAATATCGCTTAAAGCTCATGGAAGTGGTGCAGGAGGATGTGTCGGTGAGTAACCAAAGTTGGAAAGAGAGTGGGCGTTTTCCCGTGATTAAGACTCCTCGAGGCATTTTAAAGTTACTGGACGTTAAGGATATGCCTTTGCTACATCGCTACGTCAATGAACAAAAGGACCATTTGACCCCATGGGAGCCGCAACGGAATGATGACTACTACACAGAAGAAACCTGCTATCTGCGCATAAAGGAGATGCGTAAGGATTTTATTGAAGATCGAGGCTGTGTCTTGTGTTTACTGTCACCAGGCGAAAATGAAATGTTGGCTTACAGTAATTATTCACAGTTTGTGAGGGGAATTTCCCAGTCTTGCTTCTTAGGCTATAGCATTGCCTATGAGCACCAGGGAAAAGGCTTGATGCAAGAAGTATTGCAGGCTGGCATCCGGTACATTTCATCTGAGCTTAATATTGATCGAATTCAAGCCTGTTACATGCCCAGAAATCATCGCAGTGCCGCAGTTCTACAACGGATGAACTTTGAGAGAGAAGGGATGGCGCGCAATTACCTTAAAATCAATGGTGTTTGGGAAGATCACGTTTTGACAGCGTTAACCCTACGTTGAACGAGAGAGTTTGAGTACCCGGCTTTGTTTAGGGAAGGGAGCGGCAACACTTAAGAAAGTGATGGGCTTATCAGAGTTGTTAATCAAGCTACGAGTTTTACCTGCTGGGATTAACAGGCCGCTTGGCGTTATGCCTACTGGTTCAGAACCTGTGTATTCAATGAGGAGGTCCCGTTCAGTATTAATGGGCACAACAAATTGCTCAGAGGATTTGAGGTAGTAAAAAGGCTCTTTGTGGCCTGGTGGAAACATGTGCCATTCTATTTTTGCTGATGTCTTATCCCCTACAGTCCATTGGGTGACGCCATTTCGATTCTGCTTCTTTGCTTCCGTACCGCTGGCAAACCGTTCAAATCGTGCATTCTCTCGAGAAGTTTGACCTAAAAAGACAATGACGAAGAAGCGGGTGCTAGGGGATACTGTGACACAGCGTACCGATAAGTTATGGCGTATCCAGACGGCTTGGTTGGTCTTAAGGGAAGACTCTTCCAGAGTAGATTGAATAAACAGCTGACCATCACAAACAAATAGCATGGCATCGCTAGGGAAGACATAATTGTGCTGGGCATGGTCATTTAAGGTTAACTGTACTTCGTACACCCTGAAACGAGACGTGTTGTAAAGAATCTTTTGCCAGCCCTGATTGCCCAGAGGCGTCTGCATCATGATGCTTTGCTCCTTATTTCCTAGTATTTGCAGTCTACAACGGAAAGAAATCCAAGACTATTACTGAATTCAGACACGGCAATGGTTGCAGCTGAAATGACGCCTCATTATAGTAGTTGGCATTGTTAAGTCATCGATATACTTAGGCTTTTCGCCTCCGAGTTCATCTAGTAAAGGAAATCGCTTTTGAGTGACCTGTTAAACTTCGAAGCCAATGAAACGCTTTCGTTAAAAGATTACACCGAAAAGGCGTATCTCAATTATTCCATGTACGTGATTTTGGATCGTGCCTTGCCGCACATTGGTGATGGTCTAAAACCCGTGCAACGCCGCATTGTTTATGCCATGAGCGAACTGGGGCTTAAAGCCACAGCGAAATACAAAAAGTCTGCCCGTACCGTGGGTGATGTTTTAGGTAAGTTCCACCCCCACGGAGACAGTGCTTGTTATGAAGCTATGGTGTTAATGGCTCAGCCATTCTCTTATCGCTATCCATTAGTGGATGGGCAAGGTAACTGGGGGGCACCAGATGACCCTAAGTCTTTTGCCGCCATGCGTTACACCGAATCCCGCTTATCAAAGTATTCTGATGTTCTGCTAAAAGAAGTAAATCAAGGAACCGTGGATTGGATTCCTAACTTTGATGGCACCCTACAAGAACCATCAGTGTTGCCAGCTCGACTGCCGAACCTTTTGTTAAATGGTACAACTGGTATTGCAGTGGGTATGGCAACGGACATTCCGCCCCATAATCTTCGTGAAGTAGGGCAGGCATGTATTCACATGTTGCAAAACCCGAAGGCGGAACTGGACGACCTGATGGAGTATGTCCAAGGGCCTGATTTTCCTACGGGCGGAGAAATTATCACGCCACGTTCTGACATCCGTCGTTTATATGAAACCGGTAAGGGGCAAGTTAAAGCCCGTGCTCGATACCGCATGGAAGAAGGGGAGATCGTTGTTTATGAATTGCCCCATCAGGTTTCTGGTAGCAAAATTTTAGAGCAAATCGCCGCTCAAATGCAGGCGAAGAAATTGCCAATGGTCGTGGACTTGCGTGATGAGTCGGACCATGAGAATCTAACTCGCTTCGTCATTGTTCCGAAATCTAACCGAGTGGATGTTGAAAGTGTAATGACCCACTTGTTTGCCACCACGGATTTAGAAAAATCCTACCGGGTAAACATGAATGTGATCGGTTTGGATGGTTTGCCCCAAGTAAAACCTTTGACGGCTTTTATTAGTGAGTGGTTGCGATTCAGAATTGGGGTCGTGCGTAAGCGTTTAGAATTCCGTTTAGATAAAGTACTTAATCGTCTACATATCTTAGAGGGTTTGTTAGTTGCTTTCTTAAACATTGATGAAGTGATTGAGATTATCCGTACGGAAGATAAGCCTAAGCCTGTTTTGATGGAGCGTTTTGGCCTGACGGATACTCAAGCAGAAGCGATTCTAGAGTTAAAACTTCGCCATTTGGCCAAGCTCGAAGAAATGCGTATCCGTGGCGAACAGGATGAGTTGGAAAAAGAACGCCAGCAACTCGAGGCCTTATTAGCGTCGGATCGTAAGCTTAAAAAGCTGATCATTACTGAGATTGAAGAGGCGATCGAAGCCTTCGGTGATGAGCGTCGAACACCAATCATTGAGCGAAAAGAAGCACAAGCTTTTAGCGAAGAAGACTTGTTGTCCAACGACCCGATTACAGTGGTCTTGTCCAAACAAGGCTGGGTGCGTGCTGCAAAAGGCCACGATATTGATGAGCGTGGTTTGAGTTACAAATCCGGCGATGAATTCTTTTTATCTACTAAAGGGCGCTCAAATCAAACCTTAGTCTTGTTTGCTTCCAATGGGCGTACTTACTCAATTAAAGCGCACACTTTGCCATCGGCGCGGGGGCAGGGTGAACCCATTACCGGTCGTATTTCATTAGAAAAAGATACGCATATTGTTGCGGCTGCCTTAGATACTGATGATGCCTATTATCTAGTGTCTTCTGATGCTGGTTATGGCTTTGTCGCTAAGTTGGGTGATTTGCATGCGAAGAACAAAGCAGGCAAAGCGACACTGACTTTGCCCGTTAATGCGAAAGTGCTACCGCCGGTGAAAGTAGCAGACCCTGAGACAAGTCGTGCGGTGGTGGTATCAAATGAAGGACGCATGTTGGTGTTTAACGTGGCGTCCTTACCTCAGATGGCAAAAGGCAAAGGCAATAAGATGCTGAGTATCTCGTCTGCACGTGCGAAGGATCGAGAAGAGTGGGTGTGTGCGATGGCGTCTGTACAGCCTGAAGACCTGCTTTTGGCTCACAGTGGTAAGCGATTCATATCCTTCGCTGAGAAAGAGTTACAAGAATACATTGGTGAACGTGGGCGTCGAGGTTTGAAACTTCCCCGTGGTTTCCAGAGGATCGACACCTTAGAAGTAAAAGTGGGTGAAGGTAAACCCTCAGAGTAATAGATTAGAAAAATTTAAAATGTAAGAAATTGATGCTACTTTGAATACAGTAGTCTGAAGAGGTATTAAACATGAAAGGCAGTCAAAAAGTCATCGATAGCATGAACAAGCTATTGGAAAATGAACTCGCGGCAATTGATCAGTACTTTATCCACTCTCGCATGTATGAGGATTGGGGACTCACAAAATTATATGAGCGCCTTAACCATGAGATGGATGAAGAGAAGGATCACTCAGACTGGTTAATTAAGCGTATTTTGTTTTTAGAAGGCACTCCTTGCATGACTAAACGTCGCGACCTGTTAGTGGGTACGGACGTGCGTTCTATGATGCAAAATGATCTTACCCTCGAGCTGGAAGTGGTGGCCTGCGTACGTGATGTGATTGCTATCTGCGAGGAAGAAGGGGACTACCAAACCCGCGAAATGCTTGAGAAGTTGCTGTTTGACACGGAAGAAGATCATGTTTATTGGCTAGAGAAACAGCTTCGTCTGATGGATGTCATCGGTGAGCAAAACTACATTCAATCTCAAATGTAAGGAGCGAGTATGAAAGGTGATCGTGACGTCATTGCGAGCTTGAATAAAATACTCGCAAATGAACTGGTAGGCATTAATCAGTACTTTTTACATGCCCGTATGTTTAAAGACAAAGGCTTTGAATTACTAGATAAAGCGGATTACAAAACCTCTATCCAAAAAATGAAGAATGCTGATCGATTGATTGAGCGTATTTTGTTTTTGGAAGGGTTACCAAATCTGCAGGATCTCGGGCGTCTGCGCATTGGCGAAGATTGTGTGGAAATGATTGAATCAAATCTGGCGTTTGAGCTAGCAACACTGCCGGACCTTCAGGCAGCTGTGAAGCTGTGTGAATCAAAGAAAGACTTTATGAGTCGTGAAGTTGTTGAAAAGATTCAGGATGAGCAAGAAGAGCAGATTGATTGGCTGGAAACACAGCAGCATTTGATTGGCTCAGCTGGGTTAGAGAATTACTTACAGTCGCAAATGGGCGAATCTTCTATTGATTGATCTTTAATGAATTAAGTACCAATCAATTAAGCTACTACTGCGATAGGAAGCTCCTCTGCAAGTTTGAGGAGCTCTTCATTCAGAATACTCTTCACATCCTTACAGCACTTTCCACATTGATTGCCTAAATTATGCTCACGATAAAGATCACGCATAGAGGTTGCGCCATCGGCAATCGATTTCTTGATCGTTTTATCGGATACGGCGTTGCAAAGACAAACGTACATAAAATGAAAATCACTCTCAATACTAATTGAGAATGATTTTAGGGTTAGTGATAATTGTTATCAACAAAAAGATATTAATTTATTTTAAAATACTGATAGATTTTAAGAATAAATGCTTGCACCCCATAAATTTGTTTGTACAGCTAAAGAAAATGGCGCTTTAAGCGCCATTTTCTTTAGTGATATCCGTGAGAATTTCTGCGAAGGTCTCTGGTGGGTGAGCGCCTTGAACCAAAAACTTTTCGTTGACGATGTAAGTCGGAACAGACTGGATGTTTAAACTGGCTAGGCGTTCCATCTTTTCTTCCACCAAGAGTTCCGCTTCACGTGACAAAGCATCTTCGATGTCTTCGTCTTGAAGTCCAACATCTCTGGCTATTTTTGTGATTACAGTTTCATCACCAATGTTTTCGCCTAATGTGAAATAAGCATAAAACAAAGCAGTCATCATAGCGGTTGATAAGTTCATGCGTGATGCTTGAGCAATAAACTGATGGGCGAGTTTAGTGTTCGGTATTACGTCTTTCTCAGAAAAGTTAAATTCTAATCCCGCTTCTTGACCTACGTTTTGCAGTGCGTGGGTAACTTCGTTTAACTTTTCTTGGCTGCCAAACTTTTTACCCAAATATTCAGCGCGAGGAACACCGCTGTTAGGCACATCTGGGTGTAATTCAAAGGGAAGCCAGTGAATGTCGAAACGAAAGTCGTCTCCCAAATGCTCTATGGCGGCTTTAAGGCGTGTGTAACCTAGGTAGCACCATGGGCAAACTGGGTCTGCAACGATGTCGATAGTTAAATCGGCCATTTGATCTCCGTGGAAATAATATCAGTTAACACCAAATGCTATGCATTGGCTGATTTGACAGTAGGGGAGCCCGGATTCTTGCTGCCAATGATTAAAGGCAGCTTGTGCTGCATTTTTCGCGGCCTGTGTGTCTCTGCCTGTGGTAATGATCTCGGTGTTACGCAGGTAACCTTCAACATCACGGGTCATCAAGTAGGTGTCTTTTCCCATGATGCGTAATGTATAAGGGCCGGTATTTCCACCTAAGCGTGCCCCGTCTTTTTTCAACTGGGCCCAGAGGTCAGTGATGAAGGCCACAGGATAATTAGCCACATATTCTGAGAAACTGCCGTGTTTCCCTTGGATCTCTGAGATCATCAGGGCATTTTCACGAATGGTCATTACTTTTCCAAGGTGGCGAATGATTGCAGGGTCTTTGGCTTTTGCCTCCCACATCTCATCGTGAATCAGCAGCATTTTTTCTATATCAAAGCCAAAAAAAGCTTCTTCAAAGTTTGGCCATTTATTGCGTACTACTTGCCAGTTCATCCCAGATTGAAAAATCTTTTGGGTAAATGCAGCAAGCCAACGATCATCGGAAATTTGCGCTAATTCCGAAGGGTTTTTAGGCACAACTAACTGTTGTTTTAATACTGCTTCAGAACCAAAACGCTTAATGGCACGTTGATAAATGTCTGTAAAAGATTCGTAGTTCAAAGTGGGCTCCTAACCATTGGCGGCCATTGTAGCATAACTGTTTCGCTCCATAGGAATTCTAAGAATTAGTACTTAAAGTTAGTTGTGTCATTGGCTTATACTGATGTGGAAAATAGTTAGACTAGGACAGCTCATGACACACCTTAGCGTTAATCTGAATAAAATTGGCCTGCTGCGCAATTCTCGTGGCCGTGACTACCCAAATGTGGTTGCCATGGCAAAGCGCACATTGGATCAAGGGGCATTTGGTATCACCATACATCCTCGCCCAGATCAGCGTCATGCAACCTACAAAGATGCCTACGACATTAAGACGTTATTACAACAATACCCAGGCCGAGAGTTGAATATTGAGGGCTTTCCTGATGCAAAATTTTTGGAGGTGGTATTAGAGGTCGTGCCAGATCAATGCACCCTAGTACCGGATGACCCAAATCAGCTGACTTCCGATCATGGTTGGAATGTGGCGCGCGATCAGGATGCATTACGCCCTGTCATTGCAAAACTTCGCGATAAAGGCATTCGTGTGGTGCTCTTTATGGATCCCGTCCCTGAGAATATGACATTGGCAAAGTCTGTTGGTGCTGATCGGGTAGAGCTTTATACGGAAGCGTATGCCAATGCCTACCACACAGATCAGCAAGCATCCGTCAATGAAGAATACCAAGAGGCCGCTTTAGCCGCGAAGTCCATTGGCTTGGAGGTTAATGCAGGTCACGATCTTGACCTGGAAAATGTTGGGTTGTTATGCGCTCCCGGTCACATTACCGAAGTGTCCATTGGCCACGCTTTGACGGTCGAAGCGCTTGAGTTGGGTTGGGATAATGTCGTTAAAGCGTATTTAGATCAACTTAGCTGATGGCTGAGGCGATGGTTAATAAACGTTGTGTCTGCGAAGCCTGCAGTTACCCAGCGATACAATGTATATGTGATTTGGTACCGTCACTTTCAGGCTCCGTTAAGGTTTGGATTCTACAAGATAAAAAGGAATCCAGGCACGCTAAGAATACTGCACGTTTGTTTATCTTAGGGTATAAGCCAGCACAAATAGTGCAAGTGGATGACCCTGAAGAATGGCACACTTTCTTGCAAAGCGTTACAACTAAAAACACGGTTTTGCTTTATCCTGATGATAAAGCAAAACCACTAGAGATCCTGGCAACGGATGAGTCATCAGATTACTCAAATATTGTGTTATTAGATGGCACTTGGCGAAAGGCAAAGAAGATGCTGTATACCCATGATGTATTGGCTAGCTTTCCAATGGTGTCATTTACCATACCGCCTAAAAGTCATTATGTGATTCGTAAATCGCCCAGCGAAAATGCATTATCGACCTTTGAGGCCGCCACCTATGCTTTAGACTTGCTTTCAACTGAGTTTGACAGTCAAGCAATGACGTCGTTTTTTGCCGCAGTGGTCGAGAGACAATGGGCACAACAGCCCCAGCAACATAAACATTTATCGTGATTAAGAAGTTGTAAACATGGATAACAAAACTGAAATTGAAGCGGCGGTGTTACGCCGTTTGTTAGAGCATTTAGATTCCCGTAAAGATGTTCAAAATATTGATCTGATGAACTTGGCGGGATTTTGTCGTAATTGCCTGAGCAAATGGTATGTGGCTGCTGCAGAAGAGCAAGGTCAAGAGCTCACGTATGATGAAGCGAGAGAAATCGTTTACAAAGAGCCTTATGATCAATGGAAAGCCAAATATCAAGCAGAAGCCTCTCCAGAGCAACTGGCTCAGTTCGCTGCAAAGGGTCCTAAAGAGTAGCGTTAATGGCAGTGGGCATCCGCGGACTCATCACTTGGCTAGCACGGACGACAATGTTTCGACTGTTGTTGATCGTCTTGCCATTGATGTTCATTGCGACCTTGCTTCAGGCGGATATTTCACAGAAGTATTTGGCGCTCGCCCATAAAATCGGATTACAGCACGGAGAACGCGCTGAGCGACGCATTATCGCTTGGCGTAACATGGTTGAGGATACCCAAGGCAAAGGCGTCATAGATCAGTTAAACGCGGTAAATGACTTCTTTAACATGATGGGCTTTGTGAATGATATCGACCTGTGGGGAAAAAACGACTATTGGGCCACACCAGTAGAGTTCTTAGGGAAAGGCGCAGGGGATTGTGAAGATTTTACCATTGCCAAATATTTCGCCTTGCGCGAGCTGGGTGTTCCCGATGACAAACTTCGCTTGGTTTATGTTAAAGCGATCACATTGAATCAACATCACATGGTACTGGCTTATTATCACAAGCCTACTTCCGTACCGGTTATTTTAGATAACTTAAATAAAACCATACTGCCCGCAATTAAACGTCCAGATTTGCTGCCGATATACTCTTTTAATGCCGAGAACTTATGGCTGTCTAAGGAAAAGGGGCGAGGTGAATTGGTGGGTGGCTCATCGCGTCTGAGTTTATGGACAGACTTAAACAATCGACTTTCTGATTTGGAAAGCTAGGAGAACGAGCGTGACTCTTTTTCGACAACTTCTATTAACCATAATATTGCTGCTGTCTTTGGTGCTGATGGTGGTGTTAGCGATTAACTTCCAAAGCACGAAAGATTATTTGGTCAATCAGTTGCACTCAACGACCCAAGACTCTGCGACTACCTTGAGTATGCAGATCTCGGACTATATGGCCATGGAAGATTTTGTATCTGTGGAAAGTAGTGTGAACGCGGTATTTGATAGTGGTTATTTTTCCAATGTGCGCGTACATATCTACGAATCTGATAGCAATATTGAACGCAGTAACACCACTAAAATCATTGGGGTGCCGGCTTGGTTTACCAGCATGATCGATTTTGAAGTGCCAACAGCTCGGGCTGTCGTCTCCAATGGCTGGACGGAAATGGGACAGGTGTATGTTACTGGCAGTGCTGGCTATGGCTATTACCAGTTATGGCAAGCAACACGGGCCTTGCTGTTGTCATTTGTCGTCATCGGCTTGGTCTCTGTTGTATTAGGTGGTTTGGCACTGCGCTGGTTGTTTAAGCCTTTAGTGCAGTTGGAAAAACAGGCAGAGGCGATACAGCAGCGCCGCTTTGTTCGTATGACAGAACTTCCCAAAACCCGAGAATTAAAATCCGTTGTGGAGTCCATGAACCGAATGGCGGAGAAATTGGAAAAAGAATTCGCTGCTGAAGCGCAAACGGCTCAGTGGTTGCAAGCCAAGGCGTTTAAGGATCCTGTTAGTGGACTGGGAAATCGGAACTTTTTTGAAGGTCGAGCCAAAGCGCATTTTGATGATACGGATCGTACGTTAGATGGCCTAGTGCTGGTGAACCTCTTAGATCTCGCAAAGGTTAACAATGAGCGTGGCTATGAGGCGGCGGACAATTTTATTCGCAGTGCTGCAGACATTATTTTAAATGTTGGGCTTTCAGGATTTTCCGATGCCACAGTGGCGCGAATGAGTGGTGCTGACTTTGTGGTGCTCATTCCTAACATAGATAAAGATCGACTTGCTAAATTAGCGGACGATCTAATGGGTGAGCTAAAAGAGCTTTCAGGTTCTCGTGTGAGTTACTCGGAAGACGTGGCGAACATAGGGGCAGTGTTGATAGATAACAGTGTGACTCGCTCAAATGCCATGGCACAAACCGATGCGGCGTTGCGTGCTGCGAAGCAAGCTGGCCCGAACCAAGTTCGTCTGTTTGACAGTGAGACAGGTCACGAAATGGCCATTGGCCGTTTAGAGTGGAAGGAGATGCTGGAGTACGCCATTGAAAAGCGCAGCTTTGTATTGCGCAGCCAGATGGTGGCCAGTGTTGAAGACCTGAATAAATCGTTGCAGCATGAGCTTTACGCCAGTCTTTCTTACGAGGGTAAGCAGTATCATGCGGGTTACTTCATCGGTTTAGCTGAACAATTTGACTTGGGGGAGCAGGTCGACCAAGTAATTATTCAGCGGGTGATTGAATCCATTGAACACCCTTCTGTGAAAGGTATTTATGCCATTAACCTTTCTGCTTCAGCCTATGCAAAAATGTCCTTTGTGAGCTGGTTGGATCAATTGTTAACCAAAGTGCCGGAAGCGGTTAAAGGTAAGCTAGCCTTTGAAATCTCAGAGCAGACAGTCTTGGCATCAGAGGATCATGCCTTTTTGTTAGCTCAGACGTTGAAAGGTCATGGGGTTAAGCTGGGGATTGATAATGTGGGTAAGCACTTCTCGGCGTTCCAATACCTGCAGACCCTAATGCCAGATTATGTGAAGGTAGATCCTTCTTATACTAAGCTGGCTGTAGGTAAGGAGTCCGAATCTTTCTTTATGCACACCTTGTGTAAAATGTTTAATAGCTTGCAGATTGAAGTGATTGCTACAGGTGTTGAGACGGCTGAGCAAATCGAAATACTGAAAGGATTTGATATTAGCGGTATTCAGGGTTACGGAGTGGGGCGTCCAAGAAGTTTTGGTTAAGAAATGAATGAGATGATGCTTTAAATCAAAGCATCATCGTCTAGTTCATTTTCGATGATGAGGGCATCACTGTGGCCTTTTTGAATGCCTCGTACCCACTTACGACTTAACAGCTTTTTCTGGGCGGCTAAAGGAAGTTCCGTGAATTGAATGATGCGTTTCTCGCTCAGTAAGTCGATTAAGTCCTCTAGGACTCGCATCATATCTTGGTCGGAAGTTTCTAATAGTTCGCGGGACGAGTTCTCGTCGAGTTTGGCTTCCAGTAATTGAGCAACTACTGGATTATCCGGTGCTACAAGCAATGTATATTCGTCTGACTGTTGGGTTGCAACATCAATTATGTCGCCGTTTTCATTGACTTTTGCATAGAGCATTGTTGCATCCCTCCAATGTGGTTAAGTGAATTATAAATCGCTGATGATCGTAGTATTCTATGATTGATGGGTTTATTCTAGTCTATTATATCCTTGATTCATAAGATGTTCTGTTTAAATCAATTTTTTGGGGGTTGGCTGCATGGCAGTGTCAGGAGATAAAGGTACACCGTCCAACGCTACTGAAAGTAAAGGTGTGACCGAGAGTGAAAATGCTAAAGTGAGCGAAGCCCCCAAAAAAAATGTAAGAGAATTATTGAATGAAGATTTGTCTTTCAGTAAAAGCAATGAATCTCGTTCAGACAATATGGCCGCACCTGAGACTTCAGATAAATTGTCAAATCAGTCAGAACAACAATCGGGCCAGAAACAAAAACCAGAGACTAGTTCTAGTCAACAAACCGCTAGTTCTACTGAGCAGATTACGGAGTCTACTATCTCTCAGAATACATCGAGTTCCCAAGCAACAAAGCAAGAGTCAGAGAACCTTCAGGAAACTGGAGCACAATGGGAAATTGATCCCACTAAGATTGAATATCCTAACCCTCTTTTAGATTGTTTGGTGCTATTAAGTAAATACTTCAATAACCCTTATACAGCTGATGGCATAGCAGCAGGCTTACCTGTTAATACTGAAAGTATGGGGCCGGATTTATTTTTACGAGCGGCCCGCCGAATTGGCCTCAAAGCGCGTTTTTTGAAGCGCTCGTTAGAAAAGATTCCTGAGTTGGTCCTTCCAACCGTTCTCTTGCTAAAAGATAAGCAGGCATGTGTGCTGTTAGAAGTGGATCAAAAACAGCGTATTGCGAAAATCTTTCGTCCGGAGTCTGGCGAGGGGGAAGTGCATATGCCATTGGACGAACTAATAGAAAGCTATACCGGTTATTGCTTTTTTGTTCGTCCGCAATATCGCTTTGATAAGCGATCTCAAACTCAAGCCGGAGAGGAGCGTAAAAAAGGCCATTGGTTCTGGGGAACCATTACATCCTCATGGCGCATTTATCGAGATGTGTTTATAGCCTCCCTTTTAATAAATGTGTTTGCGGTGGCCAGTCCCTTATTCGTCATGAACGTCTATGACCGAGTGGTGCCAAATAATGCCTTTGATACCCTTTGGGTATTAGCAATTGGGGCCAGTGTTGTCTATTTGTTTGATTTCTTACTGCGCTCGTTACGAGCCTATTTTATTGATGTGGCAGGCAAAAAATCCGACATTTTAATATCTGCCACCATTTTTTCTAAAGTGAACAATATCACAATGGCCTCACGTCCTAAGTCGGTAGGGGCTTTTGCTAAAAACCTGCAAGAGTTTGAGAGCATAAGGGATTTTATTACTTCAGCCTCTATTACCACCTTGGTTGATATCCCATTTATGTTTTTGATTGTTGGGGTAATTTGGTTGATAGGTGGGCCAGTGGGCTACATTCCGCTCGTGACCATCGCTTTGATTATTATCTACTCTATGATTATCCAGGTGCCATTACGTAAATCTGTGGAAGAAGGTCAGAAAACGGCTTCGCAAAAAAATGCCGTATTGATCGAGAGTCTTTCCAATGCAGAAAGCGTGAAGCTTAACAATGCACAAGGTGTGCTACAGCAGCATTGGGAAAGTGCTGTGGGCAATATTGCTGATTGGGGCATTAAGACCCGTCAACTGGCCCAATCCTGTTCCTCATTTGCAATGGTCGCACAGCAATTAACGACTGTGATTATGGTGATCGTTGGTGTGTACCAGATCTCGGAACGAGAAATGAGTATGGGGGCTTTAATTGCTTGTGTCATGTTGACTGGGCGAGCATTGGGGCCAATGGCCCAAGTGGCAGCTTTATCAACCCGTTATAATCAAGCAAAGTCTGCTTTTGAGTCTCTCAATGAAATAATGAACTCTCCGGTAGAGCAACCAGACGAAGTGAAGTATGTTCACCGTCCTCGGTTCGATGGGCAGTTTGAATTTGATACGGTGAGTTTTGCTTACCCAGAACAAGAGCAAGCTGCTGTAAGCGATATTAGCTTCAAAATTAACCCGGGTGAAAAAGTTGCCATTATCGGTCGTATTGGTTCAGGGAAATCGACTCTTGGTAAGTTAATGACTGGGCTCTATGCGCCAATGGATGGTGCGATACGTATTGATGGGGTGGACATACGTCAAGTCAATCCCACGGACTTGCGTCGCAATGTCGGCGCCGTTTCCCAAGATGTCACCTTGTTTTACGGGTCAATTAAAGACAACATTACCCTTGGGGTGCCATACATTGAAGATGACGCTGTGCTTCGTGCTGCAGACTTATCCGGTGTTTCTGAGTTCGCTAATCGACGACCTTCAGGTTTAGACAGTGTTGTGGGTGAGCGCGGGGTGCTGCTTTCTGGTGGTCAGAGGCAGAGTGTTGCTATCGCCCGTGCCCTACTGTTCGATCCAAATATACTGATATTGGATGAGCCTACGGCCTCTATGGATAATACAACTGAAGCGCGTATGAAGCGACGCTTAGCTCAAGCAATCCAGAATAAAACTCTGGTTCTTATCACGCACAAATCCTCCATGCTAGATTTAGTAGACAGAATTATTGTGATGGATAATGGTCGGATGGTGGCTGACGGTCCTAAAGCTCAAGTATTTGAAGCCTTACGCCAAGGCAAGTTGAAGGTAAGTTAATGATGAACGAATCCAAAGAGCGCCAATCCGTTGCGCAAACGGATCTCGACTTCTTGTCTGATCGTAACGCCGCGTTTATGTTGAAAACCCCACGTGGTGGTCGAATCATTCTCTGGTCTATATTCATTTTTGTGATCGCTGCTCTAGTGTGGGCCAACTATACGTCCTTGGATGAGGTAACTGTAGGAGAAGGGAAGGTTATACCTTCCAGTCAGGTTCAAGTGATTCAAAACCTTGAAGGCGGCATTCTAAAAGAGATTAATACCCATGTAGGTCAAACGGTAGACCGCGACCAGTTGCTCATGACTATTGAGAACACAGAAGCCTTGTCTTCTTTGCGGGAACAGCAGGTAGAAGAAATGAACCTGCTTGTACGTGCGGCACGTCTGACTGCTGAAGCAGAAAACAAGCCCCCTGTGTTTACGGATCGCATGCGCAATCAATATCCAGAAATCGTCAGCCGAGAAATGGACTTGTATCGGAATCGACAAGATTCGTTGCAGGCTAATCGGTCGGTTTTTGAGCAGCAGATTGATCAGAAAAAGCAAGAGATTGTCGAGCAGGAAGCTAAGTTAAATAACCTCCAAGGAAGTGTTGAGTTAGCCCAAGAAGAGCTTTCTCTCACACGTCCTGCGTTTGAGCAGGGGGCAGTGTCTCGTGTTGAACTGTTGCAATTGGAGCGGGAAGTCAATCAGATGCAAGGGGAGTTGCAGGCAACGCAATTGGCTCTGCCTCGAGCACGATCTTCCCTAAGAGAAGCAGAAACCAAACTTCAAGAGAGCAATGCTAAATTTCGCGCGGAAGCGCAAGAGGAGCTCACTAAAGCACGATCCGAGTTAGATCGCATCAGAGAAACCAGTGTTTCGCTTGCTGATAAAGTAGAGCGTACTCAAGTTCGTTCACCGGTCCGAGGCATTGTTAAGCAGATTCAAATTAATACAGTGGGTGGTGTGATTAAGCCAGGGATGAATCTAATGGAAATTGTTCCCATTGAAGATTCTCTTTTGATTGAAGCAAAAGTTCGCCCAGAAGACATTGGTTTTATTAAACCTGACTTAGAGGCTGTGGTGAAATTAACAGCTTATGATTTTGCAATTTTTGGTGGCCTTCACGCTCGTGTAGAAAATATTTCTGCTGATACGATTGTTGATGAAGAAGGGAATAGTTTTTATCTTGTGAGGGTTCGTACCGATAATAGTCATCTTGGTACAGAGGAAGCGCCTTTGGCCATTATTCCTGGTATGCAGGCGACTGTCGATGTGATCACAGGTAAGAAAACATTACTAGATTACTTGCTCAAACCCATACTAAAAGCGAAGCAAAATGCGTTAAGAGAAAGATAGTTACAAAATTGTATTTTATGACTAATCGGTGTTACAAAACTTAACGTATATTGGTTAAGCTCCCTTATAGAATAGAGCGGGCACACTGCAGGTATGAGGCGAATTTTGAAACTATTGTGCTGGAACACAAATGAATCAGTATGGAATCACTGGACCACTATTTTAGACTCGTCTGTCGAACAAATAAGAGCCACTGATTTCGAACAAACAGTAAATCAATTGTCCAAGGGCAATTTTGACTATTGCTTTGTTTATCTTGGCGATGAAGATTTCTCAGAAAAAGTAGAAGATGTCGTAGCGCTCCGAGAAAAGTTTACGAATCTTAAATTGGTTGCTTTTCCAAACCGACGTAGTCAAGCTGCGGCGCTTAGAATGTTATCTATGGGTGTAAATGGCCAGTGTTCGCCTTTTATCGGGAAGGAGCAACTTAAGCTCGTTTTATCCGTAATCGACTCAGGGGAAATCTGGGGCGGCAAGGATTTTATTCAGCAACTTATTCAGCAAACTGCGACGGTTTCTAACGTAACTATCAATACTTCTAGCGGTTTTGAAGAGCTATCTGAGCGAGAAAAGACAGTCGCTGAGTATATTGGACAAGGGTTTAGTAATAAGCGCATTGCCACTGAAATGGAGATTACTGAGCGTACGGTTAAAGCTCATTTAACAGCTATTTATCAGAAGCTTAATGTTAAAGATCGTTTGTCGTTAGCTCTCCTTATTCAGCGGGGTGTGGTGACTCATTAAGTGGGGCGCAATAGGGGAGTTGTTTGATAATTAAGGCACCAGTTGGTTCTTTATGTTTACTTTAGAGTCTTTGATCTTGGCGGGCGGCAAAGCAACTCGCATGTCTGGCGTCGATAAAGGCCTGCAGGAATATCTTGGTCGGCCTTTGATTGAATATGCAGTGGATCTGGCTGAGCTTTACTCTGAAAAGGTTTTGATCAGTGTTAATCGAAACCAAGAAGCTTATAGAGATTATTCTGACTATCTTATCTCAGACCTTGATGAGTATTCAGATAAAGGCCCTTTAGGTGGATTGGCTTCTGCCAAAAATTCACTTTCCTCTTCCCACTTATTAGTGCTTCCATGTGATACGCCTAAGGTATCTCAACAGGCAATTAGAGCTCTTGTTAAGTGCGCTCAAAAATCGCCAAATCTGATCCATTTTATTTCCACTGAATCTGGTCATCATCCACTCCATGGCGTGGTTCCGGTCAGTTGTTTATCTCTTTTGGATGACTATTTGAAAAGTGCGGAGCGCCTTGGGGTAATGGCTTTCTATAACCATGTGGGTTGTCAGTCATATCATTGGGCAAATGATTCTGAACTGGACAACATAAACCTGCTAGAGCAATTACGCTAGAGTTCGATGACTTTTTCTAAATCAAGTATGTAGGATTCGCCTTTCTCATGGTGTTCCATGCGCACCAGTAAAAAGTCGTATTCAGGGGCAAACCAAAAGTAAGATTGCCTTTTATCTGTTAAGTTGTCGGTGCGAATAACTTTAACAACATCCAGTGTTCCCAGTTTGGTTTTGATTTGTTCTGTTTTGCCTTTTTTGAAGGTGTAATGCTTTATCTTACCGCCATCTGCCACGTCGTATTTCAAGGTTTCTTTGCCATGAATCAGGTCATAACGAACCTGAAGTTGTAGTCCCAAGCGGTCGATGGTTTTGTTGGTGATGTCCATTTTCCAAGGCTTGCTCTCTACGTCATTGAGTACCTTCATATTGTTCCAGTCGAAGGTAAGTTTGGCTTCTCGTTTCTTATTTAGCAGGCGGGATTTATAGTGATAGTTGAGCGGCCTTATGGCGTTTTTGGTGGCCCTAAATGTTACGGATTCGCTTAAACTGGCAAGTAGGGTGTCAGCAGAAAATTCAAAATGCCAAAGGTTGGGCTTTTGTTGGGTGAGGGTTTGTTTGCCTTCGACTTTAAAGCTAATGCCTTTTTCCCAGATGGTGCTGTAAGTGGCCTGAAAAGAAGGAATGAAATGAACCGGCGAAGCAGGTGTCGAGGCTAAAACGGGCATAATCTGAAAGAATAAACTGAAAAATATGACTTTCTTGATCATGCCCATGTTAGTACTTCCTGCTGCTAACTTAAATCTGGATGGTATCTCATGCCTGTTTCAGGCAATGGTTTACCATCAAGGTAAGCTAAGCCGTCTTTAAGTTCAAGTCGTCCGCAGCTGAACCACTTTACACTTAAGGGATAAATAATATGCTCTAAAGCGTGAACTTTTTGAGCTAATTTATCTGCCGTGTCGCCAGCTTCGATAAGAGTGCTTGCTTGTAGGACAACAGAGCCAGCATCGAGTTCCGCTGTGACGAAGTGAACAGAGACGCCATGTTCAGCTTCATTGGCATCGATGGCTCTTTGATGAGTATCGAGGCCTTTGAATTTAGGCAGTAAAGAAGGATGGATGTTTAGCATTCTTCCTTCATAGCGACGGGTAAAGGTTTCCGTCAGTATCCGCATAAACCCAGCCAACACAACTAGCTTGGGCTGGTAGTGATCAATAAGTCCAGCGAGCTCTGTGTCAAAAGCTTCCCGTGACTCAAAGTCTTTGTGGCTTAGGGCATGAGTTGGGATACCTGCCTTTTGTGCGCGCTCTAGTCCGTACGCCGATGCTTTGTTGCTGATGACGGCTTTGATCTCAATATCGAGATTCCCTTGCAGGCTTTGATCAATCAAAGCCTGCAAGTTGCTGCCGCTGCCAGAAATTAGAACAACGACTGGAAAGCTCACGCAGAGGCCTCTAGGTCAGAGATGACAACCTCTTTGTCGGTTTTGGTGCGGATTTCACCGATAACCCAAGCGTTTTCGCCTTCGGCAGTTAAAATAGACAGTGTCTTTTCAACGTCTGCTGCGTCAATGGCTAGAACCATACCAACACCACAGTTCAGTACACGGTACATTTCTTCTTGATCGACGTTACCTTGTTCTTGTAGCCAATCGAAAATGGCAGGACGCGTCCAGCTTGCAGCATCAATGTAAGCGGCTGCCCCTTCAGGTAGTACACGAGGGATGTTCTCTAGAAGACCGCCGCCAGTGATATGAGAAAGGGCTTTTACGTTGATTGTCTCCATAAGTTTCAGAATGGATTTGACGTAAATTTTTGTTGGAGCCATCAGTGCGTCTTTCAGGGCAACGCCATCAACTTCTTGGTCTAGCTTGGCTTCGCTTACTTCTAGAATCTTACGAATGAGTGAGTAGCCGTTGGAGTGTGGGCCAGAGGAGCCCAATGCGATCAAAGTATTACCGGCTTGGACTTTGCTGCCGTCAATGATTTCATCTTCTTCTACAACGCCGACACAGAAGCCCGCTAGGTCGTAATCACCATCATGGTACATGCCAGGCATTTCAGCGGTTTCCCCGCCAACTAGGGCGCAGCCTGATTGTAGGCAGCCTTCGCCAATGCCAGTTACTACATCTGCAGCAACATCCACATCTAGTTTGCCGGTTGCGTAATAATCAAGGAATAAAAGAGGCTCTGCACCAGCAACAACTAGATCGTTGACACACATGGCAACCAAATCAATGCCAATGGTGTCGTGTTTATTTAGATCCATTGCCAAGCGAAGTTTTGTACCCACACCGTCAGTACCAGAAACTAGGATTGGATTTTTGTATTTCTGTGGCAGGCGAGTCAATGCGCCAAAGCCGCCTAGGCCGCCTAAAACTTCTGGGCGGCGAGTTTTTTTACTAACGCCTTTGATGCGCTCAACGAGTTCGTTGCCTGCATTGATGTCTACGCCTGCGTCTTTGTAACTGATCGAGGTTTTATTCGATTCGGTCATTGCCTGTGCCTTATTACCATGGAGTGGGAAAAGCGGCATTTTAACACAGTGGAAAATAAGGGCTATGGTTCTTTGCACAGAAGACAGTAGAATAGGGTGCTCACTAAGGGAAAGGTTATGATTTTAAGACATATTTTTTTATTTGCTTGGGTACTTTTTTTCTCTGTATCAGTATCGGCTGCCAACGTCGCCAATCTTTACAAGGCTTCCGTCCAGTTGCCGGCTCGATTAAATGAGTCTGATTTGCTGAATCAGGCCTTCAATCAGGCGGTAGACAAGGTCCTTTTTCGTGTTTCTGGGCAAAAAGCTTCGATTGGCTCTGATGTGTTAGCGTCGGCCCATAAGAGTGCTCGTGGTTGGGTGGCTCAGCATAGGATTCAAGATTTGCCGGACTTGGTGGAGTTCGATGGTGAGCTGCAGACAGCTCGCCAAGTTAATGTTTCTTTTTACAGTGAATCTATCAATCGATTTCTATATGCCAACGGTTTGGCGGTTTGGGGGAGTAATCGTCCCAGTATTTTGCTGTGGTTAGTACAAGAAAAAGACGGTGTGCGTACGGTCTCTGGTGCACGTCAACCCAGTGCGGAGTTGGGGCAGATGTTTGCTTACGGTAAGGAGCTTGGTTTACCTACTTATGCACCTTTGCAGGATAGGGTAGACGCTGAAGCTCTGAGTGCTGGCGCCCTTTGGGGGTTCTTTGAAGATGAAATTTTGCAGGCCAGTGAGCGCTATCAGACGGATGTTGTATTTGCTGTGCGCATGGGTCAATACGGAAATGCTGTGAATGTGGATGGGGTACTGTTTGCACCTGGCGCTGTGCCACAGAGATTGTCAGTAAATGCACCATCTGAGGCAGTGGCTAATGAGATGATTGTTGAGCAATTAGCGGAAGCCTTGTCTAATCGTTATGCGTCGGTTCGCTCGGCCGGTTCTGGACAGTCTTTGCCTGTTAAAGTGACTGGGGTGAATACCTATCAAGCGCTACAGAATGTTAAGCAATATCTAGATAAGGTAGGTGTGGTGCGAGAAAGCCGTATTCAGCTTATAGAAGGAGACAGTGTAGAGTTGTTGCTTGAGCTTGATGGTTCGGTGGATAAATTCAGAAACAGTGTGGCCTTGAATTCTATGTTGTCACCCAAATCTCTGAGTGCGTTAGACCCTGATGCGAATCGGGTGGAAATGTTTGAATATAAAGGTAGTAACTAATGTCAGATAGTCCTGAAGAGACTCCAATTGCAAAAGACTTCTTTGCTCGCCCAGTAGAAGAGCAGGCGGATTTTTTGGCTCAAACCTGGTGTAATCAGTGTATGGAAATGGACTTGGGTATGAAGAATCCAAAAGAATATGAAACGTCTCAGCGTCTATGGATTGAAGGTGAGTGTGTTAACTGCGGAGCTCAAGTAATCACTGAAATTGTCTATGAAGATGACGAGTAACGGATGCTTTCTGCATTTGATGATGTGAAATAAAAAAGGCGTCCAATGGACGCCTTTTTTTGTGACTGGAAAATTTTATTTCTTAGTCGGGTAGTCTCGCTCTGTGTGACCAACATATAGCTGGCGAGGACGACCAATTTTATATGGGCCGCTGATCATTTCGTTCCAATGAGAAATCCAGCCAATTGTGCGGGACATGGCAAAGATTACTGTGAACATTGAAGTCGGAATGCCGATAGCCTTCATGATGATGCCTGAGTAGAAGTCTACGTTCGGGTAAAGTTTACGCTCAACGAAGTAAGGATCTTCTAATGCGATCTGCTCTAGGCGTTTCGCAATCTTAAGCATTGGGTCGTCCGACTGGCCAAGCTCTGCAAGCACTTGATCACAGGTTTCACGCATTACTTTGGCGCGAGGATCGAAGTTTTTGTAGACACGGTGACCGAAGCCCATTAGGCGGAATGGGTCGTTTTTATCTTTTGCTTTGGCAATGAATTCATCGATGTTTGCTTCATCGCCAATTTCTTCAAGCATGGTCAATACGGCTTCGTTGGCACCGCCATGAGCAGGGCCCCAAAGTGTTGCAATGCCAGCAGCGATACAGGCAAATGGGTTTGCACCAGAAGAGCCTGCAAGACGAACTGTTGAAGTGGAAGCGTTTTGTTCGTGATCCGCGTGGAGGATGAAGATGCGGTCCATTGCTTTAGCGAATACAGGGTTTACTTTGTATTCTTCGCAAGGGGTTGCGAACATCATGTGTAGGAAGTTCTCAGCATAACTTAGGTCGTTACGAGGGTACATGGTTGGTTGACCCTTAGAGTACTTGTAGCACATTGCTGCCAGTGTTGGCATCTTGGAAATTAGACGGAATGCAGCGATCTCACGGTGTTTGGAGTCGTTGATGTCCATATGGTCTTGGTAGAAAGCAGAAAGAGCGCCCACCAAGCCAACCATGATGGCCATTGGGTGTGCATCATTTCTAAAGCCGTCTAGGAATTTTTGCATCGATTCAGAAACCATCGTGTGGTTTTTAACTGTCTCTTCAAATTCAGCGGCTTGTGCTTCAGTAGGAAGCTCTCCATAAAGCAACAGGTAACAGGTTTCTAGGTAGCTTGAGTTTTCAGCTAGGTCTGCGATTTTGTAACCGCGATGTAGAAGCACACCTGCTTCACCGTCAATGTAAGTGATTGCAGATTCACATGAGCCTGTAGACATAAAGCCAGGGTCATAAGTAAAGACGCCGTTAGCACCTAGGCCACGTACGTCGATTACATCTTGTCCAGCTGTACCTGAAAGTACTGGTAGCTCGATGGTTTTATCGAGACCGTCTACTGTTAAGCGAGCTTTTTTATCAGCCATTTTTGTTCTCCTTCATACTCTGGTCCGGGGCAAAGAGTCTTGAATTAACTCTCCAGGCCCAGAAGGTGCGGAAAAAATACTGTCTTAGTGACTATAAAGTCAATGTGGCAATTTCCACGTTAGATATCATATTGCTAATATTTCTTTGTAAGAAAACTACGTAATCGATGGGGTTCTTTTACATTTAGTTTGTTGTTTTATTGTTATCTGTTTGATTTTATTGATTTATTTTCTGATTTCGTAAGTGCTGTTTTTTGTAATTTTGCACCACTATTGGTTTTGTTTATGGTTGCATTCATTTTATGAATGGTGACCATTGAAAACCCCTTGTTCTGTCTATTTGTCTTAAGTTTTTCCCCTAGTCTATAATTGCGCACCGATGATTTCATTGATTTGCCGATGTTATTTGTGCTGTTTGAGTCGAACACCCAAAGTCGTTTGCAAATCGATGGGATTTTCTTGGAGGCCTATGTAATCTGATAGTGTAGCAGCCATCGGAGAAAGTAGAACTTGGGTCTGATTGACCATTCAATCAACAAAGTGGTGTATAGAGTCGTGAACAAAAAAAGACCAGTCAATCTTGATATTTCCACAATATCAATGCCAGTAACCGCAATCGTTTCTATCCTGCATCGTGTGACAGGGATCATCCTATTCGTAGGTTTGGTGTTCTTGTTTTATGCGTTCGATAAATCTTTGTCATCTCAAGAAGGTTTTGATCAGGTTGTTGAAACATTGCAAAACAACTTCTTAGCGAAATTCATTATCTGGGGTGTGGTGTCAGCTTTGATGTATCACTTCGTAGCAGGTGTTAAACACTTGTTCATGGATATGGGGCATTTCGAAGAACTTGAAAGCGGCCGTCTAGCTGCCAAAGCGAACCTTGTGATCGCTGTTGTTCTGATTCTGTTAGTAGGGGTATGGGTATGGTAACGCAAATTACTAGTTTCGGCCGTTCAGGCCTTTATGATTGGATGATGCAGCGTATTTCGGCTGTGGTGTTGTCCTTGTACAGCATTTTTATCATCGGTTACCTATTGCTAAATCCTGACCTTACCTATGACCAGTGGAGCGCTTTATTTGAGTCCACGGCAATGCGTATCTTTAGCTTGCTGGCGCTTCTGTCTGTTGGTATCCACTCTTGGATCGGTTTGTGGTCTGTGTCAACTGATTACATTAAAGCAACAGGTGTTCGTTTCTTCTTTCAATCTCTATGTGGCCTAGTAATGTTTATCTATGTCGTATGGGGTGTTCAGGTTCTTTGGGGGCTATAGGTAATGGCTAATATTCGTACAATTTCTTTTGATGCCATTGTTGTTGGCGGCGGCGGCGCTGGTATGCGTGCTGCGCTACAGTTGACAGAGTCTGGTCTTGATACCGCTTGTATAACGAAAGTATTCCCAACTCGCTCGCACACAGTATCTGCACAAGGCGGTATTACTTGTGCAATTGCAAGTGAAGATCCGAATGATGATTGGCGCTGGCACATGTACGACACTGTAAAAGGGTCGGACTACATCGGTGACCAAGATGCAATTGAGTACATGTGTTCTGTTGGTCCTCAGGCAGTGTTTGAGCTTGAGCATATGGGCCTGCCATTTTCTCGTAAAGAGAATGGCCGTATTTACCAGCGTCCATTTGGTGGACAGTCTAAAGACTTTGGTAAAGGCGGACAGGCTGCACGTACTTGTGCAGCGGCAGACCGTACAGGTCACGCACTATTACACACGCTTTACCAAGCGAACCTTAAAGGTGGTACTACATTCTTCAATGAGTGGTACGCAACTGATTTGGTGAAAAACGCAGACGGCGCAATCGTTGGTGCGGTTGTGGTATGTGTTGAAACGGGCGAAACCGTTTACATGAAAGCGAAAGCAACCGTTCTAGCTACAGGTGGTGCTGGTCGAATTTACCAGTCTACTACTAATGCTCACATCAATACTGGTGACGGTGTTGGCATGGCATTACGTGCTGGTGTGCCGATGCAAGACATGGAAATGTGGCAGTTCCACCCAACGGGTATTTACGGTGCAGGTACGCTAGTAACCGAAGGTTGTCGTGGTGAAGGTGGTTACCTGATCAATAAAGATGGCGAGCGCTTTATGGAGCGTTACGCACCAAACGCTAAAGACCTTGCGGGTCGTGACGTGGTGGCGCGTTCGATGATTCTTGAGATCTTGGAAGGCCGTGGTTGCGGCGAGAAAGGTGACCATGTGTTGTTGAAATTGGATCACCTTGGTGAAGAAACGTTGAACAAGCGTTTGCCAGGTATCCTTGAGCTATCTCGTACCTTTGCTCACGTTGACCCGGTTAAAGAACCTATCCCAGTTGTGCCAACCTGTCACTACATGATGGGTGGTGTGCCAACTAACGTTGGTGGCCAAGCGTTGACGCAGAATGAAGCAGGTGAGGACGTTGTTGTTCCTGGTCTGTACGCATGTGGTGAGATTGCATGTGTATCTGTGCACGGTGCTAACCGTCTAGGCGGTAACTCTCTACTAGACTTGGTTGTATTTGGCCGCGCTGTGGGTCTTCAGGTGAAAAAATCTTTGGATGAAGGTTTTGATTCCATGGATGCCACAGACACAGACGTTGAACGTGCCATGGCTCGTTTGAATCGCTTGAACAACACAACAGGTGGTGAATCTGTTGCTGAGGTTCGTGATGAACTGCAAAAAGTGATGCAGCTTTACTTCGGTGTATTCCGTGAAGGCGAGTCCATGCAGAAAGGTCTGGAGCAGCTTAAACTTATCCGTAAGCGTGTAGAAAACCTACACCTTGAAGATAAGAGCCAGGCATTTAACACAGCCCGCATCGAAGCTCTTGAACTTGAGAATTTATTAGAAGTGGCTGAAGCGACAGCGGTTCCTGCGGAATTCCGTAAAGAAAGCCGTGGTGCTCATGCCCGTAATGACTTTACTGAACGTGATGATGAAAACTGGTTGAAGCACTCTTTGTATCATCCAGCTGATAAGAAAGTGACCAAGCGTGATGTGAACTTCGCGCCTAAAACAATGGAAGCTTTCCCACCTAAAGTCCGTTCATACTAAGGAGTTATGTCAATGTTAGTGAGTATCTATCGTTACAATCCTGAGAAGGACGACGCGCCTTACATGCAGGATTATGAAATCGAGCTGCCAGCAGGAAAAGACCTGATGGTGCTTGATGTGCTTAATTTATTGAAAGCACAAGACCCAAGTATTTCTTACCGCCGCTCATGTCGTGAAGGTGTATGTGGTTCTGATGGTATGAACATGTCTGGCAAAAATGGTCTAGCATGTATTACGCCAGTATCCGCTGCAGCGAAAAACAACAAGCTGGTTCTTCGCCCGCTACCGGGTCTTCCAGTAGTGCGTGACCTTGTTGTTGATATGGGACAGTTCTACAAGCAGTATGAAAAGATCAAGCCTTTCTTGATCAACGATACGCCTGCGCCAGCAATCGAGCGTCTTCAGAGCCCTGAAGAGCGTGAGAAACTTGATGGTCTTTATGAGTGTATCTTGTGTGCTTGTTGTTCTACGGCATGTCCATCTTTCTGGTGGAACCCTGACAAGTTTGTCGGCCCATCTGGTCTGTTGCAGGCTTACCGCTTTTTGGCGGACAGCCGCGATACCGCGACTCAGGAGCGTTTGAGTGATCTTGATGATCCATTTAGCGTATTCCGTTGTCACGGTATCATGAACTGTGTGAATGTTTGTCCAAAAGGGTTGAACCCGACTAAGGCAATCGGCAGCATTCGTTCTATGTTGTTGCAGCGCGCGACCTAATAAGTGAGTCGATAGCATTACTCAAGCTATCGCTTGGGTTAATGTGGAAAATGGCGACTCTGATGTATCTGATCATTGTCGCCGTTTTTGCGTTATTTGATGCACGAGTGAAAATCAAAAAAATAATAGAAATGTGCAGGATTTAATATTTTGCAGTTGAAATTACTCAGACTGCGAAAAAAATACCAAATAGTACTGTTTTGCACTAAAAGGGAAGCTTCTAGTGTTTTAGAATAGGGCTGTTTGTGTATGGTAAAAAGCAAATAATAATCTGGCGTATCTGTATAAGGTGTAGCCAGTACGACAAAACATGAGTTATCACGTTTTGTGATAGCTAGCTCGAACATAAAAGGGTGATCGAGAATGCACGAAAGTTTGATGGAGTTGCTATGGAGCACTTCTCACTTTTCAGGGGGTAACCTTGAATATGTTGAGGGGCTGTTTGAAAGCTACTTAGTTGACCCCAACTCAGTATCCGAAGAATGGCGGAAATGTTTTGATCAGTTGCCTAGAATCAGTGAAGCACAGTCGACCGATCTACCACACTCCGTTATTCAACAACAATTCTTAGAGCTTGGTAAAAACAAGTTCCGCAATATGCCTGTTACTTCAGGTGTCGCTGCTAGCTCTGAACACGAGCAAAAGCAAATCAATGTCCTTCAGCTAATCAATGCCTACCGAGTTCGAGGCCATCAGCACTCGACTTTGGATCCTCTTGGTCTACAAAAGCGCGATAAAGTTGCAGACTTGGATCTAGGTTACCATCAGCTTACCGGTGCAGATTTTGACACCCCATTTAAAACAGGTTCACTGTTCTTTAATCAAGAGTCGATGCCTCTTAAAGACATCGTCACTGAGCTAGAGAAGACCTACTGTGGCTCGATCGGCTACGAATTCATGCACATCGTTGACACCCAAGAAAAAGCTTGGTTGCAGCAGCGTGTAGAATCCGTGCGTTCTCGCCCTGAGTACTCTGCCGACACGCGCAAAGCCTTGCTTGAGCGTCTGACTGCAGCAGAAGGTCTGGAAAAATATCTAGCCAGCCGCTACCCAGGTGCCAAGCGTTTTGGTCTTGAGGGTGGTGAAAGCTTGATTCCTATGGTGAATGAGCTGATTCAACGATCTGGTGCCCTGGGTGCTAAAGAGGTTGTAATCGGTATGGCTCACCGTGGTCGCCTAAACGTACTTGTGAACACTTTGGGTAAAAACCCACAAGATTTGTTCGATGAGTTCGAAGGTAAGAAACTGGTGAATACGTCTGGTGACGTGAAATACCACCAAGGTTTCTCATCTAATGTGATGACTGCGGGTGGCGAAGTACATACGGTACTTGCTTTTAACCCATCTCACCTAGAGATCGTCTCTCCAGTGGTAGAAGGCTCTGTTCGTGCACGCCAAGACCGTCGTCAAGACAAGACGGGTAAAACGGTAGTGCCGATTTCCATTCACGGTGATGCGGCGTTTGCTGGTCAGGGTGTGGTAATGGAAACCTTCCAGATGTCTCAGACACGTGCTTACCGTACTGGTGGTACGGTACACATCGTTGTGAACAACCAAGTGGGTTTCACCACAAACCGTCAAGAAGACTCTCGCTCTACTGAATACGCAACGGATGTTGCGAAGATGATTCAAGCGCCGATCTTCCACGTAAACGGTGATGATCCAGAAGCTGTGTTATTTGTGACTCAGCTAGCGCTGGATTACCGTTACGAATTCGGTCGTGATGTCGTGATTGATATGGTGTGTTACCGCCGCCGTGGTCACAACGAAACGGATGAGCCGTCTGGTACTCAGCCATTGATGTACAAGATCATTAGCAAACTGAAAACTACTCGCACTCAATACGCTGAGCGCTTGATCAGTGAAGGTGTTGTGAGTGAAGCGGAAGCGGATCAGCTTGTTAATGAAAACCGTGCTGATTTGGATAACGGTCGTCATGTGGCGAAAAGTTTGGTGCTTGAGCCAAATTCAGAGTTGTTTGTCGATTGGAAGCCTTACCTTGGGGTAGAGTGGACTGATGCGGGGGATACCTCGTATCCACTTGCTCAACTTCAAGAAGTGGCTAAAAAGCTGACAACAGTTCCTGATGGTGTTGTCGTTCAGCGTCAAGTTATGAAGATCTATGAAGATCGTAACAAAATGACTGCTGGGGCGATGCCGCTAAACTGGGGTTATGCTGAAACTTTGGCTTTCGGTACGTTGCTAGAGCAGGGTTATCCTATCCGTATCACGGGTCAAGACTCTGGTCGTGGTACCTTCTCACACCGTCATGCCGTGATTCACAGTCAGAAAGATGGCAGCACTTATGTGCCATTGAAACACTTGTCTGATGATCAGCCTACCTTAGATCTGTACGACTCGTACTTGTCTGAAGAAGCGGTGCTTGCGTTTGAGTACGGTTACTCAACAACTTCTCCTAAAGGTCTAGTGATCTGGGAAGCGCAGTTCGGTGACTTTGCTAACGGTGCACAAGTAGTAATCGACCAATTCATTACCAGTGGTGAGCATAAGTGGGGCCGCCTATGTGGTCTGACAATGCTATTGCCACATGGCTATGAAGGTCAGGGCCCTGAGCACTCGTCTGCACGTCTAGAGCGATTCATGCAATTGTGTGCTGAGTACAACATCCAAGTATGTGTGCCAACAACACCTTCGCAGATTTTCCACATCCTTCGTCGTCAGGCGATTCGTCCGATGCGTCGTCCTTTGATCATCATGTCACCAAAGAGTTTGCTACGTCATAAGCAAGCGATTTCGACTCTTGAAGATCTATCAGAGGGCAGCTTCAAAACGGTTCTTCCAGAAACGTCAGAAGCTGTTAAGCCTGAGAATGTGAAACGCATCGTTATTTGTAGCGGTAAGGTCTACTACGATCTATTTAACCGTCGCGAAGAATTGGCGAAAGAGGACGTGGCGATCATTCGTCTTGAGCAGTTGTACCCATTCCCATACGCTGACTTCGAAGCAGCGTTGGCTCCGTACAAAAATGTTGAAGAGCTTGTTTGGTGTCAAGAAGAGCCTAAGAACCAAGGCGCATGGCATGCCAACCGTCACCGTATGAATCGTGTGTTAGAAGAGTTGTTCCCGAAATTGAAGATCCGCTTTGCTGGTCGTATTTCTTCTGCTGCTCCGGCAGCGGGTTACATGTCTGTACACGTTGAAGAACAAGAAGCGCTGGTTAACGACGCGATTGTCGGCTAGCACCATTGCCTGTCAGAGATAAGGGTAAAAAATGAGTATTGAAATTAAAGCACCTACTTTTCCAGAATCAGTAGCGGATGGCACAGTCGCTACTTGGCATAAACAACCAGGCGAAGCGTGTAAGCGTGACGAGCACATTGTCGACATTGAAACTGACAAAGTTGTTCTAGAAGTCGTTGCACCTGCTGATGGCGTTTTGAAAGAAATCAAGAAAGCAGAAGGTGATATCGTACTAAGCGAAGAAGTGCTTGCGGTATTCGACTCTGGCGCTGCAGCGACTGATGCACCAGCAGCTAAATCAGAAGCTCCTAAAGAAGACTCTGCAGCACCTGCGGCAGCAGCGTCTTCTGCAAAAGAAACTGTTCAAATTAAAGCACCTACGTTCCCAGAGTCCGTTGCCGACGGTACTGTAGCAGCTTGGCACAAACAGCCAGGTGAAGCGTGTAAGCGTGATGAGCACATCGTTGATATCGAAACAGATAAAGTTGTGCTTGAAGTCGTTGCCCCTGCTGACGGTGTGATTGCTGACATTGTTAAAGCTGAAGGCGATACAGTATTAAGTGAAGAAGTTCTTGCTAACTTCTCTGCTGGCGCTTCTGCTGATGCAGCACCGGCTGCGGCACCAGCCGCTGAAGCGACTTCCGCTACAGAAGAGTCTGGCGATGAAGATGGTATTGCTGGCCCTGCTGCACGTAAAGCACTAGCAGAAGCAGGTTTGTCTGCTTCTCAAGTAAAAGGCACTGGCAAAGGTGGTCGTATCACGAAAGAAGATGTTGAAGCAGCAGCTAAAAACAAAGCAGCAGCTCCTGCACCTGCGGCAGCGGCACCAGCAGCAATGCCTGCATTGGGCGCTGATGGTCGCGTAGAAAAACGTGTACCAATGACGCGTTTGCGTGCAACCATTGCTAAGCGTCTAGTTGAAGCCCAGCAAACCGCTGCCATGCTTACAACTTACAACGAAGTAAACATGGGTCCTGTCATGGAGCTTCGTAGCAAGTACAAAGACTTGTTCCAGAAGACTCACAACGGTACTAAGCTTGGCTTCATGTCTTTCTTCGTTAAAGCTGCAACGGAAGCGCTTAAACGCTACCCGGCCGTAAACGCTTCAATCGACGGTAACGACATGGTTTACCATGGTTACCAAGACATCGGTGTTGCTGTATCAACAAACCGTGGTTTGATGGTACCTGTACTACGTAACACTGAAGCAATGGGCCTTGCAGACATTGAATCTAACATCATGGACTTCGCAGTTCGTGGTCGTGACGGTAAGCTAGGTATGGAAGATATGCAGGGTGGTACATTCACTATCACTAACGGCGGTATCTTCGGTTCTCTAATGTCTACTCCTATCTTGAACCCACCTCAAACAGCAATCTTGGGTATGCACAAAATCCAAGAACGTCCAATGGCGGTAAATGGTCAAGTAGTCATCCAACCAATGATGTACCTAGCTCTTTCATACGATCACCGTATGATTGATGGTAAAGAAGCGGTGCAGTTCCTTGTAACAATCAAGGAGCTATTAGAAGATCCAGCTCGTTTGCTGCTTGAAATCTAATGAATTGCACCCACTTTGGTGTATGAGTGAAACTTATCGGGGCGCATAACGCCCCGATAAACAACAATGGATAAATCTATGTCTAATAAATTTGATGTTATCGTAATCGGTGGTGGCCCAGGTGGTTATGTTGCCGCAATCCGCGCAGCGCAATTGGGTCTTAAAGTAGCATGTATCGAAAAATGGTTGGACAAAAACGACAAGCCTCGCCTTGGTGGTACGTGTCTAAACGTAGGTTGTATCCCATCTAAAGCATTGTTGGATTCTTCTCACAAGTATCATGATGCAAAAGACGAATTCTCTGTTCACGGTATTGGCGTAGGCGAAGTGTCTATGGATGTGAACGCGATGGTTGATCGTAAAGACAACATCGTTAACCAATTGACTGGCGGTATCGCTGGTTTGTTCAAAGCCAATGGTGTGACCAGCTTTGAAGGTTTCGGTAAGTTGCTAGCTAATAAAAAAGTTGAGTTCACTGCCCATGACGGCAAAGTAGAAACTTTTGAGGCGGACAACGTAATCCTTGCAACAGGTTCTGTACCTGTAAACATCCCACCAGCGCCGCGCACAGGTGACATCATCGTTGATAACGAAGGTGCTCTAGACTTCCGTGAAGTACCTAAGCGTCTAGGTGTAATCGGTGCTGGTGTTATCGGTCTTGAGCTGGGTTCTGTATGGAAGCGCCTAGGTTCTGAAGTGGTTGTATTAGAAGCACAAGACCAGTTCCTGAGCCTATGTGACCAAGATCTAGCAAAAGAAGCGGCTAAAATCTTCAAGAAACAAGGTCTAGACATCCGCGTCGGTGCACGAGTAACAGGCAGCGAAGTGAAAGGCGAAGAAGTGGAAGTGACTTACCTTGATGCTCAAGGTGCAGAACAGAAGCAAACTTTCGACAAGCTTATTGTCGCTGTTGGTCGTAAGCCATTTACTGATGGCTGTCTAGCGGGTGACTCTGGCGTTAACCTAGACGAGCGTGGCTTCGTGTTTGTTGATGATCAGTGCCGTACAAACGTACCGGGTGTGTTCGCCATTGGTGACATCGTTCGTGGCCCAATGCTAGCGCACAAAGCCTCTGAAGAAGGTGTAATGGTTGCAGACATCATTGCGGGTCACAAAGCGCAAATGAACTACGACTGCATTCCTTCTGTTATCTACACCCACCCAGAACTTGCATGGGTAGGTAAGAACGAACAGCAACTAAAAGCAGAAGGCGTGAAATACAAAGTGGGTAAATTCCCATTTGCTGCGTCTGGTCGTGCTATGGCTGCAAACGATACTGATGGTTTCGTTAAAATGCTTGCATGTGAAGAAACAGACCGTATCCTAGGCTGCCACATCATCGGTGGTCACGCTGCGGATCTGATCGCGCAAGCAGTTATTGCTATGGAATTCGGTTCTACAGCTGAAGACATTGCTTTGACTGTATTCGCTCACCCAACAGTAAGTGAAGCGGTACATGAAGCTGCTCTAGCAGTAGATGGACATGCGATCCACGTAGCAAACCGTAAACGCAAATAAAAATTCGATTTGCCGGCTGATTCAGTCGGCATTTCTGTCTTCGGACAGAGCTTATGTCAATCATTAAGATGAGCGGAATAATCAAATGAACCTACATGAATATCAGGCTAAACAGCTTTTTGCTGAATACGGCCTGCCAGTATCTAAAGGGTACGCAGTAGACACGCCAGAAGAGGCAGTGGAAGCAGCGAAGAAAATTGGCGGTGACAAGTGGGTTGTTAAAGCTCAAGTGCATGCTGGTGGTCGTGGTAAAGCAGGCGGTGTTAAGCTTGTTGATTCTTACGAAGAAGTTTCTGCTTTTGCAGCAAACTGGTTAGGTAAGAACCTTGTAACGTACCAAACAGACGAAAATGGTCAGCCTGTTGCTAAGATCCTAGTTGAGTCTTGCACAGACATAGCCAACGAATTGTACCTTGGTGCAGTTGTAGACCGTTCTTCACGTCGTGTTGTATTCATGGCGTCGACTGAAGGTGGTGTTGAGATCGAGAAAGTTGCTGAGGAAACTCCTGAACTGATTCACAAAGCTGAAATCGATCCATTAGTAGGTGCTCAGCCATACCAAGCGCGCGAAATGGCGTTCAAAATGGGCTTGAACCCAACTCAAATCAAGCAGTTCACTAAGATCTTCCTTGGTTTGTCTCAAATGTTCCATGACAATGACTTCGCACTACTAGAGATCAACCCTCTAGTTATCACTGACGAAGGCAACCTTCACTGTCTAGACGGCAAAATCAACATCGACAGCAACGCTGTATACCGTCAGAAGAAAATGCAAGAGTTCCACGATCCGTCTCAAGAAGACGAGCGCGAAGCTCATGCAGCACAGTGGGAACTTAACTACGTTGCACTAGACGGTAACGTTGGCTGTATGGTTAACGGTGCAGGCCTAGCAATGGGTACTATGGACATCGTAAACCTACACGGCGGCAAGCCAGCTAACTTCCTAGACGTAGGTGGCGGCGCGACGAAAGAGCGTGTAGCAGAAGCATTCAAAATCATCCTTTCTGACAGCAATGTTAAAGCGGTATTGGTTAACATCTTCGGTGGTATCGTTCGTTGTGACATGATCGCAGAAGGTATTATCGGTGCTGTTGAGCAAGTAGGCGTTGAAGTGCCTGTGGTTGTACGTCTTGAAGGTACAAACGCAGAAAAAGGCCGTGAAGTTCTTGCTAACTCAGGTCTAGCTATCATCGCTGCAACAAGTCTGAAAGACGCAGCAGAGCAAGTTGTTAAAGCTGCGGAGGGCAAATAATGTCTGTTTTAATTAACAAAGATACTAAAGTAATCTGTCAGGGTTTCACTGGCGGCCAAGGTACTTTCCACTCTGAGCAAGCGATTGCTTACGGTACGAAAATGGTTGGCGGTGTTACACCAGGTAAAGGTGGTCAAACTCACCTTGGTTTGCCTGTATTCAACACAGTGAAAGAAGCAGTAGAAACAACAGGCGCTGAAGCATCTGTAATCTACGTTCCAGCACCATTCGTTAAGGATTCTATCCTTGAAGCGGCTAACGCTGGTATCAAACTAATCGTTTGTATCACTGAAGGTGTTCCAACACTGGACATGCTTGACTGTAAAGTTAAGTGTGACGAGCTAGGTGTACGTCTAATCGGCCCTAACTGTCCAGGTGTTATCACTCCTGGAGAGTGTAAAATCGGTATCATGCCTGGCCACATCCACATGCCAGGTAAAGTAGGTATCGTTTCTCGTTCTGGTACTTTGACTTACGAAGCAGTTAAGCAAACAACTGACGCTGGCTACGGTCAATCTACTTGTGTTGGTATCGGTGGTGATCCAATCCCAGGTACTAACTTCATCGACGTTCTAGAAATGTTCCAAAACGATCCTCAAACTGAAGCGATCGTTATGATCGGTGAGATCGGTGGTACTGCAGAAGAAGAAGCGGCTGCTTACATCAAAGCAAACGTAACTAAGCCTGTTGTATCTTACATCGCTGGTGTAACGGCTCCTGCTGGTAAGCGTATGGGTCACGCTGGTGCGATCATTTCTGGCGGTAAAGGTACTGCTGATGAGAAATTCGCAGCACTACAAGACGCAGGCGTTAAGACTGTACGCTCTCTAGCGGACATCGGCGCTGGTCTAAAAGAAATCACTGGCTGGTAAGCACTGCTTACATTAGCTAAATAAAATCCTCGCTTCGGCGAGGATTTTTTTTGCGCAAAAGTTATGTTTTGAGTGTCAGACTTTAGCAAAGCTGCGTGCAATTTCTAACCAACTGCTCGATACTTTCCTGAAATAAAGGAAGGATTTTAAGATGAGATTAATCTCTATAGTAACGGTTGCAGCAGCGCTGGATGTTACCAAATGGACCTGGGTGTTTTGTCAGTTTCAATGTTAGTCATGTCCTATTGAACCATAGGTTCACTTTGGGGATTCAGGGATCTCTTACAGAGCATCACAGATTTCTTGCAGAAAAGAAGACACGGCTTGAATGCGTTTGGAACGATATAGTCTACTTGGGTAGACTAGGTTCAGTTGAGCCGCTTCAGTCGCTAACTTAAAATCACGATATATTTCTACTAGTTCCCCTTTCTCTATATGCTCTGAGCAATACTGTTCTGGCAACATACTGATGCCATAGCCTCTAAGAATCGCCTCTCTTACCACCAAAGGGTCGTTACAGCAATTTTTGTCGTCTAACCGCAAGTAGTAGGTCTTGTTATGTCCATACACAGCCAGCTTGTTCACGCTGTAGCGAGTTTCACAATACTGGATGTGGGCTTCTAGATCATTTGGGGTTACACAAGTGCCCATGGTGTCTCGGTAATTCGGTGTCGTGACCCATTTCAAAGAGCCCTTATACAAGGTTTTTGCGATCAATTCAGAATGATCCATAGTCCCAACAATCACAGCCATATCAATTTCATCACGAAGTACATCCATTGGGTGAGCACTGGTCTGAATACGTAATTTTATGTCTGGATACTCTTGGTGAAAACGTATCAAACTCGGCGCTAGGATTTCTCTGCTGAAGGCCAGAGGGGCTGCCAGTTGTACGCTACCCTGGGGAGAGGACTTCATCCCTTGTAAGGTGTGGTCGGCTTCATCAGCTAGGGCTATGACACGCTCGGCGTACTCTAATAATTTATGACCCTCACTGGTGAGGCGCACATTGCGGGAGTTACGTTCAAATAAACGAACCCGATAGCGGTCTTCTAATCGAGTGATGGTTTTGCTAATAGTCGCTTTCGACACATCGAGCTTCTCAGCAGCTTGGGAGATGCTATGGGTTTTCGCGACCCAATAGAAACTTGGTAGATCTCTAAGGGAGTTTGCATTGTTCATAATAGGAAACAGTTTGTTAATATTTTGAGTATTGTTTCGAATATTTTAGCATCTATCATGGTGCCATATAATAAAAACTCACTGGAAAAATTCTATGGCTCGAATCGTTGGTGGAATAGGGGCGTCTCATTCCCCTACCATTGCTTTTGCAAAAGACACGAATAAGCAAAATGACCCTATTTGGTCGCCAATATTTGAAGGGTTTGATCAGCTCAAATCATGGGTAGCTGAAAAAGAAGTGGATGTTTTGTTTTTCATTTTTAACGATCATGTGACGTCATTCTTTTTTGATCACTATTCACCGTTTGTTTTAGGGATAGACGATCAATATTGCACAGCAGATGAAGGGGGTGGTGCTCGAGATTTTCCGCCAGCCAAAGCCCATCAAGAACTCTCTCGCCATATTGCCCACAGTATGGCGGCACAAGAGTTTGATATTTCTACTTTTCAGAAAAAACCTCTCGATCATGGATTTTTTTCACCTTTCTCAATGATGGTGCCAGGAGAAGTTGGAGAGTGGCAAGGCAAGGTTGTACCTCTTCAAGTAGGGGTGCTGCAATTCCCTGCACCGACGGCCAAACGTTGTTTCAACTTTGGTAAAGCGCTTCGCAAGGCTATTTTAAGCTTTCCGGAAGACTTGAACGTTGCCATCGTTGCTACTGGGGGCTTGTCTCACCAAGTGCATGGGGAGCGTTGTGGTTTTAATGATGAGCAGTGGGACCAGGAGTTTCTTTCTTTGTTAGAAACGGACCCAAATAAACTCACTGAATTAACCCATGCAGACTATGCCATTAAAGGGGGTATGGAAGGGGCTGAGGTGATTATGTGGCTCATTATGCGTGGTGCTTTGTCTAACGACATCAAATGTGTCCATAAGACCAGCTATTGTCCATCCATGACCAATATTGCAACGGTTGTGTTTGAAGAGCAGCAGTCGACAGAGGCGGTCAATCATGATCCATTTGAGCAGCTTCACGGGCTAGACACTTTATCAGGCACTTATCCCTTTACGGTAGAGACAAGTCATAGGGCGTATCGTTTAAATGGGTTTCTGAGACGCCTTATTGAGCCGGAGCATCGCCAGCGCTTTGTGACGGACCAGCGGGCTTTGATGGAAGAATATGAATTGTCCGATGAAGAAAAAAACCTAGTATCAGAAAGAAATTGGATTGGTTTGATTCGTTATGGAGTGATCTTTTTCTGTCTTGAGAAAATGGCGGCAGTCCTTGGGCTGTCTAATCCTGAAGTCTATGCTGCCATGCGTGGTCAAACTATGGAGCAATTTCAGGCTTCCCGAAAAGTCTCCATGACCTATTCTGTGTCAGCAAAGTAATATCCTCAAAGAAAAT
This sequence comes from Rhodanobacter aciditrophus, assembly GCF_042679525.1. Lineage (GTDB taxonomy): Bacteria > Pseudomonadota > Gammaproteobacteria > Pseudomonadales > Marinomonadaceae > Marinomonas > Marinomonas aciditrophus. Next base: position 223,815 of record NZ_JBHTMN010000018.1, read on the forward strand.
AGGCCGAGACTAAAGTATCAGGCCTATTTTCCCCTTCAATCATAGGATCCTAATGCCTTCGCTCTTATACTTAATCTAAACAATAGTATAAATGATGGAGCAGATATGGATCAGCAGGCATCCAAACAGTTCGACGTGGTAGTCATTGGTGGTGGCATCGTTGGTTTATCAACCGCTTGGCAGATGCAGCAAAAATACCCCACTTGGCGAATCGCGATTGTGGAAAAGGAATCGCAAGTTGCCCATCACCAAACAGGTCACAATTCGGGTGTGATTCATGCGGGTGTTTACTACGCTCCGGGGAGTTTAAAAGCGCAATTTTGTAAGGAAGGTGCGGCGGCAACAAAGGCATTTTGTCAGCTACACGATATTCCATTTGATGAATGCGGCAAACTGCTTGTGGCCACGAATAACATTGAGCTAGAGCGAATGGATGCTCTGTTTGAGCGTTGCCAGACTAATGATCTAGAAGTGCATAAACTCTCTAAAGAGGAGTTGCTTAAAAGGGAACCTAATATCGTGGGTGAAGGGGCGCTTTTTGTGCCTTCTACAGGGATCGTTAATTATCGACAGGTGTGTGACAAACTGGCTCAGATTTTTGAAGAGCAGGGTGGGGAATTGTTACTTCAGACTTGCGTAGAGCACATGGTTGAGAGAGAAGAGGGTATAGAAGTGACGACCAACAAAGGGAACTTGGAAGCACGCTATTTGGTCTCTTGTGCTGGTTTGATGGCGGACCGAGTGACGAAAATGCTGGGCATTAAGACCGACTTTCAAATTGTTCCTTTCCGGGGAGAATATTACCAATTGCCATCTCATCATAATCAAGTGGTTAATCATTTGATTTACCCCATTCCTGATCCTGACTTGCCCTTTCTTGGGGTTCATTTAACCCGCATGATTGATGGCTCAGTTACTGTAGGCCCTAACGCAGTACAAGGCTGGAAGCGGGAAGGCTACGGCAAGATTAATATCAGTATGTCTGATATGGCGACCATGCTGAGTTTTGCCGGCTACTGGCGGCTTATTAAGGGCTATTGGAAGATTGGTTTAAAGGAAACCTACAATTCCTGGTTTAAGTCTGGCTACTTAAAAGAAGTGCAGAAGTATTGCCCGAGTGTCCAGCGCTCGGATCTAACGCCATATCCTGCTGGTATCCGTGCCCAGGCGGTGATGTCAGATGGTTCCTTGGTTCATGATTTTCTGTTCGCACAGAGCAAGCGTAGTCTGCATGTTTGCAATGCCCCGTCACCGGCGGCAACCAGTGCTTTTCCTATTGGAAAATACATTACTGAAAAGTTAGATGTAGTTATGACGAGTGTTTAAGCGTAAGAAAAATACTTAGATCTCTAACTAATGTGTTAGAAAGATGGAACAAATAGCGATGATCCCCCGTTTACTTGCACTCTCTCTAATAAGCGGTCAAATTGTAAAGAAACACAGCAATGGAGAGAGAAGATGCAGATCACGACTAAAGGCGTTACCAAACTGGTTATTGGATCATTTGTTGTTTCCCAGCTCGCAGCATGTGGTACCTTAATTTACCCAGAGCGAAATGGTCAAAAGGGCGGTAAGCTCGATTTAGGGGTCGTTGCGCTGGATGCGGTAGGTTTGTTGTTGTGGTTTGTACCGGGTGTCATCGCCTTCGGTGTTGATTTTGTAACGGGCGCAATTTACCTACCAGGGGGCAGTGTTGCCCAGTTGTCTGATGAGGACATGCAGAAGCTAAAAACACCGGATGGCCAGCTTGACCAAGTTGCCCTGCAAGATTGGTTGATTTCAAATGACTACCTAGATAGCTCTGAAATTGAAGGCCAGCAGTTAATGACTCAGGCTTATCAAACCCCAGATGAACTTAAGCGTGCCGTGGGTATGGCGTCCACTGAGCGTTACGCAAAACTGAGTACATTGAACTAAGGTGGCGCTGGCATTGACCTAGTGTTTACTTTCCAGGTCCCCAAGCCATTTACCCAGAAGGTTCCCTAATACCTCATGCTCCTCGGCGGTTAGACTGTCGAGGAGTTTTTTTTGATTGGTCACATGGGCGTTGACAGCAGGGTCGATGATTTCTTTTCCTAGTTGGGTCAAAGCCACTCGACAACTACGACGATCTGTCTCGTTGTGTAGCCGTTCTACCCATCCTTGAGTCACCAGTTTATCCAGTTTCACAGACACGGCACCGGAGGAAAGTAGGGTGGCTTTATACAGCTCTGTGGGAGTCAGTGGTGTGTCTGAGCGTCTTAACGTCGCCATCAAATCGAATTCAATGCGACTCATATTGTGATCACTAATGACTTTTTCTATTTCCGGAGACAGGAACTTCTCTAGCCGTCCAACTCTGCCAATGATGCCCATGGGAGTGCAATCAAGGTCAGGGCGCACGTTTGCCCATTGGTTGAGAATTTTAGTCACGTGATCGCTCATGGTGCTCTCTTATATAAAAGTATCTTTTTAAAAAGATACTTGATTGTTAGGTGTTAATACAATATCTTTCTCGAAAGTATCTTTTGTGAAAGATAAATTCAAAGAGAGAAGATTTATGTATGCATACTGGTTGGCAGCGGTCGCGCCCATTTTATGGGGCAGTACTTATGCGGCGGTGGGGTTATTTCTAACAGATATGCCAGTCCTTTGGGTGGCGGTTTGGCGGGCCTTAGGTGCAGGCGTCTTTTTGCTACTGTTTGTACGTCGCTTGCCGCGCATGAACCTGCAAAAAGTGTTTGTATTGGGCTTTTTCAATATAGCGGTGTTTTTTGTTCTATTGATGGTGGCGGCATTTCGTCTACCCGGGGGAGTTGCAGGTACTCTAGGAGCTACTTTGCCAATATTGCTAATCCTGATTCAGTGGGGAGTATTGCGTCAATCACCGACTTTAAAAGCCATTTTATCTGCCCTCATAGGCTTGGTGGGGGTGATGTTGCTTCTGAATCCATCAGCTCAGTTAGACGGTATAGGGGTTGCTTGTGCGTTGGGGGCGACTTTGATGATAGCAATTGCCACTCTTTTAACGAAGCATTGGCAGGTGACGGATATTCTAGGCGTGGCGACTTGGCAGCTATTGTTTTCTGGGGCGTTGCTGTTTCCAGTGGCTTGGTGGTTTCAGGGGGCTCCGCCTATGCCTGAAGCTCATCATATTCCGGGACTGCTTTGGTTGGTGATTCTAAATACCGCCATTGGTTATTTGATTGCGGTGAATGCCATTAAGCAAGTTGGCCCGAATGCCTTTGGTATGTTGTGCTTGTTGAACCCTATTGTCGCTGTCTTGTTGGGAATGACCCTTTTGTCTGAGGCGCTGGGTTGGTTGCAGTGGGGCGGAATTGCTTTGGTTATTGGGTCATTGTTGGTGGCGAATGTACGCTTCAAAGGTCGATCAAAGTCTGCCCCTTATGAAGCGACCACATGATACAGCTGTTTAGGGCGCCCGCCGGTATTGTAGTTAAGGCTCATGCTGACCATTCCTTGTTCCTCTAAGTACTCAAGGTAACGTCGTGCGGTAATGCGGCTTAGCTCTAGGTCATTGCCGATTTCTTGGGCCGAAAAAGGCTCCGTACGGGATTTGATATGCTCCATCATGGTGGCTAGGGTTTTGCTATCAATTCCTTTCGGTGTTTTTCGAGTGCGGTTTTGGGTGGTATTTTTGCGCATTAGCTCATCGATCTGAAGTTGATCAACCGACTCCGCACTGTCTAGTTTACTTTGGAACGCAGCAAAATCATTCAGTGCTTGATGTACTCGAGATAAACGTAATGGTTTAACCAGGTAATCTACCACACCGTGTTGAATGGCTTGGGCAACGGTGCTGGACTCCCGCTCGGCGGTTGTCATGATCACGGAGGTAGTAATGTCTGTTTGGCGGATTTCTCTTAGAAGCGACATGCCGCTGCCATCAGGTAGAGTGATGTCTAGCAGAACCAGATCTGGTCGATGGGCTAAATGCATAGTCGCTTCAGCAAGACTTTCAGCGGCAGCAATCACATTAAAAAGCGGGTGCTGATTAATGGCTTGTTCAAGTGTGTAACTTGCTTGTGGATCGTCTTCCACGATTAAAACAGAGTATTGGGTCATTTTTTGAGCTCTCGTTTATCAAGGTACACACTGAATACTGTTGTACTGTCTTCACTGCGTTCCCAATCTAGGCTGCCATTGTAATGCTTTACCACACGATTAACGAGGTATAACCCCATTCCGTGTTGTGCTGCATCCTCTTTAGTACTGACGCCCATGTCTAGAACCCGGTCAGCGAGCGCTTTATCAATACCTGCCCCTGAGTCTTCTACGGTGACCATTAGATGGTTCGTGCGATCACTAATAAAAAGCGTGACGTCAGCTTGCTCATTAGATTTATTGTTCAACACCGCGTAGAAGGCGTTTTCAATGAGATTTCCAATGAGTGTAATGAGGTCGTCATTCACTGATTGATCATAATTTTTGAGCTGGCTGTCTTCATCTAGTGTAAAGGTGATTTGATGTTCATTAGCATAGTGGTATTTAGCCAGTAGCATGCCTGCCACGGGGCTGTTCTCTATGCTTTTAACTAGGTTTCCTAGCATGTGCTGATGAGCATCGCTTTCCCGCTGTAAATAGTTGATTGCTTCACTGGTTTTATTTGCCTGTAATAGGCCAGAAATGACATTAAGCTTGTTGTTGTATTCATGGGTGCGGGCACGAAGCTGGTTAGCATAGGCCGTCGTCCGTGTAAGCTCACGTTCTAGTTCTGACATTTCTTGTTCGTGGTTGAGAACAATTAAATAGCCTGAATGGTTAGAGTCGCCGGTTAATGGGTAAAGCGTCACAGCGAATTCGTGTTGTCCTAAGGTGACAGAACATTTATGGCGATTAGTCAGTGCTTCGACAATCAGCAGAGATAGGGTATTTGAGAGGTTGTTTAAAGGGCTGCCCACTAGCTCATGGGTTTGATGGTCTGATGTGAGCCAGCCAGCGGCTGCACCATTGATGGCGGTGATTCGATGCTGTCGATCAATGGCAATGATGCCTTCACGAATGCTATCTAGGAGTAAGCTGTGCTCTTTAAAGCGTTGTACAATTTCTTCTGGCTCAAAGCGCAAAAAGGTACGTTTTAATTTGCTGATAATCGCCAGCGTGATAGCGATGGCGATTATATATATAAGCGCCAACCAAAGAGTGGCGCCAAGATAATAGTCAAACAGTAATTCCGCGACTGACTGTTCCAGGTAACCAATACTAATGGCTCCAATAACTTGATTGTCGTATTCAATGGGCGCGAAATTTCGTATGGCTCGACCCAGTGAGCCAACGGCAACCGTGGTTTGAACTCGACCTTCTTCCAATGTAGGAAGTATGTCGTCTCCAATAAATGTCTTGCCCACTCGGTCTGAATTAGGGTGACTCAGACGGATGCCATTTTGGTTAGTAACAACTATGTAGGAGGCGTCAGTTTCAGCGCGAATGGGTTCGATATAGCCCTGTAGCGTGGTAGCAGTACCTTGATTAGAGGTGAGGACTCCTTGAATAATTCGTGCGTCACGAGCTAGGACTTTGGCAAGTTCCATCCCCCGTTGGCTGACACCGTCGATATAGGTTTGCTTGGTCACAAATACCAGCAACGCCCCTGAAATTAAAATGGTCAGGGTGATGGTCGCTAAGATAATAGCGCTAAGGTAGGACTTTAGGGTCATGGGATGCGATGTTTGTTCAAAGTGTCCCATAGTATAAAGAAGCTAAGAGGGCTCTCATAGAGAGCCCAGGTGTAAAGTTTAACCGAGAAGTTGAATGGCAAATGTCGCTAGGATAAGCATGAAGGCACCACCAATTCGGGACGATATTTGAGCAAATGGCATGAGTTGCATGCGTCGGCTGGCGGCTAATACCGCAACATCGCCGGTTCCGCCCATGTTCGCCATACACAGTCCACCAGTGATGGCTGATTCGATTGGGAAGAAGCCCATCAAGCGACCGACTAGACCTGCACCAATCGCCGCACCGAGAACAGTGGCGAAGACTAGAGCGAAGTACATAGGTGATAGGGCATCGATAATTTGGTTCAAGTCAGTGTAAGCCACACCGATACCCACCAACAAAGCGGGTGTTAGGTTACCGACTACAAAGGTGTACCAAGCATGAGCTGCTTTCTCTAGCTGTTCTGGCATGATGCCAGACACTTTAATCAAGGCAATCGAAAGAATCATCAGTGCGTAGGTGTGCATGCTAATCACGTTTGATAACAGAGTGCCTAAGAAAAACATGCTGATCGCGATCAAAGCACCTAGGCCAAGCTTGGCTACATCTAGAGGTTCTTTTTTCTCGTTATCAACGATAGCAGTTGCATCTCCGCGGATTAGCTCGCCGTTACCTGTCCAAGTAGGGCGTATTTGGCCAATTTTGTTTAGTAAACCTGCGATCACGATGGCGATGGCATTACCGATAGCAAGAGCGGGCACCATTTGAGACATTAAATCTGAAGCGTCCATTCCGGTACGGCCAGACATGATTTCTACCAAAGGTACGGCACCGGCGCCCATGCCGCCACCCATAATAGGCAAGGCAATCAGCATTAAGGATTCAAATAAGTTCTTACCGAATAACAAGCCGATCAAACCTGCAAACAAGAAAGAAATGGCCACAGCGCCCAAGATAACAGGGATGTATTTAAGAGCTGCTTTCTTAAGGGTTGCAGTGCTCATCCCTAGGATAGAGCCAGTGACTAGGCTGGCAACGTAAAATGACAAGAAACCGCCGCCTTTGGTAAAGGTTGTGATTTGTTGTTCGATATCGCCAGATATCCATTCACTGTGGAATAGGTAAGAAGAACCAAAGATAACGACAATCGCGCCGCCACCGAAGAACTGGTTAATAATAGGAGTTCGGTCACCGATGTAATTCAGTACAAAACCGACAATAGCCATTGCGCCTAATGCGCCAATCATGCCGCCTGGCAACTCGTTAAAGTATGTGGCTAAAAGAATGATAAACGCCGCAACAAAAAGGGTTGCCTTAACGGCGCGCTGGTCATTTGAAGGAATAGCTTCGCTAGTATTCATGAAGGACACTCTCTGTTTGTGATTATTATGGGGGCGAAGTCTACCAATCTATTTCACAGACAGAAGTCCACCTTTACTATTGAAAGTAAAAGGTGGATTTGAAACTTTTGTAATCGAGATTTTACTTAGAACAATAAAACAGCTGGCGTTTTGTGTTTTCACTTTTCAAGACGCACTGCCAAGTTTTTGAAATAACAGACAAAGCTTGTGACGTTTTCGGCTGTATGAAAAAGAACGGCTGAAGTTGTTTTCCCGCCCACGCTTGAACATTGCCAGTAATGGATTCCACGATACCGCGACTGTAGTACTGTGATGAAAAAGACTTCTCGCCAACATAATACAATTGGGCTTGCTTATGTTCAGGTGTGTTTAGCCAACTAGCCGCCAGTTGTTTATCGGACAGCTTGTCTACGGTTGAGGTATTCAAAACGATGACTACCAATATTAAAAGTGCTGGAGTTATAGCCCCAATACCATACCAAACTTTGCGAATAGGGCGTTTAAGCTGCAAGTATGTAATCAAGAGTGCGGCGGCAGGTAAAGCCGGCATCACATAACTCATCAGGATATTTCCAGCCATGGTAAACAACAACAAAGGTGCGAGCATCCAACAGATTAAATAGGAAAGCACCCCCGAATATTCGTCATTCTGTATGGAGGAGTGACGCCAAATGCGTCCTAATTGAGCCATTAAAATCGGCGTCCAAGGCATCAAGGCAATCAACCCAAGAAGCCAGATCATTCCCCTAGGCTGTGTATGAGCTGAACCATATAAATCACCTTCCCAGCCACTCACAAGAAACCGCTTAATATGTTCGCCGACGATAAAATAGTCTAAAAACCCTGGGGTTCTGAGCTCAGCTAAAACATACCAAGGGATTGCAATGATGAGCATTAGCAGGGTGCCTGTGATCCAAGGAAGTCGTCCCCAAAGAAGAGACCACTGGCGGTTAATGGATAGCCATAGGAAGAGACTGATGCCTACCAGCACGATCGCTAATGGCCCTTTGGACAATAGGCCAAACGCCAAGCCAATAAAGAACAGATATCCCCACTTTTTTTCGCCTGTGACCCATGCCATCCAAAAGCCAACCATGGCCATGGTAATAGAAAAAGTCAGGGCTGTATCTGTCATCACTGAGCCAGAGAAGATTAGGAAGGCCGCCGTGGATGTCAGAATGACACAGGCAAATAAGCCACTTCGTGCAGACTTAAAGGTGAAGGTGGCAAAAGGATAGATCAGTAATAATATGCCAGCACCCACAAGCAAATGTGGTGCTCTGGCACCGAACTCATTCACACCAAAAACACTGTATCCAAGAGCACTAAGCCAAGTGAACATCGGAGGCTTACCCCAAAATGGTACCCCATAATCGAACATTGGGGTCACCCAGTTTTGGGTTTCCAGCATGATGCGAGCCATTTCGCCATATCGCGCTTCTGTGGTGTCCATTAATGGGTAAAGCGCGAGAGAAAAAAAGCGAAGTAGTAACAGTCCACTAATGGCGATAATAATCGATTTATTCGCCGGAAAGTGCTTTTCCATTTCTAATATCCTGGTGGGCGTTAATGTGAGAAATGTTTGATTCATTGGCTTGGGGGGAATCCTTGGATTCTTTAAAAATTTCTTCCATGACTACGTAAAGAGGGCGCTGCTTAGATTCGATAAAAAGACGCCCCACATATTCCCCCAGTAATCCGATGGAGAGCAGTTGAACTCCCCCTATAAGTAGAACAACAATTAGCAACGAGGGATAACCTGCCACGGGATCTCCCCAAATGACGGTCTTTGTGAGCACAATTATGGAATAGATAAATGCGATTAACGATGTCGTTACACCAGCAAACGTTGCGAGTCTGAGAGGCTTCGTACTAAAAGAAGTAATGCCTTCAAAGGCAAGTTTGAATAACTTGAAGTAATTCCACTTGGAAGTGCCTGCATGTCTGGGAGCTCGTTGAAAAGTTAGAACCTTGCGTTTAAAACCAGGCCAAGATAGTAGCCCCTTCATAAAACGATTACGCTCAGGCATGCTATTGATCACTTGAACGACTTTGCGATCTAGTAGACGAAAATCCCCAACATTTTCGTTAATGTCAGAGTCTGAAAGGGCGGAAAGGGTTTTATAAAAGAGTTTAGCGGACAGTTTTTTGCAAAAAGTTTCCCCTAAGCGTTCGGTCCTTTGCATTTCAATAATATCGTAACCAGACTCCCATTCTTCAACCATCTGGAATATGCATTCCGGCGGGTCTTGGAGATCTGCATCAAATGGAATCACCGCGCTACCTGAAGCTTTTAGTAATCCCGCGCTCAATGCGCATTCTTTACCAAAATTTCGGCTTAAACGAATAACGCGTAACGAATGGCGGCCGGAGTGCAATGAGCAAGCTACCAACCAACTGTCGTCAGTACTGCCATCATCTATGTAAACAATTTCAGAATGATGTGGCAGTTTATCTAATACCTGTAACAAGGCATGGTGGCACTTCGCTAGGTTTTCAGACTCATTTAAAAACGGCACGATGATAGACAGGTAGGGGGTCGTTGATTCGTTTTTATCAGAAGAGTTAGACATCATTTCTCACACATTAATTGGAATTTTGAGTATCCACTAGAAACATTAAGCGAGTCTTAATGCTCCAGTTACCTATCACTCTGACTTAGGCCTTTGCAGTGAAACCTATCCTAAATCCACCCCAGTGCTTGCCTTTCACATAAATGGGGATCGATAGATCATGAAGCACATCTCCTGTATCACGTTTGTAAGTTTGGAGTAGAAAGGCATCTGTATGGCTACCACAACGTCTTCCTGTGGGATCATCAAAGATACGTTTGGTGCGGTTGTTTAGTAGATCCACATCATAATCACCGGTTAAGGGTTTGCTGTAGCGTTTGTTGTGAGTGGGGAAGTAGCCTTTTCTATTGACGGCACCTGCATAGAGTATGTGCTTTTGGCGCTCAAGGATTGGCTCCTGAATATCAGGCAAATACTGATCTGTGAGACGGTCATAAGCTGTCGAAAACTTAGTGGGATTAGTATTAGGAATCGGCTGGTATTGGTCACCAAATAATGCCGCCTCCGAAACGTCACCTTTTTCAATAAGAGAGTCCAATATTTTGCCAATAGCGCTGGCCGCCGCCCTACCTTCGGCCAAGGTCTCTTTGAAGAAGCTTTCGTATTCTATTCCGTCCAAGTTCAAGAAGATGGATTCCGCGCCCTCGCTTAAAGTACTGGCTTGCTTGGACAGTGTCATGCCGCGATTTGAGAGGCTCGTAAGTGATTGGCTAATATCACCAATGGATCCGTTAATCTGTAAGCTCGTGGTCTGGAAGTCACTGCTGGATTGCTTAATTTCTTCCATGGAAAGGGAGACATTTTGAACATCTTGAGTGATGTGTATGAAGGTGTCTGTAATGCTGATTAGTTCATCTTTAAGGGTGTCGCTTTGGCTAGTGACTTTACTCATGTTATCCCGAGTTTTTTGACTGTTCTGTCGCACCTCATTCAGCATGTCAGCGATTTTTTGTGATGCTTCGGCGCTTTTTCCGGCGAGGGTTCGTACTTCGTCTGCCACCACGGCAAAGCCTCGGCCTTGCTCACCAGCTCGAGCCGCCTCTATCGCAGCATTAAGGGCGAGTAGGTTGGTTTGCTCAGAAACCCCCTTGATTACATCGGTGATGGATTCAATTTCATCAGCACTCTGGTTGAGTCGCTCAATTTGGTGGGCAGCCTCTTCAACGGAGCGAGATAGCTCTACCACCCTTTCTGCCCCGAGCTTGAGTTGTTGCTCGGAGGTGGTGGCCGATGCAGCTGTCTTTTCCATAGTTTGGTTAATGGATGTTATGTGTTGCGACAGTTGCTCGCCGCTGCTGCTCAAAACTAAGGTTGCTTCACTGATCTGCTGACTATGAGTTTCGACTTGTTGGATATGCTTGGTTAAACCGTCCACTGCATGGGACACTTCAGCGGAACCGATGGCCATTTTTGAAGCAGTGATAGAAACTTTTTGCGCTATTTGCTCTGGAGATGTTTCTGCTTTCAATGGCTGATGATGTGATTTAAGCGGTTTTTTCTTAGCTAGAATGTATGCCGTTACGATATTCCCTGAGGCCATTACAACTAAAGTGAATCCATATAATGTTGAAACATCTGGCAAAACAATACCGATTACACCGGTTAACGCAATAACTAGTGAAAATCCCCAATTCTGGCCCATATAACATATCCCTAAAACGCAATTATTTACACAATGTTTATAAACTAAGGATAGGACAATGGAAAGTGAATATAGATTCTACTTAAGTATTACTTCAACTTTTTAAATCAAACCCATCAAACCCTTCGATTTGAAGCTAACAAAAAGTAAGTAAGCATGATTTGGTGTCTCGCCAGCACCGTTTTCATAGGATACCCTTACAAAATCTTTAATACTCTTGGGAGAGATTATGTCCTCGCATATTAAACAGCGCTTGGCCTTGGAAATGTTTTGGCCAACGTTTGATCCATTTTTATTTTGTGCTTTTCACGATGACCGCTTTCCAAAAGGAAATGGAAAATTAGGCCCTGATGCGTCGCTTTCGGGGCGTCATATTGGCCAAGATTTTCAAGGTAAAGACGGCTGGCGTATGTATCACGGTAGCAAGGTGCCAGGTTTTCCAGCTCATCCACACCGAGGTTTTGAGACAGTAACCATAGTCAATGAAGGCTTTGTGGATCATGCGGACTCCATGGGCGCAGCTGGTCGTTATGGGGAAGGGGATACTCAATGGATGACGGCAGGCAAAGGTGTCCAGCACTCTGAGATGTTCCCTTTAGTTCATGATGATCAGCCAAACCCTCTAGAATTGTTTCAGATCTGGTTAAATCTGCCAGCGAAAAACAAGATGGTTGAGCCTCATTTCGCCATGCTATGGAATGAACAAACTCCCATAGTTAAAGTGCCAGATGCGGCAGGACATGAGGTCCATATCAAGGTCGTTGCGGGGGCATACACGTCACCAACAGGTACGATTGCTGAACCTGTTGCGCCACCGCCAGATTCTTGGGCGGCTGATAACGAGAATGATGTGGCAATCTGGATCATTGATCTTGATGAAGAGGCAAGTTGGACCTTGCCTGCGGCAAGCAAAGGTTTAACTCGTGCTTTGTACTTTTTTGAAGGGGACTCGGCTCAAGTGGATGGGACGGAGGTATCGATCAGAGAGGCTTTGGTGCTCGACAGCGATGCGGACATCACTATGAAGAACACTGGCAGTAAGAGTCGCTTTCTATTGTTACAAGGTCGTCCAATTGGTGAGCCAGTACAGCAACATGGTCCATTCGTGATGAATACTCGTCAAGAATTGCAACAAGCATTTTATGATTACCAGCGTACCCAATTTGGAGGATGGCCGTGGGAGCAAAGCGATCAAACCCATGGTTTAGAGAAACGTCGTTTTGCTCGTCACTCCGCTAAGGGCGAAATCGAAACCCCGTAATTAGGTGGTCGAATTCAGGAATCAAAGCTTAGGTCAGAGAGCCTAGGCTTTGAATACCCAAATTTTTGACAAAGAAAAGTTAATTATCATGCCTGCTAAAATGCCAGGTATTAAGGCAGCATACGGATAAATAGGCCAGTTGCTGATACTTAACTGACTACCCCATTCCATTAGTAAGACAAACAGTCCCCAATTCGGAATAAATCCAATCAAAGAGGCGCAGAAGAATCGCCCCCACTGATGGTGAGCCCTTTCATCTCGTCTGGCTTCTTTAAACGTAAAGATCCGATTGAACCACCAATTTGATGTGACGGCCGCCCAAAAAGACAAGGCTCGGGCTACTTCGTAAGGGAGCCAGTGGGACAATATCCAAAGCACGCTGGCATCTACGATAAAGCCTAAAGCGCCAACACTGCCAAATTGTAGAAATTGTCGAGTCATGATGTGTCTTAGGATTTACTTATATGGATAAAGTCAGTGTTAAAGGTTGTTTGATTGTAATGATTCAATCGTTAAGGATTCCTTAAAGGAATGAAATCAATTCTAAATATTCTTTTTACAAATATATAGCAAGGTCACATGCTTAGCTTGTTTTAAAGTAATGGATGTTCGTTTTTATGTGGGTTTTTGTCACCTTATTCGCCGCCGCATGCCAATCCATGCGTACCGCTTATCAAAAGACCTTGTCACAAGAGCAGGGTTTTCTTCACGCAACTATGGCTCGATCTCTCTACGGATTGCCTCTGGTTACCCTTTACCTCTGTATCGTTTGGTGGGCCTTAGGGGGCGTTTCTGCATCAGGTTATGGGCCTTTTTTGTTTTATGGGACAGTCTGTGCCATCGCTCAGATACTGGCGACCTATTTGATGTTGCGGGTGTTCCAATCTGGCAGCTTTGCATTAGGTACCTTGTTGGCTAAGACTGAGGCGGTGTTGGCGGCCTTGATCGGCATTCCGTTGTTACATTATTCGTTAAATGGTATGGCCTGGAGTGGCATCATTCTTGGCGTATTAGGGGCTTTGGTTATGAGCATTAAGCTGCAAAACCTTAGGCATGCCCATAAGGATATGTCCCTGATTGCGGGTCTTGGTAGCGGCTTGTGTTTTGCCGTGACCTCGGTAACCGCCTCCATGGCGAGTCATTCATTAGACGGTTCTATTATTACCAGTGCAGGGGTAACGCTTTGGTACGTTTTGGCACTGCAATCGATTTTGTTATGTGCCATTCAGATCTATAAAGCCCGTGATTTTTTGGCCCCAGTGAATCGATCGGTCGGATTGAGCATAAAAGTAGGTGTGCTCAGCTCACTGGGCTCTATCGGTTGGTTTACGGGCTTTGCTTTAGTGAATCCAGCTCTGGTGAAAACCTTAGGGCAAGCTGAGATTATTGGTACGCTATACTTTTCCAAACGTCGCTTTAACGAGCGAGTCACACCACAACAGTGGGCAGGTGGCGCTATGATCGTGGTGAGTGTTGTGTTGGTGACCGCGGCAGCTTTATAAGGGTGACTTGAATTGGTCGTAAACGTTATAAATTAGAAAGGGTCGGTCTTATGGAATCCAATAAAATAAATTATGTAGAACTGCCTGCTCGAGATCTTGAGGCCAATAAGGCTTTTTTCAGTCAAACCTTTGGTTGGACATTCGTTGACTATGGTCCTGATTACAGTGCCTTTTTCGACTCAGGGTTGGACGGAGGCTTCTTTCGTGCGGAGTTTTGCTCCCGACCTCAGACTGGGGCAGCGTTAGTGGTGCTGTATGCTGAGGATTTGGAGTCAACTTTGGCTCGTGTTGAGAGCAACGGCGGCACCATAGAGCAGACTATTTTCGAGTTTCCCGGTGGACGCCGTTTTCACTTCCTTGATCCATGTGGCAATGAATGGGCGGTTTGGTCGAAGCCATTAGAGGATTAACGCTTTAGCTTGCGCTTAAAATCCACTTTAAAGTTTTTCAAATGGACGTCTAGGGCATCGCAGGAAATGTTAATTTCTCGAACGGATAAATACAGGGAATAGAGCAAACACACTAAACTGGCGGCAAAAATATAGCCGCCTACTTCTTCGTATTGCCAATACAAAGCCATCATGGAGAGGACGCATAGGAAAAAGCTGATCACGCCGGCCTCTTGCATGCGGCGGATTAAATAGATGCGCTTACGCAGGTTGGTGATTTGTTGTTGCGTACTTTCCGTGCTGTGTTCAGGATCAAAGTTACGGATGATAGAAGCAAGGGTAACGAAGCGGTTGGTGTAGGCCAGCAAAAGCAATGAAACTGCAGGGAAGAGCATGGCAGGTGTCGTTAGGGATATGATCATAGGTCGCTCGTTAAATGTAAAACCGAATCCATCAAAATCATCCCCTAACCGTGATTCTGAATCAACAGGCCGAATGGAATTTCGGCCTGTGTGACCGCTTTTGAAACTAATTATTAAGCTTCACTAGAGGTCATCTCATCGATCAGGGCTTGGGGCCATTGCTGTTGGATCTGCTCATAACTGTAGGATTGAGCCAATAGCCAATGTAGCTTGGCGAAAGCCGCTTCCAAAGTAATATCTTTACCATCTAGGATCCCCAGCTTACAGAGTAAAGAACCCGATGCATAGGCACCTTGTGCGGTACCGCTATGGGCACACTGGGTGACATTGATGACGGGTTTTTGTGCTTGCTGCATCTTACTTAAGAAGTCCACAAAACCTGTGTTTTGATCCGCTATATTCCCTGCGCCATAGGTCTGGATAATCACTGCACGGCACTCCGGGTCCTTCAAAAAGCCTTCGTAAGCATAATCAGACATGCCTGGATGGAGCACAAGGATGCCCACGCCATTATTATCAAACTCATAGTGACGCTTTGCCGGTGCTTGGAGAGCGCTTGGGTTCAATGCTGTACCAGCAAACTGTTTATGGATAGAAAGTTTCGCTAAAGGCTCAGCGTTAAAAGATTGAAACGCTGAAAAGTCATGGCTACTGAACTTAGTAACTCGACTACCTTGCATAAGAGTGTGGTGGAATAACACGGACACCATGCCAAAGCTTGGCTCGACGGCCAAGGCCATCGCGGATTCTAAGTTGCTGTTTGCATCACTACGACCCATGCCTAGTGGGATTTGAGAGCCTGTGATGATGACGTTTTTATTGCAGGTGCCCAGCATGAAGGACAGGGCGCCAGCAGTGTAAGCCAGTGTGTCGGTACCATGTAGGACAATAAAACCAGCATACTCATGCCAATGTTGCTGAAGGGCATCATAAATCTGGCTCCAGTTAGAGGGTGTAATATTGGAGCTATCGATGAGCGGGTTTAACTCGATCAAATCGAACTCAGGTAAGTCATCCAGACTTTCCCCAAGTGTGTCATGGATTCGAGCCTGCAGGCCAGAAGAGGGAGCCAGCCCGTCGTCTGTTTGCACCATACCAATGGTGCCGCCTGTGTATAGAATAAGTAGTTTAGAGGTCACGTTGTCTCCTTGGTGATCAGCTCGACAATTTCGTTGGAGCAATCATTTTTTCTGGCTTCAGTAGCTCGTTAAGCTGGTCTTCCGTTAGCAATCCTTCGAGCAGTATTAATGATTTCACCGTGGCGCCGGTGAGTAACGCTTCTCGTGCAATTCGAGAAGCATTGCTGTAGCCGATGTGTGGAACTAATGCAGTGATGATGCCAATACTGTTTTCCACATGGGCCAAGCACGTGGCTTCATTTGCTTGAATGCCCTGAATACATTTTTGATTGAGCATGTCACAGGCTTCACGCAGCATTTTTAACGAGTTTAATACGTTGTAAATGATCATGGGTTCCATGGCATTCAGCTGTAATTGACCTGCTTCTGCAGCAAGGGTGACCGCTAAATCTGACGCAATCACCTGATAAGCTGTTTGGTTCATGGCTTCTGGGATAACAGGGTTTACCTTGCCCGGCATAATCGAAGAGCCAGGTTGCATCTCAGGTAGCTTTATTTCACCAAGGCCTGTGCGCGGCCCACTCGATAGAAGCCTTAAATCATTACTCATCTTGCTTAACTTGATTGCCAAGCGCTTTAGAATACCAGAGAAGAAGACAAAAGCCCCCATATCGGATGTGGCTTCTACCAAGTTACTGGCTGGGGTTAGAGGCTTTTTAGAAATAATAGCGAGCTTTTCTATGGCCTTTTGTGAGTACCCTTCAGGGGTGTTGATTCCCGTACCGATAGCGGTACCGCCTAAGTTTACTTCACAGAGTAGGGCGCAGGCGTCCTGAATGCGGTCAATGTCTTCCCCAAGTGTGGTTGCAAATGCGTTGAACTCTTGACCCAGTGTCATGGGCACCGCGTCTTGTAACTGAGTGCGCCCCATTTTCAGTACGGAGGCGAACATTTGGCCTTTGGCTTCCAATGCTTCCTTCAGTTGAGCTAAAGCTGGTAGAAAGTTGTCCGCAGCAAACTGGATGCCCAGGCGCGCCGCCGTCGGATAGGCGTCATTGGTGGACTGGGATTTGTTGACATGGTCATTTGGATGCAGGTGTTGGTAATCACCAAGACCAAAGCCAAGTTTGCTTAAACCTATGTTGGCAATGACTTCGTTCGCGTTCATGTTAGTTGACGTTCCGGCCCCGCCTTGAATCACATCTACGATAAATTGATCGTGATATTGGCCGTTTATAAGATCCTGACAGGCATAGACAATGGCATCAGTTTTTGTGTCATCCAGCAGTCCAAACTCTTGGTTAGTGCGTGCCGCAGCGGCTTTGACCATGGCAAGGGCCTTGATCAGCTCAGGGAAGTGTCCAATAGGCACCCCTGTTATCTTAAAGTTTTGCGAGGCTCGCAGGGTTTGAATGCCATAATAAGCTTGCGCAGGAACATCCAAAGTTCCCAGAAGGTCGTATTCAGAACGTGTATCCATTTTATTACCTGACTTAGCATGTAAGGGAACAAGGAAATTGAGAGTCTGCTTAATGATGAAGCAAAGCGACACTCAGCGCCAAAGCTCTTCATGGGCACATCTTTTTAAATTTAGTGCCGATGTGTCATTATTGAAACGAATTTATCGTCAAATGTGGAGTTCGTATACTGATCTGTATTGTTGCTGATTGGTACTTTTTTGACGTCAAATAGCATCAACTTTTAGGTTTAACTACCTTCTTGGAAGCGTTAGTATGCTAGTAGTTCAGGAGGCCCCCAATGAATGAAAATTTCCCCGAAAATCTGCGGCTACTTTGCAGTTACTACAAGTCCATCGCAGATGTCTGCCGTCGATTAGCCGTAAACCGTCCGCAGTTTAACCGTTATCTAAGTGGAACCACCTTTCCTTCCAACAGCACCTTGCGTCGAATTTGTGACTTCTTTGGGGTGGAGGAGCATGAGATCTTGCTTCCACACAGCCAATTTAGACGTTTGTTGCAAGTGCGCCCCGTGACGGAACAAGAGCCGGTGGCGGCAACCCCTGAACAGCAATACTTTGACAAGCTTAACAGTGTTGGCCAAAGCGGCATTGAAAAGTACGTGGGGTACTATTTTGAATATTATTTATCCATGGCATACCCAGGTAAGGTGCTGAGAACTTTGGTGTGTATTGAGCGCCAAGGCAATAAAACCTATTACCAGCGGACTGAGCGTCTCAACCCACGTAAATCCGGTAAACCTTTTCATGGACTGTACAAAGGGGTCGTGCAGTTCTTGGGAGACCGAATCTTTTTGCACGATTATGAGACGCTTACCAACTTGGAAATGACTCAAACCGTGCTTTATCCCACGTTTAAAAATCGTGTGGACCGCTTAACTGGCTTGCGTCTCGGTGTTTCTGGCAGTGGCGAGCGCATGCCTTGCTGTACCCGAGTTATGCTGGAGTTCATTGGTAAAGAAATTAAGCGCAACAAGGTTATGCCCATGTTGGGATTGTATGATTACGATGACGAAGCTTTAGATGATGACATTCGTTTGTCTATTAAAAATGACATTGCAATCGGCGAATGGCACTTTCGAGCACGATTCTAGTCCAAGTGTTAGCGGTTTAAGTTTTCGAGAGACAGGGTGGTATGGATATGAGCGCAACATTTCCTTGGCGAAACAGAGGCCTAGCAAGTCATTTGGAATCGCTCCAAGAGCGCATTGAGCAAGCGGATAACTCGATATTTATTGATGTATTTGATCTGGAATCACTTCCTTCCCACGAGGGAGAGCTATCTGGCGCTCTGGTGTCTATTAAGTCCACATTTGATGTATTGGGATATCCTACTACCGGCGGAACAAAGATACTCAATCAAGGCATTGCTCAAGCGAATGCAGAGGTGGTTACCCGTTTAATCAGTGCTGGTGCCAAGTTGGTGGGCCATACCAATATGACCGAATTAGCGTACTCTGGATTGGGTTTAAATCCTCATTATGGCACCCCTGACAACCCCTTGTTACCCGGTCGTATTCCTGGCGGCTCCACCAGTGGTGGCGCCGTATCGGTGGCACTCAACTTAGCTGACATTGCTTTGGGCACGGATACCGGGGGCTCCCTGCGCATTCCAGCGGCATTTTGTGGTTTAACTGGGTTTAAACCTACTCAGGATTCAGTGTCGCGACAAGGTTGCTTGCCTCTGTCCAATGAACTGGACAGTGTGGGGCCTATCGCAAGAGATGTGGCAACCTGTCGACAGGCTTGGGAAGTGTTATCTGGCAAGCAGGCCGATGAAACTCAAGATCCCATTTATCTTGTAGTGCCCACCAACTTTGGGTTTGACGATCTTGATCCTATTGTTAAAGAAGGATTTGAGCAAGCGCTTGCCAACATAGAATCCTTAGGGATTATTGTCGAGCGGCGACATATTCCTCAGTTGGATGACTACAAAGAACTTCCTGTTTGGCAGTTTTCTGCAGTGGAAAGTCGCCGAGCCTACCAATCACTTTTTGATCTAAGCAGTGATCAGCTTGATCCGCGGGTGCGAAAACGAATGGCTCGGGGGACGGAAGTGTCAGATGAAGACTTTATGCAAACCTGCGTCTTAAGAGATCGAATCAAAGGCGATTATCAAGCTGCAGAGCGGAATACTTTTTTGCTTATGCCTACGGTGGCTTGCCTTCCACCAACCTTTGAGTCTCTTGAAGATGACGGGGTATTTGATCAGATGAACCTGCTTTGTCTGCGCAACACCACCCTTGCAAACGTACTGGATGGCTGCAGCATTTCGTTACCCTATCAATCGCAAGGTATGCCTATTGGTATCATGTTGACCGCTTGTCATGGTCGAGATGCGGATCTGTTAGCGGTAGCAGAGAAGCTGGAAACTGTTTTTTCTTAGACCTGAGGGTCTTCTGCCTAAATTAAGGCTGAATTAATCTTACCAGCTTATGTTTGTCTCACCTTAATTTGGATGAGGCTTGCGTAATGCGCCACTCAATAATCATTTGGGATCCTGTTGTCAGGGTTTTTCACTGGACGGTGGCAGCCGCTTTTCTGCTAAACGCTCTCATACTTGAAGAGGGCAGTGAGTTGCATGAATGGGCAGGCTATTATGTCTTAAGCATGCTTGTCATACGTGTAGTATGGGGGCTAATAGGCACCCATAATGCCCGCTTCGCAAACTTCTTTCCTAGTAAATTAGCCATACGCACTCATATTCAAGAGTTAATCTCAGGGAATATACCTGAAGATAATGGTCACAACCCTCTCGGAGCCATAATGATCTTTGCACTGCTCATAGGGCTGGCCTTAACAGGATTAAGTGGTTGGGCGATTGAAGGAGTGTTTAGTGGTGCTCACTTGGCGGAGGAGGTTCACGGATTCTTTGCTAATTCCACACTGGTGATGGTGTTTATGCATGTGTTAGCGGTAGTTGTATTTACGCTCAAAGGACCAAGGAATCTCATTGCTCAAATGATTACGGGTCGAGTGACAAGGCGCTAACAAGCATTCTTGGAAACGCCTTTTTAGTATTAATGTCTTCGGGTTGTCCGGTTATGTAGCAGCAGCAAGATAAAATATAGGCCGCCGACAATCGACACAATTGTCCCTGCAGCGATTTGAGCAGGGTACAGAATGACCTGTCCGAACCAATCAGCCCACAGCAATAACGTCGCCCCCAGCAAGCCAGCACAACCAATTTGTGCGCGAGCTTTCGTGGCACCTAGCATGATTGCCATATGAGGTGCGATTAAACCGATAAACGAAATAGGTCCTAAGGTGGCGGTAATAGTGGCACACAAAAGCGCCACTAATGAAAGTAGGGTAAGACTTGCCCATTGAACGGGGACTCCTCGTGCCGCTGCGAATCCACGTCCAATTGATAGCTGCGTCAACCAGCGAGAGCAGAGCAAAGCCCCAAAGGACATAACGCCCATACTGACCGCTAACAAGACACTCTGACTTGGGCTTACGCGATAAGTGGAGCCGGCCAACCAAAGTA
Organism: Rhodanobacter aciditrophus; assembly: GCF_042679525.1. Taxonomy (GTDB): domain Bacteria; phylum Pseudomonadota; class Gammaproteobacteria; order Pseudomonadales; family Marinomonadaceae; genus Marinomonas; species Marinomonas aciditrophus. The sequence goes on from NZ_JBHTMN010000018.1 coordinate 244,669, forward strand.
ATATGCGGTAACTGTCAGAAGTACCTCGAGATAAAAAGAATTGAATGGCGGCATCCAGTAAGGCAGTCACCGCAATCCCCGTAAGTATCAAGCTAGAAGGGGCGAACTGGTGTCGTTTACCTAACAATAGCAATAACCCTAAAACCGATAGGCTACCGACAATAGCAGTTGTCCAATGGGTCGATAGGGCGCTACTACCGAAGGCTAACGTGGTCACCACAATGGCAAATGTGGCACCGGCTGACACCCCTAAAATGTCCGGGCTGGCAAGAGGATTGTAGATCAGTCGTTGTAGCAGCACGCCTGCGATGGCAAGACCCATACCAGCCGCTATGGCACTGAGCATTCTGGGCCAACGAACCATCCATTGATACTCTGAAGGAAGCTGCCAAGTCCAAATGCCACTATCAAGCTGGATAGTGGTCGTCAGTATTAGGCCAAGCAAAAAGGCCGCCCCTAAGATAGGTAAGGTAAAGGGGCTAAGGTTAGATTTACCTTTGGGTAATATCAGAGCAAGGCTGTCCTGCGCCCTAAGCTTGCGCCGACAAAACCAAATCAGGGCGGGCGCGCCGACCAGAGCAGTGGTGACGCCGCTTGCAATGACAGTTGAGGTCATCTGGCTTAGAAAAAATGCAGCTCGATCCGTCAGCAGTAGAAAGATGGCACCCAGTACCATACTGGCCAGCAACTCTTGCCGCGGTGTTCTAGCCCCCATAGCGCGAGCGCAGTTAGGGGCAATTAAGCCGATGAAGCCAATGACGCCTACTATGGTAATGGTGCTGGAAGTGAGCCATATGGAAGCCCCAATCAGTGCTAAGAATGTCGGCAAGACGGCGAGGCCGCGAGCGGTGGCATTGTCTTGACCAAGACGCATTAACATTAGAATCCGTGGCGCAAAAATAAGCAGGGGGATGATTAGAAGCAGCTTTGGTAGTAACCAGAGAATGTCTTCCCAGCCATTTTGTGCAAGATCCCCAGCTCCCCACATGAAAATATTTTGCGCAAATTGCTCATTAAGCAGCATGATGCCAGTGGCAATGGCCCCCAGCAGAATATTCACAACCATACCCGCTACGACAACAGGCAGCCCTGTCATATTCTCGATGCCGACGATGGCGAGAATGAGAAAAAACGCTGCGAAAGAGCCCGCCATGGCAGCGTATACCGCGTAATCGCCCACCCATTGGGTAAACCATACATTCAGTATGATCAGTGCTAGCCAGGCGCCAGAAGACGTACCTAACGTAAGAGGTGAGGTGAGGGGGTTTTGGGTGAGTTGCTGCATTAAGCTGCCAACTAAGCCAAAAGTTGCGCCAACGATTAGTGCCATTGTTAATCGTGGCAAATGCCCAAAAAGATAACTGAAATCGGCAAAGCTCTCTGGTGACGTGGACTGAGTGATCAGATGCCATTGTTGATTAAAGGGCAAATTTGTTCCCAACAAGATACAAGCAATCAGAGCGCAAACCATTAATGGGATGGAGACTTTAGTAATCTGGCGTTCCATGGAAATTATTCCGCGAGTTCAAGCAAGCTTTGGGTATAACCCTCTGCCAAATATTTCAACGACATGGCTCCACCATAGCTCCACACGGGGTCTGCGGAATTGATTCTCTGCTCCCGAACAAATGGCATCGCTTTCCAAAGATATGAACGATTTAATTTATCCCAGTAGGGGAAGGGTAAAATGTTTAGAACATAGCCATTCGTGACATCTTTAAGTACGTCAATGCGCTTTTGAGTGACGCCCCATTGGGCCGCTGGTAAGGGAATGGGGTTGGTTAATCCGAGTCGTTTGAGAACATAGTCCGAGGTGGAGTTTTCGGTAAATAAGAATACCGAGCTTTCATCACTGAGTCTCACAGGCAATACGTTAGGTAAGTCTGATCCGAAGGCCTCTGTCAATTGAGCCTTTAATCTCGTGAACTCATTATCGAGTTCGGCGATTTTTTGATTAGCCAACTCTGATTGACCAAACAATTTGCCAAGCAACACAAACTGTTGGATAGCCACCTCGCCAGCGTTCACATCGGCGGTATAGTTTTCTAGATAGACAACTGGCGCTATTTTCTCAAGAGCGGGAATGATGTCTGCTTGAGTGGCTGTGGCAAGAATGACATCGGGAGTCAGGGCAGCAATGCGCTCTAAATTAGGCTCAGCACGAGTGCCCACATCAGGGACTTGATCTGGGATTGGAGGTTGCATCACCCACTCATTGTAAGACTGAATTTCTGTGGCACCCACTGGAATAATTCCTAGCTCAATGACTTGTTCCGTTAAATCCCAGTTGAGCGATACCACGCGCTTCGGAGTATGGTTAAACGTATGAGTAGTACGATTGTCTTCAAGGGTGAAGGCTAAGGCTGAACTGCTTATGAACAGCGCCATAATCGATGACACAATGGCCTTTAATGAAGCGCTGATATTAGGCATGGGCAAGTTCCTCAGGACAGACAACAGCCAGCTTGTTGGCACTGACAGGGTGGTCGATTAATTTTATTGAGGTGTTGTAAAGCGCTGAAAGTCGTTCCTCGTCCAATAAAAGCTCTTTATTACCTTCAAATGCGATCTTTCCTTTTGCAAGAGCGACAATGTGATCGGCGTAAAGTAGTGCCAAGTTAAGGTCATGAAGGATTACGATCATGCCTCTAGCAGCATCTTGGGTAATGTGAGCCAGTAGCGCCATTAGATGATATTGGTGTTGGATATCCAGTGCTGACGTAGGTTCGTCCAAAATCAAGACGGGCGACTGCTGTGCTAATAGCATGGCCACCCATGCTCGCTGTCTCTCCCCGCCGGACAGGTTGTCAGCAAGATGGTGCGAAAACTCTGTGACCTTGGTTTGTGCCATGGCCGCGTCTACCAATTGCTCATCTTCTTTGGACCAGCGGCCCAGCAGTCCACGCCACGGAAATCTTCCCAGTCTGACGACTTCGCGCACGGTTAAGCCTGCGGAGGCGGGCAGCTTCTGAGGTAAAAAGGCCACCTCTTTTGCTAACGCTTTAGCGTTAAATTGCGCCATGGGTTTGCCGTTTAGCGTGACTAGGCCTTGGTCTGGGGCTTGTTGTCCTGCTAGCAAGCTAACAAGAGTAGACTTGCCTGAGCCATTGTGGCCAAGCACAACAGTGAGTTTGTCGGTCGGGATCGTGAGTGTTGGAATGTCTAGAATACAACGATCGTCGCGAGTCATAAGAACGTCGGATAACTGATACATGTGAGATGGAAACTCCGATTCGGTTCTTTCAAAGAAATGATTGAGCGCGCCATAATACAAAACTCGTTGAAATATTGCGAATCATTTGCATTATCGTTTCATTTGGTTCACCAAACTGTCATGCAAACATCATGTAACTGACATCTCTCGTAGGCTAAATGTTTTGGTCTTTATTTTTCGGGCCTGCTTTGTGGAAGGGTAGGTACCGCAACAAAACTAAAATATTCGATTGAGGGAATTGCGATGTCAGTTAAGCAAGATCAAGTGCTAGGGTTTGATGAGCACGATGAAATGGTCCGTCCGGCGATGGAAGTGGTTGAGTTTGAAGAAACGGCAAAAGCCATGGTCTCTCGCCGTGGTTTCCTCTCTGGCGGTGCCGCAGTCGGCGCAACAGCGTTCGTAATGGGATCTACAACACTTGCGGCAGGTAAAGCGCTCGCTGGTGAAGAGATGAAAATGTCTCGCCTAGCGTTTGAAATGGTGAAAGCAAATGCCCATGACACAGTGACAGTGCCGAAAGGTTACAAGTGGGAAGTGTTGGCGTCTTGGGGTGAGCCTTTGTTCTCAAACGCACCTGCTTTTGATCCTAAAACGGGTGGTACCGGTGCATCGCAAGAAATGGCCTTTGGGGACCACAACGACGGTATGGCACTGTTTGTTCATAACGGTCGTCAAATCCTATGTGTAAACAACGAATACACTAACCTTAATACACTTCATGCTAACCGTGCCGACGGCAAGCCAACGACTGCGGATGACATTCGTAAAAGTAAAGCCGCTCACGGTGTGTCAGTGGTTGAAATTGCTCGTACTGGTGGTAATTGGGGGATTGTTAAGGACTCCGAATTTAACCGCCGTATTACTGCGGATACCGAAATGGACATTACCGGTCCAGCCCGCGGTCATGACTTGCTTAAAACCAAAGCGGACCCTCGCGGTGTCGTGGCGAAAGGAACTTGGAATAACTGTGGTAATGGACAAACCCCATGGGGCACTTACTTAACCTGTGAAGAAAACTTCAATGGTTACTTCTCTTCTTCAAATAAAGAATTCCCACTGACATCTCAAATGAAGCGTTACGGCATCAGTCATGATGATTGGGGTTACAGCTGGGCCATGGCAGACGAGCGTTTTGACCTATCTAAAGAGCCACAAGAGCCAAACCGCTTTGGTTACATCGTTGAAATTGATCCAATGAATCCTACTGCGCGACCTAAAAAGCGTACCGCTCTAGGTCGCTTCAAGCATGAAAACGCGGAAGTAGAAGTGGCTGCCAATGGTCATGTGGTCGTGTACTTAGGAGACGATGAGCGTGGTGAGTTCTTATACCGCTTTGTGTCTAAGAATAAGTACGTTTCCGGTGGTGATAATTCAAACCTTCTTGAAGAAGGTACTTTGTACGTCGCTAAGTTCAATGAAAACAATACTGGTCATTGGATGGCTCTAACGCCAGAATCGACGGGTATGACGGAAGCAGAAATTGCTATTTACACCCGTCTTGCTGCTTCTAAATTAGGGGCAACCACAATGGATCGCCCTGAGTGGGTGGCGTCTAATCCAAACAAAGCAGAAGTTTTCTGTGCTTTAACCAACAACAAAAACCGTGGTGTTAAGCCAAACGCGGGTGGCGATGCCACCCCTGCAGTAGGTCCGAACCCACGTGTGAAAAATAACTTCGGCCAGATCGTACGCTGGGTGCCTGCTAATCAGGACCACACTGCAGAGAAATTCACTTGGGATCTGTTTGTTCTAGCGGGTAACCCTGCTGTGTACGATGATGCTAATGCTGGCTCTAAGAACGTTAACAAAGACAATATGTTTAACTCTCCAGATGGTCTTCGTTTTGACAAAAAAGGCCTACTGTGGATTCAAACAGACGGTAACTACTCAAATGAAGGGGGCTTTGCAGGTCAAGGCAATAACCAAATGCTAGTGGGTGATCCTGAAACAGGTGAAATTAAGCGTTTCTTAGTGGGGCCAAAAGAGTGTGAAATCACTGGTGCCGCATGGAGTGCTGACCGTACAACTATGTTTGTTAGTGTTCAGCATCCAGGTGAGAAGGGCGATTCGGTTTGGCCAAATGGAGGCATGCCACGATCAAGTGTGATTGCCATTTCCCGTGAAGACGGCGCCATTATCGGTTAATACAGCCTTAGTAGGAAAAACGGCGCCTAGTGCGCCGTTTTTTTGTTGGCGGTTAAAGGCGCTGCTGAATGAGTGGTTTTTGAGCGCTTTGGAAAGACTTTAGAGACTGCATACAAGAGATTTGCAATAACTTGGTAGTTGGTTTCTAAGGTCTTGCATACACTTCTCTCTATCGAGCGGATCTGCTTTTGTGATCCATGCTCTACGTAAATGAGGAGAGGTATCATGGCAATTAAATCAAAGCGCGTCATTGAAGTTACGGCTCTGTCTGCTGTGTTGGCTTTGAGTGGTGTTCCCGCCGCCTATGCAGACGATCTAGAGAATCAAGTTGGCTTCAGTTTAAATAGCAGTGATAAGCACTTATTGTTGCATCAGGATGAGTCTGGCAGCTATATATCTGACAATCGTGGCGTTATTGAGCGCACGGCACACAGTAATGCATCTGATCAGGGAAGAGCGTCTCGCAGTGCTGGCTCCAATAATGGTGGCGGTAAAGGTGGGAATAAGAAATAGGGCTTTCGGTTCTATTTCCCCTAAGAACGAAAAAAGCCCCAAGCATTTGCTTGGGGCTTTTCGCATCTAAAAGATGGTACCAGTGGCCGGACTCGAACCGGCACGCTTTATAGGCAATGGATTTTGAATCCATCGTGTCTACCAATTCCACCACACTGGCCTTGAAAAAGGTGGTGCGTATTATCTAGGTTTCTCCGATAGAGTCAATACTTAAATTGAAAAAGTTTAAAACACTTGTGGCTTGGTTAAACCCTGAACAGTTGCTGTCTCATAACGCATAATAAAGCATCAGATAAAAAGGGAAATCCTGAGTTAACGTACCCAACTGGTCAGAAATTCGATAAAATGCCGCATCAATTTTATAGGTACTAGAAATAACTCATTATGCGCGTGTCTGATTATCGCTTTGAGCTGCCTGAGGAGCTCATCGCACGCTACCCTATGCCGGAGCGTACCGCTAGCCGTTTGCTCAAGCTAGATGGCCCGAGTGGTGCTTTGTCTCACAATACATTCACTGATGTACTGGATTTTGTTGAAGCGGGTGATTTGATGGTGTTTAACAACACCCGTGTAATTCCTGCCCGATTGTTTGGTCAAAAAGAGTCAGGCGGCAAGCTAGAGCTTCTCGTTGAGCGCCTTCTGTCAGAACATGAAATTTTGGCTCACGTCCGTTGCAGTAAGTCTCCTAAAGTAGGTAATCGCTTAGAGCTAGGTACCGACAGAGGTGCATCCCATGGAGCTACCATGGTGGGGCGTGATGATACTTTATTTCACTTGAAGTTTGATGAGCCGGTTTTGTCAGTGTTGGAAGCGGTGGGTCACATGCCATTGCCGCCATATATTGAGCGCCCTGATGATGAGAGTGACCAAGAGCGCTATCAGACGGTGTACAACAAAACCCCTGGTGCGGTAGCCGCACCCACAGCGGGACTTCATTTTGATGATGCGCTGTTGGAAAAGTTGAAGGCGAAAGGCGTAAAGGTTGCCTTTGTTACACTGCATGTTGGCGCGGGAACCTTCCAGCCAGTCCGTGTGGATGATGTGAAAGACCATATCATGCACTCTGAGTATGCTGAGGTATCTGAAGAAGTGGTAGAGCAGGTGCGGGCCACGAAAGCCAATGGCAAGCGTGTCATTGCCGTGGGTACCACCAGTGTGCGTTCTTTAGAGTCTGCCAGTCAATCAGGTGTGATTGAGCCTATGGCCAACGACACGAGCATTTTTATCTATCCGGGCTATGAGTTTAAAACGGTTGATGCCTTGGTAACGAATTTCCATTTGCCAGAGTCCACCTTGATCATGTTGATCAGTGCCTTTGCTGGCTATGATCATGTGATGAATGCTTATCGGGTAGCCGTAGAAGAAAAGTACCGATTTTTCAGTTATGGCGATGCCATGTTTATTACCCGCAACCCAGAGGTTGTCGGGACGAAAGTTGAGGAATAAGACGAATGTCAGATAAACGTCCAGAATGTTTTATGGACTTTGAGGTGTTTAAAACCTCAGGTAAGGCTCGCCGTGCGCGCTTGAGCTTTCCACGGGGCGATGTAGAAACCCCAGCTTTTATGCCCGTGGGCACCTATGGCACAGTTAAAAGTATGCTGACTCGTGATATTGAAGAGATCGGTGCAGACATTATCTTGGGTAATACTTTCCATCTTTGGTTGCGCCCCGGAACGGATGTAATCAAAGCTCATGGTGACTTGCACGACTTCACCCAATGGAAAAAGCCAATCCTGACGGATTCTGGTGGTTTCCAAGTATTTTCTTTGGGGGCCATGCGTAAAATCACCGAAGAGGGCGTAAGTTTTCGCTCCCCTGTAAATGGTGACAAGGTGTTCTTAAGCCCAGAGATCTCGATGCAAGTACAGCGGGATCTTGGTTCGGACATTGTGATGATCTTCGATGAGTGTACGCCTTATCCAGCCACGGAAGACCAAGCCGCTAAATCTATGCGTATGAGTCTGCGTTGGGCCCAGCGTTCCAAAGAGGCTCATGGTGACAGTCCTTCTGCTTTATTTGGTATCATTCAGGGCAGTATGTATGAGCAGCTTCGGGATGAATCCCTTGAAGGGCTGACGAATATCGGCTTCGATGGCTATGCCATTGGAGGCTTGTCAGTAGGCGAGCCAAAAGAAGACATGGTGCGCATTCTTGATCATCTGGCCCATAAAATGCCCGAAGATAAGCCCCGTTATTTAATGGGGGTCGGCAAGCCAGAGGACTTGGTGGAAGGTGTCCGCCGAGGTGTCGACATGTTTGACTGTGTGATGCCAACCCGCAACGCCCGTAACGGTCATTTGTTCACTTCGGAAGGGATTGTGCGTATTCGTAATGCGTTTCACCGCCATGATGCCAATCCGTTAGATAAAGAATGTGACTGTTACACTTGTAAAAACTTTTCTCGGTCATATTTACATCATCTTGATAAGTGTCAAGAAATGGTAGGAGCTCAGCTTAATACCATTCATAACTTACGCTACTACCAGAACTTAATGGCGGGATTGCGTAAGGCGCTTGATGAAGGTAGATTTGACGCCTTTGTTGATGAATTTTACGCAAAACGTGGTATGGAAACCCCACCGCTGAGCGAATAATGATCAAAAAAGTGTTTTTGTTTGTCTTTTGAACAAAAGTGCAACCGTTTTATTAACCATTGGAGAGTAATCACCATGATCGCTTTGATCTCACCAGCTTACGCTGAAGGTGGCGCTCCGGCAGACGCAGGTATTTTTAACCTAGTTCTGTTGGTAGGTTTCGTCATCATTTTCTACTTCTTGATGTGGCGCCCACAATCAAAACGTGCCAAAGAGCATAAAAACTTGTTGGCTTCCTTAGCAAAAGGTACTGAAGTGGTAACAAGCGGTGGTGTTCTAGGTAAAGTAACAAAAGTTGATGATAACTATGTTGTACTAGACGTTGCTGAAAACATTGAGATGAAATTCCAGAAGTCCGCTATTGCTGCGGTATTGCCAAAAGGCACTCTGAAATCAATCTAATGTCTATGGAAAAGCGCCTTACGGCGCTTTTCTATTTTCTTGGTTATTTTTTTCTCTAGTTCCAAGGACTATCCATGCTTAACAAGTACCCCTTGTGGAAGTATTTGCTTATTTTGCTGGTCATCGTATTCGGTGTTATTTACGCATTGCCTAATCTTTATCCAGATGACCCAGCACTACAACTATCCACTCAAAAAGCCACAACTGTGGTTGATCAGCGTTCATTGAATCAAGCTGCTCAGGCTTTGGAAGAAGCCGGAATTGAATTAAAGCAAGCAGAGTTAACGTCTGCTGGCGGTACCTTACGTTTTAATAACGGTGAGGACCAACTAGCGGCCCAGCCGGTTGTCGCTTCGGCACTTGGGGACAACTTCGTTGTTGCATTAAACCTAGTACCAACCACACCAGATTGGTTGGCGGCAATTGGTGCAGGCCCGGCTAAGTTAGGCTTGGACCTTCGTGGAGGCGTTCATTTCTTATTGGAAGTGGATACGCCGGCGGCTTTGAAACAGCGTTTGGATGTGGCCGCAAGTGAGATGAAGACCTCCCTTCGTCAAGAGCGTATTCGTTACCGTAGTGTAGACATTACTGATGGGGTTATGTCGATTCGCTTCTTACAGGAAGGTGACCAGTCTCAAGCTGAGAACTTATTAGAAGATGCTTTCCCTGAATACATCTACAGCACTCGTGACGAGGGCGACGATTACTACGTTGATGTGAGCTTTACAGAAGCGGCTACCCGTGAGATCGAAGCTTATGCATTGCAGCAGAACTTAACCACCCTTCGTAATCGTGTGAACGAGCTAGGTGTGGCAGAGCCATTGGTTCAGCGCCAAGGCAGCAATCGCATCGTGGTGGAGTTGCCGGGTGTTCAAGATACGGCCGCTGCAAAACGTATTATTGGTGCAACGGCAAACTTGGAATTTCGTCTTGAAGCGGGTCTTGACGCCAATGCTGCAGACACTGATACCTTAACGTTCCGTGATGGCAGTGGTCGAACCGCGCGTTTGGATCGTGATGTGATCATTACAGGTGACAGCGTATCGGATGCTAACTCGTCCTTTGATGAGAATGGTCGTCCACAGGTAAACATCAGCCTAGATGGTCGCGGTGGTTCGGCCATGGCGCGAGTCACTCGTACCGCAGTGGGCCGCAATATGGCGGTTGTGTTTATTGAGCACAAGAGCCGTACTCGTTTTGTGACTGACGAAAACGGTGAAGTGAACGAGGTGCGTCGAAGTTACAGCGAGAAAGGCATTATCTCTCTTGCAACGATTCAGACGACTTTGGGTAACTCCTTCCGTATTACCGGGCTTGATAGCCCACGTGAATCCTCTGAACTTGCTTTGTTATTGCGTGCAGGGGCGTTGGCTGCGCCAATTTATTTTGTGGAAGAACGTACCATTGGTCCTAGCCTAGGTGCAGAAAACATTCGTTTAGGTGTTTTGTCTGCGCAAATTGGTTTGCTGGTGGTCATGGCCTTCATGTTGGTTTACTACAAGGTGTTTGGTGTGTTTGCCAACATCTCATTGGCATTGAACATTGTCTTGTTGATGGCCTGTATGTCGCTACTATCTGCCACACTTACCTTGCCGGGTATTGCGGGTATCGTACTGACAATGGGGATGGCAGTGGACGCCAATGTCTTGATCTTCTCCCGGATAAGGGAGGAACTCAGAGCTGGGTTGCCGACTCAGCAGGCGATCCATTCTGGTTTCAATCGTGCTTTCACGACCATTTTAGATGCCAACATTACGACCTTGCTGGTGGCGGTTATCCTATTTGCGGTCGGTACTGGTCCGGTTAAAGGTTTTGCGGTGACCTTATCTCTCGGGATCATCACGTCCATGTTTACGGCGATCCTTGTGACGCGTGCCCAAATTAATTTGGTGTACGGCGGCCGTAAAAACAAACGTCTGTTTATTTAAGGAGGGCATTGAATTATGAATATTCCATTTATGGCAATGCGCAAAATCGTTGCGATGTTCTCCATTGCTATGGTGTTGATTTCTCTTGGCTCGTTAGCGGTTAAGGGTTTGCAGTTTGGTTTGGACTTTACGGGTGGTACCCTGATTGAGGTGCAGTACAGTCAGGCGCCTGCCCTTGATGATGTGCGTCAGCTTTTGGCTGATGGGGATTACAGTGATGTCACCGTGCAAAACTTCGGCTCTCCCACTGACGTGGTCGTTCGTATGGGGAATGCCTTTACACCGACCCTAGGTGATGAAGTGTTGTCTGTACTGCGTGCTGATGGAAGCGTTAGTGTTGAGCTAATGCGTTCTGAGTACGTGGGTGGTCAAGTAGGCGAAGAGCTGCGTGAGCAGGGCGGACTAGGTATGCTGCTGGCACTGGCCATCGTCATGATCTATGTGGCAGTGCGTTTCCAGTTCAAATTCTCGGTTGCTTCTGTGGTGGCCTTGGCTCACGACGTGATCATCACGTTAGGTATTTTCTCCCTGTTTGAGTTTGAATTTGACCTAACGGTGTTGGCCGCGTTATTGGCGGTCATCGGTTACTCTTTGAACGATACCATCGTTGTTTGCGACCGGATTCGTGAGAACTTTCGAATCATGCGTGACACCACCCCTTACGATTTGATTAATGAGTCCATCAACCAAACGCTAGATCGAACCATCATTACGTCTATGACCACCTTGTTTGTGTTGGTCGTGCTGTTCTTCTTTGGTGGTGAGAGTATTCACAACTTCTCATTGGCATTGCTGATTGGTATTTTGATTGGTACTTATTCATCTATCTTCGTGGCGGCGAACTTACTGCTTGCCCAGAAAGTGACCCGTGAGGATTTGGTGCCGACTCCAAAAGAAGAGTTAGAAGACGAAATGCCTTAAAGGTATTTCGAGAGGAAATAAAAAAGCGACCATTCGGTCGCTTTTTTTGTGCATTCAATAAATGGCAACTTAGTTCACAAGCGTACCAAATGGCATGCCCATTTTAGTTGGGGTTTCTGCCGCCAGTGTTTCGTCCCAATTAACCGCGTCTTTGCCAAACAATACGATAGCGGTGGAGCCAAGTTTAAAGCGGCCCATTTCTGCACCTTTTTCAAGGGTGATGTCAGAGAGTTTTTGGTAATCCCAGGTTTGCACCTGCTTGCTAAAAGGTGTTACTTGGCCAGTCCACACTGTTTCAATGCTGGCAACAATCATGGCGCCAACTAGGATAACGGCCATGGGGCCAGCTTCTGTCTCAAAGAGGCAAACGGTCCGCTCGTTGCGGGCGAAGACATTAGGGATTTGCTCGGCCGTGACTTTGTTCACGGAGAATAATTTGCCTGGCACATGGATGGTTTTGACCAGTTTGCCGGTGAGGGGCATATGGACGCGGTGGTAGTCCCGAGGTGATAGATAAACGGTGGCGAATTTGCCGCCAAGGAACTGGTTTGAGAGCTCGGCATCCCCACCGATGAGTTCGGTTAAGCTGTAGGTATGGCCTTTTGCTTGGTAGATGGTGCCATACTCAATGTCACCCAATTGGCTGATGGCGCCATCGGCAGGGCAGGCAATGGTATTGTCTCCCTCTACGATAGGACGCAGCTCGGGCTTAATAGCACGGGTGAAAAAATCGTTAAAGTTTCGGTAGCTGAATGGGTCTTCGTTGACCGCTTCGCTCATGTCGACATTGTATTTTTTTACGAACTGTCCAATGAAGGTGTCTTTTACCCAGGAATTCTGGCACTGCGCGATGCGTCCCACAAAACGAGATAAACACTTTTGTGGTGTGATGTGTTGTGCGAATGCAAATAATTGGTCTTTGTTCACGGTCTTAAGTCCATTAGTCAGCGAGTTTTATCACTCGTTTAAAGGTGTCGAATTGCTCTTGGCTTAGGGCTGTTTGGCCGGCAAGCCAGTAAATGTAGGTTTCTTGCTCTGATACAGGAGAAGAGGCTAAGAATAGGTGCTGCTTTTCATGAAACAGCTTGTCGGCATTCTCAGGCATTTGCCTTAGCATGCTTGCAAGTTTGCTGTCGTTAAAGTGAACGGCCACACGCTTGCTGGTTAATTTGCTGATAACAGGCGTGGAAGCGTCCCATTTCACTTGTTTAATTTGGCTGACGTCATAACCAAATTGAAGCATGGGAGATAACTTGCCTGTGGCTGTATCGTGGCGCAAAATCAAAATCTGATCACAGCTGCCTTTAAATAGGCTAAGCAAAGCTTTCATGGCCGTAGCAGTGCGCTGCTTAGGCTCGCTCAGGGTTTTTAACTTTTGCTCTAAGGCTGCCATGGGTGAGACTTTAACTCGTTTAGTGACAGGTGCTTTGCTTGCAGAGGTTCGTGTGTAGAGTAAAGGAGACAGTAGTTGTGCCGCTAGGCTCTGTTTGGCATCAATGGTGAACTCTTGGGCTGCCTCTCGTGTGGCATAGTGAGTTAGCTGAATCGCATCCCCGAGTTTGATGTGAATAATGGCGGAAATGACCCGATAGTAAAAAGGTAAGTTTTTACTGCCCCAGCCCATGACATTAGCCTCTTGGGAGATGCGGCTTGCACAGTAGGCTAAGATCAATGGACCGTTCATTAACAGTGTGACACGTTTGTCTTCTGCGAAGCCCGGTAGTTGATCGGGGGTATGGGTTAGGCGTGCGATAGATTGGAGCTCTTCCGCCGTCGGTATTTGATCTGTTAGGAAAGAGTCGATGATGATCTGGGGCACTTTCCATTCTTTGAAAAGTGCGACAGTTAATTCGTCAATTCGACAGCCCAGTAGGGCTTGCTCACTGCTTTCAGAGGCATCCCCTTTTCTAACACGGGTAGTAAGCTCTTGCATGATGTCGTGGGCATGGAACCAAAGTAGCCAGCGAACGGCATCTCGGAAAAATGTAATCCAGTAGACATCATCTATTCGGCTTATTTTCTTTTCCAGGGCCCATTGTTTCGCTATGGCAGCCGCTTCGTAGCTGGTTTGAACTTCTCGCCAAAATGCCGCATGGGCTGGATTCTTTCTGGAGTATTGGTAGGGTTCTAGGCTATCGAATATGGTTGCAATGCCTTTCATGCCGATCATGGATGCGGCGTGAATAGGGCTTTTTATGTCATTGCGTTTGTATTCCACTATCATGTTGGCACGATTCAAAATCGCAAAAGCTAACATGGGTTCTGATGCAATGTTGCTCTGCATCCGATCCAGTGTTTCATCAGGTGTCTTGATTTGCTTCCTGAGTTTAGCAATGTTGTCAGAGCCAACTGGAAGTTTTCGGTCTTGCAGATAAAGTAGCCATTCGGTGAGGCCAGAGGGTGACTTGTTCTTCATAGCTCGTTACATTTAAGGCTCAAGACAAAGGTAAGTAGTTAATGCACCAATGATTTGTAAAGTGCATGATTAGTTTAATCATACTTTATATTATTGGGTGAGCATACACCGTCGAAATATAGGAATGAATTATGTTTGTGTTAGCAGGGATACTCTTAGTATTAGTAAGTGTTGTGACGGGGTATTTGGCTTCCCATGGGGAACTGCTAGCACTCTGGCAGCCATTCGAAGTGGTGATTATCCTTGGTGCCGCTTTAGGTGCATTTATGATCGCTAACCCTTTTTCACTACAAAGACAGACGTTGAAGTTGCTCCCCCAAGTATTTTTGGGTAGCCGTCATAATTCTGCTTTTCAAGCACAGTTACTAGGGTGTGTGTACTCTGTTTTTCAGCGTAGTCGCCAAGAAGGTTTTTTAGCTGTAGAGCAGGATATCGAGGCACCTTTTGAAAGTGAGTTGTTTTCGCGCTTTCCCGATGTGGTTCGTGATCATGCTTTGGTGGAATTTTTTACTGATAATTACCGTATTTTTACCCTGACAGGCCTGCCTTCCCATGAGCTAGAAGCCATGATGGAGGGGGAGCTAGAGCTTATTCAAGAGGAGTTGAAGGCTCCCAGCCATGCAGTGACCCGGGTGGCAGAGGCGTTACCAGGTTTTGGTATCGTGGCTGCGGTACTTGGGATTGTGATTACCATGGGCTCTATTGGTGGCCCGATGGAAGAAATTGGTGCCCATGTTGCCGCTGCTCTGGTGGGCACTTTCTTAGGGATATTTTTTGCTTACGGCTTTGTAGGTCCAATGGCTTCCCATATGGAGCATCTTGGCGAGCAAGAGTTTCAATCTTATTTATGTTTGAAATCTTGTTTAGGGGCCATGTCTTCAGGTCATCCGCCAACCGTATGTGTTGAGGCTGGGCGGAAGATGCTACCCGTTCATATGCGTCCAAGTTTCGTTGAATTAAACGAGATGGTTAAGCAGTACCGCTAGGGGGCTTTGTGAAAAATTCTGGGTTGGTAATACGGCGAGTCAGGAAAATCAAAAGGGGCGGGCATCATGGCGGGGCTTGGAAGATAGCCTTGGCAGACTTTGCTTTGGCGATGATGGCATTTTTCTTGGTGCTGTGGATTATTAATGTTGCTTCTCCAGAAGAATTAGCCGCCATTGAGGGGTACTTTAATGACCCAAAAGGAATGTCTACGGCAGGTTACAGCAATAAACCCATTGATTTGGGCGGCAGTCCAGCGAAAAGTGTTGAACAGAAGCTGGATTTAGACTTGCCCGAGCCGGGCAGTACTTCTGAGCTGACTGATGAGACTGAAATGCGCTTAGGCAACGATGGGGAGGAGTTGGAGCGTATGAATGCCATGATGGAAGAAGAGTTGCAAAATATCGAGTTCTTCCAGTCAGAGGACAATAATATGCGCATCGAAATCACCCCTGAAGGTGTTCGCATTACTCTGTTAGATGACCCAGACAAGCCCATGTTTGAGTCGGGAAGCAGTCAATTGGTCCCAGACATGGAGACCACATTG
Organism: Rhodanobacter aciditrophus; assembly: GCF_042679525.1. GTDB lineage: Bacteria > Pseudomonadota > Gammaproteobacteria > Pseudomonadales > Marinomonadaceae > Marinomonas > Marinomonas aciditrophus. The sequence goes on from NZ_JBHTMN010000018.1 coordinate 260,336, forward strand.
GTTTCCATGGCATCCGTGTTTGCGAAAACGGACAATCCAATTGTTGTGACGGGACACACGGATGCGACGGCATTTCAGGGAAGTGATTTTGAAGACAATTGGGATCTTTCAAGTGCTCGCGCTAATGCGGCTAAAGTGGCGCTTCTGGAAGGAGGGTTGAACCCAGGGCGAGTTGCTCAAGTCATTGGCTTGGCTGATACGGTGCCTTATAACCGGTGGGATCCTGCTAGCTCTGAAAATCGCCGTATTACGCTTACTTTGTTAACGGATGAAGCGTATCGACGTTTGTTATCTCAAAATAGGCGTCGTTTTGGTGGAGAGCCAGTGGAACTGGCTCCCGGCTTGACCCCTGAAGGAGTGTTTTAAAAGGCATCGTTGTCACGGATGGATTGACGAATACGTAGATAGCTCTCGAAGCGGTGAGCTGTGATTTCACCGTTTTCAAGGGCCTCACGGATGGCGCACCCCGGTTCTTGTTCGTGAGCACAGTCTCGAAATTTGCAGTATCCCAAGTGTGGACGAAACTCGATAAAGCCTTCTAATAGCTCGTCTTCGCTAATGTGCCACAAGCCAAATTCACGGATCCCAGGAGAGTCAATTAGATCTCCTCCGATAGGCATATGGAAAAGCCGTGCCGTGGTAGTGGTATGGGTGCCTTTTTTACGCTTTTGAGACAACTCTCCCACACTGATTTCGATGTCCGGAAGTAAGGTTCCGATCAATGATGATTTGCCGACCCCAGATTGCCCTACGAAAACGCTGATTTTGTCTTTTAGGAACTCATAAAGCTCTGACATGGATGCATCGTTTTTAGTGGAGGTGCGAATCACTCGGTAGCCCAGATCTGTGTAGGTCTGTAGGAGTGAGTCGAGGGCTTCTTTGTTAGTGTCGTCGATGAGGTCACATTTGTTTAACAAGATAACAGGAGGGATGTCGACGGTTTCTGCTGCCACTAAATAGCGGTCGATAAGGTTAGCGTGGGGGACAGGTTCCGCTGCGATTACAACAACAATGAAGTCTATATTGGCTGCAACAGGCTTTAAGCGACCATGCATATCAGGTCGTTGCAATAGGGTGTCTCGATCAGCACGTGCGACCACCACGCCACCTTCTGTGTGTTTAGGGCGCCATACCACTTTATCACCGGTAACAAGCTGTCCTAGGTTCGCGCGCATATTACAGCGTGTGCTGATGCCTTCGTAGGGTACTTGAGTGCCTTCTACTTCTACTTGAGTACCAAAGTGAGAAATGATTATGCCCTCGGTTTCAGGGCCAAGATCAGACGATTGTAGAGTTTCTTCGGCTTTGTCTGCTCGCTTTTGCGTACGTTCCATACGCTCTTTGTGGATGCGCTCAATGCGCCAAGCTTGCTGTTTGGTGAGCTTTCTTTTCGACATGCTTTCAGGTGGGTCGTTAATTTAAACGCATAGAGTATAATGGCTGGCATCTAAAATACAGGATTGAGTGATATGAGTTACAGCGAAGACAATTTAATTTGGATTGATTTGGAAATGACGGGCTTGGAGCCTGAGACTGATACCATTATCGAGATCGCAACGATTGTCACAGACAAAGATCTTAATGTTCTTGGGAAAGGGCCGAATTTGGCAATTCATCAAGAAAAAGCTGTGATGGATGCCATGGATGAGTGGTGTACTGAGCACCATGGCGCATCCGGATTAACAGAGCGTGTATTGAACTCTCCTATTTCTATGGAAGAGGCCGAAGCGCAGACGATTGCATTTTTGGAGCAGTATATTCCGGCGGGTAAGTCACCGATTTGCGGAAACAGTGTCGGGCAGGATCGTCGATTTTTGTACAAATACATGCCTAAGTTAGAAGCCTATTTTCACTACCGTTACTTGGATGTCAGCACGTTAAAAGAACTGGCAAAACGATGGAAGCCTGAAGCGCTGGAAGGCTTTGAGAAAACTGGGGCTCACTTAGCCTTAGATGACATTATTGAATCCATTGAAGAGCTGAAACACTACCGCAAAACAATATTTAACCTGTAGCTCTCACATAGGGAGCGGTTAAATTAGGCCGCTTCCTCCATCCCATAACAGCTTCACCCCCGTTACCATTAATAGTGCATACATAAGCTTGAAAAAAAGTTTAGTGTTGATGTGATAATGAAGCCAGGCACCAACTTGTACTCCCACAAAGGCAATGGGTGCAAAACACACTGAATACAAAAGCAGATCTGTATTAAGTTGGCCAAGCCAAGCGTAAGGGATCAGCTTTACGTAGTTTATGGCGGCAAATATTAAAGCGGCGGAGGCGACAAAACGGGTTTTATCCAAGTTTAGGCGTAACAGGAAAACGCTGATTGGAGGGCCTCCAGCATGGGAAATGAAGCTGGTAAACCCACCCAATGCGCACCAAAAACCTGCAGCTAATTTTCCGAGAGGGCCCTTTGGAGCTTTTCTTCTGGCTGCCAGCCAAGTGTTGATGACGAAGCCAATGGCCACTAAACCTATGATGATTTTGAGTAGGGGCTCCGAGACGAAAGAGGCCATCAAGGTGCCAATGATAATACCTAGGATGGCTGATGGAATACTTTGTTTGACGGCATCGGCATCCCATTTTTTCCAGAACTTCTGTACCGTAAATATGTCCATGATACATAAGACGGGTAACATTATGGCTGCGGCTTTAATGGGGGAGACATGCAGGGATATCATGGGGACCGCGATAATACCAAAGGCACCGGAGAAACCGCCTTTTGAGATGCCAGTGATAAGCACTGCAATCGAGACTAGGATTAAAAGAGTAATGTCCATTTATCGCCTTTAGTAAGAGAAGCACAATGTTGACTAGAATCCCTGAGCGTTATTTAGTCCCACTGTACCGGGTAGAAGATGTTCGTCGTCGAGAACAGGCCAGCTTTGCGCAGGAGGGCGAGAGCTATGCCATGATGCACCGGGCGGGTGAAGCCTTGTATCGTCACATATTACATCACAATGCCTCTTTGAAGCACCTATCTGTTGTGGTGGGCGGTGGAAATAATGGGGGCGATGGGTTGGTTGTGGCAGCTTTGGCTGCTCAAGATGGTATCGAAGTGACCGTTTATGATTGTTCCTCTAAGCCCCGCACTGGGGATGCTGAATATGCAGAAAAGGTTGCTTTTGGGTATGACACTATTCAAATAACTCGGAACATAGAGGCGCTTAACCAAGATCCTGGGCAGGTGGTGGTTGATGGTCTACTGGGGATAGGCTTTCATCCACCTATAAGTGAGGATCTAGCCAATGCTATCGCCGCAATTAATCAAAAGCGCGCTCAAGGTGCCTGGGTTGTCAGTGTCGATTGTCCCAGTGGACTTGATGTTGAGACGGGGCGAGGGGCGTTGCTGGTAGAAGCTGATTTAGTGGTGACTTTTATTGCCGATAAGCTTGGGCATTATTTGCTGGATGGTGCGGTCGCCTGCCATCAAATCGTCATGGAAAGCTTACAGGCTGTTGACTTGCTTAATCGCCCAACCGCATACTTCCTGACTCCCGCCGTGTTGGAAAATTACCCTCCCTGCTTGCGATTGCCTAATTCCCATAAGGGAACCTATGGGCATGTGACGGTATTGGGTGGAGACTTGGGGTTTGGTGGGGCGGCTATCATGGCCAGTGAAGCCGCCGCAAAAAGTGGCGTCGGTACAGTGACTTTGATGACTCAGTCTCGGCATTTGTCGGCATCATTGATGCGTAATCCCAATGTAATGTGTGTGTCGCCGGAGGATATTGGCTTGGGTGACACTCTTCGTTCATCTGAGTCTGTATTAGTCATTGGTCCAGGGCTTGGGCGAACTGAATGGTCTGAGCGGAACTGGCAGGCTTTTTTGGCAACGGAAGGTCCTGCAGTAGTTGATGCGGATGCGCTGTATTGGTTAGGGGTGTATGGCCAGCCAATGGGGCGTCCTGCTGTATTAACGCCCCACCCAGGTGAAGCAGCGAGGCTTCTACAATGCTCTACAGCAGATATTCTCGAAGACTTAGTGGGATCTGCTCAGCAGATAGCGACAAGGTTTCAGTCGGTGGTTATTTTAAAAGGTGCCACCAGTGTGGTGGTAAATCAAAATGGTGATGTTGTAATTCTGGGACAGCCATGCCCTGCCTTGGCCAAAGGCGGGTCTGGAGACGTCTTGAGTGGTATGGTGGGAGCTTGTCTTGCCTATTATCACGAGCCATTTGAAGCGGCTGTGATAGCTGCTGCTTGGCATAATATGGCAGCAAATAAGGCGTCTTTAGTCATCGGTCAAATCTCGATGCAGCCTTATCAATTGTTGGACTATTTGGAATAAAAGGTGCGCGCACAGGTGTGTGTAGATAAGTGAGTAGATAAAAGATGATAGAACGAGAAATATTTGGCGAAGAAGCCATGGAGCTGTTTGGTGAGCAGTTAGCGACGTCACTCAAAAGTGGTGGAGTGGTGTACTTAGATGGCAATTTGGGAATGGGGAAAACCACCTTAGTACGAGGCCTGTTACGTGGTCTTGGTAATAAAGGTCCAGTTAAGAGTCCAACGTATACAATTGTTGAACCATATGAGTTAGATGGGGTCGAAGCATTTCACTTTGACTTGTACCGTATCAATGATGCGGAAGAGCTCGAATACATGGGAATTCGCGATTATTTTCGCGATGGGACCTTGTGCTTAGTCGAATGGGCTGAAATGGGTAAGGGAGTCTTGCCTGAACCAGATTTAATTGTACATCTGGATCTTGTTCGTTCTGGGCGTTCGGTGTCCATAGAGCCTAAAACTCTTTACGGTGAGTCAGCGGTGCAGGAAATACTCCAACAACTCGCCAATTAAAAGGAAGTAGAGGAGGCTGAGGCCTCCTTTTTTGTGTCAACAAATGGATTCGTTGAGATCATTAGCTCCAACGGTTATAGTGTGTCCATATACTAGCTAGCTGTCTGATATGTATAAAAAAATCTTTTCAATTTCTTGGTTGTTGCCTGTCTTTTTGTTGATCTTTAGTAGCCTGTTAAATGCTGCTCAAGTAAAAGACATTCGTGTGGCACAACAGCAAGGGGTCACACGTTTGGTGTTTGAGCTGGATGGTGCAACAAAGCACCGTATGTTTTCATTGAGCCAGCCGGACCGCGTTGTCTTGGATTTAACCAATGCAGAGATCTCCCAAGGTGTCGTGGACAACTTATCTGCCTTGTCGTCGGATGCTTTGTTGCGAGTGCGCTACGCAAGACACAATAGCGGCATGCGCTTTGTGCTCGACGTGAGTCAGAAGGTGAAGGCCAAAACTTCTGAATTATCCGCAGCTGGAGATTACGGTCCACGGATTATGGTGGAGCTTGAATATGGTCAACCGAAAAGCGCGAAAGTAGTTAAAAGCTTAGCCTCTATATCCAACGACAAACGGGATATTGTGGTGGTTATTGATCCCGGCCATGGGGGCAAAGACCCTGGAGCAATTGGCCATAACGGCATTTTTGAAAAAGATGTCGTGTTGTCCATCGCTAAAGAGCTCGCAAAACGTTTGAATAATGTTCAAGGCTTTAAAGCAGTACTGACTCGTTCAACGGATGTTTACCTGCAATTACGGGATCGCTCTAAAGTGGCCCGGGAAGCGAATGCTGATTTAATGATTTCAGTCCATGCGGATGCTTTTACCAAGCCTTCAGCTCGAGGTGCCTCTGTGTGGGCTTTGTCTTTAAGTGGAAAAACGTCTGAAATGGGTCGCTGGCTTGCACAGCAGGAGCAATCAGCTGATCTGGTGGGGGGGATTTCTCTTGACGACAAAGATCGCTTGTTAGCAGAAGTGCTGCTAGACATGTCTATGAACTCAACAATCCAAATGAGTCTAGATATTGGTAAAGAAGTACTTGGGCAAATGGGTAATATGGCGAAATTGCATCAAGATTTCGTTCAGCAAGCAGGTTTTGTGGTGCTGAAATCTCCTGATATTCCATCAATTTTGGTGGAGACGGGGTTTCTTTCTAATCCTACGGAAGCTAAAAACCTTTCCAGTGCCACCTATCGACGAAAACTTGCAGCCTCCATTGCCAAGGGTGTAGAAGATGCATTCAACGCAAATCCACCTGATGGCTCTTACATTGCTTGGCGTCAGAAGCAAAAAGGTGGTTTCACCTATACCGTTTCCCGTGGCGATACCTTATCTGAAATTGCCCGTAAGAATGGGGTTTCTTTAGGGGCGCTTCGTTCAGCAAATACCTTGAAAAACGATGTTATTTGGGTTGGGCAAAAGCTTTCCATCCCAGCCAGTTAGTTCCCCAATTTATTGAAGGAATTTCATGTCTAGAATTCACTTGCTCTCACCTCGACTTGCCAACCAGATAGCAGCAGGTGAGGTGGTTGAGCGTCCTGCCTCAGTTGTTAAAGAGTTGCTTGAAAACAGTCTTGATGCTGGCGCTACACAGTTAGATATTGATGTAGAGCAGGGCGGTGTCCGCTGTATCAAAATCCGTGACAATGGTTCGGGGATTCAGAAAGATGACTTGTCCCTGGCGTTAAGTCGTCACGCTACCAGTAAAATTGTCACCTTGGATGACCTAGAAGCGGTCTGTACTCTTGGGTTCCGAGGGGAAGCCTTGGCTAGTATTAGCTCCGTGTCTCGGTTGCATCTAACATCTCAAGCAGAAGGTGAAATGGCCGCTTGGCGTGTGGAAGCAGAGGGTAAAGACATGGTGACTTCCGTGAAACCTGCTTCCCATCCTCAGGGGACAACCATTGAAGCCCGTGATTTGTTTTTCAACACGCCCGCGAGACGTAAGTTTTTGCGTACGGAAAAAACCGAGTTTAACCATTTGGAAGAAGTGGTTAAGCGACTGGCTTTAAGTCGTTATGATGTGGGATTTCGATTAAATCACAACGGAAAACAGGTCTATGATCTTCGCCCTGTGGCGGATCAGTTGCACGCGGAGCACCGTCTTGGCACCTTGTTAGGCCGTAAGTTTATCGAAAATGCTTTGACCATTGATGTGGAAGCGGCAGGTTTACGCTTATGGGGATGGATTGGCTTGCCAACCTTCTCACGCTCCCAGGCGGACTTACAGTACTTCTTTGTGAATGGTCGTGTGGTGCGCGATAAGTTGGTGGCCCATGCCGTCCGTCAGGCGTATCGTGACGTACTGTATAACGGGCGTCATCCAACCTTTGTGTTGTATCTGGAATTGGATCCTGCGACCGTAGATGTGAACGTTCATCCGACGAAACATGAAGTGCGTTTTCGTGACGGCCGTTTGGTGCATGATTTTCTCTTTAGTCGCATTCATAAAGTCTTGGCTGATGTGCGTCCAGAATCTGGCGCATCTGGGAGCGCAGAAAACCCTATACAACAGGGTGAGCCTCAAATTAGCGAACAAGAGAATCTTGGGTTAGGTCAGCCTTCTCAAGGGCGAGATTTGTCTTGGATGACCAGTCGAGCAACAAATAATCCTTCACCATCGGATGTGTCTGGTCAGTTAGGGGCTGTTTCGCAGATGGCCAATTACGCCCGTGACTTCGATATGAGTCATGTAGACCCAGAAACAGGCGAGATTAAAGCGCCAAGTTCCCCTGATCAGGTGAGCGCAGAAAGTAGTGCGCCAACAGAATATCGGGTGCGAGTAGCAGAGCCGTTGCCAAGTCATTCGATGACGCCCCCTCTTGGTTATGCCGTCGCTCAGATTCATGGCATCTATATTTTGTCAGAAACTGACAATGGCATGATTATTGTGGATATGCATGCTGCTCACGAGCGAATTGTCTACGAGCGCATGAAGACTGCGTTTTATTCAAAAGATGTAGCTTCTCAACCTTTATTGGTTCCCATTAACGTGGCTATTTCCCAAGCTGAAGCGGATCTTGTGGAAGATCATGTGGCGGTGTTTGGCCAATTTGGTTTTGTTCTGGAACGTTCTGGTCTAGAAAGTGTGATGGTTCGTGAAGTGCCGATTATACTAATTAATGGTGACATCGAGAGTTTGGTTCGAGATGTGATAAGTGACTTGGCGGTTAATGGAGCAACGGACTTATTACAGGCTCGGGCAAATGAGCTAATGGCGACTATGGCCTGCCATGGTGCAGTGCGAGCGAATCGTAAACTGACTATTGCTGAAATGAATAGCCTTTTACGTGATATGGAAGTGACCGAGCGAAGTGGTCAATGTAACCATGGACGCCCTACTTGGACCCAGCTATCCATGTCTGATTTAGATAAATTATTTTTGCGAGGCCGGTAATAATGAGTAAGCCAAATGTCGTTTGCTTAATGGGGCCAACGGCTTCAGGTAAAACGGGACTGGCAGTGGAAATGGCCAGCCAGCATGGTTATGAGATTGTCAGTGTGGATTCGGCCTTGGTTTACCGAGGAATGGATATCGGCACAGCAAAGCCTGATGCCCAAACTTTGGCTAAGGCACCTCATCGACTGATCGATATTATAGATCCTATTGAAAGTTATTCTGCTGCAGACTTTTTAAAAGACGTTGCCGTTGAGATTGATGACATTGTGGCCCAAGGTAAGACGCCTCTTTTGGTGGGGGGGACCATGATGTATTTTAACGCGTTGCAAAAAGGACTGGCTGAAATGCCGTCTGCGGATGCAGGGTTACGTGCTGAGTTGGATGCCTACATAGCGCAGCATGGTCTGGTTAGTCTTCATGAGGAGTTGCAGAGGATTGACCCAGATTCGGCAGCACGTATCAACCCAAATGATCCCCAGCGCTTGCAGCGAGCGGTAGAAGTGTATCGTCTGACGGGTAAAACCATGACGCAGTTTTGGGCGGAGCAAGAGAAGCAAGTTTCCCCTTATCACTTGATTAATATGGCTGTGATGCCAGAAGACCGTTCAACCTTGCATAAACGCATTGAACAGCGCTTTGAAATCATGATGGAAGAGGGGTTTTTGGCGGAAGTCGAGGCACTCTATCAGCGTGGTGACTTGACCATAGAAATGCCATCAATTCGTTGTGTTGGTTATCGCCAATTGTGGCAATATCTGGCAGGGGAAGATGCCTTAGACGATGCTGTTTATAAAGGGGTTGTCGCCACTCGACAGTTGGCTAAACGTCAGCTTACTTGGCTGCGCGGATGGGATGAATTAGCCGTTTTTGATAGCTTGCAACCGGATCTTTTAGCACAAACCTTGAAATACGTCGAAAGCAGGCTTATATAAGGGGAATTCGCAAAAGAATTGGTGTATTATCTAGTGTATTGTTTTTCCAATATTTTAATTATGAGTTTGCTTGCTTAAGGAGAGTCCGATGTCAAAAGGGCAGTCACTACAAGACCCTTACCTAAACGTACTTCGCAAAGAAAGAGTGCCTGTGTCTATCTTTCTTGTGAATGGTATTAAACTACAGGGACAAATCGAGTCATTTGATCAGTTCGTGATTTTGTTAAAAAACACCGTTAGCCAAATGGTGTACAAACACGCAATCTCGACAGTTGTTCCTTCTCGTACTATTCGTCTGCCGTCCCCTGATCAGGCGGAAGACGCAGCAGAATAAATTTGTCCTAACTAGGACAAATTAGAGGTTATATAACTTGTTTTTCGAACGCCCTGAAAGTGGTGAAATTGCTGTCCTGGTTCACATCGATTTTCATGATCAAGACGAGAATCATGGGCCAGAAGAGTTCGTCGAACTCGCTATCTCTGCTGGTGCAGACCCTGTTGCTGTTGTAACAGGGTCTCGTCATAAGCCAGACTCCAAATTTTTTGTCGGCACCGGCAAACTCGATGAAATAAAAGATATTGTCATGAGAGAGGAAGCGCAGGTTGTGCTTTTTGATCATGCGTTGACTCCTTCTCAGGAGCGTAATCTTGAAAGCGTCTTGCATTGTCGTGTACTTGACCGTACCGGACTCATCTTGGATATTTTTGCTCAGCGAGCCCGAACTCACGAAGGTAAACTTCAGGTAGAGTTGGCCCAGTTGCAGCATATGACCACACGATTAATTCGTGGCTGGACCCACCTTGAACGCCAGAAAGGCGGTATTGGTATGCGTGGTCCAGGTGAAACTCAGCTTGAAACTGACCGACGACTCCTACGCGAGCGCATCAAATCTATCCAGAAGCGATTGGATAAGGTGAATTCTCAGCGTGATCAAAGTCGCCGAGCACGAAACCGATCAGATGTTCCGACCGTATCTTTAGTAGGGTACACCAACGCTGGTAAGTCCACTTTGTTTAACCGTATTACGGGGGCAGAGGTTTTTGCGGCAGATCAGCTGTTTGCGACCCTAGATCCGACCCTGAGAAGATTGGATCTTGAGCAGGTGGGCCCGGTTGTATTAGCGGACACGGTAGGTTTTATTCGTAAGCTTCCTCACCGATTAGTGAAAGCATTCCAAGCGACTCTAAAAGAGTCTGCGGAGGCGGATCTACTATTGCATGTGGTGGATGCGGCTGACGTGAATCGTGATGATAATATTGAATCCGTTGAAACGGTTTTGAAAGAGATTGGTGCCGATGAGTTGCCAACGCTCCGTGTATTTAACAAAATTGATGCTATGCCCACCGGCGAGCCTAGAATTGATCGTGATGATCAGGGGAACCCTATTAGGGTTTGGGTGTCTGCTCGTGATGGGATTGGTATCGAGCTGTTAGAGCAAGCCATTGCAGAATTACTGTCAGAAGACATTGTTAATGAAACTATTTTGGTGCCTGCGCACCAAGGGCGTTTCCGAGCGATGCTTTTTGAACAGGGAGCAGTGAGAGCGGAGCATTATGATGAGCAAGGTTGCTCAGTATTAGAATTGCGCTTGCCCCGTAAAGATTACTTACAGATCTTGGCGCGGGTCGGCATGTCTGAAGAGCAAATTCAGGCAGCCTAAACAACTGGATTATCATTATAAGAAAGTGGAGATGTAGTATGGCCTGGAATGAACCGGGTAATAACGACAACGACCCATGGAACACGGATAAAAACCGCAATTCCAATGGGGGGCGTGAGCAAGAGCCTAACAACAGTAACGACCCATGGGGTCGTCAATCTGGTGGTAAGGATCAAGGGCCACCGGACTTAGACGAAGCATTCAACAAGTTAATGGGAATGCTTGGTGTTAAGAAGAAGCGTTCTTCTGGTGGTGGCTCTGGTTCTAATGGTGGTCCTGGTTTTAGCGGTAAAATCGGTGGCGGCTTGATTGGCATCATTGTTATTGGCTTATTTGCCTTGTGGGCATCAACGGGTATTTATCAGGTTGATCAGCAGGAGCGTGGTGTTGTATTGCGCTTAGGTAAGTACAGCGACACTGTTATGCCAGGTCTACACTGGAATCCGCCATTGATCGATACAGTAACAAAAGTAAATGTGACCAAAGTTCGTTCTTTGGATCATAAAGCGCTGATGTTGACTGTGGATGAAGCCATTGTTGAGGTGGGTGTTTCGGTTCAATACTCCATTGAAAATCCACGCGATTTCGTGATTAACGTTCGTTCGCCTGAAGAATCTTTATCTCAAGCGGTTGAGAGTTCTTTGCGTCATGTGGTGGGTACCACGGAAATGGACCAAATCCTAACGGAAGGTCGTGAGGTGTTGGCGGCAGAAGTAAAAGAACGTCTGCAGTCTTATATTAACAATTACGGTACAGGTCTGTTGATCTCTAAGGTAAACGTTGAGAACACTCAAGCGCCAAATCAAGTGCAAGAAGCATTTGATGACGTAATTAAAGCGAAAGAAGATGAGCAGCGTGTTCGTAACGAAGCGGAGTCTTACGCCAACGGTATCATTCCTGAAGCTCGTGGTCGTGCTCAGCGTATTCGTGAAGAAGCGGAAGCTTACCGCTCTGAAATTGTTGCTCGTGCACAAGGTCAGGCGGATCGTTTTGATCGTTTATACCAAGAGTATGCGAAAGCACCAGAAGTTACTAAAAAGCGTCTTTACATTGAGACAATTGAGTCGATCTATAAAGATGTGAATAAAGTGGTCATTGATGCGGATGGTAACAACAGCATGATGTATTTGCCGCTTGAGCAGATTATGAAGCAAAGAGCCGCTACAGGTGGCTTAAATAGATTGGATTCTTCCTCTATTAGTACTTTGACAGACCAGGTTATTGAAGAAATTCGTAATCGTCAAAGCTCCACGAGCGTTAACCGTCAAGGGAGAAACTAATGAAAAATCTATCTTTTTCTATCCTATTTCTACTGTTGATTGCCTTACTGGTTGGCTCTCAGACCCTGTATGTTGTGAAAGAAACCGAGAGAGCAGTTGTGCTTAAGTTCGGTGAGATCGTTCAGGACGATGTTCAACCTGGTTTGCATTTCAAGATTCCAGTTATGAACGAAGTTAAGAAGTTCGATGCGCGAATTCTAACTATGGATTCACGTCCGCAACGTTACTTAACGCTTGAGAAGAAAGCGGTAATTGTTGATTCTTACGTGAAGTGGAAAATTGAGAACGTATCGCGTTTTTATCAGGCCACTTCTGGTGATGAGTTTGTAGCGAACCGAGTATTGTCTTCTCGTGTTGATACGGGGCTGCGTAACCAATTTGGTGAGCGAACCATGCACGAAGTGGTATCCGGTGAACGTGAAGAGTTGATGACAGAATTGCGCGATCGAATCGATACGGTAGCGAAAAATGAGCTAGGTATTACGATCGTTGATATTCGTGTTAAGCGTATCGACTTGCCACCTGACGTAAGTGAGTCTGTTTACCAGCGTATGCGGACAGAGCGTGAACGTGAGGCTCGTGAGCACCGTTCTAAAGGTCTAGAACTTGCAGAAGGTATTCGTGCGGACGCTGATCGTCAGCAAGTCGTGCTTGAGGCAGAAGCCCAGCGTGACGCGGAAATGATTCGCGGTGACGGCGATGCGCAAGCAGCTGCTATCTACGCAGACGCTTACACTCAGGATCCAGATTTCTACGAGTTTTACCGTAGCTTACAAGCATACCGTGAGAGCTTCTCTGGTAATGGTGACTTATTTGTATTGAAGCCTGATAGCGAGTTCTTCCAGTACTTCAAACAAACTAATTAATCGTAATTATTTTGGTCGGGTTACATGGCTTTAGCCTGTAAGTCGGCCATATAATCGTGATAGAATCTACAAAACCGGGTTAAGCCCGGTTTTTTAATGGTCAAAATATAGAGAGTCTATGCAGGAATTGTTGCATTCGCTGCTGGTTGGCGTCAGTTTACTTCTGATTGCCGAAGGCGTTTTGCCGTTTCTTAAGCCGAATTTATGGCGGGAAATTATGGCAAAGGCGATCGCGAGTTCAAATACGAATTTGCGAGTGCTTGGGGCGGTGAGTATGTTTCTGGGATTAATACTCCTATTACTGGCCCGAAGCTAAGAGGATAAACATTAATGACGCTAGCAGATCGCTGGTTGCTTCCAGACGGTGTAGATGAGGCTTTGCCAAAACAAGCGGCGAAGATCGAGCACCTAAGAAGAACACTGCTTAATCTCCACGAAAATTGGGGTTACAAATTAGTCATACCCCCTCTATTAGAATATCTCGACTCCCTCCTTATCGGCGCAGGCTCAGACTTAGACTTAGAAACCTTCAAAGTAATTGATCAGCTTTCAGGTCGTTTGATGGGGATTCGTGCGGACTTTACTTCTCAAGTTGCTCGAATTGATGCCCATTGTTTGAAGCAAGATGGTGTTCAGCGTTTGAGCTACTGCGGCAGTGTATTACGCACAACCCCAGCCGGGCTTGATGGAACCCGTAGCCCGATTCAATTAGGCGCTGAGCTGTATGGCCATAGTGGCATAGAAAGTGATTTGGAAATCCTTTCTCTAATGCTGGATACCTTAACAACGACAGGGCTTAACAAGCTGGTGTTGGATGTGGGCCATATTGATGTGGTTCGTGGTGTGATGGCTGCATCAGGTGTAAATGGCGAGCAAGAAAGCAAATTGACTGACCTTTACCGTGCCAAAGGCTTACCTGAGCTTGAAGCGTATGTCTCTACTTTAACCATTGATGGGCAAGCGAAACAATGGTTGTTGGCGTTGCCGCGTTTATGCGGTGGTGTAGAGGTGTTAGAGCAAGCGGAAGCGGCTTTAAGTGGCGTGAGTGAGTCTGTTACTAATGCTCTGAAACAGATTCGTGCCGTGTCTGAAGTTGTGTCTCAGCGCTTTGAGTCCGTAGGCTTGCACTTTGACTTATCTGATATGGAGTCATACAGCTACCATACTGGTTTGGTGTTTGCTGCCTATGTTCCTGGTCATGGTAATGCTGTCGCCCGTGGTGGTCGATACGATTACATTGGTGAAGTCTTTGGCCGCTCTCGTCCAGCCACGGGTTTTAGTACCGATGTAAAAGCTTTGGTGGCGTTAGCTGATGTAGTGGTTGCAGAGCCGCAGAAGGTGTTAGCACCTTTAGCCACAACCGCAGCACTTTGGCAGCAAGTTCAATCCCTTCGCAGCGAAGGTTACAAAGTTATTGAGCAGCTAGAGCCAAGTCTTGATGGGGCAGATTTTGATTTCCAATTGGTAGGCGAAGGCGACCAATGGAAACTCGTTTCAATTAAATAACCGATTTTCTGTATAGAACAATCTTAAGTGAGACCATAAAAATGGGTAAGAACGTTGTTATTCTAGGCACTCAATGGGGTGACGAAGGTAAAGGTAAGGTCGTTGACCTACTAACAGAAGAAGTGGCTGCGGTAGTACGCTTCCAAGGTGGTCACAATGCGGGTCACACGCTAGTGATTGACGGTAAAAAAACCGTGTTGCATTTGATTCCATCTGGCATTTTGCGTGAAGGCGTTCAATGTGTCATTGGCAACGGTGTTGTATTGTCTCCGGCTGCATTGCTTAAAGAAGTTGAAGAGCTTCAGGAGCAAGGTATCCCAGCGGTAGAGCGCTTGAAAGTGAGCCCAGCATGTCCTTTGATCCTGCCTTACCATATTGCTATGGATCAGGCGCGCGAGATTGCAAAAGGCGATAAGAAAATCGGTACAACAGGTCGTGGTATCGGTCCTGCTTACGAAGACAAGGTTGCCCGCCGTGCGATCCGTGTAGCAGACATTCTGGATAAAGATCGTTTCGCTGAGAAGCTAAAAGAAGTTTTGGCCTACTACAACTTCATGCTAGAAAGCTTCTACAAAGTGGAGCCAGTTGCATTTGAAGACGTTTATGAAGAAGGTCTGAAGATGGCTGAGTTCTTGCGTCCGATGGTGACCGACACAATCAGCTTGTTACACGATCTACGTAAATCTGGCGCGAACATTATGTTCGAAGGTGCGCAGGGTTCATTGCTGGATGTGGATCACGGTACTTACCCATACGTAACGTCTTCCAACACGACGGCTGGTGGTGCTCCTGCAGGCACTGGCTTCGGTCCTTTGTATCTAGACTATGTTTTGGGTATTACTAAAGCTTACACGACCCGTGTTGGTTCAGGCCCATTCCCAACAGAGTTGTCCTGTGAAAACGGTCAGCGTCTAGGGGAGCGTGGTCATGAGTTTGGTGCGACAACTGGTCGTCAGCGTCGCTGTGGTTGGTTTGATGCCATGGTGCTTCGCCACGCAGTTCAAATTAACTCTATCTCTGGTATTTGCTTAACTAAGTTAGACGTACTAGATGGTTTTGAGACAATTCAGGTTTGTGTAGGCTATCAGGATGCTAATGGTAATCCTGTGTCTGGCTCGCTTGTGGACTCTGAAGGCTACGATCAGGCTATTCCTGTTTACGAAGAGCTTCCTGGCTGGTCCGAGTCAACTGTGGGCGCTCCAAGCTTTGAAGCTTTGCCTGCTAATGCTCAGGCTTATATCAAGTTTATCGAAGAGAAAATTGGTGTGCCAGTGGATATCATTTCAACTGGTCCAGATCGTAACGAAACGATCGTATTGCGCGACCCATTCAAAGCATAAGCTTTTGTAAGACTGCAAAAAAGCCGAGACAGTAAATGTCTCGGCTTTTTTCGTTATGGGGTTTAGGTATTGGTTTAGAAGATGAATAGTTTGGGAGTAAAACAGGTCTATCTTAAAATAAGTCTATTTCGCCAGCGTTAACCTGGCTTTCTACGGCCAGTCCTTCTGCTACGACTTGGTCGAAGAAGGTAATTTGATTGCGGCCGTGCTGCTTACTGTAATACAAGGCTTGGTCTGCGCGATCCATTAAGGTGATATGGAATACGTCATCATTAAACTCACATACGCCAATACTAACTGTAATGGCATCTATATTTGGAAGTTTGATATTTTGGACATTCTGTCGCAGTGCTTCTAAAACTCTTTCGCAATCCTTGCGTCCGCGATTTTTCATTAAAATAACGAATTCTTCACCGCCAAAGCGGAACAGTAAATCATCATGGCGAAATGTCTGTTGCATCACACGAGAAACATGGATCAGAACTTCATCACCATATAGGTGGCCAAAATTATCGTTAATATTTTTAAAGTGGTCCAAGTCTATAATCGCAATCCAATTAGATTGTTCTGTATGCTCATCGTCTTCTACGTCGAATTTTTGATAGAGCTTTACGATGGATTCTTCAAAAGTCTTGCGATTCATTAACCCTGTGAGTTCATCTGTTTGGGCTTCGATTAACAGGGAGCTGAAGTTGCTGTAAATGCTCAGCATACCTTTAATGATGTAGTTTTCAGATTTGCTTGGTTTTTTATCCAGCGTAATTACTAGGTATTGAGCGTTCTGTCGACTTTGTTTGAGTAAGTGAAAGGATACGTGTTGATGATCGTATGCATCGACAAATTCATCTAGCTGCCAAGAGTTCATGTACTCAATAGATTTTTTAATTTCAGGTGGCAGGTGGATGTTTTTATGATTAAAGCGGCATTTGTCGCTACTTGCTAGTGTGATCTCCATGGTTGGCTCATCCTTGCTATTAAGCGTAAGAATAGAGGCCTTAACTGGGGTCAATATGTTACGGATACTTTTTAATAAACTGAAAGCAAGCAGTTCCTTATCACGTTGGGCAGTGAAATTCTCAATGTGATGAAGAATATTATTGGAAATGCTCAAGCTTTAGTCCTCCGTAACGAGCGTCGAAGTTATTGATAGACATTAGACAACCATTATAAACCTATTATGAGTAGTGGGACAGCAGATAACGTGCTTTCTTGGCTTTACGCTGACGGGGGACAATGACTGTGGTACAGTCCACGGCTTTTTTAGATTTGGAGGCAATAAGATGTTTTGTGGATTTGATTATGGTACCTCCAATTGTGCTTTAGGCGTTATGAAATCTGGGGTGCCTGAGTTGCTACGATTAGAGGGTGAGCACAAATACTTGCCTTCTACAGTGTACGCGATGCACCGTGATCTGATCACTGAGGCCGTTGCATTGGGCTTATCAGCAGATCAACGAGAGGCCTATCTTCAAGCGCGACAAGCAATCTTGACTCGAGCGCGTAGATTTCGTGTTGGGGAAGGTTATGAGTCTGATGATACGGTTGTGTTTTATGGGCGAGAGGCTTTTTCAGAGTACTACCAGTTCCCTGAAGATGGTTATTTTGTAAAGTCCCCTAAGTCATTTCTTGGTGGTTCAGGGCTAAGGGCTGAGCATATAGCCTTTTTTGAAGACATTGTTGCTTTGATGATGCTGAATGTTAAGCGCCGTTCTGAAGTGTCAACAGGGCAAGAACTAACTCATACAGTGATTGGTCGGCCAGTCAATTTTCAGGGCTTGGATGCGCAAGAAAGTAATGCTCAGGCGCTGGATGTCTTGTCTGTTGCGGCGAAGCGTGCAGGTTTTAAAAGCGTTGAGTTTCAGTATGAGCCAATTGCTGCGGGATTGGATTTTGAGCGGAATTTGTCCAAAGATCAGACGGTGCTTGTGGTTGATATCGGTGGTGGTACCAGTGATTGTGCAATGGTGCGAATGGGGCCTAGCTACCGGGATAAACTTGATCGCTCTGAGGATTTCTTGGCTTATACCGGGGAGCGGGTAGGTGGGAATGATCTTGATATTCAACTTGCTGGTCGTGAGTTGATGCCGGTATTTGGTATGGGGGCTGAGTTAAAAACGGGTCTACCGATGCCGACCCAGTTGTATTGGAATGCTGTGACAACCAATGATGTGTCTGCACAAGGGATATTTGCCAGTCTAGATAGTAAGGTTCAGATGGAGCAGCTTCGCATGGATATGGTTCATCCTAAGCTGATGGACCGTTTTATCTTGATGCGTGAACATAAGCATAATTTTCATGTGGTTCGTAATGCGGAAGAAGCCAAAATTGGGTTGTCAGAGCAAATGTCCTACCAAGTAAAGTTGGATTATATCGAGCCAGAATTAAATGTAACGATTGAACGTGATGCGTTTACCCGCGCAGTGGAGTCTCCTTTAGGGAAGATGGTTAGGCTCATGAAAAGCGCCATTGCAGAAGCCGGGGAGCGTCCAGATGTTATTTATATAACGGGGGGCTCTGCAAAATCTCCTGCAGTACAGTCGGCGATACGGGCAGAAATCGGTGATATCCCCGTTTTAGATGGCGATCACTTTGGTAGTGTGGCCAGCGGCTTAACGGTATGGGCGCAACGATTGTTTGGATAGTAGCGTTAATATAAGTGGCGAAGGCGTTATTGTGAGCTTTCCAAGAAGCGTTAGGCTTGCACGGCACCCTGTTGGTTAACGGGTGCCGAGTAAGCTCTTGGGGATTTGTTTGCGTCTATGATCGCTTTTTTAGGGCCGTAGCAAGCTCAGCTAATCGTTTGCCTTGGGCAACACATAATTCGATTTCATCATCTGATAATCCTGTATCAGAGGTATGAGACGCTAAATGAGTAACACCGTAAGGAGTGCCTCCTGCTTTGGTATTGATCAAAGCCTTGTTTTTGTAGGGTAAGCCAGCCCAAACCATGCCGTGGTGTAGTAGGGGGATCATCATAGATTGCAGTGTCATCTCGTGTCCGCCGTGCATGGAGCTGGCACTGGCAAAGGCACAGGCGGGTTTGTCGATCAACTGTCCGCTCATCCAAAGGGTGCTGGTTTGATCCAGAAATAACTTTACTGGGGCTGCCATGCTGCCAAAGTAGGATGGGGAGCCAATGGCTAGGCCATCGCATTCTGCTAGGTCGTCTAATTCACAATATGGGTAGCCGGACTCAGGAATAGGGTCGCTGGTTTGTTCTGTGGTGAAGGAAGCGTCAGGTAGTTGGCGTATGACCACATGAGTGTTGGCGACTTGTTGAGCACCACGGGCGATATGTTTTGCCATAGTCGCCACAGAGCCGTGGCGACTGTAATACAGAATCAGTAGGTTGATATTCATTAAAATAGCTCAAGCACCGATTCTGGTGGGCGACCAACTTTCGCTTTGCCCCCGTGAACGACGATAGGGCGCTCGATCAGTTTAGGGTGGTTGATCATGGCGTCTATTAGCGTTTCTTCGTCACTTTCTGATTTTAGATTTAAGGTCTTATAGTCCTCTTCTTTCTTGCGCATCAGTTCTTGGGCGGAAGTCATTCCAAGCTTATTTAGTAACTCTTTCAATTCTTCCTTTGTTGGAGGTGTTTGCAAATAAAGCTTCACCTCAGGAATGATGTTGTTGTCTTCTAAAAGTTGAAGTGTTTCACGGGATTTGGAGCAACGAGGGTTATGGTAAATAACTGTCATAATGGTTTCTTAATAGTTGTATCCGATGGAAATGTGGGCAAAGTTTACGCCGTTATTTTCTTCGTAGATGTTGTTGTTGGAGTAGTGTTGGTAGTGGACCGAGGCTTCCCAGTTATCGTCTTCCCCGAAGCGCCAACCGATTCCAAGGTAGTTGTTAAACTGCAATGGCCCGCCAAACTTTCGGCCCGCTAATTCATCACTGCTAAAGATTGAGAGCCCAACGCCGGTATCAATAAAATCGACTAGTGGAAGGGCTGAGCCTTCCCAGCGAAATACCGGTAGCAGATCGATAACATTGTTGGTGGCGGATGAGCTGGAGTCTTTTGCGCTCTGCCACTTAGAATAGCCTGCCTGCAGCGATGGTGTGATGGTTAAGCCGTTGCTAAACGTGGTGGAGGTATCTGAGTACCAGCGTGCGGAGTAGCGCGCAAAGTAAATGTCATTGCCTGTGCCCAGTTCCAAAAGCATGGTGTCTGAACCTAGTGCATTAGTTAATGCTGTGGCAATAACGGTTGCGCCCATAGCGCTTCGCCAGATAGTTGCATCTGCTGCGTGAGCAGCCTGAGTGCCAACGGCACTCAGGCTGATTACCAGCAGTGTGGGTTTGGCGCTAGGCCAATTTCTCCAAGATGAACGAAACGGCACTGCTTTGATTAACATCTTCGCCTTCTCCTGTTTTGCGGCTCTTGTATTCTAAAGTGCCATTTGCAAGTCCTTTGTCACCCACCACTAAGCGATGAGGGATGCCGAGTAGTTCGCAATCTGCGAATTTTACACCCGGGCGTTCTTTGCGATCATCTAGGATCACATCGATTCCTTTCTCTTGAAGGTCTTTGTATAGGGTTTCACAAGCATCGCGAACAGCTTCTGATTTTTCGTAATTCATGGCAACGATGGCCACTTGAAACGGTGCAATGGATTCTGGCCAGATAATGCCTCGATCATCGAAGTTTTGTTCAATGGCAGCCGCTACGATGCGAGACACGCCAATGCCGTAACAGCCCATCCACATGGTTTGTGCTTTACCGTTTTCATCTAGAACGGTCGCTTTCATGGACTCAGAGTAAGTTTGTCCAAGTTGGAAAATATGACCGACTTCAATGCCGCGTTTGATGACGATTTTGCCTTGACCATCTGGAGATGGATCCCCTTCAACCACGTTACGAATGTCTGCGATTTCGAACTCGGCGCAATCACGGGCCCAATTAAGGCCGATGAAGTGGTAGTCATCTTTGTTGGCACCAGCACAGAAGTCGGACAGGACGGCAGCGGAGCGATCGACAATGACGCGAACGCCTGCTTCTTTAAGGCCTTTAGGTCCGATAGAGCCTGGTTGGCAGCCCACTTTAGCAATGATGTCGGCTTCGGTTGCGAACTCAAATGGCACTACTGCACCTTTGATTTTCTCAACTTTAATCTCGTTGATTGCATGGTCACCACGTAATACCAAAGCAATGATAGAAGGTTCGCCTTCTTCGTCTGTGGCTTTGATCAGCATGGTTTTAACGGTTTTCTCAACCGGTAACTTTAAGAATTCAGCCACCGCAGCAATGGTTTTGCAGTTTGGTGTGAAGACTTCTTCCAGGGCTTGTGTGGCAGCATCTGCTTCAGTTTTTGCGCAGATGGCTTCAGCCAATTCAACGTTGGCTGCAAAGTCAGACGAGTCGCTGAAAGCGATATCATCTTCGCCAGAGTCGGCAAGCACATGGAATTCGTGAGAATAAGCACCACCGATAGAGCCTGAATCCGCTTGTACTGGACGATAATCTAGGCCAATTCGGTCAAATACGTTGCAGTAGGCTTGATGCATCACATCGTAAGTCTCTTGCAGAGATTCTTGTGATATGTGGAAAGAATATGCGTCCTTCATCACGAATTCGCGAGAACGCATGACGCCAAAGCGAGGGCGCACTTCGTCACGGAATTTGGTCTGAATTTGGAACATGTTAAGCGGCAACTGCTTGTAACTTGTGAGTTCGTTGCGGGCAAGGTCCGTTATGACTTCTTCATGGGTTGGGCCCACACAGTAGTCGCGGTCATGACGATCTTTTAGGCGCAGAAGCTCTGGGCCATATTTTTGCCAACGGCCAGTTTCTTGCCATAGCTCTGCTGGCTGTACACCAGGCATCATCACTTCAAGGGAGCCTGCTTTTTGCATTTCCTCGCGGACGATGTTTTCAACCTTTTTAAATGTCTTGATGCCAGTGGGTAGCCAAGTGTACAAGCCTTTAGATACTTGGCGGATCATGCCTGCGCGTATCATCAGTTGATGGCTTGTGACCACAGCATCAGAAGGTGCGTCACGTAAGGTAGAAAATAGGTAGTTGCTTGCACGCATAGTGTTATTCGTCTTTCTAAAATTTAGTCTTCAATTAACCCGCAAAGCGGAATTCAGTCTGACCTTGAGTGTCAGTGTCTAGCGCAAAAATTCCCCCAGCGTTGGGGAAACTTTTAAGTTCTTCTTCTGTTTGAGCGCCACGGCAAGTGGAGACAAATAGAGTCTTCATGTCTTTGCCGCCGAAAGCGACCATGGTTGGATAAGTGGCAGGGACAGGGTATTCCGCCAAAATGTCCCCTTCAGGACTAATTTTGACCACCCGTTGGCCTTGGTAAAGAGCGGACCAATAGTTGCCTTCAGCGTCGACAGCGGCGCCGTCGGGGCGGCCGTTGCCACGAGGGAATTCAATAAATGTCCGCTTGTTTGTGGCTTTTCCCGTCTCTACGTCGTAATCAAATTGATAGACAATATGGTTGGGGGTATCCGAATAGTACATAGTTTTGTGGTCTGGAGAGAAGGCCAACCCATTAGATGTCCAAGCCGCTTGATCGAGCAAAAGTTGCTGACCATTTTCGAATTGGTAAAGGCCGCCAAGGAAAGCGTCTTTAGGGGAGTACATGGTGCCTGCTAAGAAGCGACCTTTAGGGTCACAGCGGCCATCATTAAAACGGGTGGTTTTTTGATCGTAGTCCGCTAGCCAATAAGGGATTAATGGCGCATTGAAGTCTGCAAAGGTATAGACACCAGAGCGAAATGCAGCAATGAAGCCGCCATTTTGGGTGAGTGAAAAACAGCCGATTTCTTCGTCAAACGTTCGCTTTGCGTGATCGCCAGTATCGAGATGGAAGGCGTGTAACTCAAAGGAGTCAATATCCACAAAATAAAGAGTATTGGTTTGCTCATCCCAGCGAGGGCATTCGGCGAGTTTGGCTTGTGCGTCAAGGACACAACGCATTTCCGTCATGGGGACTCCAAGTCATTGGCAACATTTTAAATTAGAGTGCTATAGTGCGCATCTAGCGCGGTAATGTAAATAGGAAGTCATGGACATGTTTGAATTAGATACGGTTTTAGAAAAAGACTCTGTCTGGGTTGGAGATTTCCCCTTGAGTCAGTTGCGGTTAATAAACAACAGTCATGTGCCTTGGTTTATACTTGTACCACGTCGAGAGGAGGTAGAAGAACTTCATCATTTGCAGCCGGAAGATCGTATGCAGGTGATGGCAGAAAGTTGCCTCTTGGCGGAAATGATGCAGGATGTATTTGCCCCTGATAAGTTAAATGTGGCTGCAATTGGTAATAAAGTGCGTCAATTGCATCTTCACCATGTGGCGCGGAATGTAGATGATCCCTGCTGGCCTGAGCCTGTATGGGGGCAAATTCCAGCTTTGGGTTATACTGAAGAAGAGTTGGCGAGCATTTTGCTAAAGGTTAGGGGATTGTTAGCAGAAGATCTTACTTTTTAGTTGATAAGCCAATGAGATGATGTATGGCGTGTTGTTTGTTGATTGATTAAGTATTGGTTGCAGAGTCAAAAAGCACAAAGGCGGCAAATAATGAGTCTGAGACGGAAAAAGAAAGCGATCGGGAAAGTTGTAAAGCTACTAAATCTCGCAACTTCGACCAACTCAAGCGAGTCCAGTATGGCATTTAGGCATGCTGAAGCCATCATTCTCCAGAATGGCTTAAATCAAGGGGATATCCCCATGTATCAGCTGTGTGATCGAACCACATTGTTCAAAGTGAGCTGGAGCGGGCCGCCACGCCATGCTAAGACAGCAACCAATACTGTCAGTACTTCAGAGCATGTGTCTCAGCGTCGTTTTTCTGAGAAACCGGTAGATCCTCAGAAAGCCTACGCTAATGCGAAGACTATTCTTGATGATGATTCAGTGGATTTTGAATCAGAAGTCGATTTTTCTAATCAATCAGAATGTAATGCCCAGCAAGCGGCTGCCAGTGAGGACTCGGTTACTGAGTCGTCCAAGTCTCAAGATTCGGGAGATGAATCTGCAGCTGAGCAGGTAGCGGCCGAGCCAGAGCTAGAATCTGTGGATGACCCAGTGGATTCGGTAGAACCCGCAGAAGAATTAAACGAAGATGTTATTTGTGAAGAAGTAGAAATGGAAGCCAGTAAAGATCCCGACGACATACATGCAGAGCCCGCCGTGGCGGAAGATCGTTTTGCCACTCATGATAATGTGATTGATGCGGCCCAAGCATTTCGTCCTTCTGGGGAAGCCTTCAAGGAAACTCTTCGTAATCAATACGCATCTAGCAATCCTGACGTGCCTTTTGAGCAAGATGGCTATTGGTCGAAGGTTCATGATCGTTTGATGGACTTTGATGAATCCACTATTCAGTCTGAGATTCAAGGGTTGGAAAGCCAGCTTATTCTTGCGCAAGAGTCTTTGTCTGCTCGACGAGCCCAACGTGCTGCCATTGAGTTAGAAGAGCAGAAAGAGCGTTCTGAACGTGCTCGCATCGAGCAAAGCTTTGAAGAGGCTATTGAAAGAGCTTTCCAAGCTCGGGCTCGTGCTTACGAAGCATGGGAGACTGAGCGTTCAGAATTGCGGATAAGCTCTTTGCGTGCTGAGCAAGATGCCCAACAAGGTTTTGAAGAGCTCAATGCTAAGCTGGAAGGTTGTAAAGAGCAGTACACCCAACACGTGCAGATGAAAGAAGACTATCGCGCTGCGAAGATCATGCATGAGTTGCGTCGTCATCTGTCCCTAGCAGCCAAGGGAAATGATTCAGCTAAAGAGTCTTACGATGCTGTGATCACCATCATGACAGAAAGCGGTTTAACTCTGCGGGATCTTGAGTTTTCGGACATTCAAAACAAGAGTTTATTTATCCGTTTGCTAGAGCGTGAAAGCGCGCAAGTTTCCGATGTACATGAGCGTGAAGTGTATACTGAAGAAATGCTGGATAAGTTCTTGATGGCAAGCCGTTCAAAAGCGGAGCCGAAAGTGTCTGAAAACCCAGTGGAGCGGGTTCAGCGTATGCTGAAGAGTATCGAAGGTGTCAGTCAGTTTGAAAGTCAAAAAGTCATCGAGCAAGTGTTACGCCTAATGGAGGCGCATCAAATCAGTGTCCGTGATTTGAACTATGGTTGCATCAATAAATATTCTGTTTTCGTGAGCTTGATTAATTGGGAGGCGGAGCAGATTCCATCATTGACAGAGCGCGAGAATTTTACTTCGTCCATTCTTGAAGAGTATGTGCAGTATTCCGTGCGACATCCTCATTCGTCTCAGAAAGCCTGATTCAGCCTTGAGTATAAAAAAGCCTCCTGCATACGGAGGCTTTTTTGTTGGTTGGGAATTAATATTGATTTTGTGAATGGCTGGTATATTTGCTGAAAATTTTAGTAAAACCTTTTAATGCGTCAGCGCATCTTTTAACATTCTGCTTCCTCATAAAAGCATAATACTCAGCAGGAGAGTCGCATGAGCATTATTAAAGAAGATGATCTGATTTCCAGCGTGGCCGACGCACTTCAGTTTATCTCTTACTACCACCCTCTAGATTTTGTTAAAGCCGTCCATGAAGCCTACGAGCGAGAAGAAAGCCAAGCAGCAAAAGATGCGATGGCTCAGATTCTAATTAACTCTCGTATGTGTGCCGAAGGTAAGCGTCCGATCTGTCAAGACACAGGCATCGTGACAGTATTTGTAAAGGTCGGTATGAATGTTCAGTGGGAAAGCGCTATGAGCGTCACTGACATGATTAACGAAGGTGTGCGCCGTGCTTACTTGCACCCGGATAACGTACTGCGTGCGTCCATTCTGGATGATCCTGCTGGTGCCCGTAAAAACACCAAAGACAATACTCCTGCTGTTATTCATATGGAAGTGGTTCCTGGTGACACAGTTGAAGTGCATGTTGCTGCGAAAGGCGGTGGCTCTGAGAACAAATCTAAAATGGCAATGTTGAACCCATCTGACTCAATTGTTGAGTGGGTTAAGAAGACAGTACCTACGATGGGCGCGGGCTGGTGTCCTCCAGGTATGTTGGGTATTGGTATTGGTGGTACGGCTGAAAAAGCCATGTTGATGGCGAAAGAGTCCTTGATGGAACCCATCGATATCCATGAATTGAAAGCTCGTGGCCCACAAAACCGTGCAGAAGAATTGCGTTTAGAGATCTTTGAAGCGGTTAACAATCTAGGTATTGGCGCACAAGGTCTTGGTGGCCTAACGACAGTACTAGATGTCAAAATTATGGATTACCCAACCCATGCCGCGTCTTTGCCTGTTGCTATGATTCCAAACTGTGCGGCAACTCGTCATGCGCACTTCGTACTGGATGGCTCAGGTCCTGCGGATCTAGTTCCACCTTCTTTAGATGATTGGCCAGATATCACTTGGGAAGTGGGTGACAGTGTTCGCCGTGTGAACTTGGATGAAATCACCCCTGAAATGGTGAAAGAGTGGAAGCCAGGTGAAACCATCCTATTAAACGGTAAAATGTTGACGGGCCGCGACGCTGCTCACAAGAAAATGGTTGAGATGATTGCTAATGGCGAAGAATTGCCAGTAGATCTCAAAGGGCGCTTTATTTACTACGTTGGGCCTGTGGATCCAGTAAAAGACGAAGCGGTAGGTCCAGCAGGTCCAACCACGTCGACACGTATGGATAAATTCACCCATACCATGCTTGAGAAGACAGGTTTACTTGGCATGATTGGTAAAGCAGAACGTGGTCCTGTGGCAATCGAAGCGATCAAAGAGTTTGGTGCTGTCTATCTGATGGCGGTCGGCGGTGCTGCATACTTGGTGTCTAAAGCCATTAAGAAAGCGGATGTAGTAGCCTTCCCTGAAATGGGGATGGAAGCCATTTATGAGTTCGATGTGGTGGATATGCCGGTGACTGTTGCGGTGGACGCGGCAGGTACTTCCGTTCATTTGACTGGTCCAGCCGAATGGAAAGCACGCATTGAAGAGCAAGTGATCGAAGTGAAATAACGCCTCCTTCAATTGTAAAGACGCCCCTATGAGTGGATCTCAGGGGGCGTTTTTGTTTTTTTAGGGGGCAATACGTCAGTCGATTAGTAAAAAGTGTCAGCACATTGAAAAGAGGGATTTAATTGTGCGCTTACTACCATACTATCTAAGAGTCAAACGACTTTACATTTAAAAGGGTTGATTATGGTTAAGATGCTTTTAGCAGACGACGATGCTCGTCTTTCAGACTTAGTAAAAGAGTACTTTGATGGAGAGGGTTACGAAGTAACTCATGCGTGGAACGGACAAGAAGCATTAGACTACATGGAACAGGATCGCCCTGATATCGTGATTCTAGATGTGATGATGCCGGTACTTGATGGCTTTGAGACTTTGAAGCAGATACGTAACAAGAGCTCTATCCCCGTCATTATGTTGACCGCGAAAGGCGATGATATTGATCGCATTCTAGGTCTTGAAATGGGGGCAGATGACTACTTGTCTAAGCCGTTTAATCCGCGTGAGCTGTTGGCCCGTATCAAGGCAATCTTGCGTCGTTCTTCCCAAGAGAAAGAAGACGATCCAATGTCTGACTTGGAGCTATCTGACGTATTGCTTCGTCGTCGCGACCGTACCGTTTACTTGTACGAAGAAGCGATTGAGCTGACCACATCTGAGTATGCTTTGCTTGAGTGTATGATGATGGTGCCTGGGCAGGTGATGACTAAACAGGAATTGTCAGAAAAAGCGCTAGGTCGTAAATTGACTATGTACGACCGCAGTTTGGATATGCACATCAGTAACTTGCGTAAGAAGGTCGGAAACTTCGATAATGGTGAGCCGCGTATTAAAACGGTTCGTGGCGTAGGTTACATTTTTGTAGATGGTGCTGAGGGTTAAAATTGAGATGGTTGCCTGATTATATGAAGAACACTTTTCTCCGTGTTTTTTTAGTTGTTCTATTTTCCAATATTGTGGTCGTGGCCATTGGTCTTGGAGTAGTAGACTTTATTGAAGATAGAAATCAGGTATCCGCAGATGTCTTGGGGGATATAGGTGTCACTCTCGTTTCTGTATATGAAGAAGAGGGGGCTGATGCTTTAACAGATCAGGCCCAGCGCTTCGAAAAGAGACTAGATGGCAGCATCTATATCTACCAAGAGAATGGTAAACCGCTGTTGCGTCCTTTACCGAAAAATTTCAATAATAACTCCGGATTAGATTCTTCCTTAGAAGATGGCGCCCCTTCGCCTTCCGCTGATTTTCGCCGCAGCCAGTTTATTCAAGTGGTGGGGTCGAAGAATACTCAATATTTGCTGGTGTTTCGCCCTAATCCCACAGCAGACTTTGTTGGTCCTTGGGGGATAGCGTTTTTATCCCTGCTGGGCTTGTTAGTGTCCAGTGGTATCTTGGCCTATTGGTTATTGGGGCCTTTGCTAAAACTGCAGAAAATTACACGTCAATTTGGTCAAGGTGAGATGTCTGCCCGTGTGGATGGTCGCTTAGTGCGTCGTCAAGATGCCATTGGTAACTTGGCTCGTGAGTTTAATGAGATGGCGGAGCGTCTCGGTACCTTGTTGGACTCAAAAGAGCGGCTTTTGCGGGATGTGTCCCATGAGCTCCGTACGCCATTAGCGCGTATCGAAGTGGCTTTAACGATTGCCGAAGATAAGCAAGGTCAGCCCGCTCAACAAAACTACCTTGATCGTATTCGCAATGAATTGCATGAGTTGGATGAGCTCATTGGTGAGGTGTTGACCTTATCTCGGTTAGAGGCTGCTTCGTTAGAGAAAAAGCAGATTGAACTTCAGCCTTGGTTGGATGAGATTGTTTCAGACGTGCAGTTTGAGTCTCAGCTCAGAGGTATTTCTATCAGTCGTGTCGGGGCAACACCAAAACACTTGAATGGTGATGCGGTGCAATTGCGACATGCAGTAGAAAACGTACTGCGAAACGCGTGTTTTTACGCAGGCGATGGCGGTGTGGTTGAAGTGGAGTCCAGTGTGGTTGATAACCGAGCCGTTATTTCCATAAAAGATAATGGCCCTGGTGTGCCGGATGAGATGCTAGATAAGATTTTCCATGCTTTCTTTCGCTCCTCGTCCGCTCGGGAGGCCAACAGTGGTGGCTTTGGTGTCGGGTTAACAATTGCTATGCGTATTGCCCATACTCATAACGGTGAAATACAGGCACTTAATCGTCCAGAAGGTGGCTTAGAAGTGCGCTTTTGCTTTCCCTTATAAACTTCTTTTCATTTCTACTTGCAATTACAGCGTCAGACTGTAGTATCCCCATCCGCAAGTTGGCCAGGCAGTCGCCGCCCAGTCTCTGGGGGGAGGAAAGTCCGGGCTTCGCAGGGTAAAGTGCCAGGTAACGCCTGGGGGGCGAGAGCCTACGGAAAGTGCAGCAGAAAATATACCGCCTAAGCAGTTTACTGCCGGTAAGGTTGAAATGGTGCGGTAAGAGCGCACCGCGCGACTGGCAACAGTTCGTGGCATGGTAAACCCCACTTGAAGCAAGACCAAATAGGAACTCATCGGTGTGACCCGCACTGAGTTCGGGTAGGTTGCTCGAGCTATGTAGCGATGCATAGCCTAGATGAATGGCTGTCCACGACAGAACCCGGCTTATCGGCCAACTTGCATTCTTCTCTCCTTTTGTATGTCTATATTTTTCCCAGTGCTTATTTCTTTTCTCATACAAGTTTTGCCCCATTTTTTATCCACAAACGCCTAAAACTCAAAAACTCCGTGTATTCAAAGTGTAAGTTTTCCCCTTTGGAGCAGTTTTTTTGGGTTTTTTTTTACCATTTGGAAAAATTAGTGTTAAATTGTGGGTTATGGTGTCGATAAGTGGGTAATGGGCGTGTTTAGAGGAATTCATCAGGTCAGCGTGGATGCAAAGGGGCGAATGGCGCTCCCGGCACGCTTACGCGATGAGTTTCTTCAATACGATGAGCCCAGTGTGGTAGTGACGATCGATCCAGCGTCTAGGTGTTTGCTGCTATATCCGGTGCAGGAATGGGAGCAAATTCAGCAAAAGTTGGATAAGTTGCCGTCTTTTCAGCCTCAAGCGAGACGTTTACAGCGCTTGTTGGTGGGGCATGCGACAGATTTGGACCTGGACAGCGCAGGACGGATCTTGCTTCCAGGGCCGTTACGGGACTTCGCTAAGATTGCACGCAAGTCCACCTTGTTAGGGCAAGGTAAAAAGCTCGAGATTTGGGCTCAGGAAGAGTGGGATGCTCAGCGTGAAGAATACTTGTCGGAAACGAATTTAGAAAATTTAGAACTTGATAGCATGATGGATATATCTCTATGACAGATAGCACCCCAGAACATATTAGTGTGATGCTGAATGAGTCGGTCGACATGCTGGTGACAGATGACGCCGGTTTTTATGTTGATGGCACCTTTGGCCGAGGTGGTCACACGCGACTTGTGCTGTCCCGTCTATCCAATGGGCGAATGCTTGGGTTCGACAAGGATCCTGTGGCTATTGGTCATGGCAAAGCTCTCGAAGCAGAAGATGACCGTTTTACCATTGTTCAAGACAGTTTTGCCAACATGGCTGAACATATCCCTGATGTTTTTGGTGTCGAGAAAGTGGACGGTATCATGATGGATCTGGGGGTGTCCTCTCCGCAGCTGGATGATGCTTCCCGTGGCTTTAGTTTTATGAATGATGGTCCCCTTGATATGCGCATGAATCCTGATGCAGGCATGAGTGCTGCTGAGTGGATTGCAGTTGCTCCAGAAAAAGAAATTGCTGATGTCATGTACCAATACGGTGAGGAAAGATTTTCCCGTCGTATTGCAAAGGCCATTGTTAATTATCGCACCGATACTCCAATAACTACGACCAAGCAATTAGCCAAAATTGTGGCAGAAGCTCATCCAGCTTGGGAAAAAGGTAAAAACCCAGCCACTCGTGCTTTCCAGGGTATCCGCATACATATCAATAATGAGCTTGGGGATCTAGAGCAAGGGCTTGAAGCGGCCGCGGCGGCTTTAAAAGTGGGTGGACGTCTAGTAGTGATTAGCTTCCATTCCTTGGAAGACCGAATTGTTAAGCAGTTTATGAAGAGGATGTGTAAAGGGCCGGATTTGCCTCGTCATTTGCCGATCCAAAATGCTCACTTAGATATCCATTTTAAGACGGTTGGTAAGGCGCTTAAGCCCTCTAAAAATGAAGTGGGTGACAATGTGCGATCTCGCAGTGCGGTATTGCGAGTTATGGAACGGATAAGTGAATAATCCGAACGTCAAGCCGCTGTCATTTCTTGTTTCCTTGCTGGCGATGGGAGTGATGGCGATTGTGTTAGTGGTGCAGGTTTATGACTTCCGCAAGGATTTCGCTTACCTGCAAAAGCTAAAGAAAGATGAAGTGAATTATGAAGTGGTGTGGGGGCAGCTCTTGCTGGAACAAAGTGCTTTAACCCAGCCAAGCCGTCTAGAGCAGGCGGCTATTCGAGATTTAAATATGCATGCCCCGAGTCAGGATGAATTGGTCATAGTGAAGCCATGAGTACAAACGAGATTAATAACCAACCAACGAAGTGGCGGATTTACCTAGTCTACTTCCTCGCATTTGTTCTGTTCTCAGTGGCGGCAGGGCGTTTGTTTTATTTGACGGTTCTAGATAAGGAATTCTTAAAGAACCAAGGTGAAATACGGGCGGTGCGTACGGAATCTATTCCAGCGACTCGCGGTATGATCCTTGATCGAAATGGTGAGCCCTTAGCCGTCAGTACTCCTACTTGGACAGTGATTGCCGATCCCCGTTCTTTATGGGCGCTCGATACTGTGCCTGCTGGAGCGCTTGATCCCACTAAAGAGCGTAAAACAGCGAAACAAGAAATAGCGCGCCTAGCAGAAGTAATGGGGGTGGGCCGAGCTTGGTTGGAAGAGCGTTTTGAGACCAACCGTAACAAAGGGTTTATGTACCTTAAACGTCAAATTCCGCCCCATGAAGCCCAAGCAATCCTTGAGGCAGGTGTTGTAGGTGTTAGTAAGATTAAGGAATACAAACGCTTTTATCCGGCTGGGGAAGTGGCTGCTCAAGTCGTCGGCTTTACCAATATTGATGACAAAGGTCAGGAAGGTATTGAGTTGGCCTACGATAAAGCCTTGCAAGGAAAGCCCGGTAAATTGTCTTATGTTAAGGACCTTAAAGGTAATATCATCAGTGTGCTTGGCCAAGAAGTACCCGAACGAGCAGGGGAAAATATTGAGTTAAGCATCGATATGCGATTGCAGTACCTAGCCTATCGAGAACTCAAAGCAGCGGTCACCGAGCAGCGAGCAACCTCGGCTTCGGCCGTCATTTTGGATGTGCGTACCGGCGAAATTTTGGCAATGGTGAATCAGCCCTCCTATAACCCTAATGATCGTTCTGATTTAGAGTATGATCAGCTGCGTAACCGAGCTGTTATCGATTTGTTTGAGCCGGGGTCTACCATGAAGCCGTTTTCTGTGACGGCGGCCATGCGTTCTGGTCAATACACAACAGAGTCCATTATTGATACCTCTCCAGGCTATATTCGCTTTGGGCGTTACACCATTCGAGATTTGGGCAACTATGGCAAAATCAATTTGGAGAAGCTTCTGGTTAAGTCCAGTAACGTGGCAACCTCCAAGATCGCATTGTCTTTGCCTCAAGACACTATTTGGAACATGTTTTACGAACTGGGTATTGGTACGCCAGTGGGGATTGGTTTCCCCGGTGAAGCAACGGGCGTATTGCCAATGCACCCTAAGTGGCACCCCTCTGAAATTGCAACACTGTCCTATGGATACGGCCTTTCAGTGTCTACTCTTCAGCTAGCACAGGCATATATGGTGTTAGCAAATGGTGGTTACAAAGTGCCAGTCACTATTTTTAAACAAGACTTGCCGCCTGATGGGGAGCAAGTGGTACCAGCTAACATCGCCCATGATGTAGTAGGGATGTTGCAGCAAGTGGTTGCCCAAGGGGCCAAAAAAGCTCAGATTCCTGGCTATAATGTCGCGGGCAAAACCGGTACGGTGCACAAAGTGGGAGCTTCTGGCTACCAGTATGATCAGTACGTCTCATTGTTTGCCGGTGTAGTGCCTGCGACAGATCCACGCCTAGCTATGGTGGTCATGGTCAATGATCCGAAAGGGCAAGAGTATTACGGCGGTGAAGTGTCTGCGCCTGTTTTTTCTCGGGTCATGGAGGGGGCGCTGACTGTGCTGAATATCCCGCCAGACAGACCTGAAGGGTTGCGCGAGGTTCGTCTCGAAACGAAAACCCCATATCGCATCGTGCAGGGGAATTGATATGTTCTCAAGTGCGCAGCTATCCCATTGGTTAGAGCTTCCACTTCCTAACACATTAGAGCAGATAGAGTATCGGTCCTTAGAGACCGATTCTCGTTTAGTGGATCAGTATTCCGTCTTTATTGCCTTACCTGGCGTGACCTCAAATGGTTGGGACTACCTAGAGCAGGTGGCAGAGAAAGGTTGTACCTTAGCTTTGGTGCCTCAGGGTCTCCAGATTGTTCACGATAAAATTTCCATCATTGAAGTGGCAGGGCTGGAAGAGGTCTTGGGCGCGTTAGTGCGTCAAGTATATGGGCCAGCACCTGAGCATATTGTTGCCGTGACGGGGACCAATGGTAAATCGAGCACTTGTTTTTATATTGCTCAATTAGCCAATCAGATTGGTTTTAACAGTGCCATGGTGGGGACTTTCGGCATTGGTCCACTGGACCAATTGGAAGAAGCTAAACAAACTACTCCAGACCTTCTTACGTTACATAAGTTGCTATCAAAATTCGCTCAGCAAGGGATCGATTTTGTTGCCTTTGAGGCCTCATCCCATGCTCTAGATCAAAAGCGCCTTGCCGGTGTGCCTGTTACTACCGCAGTTTTCACAAATTTGACGCGGGACCATCTCGACTATCATGGCTCCATGGAGCAGTATGCGATGGCCAAAAGTAAGCTCTTTGGCTTTTCTGGGTTGCAGCGTTCCGTGATCTGTATTGACTCGGATTACGGGCAATATATGGCTGAAAAGAGTGTGGCTCCTGTGTGGACGTATTCCCAAGGGGCTGGTGCTGATTTCAGTGTTGTTAGTAAAAACTACCTGCAAACAGGGGTTCAGCTTGAGCTGTTGTTGTGTGGTGTCACTTATGAGGTTTTCTTGCCCTTGTTGGGTGGATTTAATGTTCAAAATGCTTTGGCGGCTTTGGCCTCGGTATGGCGTGTTGCGCCAAGTAAAGGGGAGCTGGTTGCTGCATTAGCGAATCTCAATGGCGCCCCAGGTAGAATGGAGCCAGTAAAAGTCACTAGCGCCCCTTTGGTGCTAGTGGATTATGCTCATACGTCGGATGCCCTTGATATGGCATTGTCTGCGGTGCGCGCCCATGTCCCAGGTCGTTTGATTTGTGTGTTTGGTTGCGGTGGTGATCGCGATAAAGGGAAGCGGCCTATGATGTTGCAGGCTGCCCAGCAATATGCAGATGAAGTTTGGGTAACCTCGGATAACCCTCGCTCAGAATCCCCCAAAGCAATTATTGATGAAGTGCTGAGTGGGCAAAATTTAGCTCTTTCTAAGCAGCTACATGTGGTTGTTGATCGCAGTGACGCGATCACTAAGGCAGTTGCAACTGCTCAACCTGAAGACATAGTTTTGATTGCTGGAAAGGGACATGAAACCTATCAGGAAGTGATGGGGGTTCGACATCATTTTGATGACAGAGAGGAAGCGCTTAAGGCGCTGAATGCTTATGTTAAACAGTCTTAAATTATCAGACATTGCTGCTCGTGCTGGTGGACGATTAGTCGGCCAAGATCAGCTTGTCACATCCGTTTCTACGGACACTCGGGAGGCGTTAGCGGGGGCTTTATTTGTAGCGCTAGTAGGTGACCGATTTAATGGCCATGCATTTATCGATCAGGCCGTTAAGCAAGGTGCTCTCGCGGTGTTGGTCAGTGAGCCATGCACAGTAGAACCGCGCATCGAGGTTCAAAACACCACTGAGGCTTATGGTGAGATTGGGCGTTTAAGTCGAGATGGTTTCACCTGTCCTGTTGTTGCTATCACTGGCAGTAACGGTAAAACCAGTGTGAAAGATTGGTTGGCTGATGTGTTATCAAACGAGGCTAAAGTACTCAAAACATTTAGTAATCTCAATAATCAGATTGGTGTGCCTAAGACTTTATTGAGTGCGTCTTCTGACGACAAGTTTGCCATCATTGAAGCGGGAACAAGTTTTCCAGGTGAGATTGAGCGATTAGGGCATGCCATCCATGGGGATGTGGTGGTGCTGACTAATGCCAGCGGAAGTCATTTACAGGGATTTGGGTCAATCCAAGGGATTGCCATTGAGAAAGGTAAGCTGATCGAGACGGCCAAGCCTGATGGGGTCATTATTCTGAATCTAGATGATGCGTCCTACCCATATTGGGAGTCTATCTTAGACGGGCGTGAATGCCTGACGTTTTCCGTTGAAAATACGGCTGCCACCCTTTATGCAAAATCAATTAAGGTATCTGCTGTAGGGTCTGAATTTGAGCTGGTATTCAAAGGGGCCAGTTACCCGATGAAATTAGACCGTCCCGGTCGCCATCATATTGCCAATGCTATGGCCGTGGCCCTTGCTATGGTTGGGCTGGGATACGATTTTTCTGATGTGGTTCAACGTATCGAGCATCCTGCTCAGGTCCCTGGTCGTATGGAGCAAATTGTAACAAAAAGTAAAGCTCTCATGATTAATGATTGTTACAATGCGAGCCCAAAATCTGTCGAGGCTGCCATTGATGTGGTGGCGCTGTTTGCTGACCAGCAAAAGTGGGTTGTTTTAGGAGCTTTAGGAGAATTGGGTGAGTTGGAGTCTTCCATTCATACCGGTCTTGGCAACTATGCAGCGGCAGCAGGTATTGACCGATTAATAACCATTGGCCCGATTGCTGAATTGGCAGCAAACGGGTTTGAACAGCACGGTGGGGCAGGTGTTGCCCATCGGTGTGAGACAAAGAGCGAGGCAACAGAGTTGTTGGCTTCGTTAAATTCAGACCATGTGATTTTGGTGAAGGGTTCACGCTCGGCCAAAATGGAAGACATTGTTAACGCGTTGAAAGACTAGGAACCCATTTAACCATGTTACTGCTCTTAACTGCCTATTTAAGTAAGTACGTTACTTTTTTTACAGTTTTTAATTATCTGTCGTTACGTGCCATTTTGGGTGTGCTGACGGCCTTGTTTATTTCGTTGATTGTTGGCGGAAAAGTGATTCGTCTGCTGCAGCGTCTGCAGATTGGTCAAGCTGTGCGAGATGATGGTCCTCAATCTCATCTTAGCAAAGCGGGGACTCCCACTATGGGGGGGGTCCTGATTATCTTTTCGATCACCATCAGTACTTTGCTTTGGGGCGATTTAACCAATGAATACGTATGGGTGACCTTATTAACTTTGGTGTCCTTTGGTGCCATTGGTTGGGTAGATGATTATCGCAAGGTGGTGGAGAAAAACTCTAAAGGCCTGCCTGCCAAGTGGAAGTACTTTTGGCAAAGTGTGTTTGGTCTGTCTGCTGCCTTGTATTTGTATGTAAGTGCTTCGACGCCTGCTGAAACAGAGCTGTTGATTCCGTTATTTAAAGATGCGGCCATTCCACTGGGTGTGTTTTTTGTGGTGCTAACCTACTTCGTTATTGTTGGTACCAGTAATGCGGTGAACTTGACTGACGGGTTGGATGGTTTGGCGATTTTGCCAACTGTGCTTGTTGGTGGTGCCCTAGGTTTATTTGCCTACCTCACAGGTAACGTTCGTTTTGCTGAGTACCTTTTGATCCCTTACGTGCAGGGTACCGGTGAGCTCATTGTCTTCTGTTCCGCATTAGTTGGGGCTGGGCTGGGCTTCCTTTGGTTCAACACTTATCCCGCTCAAGTGTTTATGGGTGATGTGGGTGCTTTGGCGCTGGGTGCTGCATTGGGTGTCATAGCGGTGATTGTGCGTCAAGAGTTGGTGTTGTTTATTATGGGGGGCGTCTTTGTAATGGAGACGGTGTCGGTCATTCTGCAGGTGGCTTCTTATAAACTCACGAAGCGACGAATCTTCCGTATGGCGCCAATCCATCACCATTTTGAGTTAAAAGGTTGGGCTGAGCCAAAAGTGATTGTCCGTTTCTGGATCATTACCGTGTGCTTGGTGTTGATTGGTATTGCGACCTTGAAGGTGAGATAAGAAATTATGTCTTTGATTTCGACCGATCGAGTACGTGCTGTCGTTGGACTTGGCCTGACCGGAGTGTCGACGGCTCGATTTCTGGCGCAACAAGGTTTGGATTTTTATGTGATCGACTCCCGTGACAATCCGCCGGGGTTAGATCAGGTGAAGCAATATTGTCCCAGTGATCGGATTTACACGGGGAGTCTCGAGGCACTTTTAACTCTCGGTGTAACTGAGTTATTTGTCAGCCCAGGCATCGCTTTGGCAACACCTATTTTGCAGCAGCTGGCTCAAGCGGGTGTGAAAATGCGTGGAGATGTTGACCTGTTTCGTGACTATGCAAATGGCAAGATCATTGCAATCACAGGATCTAATGCTAAGAGCACCGTGACGACCTTAGTAAATGAGTTGTTGTTGGCTCTAGGGAAGCGCTCTGTTGCGGGTGGCAATTTGGGTTTACCGGCTTTGGATCTGATTTCTGAAGAGGTGGATTATTATGTCCTTGAGTTGTCCAGTTTTCAGTTAGAAACCACCCATGCTTTAAAGGCGGATGTGGCTTGTCTGTTGAATGTCTCCGAAGATCATATGGATCGTTATGACGACTTGTATGCTTACCAACGTGCCAAACAGCGTATTTATCGTGGTTGTGAAGCGGCTGTGTGCAATAAGCAGGATATTCTGACCGCTCCTTTATTGGCTCAAAATACTCCCGTTCGTGCTTTTACCAAGGGTGTGCCGGATCTTAAAGAATTTGGTTTGCTTCGTGACAGCGACGGTATCTGGTTGAGTAAAGGGGTTAAACGTCTATTCAATGCTCAGGATGTAAAGCTAAAAGGCGAACACAATTATGCCAATATCTTGGCATCCTTGGCGATTTTGGATGTGCTTGGCTTGGACATTGAGGATGTTCGTGTACAGGGTGTATTGCGTGATTTTGGTGGCTTGCCTCATCGTTGTGAAACCGTTCGTGAGTTAAAGGATGTGGTGTACATCAATGACTCCAAAGGCACGAATGTAGGAGCGACGCTGGCAGCGTTAGAGGGGCTTGGCTCACCTCGAACACCAACCATTCATTTGATTGCTGGTGGCGTGGGAAAAGGGGCTGACTTCTCCCCATTGGCACCAGCCTTAGCAAAGTTTGTCAGTCATCTTTATGTTTTTGGTAAAGATGCCCAACACATCATCGACATCGTTCCTGAGGGCACTGCATACTCTCACCATGATAATTTGGAACAATGCATGGAAGCTCTGAAAAGCTATGTAAAACAAGGGGATGTGGTGCTTTTCTCACCTGCTTGTGCAAGTTTTGATCAGTATAAGAGTTTTGAGCATCGGGGCGATCATTTTAAAAAGTTGGTGGCAGCCCTATGAATTTGAAAGCGTTCTTTGAGCCTGTCTCTCTGAGTGAACTGCGTCATATCGATAACGTCTTTTTGGGGGCGGTGGCGTGTGTGATGATGCTTGGAATTGTTATGGTGTCGAGCGCTTCGGTTTTTTTGTCAGAAAGTAATTATGGGCATCCTTATTACTTTATGACCAGGCAGATTGTGTATTTGTTCATTGGCTTGGTGTTTGGCTATGTGATGCTCTCAGTGCCAACAGAGCGTTTGCAGCAATACAGTGTTTGGCTGATGGCCTTTTCTTTGTTGTTACTGGTACTGGTGCTGGTGCCGGGAATTGGTAAAACGGTAAACGGTAGTCGTCGTTGGATTAACTTGGTGGTATTTAACCTGCAGGCGTCAGAAGTGGCTAAGGTCTGTATGGTGGTATATGTCTCTGGTTATTTGGTGCGACGAGCAGATCGAGTAAGAGAAAAGTTAATTGGCTCAGGCATGCCAATGGTGGTGTCTTTCTTGTTTTTGGTATTCCTTTTGTTGGAGCCGGATTTTGGGGCATCGGTAGTGCTGGTAGGGACAGTGATAGCTCTTTTGTTTATTGCTGGAGCGCCGATTTATCAATTCATAGGTTTGGTTATTGCGGTAGTTGCGGCTTTGGGTTTGGTTGCTGTCTCCGAGAGTTACCGAATCAAGCGTCTGATGAACTTTGTCGACCCGTGGGCGGACCCATTTAATGATGGGTATCAGCTTTCCCAAGCATTAATTGCTTATGGGCGTGGTGAGTGGTTTGGACTTGGCTTGGGAAATAGTGTGCAGAAACTTGCCTATTTACCTGAAGCCCATACGGATTTTGTGTTCTCGGTTTGGGTTGAAGAAACGGGACTTCTTGGTGGTTTTTTGTTGCTGGCGGTGTTTGGCGTGCTAGTGAGTCGAGCCTTTAAAATCGGTCAGCGAGCCATGGGGCTTGGACGCTTTTTTCAAGGCTACATGAGTTTTGGCTTGGCAATTCTGATTTTGGCTCAAGTGATTATCAATGTTGGTGTGAATACAGGTTTTCTGCCAACTAAAGGCTTGACCTTGCCTTTGATTAGTTATGGCGGCAGTAGCCTCATTATTACCTTGGGCAGTCTGTTTGTTATCGCCCGGGTAGATATCGAGAATAGGCGTCTTGCCCAGGCAAAGCCGGAAGATAAAAAGCGTACAACTGCATCGGAAAAATTTGAGGAAATGAGCAGTGTCTAAACCTAAAAAAGTGATGCTAATGGCCGGTGGGACAGGTGGGCATATTTACCCTGCATTGGCTTGTGCTGAAAAATTTTTAGAGAAGGGAATGGACGTTGAATGGATCGGTTCTGCGGGCGGAATGGAAGAACGTATTGTTCCGCAGCATGATATTCCTTTGCACACTCTTTCAATCAAAGGTGTCCGTGGTAAAGGTCTGATGGGACTCGCATTGGCACCATTACGTATTGCCCATTCCGTTGGACAGGCTTTAGCAATATTACGCCGTTCAAAACCAGATTTAGTGTTAGGCATGGGGGGCTTTGTTGCCGGTCCCGGCGGTGTGGCAGCAAAACTTTTGCGTATCCCAGTGGTGGTTCATGAGCAAAATGCTGTCGGTGGCACTACTAATACCTTATTAAGTAAGGTGGCAAATGTCACCTTGCAAGCCTTTGATGGGGCTTTACCTAATGGGCTGACTGTCGGTAATCCAGTGCGCGGTGCCATTTTGAAACAAATGACGCGCAAGCCCCGGGAAGATAATGCTCGTCCACTGAGGTTGCTTGTGGTTGGTGGTAGTTTGGGGGCAAAAGCCATTAATGATCTGGTGCCTGAATTACTCGCAAATTGGTCAATGGATATACGTTTAGATGTGTGGCATCAAACGGGAGCCCGTAATATCGAAGCAGTTCAGGCAAGTTATTCTGCCTTGCATGTGGAAGCAAGAGTTGATGCTTACATCGAAGATATGAATCAGGCTTATTACTGGGCGGATGTGGTGTTGTGTCGCGCTGGTGCGATGACGGTGAGTGAGCTCGCGATTGCAGGGCTACCGTCTATTTTGGTGCCTTATCCCCATGCTATTGATGATCACCAAACAAAGAATGCTCAAGTGTTAGAGAGCGTAGGAGCAGCGTTTCTTGTGCCTCAACCGAAGCTGACTTTAAACGAATTAACGAATATTTTGACGTCTTGTGTGACTGAGCAAGACAAACTTATGAAGATGGCAGAGCAGGCGAAGACGGTTGCTCAGCCTGAGGCAACTCAAACCGTTGTCTCTCACTGTATAAGGTTAATGAAAAATGATTGAAGCCAAGTTTCAGTATGACATCCCTACCATGCGTCGAATTCAGAATATCCACTTTATTGGTGTGGGTGGTGTGGGTATGTCCGGTATCGCAGAAGTACTTAATAACCAAGGCTACTCGGTGAGTGGGTCAGACCTAAAAGGTTCTGCTGTCACGGAGCGCTTATCAGGCTTGGGTATTGAAATCTTTATTGGCCACCGAGAAGAGAATGTTAAAAACGCCCACGTTATTGTGGTGTCTAGTGCGATCAATGAAGAAAACCCCGAGATCAAATGGGGTAAAGAGCATCGTATTCCTATTGTGCGTCGTGCCGAAATGCTTGCTGAGTTGATGCGATACCGCCATGGCATAGCGGTCGCTGGGACCCATGGTAAGACCACTACAACCAGTTTGATGGCTTCTATTTTGGCTGCCACCGATGAGTCTCCTACATTTGTTATTGGTGGTCGCTTAACCAGTGCTGGGGCCAATGCCCAATTGGGTAGCAGTAAGTATTTGGTGGCAGAGGCAGACGAAAGTGATGCTTCGTTTCTGCATTTGCAGCCGCAAACTGTCATTGTTACCAATATTGACGAAGACCATATGGATACCTACAAGGGCGACTTTGAACAAGTAAAGCGTACCTTTGTTGAGTTTATTCATAACCTGCCGTTTTATGGCTTGGCAGTGTTGTGTGTTGATGATGAAAATGTTCGCTCTATTATGCCGGAGCTTAGTCGCCCTGTTTTAACCTATGGTATTGAGCAAGAAGCTGATTTCTACGCAACGGATATTAAGCAAACAGGTCGCTACTGTGAGTTTGTGGCGCATCTTCCTGAAGGTGAGAGTTTACCTATTCGATTACCCATGCCTGGGCGTCATAATGTGTTAAATGCGCTGGCTACTATCGCCGTTGCAACGGATTTAGGTGTATCTCCTCAAGCAATACAAGCCGGTCTAATGGGCTTTGAAGGCGTTGGTCGCCGCTTCCAAGAGCAGGGAGATTTGACTCTTCCTGAGGGTGGTAAGGTGATGTTTGTGGATGATTACGGTCATCACCCGAGTGAGGTAAGGGCAACCATTAAAGCGATTCGCGATGGATGGCCAGAGAAGCGTTTGGTGATGGTGTATCAGCCCCATCGTTACTCCCGCACACGGGACCTATACGAAGACTTCGTTAAGGTACTTTCTGATGTGGATGTGCTCTTGTTGCTGGATGTGTACTCTGCAGGTGAAACACCTATTAATGGCGCTGACAGTAAATCTATGTGCGGCAGCATTCGACAGCGTGGGACGATTGATCCTGTGCATGTGAGCAGTGAGGATGATTTACATAGTATTTTAGCCAATGTATTGCGCCCTGATGATCTTTTGATTACGCAAGGTGCGGGTGACATCGGGTCTA
This sequence comes from Rhodanobacter aciditrophus, assembly GCF_042679525.1. Lineage (GTDB taxonomy): Bacteria > Pseudomonadota > Gammaproteobacteria > Pseudomonadales > Marinomonadaceae > Marinomonas > Marinomonas aciditrophus. The sequence continues at coordinate 302,274 of NZ_JBHTMN010000018.1, forward strand.
TCTCGAAAAAGCTTGCGGCGGAGGGAATCTAACGTGTCTCTGTTAAAAGACCAAAAGATTGCTGTGATATATGGTGGCCGTTCTGCTGAGCGTGAAGTGTCTTTAGAGAGTGGTGCGCGAGTGGTGCAGGCTTTAAAGAATAAAGGCTACCAAGTAGAAGCGGTAGATTTATACCATGAAGGCCCTGACCAAGATGTGATTAAGCAGCTGCAAGCGGTAGCGTTTGATTTTGCTTTTATTGCCCTTCACGGTGGAGAGGGTGAAGACGGTCGTCTGCAAGCATTGCTGGATTTGATGGATAAGCCCTATACGGGAAGTCAGCCTTTAGCGTCCGGTTTTGCTATGGACAAAGCCTTAACTAAGCGCTACTGGCAGGGGATCGGAATCCCAACGCCAAAATACTTATGCTTTAGTCATAAACCGGATGTGGCGCAGATCAATAAAGAGATGACGTATCCCTTGATCATTAAGCCTTCCCGTGAAGGCTCAACCATTGGTATCAGCAAGGTAGATGGCCCAGAAGGCCTAGCTGAGGCTCTGCAAGACGCCCAGCGTTACGATTCTGATATTTTGGTCGAAGAGTTTGTTACCGGACCAGAATTTACGATTGCTGTGATCGGTGATCGTGCTTGGGCGCCGATTGGTTTGAAGCCTTCAGAAGAGCATGTTTTGTATGATTACAATGCTAAGTACGTGGCGAATGACACCCAGTATCTGTTGCCTTGTGGTTTGCCTTTTGAGCGGGAAGAAGAGTTAAAAGACCTAGCTTTGAAAGCTTATCAATCTTTGAATTGCGAAGATTGGGGGCGGGTAGATGTCATGATGACAGATTCTGGGGATTTTATGGTGTTAGAAGTGAACACTTCGCCTGGAATGACGTCTCATAGTCTGGTGCCAATGGCTGCGGCCCACGAGGGTGTCGACTATGACGAGTTGGTTGAGATGATAGCCCAGCTAGGTTGGCGTAGAGCCCAAGGGGTTAAATAAGTCGATGCGGATCGCTGCGTTAATAGGGGCTGTGTTGTTAATAGTGTTTGCCTTGTTTCAGGGGGACCCTGATCAAGTGGCAGCAGATGATCCCATGTTTGATGTACGTGTGGTCGAAATTGCTGGGGATCTGAAATACGCAGATCCGATAGCACTGCAGCAGTATTATGACCAGCTGTTAGGGGATGGTTTGTTCGACCGTTCTATGGCAGAGCTGACTCAGTTTGCCCAGCAACCAGAGTGGGTGGACAGGGCTAAGATTCGACGAGTTTGGCCCCACAGTATTCGTATTGAAGTGACCGAGCATCGGCCACTGGCTTTTTGGAATGAGAGGCAAGTTCTTACCGCTGAAGGGAAAGTGATTGCGCCAAAGAATCTGCCTGATTTGCCGCTTACGAGTCTAGTTGGTCCGGCAGACACAGAAACGGTAGTACTGGATCAATTTAGTTTGATCAGTCAAATGTTATCAACCTCTTCTCTAAAGGTTGTCAAGCTTGAATTAGAGGATCGTGGGGCTTGGGATATTTGGTTTGACAATGGGATTGGCGTAAAGCTCGGCAGAAACGATGTTTTGGATCGTTTAGGGCGGTTTGTAGCCGTGTATAAAAGCGATTTATCGGGTAGAATAGATCAAATTTCGTCTGTGGATGCAAGGTATCCCCATGGCGTTGCGGTCAAATGGAAATTGGAAGAGTAAGAGTTGGTCTGATTGTTGCTTTTTTAATCAGGCTTTTATTTGCAGTAAAAGGGGATAGGGTATCTCATGATTGTTGGATTGGACGTTGGCACATCGAAAGTCACCTGTATTGTAGGTGAGGTAGGTGTTGACGGTGGCATTGAAATAGTTGGGATCGGCACGCACTCTGCCAAGGGAATGAAGCGTGGTGTTGTGATCAATATTGAGTCTACAGTTCAGTCTATTCAACGCGCCGTGGAAGAAGCAGAGCTGATGGCTGGATGTAATATTCATTCTGTGTATGTGAGTGTGGCAGGAAGCCATATTCGCAGCCAAAATTCCCATGGCATTGTGGCAATCAAAGATGGTGAAGTGCAGGTGGAAGATGTAGATCGAGTGATCGATGCCGCCCAAGCTGTTCCTATTTCTTCTGATCAGCGTTTATTGCATGTGTTACCCCAAGAGTTTCATATAGATTCTCAGGAAGGTATTCGTGACCCATTAGGCATGTCTGGTGTCCGATTAGAGGCCAATGTGCATCTGATTTCTGGGGCTGCAAACGCAGTGATGAACGTAGAAAAATGTATCCGTCGATGTGGTTTAGGCGTTGACGGAGTGATTCTTTCTCAATTGGCATCAAGTCATGTGTGTCTGAGCGAAGATGAAAAAGATTTGGGTGTTTGCATTGTGGATATCGGTGCAGGCACATCTGATCTGGCTGTTTGGATTGATGGGGCTTTGCATCATACTGCAGTGGTTCCTGTTGCTGGCGACCAGGTCACCAATGATATCTCCATGGCGTTGCGCACGCCGACCGTTCATGCGGAGGAGATTAAGGTAAAATACGCTTGTGCAATGTCTAATCTGGCGTCATCGGATCAGATTATTGAAGTGCCAAGTGTGGGAGATCGCCAACCTCGTTCTATTTCTCGTCATGCTTTGGCGGAAGTGGTTGAGGCGCGATACGAAGAGATCTACCAAATGGTGCGTGATGAGCTGAACCGCAGTGGATTCGCCGAAAGAATTCCAGCGGGTATTGTCATTACTGGCGGTACGTCTCTGATGGAAGGTGCGGAGGCGTTGGCGGAGCGTATCTTTGATATGCCAGTTAGACTTGCAGCACCGATGCAGACTAAAGGGATTAGCGAAGTGGTCGATAATCCAAGTTATGCAACGAGTGTTGGGTTGTTGATGCATGCAGGTATGGATATGCCAGTACCTGAAGCAGCAGCACCAACTGCCCAAGTTAAGAAAACGCCAAAGAAAAAGTATTTGCCCGAGGTGGCGCAAGGTGAGGCCAAGCCTGCTTTCAGTCCAACGAAAGCGTGGCACAAGGTAAAAGATTGGTTTCAGAGTTATATTTAAGTCAGGAATGACAGCAGAGTTATAGGAGCTTGTAGCCCATGTCTATGAACGTATTTGATTTAGCCGAAGAAAATTTATCTGAAAATGCTGTCATCAAAGTAGTTGGTGTCGGTGGTGGTGGCGGTAACGCTGTCAAGCACATGCTGGAAAGCAATCTGGACGGCGTCGAGTTTATCTGTGCAAACACAGACTCGAAAGCACTGATTGGCTTGGACACAGGTATTACTTTGCAGTTGGGTACCACTGTCACTAAAGGCTTAGGTGCTGGTGCTAATCCAAGTGTAGGACGAGATTCTGCACTGGAAGATCAGGAGAAGATTACTGAGCTTTTGACTGGCGCAGATATGGTCTTCATTACCGCTGGTATGGGTGGCGGCACGGGCACAGGTGCAGCGCCTGTGATCGCAAAAGTTGCTCGCGAACTTGGTATCTTGACGGTCGCTGTGGTAACTAAGCCATTCCCATTCGAAGGGCGTCGTCGTGCTAAAGTGGCCGAAGAGGGTATTAAAGAGTTACGTGATAACGTGGACTCTCTGATCACAGTGCCAAACGAGCGTTTGCTTCCTGTATTAGGTAAAAACATTTCGTTATTGAAGGCTTTTGGTGAAGCGAACAACGTTTTGCTGAATGCGGTTCAAGGTATTACCGATTTGATCATGCGTCCAGGCCTGATCAACGTCGACTTTGCTGACGTACAAACGGTGATGAAAGAAATGGGTATGGCCATGATGGGATCTGGTTACGCAACGGGTGAAGATCGTGCTCGTGTAGCGGCGGAAGCGGCTATTCATAACCCATTGCTAGAAGATATTAACCTTAAAGGTGCCCGTGGTGTCTTGGTTAACATTACCGCGAACGATGAAGTGGGATTATCTGAGTTTAGTGAAGTGGGTAATATCATCGAGGAATACGCTTCTGAAGATGCGACTGTGGTGATTGGTTGTGCCATTGATCCGAACGTGGGTGATGAGATGCGTGTTACTGTGGTTGCAACTGGTTTGGAAGGTAAAGGTTCGTCTTCTCAAATGCAGTCCGCTGTGGGTTCTGGTGTGGTAAGCAGCTCTACTACAGTTCAACCTTCTGCACCTGTGGCAAAGCCAGAGGAAACACAGCAGGAGCGTGTTGCAATCAATGTTGTTCCTAAAGAAGAGCAAAAACCTGTTGTGGAGCAAAACGTGAGCCCAAAAGCGGCAGCGGAACCAGCGAAATCAGCTGAGTCTCAGGCGTCTGGGTCACAAAATAGTGAAGATAAATTGTCTTATTTGGACATTCCGGCCTTTTTACGCCGCCAAGCAGACTAATTTGAGTAAAAAATGCGCAGCTTTAGGGTTGGTTAATTGTAACTGAAGATGCGTATTGGTATTATTTATACATAATTTAACTGTCATCATATTGTAGGAAAGTAATGGTACGTCAGCGCACACTCAAGAACATTATTCGCGCTACCGGAGTAGGTTTGCACTCTGGCGAGAAAGTTTATCTTACGCTTAAACCAGCGCCTGTTAACACAGGTATTGTTTTTGTGCGTACAGATTTAGAACCTCATGTTGAAATTCATGGTGACGCTCGTGCAGTAGGCTCGACAAACTTTGCGACGGCCTTGTGCAATGGTGACGTGAAAGTAAGCACAGTTGAACATTTAATGTCTGCTATGGCGGGCTTAGGTGTTGATAATGCTTATGTTGAAGTTAGCTCAAGCGAAGTTCCGCTGATGGATGGCAGTGCGAGTCCTTTCGTATTCCTGCTGCAATCAGCTGGCATTGAAGAGCAAAATGCTCCGAAAAAATTCATTCGAATCAAAAAGCCGATTCGCGTTGAAGAAGAAGACAAATACGCCTCTTTAGAGCCGTTTTCTGGATTCCGTTTGTCTTTTACTATCGACTTTCAGCACCCTGCAATTGATGAAGATGTTCAGTTTACATCGGTTGATTTTTCTACAACGACTTTCGTTAAGGAAATCAGCCGAGCACGTACTTTTGGTTTTATGAAAGACCTTGAGTACTTCAAGAACAACAATCTTGCACGTGGTGCAAACATGGAAAACGCGGTGGTTCTTGACGACTACCGCGTTATGAACGACGAAGGTCTTCGTTACCGTGATGAGCTAGTACGCCATAAGGTATTGGATGCTATTGGTGATTTATACCTTCTTGGGCACAGTGTAATCGGTGAATACAAGGCGTATAAGTCTGGACACGGCTTGAATAACAAGTTGTTGTTGGAATTACTGCAAAACCAAGATGCTTGGGAATATGTCACATTTGAAGAAGATTCAGCCTTGAATCCTATCTCGTACGCAGAGTCTGCAGCCACTGCATAGACTTTGATCAATATTCCTAAAAAGCCAGACTATGTCTGGCTTTTTTCGTTTTTAAGACTTGATAACTCATGTTTTGTCGCAATCTACCATGATAGACTCTAATCACTCAAAAATTCTAAGTTGTGTATAAAAGATGCTAGGAACAGTCATTAAGAAAATCGTCGGTACTAAGAACGACCGCGAAGTGAAGCGTTACAGAAAAGCTGTCACGCAAATCAATAAGTTAGAAGAAAGTTTTATTCAGCTGTCAGATGACGACTTGATGGCTAAATCCAATGAGTTTCGGGAGCGTCTCGCTAAGGGCGAGTCACTAGACTCTCTTTTGCCAGAAGCTTTTGCAACAGTCCGTGAAGCCAGTAAGCGTGTCATGGGGATGCGTCATTTTGACGTGCAAATGATCGGCGGTATGGTGCTTCACGAAGGTCGAATCGCAGAGATGCGTACCGGTGAAGGTAAGACCCTAGTGGCGACCCTAGCGGTATATTTGAACGCCTTGGCGGGTAAAGGGGTTCACGTTGTAACGGTGAACGATTACTTGGCTACCCGTGACGCCAACTGGATGCGTCCATTGTACGAATACCTCGATATGAGTGTAGGCGTAGTGCATGCGGGCCAAGAGCGTGAGGCAAAACGCGCGGCTTATCTGTCTGATATCACTTATGGTACGAACAACGAATTTGGTTTTGACTACCTTCGAGACAACATGGTGTTCCGCTTGGAAGACCGTATGCAGCGTGAGCCAGCTTTTGCGGTAGTCGATGAGGTGGATTCCATCTTAATTGATGAAGCCCGTACACCACTGATTATTTCTGGTGCTGTTGAAGACAGTTCAGAGCAATACCGTAAGATCAATAAATTGGCTCCTTTACTTGTAAAACAAGAGGAAGAAGGCGAAGACGTTGGTCATTACACTTACGATGAGGCCCAAAAGAACGTTGAGTTAACTGAGAATGGGCACCAGTTCGTTGAGGCTTGGTTGGTAGAGCAAGGTATGCTGGAAGAGGGCGATAGTTTATACGCCGCCGGTAACTTGCAGTTATTGCATCATGTATACGCTTGTATGCGTGCGCACATTGTTTTCCAGAAGAACGTTGATTACGTTGTTCAGGGTGGTCAAGTGGTCATCGTAGATGAGCACACAGGTCGTACTATGGCCGGTCGACGTTGGTCTGAAGGTATTCACCAAGCGGTTGAGGCGAAAGAAGGTGTCGACATTCAAGCTGAGAGTCAGACTCTTGCTTCAACCACCTTCCAGAATTACTTCCGTTTGTATGAAAAACTGTCTGGTATGACGGGGACCGCCGATACGGAAGCCTTCGAATTCCAGCAGATTTACGGCTTAACTGTTGTGGTTATCCCAACCAATAATCCTGTTCAGCGTAAGGATTATAACGACCTTATTTTTATGTCTACGGCGGAAAAATTTGAGGCCATCGTAAAAGATATTGAAGATGTGGTGGCAGCAGGGCGTCCTGTGTTGGTGGGTACTGCGTCCATTGAATACTCGGAGATGTTGTCGAACTTCTTAGAGCAAAAAGGCGTTAAGCATAACGTTTTGAATGCTAAGCACCATGAGCGCGAAGCGGAAATCATTGCAGAAGCAGGTAGCGCCGGTGCGGTGACTATTGCAACCAACATGGCTGGTCGTGGTACAGACATAGTGCTAGGTGGTAACCAGGGTGTTGAGATTGCCAAGTTGGGCGAGAACGCTACACAAGAACAGATTGATGCAGTGAAAGCAGAGTGGCAGAAGCGCCATGAAGCCGTACTGGCTGCAGGCGGTTTGCATATCATTGGTACAGAGCGTCACGAATCTCGACGAATTGATAATCAGTTGCGTGGTCGTGCGGGTCGTCAAGGGGATGTGGGTTCTTCTCGCTTTTACTTATCTCTTGAAGACAACCTAATGCGTATCTTCATGTCTGAGCGTATCAAAAAGATGATGCAGGCTCTGGGTATGGAGAAAGGCGAAGCCATTGAGCACAAGATGGTGTCTAACGCGATCGAGAAAGCCCAGCGTAAAGTGGAAGGCCGTAACTTCGATATTCGTAAGCAGTTGCTCGAATACGATGATGTGGCTAACGATCAGCGTCAAGTTATCTACCGTCAGCGTTACGATATGATGGTGTCCGATGACTTGTCTGCGGCCGTGCAATCCATGCGTGAAGAAGTGGTGTCAGGTGTTATTGATGAATACATTCCACCGCAAAGTATCTTTGATATGTGGGATCTTGAGGGGCTAGAAGAGCGTATTCGTAACGACTTTGGTCTTGAAATTCCAGTTAAGGCTTGGGTAGAGGAAGACAAGAAACTTTACGAAGAGCCATTACGCGAGAAAATCTTGCAATTCTTTATTGACGACTATGTTGCTAAAGAAGCCGTAGCAGGTTCCGCTGCACTTCGTAACTTTGAAAAACAAGTGTTGTTGCAAGTGCTAGATACCCTTTGGAAAGAGCACCTGCAAACAATGGATATGTTGCGTCAAGGTATTCATTTGCGTGGTTATGCGCAAAAGAACCCGAAACAAGAATACAAGCGTGAAGCCTTTGAGTTGTTCCAAAACTTGCTAGAGCAAATTAAGTTTGACGTGATTCAAGTTATCACGCGAGTGAAGGTTCAATCTGAAGACGAAGCGAAGAAAATTGAAGAAGCCCGCCGTGAGCAAGAAGCAAAGACTCGTGTGACAACTAATGTTGCTGACGAGAATGCGGACAATGCTGCGCAAGGTGAGTCAGTGCCTCGAGTCGGTCGTAACGAGCCTTGTCCTTGTGGTTCTGGCAAAAAATACAAACAATGTCACGGTAGTTTAGTTTAAGAATTGGAGAGGCCGAGATGGCAGTAGGATTGAATGCTTTCCCTGAGATTCCTGAAATCAAAGGAATTCGTTTTGCCGCAATGGAAGCTGGAGTCAAAAAGCCAAATAAAAAAGACGTTGTGGTCTTTGAGTTGGCGGAAGGTTCTAGTGTTGCGGGTGTGTTTACACAAAATCAATTTTGCGCGGCGCCGGTTCGAGTGTGCCGAGAGCATCTAGGGAAGGCTTCTCCAAGATACTTGGTGATTAATACTGGTAATGCCAACGCTGGCACAGGTAAATCTGGTTATGGGAAGGCGATCCAGACGTGTGAAATCCTTGCTGAAAAAGCGGGGGTGACCACTGAGCAGGTGCTGCCATTCTCTACTGGCGTTATTGGTGAGCCCTTACCAGTTGAGAAAATCGTCGCTGTCTTGCCTGCTGCTCTGGAGTCATTGACGTCATCAAATTGGCGCAACACTGGTGTCGGCATTATGACCACAGATACTCTGCCTAAAGGTGCCTATCGCCAGATTACCCTTGGGGGTAAAACAGTGACCATTGGTGGTATTTCCAAAGGTGCCGGTATGATCCGACCTAACATGGCGACCATGTTGGGGTATGTGTTCACGGATGCGGCGGTTGACCAATCAGTGCTGCAAGCCTTGCTGAAAAGTACAACGAATAAGAGCTTTAATCGCATCACTATCGACAGTGATACTTCTACCAATGATTCCTGTATCGCTGTTGCGACAGGACAATCCGGCGCGCCTTTGATCTCTGATATTAATAGCGAAGCCGGTGCAGCCTTTGCGGAAGCCTTCTTGGCTGTCATGCAGGAATTGGCCCACGCTATTGTGCGTGATGGTGAGGGGGCAACCAAGTTTGTAACGGTTGAGGTGACAGGTGCAGCGGTGCAGTCTGATGCGACTAAGACAGCATTTGAAATTGCTCACTCTCCTTTGGTGAAGACAGCGCTTTTTGCTTCAGATCCAAACTGGGGTCGTATTCTTGCAGTAGTAGGCCGTGCTGGTGTCGAGACGTTGGATGTAGACCGTGTTTCTATACACATTAATGGCTGTGAAATTGTCCGTGATGGAGGTCGTTCTCCTGACTACACTGAAGAGGCTGGCCAAGCGGCCATGAATCCAGAGGAAATTCATATTCTTGTGGATCTTGGTGCAGGAGCTGAAGCTGATACGGTTTGGACTACAGACTTCTCCCATGACTATGTCACTATTAATGCTGAGTACCGTACCTAATGGTTATTAAAGTGGCGGCTGGGATTATTCTGCGAAGCGATCAGATATTCGTCGCGCTACGTTCTTCTAAGCAGCATCAGGGAGGCTGCTGGGAATTTCCTGGCGGTAAATGTGAGCCTGATGAAGAGCCAAGCTTAGCTTTGGCTCGAGAGCTTCAAGAAGAGTGTGGTATTGAGGTGGTGAAGGCATCACCTTTTCGGGTGATTCGCCATGATTACACTGATAAATCCGTCGAACTGCATTTTTATGAAGTGACCGATTTTATTGGTGAACCTTCCGGTAAAGAAGGTCAGGAGGTCGCTTGGGTCTCTTATGCTGGTCTATCAGACTTAACCTTTCCAGAGGCTAATGTACCCATTGTCGATGCTTTGTTGCAGAGACATCTAGGATAAGAAATAAAAAGGCAGCCAATTGGCTGCCTTTTTATTGGTCAATCTAGGATGTTGTGAAGTAAGCGCCTCAAGGTTTCTGGTTCAAATACCTTGTCGCAAATCGCATCGACCCCTTCTTGGGTGATATTCGCTAGCTGTGGCTGATCGGCGTTAGAGGCCACCATTAAAATGGGGATGTGCGCCAGATGTTCTGCGTGGCGAATGGTGTTAGCGAGCTCCTTACCGTCCATTTCTGGCATATTGTAGTCTGTAATGATCAGATCATACTCCCCATCATTAAGAAGCATGATGGCATCTTCCCCATTGGCCGCCACATCGATATTGATGATGCCCATGGTTTCAAGCACCCGAGTGATGTGTTTTTGTGCTAGTTTGCTGTCATCCACTAATAGCACTTGCATCTCGTGAGGGTCCAGCAGCTCTAGCTCAATCTCTTGTTCGATCGTTAAATCCAGCGTGGCATTGATTGCTCGTCTCAGGTCACGCATGCTGAAAGGTTTGGGAAGCATGGCAATGACGCCTGCTTGGCGAAGGGTCTCTAGTTGCGCGCGATTGCGTTCACTGGAAACCAGCATAAACTGGATGTGCTCGGTTTCAGGGTGTTGCTTTATGAGAGTGATCAGTTTCTCAGCGGTGCCATCTGGTAGGTACATGGCAGAGACAATCAAATCAGGGGCATTTTCTTTTATGGAATAAAGTGCGGATTTGATGGAGTCAGCGAAATAGAGATGGCGAATGCCGGCTTCTTCTAACGCGATACGGATGATCTTTTGTTGTGTCGAAGAAGGCTCCACTAATAATAGGGACAGCTCTTCTGAAGACGGCATTAGTTCCATACTACCCTCGAATGCTAAACAAGTTATACTTACCCAAATGTAACACAGGATTTTCCATGTGTGTTTATAACAAATAGATTCAGAGGTTTATTATGGCCACAGCAAGTGCTTGCCACATTTTAGTGAAAACCAAAGGCGAGGCTGAGCAGCTGAAAGAGAAACTTGATAAAGGGGCAGACTTTCATCAACTTGCGAAAAAGCATTCCACGTGCCCATCTGGTAAAAAGGGTGGTGATTTAGGGGAGTTTCGCAAAGGGGATATGGTTGCTGCCTTTGATAAGGCTGTCTTTACGGGGCCGTTATTAAAAATTCAAGGGCCAGTGAAAACCAAGTTTGGCTTTCACCTGATTAAAGTACTTTATCGATCGTAATTAGGATTTAGGATTATGACAATTACAGCGTTAACTGAAAGCTACAGTGTGTCTCCGCAAATCACTCTTCAAGACATTGATATGTTGAAGTCTCAGGGAGTGGAAGTGGTGATCAATAATCGCCCTGATGGTGAAACGGAAGATCAACCAACCAGTGCGCAGATGAAAGAAGCCGTTGAGGCGGCAGGTCTGGAATATGTTTTCAATCCTGTTGATTTGAAAGCTCTGTCGGAAAAAGAGGTTCAAGCTCAAGCGGCACAGATTGATTCAGGAAAACAGGTGTTTTCATACTGTCGAACAGGTACTCGTTCTTCTGTCCTTTGGGTGCTAGCGAATCAGGGGCATCTTGCATCTTTTGATGAGTTGGTCGACCAGGTTCAAGCCAAAGGGTTTGATCTAGGACGTTGCATGCCGGCAATGGCCCCTTTGAAACGTTAATTCCATATGAAAGTTTTCAAATGCCCGCCCTGTGCGGGCTTTTTTGTTGTTAAAGCGACGCTTGTGTCCAGTTATGGTAGGTCAGGGGAGTTTATTTTAGTAAACTTAGGGAGCGTATAGGAGAACTCTACATGGTAAGTCGACCCTCATTGGAAACCGCGACAGCTTCCGATCCTGATAAGTTTGTTGAACCGCTTGAGCTTGGTAAGCGAGTTAAAGAGATTCGTTTAACGAAAGGTTGGACATTAGAAGAAGTGAGCAAGCGCACAGGAATTGCTCGTTCTACTCTTTCGAAAATAGAAAACGATCAAGTATCACCAAGTTTTGCTATTGTGCAGAAATTGATTCATGGCTTGGAAATGGATTTGCCGCAATTGTTTGTGGAAACGAAAGAGCATTCCATAGCGGGGCGTAGAGATGTCACCAAAGCTGGTGAGGGTGAGCCTCATCCCACTGCCACGTATGAGCATGAGTTACTCAGTTTCTCCATCAGCCGTAAAAAAATGGTGCCCTTTAAAACCATTGTTAGAGCCAGAAACTTTAACGAATTTAAAGAATGGGTTCGTCACGATGGGGAAGAGTTCTTATTGGTGTTATCAGGATCGGTAATTTTTTATTCTGAATTTTATGAGCCTGTCGATCTAAATGAAGGGGATAGTGTGTATTATGATGCAGCCATGGGTCACGCTGTGATTTCTACTTCATCTGAAGATGCCCAAATTTTATGGGTGGTCGCACGCTAGAACCTAAGGGAAATGCTAAAAGTATAGAGAGGATATATGTCGAATTCATGGGACATTAAGAGTTGGCGTCATAAGCCAGCTTTACAACAGCCTGAATACCCTGATCAGAATGCGTTAGCGGGAGTCGAAAGTGTATTAGGGCAAATGCCTCCACTTGTTTTCGCTGGTGAAGCACGTCAGTTGCGTGCTGACCTCGCTGAGGTGGCAAAAGGCAAAGCATTTTTGTTGCAAGGTGGCGATTGTGCAGAGAGCTTCGCTGAGTTTTCAGCCAACAATATTCGCGACACCTTTAAGGTAATGTTGCAGATGGCGGCTGTTATGACTTATGCCGCTAAGTGTCCAGTGGTTAAAGTTGGGCGCATGGCGGGACAGTTTGCTAAGCCTCGTTCCGCTGGTACGGAAATCATTGATGGTGTTGAGTTGCCAAGTTATCGCGGCGATATCATCAATGGTATCGAATTTGAAACCGGTGCTCGGGTGCCAGATCCAGAGCGATTGGTGCGCGTATACAATCAAAGTGCCGCAACCATGAACTTGCTTCGAGCATTTGCCCAAGGTGGTTTTGCAGACCTCCATCAGGTGCATAAATGGAACTTGGATTTCATTCAAAGTAGTCCGGCAGGTGAGCGTTACCACGCGATTGCAAACCGCATTGACGATGCGCTTCAGTTTATGGAGGCCTGTGGCATTGGTGCCAGTGCTTCTCAATTGCGTGAGACCTCATTTTACACCTCTCATGAAGCTCTTTTGTTGCCCTATGAAGAAGCTTTGACCCGTCAGGATAGTTTGACGGGAGGCTGGTATGACTGTTCTGCTCATATGTTATGGATTGGTGACCGAACCCGCCAACTAGACGGTGCTCATGTGGAGTTTTTGCGTGGGGTTAATAACCCTATTGGTGTAAAAGCTGGGCCTTCTATGGATCCTGAGGATCTAGTGCGTTTGTGTGATGTGCTGAACCCGAAAAACGAAGAAGGGCGGTTAAACGTCATTGTTCGTATGGGGGCTGACAAGGTTGCGGACGGTATGCCTAAATTGATCCAAGCGGTTGAGCGCGAAGGTAAGAAGGTGGTCTGGAGCAGTGACCCAATGCATGGCAATACTGTGAAAGCCAGTACTGGCTATAAAACTCGCAAAGTAGACGATGTTTTGCGCGAAGTGCAGCAATTCTTTGAAGTGCATAAGTCTGAAGGTACCTATGCTGGCGGCGTGCATTTCGAGATGACAGGTCAAAATGTGACAGAGTGTGTCGGGGGAGCCTTCCAAGTGACAGAGGCGGATCTTGCTGATCGTTACCACACCCATTGTGATCCTCGTTTGAATGCAGATCAATCTCTTGAGTTGGCCTTTATGATTTCTGAGACATTGCGCAAAGCAGCTCAGTAATATGCGGTCCGTCTAACCTAGACGTAATAAAAAAGCCCTGTCCAATGCAATTGGACAGGGCTTTTTAGATGGGGCGTGTGCCTAGCCTTTACGGCGGCGGAACGCTGAGTTTACAGATTTAGAGGTTACGTCTAATTTGGCCATGATAAGGGCCATTTCATCTGCTTGCTCTTGCTGTGCTGCTTTTAGCTTCTCAGCGCGCTCCTGTTTAGCTTGTTTTTCAGCTTCTCGTAGCATTTTCTGGATGCTGCTTTGGCTGCGTGTGGTGCGCTTTACAGAAGAAGGTTTGGTTGGATCTTCCATTTTAGATGCCGCAGGGCTATCTAGGCGATCTTCGCCAATAAGTTCACCAAAAAACGATGAAGCAGTAGGCTTTGGTTCATCTTTCTTTGGTAAAGCAACTTGATGTACTTCTGTTTTCTTTGTTGCAGCTTTACGACCAGGTGTTTTCTTTGGTTGCTCAGCAGTGGACACGCCATTGGTGTCAAACATTGCTTTTTTGCCAAAGTTTAGTTGGCTCGCTTTGTTGGCGGTTTGGCCAATCTTGTAACCACGTAAGCTTTCTGCGTTGTAGATTGAAATGTAATCTTGCTCTAGCTCATACAATTCTTCTTTATCGCGGGTTTCGTACAGTTCTTCTACTGAAAATGCATCAACACCGTGGGCACGGATTTCTTCATACAGCGGGTAGTCAAGGTTTTCATTGGCAGCTTCGACGTATTGTTCGAAGCGCTGAAAGCCGCTGTTAAATGATGTGCCGACGTAGTGTTTTCCAGTGACATTATTTGTGATTTTAAAAACGACCAAAATCGCTGCCTCTTGAATTTCTTACAGTCAAAAACATAGCGCCGCCACCGCCATTATTTGGCAGTGCCGACGCTAGTGAATACATTAGTTTTAAAGTTTGATTACGAGATTTAGCCCGTCTCGTACATGAAGGTGGACATTTTCCACTCTCGGGTCTGTTGCGATGCGTTTATTCATTGCATCCACTGCAACATCGCTGTTCTCTTCAGGAGAGAGAACTCGTCCCTGCCAAATTGAGTTGTCGATTACGATCAGGCCGCCGCTGCGAACGAGTGGTACGACTGCTTCGTAATAATTTAGATAGTTGCGCTTATCGGCATCGATAAACACAAAATCTAGAGGCCCTTCTAAAGACTCGATTGTCTCTAGTGCAGGACCAAAAATAGGTGTGATCTTATGTCCGAACGGACTGCGATCAAAAAAGGATTGCGCAAATTCAATTGCGCGGGGGTTGGTTTCACAGCAAGTTAAACTGCCGTCCTCAGGCATGCCTTCTGCAATCGAGAGGGCTGAATAACCTGTAAACATACCTATCTCTAGAGCACGTTTAGGTTGGTGGATCTTAGTCAACAGTTTTAGAGTGCGACCGATTGTGCGTCCTGACAATTTATTTGGGTAACCCATATCAGAGTACGTCTTCTCGACGAGTTCCAATAATAAGTCGGGTTCTGCTTGAGTAGTCTCAACACAGTAATTGTCAATTGCTTCGTGATCCATAAGGCCTTTGGTATCGAACAGTTTTGTTGTGAAACGGCGGCTATTTTAACGTGCTAGATTTTAATGTCTATGGCAGAAATGCATAAAAAAAGGTTGATTTTTGTGAGTCCGAAAAAATCTCTTTTCCAACCGAGGAATATGTGTGCATTGGGTCGCAAAGTAGTCAAAGAAATGTTAGGTTATCCGCCTTAAATTTACATGTGCTCTGGCGTATGGAGCACCACTGACTCCGATAGGGGAACAAAAATGCCAGTAATTACTTTACCAGATGGAAGCCAACGCTCATTTCCTGAAGCAGTAACTTTAATGCAAGTCGCAGAAGACATTGGTCCGGGCTTGGCGAAAGCCACCGTAGCCGGAAAGATCAATGGTCAACTGGTTGATGCTTGCGAATTGATTACCGAAGACTCTGATGTAAGTTTGGTAACCGGACGTGATGATGAAGGTTTAGAAATCATTCGTCACTCCTTTGCCCATTTGGTAGGCCATGCCGTTAAACAGTTATTTCCAACGGCAAAAATGGCCATCGGCCCAGTTATTGATGAAGGTTTTTATTACGATATTGCCTACGAACGCCCATTCACTCCGGATGATATGGCAGCGATTGAAAAGCGTATCGGTGAACTCATCAAGAAAGATTACGATGTCATCAAGAAGATGACGCCTGTCGATCAAGCCCGAGCTCAGTTTGTAGAGCGTGGTGAAGATTATAAGGTTCAGCTAATTGACGATATGGACGACTCTGTAAAAGAGGTTGGCTTATATCATCATGAAGAATATATGGATATGTGTCGTGGTCCTCACGTGCCAAATACCCGTGTGCTTCGTCACTTTAAATTGATGAAACTGGCGGGAGCTTACTGGCGTGGTGACTCTAACAATGAGCAGTTGCAGCGTATTTATGGTACCGCTTGGTCCGATAAAAAGGATCTAAAAGCCTATTTGACTCGTATCGAAGAAGCTGAAAAGCGTGACCACCGTAAGTTAGGTAAAAAGCTTGACCTGTTCCATGTGCAAGAAGAAGCCCCAGGTATGGTGTTTTGGCATCCTAAAGGATGGTCTCTCTACCAAATCGTAGAGCAGTACATGCGTCAGAAGCAGCGTCAAAACGGTTATCAAGAAGTTAAGACACCACAAATCGTTGATCGCGTATTGTGGGAAAAGTCTGGGCACTGGGGTAAATACCACGAAAACATGTTCACCACTCATTCGGAAAACCGTGATTACGCGGTGAAACCAATGAACTGCCCATGTCATGTTCAGGTATACAACCAAGGTTTGAAGAGTTACCGTGATTTGCCATTCCGTATGGCGGAGTTTGGTTCTTGTCACCGTAACGAGCCGTCCGGTGCGCTACACGGTATTATGCGTGTACGTAACTTTGTTCAGGATGACGGTCATATCTTTGTGACAGAAGATCAAATTCAGTCTGAAGTGTCTGAATTTATCGACTTGCTCCATGAAGTGTATGCAGATTTTGGTTTTGACCAAATTATCTACCGACTGTCTACTCGACCAGAACAGCGTGTTGGATCGGATGAAGTTTGGGATAAAGCTGAAAAAGCACTGGCCGATGCCTTGAACTCCGCTCAATTAGAGTGGGAAGAATTGCCAGGAGAAGGGGCTTTTTATGGCCCTAAAATCGAGTTCTCATTGAAAGATGCAATCGGCCGTGTATGGCAATGTGGCACAATCCAAGTGGATTTCTCAATGCCAAATCGCTTGAACGCCCAATATGTTTCAGAAGATGGCTCACGTCAAACACCTGTCATGTTGCACCGTGCTATTGTCGGTTCACTTGAGCGTTTCATTGGTATTTTGATTGAGGAAACGGAAGGGGCTTTCCCAGCTTGGCTGGCGCCTGAGCAAGTTGTAATCATGAATATTACGGATCGTCAGGCAGAATATTGCCAGAATTTAGAGAAAACTCTTAATTCTAATGGCTTCCGAGCAAAACTTGACTTGAGAAACGAGAAGATCGGGTTTAAAATCCGCGAGCATACTCTACAAAGAGTGCCATATTTGATCGTTGTCGGTGATAAAGAAGTCGAAAATCAGCAGGTTGCTGTTCGTACTCGCTCTGGCGAAGATCTTGGTGTGATGAGTATCAAAGATTTTGAAGACTTGCTTCAAAACGAAGTCTCACGCCGTAGTCGTAAATAAAAAATGGAGATAGAGCTATAAAAGGTAATATGAATCGTGGACGCGCTAACGCGAAACAACGTCCTCAAATCAACGAAAACATTCGAGCTACCGAAGTGCGCTTAATTGGCGCTGAAGGTGATCAAATTGGTGTTGTTTCGATTGAAGAAGCACTAGAAGCGTCTCAAGCTGCAGGCTTAGACCTAGTGCAGATTGCTGATTCAGATCCGATTGTTTGCA
The DNA here is from genome assembly GCF_042679525.1 of Rhodanobacter aciditrophus. Lineage (GTDB taxonomy): Bacteria > Pseudomonadota > Gammaproteobacteria > Pseudomonadales > Marinomonadaceae > Marinomonas > Marinomonas aciditrophus. The sequence continues at coordinate 319,747 of NZ_JBHTMN010000018.1, forward strand.
AAATCATGGACTACGGTAAGCATGTGTTCGAGCAGAAAAAGGCGAAAGCCGCTCAACGCAAGAATGCGAAGCAAATCCAAGTTAAAGAAATGAAATTCCGTCCAGGGACGGAGGAAGGGGATTATCAGGTAAAACTCCGCAACCTGATACGTTTCCTTGAAGGAGGGGATAAGGCCAAGGTTTCGTTACGTTACCGCGGTCGTGAAATGGCCCATCAGGAGCTTGGCATGCAACTTATGAATCGAGTCGCTCAAGACTTAGATGAACATGGTGTAGTAGAGCAAGCTGCGAAAATGGAAGGTCGTCAATTGACTATGGTGCTGGCCCCTAAAAAGAAGAAGTAATAAAGGCGGCTAAGTCTTGGACTTAGCCCTTGTTATTACATTTAACATTAACGAATGCGAGAGTGGTTTTACCATGCCAAAAATTAAATCTAACAGTAGTGCTCTAAAGCGCTTCAAACGTACCGCAAACGGTTTTAAACATAAGCAGTCTTTCACTAGTCACATTCTGACTAAAAAGTCTACTAAGCGTAAGCGTCAACTTCGTTCAATGCAGCAGATCAAATCTTGCGATAAGCCATTGATCGTTCGAATGCTTCCATACGCTTAATCGATATTTTCAGTCAACAACTAGTTAAAGGGTTTATATTATGCCTCGCGTAAAACGTGGTGTTCAGGCTCGTCGCCGTCACAAAAAGATTTTAAAGCAAGCTAAAGGTTACTACGGTGCTCGTAGCCGTGTATTTCGTGTAGCGAAACAAGCGGTTATCAAAGCAGGTCAATACGCTTACCGTGACCGTCGTCAACGTAAACGTCAATTCCGTGCTCTATGGATTGCGCGTATCAACGCTGCGGCTCGTCTAAACGGTCTATCTTACAGCCGCTTCATTGCTGGCCTTAAGAAAGCTTCTATTGAAATCGACCGTAAAGTATTGGCTGACTTGGCAGTTTACGAAAAAGAAGTTTTTGCTGCGATCGTTGAAAAAGCGAAAGCAAGCTTGGCTTAATTCAGACGTAGTGCCTAGAGTGAATTTACACCTCGTGTGTCCTCACTCAAGCAGTCTTTGATAGGGGAAGAGCCAACGCTCTTCCCCTATTTTATTTTTTGGAGTATGAAATGGAGAACCTAAACCAGATTCTTGCTGACGCATTAGCTGCGGTGGCTGCATCTGATAATGAGGCCGGTCTGGATGCAGTACGTGTACAGTATCTAGGTAAAAAAGGCGCTCTAACATCGCTGTTAAAACAGCTTGGTAACGTGGCACCAGAAGATCGTCCAAAGTTTGGTCAATTGGTGAACGAAGCCAAACAGCAAGTACAAGAGAAAATGAATGAGCGTAAGACTGCCTTAGCAGCCGCTGCATTGAATGCAAAACTTGCTAACGAAACCATTGATATTACCTTGTCTGGTAAAGGTCAAGAAATCGGTGGTTTGCACCCAGTTACTCGTACTATGGAACGAATCGAAAACTTCTTCCGTGGTATTGGTTTTGATGTGGCATCTGGGCCTGAAATCGAAGATGACTACCATAACTTCGAAGCCCTAAACATTCCGGCGCATCACCCCGCCCGTGCCATGCAAGACACGTTTTATTTTAATCCGAATACGGTGTTGCGGACCCATACTTCTCCTGTACAAGTGCGTACGATGGAAAATAATCAGCCACCGATTCGTATTATCTGTCCAGGCCGTGTATACCGAAGCGATTCGGATCAGACACACACACCTATGTTCCATCAAGTTGAAGGCTTGTTGATCGACGAAAACATTTCCTTCGCTGATTTGAAGGGCATTTTGCAACAGTTCCTAAATGTCTTCTTTGAAGATGATTTGAAAGTGCGTTTCCGTCCTAGTTACTTCCCATTTACTGAGCCATCCATTGAAGTGGATATCATGCGTACGAACAGCAAGGGCGAAGAATCCTGGTTGGAAGTATTAGGCTGTGGCATGGTGCATCCAAAAGTCCTTGAAATGTCTGGGATTGATCCTGAGAAATACACTGGCTTTGCCTTTGGTATGGGTGTCGAGCGTTTCGCCATGCTGCGTTACAAAGTTGACGACCTACGTATGTTCTTCGAAAACGATCTTCGTTTCCTAACGCAATTCAAGTAAGGACCAAGGCTAACTATGAAATTCAGTGAAAATTGGCTAAGAGAGTGGGTCAATCCTAACGTCACTACGGATGAGCTGGTGGCTCAAGTGACATTGGCTGGTCTAGAAGTAGACGAAGTGGAAGCCGCTGCCGGGGAGTTTACCGGTGTTGTCGTGGGTGAAATCCTTGCGGCAGAACAACACCCAAATGCTGACAAACTACAAGTTTGTACTGTGTCGGATGGCACAGAGCAATTCCAAGTAGTGTGTGGTGCACCCAATGCTCGCCCAGGTATCAAGATTCCATTTGCTAAAATCGGTGCGGTTCTTGGCGGTGATTTCAAAATCAAAAAAGCGAAATTGCGTCAGGTAGAATCCTTCGGCATGTTGTGTTCTGCGTCAGAGCTTAAGATCAGTGATGATCATGATGGTATTCTTGAGCTGGCAGCCGATGCCCCAGTGGGTGCTGATATCCGTGAATACTTAAGCTTAGATGACAGCATTATTGACGTTGACTTAACGCCAAACCGTGCGGACTGCCTAAGCATCGCAGGTTTAGCTCGCGAAGTGGGTGTTATCAACAAAGTGGACCTGACGCCTGTCGCAATCGAAACTCAAGCGGTAAGCATCGATGAGACATTCCCTGTGCGCGTCGAAGCAACAGAAGGCTGTCCTCGTTACCTTGGTCGTGTGATCAAGGGTGTTAACGTCAAGGCTGAAACACCTTTGTGGATGGTTGAGAAACTACGTCGTAGCGGTATTCGTTCGATTGACCCGATTGTGGACATTACTAACTATGTAATGATCGAATTAGGTCAACCGATGCATGCGTTTGATTTAAACAATTTGTCTGGCTCTGTTGTTGTGCGTATGGCAGAAGAGGGCGAAAAGCTACTTCTACTTGACGGACAAGAGATCGCACTTCGTTCTGATACTATGGTGATTGCCGATGAGCAGAAGCCTTTAGCGATGGCTGGCATCATGGGTGGTGAGCATTCAGGTGTGAACGAGCAAACTCAAACGATCTTCCTTGAAAGTGCGTTCTTTGCACCACTGGCTTTGGCTGGTAAAGCTCGTTCGTACGGTTTGCACACGGACTCTTCCCATCGTTTTGAGCGTGGCGTGGATGCGACTTTAGCGCCTAAAGCTATGGAGCGAGCTACCCAGTTGATCCTTGAGATTGCTGGCGGTGAAGTGGGCCCAGTGAATGAGGCGGTTACAGAGGCGAACCTGCCAAAAGCCAATCAAGTGACCTTGCGTCGTAAGAAGCTAGATCAATACTTGGCCACCTCGCTAGATAAAGATCTGGTGACAGATATCTTGACCCGCCTTGATCTAGAAATGGTTGAAGTGACGGATGAAGCATGGGTGACCGTTGCACCGTCCCATCGTTTTGATATCGAGATTGAAGCGGACTTGATCGAAGAGGTAGCACGTATCTACGGGTACGATAATCTGCCTTCGTCTATGCCAACAGCAGCGGTGGATTTCACGCCGTCTTCTGAGAGCAAAACACCGATTCAGGCGTTGCGTGCCACACTCGTGTCTCAAGGTTATCAAGAAGCCGTCACTTACAGCTTTATTGATCCTGCTGTAAGCAAGCAATTCTTCCCTGAGATCGATCCTGTGCCCCTTGAAAACCCTATCTCGGGTGATATGGGTGTGATGCGCCCAAGTCTATTACCAGGCTTGGTGAAAGTGTATCTACACAACCAAAACCGTCAGCAGTCTCGAGTTCGTATCTTTGAAACAGGCAGCCGTTTTGTTGGGGATGTGAACAAGCTAGACGAGTTGGATCAAAAGCATCAAGTTGCTGGTCTGATTGCCGGTTCGCGTTACCCTGAAGGTTGGTATCACAACAGTGAAAAAGTGGACTTCTACGATCTAAAAGCACACGTTGAAGCGATTTTTGCGTTGAACCAAGGTCCTAAGCCTGAGTTTGAGCGTGCGGACGAAGTGTACTTACACCCAGGCCGTTCCGCTTACGTGCTTGTCAATGGTGAGCGTGTAGGTGTGATTGGTGAGTTGCATCCACAATTGGCGAAGCAATTGGGCACGAACCAAGCCGTGTATGTTTTTGAGATCGACCTTGTCACGGTATTAGGAGCTAAGCTGCCTGAATACCAGCGTATTTCTAAGTTCCCAGAAGTGCGTCGCGATCTAGCTTTATTGGTTAAGCGTGAAACGCCAGTGAAAGCATTGGAATCTGTGATTGCTGAGTTCGCTGGTGAAGCCTTCAAAAAAGTCACTGTTTTCGACATTTATCAGGGCCAAGGCATTGATGAATCAGAAAAAAGTGTCGCTCTAGGCTTGACGTGGCAGCATCCTTCACACACTCTTAGTGATGAAGAAGTGAACAGCGCTGTGGAAGCAGTGACTGGTGCGCTTGCAGATAAGCTAGGAGCGGTAATTCGGGGGTAATAGTATGGCGTCCTTGACGAAAGCAGACATTGCAGAAAATTTAGTCGATTCCATGGGAATGAGTAAAAAAGATGCGAAAGACCTCGTAGAGAGCTTCTTTGACACGGTCAGAGAAACCTTAGTGGAGGGGGAGCAGGTCAAGTTATCAGGTTTTGGTAACTTTGAAGTGCGCGAAAAGAGCCAACGTCCAGGACGTAACCCGAAAACAGGTGAGGAGATTCCTATTACGGCTCGTACCGTAGTGACCTTCAAGCCTGGCCAGAAGCTCAAGTCTAAAGTCGAAAGCTACATGAAAGAGTAGCTGACGCTGAACTTAAAAAGCCGCTAGTGATCTAGCGGCTTTTTTTATGGTCAAAATGTAAGCGGTGTTTGATTGAGTTTAGAAAAGCTCAATATTGCTGCTGCCAGCTTTAGAATCCGTGAACACACTTGATTTTGGTGTGTCCACTTCTTCGCCTCCCAAAGCGGCTTGGTGGCGAGCACGTTGCTCCTCCATCTTATATTCCTTATGCAGTAGCTCTAAATCCAAAGGTTCGAGATTTCTCAGCTCCGTTTTTTCCATGGCGGAGTTGTCCAAGTTAGTAAAATAGTCATCAATGGTCTTGTGGGCCGAAATCACTTGCTCAAGTCGCTGGCGGGTAATGTCTTGGAACTGCGCCCCAGCAAAAATTTCTGCAATGGTGTTAATGAGGTTGGCTGAGGTGGAATCCACTTTGTCTCTGACCGACTCCTGTAACTCACTCAAATGCTCTAGCTCTTTGATGGCATCTAAAAACGCGTCTGCAAACTCGTGTAGAGAGTCATGGGTGTCTTCATTGGACTCATGCTCATAGAAGCCTTGTAAGCTATCATGGACCTCTTTGATGACGCTCGTGATGGCTGAATCGATCCGCGTTGCCACATCCAGAGATTGGTTCGATAAGGTGCGTACTTCGTTAGCGACCACCGCAAAGCCTCGACCAGCATCGCCTGCTCGCGCGGCTTCGATGGCAGCGTTCAGGGCTAATAGGTTGGTTTGCTCGGCAATGTTTTTTACTAAATCAGTGAGTTCCGAAAGCTTGTCCAACTGTCCCAGTGCTTTCTCAACGGATTTGGCTCTGTCTTGATTGGCGGTGACCTGAGTGGTTAGGAAGTTACTCAGCTCGTAGGCGTTAGTGGTTTTTTGCGCCAGTTTTTCACTATAGCGATTAGTTGTGTGTGACGTATTAGCAATGGCCTCCAATATCTCCTGTAGCGCATTGGTGGCCTCGTTTTCTGCCGTGTGGATCTTAGTCATGAGGTTCATGGCCGCATCATCTGTCAGTTCAATGATGCCATTAAGCTGTTGGTCGAGAATGCGATTGCATTGTTTAACGGTGCCATTGGACTCTTTATAACGACTGATGCAGTCCAGCATGTGCTCTTGATCCAATAGATCGGACTCCATCAGATACATACAGCCTAAGTCCACAAAAGCAATTTTGATCTTTTGCTTTCTCAAGTAAAAACGATAGCAGATGCCACACAAATAACCGCCTACTAAACCGAGCAGCAGTATACCGCTCACAACAGCCCATAGTGGCATGTTAAAACTTTGTGATTGTAAGAAAGCCTCAGCCCCAGCAATGGCAAGAGCCGTTAGCAGAGCAGTGGTGATCGTCAACTTGAGAATCTCTTTTCGTGACGATCGTTGTTCAGATAAGTTAGGGGTTACGTCAGACATGCCGCCTCCTCATACAAAATGCTTATCCGGCTGGATTATGCGCCGGGCAGCACTTTTTTGATTACGTCCGTTAGGTCTGTAGGGGAAACTGGCTTCACCAGCCAGCCTGTTGCTCCAGCAGCTTTAGCTTCCACTTTTTTCGATTGTTGGGACTCTGTGGTCAGCATCAAAATTGGTTTAAAGCGCATGTTGGGCAGCTTCTTAAGTTCTTTAATCAGACTGATGCCGTCCATGTTTGGCATGTTTAAATCGGTGATCACAAGGTCAGGAGAATACTGAGGGACAAGTGTTAGTGCGCTGGCACCATCGGTAACTGTTTTCACGTCAAAGCCTGCTCGCTTTAAAACGCCTTCCATGCTCATTAACATGGTGAGCGAGTCGTCGACCAGTAGTATTTTTTTCATAATCGGCTCCTAATTGATCATCAAATCCAGTTCGTGGGCGAGCATGTGATAATCCAAAGCCCCTCGACTTTTGGGGGCGTAGTCTTGAATCGGTGAGCCCGCCTCAAATGCTTCCGCTAAAGCGATATTTGTTCTGATACCTCTTAAAAGTTTGCTCGAACCAAAGCGGTTTGACAGTGTGTTTATTACTCGCTTTTGTAAGCGTATGTGACGGTCTTCCATGATGGGTAAAAGTCCAATGAGCTTTAGTGATGGGTTGTGTGAAAGGGCCACATCTTTAAACAATTCGCTCAATTGCATAACGCCCATTAAAGCCAGTGAATGGGGAATAAAGGGCACTAATACCCAATTAGAACAAGCCAATGCAGAGAGAAGGGCGTTACTGAGTGATGGGGGAGTATCTATGATGACTAGATCAAAACCTGAATCTGAGAGCTGTTCAAGTTTCACTTTCAAGATGGCGATGTCAGGTGGCAGGCTGGATTCGTTAAAGTTCAGGTCTGCGGGAATCACAGCGAGCCCCTCGTAATGCGTCTGGATCACGGTGTGGCCAATAGGTAAGTCATGGGAGAGTACCTTGTGAATGCCTGGACTTTTTGCCAGCATGGCATCGTGGCCGATGAGCCCCAAGGTAGCATGTCCCTGGGAATCCAAATCAATGACAAGCACACGTTTACCTTGTGCTGCCCAGTGGCGTGAGAGGTTTACCACTGTAGTGGATTTGCCCATGCCTCCTTTACGATTGCACACCGTCATCACATCCATTGTTATGGCTCCATTACACTAGCAAAGCTGGTCTGCCATAGTTTGAGCATGTCAGGGTCTTCTGGTGTCATGCTGACCGCCGGTTGTTTACACAGAATGATTTGTGTCAGGGCCGTATGGATATGGGTGACAGATTTTAGGTTTAGTTTGCCTTTAGGGTGATCTAGCAACCATTGCAACAGTTCGTCACCTTCTTCAATACTGCATACATCTTTGAACACCGCTACATTCGTTTTGTATGTTATTGGCATGACAGTAGCTCCTTAATATTGAGGATTAATAAAACTCGACCGTCTCCCAATAGAGCGGATCCTGCATAGTAGTTATATTGCGCCATCAAGCCTGCAAGGGGTTTTTGGACGATATCAATGCCTTCATGGAATTGATCCACTTTCAGCGCCACGTCTTCACCATTCAGGTTCATGATTAATAATGGACACTCTTCCAGAGGTTCCACATAGGGCAACCCCAATAAATCATGAAGGGAGATCACGGGAATCACTTTGTCTCGCAAAATGATGGCTTCCCCTTGCTTGATACGTTTTAGGCGACTGTGGGGGACCTTGACGGTTTCGACGATGTTTTCCATGGAGATGCCGAAGCATTGTTCCTGAACTTCAATCATCATGACTCGGCTGACGGCCATGGTCAGTGGTAAGAACAAACGAATGGTGGTGCCTTTACCCAATTCGCTTTGAATGGTTACGCGGCCACCTGCTTGCTGTATCAAGCCGTTGACCACATCCATTCCCACGCCTCGACCAGACAAGTCTGATACTTGTTCCGCGGTTGAGAATCCCGGAGCGAAGATCAAGTACAGGGCCTCTTGATCCGTCATAGACTCTAATTTTGCTTCATCTATGATGCCCTTGTTGTAGGCGTTGTACTTGAGTTTTTGAGGGTCCATACCGCGGCCGTCGTCGGACACTTCGATAATGACTTGGTCGTCCTTGGGAATGGCGCGAAGACATAGTGTGCCTTGGCTTGGTTTACCGGTAGATTGGCGTTCGTCTGCGGTTTCAAAGCCATGATCAAGACTGTTGCGCACCAGGTGGATCAAAGGATCGGCTAGGTTCTCCACCACATTTTTATCGGCTTCGCTTTGCTCTCCTTCTAACACCAGTTGTATGTCTTTATTGAGTTTACGAGAGAGGTCGCGTACTAACCGAGGGAAGCGCTGGAAGATGGTAGAAACAGGCACCATACGGATCTGCATCATGGTGCTTTGCATGGCTTCCGCTAAGCGATTAATGACGGCGTATTGGCTTTTAATTTCTTTTGCCAAAGCACGTACGTTAAATTCATCTTCTGCTTTCTTAGCAAGGTATGGCAGGCTATTTTTTGCCACCACCAGCTCTCCCACAAGATCCATAAGTAGGTCAATGCGTTGTTGGTCAACCTTGAGAACTTGAGGAGGCTTTTGGGTTTCGGCTTTCTCTGCCTTTGTTGGCGCTTGCGTGACTTCTGATTGACGTTGAGAGGGAGCTTGGGAAACGAGCACTTCAGATACATGCTGTGGTTGGTCTCCCGTTTCCATAGCAAGAGCGTCATCACTTCGTTGTGATTGTTCTTGTCGCACGATGGCAGCCATATCCAGTTCGTCGTCAGGATCTTGAATCGAATCAGAAGCTTCAGGAGCCTTTTCAAGGGTAGGCTCGTTTTGAGTGACCTGGGTTATAAAGTTAATGAGTGCCTCAGGGCTGTTAGCCGCAGCGATGCCTTCAAGTTTAGCCAGTAGGCTGCTTTCTTTCAGGATGTTACCCAGGATGTGCACCACCGATTGCACTCGGCTGGCTGCGTCAGAGTCTGTCGCATGATCTAGCATCTGAATTTGAGCATTGAGCAGAGTAATGTGTACGTCTGTTAAGGCGGTGCTGGTATTAGGGGTTGCTTGTTCTGGTTCATTTGCTTCTGAGTCAGAGACTTCTGACTCAATTGTCATTGAGCTAGCGGGTGCGCAGGATTCAAACTCACCGGTTAAGTAAGCCCGATGCAATTGCTCCATGAGTTCAGGTTCGGCTGCGTCCTTTTGACTAACGGCGCACATCCAGCGTAAGCAAGAGGCTTGATAGGTGTCTGGATTAGCTAATGAAAGAGAAGGCCCTAAAAGCTTCGAGATATCACTCCAATCCTGGTTTTCAATGGCCTCTGCCAGTAGCGGTTCAAGGTCTTGGAAAAGTGATGTGTCATCAGACCACTCACCCTTAGGGATGACCAAATCAGATAGGTCAATTTCGGCATAGGTTATGTCGTCTTCCACATAGCGATAATGATCTAACACAGCTTCTAGATCGGCAGTGGAAAGTACGGTGAATTGCACGTTGCACTGATAAGGGTCCAGCTCGCAGAGTTCGTTCCATGGCATGAGGGCTGACATGGCGAGGTGCTCGCAGGCGGGCGTATTACGCGCGGTGAAAAGTGGGTCATCTCCAGCAAAGAAACAATCTTGTTTTGGCACATAATGAACCATTACAGCGCTGTCATGTTCAGTGAAAACGCGATAACGATCTGCCTCAGGTAGGTTGGCCACATGCTCAGACAAATTTTCAAGGGACTGCTCATTGACCAGTGTGGCCTTGGAGCTCTCTTGGATTATAGCCGTATCGCTTGAAGCGGGGCGGATGGCTTCCAACGCGGCAATGTGAGGTTGAGCAACCTGCTCCGCATCGCTACCAAGCTCGCCGGTGGCCTCCAGCTCATCGATCCAAGCCGTGATCTGATCCATAGCGTCTAATAAGATATCTATGTGGGAAGAGGTCAATGACAACTGCCCGCCACGGGACAGATCGAGGATGTCTTCTGCCACGTGCATTAAGCTGGTAAAAGGCCCTAACTCAAATAACCCAGAAGAACCTTTAATGGTATGCATGGCCCGAAACAAGTTCTGCATGGTGGTATCGTCATCAGGGTTCCGCTCCAATGCTAAGAAGCATTGGCTTGCTTCCTCTAAGTTATCGCGAGATTCGGAAATGAAGGACTCGAGCATCTTGTTCATTGGGCACCTCCTGTTAGGCAGTCTGCGTAAGCGTGCAGCGTATCCAAACGAACCGGCTTAACCAGATAAAAATTAGCGCCAGCGGCATAAGCACGTTCACTATCGTGGTCAGCTTCTTCGGTGCTGATCATGATGATCGGAGTGGACTGAAAAGTTGTTGAGTGACGGATTTCCTTCACGAGAGTGTAGCCATCCATCTTCGGCATGTTGATGTCGATCAGAAAGAGATCAAAGGTCTGATCTGACGCTCGCTCAAGCGCTTCGATGCCATTTTCGGCTTCTTCAACCTCATAACCTAGGCTTTCCATGAGTTGTCGGTGATACATGCGTACAGTGGTTGCGTCGTCGACAATGAGTATTTTTTTCATGGACTGTGTCTCCTATACACTCGGCTTTTGATAAGCAAGCGCATGGTGGAACTTGCGAATCTTAAATAATGAAGAAATGCGGCTCATAGACTCAGAGTGGCCTAGGAAAATAAAGCCACCTGGCGCTAGGGTGTCATACAGAGATTCTGCAGCGCTGCGACGTGAGCTATCATCGAAATAGATCAATACATTTCGGCAAAAGATCAAGTCGATATCCCGATATCGCTTCATTTGTAATTGGTCGTTTAAATTGACCTGAGAGAAATGCACGCAACTACGCAAATCATCACAGGCCTGATACATGCCATCTTCTCTTTTGGTGAAGTATTTTTTCAGTAGTACCTTATCCAAATACTGAACGGATCGTTCGCTAAATAATCCTGCTTTGGCCTTATTAATAACGGCTGAGTCAATGTCAGAAGACATGAGCTCCACGTCAATGTGTTGGATAGAGGGCCAGCGTTCCATTAGGTAAATGGCGATGGAATAGGGCTCTTCCCCTGTACTTGATGGGATTGACCAAATCTTGAGTTCCCGTTTGCCTTGTACTTTGACAATTTCGTCCAGTAACTCCTGCACCATGCAGTCGAATTGATGAGACTCTCGGAAAAAGTAGGTCTCGTTCACCGTCATGGTGTTGATCAGCTGTTGTAATTCTTCACCTGATGCTTGGAAGCGCATGTGAGTGAAGTAATCTCGGAAGGTCGACGCTTGGGTCTGACGCATTCTTTCAACTAAACGTTTGTCTACGAAGTAGCGTTTGCTGTCTTCAAAACGAATACCGGTCTTACGATAAAAAAAGTCACGGAAGCGTTCAAAGTCTGCGGTTGAGATTTTTAAATTGGCGTCTTGTTTAGTCAGAGTCATGAGCTATCCGCCTTTTAAACGTTGAAGAGCCAAATCGACAATGAAACTAATATAAGGCTCATTTGGGAAGCGGACTTTTACTTGCTCAATAGCAGGCAAATGCTCTGGGTTACCGACTTCAATAAGGCGGTCAATGGCGGTCGCCACCACATTCACGTGTTCATCATTTTTGATGACATCCATAAGCCACAGGGGCGTGTCAGGGTGGGCTAGGGTTTGTAAGATGTCGATGGCAAAGATGCGCACGTCTGAGTCATCATCATGCAGCAGTGAGGAAATGTGTTTACTGACTTCCTCAGGCATGCCTTGCAAGATTTCAATGATGCCATTACGAAGTCCCACGTCTTCTGAGCGAAGAAACGGGACTAGGCCTTCAAATACTCGCGCTCCGCCTATGTACTGTAAGCTGACCAGAATGGCGCCCTTGACGCGCACATTTGGCTCACGCGCTAGTGCATTAATTAATGCTGGAGCGGCGACGCTGAATTCTTTCAGTTCCCGAGCAGCTAATCGTCGTGCGGCAGGGTCTTGGCTTTCTAGTGTTTCTAACCATTCCCGCAGGCCTTTGCCGTCGTAGGGATGCTCCGGCGCATTTTCTAGGGACATTGCGGAGGCTTTCTTAAGCACCATGAGATCACTCCTATTCTTAATTCATCACCCATTGGATAAGCTGCTGAGCCACCTTATGGGACGGCATAATGCAGCTTGCGCCATTGAGTTTGATTAATTCTTTTGGCATACCAAACACCACTGCGGTTTCTTCCGACTCGGCGATGGTGAGAGCCCCCCGTTGTTTGGCTGAGGCCATTTCCTGTGCACCGTCGTTGCCCATCCCTGTCAGCTGAACACACACCATGCGTTTAGGTGAGCAGGCTCGGTTCGCTGATTCCACCATTCTGGAGACACTCGGATGCCACAAGAATTGCTCCGATGCGGGAGCAGGTTGGGCGATAAAGCGTTTGTTGCGGCGCTGGATGATGAGATCTGCTTCCCCGCGAGCGATATACACATTCCCCGGTTTTAACTCGGTAACTGTTTCCACGTGGGTCACATTGATTGGGACCAAAGCATTGAGACGCTTGCTGAGGTTTTTGGTAAAAGAGGCGGGCATGTGTTGGGCGATCACAATGGGAGCGCTGAAGTCTTGGGGTAGCTGAGTCAAGACATCTTCTAAGGTGCTTGGCCCCCCGGTAGATACGCCAATCAAGACCAAATCAATCTTTTCTGAAGGGACGGTGGACAATGGCGCAGATTGACTGGGGGCTTTTACATGGACTGGCGGTCTTGATGTGACCTGCTGGTTGCGATAAGCAATGGGAGCAGGTTTACGTTTTGCTTTAAGGCGTGCCTTTAATGCCACTTCAATCTTAGTGATCAGCTCTGGGAAGGTGTTTTCAATGTTGAGGGAAACGGTGCCCCCTGGCTTGCAGACATAGTCCACGGCCCCCAGTTGGATGGCTTCAATGGTGGACATGGCACCACGCTTGGTTAATGATGACAGCATGATGGTTGGGCAGGGCTGCTTTTCCATAATATGGCTCAAGCAGGTTAAGCCATCCATCACGGGCATGTTTATGTCCAAAGTAATGGCATCTGGTGATAGGCGTTCTAATTTATCTAGGCACTCTTCTCCATTGCGAGCAATCTCCACACGAAAGCCGCTAGAGCGCAAAAACTCGCCAATGTGTTTGCGCATTAATGCGGAGTCATCCACCACTAGAATCAATTCATTCATGAAAATTACCCCATTTGACTGGCGATCATTTCTTGTTCGTTAGAATTCAATAGCTCTCGAGCGGACAATATCTGAATGATACGGTTACGATCCGCAAGATTTACAACTTGTCCGAGCATACGGTTTTGGTCGTCTGAGAGAGATGGCGAACTTTCGATCTGACTTTTCGACAGGCGAAGTACCTCTGATACGGAGTCCACTACAAAACCTGTTTTTACGTTGTCGATATTTACGACAAGGATGCGTTGGCGATCATTGTTCTCAATACGGCTCATGTCGAATCGGGAACGCATGTCGACCACGGGTAGAATAGTGCCCCTAAGGTTGACCATGCCGTCTATAAAGCTAGCGGTCTTTGGAACTTTGTCGAGTTTATCTGGCTGACGGGTAATTTCTTGTACGTCTTCGATGCTGATGCCGTACTCCTGATCTGCGAGTTTGAACACCACCATTTGCTCGCTATTGCTGTCGGTGTCCTCGTCTTGAATCGAAATAGAGTGGTCCATCTGACTATCCTCTTGCTGTACTTCTTCAAACGCTTTCTGAATGCTTTGGTTTTGCAGCAGGCTGCTGGGCTTTAACACCGACACAAGTCGTTTACCTTGGTCTAAACGACAAATCTTTTCGATGTCTTCACTGCTGCTGGCATCGAGTAGTTTGGGGACATCATCTTGCTGAGCCGTCGGTATGCGGAGCACTTCTTTGACCCCATCTACCACTAGGCCGACACAGGCGCTTTTCTTGCCGAACTCATTCAAATCCACAACTAGGATGCGTTGATCTTCGGATGCGCCCACGTCCGTCATACCAAATAGTGAGCGCAGGCTGATTAAAGGCAATATGCGCTGGCGCAGGTTGATTAAGCCTAATACGTGATGATCGACCCGAGGCACCTGAGAGATGTGTTCTGGTAAACGCACAATTTCTTGAACACTGCTTAGGTGGAAGGCATATTCCTGTTGCTCAATGTCAAAGCTGACCAGCATGTCTATGTCTTCTTCCTCTTCCGGTGCGGAGTCATGCACAGGCTCAACATAGTTCCCATCGGATGTTCCGTGGGATTGTACGTTTGATGTGAAGTGAGAAAACTCCAGTTCAATACATTGTCTAGGGACCAGTATTTGAATAAAGGCATCAGCGTCATTCGTGGCGATGACGCCTTGTAGAAGCTCGGCATCAATGGTGCTCTGTATGCTCTTAGCATTTTGGATATCGTTAGGTTGTACATTAATGACTCGAGACACGCGATCTACGATTAAGCCAATGTTGGCTCCGACATTCACAACCAGTACTCGAGAGCTGTCTGTATTGTCTTGGGTTTCGAAGGACAGAATGGTTCGTAAGTCCAGCACAGGTAAAACGTGGCCTCGAAGGTTCGCCAAGCCGACTAGGGCAGGCGAGGTGAGGGGGACGTCCACCATCTTAGGAATCCGAATGATCTCAACCACCTCCTGCATAGGAAACGCATAGCGCTCCTTGCCAATATAAAAGGTGACGTATTGATTCAAGGATTCATCCTGATCGTCATGCAGTGGCTCTGCTAACATAGAATTCGTCATAAGGTTCTCCGCCGAAATCGGTATTTAGGCGCTTATGCGCTTTGCAATTCGTCCGCTACAGAGGCGATCTCCTCAATCGAGATTGAGAGCTCTTCTGTACTTTGGGATTGTTGCTGGGCGGCTGTGGCACATTCTTCTGCAGCGGTACTGGCTTGTTCTGCTGCTGCGGCAATTTGTTCCATGCCTTTTTTGCCTTGGTTTACCGCAGAGGCGATCTCAAGGGCGGCTCGTTGAATCTCTTTGCTGTTGTCTTGTACTAGGACAATTTCAGTTTCGATCAGGGTTAGGTCATTCGTGGAGCGGGCTGCCTTTTCGACTTCACGTTGAGCGCTATCAGAGGTTTCTGTTAGATCCACTCTTACACGGATGGTTTGGTCACGAATGGCTTTGACTAGGTCTTTGATCTGATCGACGTTTTCTGCGGCTTCATCAGCTAAGTTTTGAATGTCTCCAGAGACCACCGCAAATCCTTTACCGTATTCCCCAGCGCGTGCTGCTTCGACGGCACCATTAACGGCCAACATGCTAGTTTTAATAGAGACTGTGGTAATGGTGTCGATGACTTTATCAATGGCACCCACCATTTGTTCCATGGACGCGATAGCATTGACGTTGGCTCTAGCGGTACCCAGTGAGTCATTAATGCCTATTATCATTTCATCCACGCTGGTTTTGTTTTCGCGAAGGAGTGTTTGGATCTTATCGACTAGCTCAAGACTCATGTTGGCCCGGTCGGATGCGAGGTCTGTCCCTTTTTCAAGCTGGTTTAGGGCGGCGGCAGATTCTTCAGCGGCAGCGGCGGCTTGTTCTGCTCCACGGCTAATTTGGCCAATTGCAGCACTGATCTCAGTGGCAGCACGGTTGATTTCTTCAATGGAGGCCGAAAGCTCTTCAGAAGATGCAGCCACTTCTTCTGCGCTCTTAGAAATGTCTGAGCTGTTTTTGAGTTCGTCAGCAATGCTTTCTAGCTCTTGTGAGGCTTGTTCTGCCCCCGTAAGTGCGATGCCTTGTTGCTCGATGGTTTTAACCACTTGCTCGGCCGCGGCGGATTGCTCCTCCGCAGCGGAGGCGATTTCTTCTGAACCTTTTAAAATGTCTTTGCCTGCCGCAAACATTTCGTTTGAGCCAGTGGCCAGCTCTTCTGCTCCTGAGCTGATCACTCCGATATCTTGCAGGATTTGGTTAAGCTGCTCGGTGACAAGCTTTCCTTTATTAACTTCTTCTAAAGCGGTTTCGGCTGAAGACTGCACCGAGTCGCTGACGCTACGGGACTGTTGCTGAATTTGGGTAATTTGATCGGCGATGTCTAAGGCGCTTTTCTCAGATACTTCTGCTAGAGATCGCACTGTGTCGGCGACGACAGCAAAGCCTTTACCGTGTTGGCCTGCTCGGCCTGCTTCGATGGCGGCATTTAGGGCCAGAAGGTTGGTTTGATCCGCTATGCGAGTAACTTGTTTAACGGTTTCGCCAATATTGGTTGCCAGTTGTTCAAGTTCAGACATCATGCTGACGGATTGAGTTTGGCGCTGACTCGCGGTACTGATGTTTTCCACTAGGTTAGAGATCTCTGTACTCACGTGCTTAATGAGTTCTTGTAGCTCATCAGATTTGGATTTTGAAGCGGAGATTAAATCTTGTTGAATGACCAGAGAGGAGTTGACCTGATTGATGGCTGCCAAACTCTCTTGGCAGGCGCTGCTGCTTTGTTCCGCGCCAGCGGCAATGCTGGTAGCAGCGCGGGTCAGTTGTTCCCGTGCGGCGCTTGCCTCGGTAATGGCACTGGCAAGCTCTGCTGAGGAGGCAGCGATGCGCTCTGCAGCTTGTTGTTGCTTAGCAACGGTGCGGGCGTGTTTTCTTTGCATATCTGCACGCCTTGCTGAAGCGGCGCTTGCGTCTTGGTTGATTGGGGCAGGTGTGCTGTCAACAGAGGATTTTTTCAGGGCCATGGCTCGATCTCCAGAAGCGTTCAACGCATACAATGTTATTTTTACTTTGGGTTGATCCCGTCTACGTGTAAAAAGCATAGAGCGTGAGGCGGTTAGAACTAGTTGACTCCTGTTTTGATCTTGTGAAGAAATTATGGCTACTGTGTAGGGTTATGTAACTCTTGCCTAGCTTATGATGAGGGTAGGGCGATCTAAGCCGCTTTTGTTAACTTAGGTTTCTGTATGTGTATAAATCACTTACGTAAAAGCCATAGAAAACGCCGATCAGAATTCTTTTAAATTTTTTTGAAAAAAATCTTCCCTTTTCAGTTTGTTATAGTAATATACGCACCCGCTGACAGGGGCAGCGCCCCAATCAGAATTCGGGGCGTAGCGCAGCCTGGTAGCGCACTAGCATGGGGTGCTAGTGGTCGCAGGTTCAAATCCTGCCGTCCCGACCAGTAAAGGTTATTTTGCCGCTATAGCTCAGTTGGTAGAGCATCTGACTTGTAATCAGAGGGTCCCGAGTTCGACTCTTGGTGGCGGCACCATACTTCTACTGGTTTTGACAGTTGTAACTGTTAAGCCGCTATAGCTCAGTTGGTAGAGCATCTGACTTGTAATCAGAGGGTCCCGAGTTCGACTCTTGGTGGCGGCACCATTAGCAGATTACAAACATTGCCGGTATAGCTCAGTTGGTAGAGCACCTGACTTGTAATCAGGGGGTCCCGAGTTCGACTCTTGGTGCCGGCACCATGAAATTGATGATTTGAGCCGCTATAGCTCAGTTGGTAGAGCATCTGACTTGTAATCAGAGGGTCCCGAGTTCGACTCTTGGTGGCGGCACCATCAATCATCAGTAGCATGGGCGTGTAGCTCAGTTGGGAGAGCGTCGCCCTTACAAGGCGAATGTCGGGAGTTCGAACCTCTCCACGCCCACCACTTTATAAGCAGTGGTAAAAGAACTTATGACAACGGAGTGGTAGTTCAGTTGGTTAGAATACCTGCCTGTCACGCAGGGGGTCGCGGGTTCGAGTCCCGTCCATTCCGCCACTTACTTCTAAAGTAAGTTGGTAAAAGAACCATCTTTTCCAAGATGTAAAACTATGAGCGGGCGTGTAGCTCAGTTGGGAGAGCGTCGCCCTTACAAGGCGAATGTCGGGAGTTCGAACCTCTCCACGCCCACCACTTTATAAGCAGTGGTAAAACAACTTATGACAACGGAGTGGTAGTTCAGTTGGTTAGAATACCTGCCTGTCACGCAGGGGGTCGCGGGTTCGAGTCCCGTCCATTCCGCCACTTACTTCTAAAGTAAGTTGGTAAAAGAACCATCTTTCCCAAGATGTAAAACTATGAGCGGGCGTGTAGCTCAGTTGGGAGAGCGTCGCCCTTACAAGGCGAATGTCGGGAGTTCGAACCTCTCCACGCCCACCATGTTTTTCTCGTTACCTTTTTTGATCGTTTCTGATCCCTCATTACATTTTATTTAAATACTTCTCATACACGAATTTTTAGATCTGCTAACTCTAGCGCTTGAGATCGATCGCGTAGGTGGCCTACCAGTGATGCTTTACAACTACCCAGATCGTATGGGCGTTAACATGGAACCAGAATTCTTTGAATTGGTTAAAGGTGCTAAAAACATCTGCGGTATCAAAGAGAGCTCTGGTGATATCAACCGTTTACACATGTTGATGAACGATTTCCCACACATACAAGTGACTTGTGGCATGGACGATCAAGCGTTGGAGTTCTTCGCTTGGGGTGCTAAAGGTTGGGTGTGTGCTGGCTCTAACTTCCTACCAAAAGAGCACGTTGCGCTGTATCAAGCATGTGTTGTTGAAAACGACTTCAACAAAGGCCGCAAGATCATGGCAGTGATGATGCCATTGATGAGTGTTCTTGAGCAGGGCGGTAAATTCATCCAAAGCGTTAAGCATGGCGTGACTTTCGATGGCCATGATGCGGGTGTCGTTCGTTCCCCATTAATGGGATTGGATGACGCAGAAAAAACGGAATTGGAACAAGTGATTACTGCTCTCGTAAGAATATTATGGAGGTGGCCCTGTCCAGTGGGTTTATTAGCTCGAGCCACTTTAGTAACTGTTTCAAGGAATACTATGGCCTGTCGCCACGAGTATTTCGTCAGCAGGCCGCTGGTTCGTAATTTCGATGGCGCCGAATCCGAGGATGTAAGTTGGACAAGGCGCTATTTCTTAGACGCTCACAACAGCTGAATACGAAGGGCAAAGCGCTCCACCTGCTGCCAATCGGTAAACTCATAGGCCTGTGGCCCCAATGCCTCACCCCCCATACGGAAGATGAGTTTAATCATAAAACGATCAAACCAACCATACTGACTAAGGTGGATTTTACCGGCAAAGACCGCCTCAAGTTTGGCCTTTACTTGCGTCTTTTGAATGAGTTTTGTGAAGTACACATTGGATTCAGGAGTATTCTTTCCTGCTTTTCTAGCCGTTGCATTAACACTGAAGAGCGCTGTTTTTTGTGTGTTGAGCAGGGTCTTATGCTGCGTCAAAAACGCCTCCATGGACTCATGATGTCGGCCATAACGCACGCTGCCACCAATAATCACCTTATCGAATGTCGATAGGTCAATATCCTTGTTTTGGGCAAGATCTCCTAAGGTTATGTCATGATCCTCTGATAAATGGTTTGCGAGATACTCGCAGATTTTCTTAGTTTGACCATCTATCGAGGCGTATAAAATCAAAGTCTTAATCATGGGAAGAAGTTCCAAATATCGATTCAACGGCAA
The DNA here is from genome assembly GCF_042679525.1 of Rhodanobacter aciditrophus. Classification (GTDB taxonomy): domain Bacteria; phylum Pseudomonadota; class Gammaproteobacteria; order Pseudomonadales; family Marinomonadaceae; genus Marinomonas; species Marinomonas aciditrophus. The sequence goes on from NZ_JBHTMN010000018.1 coordinate 339,361, forward strand.
ATCGGCGCTGATTTCCCCCAAGGGGCAGCGCCGACTGGCTATAGGGGTTATAGCGCCCCGTTAATCAGTAAACGTAGACCATAGGCTAAGATGCTTATGCCAATGAGTCCACCCAGATACAATAAAACAAACCACTGCCATGACTTCAGTCGTATTGATGGTTTCATTAGTAGCCCTCCTGATAATCTTCTACCTTGCCCGCAAATACTCGATAGCCCCAAAGGGTATAAGCAAGAATCAGAGGCACAAAGATCACAATGCCCACCAGCAAAAAGCTTAGGCTGGTATCCGGTGATGCCGCATCCCAGATGGTGAGTTGATTAGGTAACAGGTAAGGGAACAGACTGACCACTAACCCTGAAAATCCTAATAAGAAGATGGCCGCTGCAAACCAAAATGGGCGAGCTTCATGATCCGTATTGTGTAAACCACGCCATGCAAACCAAGCAAATAGGGCAGACAGAATAGGCAGTGGGCTCAGGTATATAAAGTTCATGCCACTAAACCAACGCTCTCGAATGTCGTCAGAAGACATCACCGTCCAAAGACTTACCGTCACCATGGCGAGCATCACCAATACGATCAAGCGCTTGGCCAGATGTGCCGCATGCTGTTGTATGCGATCTCGGCTTTTCATATACAAGTAGCATGACCCAAGTAGAGCGTATCCGGCCATCACACTAAAACCGGTCAAAATGGCGAAAGGCGACAGCCAATACCAGCTCACGTCCGCGATCTGCTCGGCATTGACCCCTTGTACAATGGAGCCCAAGATCAATCCCTGACAAAACGCCGCCGTGGCAGAGCCCGCGCTGAACGCCAGATCCCAGTAGGGGCGAGAGCGGTGTGCCTTAAAGCGGTATTCAAATGCAACACCGCGGAAGATCAGGGCAAACAACATCAAAATGATCGGCAGATAAAAGGTAGATAAGATGCCCGCATAGGCTGCAGGAAAGGCGGCAAACAGCACTACGCCACCAAACACCAGCCAAGTCTCATTCCCGTCCCAGACGTGGGAGATAGAGCGCATCAGATGATCACGCTCTCCCTCTCGATCAAACCATGGGTAGAGAATCCCCACCCCTAGGTCAAAACCGTCCAGAAGCACATACATGAGCACGGCAAAACCAAGTAGCAAGAAATAAAACAGTATCAGATCCATTACTTTTCTCCGTCTTCATGTTTCAGGTTTTTGACCCAAGCAAGGGCGTAGCCAGGGGCTTTCATGCCGACTAATTGTTGCTCAAGGTTGGCCATAGATGGGGGGCCTTTTTTAATCAACTTACGCATAAAGTAGAGATAAACCCCAAACAGTAAACTGTAGATCACCACAAAGCCGATGAGGGTAAAGAGCACCCGCTCCGCGGGCAGAGGGGAAACCACTTCACTGGTGCGTACCAGGTTATAGACCAGCCAAGGTTGGCGGCCAATTTCCACCACATACCAGCCCGCGAGGACCGATATCACCCCAGACGGAGTAAAGAGCATTAAGGACGTTAAAAAGAACTTGTTTTGGAACAGGGTGCCACGCTTACGTAACCAAAGCGCAAGCACCGCTAAGCCAATCATGCCTACTCCTAGGCCAACCATGACTCGAAAGGACCAAAACACCATGGGCACATTAGGTCGGTCTTCTGGGGGCACGGCCTTTAAGCCTTGTACTGCACCGTCCATAGAATGGGTAAGGATCAAGCTGCCAAGGTGAGGAATACCCACTTCGTAGTCGTTAGACTCGGTTTCCATGTTTGGCATGGCAAATAGCAGCAGGGGCACATTTTCTTCTTGTGCAGGCCAAATACCTTCCATCGCTGCAAGCTTAGTGGGTTGGTACTCTTTGACGGCTAAACCATGTTGATCACCGATAAAAGCTTGTAGTGGGGTTAACACCAGCGCGATCCACATGGTCATAGACAGACCTTTTTTGGCGAAATCCACATGTTGTTTTTTGCGTAGATAATAGGCACAGACACCGGCCACAACAAAGGTCGCTGTGATAAAGGACGCCAACAGCATGTGGGTGAAGCGATAGGGCATGGAGGGATTAAAAATCACCTCAAACCAATCCGCCACGTGGAACTGCCCATCCACAATGGTGTAGCCCTGAGGGGTCTGCATCCAAGAGTTCGCCACAATGATCCAAAACGCAGAAATCCAAGTACCAATGGCAACGATCACGGTTGAGAAAAAATGTACCTTACGGCCTACGCGCTGCCAGCCAAATAACATGACGCCTAAAAAGCCAGCTTCCAGAAAGAAAGCGGTTAATACTTCATAGGCCATTAAAGGGCCGAGCACTGGTCCGACAATATCGGAGAATTTAGAGAAGTTGGTGCCGAATTCATAGGACAAAACAATGCCTGACACCACGCCCATACCGAAGGTGATGGCAAAAGGTTTTATCCAGAACTTAGCCAGTTGTAAGTATCTTGGGTTATGGGTTTTGAGCCATAGACCTTCCCAGATGGCGATCAAGGTCGCTAAGCCAATGGTGATGCTGGGAAAAATAATATGGAAGCTCACCGTAAACGCAAATTGCATTCGGGAGAGCAGGGCTGTATCGAGTTCCATAAGGGTATCCGTATAAAACGTTATAGGGGCATGTCCCCTGAAAATGATTGAACGATTGCTTATTACTGGCCTCGGTCTATCCGTTACGCACCTTGATGGCTCCTAGCCAGCGGCGAAATGCCAATGGCGTGATGGCTAAGGCAATGATGCTGAACAATACGGCGGCATCGATTAAAAAATGGCTGACTAGCATAGGGTGTCCCTCTAAGGTTTTTTGATATAGGTCACTTTGATTGACCTATAGCAACCCATGTGCCAGAAAATAATAAAATTTAAGTGTTTGATTTTATTGGTTTTTAAATAATATTTGATCGGGGTGTAAACTAAGTTTACGATTGTTGGACGAATTGTGGTGTAAACGAGGTTTACGTTTTGACGTTATTTATTGCGTTTGAGATAGCCATCTGGGTCACCAGTGTTTGTGGTGTTTTGGTGGGGGCGTGGTTGGTCTGGCGCGGGCGAAAGCAAGGAGATCTAAAAGCGCTGGCGGGTTTTGCTGTGATGATGGCCCTTTGGTGTTTTGGACATTTAGCTCTGTTTCATAACTTACAAACCCTAGGCATGGTGTTACTGCTGGCGAATCCACTGATGCCTACTTTTTTCCTGCATTTCGCTATTTTGTTCGTCAATGAAGGGGCCGCATGGCGGCCTTGGCTGTCCATTATCGCCCGTAATATGGGATGGATTTATGCCACCAGTGTCTTGATCGTACTCTTAAGTATTTGGGGCGGAGCCGGTGATACGGTGGCCTTGATGGGCGGTCGCCCTTTCTTTGTCTTTAATGAATTAGGGGCGGTCAACCTAGGCTACACCATTTTCATTGGTGTACTGGGACATGGGGTTTTGTTGCTGGGGTGGCGCCAGCATACGGGGAATAAAAAACGCTCGATTTTGGCTATGTTTGGGGTGGCGGCTTGGGGGTTGCTGCTTGCGACCAGCTTTGTGTTTCCTTCGTTTGGTATCAATGTTTTCCCTTACCCCATGTTATTACTCCCAAGCTACCTGCTGTTGTTGGTTTATGGGGTAGTGCGTTATCAGATCCTAGATGTGAACCGATTTGCTAACCGTGCCTTGCTTGCCCTTGCCATGATGTTGGTGATCTTGTGTGTGATCGCTGTATTTGGCACTTTGTCTGGCCGATTTGGTTTGCAGGCGCTGACCACTGTGCCTGTTTGGCAACTGTGGCTATATTCCTTGGTGGTGTTGCTGGTTGCGGCCACGGTTTATCCCTGGTTGCGTCGTGTGACTGAGCGTTTGGTGTTTCCTGGTGCGGTCTTGAACGAAAGTGTTCTAGAGAGCTGGAACCTTGAGTTAAACAAAGCGGAATCTTGGTCCGACTTATTGAACCAAGGGGGGCAATTGTTAGCTCACCATTTGCGTCAGCCAGTCGGTATCTATATGCAAGATTCAGACGCTTCAGAACCCCTCTACTTGTCAGTCGAAAAGACGGCTAATGGCTGGTATGTGCAGCCAAGCCAAACGGAAGACCTGAGTCCCGGTATGCGTCTCACCTTAGAGGTGTTCAGTTCTATTTTTGCGACTAAGTGTGCCGCTTTAGAACGCTCTTTAGCCCTAGCGGAAGCAGAACGTAAGCGCTTAGACGAGCAGCATTTAGTTGAGTTGGGCAGTTTGTCTGCAGCCATGGCCCACGAATTACGTAATCCACTGAATATTATTTCTATGGCGTCATATAACTCGCCACCAGAGACTAAGCGTCACATTCAAGAGCAGCTTACTCGAGCCGATCGCCTTGTCAGTGACATGCTGGTGTATTCTGGCAAGTTGACCCTGCAATATCAGTCGGTCGCCATTAAATCCTTGGTAACAAATGTGCTAAGTGTCTTGAATATGGAGTCGGTACTTATCACGGTGCAAATCCCACCAGAGCTAGAGGTTCAAGGGGATATCCATCGGTTACAGCAGGTGTTTATTAACTTGATTGATAACGCTTTGGCCTATGTGCGTAATCAAGAGGGCGGTTCTGTGTGCATTGAAGCCCATATGGAGCAGGACGCCTGTGTCTGCCGTATCCACAATAATGGTCCTGCATTGGATGCCAGCATAAAACAAGACGATTTATTTCGACCTTTCGTGAGTAAACGTCCCGGTGGTAGTGGCTTAGGGCTGGCGATAGTACGTCGCATCATGGATGCCCACCATGGGATCATTAGTCATCGAGAAGACCTAGGTTGGCCAGTCACCTTTGAATGCCGCCTCCCCAAATCCCCACAGCAAGCGTCAGGAGAAACCTCCCATGTCTAATAATGGCTACATTTTACTCGTGGATGACGAGCCTGCGTTCCGTGAATTAGCGGGTGGCTGGCTGACTCAGCAAGGTTTTAAGGTTAAGACTGTTGGTTCGATTCATGAAGCAATTGAAGCAAAAAAGGTACAAGGTGCACCGGATCTTGTGCTGCTAGATTTGTCCTTACCTCCATACTTTGATCCTCAGAAAACCCTATTAGCCATGCCTGAATTTGATGGCAGTCCGGTGATTATTATTACCGGACATGCAGAGCGAGAGTTGTCCTTGCAAGCCATTTCTCAAGGGGCATGGGACTTTATCGCCAAGCCGATTGACCCTGATATGTTAGCGGTGGTGGTGCGTCGTGCTTTGGCTAAAACCCGTTTGGAGCGGGAAGTTGAACGTCTACAACAAAGTGCTCCACAGCAAGGCGCAGAGTCCTATCTTGGTATTTCTCCTAGCGCTCAACGGATAAGAGCTCTGATTGAACGGATCGCTCCGACGGATGTAAGGGTATTGGTTACTGGGCCTTCGGGAACAGGTAAAGAAGTGATTTCTAAAGCATTGCATGACTTGAGTGCTCGTAAAAAGTCACCCTTCATATCCGTGCATTGTGGTGCTATTCCGGCGGAATTGTTAGAGAGCGAGTTGTTTGGCCATGTGAAAGGGGCATTTACCGGAGCTGAAAAAGACAAACAAGGGTTACTTAAATTGGCCGATGGGGGCACCTTATTTTTGGATGAAATAGGGGAAATGCCAGCCCCCATGCAAGTTAAGCTGTTGCGAGTGCTGCAAGAGGGCAGTTTTTATCCTGTGGGGGGACGCCAGTTAGAAACCATAGACGTAAGAGTGATCTCCGCCACCAATGCAGATCTAACTAAGTTAGTGGAACAGGGAACCTTTCGTGAAGACCTGTATTATCGAATCAAGGGCGTGGCGATTGAAACCCAAGGCTTAAACGAGCGTCTAGAGGACGTTCCTACCTTGTTGCAAAGTTTTCTAATGGCCTTGGAAGCAAAGCAAGGAAAGCGTTTACAGCTGTCTAATGAGGCCTTGCAGTGGTTTCGACAATGCTCTTGGCCTGGGAATGTGCGGGAATTGAAAAACACACTGGAGAGTGTGGCGGCCATCAGTGTGGCTGGGCAAATCACCTTGGCGGAAATCGAGCTACTGAACTTTGCTGGCGATCAAAGTTTCCAGTCTCCTGTGGCAGATGAACATGCCATCAATGAACCCACTTTGGATCGTACCCTTGAAGAACAGGTACAGGCCTTAGAAGTCACCTTGATTCGCTCCGCGTTAGAGAAAACCGAACAGAATAAGACTCAAGCGGCCAAACTTTTGGGGCTATCGCGACAAGGATTAATCAAAAAAATAGAGCGCTACCAGTTAGGTGAGGGGAGTATTTAGCTTCTTACAGGACAGATATTGGGTTGGAAAAGGACGTAGCAGCGGTTGCTGAAACGTCCTTTTTTTATGGGGTTTAAGACTTTTTGCCGCCACGTCCCTGTACTGCTTTGAATCTAGGGTTAGATTTACAAATGACAAATAGACGACCACGTCGCTTTACCACTTGGCAATCAGGATGGCGTTTTTTGGCTGTTTTTAACGAAGCTAATACCTGCATTATCGAGATCCTTTTAATTGTCGAGAGCCAAAGCGGCGCTTGAAGTTTTGTACTCGACCTTCTAATTGAGTAGCGCGCTGTTCACCCGTGTATACAGGGTGGGAAGCGGATGAGATATCAATGGTGTGATACGGGTAGGTGTTACCGTCTTTCCACTCAATGGTTTGGTTGGTTTGCAGGGTGGTTTTAATTAAAAAATACGTGTCTACGCTGGTGTCATGGAAAACCACTGTTCTGTATTCCGGATGTATGTTGTTGCGCATTATGGGTACCTCCTGTTAATTGTGTTATATCATAACATTTTATTTATTTAAGTAAATGATAATTATTACCATTAATGGCTTTGGAATTATTTTTTGATATACAGGCGGGGAGAGAAGGAGGATCCGCTCGCCACCTGAGGCGACGAGCAGAAAGGTTTTGCAGGAACTTAGAAAGAAACCGTCACATCGATACCGAAATTGCGTCCGGCGCGGGTATAGCGATTAAGATTGGTGCTGGTATCTGATAGATTTCGCACGTCATTCCAGACCACATATTTTTCATCAAAGGCGTTAAAAATGCCGGCGTTAATGGTGACATTCTCTAAAGGCTTCACATAGGCCGTTAGGTCAACCAGAGAATAACTTGATGTCTCTAGCCATTGATCTGATTCTGCTAAGTCTGAGCTGCTTTTCTTTGCTACCCAAGTGAGGTTAAGTTGGCCACCCCAGACTTCTGAAGGCGCATCGTAACCCAAGCCAGCCACAAGGCTAAATGGCGCAATAGAGGCGAGAGGCTCGTTATTTTCCTTGTCTTCACCTTCAGCGTAGGCCATGGCGCCCATGGCAGACCACCCTTGGCCTAAGGTGCTATCTAGATTTAGATGGCCTTTGGCTTCTACCCCTTTGATCACTACATCGCTTAAGTTGGCGGTGGTGTATTCGCCCCAAGGATTGCTTGCGGTGGCACCAAGGGAGTAATTACTCTCGATGAAATTAGTGTAATCGTTATAGAAGGCAACCACTTCAGCGCTACCTGCTTGACCTTCCACTCGGATACCTAGCTCTGTGAAGGTGCTTTCTTCTGGTTTAAGGTCTGGGTTAGGGATGATGGCGTAGCCACGACCACTGTTGTAGTAGTAATACAATTCGTCCAATTTGGGCGCTCTAAAGCCTGTTCCATACTTCCCAAATAAGCTGGTTCGTTCCGTCAGCGCGAACTCTGCTGCCAGTTGTCCTGTGAGTTTTTCAGTATTACTGTCGGCATAATCGTCGGATAAATCGTCCCCATCGGTTGAATAACCGTAACTGTCGTATCTCGCTCCAGGCACTAACGTGAGTCGGTCTGTGATCTTCCAGGTGTCCTCTAGGTAGATGCCTGCCATGTTAACGTCCGCTTTCGGAGAAAAACGAGAGGTAGAGTTACTGGTATCTTCACTTAGATTATCAAGAGATTTATTGGCTAGGTTAAAGCCGTAGCCGAGGCGGTGATTACCGATGTTCTTAACTAAGTCTGTGGATAACGAAAGTGCCTTTTCTTCGTAGTATCGATCCACTTCTCGTAACGATGTGGTCTCGATATCGGTACGGTTGGTGGTTTTAGTGACCTGATAATCCAATTGCCAAGTGAGTTTGTCGCTTATTGGAGTGGCTTGTTCATAGTCTTGGAAAATCCCGAAGCGCTGACGTTCTCTGTCGTCATCGGCACGGCGCATTGCGCTGTCTGAGCTCTCTGAGTAAAGGTCGGCGTTGAAGCTTTGGTGGTAATGTTCTGCGACAACACCAATCCGGTTGGCTGGATTAATGTTGTAAATGCTTTTTACTAAGATGTTATCGCTGTCTTGTTCACTCGGATCCACTGACTGTCGTGTGGCACCCGTGGTTTGATCAGACCCAGCATCACCGTAGTAGTTTTCCCCTTCATTGCCATCCCTTCTGGTGTACACCAATAAAGACTCTAATTTGCCAGTGCGGTTGGCAGCCGTAACGGTTTTACTCAGCTCATTTGAAGCGCTTTTATAACCGAGTTTGAAGGCCCCATAGGTGTCATTGCCTTCAGGATTTAAATAGTTGTCCGGATCTTTGGTCTCATAACGGACTGAGCCACCAAAGGCACCGCTACCTGCAGTGACGTTGCCACCTTTTTCGATCTGTACTGCCTGAAGGGCATCAATGTCGAGGGTATTGCGCCCAGTGCGTAAATAAGTGCTTGTTGGAGCGTAACCATCCGCTTGATCTACGCCATCGACACTGATCTTAACGCGGTTACCATCAAGGCCTCGGATCGTCACACCACTGATGCCAAAACGTGAGTCTTGGGAGGCGTCTACCCCAGGCTCGTAGCGCAATAGGTCATCAAGGTCTCGAGCGAGCTGAGCATCGATCTGACTTGCCTCAATTTCCTTTTGAGAACTGCCTAGATTTGTTTGTTCAGTGGTTTGTTCGGCTTCAACAGTGATCGGTTGAAGTTGTGTGGAAGCCCCTTCGGAAGCCGCATTAACATAATTAGACACAAGTACAGCGGCCGCAATTATTGAAAGGGAAAAGCAATTATCCTTCATGGCGATTGATCTCTTTAAATTAAATGCAAATGTTAAGAAGATGTCAGTATAAAGAAATACTAACGAAAATGATAATGGTTATTGTTTGCGTAAGTGGTATGGCTTAAATATTAAGTGTTCAAAAACTGTGAAGGTGCTTTCTGAGGAGGTGCTTTTCTGAAGAGGTACTTTTCTTAGGAGAGACGAAATAAAGCCCAGAGTGGGCTTTATTTTTGGTTAATCATCGAATAGCAGATTGATAGCGACACCAAAGAGAACCAGACCAAAGATAGGGCTAAGTACGCCTTGGGGAGCCCGTTCAATGTAAGGTAAGTTTTCGGCAATCATAAGCCCCCATTCAGGCGCGGGTGGCTTAGCGCCTAGTCCGATAAAGCTTAATGCCGTCAAGCTCAGGGTCGTGACAGGCAAACGCAGCAATGCATGGCGCAGTAAGGGCGGTAGTATGTATGGCAATAGGTAATGGCGTAAGACTCTCCATTGGCTGGCCCCCCAAACTGGGGCTAGGTGTGTATAGGGTTGCGCTTTGGCTTCCATGATTAAGCTAGAACAATGGGCTGCTAGTGGCGCCCAAGAGACCAATACAATGGCGATCAAAGCACTATAAGGGGTCATGCCAAAGAGTCCAGCGATCAATAGACCGGCAATGATATAGGGAATGGCTTTAGTGACTTCAATAAAGCCTTGGGTATAGCGTGCGAAAAAGCCCATTACTAGCCCCACAAGCAAACTTAGTGCTGTTGCTAAGATCCCCGCCTGGAAGGTCGAGATCATACCAGCCCCTAAACGGGCTAATAAATCGCGACCGAGTCCGTCGCCACCAATGGGCGCTGCTAGGCTAGGTGCGGCCAAACGCGAAAACTGGGACAGGTAAGGGTCACGAAACGTTGACCAGATCACGATTCCAATCAGGCAAACGAGTATTCCTATTCCTGTGTTGCGCTTGATTTTACTTTGGGTGAAGCGAAAGCTGGAAGGGCTGCTGATAAGCTTTCCTGCTTTTAAGCTTTTTCCCAAAATAAGTTGCTGAATGAAAAGTCCGGTACAACTGATAGCAATAGAAATCGTTAGCAGAATGAGCAAGCCCCCTTGGAGCATAGGCAAATCCTGAGCCTTGGTCGCCCCTAAAATCAGACGACCCACCCCTGGGATCGAAAAGATCTGCTCTACTGCCACGGCCCCTCCGGTGAGGCCGATAATGATCATGGTGATTTGTGGGATCAAACTGCTGATGGCTTTCTTAAGTGCCCCTCGAATGATCAAGCTTGGCGCGACGTTGGCGCTTAGCCAGGTAATGACCCAAGGCTCTTTGAGGACGCGTCTTAAACTGTCCCCAAGTAATCGACTGAAGAGACCTGTAGCCGGTAGGGCAAGGGCAAGGCTTGGCAGCCAGATGTTTTCCAAGCCCTGCCATCCGTAGGGCGGAAACCAGCCGAACCACACCGCAAAGACCAGTATTAAGACGGTTGCGACCACGTACTCAGGTAATGAAATGAGTACAGTGCTTAGACTGTTATGGTTAGCGGTGTTAGATCCCTTGCGCCACACCAACATACGCTGCAAAACGGCCAAACCACATAGCACAAAGGTAAGCGCTAGGGTGCTAGACATTAACAGCAAAGAAGTGGACATAGCGTGTAGAAGCCCTTCTGCCACAGGGGAGTTATCGATCCAGGATCGCCCAAGATCTCCCTGTAATGCATGGCTGGCCCAGTCCCATAAACGCTCGCTGGCAGTGCGATCCAGCTGGAGATCTGCTCGCACCGCTGCCAAGGCTTCAGGTGTCATCAGTTGTGATTGACCTGCCCGAGCACGCAAAATGGTCTGGCTGGGGTCAATGCCCGCGATATCTGGCATGAGACCTAGGATAATCACCACAATCACAAGTGCTGCGATGCGAGATAGCCAAGGGGTTAGCGCAGACATGGCTGGAAATAGGGCTTCTACAGAACGCATCGGTTAATTAATTTCCGTAAATTGGTTAATCAAACGACGTTCACTTGGGTCACGTACCACGTTGGAAACACGGCTAGTTTCCCCTTGGATCACTCGCTCATGCAGCATAGGGATGGCTGCATAGTCATTCAAAATCGCTTGTTCCGCTGCAATAATGGCTTGATTACGTGGCGCACCAAGCGGTTGTAGGTCCGCGTGTTTTAGAGCTTGGTCTACTTGTTCTGAGCAATACTGACCAATGTTAAACGAGCCAGCACAGCTGAAGTCACTCATCATATAAGCAACTGGATCCCCTGAATCCAATACCGTGGCGCGGGACAAGATAAAGGCATCAAACTTACCTGCAAGGGCATCATTTTCGATTTGTGCGTACTCACGAATATCCAACTCTACGGCAAACCCAACGGCTTCCAGCTGTTGCTTGAGGAGTGCTGCCACTTCGGGTAACTCGGCTCGGTCGGTGAAGGTGCCAATGACAATGGATTCTCCATTCGCTTTTAAGCCCTCTGTCAGTTGAGGACGCTCAGGTCGGATAGGCGCAGCCCAGGCGAGGGCAGGTCCTAATAAACCCTCTGCAATGTCCGCATGGCCTTCGTAAACGGTATTCACGATCTGCTCACGATCAATGGCTGCCGCAGCGGTTTTGCGCATCTTAATGTCATCAAATACGCCAGATTGGCTGTTTAGGTATAGGGTGTTGGTACGGGGCATGGCTACTTCTGTTAGCAATGCTGGATCTATGGTGGCGATTTGAGCCACGGGCACGGCTTCTACCACGTCTGCTGTCCCTGTTTTTAAAGCCGCTGCTCGGGCAAAACCATCTGGTACGTATTCAGCAAGAATGGTTTCAATTTTGGCTTTTTCACCCCAGTAATTGTCGTTTCGCTCTAATTTGGCGCTTGTGGTGCCATTGATTTCTAGCAGTTCAAAGGGACCCGTACCGGCACTGATTGGTACTACTCGGCCGTCTTCCTGATAGGCGCTGGGAGCCAAGATCGCCAGTTGCGGACTGGACAAACGACTTGGTAATAGGGGGTCAACGAATTGGGTTTTGACTTCCACTTGATAGTCACCTAATGCTCTGACTTCAAGGTCGATGCCATCTAAAATGCGAGGCTTAGGAGCGGCATCAATGGCTGCTTGCAGTGAGTTCACCACATCTTTTGCTGTTAATGGTGCGCCATTGTGGAAGCTTACGCCTTCACGAATGGTGAAGTGCCAGACCAAGGGCTCTACTTGTTCCCAGGCTGTCGCCAGCATTGGCAGTGCTTCCGATTCCGGGGAGAGGTTGACTAAAGTCTCGGCAGTGCTCCAACGAGACAGCTTAAACGCATCATCTGACAAGGGTGACAGCCCTGTGCGCGGAGGCTGCATCATTGCAACCCGAATTTGGGAGCTTTTGCCCGCGGCTGTGCTGCTGGTTTCTTCAGCGGTTTCTGGTGAGTCAAAGCAGCCCGCAAGAGGCAATGCTAGAGCCATAGCAAACGCTAGTTTATAAGTGGTGCCCATGAATTGATCCTTCGTTAAATGGTTGGTAGGGGGTGATGTTTGAGAGATAAGCAAGGTTGCGCAGCAATCAGTGCCTGAGTTGTGGTATGACTCGGTTGCTGCATGACCTTGGTTGTTTGATTGTGTTCAATGACTTTGCCGTGACTGAGTACCAGCATTTCATCGCATAAGGCTTGTGCTGCGGTAAGGTCATGAGTCACTAGCAATAGCTTCATATTGCGGCGTTCTTTTAGTGAATTGAGCAGGTCGATGAGTCGTTGACGACTGACTGGGTCAAGGCTGCTGGTGGGCTCATCTGCTACAAGAATTTGTGGCTCAAGCACTAATGCCCGCGCTATGGCCACCCGCTGGGCTTGGCCCGTGGATAGCTGCCCAGCATTAAAGTCGAGCAGTGTTTGGGAAAGCCCAACATCTTCTAGGGCACCATGGATGAGGCTCTCATGGTCGCCGCCGATCCCCATATTGTTAAGGGGCTCTGCTAAGATCTGGCGGACACTATAAAATGGATTCAAGCTGGTATGAGGTTCTTGGGGAACCAAGCTCATGGCTCGGCAAATGGCCCGTTGATGACACTTAGACGTTAACGGCAAAGTCTGACCAAATGCGGTGACACGTCCACTGGAGGGTTTCTTCGAGCCAAAGAGTAGGTCGATCAAAGTGGATTTGCCTGCTCCGGAAGGACCAACAACCGCTAGGCTGTTTTGCCCAAAGTTGAGGGTAATCTTATCTAGGGCTTTGTACTCTTTGCCACCAAGCCATTTTGGGCGATTGTAAAAAGAAACGCAGACGTCATCGAACTGAATTCCTTTACCGTCGAGCATGAGTGTATTAGGTACCTTCATGAAATGAGATCCCTTAGTGAACAGCAAAACTGATGGGTACTACCCGCCAGTGCTTCTTTTGGCGGCCCAAATGCCAGCATCTGTCCATCGTCTATCAGCAGTAACTTGTCACACTCCAAGGCGGTATGAAGATCATGGGTGATGAGCAGTCCAGCTAGTTGGTTATCTTTCACGCTTTGGCTGAGCAAACGCAAAATCTCTCGCTCTGTAATAGGGTCTAATGCGCTAGTGGGTTCATCTGCCACAAGTAGGTTGGTGCTGCTGAGGAGTCCAACGGCGATACAAATACGCTGCCGTTGCCCCCCTGACAGCTCACTGGGAAGCTTACCTAGAGTGTCCTTTGGTGATTCAAACCCTAGTTGTTCTAAAAGAGACACAATGGTTTGTTTTTGAGCTTTATTAGGACGGGTCCGGCTAGATGTAAGTGCCAGTGTCAGTTGGCCTCCTACACTGACTAATGGGTTAAGTGCTTGCAGGGCATCTTGGAATATAAACGCTGGGCGCTGGCTAGCTGCCCGTTGAATCAAAGGTACATTGGCCACTTCTGAGCCATTGATGCGAATACTTCCTTGAGCCGTTAAAGCGCTGGGTAAAAAGCCTGCAATGGCCCGTGTGAGCATGGATTTACCAATGCCAGAAGGCCCCATAATGGCAATCAATTCTCCCGCATGAGCGGAAAAAGAGATGTCTTGAAACAGGTTTTTTTCTTGGGATGAAATGGTCAAACCTTGGACCGCTAAGAGCGCAGGTATCACAGGAAATGCAGCCGTTTTGATATGTTATAATGTAACGGCGAAATTTATCACTTTTTACCAAGTGGCAGAAGACCTAATAACGCAAATCTAAGAAATAAATATGGATTTAAAAAAGAGAAGAGAGGCCGCCTCTGGCGGCCAAGTGAAGGAGGTTACTGTTGACTGTAATGAGTCTTAATTGTCTGAATGCGTTGTTTGGCCCTTGAGGGAAGTGACTTTGGGGCTTGGATGGCAGGTAAATCCTTTTTACCCACTTGAATCACCATGACCATTCCCATGGCCATATGAGGCGTACACTCGATACCGTAAATACCAGCTTTATCAAAGGTCATTTCAATTTCTTCGTTGATATTGCCACGGTATTGCTTGGCATCCGCTGGCCACATACTGACGATGGCGGCAGCATTGTGTCCAGGGGCCGTACGTATGAACTTTACCGTGTCCCCCGGCTGGATGTTTAAATAGCTGGGCTCGTACGACATGGCACCTAGGGCATTACGATTCACCATCTGAACCTCGTAATGAGCGGCCTGAAGGCTGTTTATAGCAAACATAAGTAGTAGGGCTGTAAAAAGGTTCCGCATATTTTTTAACCTATTTAAGACAATAATTGAATATGAGGTGGATGCCCCTCGGAGCGGATAATTCGAGATCGCACTTCGAATACATCTTGGATAAAGGCTTCGCTGATGAGCTCATCCGGTGTGCCTTGAGCAACGAGGCAGCCTTCTTTCATGGCAATAATACGATCAAAGCGCATGGCGTGGTTCAGATCATGGACCGCCACTAATAGGGTTCGCTCGATGTGCTCAATCAAGCCTAAAACCACCAACTGCTGTTTAATGTCCAAATGGTTAGTGGGTTCATCCATGACGATAAAAGGTGTGCTCTGGGCCAAAGCTCTGGCAATGTGCAAGCGTTGTTGCTCTCCGCCAGATAAAGTGTGCCAATACTGGGAGCGCTTATGGCGCATTCCTACTTGTTTGAGGGCTTTATCAACATGGGCTTGGTGGTTGTCGCCCCATCTCTCAAAGGCTCTGATCCAAGGGGTTCGGCCTAAGGCGACGGCATCCTCTGCTTTGACTAATTCTTCTGTGCTGGATTTTTGTTGTACATAAGCTAAGCGCTGAGCCAAGCTGCGTCTGGGGTAGGCGTGCACTGCTTTATCATCCAGTAAAATCTCCCCGGAACTGGGTTTGTTTAAACCGCAAATCAACCGCAAAAGCGTAGACTTACCACAGCCGTTGGGGCCGATTAAAGCCACTCGTTCACCCGTTTTTAGATGGAAAGAGACATCCTTAATAAGGGATTTCTTACCCACATGGAAATGGGCATTGGTCACCGTTAGGTTCATTGTTTTTGCCCTCGAATAAGAATCAAAGCGAAGCAGGGAGCGCCGATTAATGCGGTCACAACCCCTATCGGAAGCACCTGACCCGGGATAACAATTCGAGAACCAATATCACAGAAAATCATAAACAGGGCGCCGATGATGGCGCAGGCTGGTACCAATATTAGATGTGAGGTGCCAAATAAGAAACGGGCCGCATGGGGAATGACCAGACCCACAAAGCCAATAGCACCCACCATAGAGACCATCACAGCTGTCATCATAGCGGTGCAAAAGATTAACACCACTTGTACTCTGCGAACTGGGATACCGATGGAAGCAGCCGCATCCGTGCCAAACAGAAAGGCATCTAGCGCTCTAGCGTGCCAAATAACAATGGCAAAACCGGTGATCAAAACAGGGAACGCAAGGGTGACTACAGGCCACCTAGCACCTGATAGGTTGCCCAAAAGCCAGAACATAATGCCTCGTGCCTGCTCCGCATTTGCAGACTTGGCGATGACAAAGGCCGTCATGGCGTTAAACAACTGTGAGCCAGCAATACCTGCCAAAATAATATGTGTTGAAATCTGTCCCATACGCCGGCGTGATGCTAATAGAGATAACAGAACCACGAAGCCAAACGCCAGAATCGCACCCAAAAGTGCACCGAGAGACATGCTGATGACCCCAATGCCAACGCCAGCAATGGTCACTACCACAGCTCCGGTAGAGGCGCCGGCGGATATGCCAAGTAGGTAAGGATCGGCAAGGGCGTTGCGTAGCAGAGATTGTAAAACTAACCCAGTTAGGGCAAGACCAGCACCACAGCAAGCTGCTACAAGTGTGCGAGTCAGGCGATAGTTCCAGATCACGCCTTGATCAATTGGGTGGATAGGATAATCCATTTGCAGCATACCATTGCCCACTGCTTGGATAACCGTGGTGAAAGGGATATTGGTTTCACCTATGACTACTCCCGCGGTGATCGCGCACAACAGCATGGCGAGACTGACAGATATAAACAGCAGAGGGTGATGAAACATCACCCTGGTAATAAAGCGAACTGGCATGATTAAAGCTGTTCAATCCCTTTAGTGAGTTTTTCGAGCCCATCGATTATGCGAATTGTCGCATCCATTTCTAAGGCATCCATAATCACTATGTGGTTGTTTTTTACGGCATCCATTTCTTTGGTCACTGGGTCGCTGCGCAAAAACTCAAGTTTTTTTTCAACATCGTCAGCGGGGAAACGGCGGCGGTTCATTTCAGCGAGGACTAGAATATCTGGATTAGCTTTGGCAATGGTTTCCCAGCCCACTGTAGGCCATTCTTCATCGGACTGGACGATGTTTTCTAAGCCTAGGATTTTCATCTGGTAGCCTGCTGCGCCTTTTTGCCCAGCAACGTATGGGTCTATGTCCATGGCAGCACTGGAAAACCAATAGAGGGCGGTTTTACCTTGACTGCCTGCAGCTTTCGCTCGCGCAATGGCGTCGGATTCACGATCTTGAAGTGATGCAACTAACCCATCACCTCGTTCAGATACGTCAAAAATATCCGCTAACTGGTCAATAGACTTATACAAGGAAGCAGTAGAGAACTGATCTAATCGGGTACCATCCAGCCCGACAGAGTTATCCTTAGCGTCGCAATCCGTCGGTAGAATGTAGGTTGGCACATTCACATCGTGGAACATTTCTCGCGTGGCAACAATGCCCTGTGGACCCACGTGCCATTCATACTGCACGGTGACGAGTTCTGGTCGTTTCGCTAGTACCGACTCAAAGCTTGGGTCATTATCTGCTAGGCGTGGAATGTTGGCATTAATGTCTTGGTATTTAGGCTGGACTTCGTTAAACCAAACCGAGGTGCCTTTGACCTTGTCTTCCAACTTTAGGGCGTAGAGTATTTCTGTTGCGGCTTGGCCAATGGTCACCGTGCTGGCTGGAGCTTGCTGATAAGTGTGTGTATAGCCGCAGTTTTCAATGGTGAGCGGGTAATCAGTGGCCGACACATTGGTGGTAACGAGTAATGCGGCGCTAAGCCATGAGAGAGAAAAAAAATGTTTCATTTAACCGTTGTCCTTAGGTTTAATAATCCTAAAATCGAGGCGAATGTTAGAACGATTCTTATTTAAAGTCTCATCAAAACATTCACTTTAAAGTGAAACCTGATCACACGATCAGGTTTATATCTTGTGTCTTGAAAGAAAGTGGCATCGCCTGTGGCCGTTTTATTAACTGGCCATTTTGCATCACTACCTCCCCTGAAATAACGGTGGCAATGGGCCAGCCCGTGACGGTATCCCCGTGGTAGGGCGTCCAACCGGATTGCGAGGCAATCTGCTGGTCATCAATGGTGTGCTGTTTTTCTAGGTCTACTAATACAAAGTCTGCGTCGTAGCCAACTTGGATGCGGCCCTTGTTTTGAATGCCTAAGACTCGGCAGGGACCTTCACATACTAGGTCGACCAGTTTATCTAGAGTCAATTTGCCTAGATGGACTTGATTGAGTAGTACGGGCAGCAAGGTTTGAACCCCCGGCATGCCGCTTGGGGAAGTAGGGTAGGCTTGCTGCTTTTCATGGAGAGTATGGGGAGCATGGTCTGTGGCCATCACATCCACTGTGCCGTCATGGATGGCATCCCATATGGCATCTTGGTGATAGCGTTCGCGAATGGGGGGATTCATTTGTACTCGGGTTCCCCGCTCGATGTAGCAGGAGGGGGCGTGAAAATGCAGGTATTGCGGTAAGGTCTCTACCGTTACTTGGTGTTCGGGTAGGCGGCGCTTTTGTTCCCTTAGATAGCTCATTTCCTCTGCACTCGAAATATGCAATAGATGTAATTTTGCGCCTGTGTCTGCGGCGATAGAAACCACTTTTTGAGTGGCAATTAAGGCGCTTTCCACATCCCGCCATTCTGGGTGGGATAATACGATGCCACTGGCCTCGGCTATGTGTTTGCGTTCCTTTAATCGGGCTTCATCTTCTGCATGCACCGCAATGCGGCGTTTACAGGTCGATAGGGTGTTGCGCAGCACTTGATCATCGTCCACCAGTAGTGAGCCAAAGGAGCTCCCCATAAAGACTTTAATGCCAGCACATCCAGGGGTCGCCTCCAGTGTCGGTAGCAGTGCTGTGTTATCTGCACTGGCCCCCGCGTAGAACCCATAGTGACACCAAGCGGTTTGCTCGGCGATGGCGAGCTTTTGTTGTAGCGCCTCAACTGAGGTGGTCGGAGGCGCTGTATTGGGCATTTCAATGATGCTGGTGACGCCACCTAATACTGCTCCCCGTGTGCCAGCTTCGATGGTCTCTTTATGCTCTAGACCGGGCTCCCGAAAGTGCACTTGGGAATCAATAATACCGGGTAACAATACCTTACCTTGCCCATCCAGTACTTCTTTTGCGGTTATGTCTTCTACTTCCGTATTGATGGCGACAATTTTGCCCCTATGACAAATGATATGGGCGTTTGTAAGGCCTGTAGGGAGAAAAACGGAGACATTCTTAATCAGTAAATCCATGTTTGTCATGCTGGGGCAACCTCCTGAGGAAAAGTGGAATGGGCCACAGCATCGTGGCCGTGCAGGCTTTCGAAATGGGACACACTTAAAGATCCTTGATAGCCGTGGGCGCTTAGAACTTCCATCAGGCGGCGTGTGGCATCTTCAACAAACATTGGGTTTTGGCCATTGTTAATGGCGAACTGTTGTTCATCTTTACGCTTTACATAGGTTTGAACTGGGGTACCAAGGGTGGTTTCACAGAGGTCTATGAGTGCTTCGATTTCTAAATTGTCTTGATCTGCCACAACCGTCACCACGGCGTGACTTCTCTGGCTATGGGGAATAGCTAAGGTACCTTGCTGGTCAAGCCAAGCGGCAAGCTGCTGTTTATCCAATTTGTTGGGGGCGTAATGGAATTGATCCAGAAAGGCTTCCTTTAACGCTGATCTTGATAAAGCGGCAGAGGCAGGACAGCTGGATGAATAGGTGATGGTCACGGACAGTTCTAACTTGAACCCTTGGCTTGGATTGTAGTTGGCAGTGAGCTGGATTGGATATGAGTTCCAGCCAAATTGATCCGTATGCAGGGCATGTCGAATTCTCAGTACTTTAGACTCTAGGGTCATGTGGATATCCGATGAGGCCACCTCTCGCTGTTGCTGCAAAGCTTCAATGAGACAGGTCTTAATATTCCTTGGAGTGAGGGGCGTCTGTACTAATCCTTGGAGGGATTGGTACATGCGCGACATGTGTAAGCCTTTTTGATCGTTCACAACATTCGCTTGAATGCTAACAGAGGCGGGACAGCTAAGTGTCTGTTTGTCTATTTCAAGGAGAATCGGGATGGAAATATTAGCCATACCGACTTGATCAATAGGCAAGTGAGTGGTGCTGTTACTGGCCACATCTGGTAGTGGAGTTGGGATGGTCATAACAAGGGGTAAATCCTGATCGGGGTTACGGGTGGCTTTACTCAAAAATCGATAGGTATGGTTCTATTTTCAATGATCTTGATACTATCTGTTATGTTATAACATAACCTCAATAAATAAAAAGACTAAGGATTAAGAAGTTTATGTCCAATCCAAAAACAGCATTGGTTGTGAGTGCCCATTCCGCAGATTTTGTTTGGCGAGCTGGGGGTGCCATTGCCAGCCATGTGCAACAAGGTTGGCAAGTGAAAGTGATTTGCTTGTCCTATGGGGAGCGAGGAGAGTCCGCGAAATTGTGGCGCCAGCCTAATATGACCTTAGACAAGGTCAAAGCCGTTCGTGAAGAAGAAGCCCGTGCCGCAGGGGAGATTCTTGGTGCAGATATGGAGTTTTGGGATATTGGGGATTACCCCATGCGCATCTCAGATGACATTTTGTTCAAGCTGGTGGATGTCTATCGCCGTTTGCAGCCAGAGTTTGTATTAAGCCACTCAGAGCGAGATCCCTATAATTTTGATCATCCATTGGCCATGCGGGCAGCCCAAGAAGCACGCATCATTGCTCAGGCAGAGGGGCATAACCCTGGAGAACAGATCCTTGGTGCACCACCTGTCTACGCCTTTGAACCTCATCAAACGGAACAGTGCCATTGGGAGCCGAATACTTTCCTCGATATTACCGATGTTTGGGATACGAAGTTAAAAGCCATTCAGTGTATGGCAGGTCAGGAGCACCTTTGGGAATATTACACGCGTGTGGCCCTGCAGCGTGGTGTTCAAGCAAAGCGCAATATTGGTATTACGGCTAAGCGAACTATTCAGTACGCGGAAGGGTATATGAAGCTAACTCCTACCGTGGTGGATACCTTGTAGTGAAAGGTATGGGTTAGATTCATAAAGCGTAAAAAGCCGGTTCAAGCCTATTGAACCGGCTTTTTTTGTGAATATTTGCCTCGATTCGGTGATTGGTGTTCTCAATCTGCTAGATCGAATCAGACAAAAAACGCTATGATGAAGGGCGGTGTTCAAAGGATCACCCGTTATTGTGCTTAATTTGGGAATGGAGTGTTTTGTGTCAGATGTAATGTCGTCAGCCTTGACGGAACTTTTAGATGATTTGCCAGAAACGTCTCAACCCATCTATGCCAAGCTCAAACACGCCATTACGGTAAAAGTACGCTCTGGTGAGTGGCAAGCTAATCAGCGTGTGCCCTCAGAGGCAGAGATTGTAAAAGCCTTGTCTGTTAGTCGCATGACAGTCAACCGTGCCCTGCGTGAACTAACGGCAGAAGGATTACTGGTTCGTCATCAAGGGCTGGGTACTTTTGTGGCGGAGAAAAAATCTCACTCCGCGCTGTTTGAAGTTCACAATATTGCAGAAGAAGTCGCCGCCCGTGGCCATCAACATCGCTCTCAGCTATTAATCTTAGAGCCAGCGAAAGCCACCGTAGAAGAAGCCATGATGCTAGGGGTGAGAACCAATCACAGCATATTTCGATCCGTGGTACTGCACTATGAAAACGAGCTGCCGATCCAGATCGAAGAGCGCATCGTCAACGCAAAACTGGCACCTGACTACGCCCAGCAAGATTTCGATAAACATACCCCATATGAATACCTAACCAGCGTTGCTCCTATGACCGAAGGTGAACATCTGGTGGAGGCCGTACTGCCTACCCCTGAAGAGTGCCAGCGCTTAGCTATAGAGTCCTCGGAACCTTGTTTGCAAATTAAACGTCGGACTTGGGCAGGTGACGACATTGTCACCGCCGCCCGTTTGTTGCACCCGGGTTCCCGCTTCCAACTGTTCGGTCATTTCGGCCGCTAGTGGAGATCTGATCATCCTTGTGGGGGGTGATCGTCTGCTTATTTGATAAAACGCCGTAGTCTTTACTACGGCGTTTTTATTTGTCACTTAAAAGTCCAATCCAGTCGTTACCATACTTATCTGTCTATACAATCAAATTTCTTAAATGCGTCATTAATAACGGTTTATTCCTTTTATTTAAGCCATTCAAAAGAATTTATTAGATAAATGGCTTGCATCTTGGTGAGTTAGGTTTTATTTTAAATTTAAGTTGTATATACATTTAAAGACAAAGTAATTCTAACTAATTCTTTTTTACGTAGGTGAAGACGATGACTAAGCAAGCCCACACTCCAAATCGTTACCGTCCAGGTGTCGTGAAAGCCGCCACCGGCACACAACTCTCAGCAAAATCTTGGCTGACTGAAGCGCCTATGCGCATGTTGATGAACAACCTTGATCCAGATGTGGCGGAAAACCCTGAAGAATTGGTGGTGTATGGTGGTATTGGTCGTGCCGCCCGTGACTGGGAAAGCTATGACAAAATCGTTGAATCCCTAAAAGCTCTAGAAGAAGACGAAACCCTATTAGTGCAATCGGGCAAGCCCGTGGGCGTGTTCAAAACCCACAGCAATGCTCCCCGTGTTTTAATTGCCAACTCAAACTTAGTGCCCCATTGGGCAAACTGGGAACACTTCAACGAGTTAGATGCCAAAGGTCTGGCCATGTACGGTCAAATGACCGCGGGGTCTTGGATCTACATTGGTAGCCAAGGTATCGTGCAAGGAACCTACGAGACCTTCGTGGAAGCAGGTCGCCAACATTATGATGGCAAACTAACGGGTCGTTGGGTGCTTACCGCAGGTCTAGGTGGTATGGGCGGTGCTCAACCATTGGCAGCCACTCTTGCGGGGGCCTGTTCTTTAAACATCGAATGTCAGCAAAGTCGTATCGATTTCCGTTTGCGTACCCGTTATGTGGATGAGCAAGCCACAGACCTTGATGATGCCATGGAGCGAATTAAGAAATACACCGCGGAAGGCAAAGCTGTTTCGATCGCATTGTGTGGCAATGCCGCCGAAATTCTTCCTGAAATGGTCAAACGTGGCATTCGTCCAGACATGGTGACTGATCAAACCTCTGCCCATGACCCATTAAATGGTTACTTGCCCCTTGGTATGAGTTGGGAAGAGTACCGGGACAAAGGGCAAACGGAGCCCCAAGCCATTGTCAAAGCTGCGAAGCAGTCCATGGCGAAGCACGTTGAAGCCATGTTGGCGTTCCAGCAAATGGGCATTCCAACGTTTGACTATGGTAACAACATTCGACAAATGGCAATGGAAGAGGGGGTCGAAAACGCTTTTGACTTCCCAGGCTTTGTGCCTGCTTACATTCGTCCTTTGTTCTGTCGTGGTATTGGTCCATTCCGTTGGGCGGCTTTATCTGGTGATCCAGAGGACATCTACAAAACCGATGCAAAAGTGAAAGAGTTGATTCCTGATGATGAGCATTTGCACCATTGGTTAGACATGGCTCGAGAGCGTATTCAATTCCAAGGTTTGCCAGCACGTATTTTTTGGGTGGGTCTTGGTCAACGGGCCAAGCTTGGCCTAGCCTTTAATGAAATGGTGCGCAGTGGTGAATTGTCTGCCCCAATCGTGATTGGTCGTGACCACCTAGACTCGGGTTCAGTGTCCAGTCCAAACCGTGAAACGGAAGGTATGCAAGACGGCTCGGATGCGGTATCCGATTGGCCACTGCTAAACGCCTTATTGAACACTGCCTCAGGCGCAACTTGGGTCTCTCTACATCACGGTGGTGGTGTGGGTATGGGCTTCTCCCAGCACTCCGGTATGGTGATCGTGTGTGATGGAACCGATGCCGCGGCAGAGCGTATTGCTCGCGTTCTTCATAACGATCCAGCAACAGGCGTGATGCGCCATGCGGATGCGGGTTACGATATTGCTATTGATTGTGCGAAAGAGCAGGGGCTTAACTTGCCAATGATTACGGGTGGTCAAGGTAAATAACTTAAACCCCTCCCTAACCCTCCCCTTAAATAAGGGGAGGGAACTTGGGGGAGGTTGGGTGGTATCACCGCAGAACATCGCAACTTTTTAGAGAGACACATTATGTTTGAATTAGCTATTAAACCGGGGCAATTAACCCTGAATCAATTGCGTCAGATTAGCCGTCGCAAAGTAAATTTAAGCCTTGATGAGAGCGCTATTCCAGCGATCCAAGCGAGTACTCAGGTAGTGAATGATGTGATTGCTGAGAACCGCACCGTATACGGTATTAATACGGGCTTTGGCTTGTTGGCGAATACTCGCATCGCACCAGAGGACTTAGATGAGCTACAGCGTAGTATCGTGTTGTCCCATGCGGCGGGTATTGGTGAGTTAATGGATGACAAAACCGTTAAGTTGATCATGGCTCTCAAGGTAAACAGCTTAGCGCGAGGCTTCTCAGGCATTCGTTTAGAAGTCATCGAAGCACTGCTGACGCTGATTAATAAAGAAGTCTACCCATGCATTCCGAAAAAAGGCTCTGTTGGTGCGTCCGGTGACTTGGCGCCTTTAGCTCATATGAGCACGATTCTCTTGGGTGAAGGTAAAGCTCGCTTCCGTGGGGAAGTGATTTCAGGACAAGCGGCCTTATCCATTGCAGGATTGGAGCCCATTTCTTTGGCACCGAAAGAAGGTCTAGCCCTACTGAACGGTACTCAGGCATCCACTGCGTTTGCATTAGAAGGCTTGTTTGAGGCGGAGGATTTGTTTGCCTCAGCCACCGTATGCGGAGCCTTGTCCGTAGAGGCTGCATTGGGTAGCCGTAGTCCATTTGATGCTCGTATTCACGAAGTTCGCGGACATAAGACTCAAATCGATGCCGCGGCGGCATACCGTCATTTATTGGGCGAAACATCAGAGTTGGGCGACTCTCACCAAGGGTGTGAAAAAGTACAAGACCCATACTCGTTACGTTGTCAGCCACAGGTAATGGGAGCCTGTTTAGAGCAGATTCGCAGTGCTTCGAGCGTGCTGTGTGTGGAAGCCAACTCGGTTTCTGATAACCCCCTAGTGTTTGCAGAACAGGGCGATATCATCTCTGGTGGTAACTTTCACGCCGAGCCTGTGGCCATGGCGGCGGATAATTTAGCCCTGGCGATTGCTGAAATTGGCAGCTTGTCAGAACGTCGTATGGCCTTATTAATCGACAGCAACTTGAGCAAATTGCCACCTTTCTTGGTGGATAACGGCGGTGTGAACTCGGGCTTTATGATCGCGCAGGTGACGGCTGCGGCCTTGGCCAGTGAAAACAAGAGCCACGCCCATCCTGCGTCCGTGGACAGTCTACCGACATCTGCTAACCAAGAAGACCACGTGTCCATGGCAACTTATGCTGCACGTCGTCTAAAAGACATGTCAGAGAATACCCGAGGCATATTGGCCGTCGAAATTTTGTCTGCCGTGCAAGGGTTGGATTTCCGTGCGCCCCTTAAATCCACTAAGGCGTTGGAGCATGCTCGTGCGGAGTTACGTGCCCGAGTGCCGTTTTATGACAAAGACCGCTACTTTGCACCCGATATCGAAAAAGCCAATGAGCTGCTAGCAGAAGCGGTTCACAATAGCGCAATGCCTGTAGGCTTGTTGCCGAGCTTAGGAGCCTGATCTAATGACCCTTGATTCGCCGGTACAGTTTGACAGTCTCTGGCGCGGTGCACAGGTCGCGACCATGGTAAATGGTCAATATAACACCATCGAAGACGCCGCCATCGGTGTCCTAGGTGGGCGTATTGCTTGGCTTGGTAAAGCCGCGGATTTGCCTGCTTATGAGGCTCTTCGGGAGCACGACCTCGGTGGCGGTTGGGTAACGCCGGGGCTGATCGATTGCCACACGCACTTGGTGTTCGGTGGCAATCGTGCGGGAGAGTTTGAGCAGCGTTTAAACGGTGTCAGTTACCAAGAAATTGCCCAGCAGGGTGGAGGGATTGCCTTTTCCGTAAAGGCGACCCGTGAAGCCAGTGAAGCGGATCTGGTCGCCAGTGCTGCCCGTCGCTTAAAAAGCCTCATGGCGGATGGGGTCACTACGGTGGAGATCAAATCCGGCTATGGCTTGAGTCTAGAGGACGAGCTGAAAATGCTGCGGGTGGCGTCTATTTTAGAAAACCAATTTCCCGTCAGTATTAAGCGAACCTGTTTGGCTGCCCATGCCATGCCTCCCGAGTACGACGACAAAGACGCCTATATTGATTACCTGTGTGACACCGTACTGCCCAAGGTAGCGGCTTTAGGTTTGGCGGACGCGGTGGATGCGTTTTGCGAAGGCATTGCCTTCAGTACCGAGCAAGTAGAGCGCTACTTTAAAACTGCCCAAGCACTTGGGCTACCAGTGAAGATCCATGCGGAGCAGCTTTCGTCTTTAGGGGGCACTCGCATGGCAGCTTCCTTCAAAGCCCTGTCCGCTGATCACATTGAATTCATTGAAGAAGCGGATGTGAAAGCCATGGCGGAATCCGGCACGGTGGCGGTGTTACTCCCCGGGGCATTTTTCACCCTAAAAGAAACACAAAAGCCGCCTATTGATTGGTTGCGCCAATACAAGGTGCCCATGGCGATCGCGACAGATGCGAATCCGGGAACCTCTCCTGCCTTGTCATTGCGTTTGATGATGAATATGGCCTGTACTTTGTTTGGACTAACACCGGAAGAAGCCTTGGCGGGAGCGACAGTCCATGGGGCAAAAGCATTAGGAATGGAAGATTCCCATGGCACTTTAGAAGTGGGTAAAGTGGCGGATTTTGTGTGTTGGGACGTAGAAAGCCCCGGTGAACTAAGTTATTGGTTAGGTGGTCAGTTAATTAAACAACGCATTTACCAAGGGGTAGAGGAGGTCGTATGACTGCCAATGAATTAATTTTACCGGCGTTTGAGTTTAGCCAAGGACGTGTGCCCATGTTGGTGAGCATGCCCCATTCCGGTTTGGCGTTAACACCTGAAGTGCAAGCTGGCTTGACGGATCAAGCGGCCAAGTTGCCGGATACGGATTGGTACATTCCTGAATTATACGACTTCTTGCCCACATTAGGGGTAGGGATGATCAAGGCAAATTACTCCCGTTATGTGATTGATTTGAATCGTCCCTATGACGACAAGCCTTTGTACAACACTAAAACAACGGGATTGTTTCCTGACATCTTATTTGAAGACTCGCCCATTTTTAAAACTGGCCAGATGCCTTCTGATGCCCATAAGACGTTTTGTAAAGAGCATATCTGGCGGCCTTATCATGAGGCCATTGCTTCAGAATTAGCTCGCATGAAAGCGGAGTTTGGTTACGCTATTTTGTTTGATGCCCACAGTATTGCGGCTCAAGTTCCCATGCTGTTTGAAGGAACCCTGCCGAACTTTAATTGGGGAACGAACAACGGCGACGCCTGCCATGGAGCACTGACGCAAGCGGTAAGTGATGTGATTGCACCAGAGTATTCTCAGGTCACAAATGGCCGCTTCAAAGGGGGCTACATTACTCGCTATTTTGGTCAGCCAAACCAAGGCATACATGGGATTCAGCTTGAGCTGTCCCAAGCGACCTATCTTGATGATGACTTGGCAAAGCAGTCTATCTATCAGTTGGATAAGGATAAGTTGCCTAATATCAAACAGCAGCTACAAAAGGTGATCGAAGCCTGTTTGCGTACTTCTCTTTAACCCGAACAGTTCTTTAGGTCATAAAAAGCCAGCATGGTATTCATACTGGCTTTTTGTTTGTCAAAATGATGGGATTACCTAACTTTTGAGAAATCGTTAGATTCATTGCTGTAGAGTGTAAACCGAAGCGAAACGACGATTATCTGGTTGTATTTTAACCTACTGTTTATTAACGATTTATTTTTAATAAAATTGTTGCGTTCGAGAAAAGTTTCCCTATAATACGCTCCATCTTCTGACGCAGACGATTGTTTGTGTTGAGGTTAGGAGCGGTAGTTCAGTTGGTTAGAATACCTGCCTGTCACGCAGGGGGTCGCGGGTTCGAGTCCCGTCCGTTCCGCCACTTACTTTCTTCAGTAAAGTAAGTAGCCATCTTCAAGATGGGTGTGTAGCTCAGTTGGGAGAGCGTCGCCCTTACAAGGCGAATGTCGGGAGTTCGAACCTCTCCACGCCCACCACTCATAAATCTTTCTCAGTTTCCCCTAACTTCATGATTTTAAAGTTTTTTAATTAAAACTCTTTACTCGTAATTCGTAATCACATTTCCACCAAGACTTTTCACTTTTTCCGTTGTGACCCAGGTGTGACCAACCTGTGACCAAGTCAGCGATTCGCATTTTTTATGATTTGAAATATCTGCCATTTTTCTAGCGTTTTTGCATTTCGCTTTAAAACGCCACATTTTCTCTGATTTCGCTATTTCATGTACCTTGATTTACCTTATTGTGACTCTTCTTTCTCGATTATTTTTAATATGTTTGCCGTGTTAGTTGTCGTCTGTTCTAGTGTAAAAGTTTTTCTATTCGAACTGATGTGTCTCGATAGAGGGGGGGAATTGGCTTTCATTTGAGCTGTGATGCTCTTAGGTTGCGAAAAATGACAAGCTATAGGTCAACCGAGGCACTCTTTAGACTAGAATCTGCTCTGAATATACGATGAGAGTCAGAAATGGATTCTATAATTAGATATATCAGCATACTTGAGCTGATACCTATCGGGCCAGACAATGCTGTTTCAACAACAGGAATACTTAAGGCTCTACGCGAAAAAGGGTTTTCAATCTCTTCGCGCAAGCTTCAGCGCGATTTAACGAGCTTATCAATGTATTACCCAATTGAATGTAATGATAAGTCTCGACCTTACCGGTGGAGCTTTGAATTTGGGTATAAAGGTAGCTTTGTTGCTATGGATCCAGCCACTGCAGTGAATGCCATTCTTGCACATGAATACCTTGCTGGGGTTGTGCCTGCACCACTTTTGTCTCAACTTACACCGCAGCTAAATCGAGCAAGGGATTTTATGCAGTCTCACTCCGATGGTGTGTACTTGAATTGGTTGGATAAAGTTGCGGTTGTTCCCGAAGGGAAGGTGCTTAGACCAGCTGCAATCGACCCAGATTTCTGGAAGAGTGTCTGTGAGGCAATTATGTCAAACAAGGCATTAGATGTTGTGTATGAAAGCCATTCTAAAGATGAACCCCAGAAGTTCGTTCTTCATCCATACGGAGTGATGGTTCGCAAGAGCGCCACTTATATTTTGGGCTCTTACAATAATTATGATGATGTAAGGCAGTATGCTCTTCACCGGTTCACGTCCTTAAAGATATCCTCTGGGGGCTTTCGACCTCGTCCAGAATTCACCATTCAGAAATACATAGATGCTGGTGAACCGGGGGTTAAATACTCCGATGAGCCTATTCAACTAGAAGCTCTGATTAGCAAAGACTTAGCAAAAAGACTAAGCGAAACAAAATTAAGTGACTCTCAAATTATTTTGGAAACTGATGATGAGAAGTGGCGGCTCCTTAGGGCTGTCATTCCAGATGATAGGGATACAAGATCTTGGTTGCTAAGTAGGGGAGCTGAGCTCATCGTGCGAGAGCCTATTTCATTAAAAAGCTCATTGCTTGAAGAGGTTGCGTCTATAAAAGAGTTGTCAGACAGCTTGGGAGGGCTGAAAGCAAAGATGGAATAGGATTGTTACAAAATGTAATTTTTATGATGGTTATTGTGTTTGTGGTACATTCTTTGACGCACTTATTTTGATTATCATTTTTTTCTGTGTAAATTCTAATCAGGAACAACGAGTTATCGTATCTGCGGTTCTTAAATCATGATTGGAGTTTGAATGAGAGAGAGCGTTTTTGAAATCGGAATAGGGCTTCGCGGGATTGCCGTTGACGAAGAAACAAAGGCCATTCATATCACTGAATTTGCTCAGAGTGGTAACCCCTCGCTCAAAGCATTAGCGAAGCTGTTTAAAATATCTGCAAAGGTGGCGAATGCTAAAGGCTCTGCAGATAAAGCAGAAAAGAAAAAAGGCTTTAAACTGAAAGCTAAAAAATTCTCTGCTTATGCGTTACCTAATAGTATTCAAGTGCTCTATGATTTTGAGGATGATACCTCTGATTTGCTTGATTCAAGAATGGACGTATTGCGTGATGTTTTAGATCGCCAATTTGCTGGAATCGAGACCTCTGCTTTCGAACTTAATACGAAGAAGCAGCCAGTAAATCGCTCATATGAAGCATCGGGGTTTTCTAATCCAAAAGATGCGTATGAAATGATGAGGGTTTTTGACGATCTTATTGTCCGAGAGGGCCTTGATGAAGTTCCTATTAAGTTTCCAGGGCTGGATAAAACTCGAAAAATCAATTTTCAGGTTACGCCTGGCAGGCCTGAATTTGAACCAGATGATCGGGATTTGTACTGGGAACGCTATGAAATAATAGGGGGACTTAATAAAGATCGTAGTATTCTTGTTGTTTCTGAATCAGGCAAAGGCGAGAAGAAAATAGTCTTGACTGCGGAACAGTTTGCTTTTTTTTGCGATAGGTGTTTTTCATTCAGAGCTTACGAGCTTTACAATTTTACTGTCACGCAGATTAAGCCAAAGCTGTTTAAACTGCTTGATGTAAAAAGCGCTAGTGCTCAGACAGGTTTTGATATTTGAGTTTGTTGTTTGAGGGGCGTTTACAAGAACGTTGGGCAAAGGAGCGCTCGACGCTATTGTTGCGTAGTGATGGTCTAGGGCTGTTGCTTTTTAACCTTTTTAGAGCTAATGACCTCGAGCTGGATGTTCTTCACCACTATCAGCCATTACACAATGAAGAACTGTATATACTCAAAGACCGTGTTCAATATAGCTGTCATAAGAGCCTTTCACAGTATCCTTTACTTTCTCTTTTATCTTATGATGCAACGCTACATGGAGAGTCAGAGCAGCTCGTCGTTCAAAAACTGAAGTCTTCAATGTACTTTGCATTGGTCTGTGAAGATTCCACCTTCAATTTTACTTCTGTTACGGAGGCTGCTAAGGAAATTCGGCTAATATTGTCGAGCACTGCATACGTATCTAAAATTAAGTCTATCCCTAAGCATCTTTCAACGGTCGAAACATTAAGTTATCTATGCAATGAAATTACAGGACGATACACGATCTCTCAGGTCTATTTAAAAATGGTCCGTAATGGCTGGAACGTTTGTTCAAATTTCAAAGATGAACAGCCTTTAATCAAAAAACCAAGAATCCAGAAGCGACGCCCTAACCCCAAAGTTAAATCACCTATCCAAGTTGAGCCATTTCCCTTTGACGGCAACGATTTAGATATCGAAGACGTTCCCGACGTCAATGCGGTCGAGCTGGATCCTAGCGCAATTAGTCCAACAATAAGGGCAGAGCGTGAGATCTTTCGAAATCAAATTCTCACATCTAAAGAGCAATTTGGTCTTCAATATGTCACTTATCGTCTAACACCTTCAGAGCTGAGAAAAGTTATTCAGTGGATTAATAGTGCATCTCCTTCGCACGGTTCTGCACTGGCCTTTCTAACAATGCTGACCGCTTTGAAGTTACATGAGGTGCTCGGTTTACACATAGCATTGTCAGACAGTGATCAAGATGCATTTAAGCAACTAGATGATAGCTATGGTGTTATTAACCTAAAGTCAGGCGTGTATTGGCGTAAAGAGCTAGATATCAGTGATCGTTATCAGCCGACTGATTCAGATGAGCGGTGGTTAAGCCCTCATTCTAATTGGCTTAAGTTACCCATACCAAAACCGTTTCTGTGCCTGTTCAGGGCTTACTTTAATTCATTTGAGGCTGGTTTGGTTGAGCAGATATTGCCTTCAGAGGTTGTTGGGAATGCATTCGCCTTATTGACGACGGTTTGTCGTGAGATTGTTCATTCCCATGATTTTAATAGGCGCCTGACCCATAAAGCGCTTCGTTATTTGCTATATGGGTGTGTGGTATCCAAGTACGGAAGACATAAAGCTGCTCTCATGTTTGCCAATAACGAATTTGGGTTGTCAACTTGGCATTATTACATGACATCTAAAGTGTGTGATTTGCAGGCGGCGTTTATTGACACCTGTGCGCAAGAGTTGAGATTCGAATTTGAAAGCGATGTTTTCGACTCGAATCGAGACCTTGTGGTGGGAACAAGATTAGCCTTATGTAGGGAGACTTTTTCTCAGCAGTTGGCTGAGCGCGTAAGTCTTCTAAAAGCGTCGTTAGAAAAAGTATCGAAAAGTCGTTCTATAAGTACGTTACGAGAAACCTATAATCAGCTCGTTTCTTATACGGTATTAATGTTTTCCATTGTAACCAGTCACCGACGCAGTAAGAGCATGTTCATTGAGCATTACTGCTGGAATGACGATTATACGTGTGTGCTTGTGGCCGACAAAATACACTTTGGTGAAAGCGCAACGCGAATTATTCCAGTGCCTGAGCTTATGACTAGGCAGATTCTCAACACTTTGGGCTGGATTGAGAAAACTGTTAAGCGTCTTCGTTTGTTGGATACGGAAATGGCAAAGAAGCTTAGTGCATCCATTCTTCGTGATGGCAATTCCCCGTTTTTAGGTTTATGGCAAAGTGATGGCTCGTTGGACACGCCCAGTACGTCCCAGATCGAGGTATTTATGGGGGAGGGATGGAGCTTGCCACAGAATGTCATGCGCCACCTTTCGTATCATACATTATTTGGCTACAGAGAAGCTGTGCCGTACTTAGATCATCAAATGGGACATATTTCTTCTGAGATGCATTCATTTCAAAATACATCTGTGATGCTTCGAAATAGTTCCGAATTTGATACTCACCGAAATGTAATTTCTAAATGCCTTGAAGAATTGGAGTTCGAGGTGCTTGGACGAATGAGTTCTTCTAACTCTGGAAAGCGCAATAACGGTCAGTTTGTCCCCTGTTCCATAAGATCAAAAACTACTCTCAAGTCAAAGAATATAGTGCAGACGTTGCAGGCTGACTTAAGGGCTTTGATTGATAAAGCGATTAAATCAAATAAAGATTTCTACGAATTGCTGTCTGAGTTTTACTGTGATGATCCTTATCTGCATGAGCAAGTGCTGGAGTTAGTTAATAAAGCAGGTAGCAACAGCTCTGATAGTCAGGAAGTGGTCAGTATTGATGATTTAAAGTCAGCGTTGGTAGGTAGTTTCAAGAAGCCTCCCGTTACTACCGCAATTTTGCCATATAACGCTATGCTTTCAGAGCGGCATTACCACGACTTAACAGCCTTGTTTTATGAGTTCGTGCAAACGCTGTTAGCACATCAAAAGAAAGTGTCTAAAGAGACATTGGGCAGTGCGTTACTCTTTTCTATGGTGCTTGATGGTACGGGGGATCTATCTCCTCAGACATTAAAGAAACAAGTGGCGATTAACTCTGCCCAATATATTAACGGTTACATGAATGCTGAAATGGATGATGGCGGTACAACTTTTTTCGGTGGTTTGTCTGCGATTCTTTTGGCTATGCTGGTTAAAAGGGAAGACTCTCAAACGATTACATTGAATCCGAAAGGCCTGGCGGCGTTGATGAGTGGTCAGTGTCAGGAAGACAAAGTAGATAAATCAATAGCGAATAGCTATAAAAAGTTTTCTGCGTGGTTCGCGAGAGTGCATAACAAGGCAATGACGTTCAGTATGCTTTTTAGACTTATTGAACATGCACCTAGGCGATTTGAATCTGGGAGTCTATACGGTCTACGTCAAGGCACGTTACGGGTGAAAGGGTTATCAAATCATACGCTCATACGTATGCTAGATCGTAAGCATCGTTATGTTATGCCTTCTAATACAGAGACGGCAATGCAGATTGTTCCTGAACGCACATTCTTCAAAAAATCACGGCACTCGAATGAGTACTACAAAAAGTTTATGGCGGATTTTCGTCAGAAGTTTGAGCGTTACTCTGGAACATCAAATGAAAAAATTGTTAGGTTTTGGCAGGATCTAATCGCCAATGAAAGCGCAAAGAAGCTCGCTGATTTAGTAAAAGCATCTCACGAACTACCTGAAATTCTGTTGCTGATCCTTACTTGGCTGTATAGGGCGTCAGGCAGAAAAGGGCAGCGAGCGGGCGGTTTGGCCCCTTCGTCGATTCAGACCTATTTTTCTAAAATAGCGCCAAGCTTGTGTGAGTTTGCTGCGAACGAATCATTGACGACATTTGATTACGAAGATTTCTTGGATCTTTATCAGGATGTCATTGATTCGGGAGATGCGTCTAGCCGCTCAGAAAGGGCTAAGATATTGGCTGATTTCCATACTCAAATTCATGAGGTTTTTGGTGTTGTTCATTTGGACTTTCGAGATCTGGATGTAGGAAGTCATGAAACAAGAACGACGGGAAGAGTGGTCATGCCTTGGGAGTATGAGCAAGCCCTGACCATGTTGTTGACTGACAAAGATGCTAATTTGCATGAGCAGTATATTAATGCAGCAATATTAATATTCTGTTGCCGTTTGGGCCTTAGGCGGCAAGAAGTGAGGCGCTTAAAGTTGAGAGATTTCTCGCTTGAAGATCAGGTGCTCCACATAAGGACTCATCGTATTTCAAACGAAACGGTTCGAGTTAAGTCAAAAAGCGGCAATCGTCGCGTTCCTTACTTTTTGTTCCTTAATGACACAGAAATGCGGTTACTTAGTTGGTGCATGGAGCAGGCGGAAGCTCAGAATAAACAATCCACACCATTATTTTTTGACTCGATGAATCCGAGCGAAATTCGCTATATGGATAGCCACTTTAGCCGAGTTATTGAGGCGTTGAAGCTTATTACTGGTGACCCAAGCATGCGTCTTCATGATGGGCGTCATACTTTTATCAGCTTTACTGCTACGTCCCTTGTTCTCGAAGATCAACAGAAGGACCCAATATCTAAAGTTGTTAAAGAATGGATGCGAGTTGATTCGTTTACAGACTTTCGAGATCGTTTTGCTGATACATGTGTGGCGGCGCCGTCGACACGTCATGCTTTACTCCCTGCATTGGCTCTTATGGTGGGGCATTCTAATGCGACCACTACGTTGTCCTCATACACACACTTAATGGAGTATTGGCGTTTGTTATCAGTTGAGGCTGAATTTAAAAAGATCAAAAACCTGGATGGAGTTTTATCAGAATTATCTTCAATACCACGTAAGCGACTCACCGAAATGAAAAGCGAATGGGGTTTGTCCGCAAGCTTTGCTGTATTAAAGAGACTAAAAAAGAACATGTTGCCCGAGGTCATTGGTTACCAAGTCGAAGACAGTGATGTTGCGCCTCGTCTAAGTTTGAAAGAGAAAGACAATATCACTCCAGTTATCAGCGAAATTCAAAAGATTGAAAAAGCTCTTCGCTACCATGAAGACATAGAAAAGCAGCTTTGTATTGATTCAGATTCCACACCTATATCGCCTTCAAGCGTCCAATATGGGCTGACACAGTCTTATGTGGAGAGTGTTAGAAATGTATACCAGGCTGTTCTCTCTAACCATGTTTCCTACAGGGCTTATAAGATTCCTTCTAATGAGCAAGGGGTAGCGTTCATTGGACAGCCTCGTCTATATGAAGCAAGAAACTATTTCAAAGAATCGGCTTTCTATAGTCTGCTCGCACACTTGATAAAATGCAGAGAATCCAATGAGGAAGCATTTATGGCGCTAGCACAGCAATGGGCGCATGGATGGTACGACGCAAAGAAGAAGCTTTATATCGCATCAAATCAAGTGCAAGAGGCCAAATCTGCATTTGCAAATTGTCTACTCGCATTTGAGACAGGCAAAGAAGGGATTAATAGACGCTCAGGAGGAGTGGTTCGTGATTCGTTACCGGTTGAGCAACTGAGTATTAAGAGGGCTCCCATATCCATTCCGCAATTTAGTCATGCGTTGTTCTTGTTAACGCTACAGCGTAAATTATGAATTGTAGGTGTTTGGCGTAGAGGTTGTGTTTCAAATCAGGTAATGTAAGCCTTCAGTAAAGAAGCTATCAGTCTGAAGATTAACGGATTTTTGAATAAGGATCATTCATGGGTGCTAAGCACGACACCTTATTTCGCACGCTCTCGATGCTGCAAATCATTCCAAAAGAGCCTGGTTACAAAGCCACCTCAACAATTCATGCCGCATTAGAAGAAAAAGGTTTTCAGGTGTCTTTGCGGACCGTTCAGCGTGATCTGAATGCGATGGAATCACACTTGCCTTTGATATGCCTTGAAGGCGATGGAGAGCGTCGCTGGAGTCTGTCGGCAAGTTTTAATGATTCTAAATTGGGATTGGATACACCTACCGCGCTGACTTTAGTGTTGGCTCACGAATATCTTTCTGACCTATTGCCTCAAATCGCCGTTGATCAGATCTCGTCTCAATTCAAAGCGGCGCAGCAGTATCTGAATGCTTTACCTTCCAATCATTATTCCGGTTGGGCCAACCGTGTCAAAGCGATACCCAATGGTAAAACCCTAATACCAGCACAAATCAAAGCGGGCATTTGGGAAGCGGTATCGGAGGCAGCGCTAGAAGAATATGCCATTGAAGTGACGTATCTAAGCCGAAAGCATAATGAGCCCAAAAGCTACACACTTCACCCATAAGCCAGCGTTGTTCGCCATAGCGTCAGCTACCTTTTGGCAACCGTAAAAGACTACGACGACATACTCCAATTTGCGTTACATAGAATTCAAACTGTTGAGCGTTCGGATAAACAGTTCCGACCGCTTAAAGGGTTTGATCTAACCGAATACATCGAACAGGGCGGCTTTAGCTATCGCCAATCCTCAGGGCTAGTTGTGCTTAAAGCGCGGGTGAAAGCTGAGATCGCTTGGCTGCTGTCCGAAACGCCTTTAAGCGAAGATCAAGAATTAAAGCCGGACGACGAAGGCTGGTTTCAACTGACTGCCACGGTACCAAATGACCAAGAAACACTATGGTGGATACAAGGTTATGGCTCAGCGATTGATGTGCATGAACCACAAAAATGGCGCGAGCATATTCATCAACAGGCGAGGGAAGTGTTGGGGCTGACGTCTTGATAGATAGTCGTCATTTTAAGTTTTATCATTCTTTTTTGGCTAAGGTGCAACATGGATTTGAAAGCTAACACGACCTTGTATTACAACACGTACGCTGAAGATTTTGCACAGAGTACATTGTCAGTCGATATGTCTGATTTGTATCAGCGTTTTCTCCCTCTTATTTCTCCAAGCGGTCATCTTCTCGATGCGGGTTGTGGCAGTGGTCGCGACGCGAAATATTTTCAATCACTAGGGTATGAAGTATCGGCTTTTGATGCGAGCTCTGAACTTGCTCAGATGGCATCGAATTATCTGAATATCAACGTCGATGTGCTCACCTTTCAAACATTTAATGAGTCCGATATGTATGATGGCATCTGGTGCTGTGCGAGTTTATTGCATGTCCCCAAAGTTGAGCTTATGGATGCGATTTCTCGATTACGTAGGGCGCTCAAACAGCATGGCGTTTTGTATATGTCGTTCAAGTATGGTGATGAAGAGCGTATCAAAGAAGGGCGCTTTTTTTGTGACCAAAATGAACAAACGATCAACCAGTATTTGGCAGGCTTCGACGTCAAAGATATGTGGATCACAGGTGATCAGAGAGAAGGTCGCTCGTCCGAACTGTGGCTCAATGTAATCGTTGAGAAACAAGAGTAGCCTATCGATGAAAACGGCCATCGAGTTTATTGCTTACATTCAACGGATGTTGGTAGAAGGCGATTTTACCGCGACGTACAAGTATGCGTTACTACATGCGATTGCGGATGTATGTGTGGAAAGTTCCAGTGTGACCGGCAACAGTAAACTCCCTATCCAGTTAGATGTTTTAGCGGACAAAATGCTTCGTTTGTATTGGAATCAGGCCCGACCGTTTGGTGGTTCTAGCCAAACAATGCAATTGCATCAAAACAGTGATTCTCAAAAGCAAATCGCTATTATCACGGCGGTGCAAAGCATCCAGCAAACAGGTTTGTACAACATCAATCAGCTATATAAAAGCCCACACTATAAAACTGTGCATAGAGTAGCCAAGACAGCCCTCAAAAATGGTCCGTTGTGGCGCTTGCAGATTTTGGCAAAAAAAGAAGAATGCTTTTTATATCCGCATGATAAAAGCCAGAACCATATCGAGTTGAATGCTGGCATCGCGGGCTATTTTCGTGAGTTTTATCACCTGATCACCTATCTTGCACGGGCCGCTTGGATCGACAAAATCATTTCTTTTAAGCACAACCAATACCTCGTGGGTGCACAAGCGAACTTACCGGAATTTCTGTTTGGCCAAGACCGTAAGGCCTTAGCCTATGCCAAGCCACTACTTCAAGAGATACAGAAAAATACCTGCTTCTACTGTGGCAAAAAGCTCGACCAACATGCCGAAGTGGATCACTTTATCCCATTTGCCAAATACGCATTCGACCTTGGCCACAACTTTGTGTTGGCGGATCGTACCTGCAACAACAGTAAACGAGATTACCTCGCCAGTTATGAACACAAATATAAATGGGAGGAAAACAACCTTGCCAACCACGCCAACATGATCTTTGAGGAACTTGCCAGCTACGTTGAATGCGATAAAGATAAATCCATGGCTGTAGCGGATTGGGCGTATCAGATAGCACGTAATAGTGCTGCAAATTTATGGCATAGCAAGAGCGAGTTTAGATTGGCGTAAGACGTTGTAGAGGAGTTTTGTAAACTTAACCCTCTAGTCTTCAATTATGAAGTGAGTTTCAGAGGCTTTAAAGAATATAGTTGATGTAAAAAGCTACAATCCAACATTTTTTGGTGGTGTTATTTAATTAAGCTAATGATTTGTACCTTTTAAATTTCTATTTCTAGTAGAAATAGTGGTAATAATATTTTTTCAATGAGCAAGATGTACAAAATAGTTAGATGAATTTTGGGGGAGATCGAATAAAACATGGAATGGGGATTATTGGGGCCAGATAAAATAGAGTCTCAAAGACGAAGACGAACACTAGGTCTGAATCCAGTTGCTCGTGAATTTGATAACTTTGCTGTGCGTAAGCGTCACTAAATCCGCCTCTAGCCTTCGTACTTAGTCCCTTACACACTGTGCTTCGTCCCAATAAATAATCGACGAGGTAATCAACATGAGCACAAACACTGCATTAAACCAAGCTTGGGCTGCCCATATCGAAAAGTGGCGGTCATCTGGATTATCCGCCAAAACGTTCTGTGAACAAGAAGGCTTGGTGTATCACCA
The DNA here is from genome assembly GCF_042679525.1 of Rhodanobacter aciditrophus. Lineage (GTDB taxonomy): Bacteria > Pseudomonadota > Gammaproteobacteria > Pseudomonadales > Marinomonadaceae > Marinomonas > Marinomonas aciditrophus. The sequence goes on from NZ_JBHTMN010000018.1 coordinate 378,233, forward strand.
GTTCGGCTATTGGCGGCAGAAATTTTCTCCTGCCGGTGACTCGCCAAACGGATCGAAATTAGTATCGGTAGTACTGGCACCGCCTTCCAAGCAGGCTAGTGATTTAGAAATCAAGCTCCCCAATGGTGTGCTCATACGTGGCATTGATTCGGATAATATTTCATTAGTGGCTCGCTTCGTCGCTGCTTTATGAAACCCCGTTATCTGCGTCCTGCTTTAAATCTACCCCAGATATTTTTGTACCGAGACCCTGTGGATTTTAGAAAGCAGGCTCATGGGTTAGCGGTGTTGATTGAACAAGAACTTGGACATAACCCATTTTCTGGGGCCTTGTATGCCTTTACTAATCGGCATCGTAATAAGATCAAGTGCGTGATGTGGGAAGACAATGGCTTCGTGCTTTATTACAAAGGTTTGGCAGAAGAAAAGTTTAAATGGCCCAAAGCATCGGATGAGTTGCTATCTCTCACCGGCGAACAGATTAACTGGCTGTTAGATGGCTACGATCTTGGCTTAATGAAAGGCCATAAAACCTTGCACTATGAGGCCCTCTGCTGAGGATTTATCATATTTTTTTAACAAAAAGGTTCGACCGTACCGAAACAGGGAAGCGGTTACACTTCAGCTCTGCGATGACTCAACTAGAGTACTTTGATGGCCAGGATGAAGGGGCAAGTTACTTAGAGTTGGCTGAGTTTTTGATCCAACACGGCTCGAATACTCAGGCAGATCTTGAACAACTTTGGACCAGAATACTGTTTAATATTATGGTATCTAATTGTGATGATCATCTTAGAAATCATGGATTCATTCTGGAGCCCTCTGGTTGGCGGCTATCTCCTGCTTACGATATCAATCCTATGTTATACGCTACTGGTCTACACCTTAATATTGATGACGTAAGCAACGCGCTTTCGATTGACTTAGCATTTGACGTTGCAGCGTATTTTCACGTTACTGAAAGTAAAGCCAAGGCCATCCACCAAAGATTGTTAAAAGCCGTTTCTCAATGGGAAGCCCTTGCTCAACAAGCGGGCATCAGCAAAGAAGAAAGGGAGCTATTGAGGGACTGCTTTATACTCGCATAAAAGTGTGCAATGCGAGTTGAGTACTCCTCTATACGTTTTACCGAACGGGGAAATTCAGCAGTTATAGGTCTACACAAAGTGACTTCACAGGTAACAGTTTGTAGACCTTGATGCGGCGCTTTAGGTGCGGCTTGAACTTGCGTATTCGGTTGCAAGGTAAAAAGCGATAAATTACCAAACTGCTGCAAATAGCCGTCTGCATACTGGAAAAAACACCTTGCCGATTCTGCGCCAGACCCCTACAGCAACCTGCTCACCTGAGCTTAAGGTGCGAGTTACGGCGAGTTTTTGAATGGGTTTAAAACTCATCTTTTAGCACCTCATCAATACTCATGGGCATAGCAGCGCGTTCTTTGCTAGGTTGTGTGAGCTGATAAAGTCTATCTAGCGAATCAAGGGTTTGCCATAGCAAAAGCAATTGGCGAAATGAAATTTGCGCGGTCAGCTCAGATTTCTTAATGGTGGCCGCAGGTACGCAGCTTCGCTCAGCAAGCGCCGCTCGTGACAGTTTTGCCTGCTTGCGTAACTCACGTAAATAAGCCACATAAGCTTGGCTTACATCGGTATCATCAAGTAAGGTAAAATTCATCCGAAAAGACCAAGTGGTGGACAGCCTCTATTGACACCCCAGCCATATTTCAGAACACTTGTTGAACCGTAAATTCAAAGGCGTTGAAGGGCTTACTATCGTTATATCTACCTTGAAGAAATGTAGCCCTGTAAGCCACTTATATTTCTCATAAATATATAATGTACAACAACTTGGCAACGTGTATATGCTGAAGGTTATAATTGCCAACTACTGTTGGCTGAGACGCAAAGTCTGGAGATAATTTTGAGAAATATGGCGGCTCATTCCGATAAAGTTCAATTAGAACAGCTAGGCTTCAAGTTTGGCATGAGTGGTGCGCACTCTGCGCGAAGCATGATGATTACAGAACTCAACGAACTGTTAACTTTGCACCCTCATGGTTCGCCTTTGCAAACGATTAAAGATGACATCATTCACTGTAACGTGTTGCATAAAAGTACCGCGAATAGCCGTAAACTAACGTATCGACACTTAGTGGATTTATACAGCCTGAAAACGGACGTTTGTCTGTACCGCAACTTTCTAGCCCTGTGGGAGCAGACAGACGCACAAAAACGGCCTATATTGGCGTTGCAGCTGGCTTTTTGCCGCGACCCCCTACTTCGTCTAGCGCTACCGATGTTGAGCTCAATCTCCGCTGGTGAGCCTTACAGCAAAGAACATACTATAGAGTTGCTAGAGCAACATAATCCAGGTGGCTATAGTCCATCATCGCTGAGTTCGTTTGCCCAAAACATCAACGGCAGCCTGACCCAAGCTGGTTTTCTACAAGGCCGTACTAAGAAGGTGAGGAGTCAGCCAAGCGTTGGTGCTTCTAATGTGGCTTTTGCTCTGTTCATCGCTCATTTGAATGGTGAGGATGGTAGCATCGCGTTGAAGAGTCAGTGGGTGAAGCTGCTTGGCCTAAATCAAGATGAGATCGTCGCACAGGCACATAATGCACATAGCCGCGGACTGATTAAATTCACCCATGCAGGGGAAGTTGTTGAGATACGTTTCCCAAATTGGTTAAACGAACACGAAAAGGAAATTCTGAATGGCTGATCGCATCAGCAACCTTCTCAAAGAGTATGAGAGTCACATTAGTCTCAGCTGGCCCGTAGTTGCCTCCGGTGAGGAGCGCTCTATTTTTGCCATTTACAAACCGGAAGATGAACTAAAACTGCGCGCTCGTGTTGAAGCCTTTGAACAGGCCACCACCTGGCATGGCTACCAGTGGCTGTTACTCGATATAACCCATTCATTTGAAAAATGGCTGACTGAGCAAGACTACGCTGAGGCCTATTACGAAAATCCAGAATACCTGGAAGCAAACTACGAATTCTTCGCTGAAGACCTGGTGAAGGAATTACGTCAAAAAATTCAAGCAAACAATGAAAGTGACGCCAGCAAAACCGCAGTGGCACTACTGGGTTGTGGCACCTTGTTTGGTATTACTTCTGTCTCCGATTTGGTTCGCCAGTTAGCTGACGTTATTCAAGGTCGCTTGTTGGTCTTCTTCCCAGGAGAAAAAGACGGCAACACCTATCGACTACTCGATGCAAAAAACGGCTGGGGCTATCTGGCAACTGCATTAAAAGGATAAGGACTTCTCATGTTAAACAAAGACATCTACCAAAACGATCCGACCACTCACCTGTTGAAAAACCAGGGGGTCGCTAAAGTTGGTGATAGCCGTGATGCAGAATCCCTGGCAACACTGGAATACGAGCTAAAAACCTTCGTTTGTGATGGCCGTTACCAGGAAGGCGTTGAAGATATACTGTCGCAGTTCATTAGCTGCTTTAAAGGCCGAGAAGAACAGCAAGGGGTATGGATCTCGGGCTTCTTCGGTTCGGGTAAATCACATCTGGCGAAAATGCTTGCGGCCCTTTGGTCCAATGAGAATATTGCTGACCAAAGCGCACGATCACTGGCAGATCTACCCTACAGTACTATCGAGCTTTTTAACGAGCTGGATAGCATCGCAGTACAAACGCCAGGCAAACATCATGCATCTGGTACCATCGGTAGCGCAGGAACCAAAAACGTTCGTTTGGCTGTACTCGCTATTTTGTTTCGCTCATTGGGGATGCCTGAGCAATACCACCTTGCACGTTTTTGCATCTGGCTGAAACAGCAAGGTCTGTTAAACACCATTAAACAAGAGCTGGGTGAGCAGCAATGGACCAAAGCTCTACGTAATTTATATGTGGCCCCAGACCTCCATAAAATACTGCTTAAACACATCCCGGACTTGGCAGAATCTCCGGTTGCTGTTGGTAAGCTCCTCGCAAGTCAGTTCCAAAAAACGGAAGAAATCAGCGACGCTGAGCTGCAGCAAACCTTCTTTGATGTGTTGGAAGAAAACGGTGAAATACCACTGACTCTTATTGTGCTGGATGAAGTTCAGCAGTTTATTGGTAACGAAGTAGACCGCGCTCACGATGTACAGCACGTGGTTGAGAAGCTTTGTTCCTCCTCTTTGCTAAAGTCACGAGTAATTTTTGTCGCAACCGGTCAGAGCGCGTTGAGCAGTAACGAAAACCTGCAGCGCCTGATGGGGCGTTTCCAGCTGAAAGTACAGTTGGAAGATACCGACGTGGATTCGGTAATCCGTAAAGTGATCCTGCAGAAGAAAGAATCTGCCCGCGCAGAGATTCAGGCTGAGTTGAACAGCCATCTGGGCGAAATATCCCGCCACTTACATGGCTCTGTCATTGAACACAGTGCGGTTGATGAAAAGAACATGGTGGCCGATTATCCACTGCTGCCAGTTCGCCGTCGCTTCTGGGACCGTGTTCTACACGCCCTGGATGCCACCGGTACCGTTTCCCAGCTGCGCACCCAACTAAGAATTGTGCACGATGCCTGTAAAAGCACCGCAGACAAGGCGCTCGGTAACATACTGCCTGCAGACTTCATCTATGACCAGTTGAAAACCCAGCTGGTTCAAGCACAGGTCATCTCGAAAGACATTCACGAGACTATCAGCCGCAAAGCAGACGGTGATTCAACTGAGCAACAGCAGGCCCGTGTGCTGGCACTGGTGTTGTTGATTGGTAAGCTTCCAACCGACGTTGACCACGGCATTGTTGCGACAGCTGACTACCTTGCCGATTTGATGATCGAAGATCTGGCGGGCGAGAAAAACAGCATGCGTCAACAGGTGCCAGCTTTGCTGGATGAGCTGGTGAAAGAAGGTCTGTTGATGACCTTCCAGAACAAGCACGGTCACAACGAATATCGCCTGCAAACGCCTGAAAGTGCCCAGTGGTACGACCACTTTAAATCAGAACAAAACCAGCTGAATGGCAACCTGAATCGCATTGAAAACATGCGTTTGGAGATGGTGCAAACTCACATTCGCCGAATGGTCGGTCAAACTCGCCTGACTCAAGGCCAGTGTGCCGAACCGCGCCCACTGAGTACCTGCTTCGAATCGACTTTGCCAGCCGATGCGAAAGACAAGCTCTATGTTTGGGTTCACAACGATTCAGAGAAAAATTTCCTTCACACCGCTCGAGGAGCCACTTCTGATCAGGCGACTATTCTGCTGTATGTGCCGAATCTGCATAAGAGCGATCTGGTTGACGCCATGATCGAGCTGAAAGCTGCAGAGCAGACCCTAAGCAATAAAGGTACACCTAAAACCGAAGCGGGACGTGATGCCAAAGCTGCCATGGAGCACCGTATGGCGGTCGCCCAAGGCCGAATCGATGTCATCAACAAAGAAATCTTTGCTGGCATTCAAATCAAGATGGCCGGTGGCAGCGATGTTGATGGCGATACCACCGCCGAACAACTGACAAGTGCTGGTCGTAAAGCGATTGAGCGTTTGTACACGGACTTTGATAAAGCGGACGATCCAAAGTGGGCTCAGGTCTACAACGCTGCCCGTAAAACCGGAGGCGAAACTGCTCTCGATTTATTAAGCGGCAGTAAGGGTAATAGTCACCCGGTAACAGAAGCGATCAGCCGTTATCTGGGGGTTGGCAAAACCGGCAAGGAAATTCAACAGAACTTCTTGGGTGAACCTTACGGCTGGCCATCTGATGCCATTGACGGTGCCCTGGTCGCGATGCTGGCCAGCAGCCAGTTGAACGCCAATATCAATGGTCAGGCAGTAGATGCCAAAAACCTGGAACGCCGTGATATTGCCAAAGCCAACTTTAAGCCAGAAAAGGTACAGCTGACCAATATGCAGCTGATCAAGGTGAAGGGCGTATTGCAGGTGCTAGGGCAGCAAGTGCAGCCTGGCGAAGAAGCCAGTGCCGCAATGCCTGCTTTGCAGGCAGCCAAGGCCATTGCCCGACAGGCGGGGGGGGATGCACCACTGCCAGCGAGTCCGGTGCCGAGTTACCTGGATGACATCATGCAGTACTCAGGTAACGAGTTGCTGCTAGAAATCTGCATTAATCAGGAAAAGATCAAAGCGGATGTGGAAGAGTGGCAAGGCAAAATTGAGCTGATTAAAGAACGCCAAAAGGATTGGAGTGAATTCCTTAGCCTGATGCCACTGTGCCGGGATATGGCCTTTTATGTCGATCTGCAAAAAGAACAACAGGCCATTATCAGTAACCGCAGCCTATTGGCTGATCCTAACCCGGTTAAGCCGCTGATTCGCGATGCCATTTCGAAACTGCGTGATGCCATTGTTCATCACCAGAGCGAGTATCAGAAAGAATATGACCGCTGCTTACTGCAGCTGGAATCGGATGAACAGTGGCAAAAATTACAGGCCAACGAGCAGCAAGAGGTGCTGCAGCAGTTCAGTGTTTCTACCATGCCACCATTGGATCTGAGCAGTAACGACAAGGTGCTGACCAGTCTGGAGCGTTGCTCCCTGGGGCAATGGCAAGACCGCACCGCCTCGCTGATTTCCAAATTTGATCGCGCACGGGCCGAGGCCGTCCGTCGTCTGCAGCCACGTGTACAGTCCCTGCATGCGCCACGCAAAGTGATCAGTAACGAAGATGAGCTGAAACAATGGTTGGCAGAGTCTGAAGCCAGCATTCGCGCCAAGCTCTCCAATGGCCCAGTCTCCGTTATTTAACGGCAGTGAGTAGGAATCAACAGGTAATCACATGACAACAACTCATATGCGCCAACCACTGAACAAAACCCTGCGTGGCCAGCTGGAAAAAACCGTTGGTCAGGCCCGTGCGCTGGTCGAAAAAGCGGCACGCGAAGAAATCGAACGCCTGGGTGTTGGCGAAGGCAGTGCGCCCAGTTATTTGCAGCCCAAAGATGCCAAACTGCGTGTCCAGCTGCGTGCCCATGGCCGCACTTTGGGTGATATTAAAAACAGTGACGACAGCCAGCAAATTGAGCATCTGGTGGGCGAAGTCGCTTACGAACACTGGCACCGCATGTTGTTCGCCTATTTTTTGGCACAAAACAACCTGCTGATATGTGAAGGGTATGCCGTCACAATGGAAGAATGTGACGAGCTGGCTTCTGAACTGGACGCTCGTAATGGCTGGGAAGCGGCTGGTGTACTGGCGGCTCAAATGCTGCCGCAGGTATTCCGTGCTAGCTCACCTGCGCTCAAAATCGTGCTGCCCATCGATGCGGTACGTCAGTTGGAACAGCTGATTGTTAATCTGCACCCGGACACCTTTCAGGCCCAGGATGCTCTGGGCTGGCTGTATCAGTTTTGGCAGAGCGAACGCAAAAACGCCGTGAACGCCTCGGGCGTCAAAATCGGAGCTGAAGAACTGAGCCCGGTGACTCAGCTGTTTACCGAGCCCTATATGGTGAGCTTTCTGCTCGACAACGCTTTGGGTGCCTGGTGGGCTAATCGCAAGCTCACGCAAAACGATATCACCACCACCACCACCGAAGCCGAACTGCGCCAAGCCGCCAGTTTACCGGGTGTACCGCTGCAGTATCTGCGCTTTGTAAAACCCAACGCCGACCAGCCACCGAGCGAAAACAACGCCTGGGCACCCGCCGCAGGCACGTTTGAACAGTGGCCAGAGCAGCTGCCAGACCTCACGGTGATCGACCCTTGTTGTGGTTCGGGGCACTTCTTGGTGGCCGCCTTCTTGATGTTGGTACCTCTGCGTATGGCCGACGAAGGCCTGAGTGCCAAAGAGGCAGTAAACAAGGTACTGAGCCAGAACCTGCACGGTTTGGAGCTGGATCAGCGTTGTGTGGAACTGGCCGCCTTCGCCATCGCCCTGGAAGCCTGGCGCTACCCGGATGAAACCGGTAAGCCACTGGGCTATCGCAAACTGCCCGAGCTACAACTGGCCTGCAGTGGCACCGCTATTGGTTCAGCTAAAGGTGAATGGAAGCAACTGGCAAAAGAAATTGCCGCTCAAAGTACAGCCATCGCAGACAGCGCCGAGCAGAAAAAGAACAATCTCAGTATTGCCCTCGACTGGTTACAAATAACCTTCGAGCACGCGCCGGTGTTGGGTAGCCTGATTAACCCACGCCGCAGCGACGCCGCGAAAATTGTCGACTGGCCAACCCTGCAGCAAGCGTTAACCCAGGCGCTGGATAGCAGCAGCGATGCAACTACCTTTGAAGCCCAGGTCGCCGCTCAGGGCCTGACCAAGGCCGCGCAATTACTTAGCCAGCAATACAGCTGGGTAATTACCAATGTGCCGTATTTAAAGAGTGGTAAGCAGAACGAGATACTTAAAAACTTCTCGGAAACATTTCATTCAGGTGCCAAGGCAGATTTAGCTACGGTGTTCCTTGATCGTTGTCTTCAAATGAATACCCAGGGAGGCCATACCAGTGTGGTGCTGCCACAAAACTGGCTATTTTTAACTAGCTATAAAAAATTCCGCGAACAGCTACTGACCCAGGATACCTGGAATATGGTGGCGCGTATGGGGAGTGGTGCGTTTGAAACTATTTCTGGCGAAGTAGTGAAGGCCATCTTGTTGGGAATTACCCGTGGCCAAAAAGAGCCAGCGCTGTCGCTCGGCAATACTGACGAGAAAAACACCCATAAACTGCGTGGCTTAGATGTTGCTGATTACAAAACAGCTTCGGATAAAGCCGAGGCCTTGCTGGTAGAGGAAGTGAAGTCGGTTAGTCAGGCTGTACAGCTGGAAAACCCAGATTTCAGAGTGAGTTTTGATTTATCTAGAGGGGAAGCGTTGCTTTCAGAATGTGTAATTGATAGATCAGGCTGTTTAACAAGTGATAGTGAGCGTTTTTATAGGTTTTTTTGGGAGCAAATTCTTACTCAAGAGAACTGGGAGTTTCTACAATCGACAGTATCCCAAACTCAGCACTTTGCAGGATTGCAACAAGTCATATTTTGGCAAAAGGGCAAGGGAGCTCTTTACTCTCTTGCTGAAGAAATGAAGGGTACGAATCACGCCGTCCAAAACTGGAAACGCGGTCAGGATGTTTGGGGGCACCCTGGATTGGCTGTCAGCAGTATGGGAGATCTCCCTGTAGCTATTTACTCTGGATGTCGTTTTGATAACAACACCGCAGTATTAATTCCTGATGACTCTCTAAGCATGGAAGCTATATGGTGTTTTTGTGCTTCAGAGCTTTTCAACGACTCGGTTCGTGAAATTGATCAATCTTTAAAAGTGACAAATTCAACATTAGTAAAAATTGTTTATGACAAACAGCGATGGGAAAAAGTAGCCGAAGAAGAATACCCCAACGGTCTCCCGCAACCCTACACCAACGATCCCACTCAATGGATTTTTCATGGCCACCCTTGTGGCTCAGTAATCTGGAGCGACGAATCCAAATGGATTGAGGAAGGTGAACTGCGTATCGACGATTCGGTGTTGCAAATCGCTACCGCACGCTTATTAGGTTACCGCTGGCCTGCGGAGCTGGACCCAGAGATGGAGCTGGTAGAAGAACAACGCGCCTGGGTAAATCGCTGCGATGAATTATTGGGTGATTTGGTTGATGACGATGGCATCGTCTGTTTGCCTGCGCTGCGTGGTGAAGCAACCGCAGCCCATCGTCTGGAGCTGATGTTGGAAGCCGCTTATGGCGATGCCTGGTCAAACACTGTGCGTGAGCAGTTATTGGCCAGCGTCGGGGCCAAGTCTCTGGAAGTATGGTTGCGCGATAAGTTCTTTGAGCAGCACTGCAAACTATTCCAACATCGCCCATTTATCTGGCAGGTTTGGGATGGCTTAAAAGACGGTTTCAGTGCGTTGGTAAACTACCATCAGCTTGATGCCAATAACCTCGACCGCTTGATTTATACCTACCTGAACGACTGGATTGGCCAGCAAGCCGAAGGGGTTAAACAGGGTGTGGATGGGGCGGACATTCGGTTAAGCGCCGCCCAGGCCCTGAAAACCGAGTTGGAAGCCATCAAACAGGGTGAGGCCACCAATGATGGTGCTGGCGGTTACGATATTTTCGTTCGCTGGAAGCCATTACACGAACAACCGATCGGTTGGCAGCCAGACCTGAATGACGGTGTACGCCTGAATATTCGCCCCTTTATGACCGCCAAAGACGTGGCTAAAAAAGGCGCGGGTATTCTGCGTGCCAAACCCAATATCCACTGGAAAAAAGACCGGGGCTCGGATGTGCCAAGTGCCCCCTGGTATTACCTTGGCCTCGAATACGGTGGTAAAGAGGGTGACCGCATTAATGACCACCACCTGACCCGAGCCGAAAAGCAGGCAGCGCGTGAAGCCTATGCCAAAGCCCAGGCTGAAAAGGCCAAAGCCGCTGGTGTTGATGCAGGTGCTGACACACTTGAGCTGGAAGGCGGCAACAACGCATGAAGATTATTGACGCCTTGATCAAACATATTCGCAGGCTCGGGGATAAGGCCGATTTACTGGCCTTGCCTCCGGCGGCGATTTTATGGACGGATAAAGACGCGGCCTGGCAACCCGCCATGCCGCTGCTAAAAAGCGCCATGCCCGAGCTGCTGGAACTGGGCGACTACAACCCGGAGCAGCGTACCGGCCCGGCAGTGTGGCTTAAGTGCGTGATTGCAGGTCTTGCTAGCCCGCTTGAAACAGACAAAGTGCCTGTGATTTATCTGCCTGGTATTTCTCGCAGTGAGCTTCGCGCCATTGAATCCTGCCCTGGCCATTTAGCCATGCTGGCCGAGCTGCAATATCGCTCCCGCTGGTGGTCCACCCCCAACAATAATCGTGACTGGACGGTCTCCGGCTTTTTGGCCAATAACACCATTGGCCTGGAACTGGATATCGCCAAAGACAAAGTGACCCAGGAGACACTGTCACAGGTATTGGAGCCCTTGCTGGAAGCCGAGGTGAATACGCTGCAAGGCAAGCGCATTACCTCTGCCGAATTGGGTGCGCTGGTGGTAGAAGACCCGCTTCGTGATCTGTTGCATTGGTTGGATAACCCAGCCAATGCAGATAGCTGGTCGCCCATGCGCCAAACCATGCTGCAGCAATACTGCCAGCGTGAATATGGCCTGAATGCCGATACCAACAATCGCAGCACGTTTTTAGCCAACCTGTGTGAACAGCCTCAGCCAGTTTGGTCGGCACTGTGGGCGCGCTTCGAGGATATGGCTGAACGACTGCCAGGGTTGCTCAAACAGCTGGAAACAGTTGAGCCGCTGGCGTTGGCACTCAATTCCGAATGCTATTTGTCGCTCGCTTTGAAAGAGGAGCAGGTGCTGGCCAAAACTTTTGCAGATATGGCCAACAAGAGTGATCTGGAAATTGAGCCTGAGATTACTCGATTGCAGTCAGAACACGCAGGTAGAAACGAAAGCCTGTGGTCTCGTTTGGGTTACACCCCTTATGCCTGCGCGTTGCCGCATTTTGACAAACTGGTTGAACTGAAAAACAAACCTTTTGGCGGGCCCGATATTGATATTATGGCCAGTGCCTATGAACGTGAGTTTTGGCAACTGGACTACGCGGCTTTGCAAGCCATGGCCTGCGCTCAACACGACAGCCATCGTCAGGCGATCGAAGGTGTACTGAAGGTGATTTACACGCCTTGGTTGGAAAGCCGCGCCGAATATTTCCAGAAACTAATCAAAGAGAATGGATACAACAGCAGCGACTATCAAATCAGGGAATGCGCTACAGCTTCTTACCAGACCGCCAGTCAGGTGGTGTTTTTCGTCGACGGGCTGCGTTTTGATGTGGCGCGGGAATTTGCCAAAAGCCTGGAAGTGGATTATTCCGTAGCGGTGTCAACGCAGTGGTCAGCCTTGCCTTCGCTGACTGCCACTGCCAAAGCAGCGGTGATGCCGATCAAGGCCTTGCTTGATGGCGATGTCGATAGCAGCAACTTTATCCCTCGGGTCAAAAGCAGTGGTAGTGATCTGTCGCCCACCAGCTTTAAAAAGTTGCTGGAGCAGGAAGGCTGGCAATATCTGGATGGAGTTGAAACCGGTGATCCTAGTGGCCTTGCCTGGGTGCAAACCGGTGATCTGGATAAGGCGGGGCATAAAGAGCAGCTGCGCTTACCAAGCCGCATCGCAGATATCCTCGATGAAGTCATCGCCCGCGTTCACGGTTTGAAGCAGGCAGGCTGGCAACATATTCGTATTGTCACCGACCATGGCTGGTTATGGGTTCCCGGTGGCATGCCAAAAGCCACGTTAAACAAAAACGCCACCATCGATAAAACGTTGCGTTGCGCTATGATGAAAAGTGCCGCGAGCAGTGAACATATTACGGCGCCCTGGTACTGGAACAACCATGTTAATATTGCCTTTGCTCCAGGCATCAAAGCCTTCCGAGCAGGTTCCCATTACGACCACGGTGGCCTGAGTTTGCAGGAGTGTCTAACGCCTGTGATTGATATTCGCTGAGAGCGCTTTGAATTTCGGTAGTGGCTTGTCAGTTGTAAAATAGCCACTACCGACGTTTTCAATCAGTCGAAGACGGAGCTGCCCGATTGGCGTGACTGAGCTGTTGTAGTTGGTTTTGTATCCTGGGAGCTGGTGGCTGATTTACCGCGTTCAAACAAAATCACCACACTGTCATCGCTTGATAAATCAAGCTCACGGCACAGGTCGTCCATCTCGTATTGGTCAATTGCTCGCTTGAATTTGTCGACCTGAGCCGACAGGTTATAAACGCTGAAAATCACCGCATACACGCTTTTTTCTTCAACACTCTCACCACCGCCTAGATTCACCAGGGTTTCGTAGTCGACGCTGGCACCGTCTTTCAGTTCTCTCAGATAGTGCAAGGCTCGAAAGCGAGCAGAGCTCATGCTGTTACTGTAGTCATCAAAAGTGACACCATTCACCCACTGTGCTTTGATCCAGTTCTTGTCACTACCACGTAAAGCACGATTAGGTTTAATCACAGGCCCTTCATCATCTAGCAAAGTATCTCGAATCAGCTCCGCTGCTCGTTGCAGCTGGGCGTTGGGTGTGAACAGATTCGGGCAGAATGAGTCTGCGTGAAGCTGCAGGGGCACCACCGCAAAGTCACCGGCTTCGTAGCTCTGCTGTATAACGGGTTTATCGTTTTTCTGCGGGCTGATCGGATCAGGAATATCCGTTAAACCGCGATCAAAGCCCTGGATGTCGTAACGCTCGCAAATGCTTTCGAATGTGCTGCGAATTGCCAGCAGGTCGGGTTCGGTATTCGCCATTTCCAGGTGAGCCAGGATCTCACTGTAGGCGCTGATGGCATCAAGGTTAGTAAAATGGATGGCTTGGGTGTTGTGGTGGTAACCACAGGCACGACCAATGTTTGCCTGAACAACGGCGGCGATATTGGCAACCGTGCTGTCCCAGGTTGCCAGCAAGTGCGCCTTCAGATCCTGGCCAAAGTTGATACCGGCACGAAAGCTGGCGACCGTGATGGCAATGACTTTATCGTCAAACTCAATGGCCGCTTCACACTCGCGCTTGAATTCCGTCAGCGAGGTTAATTCGTTTTCGTCTACCCCTTTCAGGCTCTGACCAATGATAAAAACCTGATCGGCGGAGTATCCGGCCTTGATGCAGATTTGTTTGGCTTCGTTGGCGTTGTTGGGTGGCACACGAATCAGGGCCCAGCCTGGGCCATCGAAGTCTTCCAGGTGCTGGAAAAGCTGCCGCCGCATCAGGGAGTCATTGCAGAAGTTGCGCTGATCGGCCGCGATTTTGGTGATTTGGCGGTCCCGGTGCATTTGCCTAATACCACGGTACTCGGCACTGGCTTTATGAAACACAATAGAGGTGTTGAAGTTATGCTTCAGAATCGAGTCTTCACCACTGGAAAACAGCGCACTGAACGGTGTTGCCGATACAAACACCACCTTACCTTGCAGGTTTTCTTGTTCCAGGTAGTTGAAGATTTCCCGGTAACGAATCGCCGATTTGGCTGAACCGTAGTGACATTCATCAATGATGATCAGTTTTGGTGGGTGCTTTTTAAAATCCCGTGCGATAGCAGAACGGAAGTGTATGAAGTTACTGACTACGGCATTGCGTGCAGGCAACAGGTCTTCCTGGGCCTGATCGAGCAGGGCAGTATCGGCCATGGTAACCAGGTACAACACGTCTTTCAGCAGTTGCTTGTCGCATATTTGCTCATCGCTTAGGCTGTTGCGTTGTAAGCAGGCCAGCGCCAGTGCAATGCCTGACTTACCGGATTGCATCTCGGCTGCCAGTACCACCGCTCTTGAACCGGTATTGAGTTTTTCAAACGTTCTCTCAGCTGCTTGGCGCTGATGTTCAAAGGTATGCTCCGTCAGCGCTTCGAGAACGCGCTGACGGTGTTTGCTCACTTGCTCGACAATTAGCTCTGCCATTAAAACACTACATCCGGAATGCCACTGAACTGGCTTTCATCATTTACTGTTCCTTCTGACTCAGGAAGCTGGTTGTGATTGATTTTGGCCTGAGTGGTTTTAGCATCGAACTCACCTTGTGCATACAAGACCACGATCGTATTGTCTTGTGGTACATCAAGCAGGTCTGCAATTTCTTGCAAGTCACTGTTACTCATTTGAGTTTTTGTGACATTCCTACGAGATTGGTTGTAGCGACTGAATATGGTTGCGGTAACCGATTTTGCAGCAGAGGATTCACCATTACCTGGAGCAACAATCTGGTTGTACTCAACTCGTTCGTTGTTCTCCAACCTATTGATAAACTTCAAGGTTCGCTCTTTCATTGTACCCAAGCGACCAGCCTTCTCTGGGTTATCATAACTATCGCCGTTAACCCATTGAGCTTTAAGCCAATTCTTCTGTTTCCCACGCATGGCACGATGACCTTTAGGGCGTGGGCCTGAATCCTTAAGATATTCTTCAGTAATCAGTTCCAGTGCTCTAATGAAATCTTGGTTTTTCGTATACAGTGAGTAGTCTGGCTTCTCAGTAAAAAGCTGTAATGGAACGACTGCATATTCTCCCGTATGATAGGTGTCCACGTCGCCAATCGGACGACGTTTTTTTCGTTTGACTGTCAGTCCAACATCCAACCCTTGGACGTTGTATTCATCGCACAACTCATCAAAAAACTCGCGTAAACCCTCGAAATTCGACGCCCCCAACTCGTTAGTATTGTCTTCTAAAAAGTCGAGTGATTCGGCATAGGCTTTAACAGCTGGAAGGTTGGTAAAGTGCAAGGCTTCATGGTTGCTGTGATAACCGCAGCCACGACCAATATTAGCCTGGACGACAGCCGCAACACTGGCAACCGTACTATCCCAAGTAGAGATCAGAGTGTTTTTCATACCACCGAAGTTGATACCGGCACGACAGCCTGCAACAGTGATGGCGATGAATTTTTCATCAAAGCCTTCTGCATTTTCGTACTCACGCTTGAATCGCTCGATTTCGGTTTGATCGTCTTTTGGAATCCCTTGGAGGGACTTACCAATAATAAAAATGTTATCTGGTGAAACACCCTGCTCCAGAAAGAATGATTTAGCGTCATTTACGGTACCAGCAGGAACACGGACCAAAGCCCAACCATCTCCTTCATAGGCGTTAAATTTCTCCATGAAACGATCGCGAGCTGAAGATTGTGTGGAGAAGTTTCGTTCTTCATCAACTAACGGATGAACCAGGTCTGCAGACAGCATCTCGCGAACACCAAAGTACTCATCACTGGTACGATGAAAAACTAGCTTTGTGCCAAAGCTTCTGCGCAGAATCGAGTTCTGTGCCGCTCTTTCGGCCAGTTGTTGCGCCTCCTGGGCTACTTCCACATCGCCATCCAAATCGGCTTCTTCTGCGATTTCTATGGCTTCATCGTAGGCTTGTTCTGCTGCGTAGAGCGCACCAAATGGCGTTGCAGAAATGAAGACTATTTTGCAGTCGGTGTGTTCTTCCAGGTAATCAAATACTCGGTTGTAGCGCACCGCGCTTATGTTGGAACCATAGTGACACTCATCAATAATGATCAACTTGGGCGGACAACCTTTGAAGTTGGATTCAATATCGTTTTCAAATCGGTTGAAGTTGGTGACAACAGCATTTTTAGCGGACTTGAGATCATCCTCAGCTTGCTGTAGAAGTGCTGTATCAACCATAGTCAGCATATACAGAGTATCTTTTAACTGGGATCGATCTGTAATGGCCTCATCTGACAGACTAAGGCGTTGTTGGCAGGCTAAAGCTACTGATATACCCGACTTACCCGCTTGCATCTCAGCAGCGAGGACTACAGCTCGAGTATTGCCATCAAACGCATTGAATGTTTTTTTAGCCGCTTCACGCTGGTGTTCATGCATTCCGCTTGAATTTAGCGTGTCATGCACTTTAGATCGCATCTTCTCAGCACGAGCCTCGATAGAAGACATACTGAACTCCTTTTCCTTTAAAACTAAATGGTTTCTTGATCTTCTCCCACACACCGTGATCAGTCGCCAGGAGAGTGCTCTAATTACTTAACCTTTGATTCTACACTTTTCCTTATGCCTGAAAAGCTACTGAAGCGTACTCGACATCTAACATTCATTTTCTTCGCATTTCATTATCAACCCCTTCCAAGGGGAAGATTCCTCAGTAGCACTCAAGTACGACATTATAAGTGGACAATCTATTTAAATCAGATATAAAAACCATTAAGTGATTTATTGAACTTTAATACTTATTTAATAAATTGATATTCACTCATACATTAAACGCAACCAGCTTTAGAAGTTGCTCCCTGTGACTAATATCTTGCTGGCTACAGCCTCCCACCGCACCCAACACTTCATCATAAATGCGGGTAGCCTCTGTCGCAGATAAACGAAAGTACTCAGCGACTTCAAATGCTAAGGCGTAATCCAACGCGAAAGATCGAAGATATTAAGATTAAGACCATTTTTACCTGTAATGGGGTTTAGGTCATGTCTACTTTTGGTTTTGTAATATTCACCACAAGAAGAGCAACTCCTGCTAGTGGTCAATTTTGACGATCTTCCAGAGCGTCTTACTGCCATGTTTAGTGCGACAGGTCAGCCACTTCCAGCACCTCCAATCATCCATTAGGTCACTCAAGAGAATTGGGAGTGTCTTACCAGTAGGCACTCTCAATGCTTATTCAAAGCCCCTCAATTGGTTACACTCAGGCATCACCTATGGACAACTGTGAGCGCCACTCAATGCAATTCATGAAGACACTGCTAACATCACTCATCCTTTTATGCCTCTTCCAACCTGCTTGGGCAGACCAACCAGTAAAGAAGTCAGTCTTCTATCTGCCACAGGCCTAACACTGAGTATTACTTTCGAACAAAGAATTTCACTGCGTATGAGACGATTGAAGCCTGTCTTGCCAGCGGGGGGAGATTACCTAAAGGCCAGTCTTTAAGCCCTTCTCAGAGCCCTGCAAAAGACACAACATCAAGTTCTTCAAAAGCAACTACGTACAGTCGAGATCAGTTCGGACATGGCTGGGATGATGAGAACAAAGACTGTCAGAACACACGCCAAGAAGTTCTAATCTCTATGTCTACAAACCCTGTGCCATTCGCAGATGACAGACAATGCCGTGTTACTTTTGGTCGTTGGATCTCGATGATAGAACCATGATGCCGTATGGTGATACCCAGCACACAGAGGCCGAGCTGTTTTATATCATTGAAACCTTATTGTCCAAGATCGTGAATCATCCGGTCGGTAAAATCAGTGTACAGTCACTTAAGTTCCAGTTGCATCAAACGGAAGAGGAAAAAACTCAGCCGTTACAAGCGATACCGACTACTTCAGACGAATGGGTGCATAAACAACGGATTAACCGTAGCGTTTCCCGTAAGCCCAAGAAATAAGACGGTGGAATATGGCGATCTTACGTGAACACATCACATAGCACCCTGTGACAAGCGATTAGCAGAGCTTGTCGCAAAGCAAGCTCATGTTTACTCAAACTTGATTTTTTGGTGGTTGCTCTGTTGGTACTGAGTCAATCTAGAACACTTGGTAATGAGGGTCTCGACACCACTTTATTCTGTTGCCTTGTAGCTCGAAGAAGTCACGAATAGCTGATTTACTGCCATCGTTGAAGAGCGTTCTATCCTTATACACCATGGCTGTTTTGCTATGCTGGTTGTAAAGGACTCTCCCTTTCGGTATGGACTGATATTCCAAATGCCTAAGTTCATTTGGCAGTTGGATGATATCGGGGGCGTGTTCCCATAGGTTGACATGATTATCCGGTGTGTCCCACAGGCCTGGTAGGCTGCATTCTCCTTCCTGAAAAGGTCGGCTACGACCAATGATCTTTCCATTGAAATACCAAAATATTCCGATATTGGGCATATAGATTCTCTTTGCTTGCAGCTGTGTTGCCGCTAAGTCCCTTTAGCGCATTTTATAACCCTGCCACTGTCCGAATTTCATGCGCTAAACCTTTATTTTGAGGGGAGGATTGTAGGTATTTATAGTCTCGTCTGGCTAAGTTCTAGCGTCAAAAATGGTGCCGTTTTTAGTTGACGTTTATTGAGTTAGGCGGTGTGTTATGGTTACGGTTTTAGTTAAACTTTTCCTTTAAAATCAATGATATATATCGATTTATTCTGTCGCTTGGTAGTGTTAAAGTAGTCCTTGTTGAACGACAGACATAAGGACACTTTCTATGATTATTCATTCTCGCAATTTACGATTTTTTCCGGATTCAAACCCAGTTCACAATATGGGTAAGATTGAGCCGGATTTCTATATTCCCCGTGTGAAGTATGTGTATGAGTTTGACTTGTACACCTTTGATGAGCGCAATGATCACGCTAATTATTTAATGGGCAGTGCGGCGCAGCGCCTTAAAAAAGCCATAGTCGATGCTTTGGAAGAACGCGTCTATAACGACGCTAACTTGGCGGCGACGTTCTGGGTATCGCGTCAGCGTGTCTTGGATTCCTTCGCGACAGATCCTATTTACATTGCTTCGGTGGAGGACCTTGAAGAGTGGATCGACTTTGAGGAGCTAGCAGAGGACTTCGAGGAGTACTTCGAACTTGAGGAATTAATCAATGAGACGGGATTCCTACGTGCGGTCGATGTGCGTACTTGGCGAGAAGGTACCTCGAAGGTAGAGCCTTGGTTTCATGTGGAGAGCAGCCAAATTTGGTATCCAGATCAACAGCAGAAGTGGTTCCTATGGGATAACGGCGAAAGTGTTGAGTGCGGTAGCTTTGGTTGTTTCGATGAGAAAGATGGCAAGGTAAAACTTTCTCGTAAGAACATCTTGAAAGATGGCGATCGTACCATGGTGGCGTACGGTGATGAGCAGCACGCACAAGCCGAGCTTTATGAGATATTAGAACACATGCTGGCTAAGATCGTTGGTCATCGCTCGGATTGTCTTAGCGTTAAATCGATTACGTTTGAACTGCACGATAAACCAGGCGAAAAGAAAGCGCCGCTAAAGGCTGTGCCACGATCGTCTGACGAGTGGGTGCCCCGCAAAATCAACCGTAATGGATCACGTAAGTCGAAGAAGTAAGGAGCACTGATATGGCGATCTTACGTGAACACATAGAAACCCGTGACAAGCGATTATCAGAGCTCGTCGCTTTGCAAGCTCACGATGAGGCCTTCTACTTAGAGAGCTCAGCACTGGTTTGGGAGATTACCTACCCAATCAAAGAGAGGCTACTGATTCAACCCTATCTACCGATTCACGAAGGCATAGTCATTAAGCGCAGTAAGCTTAATGACGACCGCTGGCAGGAGATCGAGCAGGACGCGGGTTTGCCATTGCTGACTTGGGCACAAACGTGCCCAATCTTGGCTGAAGTAGTGCGCTTCTTACCTGATGACGTAAAAAAGATAGCTCTGTCGGTTCGGTATTTACAGATCTCGATGCTCAATATGTGCCATCAATCTGATGCGTTTAAACAACTGTGTGAGTCAGATTTTAATTTGGCCTGGCTGTTCTTGGACCATGCCCAGCAAGCGCAGTTGGCAAAGGATGATGTCGAGCATTGGTTAACACGCCCGCGTGTAGATTTATTAGAGCTTGTGGCAGGACATCGTAAGAAATGGATGCTCAAGTGGCTACGAAAAGTGAGCGCCAATGTAGGTGATGTGCATGATTGGCAACGACTGCAAAAATGGTTACGTGATCCGCAGCACGTCGCTTATCTAAATGGTTTCGGGCAAGCGAGTGTGTCTTTCTTACAAATTCAGACTTTGTTTGATTTGCCGGTGGATATTCGCCAATGGAAAGAAGACTTAGAAGAGGTCAAATCGCTCTCAGGCAAAGATATTCGCAGTTGGCTGTGGGAAGTGAAGAATATTGCTGTAGATACTCAGCGTATTGGTAAGGCACTAGGCATTCCTGCTTGCAGCCACTTTGATCGCTTGTGTTCGTTTGCTGGGCTTAAAAAGCGTCATGATAAATGGACAGAACGCTTGATTAAGGCGCTACCCAACGAAGCAGGGTTGTATAGTGTCTTTCCTAAACCGCCTTTAGAGGGTTCTGAGTTGATTAAGCCGATCCGTACAGGGTTCGCCCTAATCGAAGAGAGTGAGCGGATGAAGCATTGTGTGGCCAGTTACAGTGACGCAATCAAACAATGTGAATGTTATATCTATCAGTATTTGGGCGAACAGCGTGCAACGGTAGAGCTGACTTGTTTGAACGGTGTCTGGAATCTAGGGCAGATCAAAGGCCGTGAAAATGCCGAGGCGACACCGGAAACGTTAAAGGCGGTACAGGATTGGTTTGATCAATATGAAGGTTCTTTGGCGACTTATCAAAAGCGTCGTCGAGCTCTAATTGCAAAGCCTAATGATGTGTTCTTTCCACTGCCACCGTACGAGTCAGATGGACGTATGACAGCCATCGAAACGGAGGGCATGTTTCATAACGAGCAACGTTATATGAATGGGCATATTCAAAGCACTATTGAGCAGATTCGAAATGGTGAGCGTTATGTCTATCGAGTGGACGAACCAGGTAAAGAACGCGTGATTGAATTTGAGTGTTTGGGCGATGGTCGTTGGGAAGTGATTAATGCCGTCCGTCGTGATGGGACTCGACGTCAATATGATACAGATTTTTTGGAATGGTGGCTTGCAGTAGCCAATGGAGAGCAGGATTGGATGATATTAGAGCAAGGAGAGGGGTTATGAGTAAAAGCCAATCCGAAATGATGTTTGCGCTGGCCGAAGATCGAGTACCTAATATTCTATTGGTGGGGATTGGAGGCTGTGGATGCAGTGCAGTGGAAATAATGATGCATTCTGCCATAGCTGAAAAGGTGACTTTGGCTGCAATCAATACAGACCAACGAGAGCTCAAGTTAACAAAAGCCCCAGTACAGATCCCAATAGGAGAGGTACTTACGAAAGGCCTTGGAGCCGGCTCGATGCCTCATGTTGGCGAGCAGTCTGCTCGTGAGTCAATCCAGGGTCTCGAAGCACTGATTCAAGGCGCAGACTTAGTCATCACTGTTAGCGCAGGTGGTGGCGGGACTGGTACGGGGGCTACGTCAGTATTACTAGAAGTATGTGAACAGCTTCGTGTGCCGACCATTGCATTTATCGTGCGCCCTTTCAGCTTTGAAGGTAAGCGACGTTTAGTCTTAGCTGATACGTTAATTGAGCGTTGTCGCAATCTAGCGGGAACGACCTTTGTTCTAGAAAATGCCAAGCTACAGCAGGCGTTAGGTGCGGACGTCAGGCTCGACGATGCTTTGGAAGCCGCAAACCACTATATCAATGAACTGGTCTCGGGATTGTTGGCAACCATTGATAGTGAGGCGATTGCACGGATTGATTTTGCTCACTTGCTATCGGTTTTGTCGGGTCATGGAGTAGGGAGAGGCAGCGTTATCGAAGCCGAGGACTCTGAATCCATCATTGAGAAGATTACTGACTTTCCATTGCTACAAGACGCCCAATCTTTAGAAGATGACGATAGTATCACCAAGATTCTGATGCATATTTGGGCGCCTGAGTCTTTCACTCTCGCTGATTATGCAGAGATCAATGAAGCGCTTCATGAACAGTTATCAAGCTATGCAGATTTGACCAGCGGGTTTAGTGTTTGGGATACCCCCAGCTTTCGTGTTGTGCTTTTTGTTAATCAAATATCGAAGTGATTCATAGCGTGTTAATGCTCAATCAGAGGGTAGGCGGCATCGCCCCATACTTGATGCTGTCCTGCCATCATAAGTTCGATAAAGAGCGGAACGATATCAAACATCAATGCCGAACAGTCCGCCAGTTGCTGACGGTTGGCACCACTACCGTAAGTCGCTCCACCGTGCATGATTTGGTTTCTTAGAACATAGAGGCGAGACAAGATGATAGACAGCACGGTTGTCGTGTCATTATGTGCTAAAGCGGTGTGCGCGGCTTTCATTGCTTTGTTTTTTGCTTCAATCCAAGCGTTTTCTTTGATGTCTCCAGACTGGAATCGCCAATAATCAGCAAGAATAAATTGATTGTTAAGTATAGAGCGAATGTTACTGGAGTATTGGCTCCAAACTAGATTGTAGAGCTTTTTCTCAGAGTCCAATGAGACCAAACGCTCGATGAAAGCGATGTAACGTTCTCGTTCAGTATCGTAGTGCTTTTGACCTGATTCTTGTGCATACGCAGAGTTGAAAGCAATCCACAGAAAGATAAATTTTGAGTCATCATCCTCCACTTGTTCGGCTTTATTGAGCCAGCTAAGTGCTCGATGAAGTCTCAAGGATAATGCGTTTGACGCGTAGTTCTCGCGTTCCGAACGGTGGCGTGCTTTTAACTCCGTGTAATTCATATTGCGTCCTAGCATTCATTTAGAGGTAATGGCTTGAATGATAAAACTATATGGATGATTGCAGAAGCGCAATGAAAGATTATAGTAATGAGTACTATGAAGACTCTAAATCACGAGAGCTAACAAAGCTCCAAGAAACGAGGTGAGTAATAATGTTTATTGAAATCGCTATATTTGTGGCAGTAACTATCACGTCAATAATAACGTACTGTATCTGCAAGTATCGCTAGTGATATTTTGAAAATGATCTAGTGGGTAACGTAAACATCACTCGCTGAGATCTGGCTGGTGGTTACATACGTGATCCAAAATAATTTCTGACAAGAAATAAATTTTCGATAGAGGGGTCGTCTAGCAGCAATTCCTTCGCTGTACGCCCGTCGAATGGTGAAGCCTTGCTTGCTCTATTAAAAAAAGTATATTCCTGTCCCGATGGAGCTGTTGAAGCCAATGCCTTGTGAACACCTGCTAATACACTGGCTCGCATCAGAGTGTTTTCATCGAGCTTGAAGTCTACTTCGTCAGCTGCAAGCTCTAACCATGCTTGATATTGTTCTATTGAAGTGGCTAATAAAATGCACATTTCATCTGTTGTAAGATTCCACCTATCTTCGGAGCGCATTGTTTCCAACCATTCGATTGCGGTTCTTTCGATACCTGTCATGTCATTATCGAGCATTGCATTACCTTCTATCAGCGGGGATTAGAGCATTTCAAATGAAAATATACTCGTTAGGTCGCTGCTTTGGAAATTCAAACAGCGACCTAATTCGTTAGAAACCAAGTACCCGATGCTCCCAGATTTCATAAGGGCGCATATTAATAAGCTGACTCAATAGTTCGCCAGTCGCACCGACATCATCATTCTGCTTATTCACATGATAAGCAAGTTCTAGAATGAACGTGTCATCATCAAGTGTGTGTAATTGCTCGGATAAGCATTTCATCACGTCTGTTGAAGTCTCATGACTGAGATTGCTCAATACATTAAAACAAAATGACTGTTCAGATTGTGACGGTAAAAATTGTATGCGTTGCCTAATGGCTTGTAGGAAGCGTTCGCGATCTGTTTTGGAGTTAGCCGTAGCTTGACCTAACGCCTTTGGTGTCGTTAGAGGTTCAACAACGGGCTCGTACCATGCTAAATAATAGAAGTGGCCATTTCGAAAGCGTTTAATTGCTGCTTCCAGTTGGACGTAATCCCCAATGAAGTGATTAATCGCTAAAAAATGATTGCCGAGTAAACGTAGCTCTAAGGTGTTGTGATCCTGTACATCTTTAATCGTCGCTATGCGAACGGGCCAGCCTGATGCTGTGATTTTCATTTGTACGGACGCTAGCAAATAACAGCCTTTGAAGCGTTGGTGAGTCATGGCTTCTGATAGGTTAGGTTGAGCATTCAAGCTATGCATATTTCGCCCCCAGTTTGCTTTGTAATAACTTTTCAATGGCTGAGCCGTCCATACGTGTTAGGTTTGGAACGTATCGTGAGTAGACTCGAAAGAGCATTGATGTATTGGCATGGCCCATCTGACGAGCAATCCACTCAGGGGATTCGCCGGAAGCAAGCCATAAAGTCGCTGCGGTGTGACGCGTTTGGTAAGGGCGACGCTTCTCTAGACCTAGACGTTTTAGTAGTGGATACCAGATACGCTGCGTTACATTGTTATGATTGATCGCTTCACCATGACGATTACAGAACACAAATTTCTCAAAATGCTCTGAGTGTTTTCTCTGGCGGAGTAGGGCGTTATAGACTGGAGTACTCATGTGAATGTCGCGGACTGACGATTCAGTTTTGGTAATATCTTCTTCACCTGCAACAATGGTCTCACGAATTTTTATGACTCGATGTGAAAAATCGACATACTTCCATTTCAAGCCATCTATCTCGCCAGTACGCATACCGGTAAAAAACCGAATTAGAAAGTAGTCTCGATAGTCTGGTCGAACGGTATCAAGAATGAGGTTTACTTCTTCGAGTGTAAATGGGAATGCATCAGTTTTAGGGCTCTTCAAAGGCTTGATACGAATGTATGGCGTGGTAAAGTTGTACTCGTCGGCGGCGTCCTCAAATATGCGTTTTAATGGATTAATGATCTTGTTTATGCGTGTGTTGGCTAGGCTTTCTTTACCATTTCGACCCGGAACTTTGGCGAGTGAGGTTCGAAATTTAAGAATGTCATTACGGGTGATGTCGTCGACCTTTAGCTTTCCAAAGAAAGGCAAGTAGTATTTCTTGACGATGCTCTCGATGTTCACAATATGTGATCTGCGCCATGAGATCTTATTGCGATCAATCCAGCCTTCAATGAATACTTCAAAAGTGGGTATTTCACCTTGGTTTTTAAGAGCTTTCCACTCTTCAGGGCTATGGATTTGTAGCTCAAGTTCCGTGAACTGCTCCGCAACTTTGCTGCTTGGAAAGTAAGTCTTGTAGCGAAAAGTCCCTGAGATCATCTCGGACTCAATTTGCACTAGAGTGCGCTCGAGTTTTTTACGATTCGCCAGAGTGGGTTTCAAAGTTGTTTGTTCTCGACAACGTTTTCCCATGTAGCGAAAGTCAAGATATAGCGTATTGGTTTCCTTTCGGATACTGACACTAGCCATGTTAAGCCTCCTCTGTAAATGCCAAAGCTAGAGAATCATCTTGGCTCACCATATCTGCTTCGATGTTCTCCCAGATGAAAAGGATTTTGCGGCGGTTGAATGGACGGATGTAATGGCGTCCCTCGAATAAACATGAATCCAAAAGCTCATTGCGGATCGTGCGTGGAGTGTAATGGATTCTCTCTGACAACTGTTCTGTGCTAAGGTAAGTGCTCATATATAGATCCTTTAGTATTTATGCTTGTTCAAATGTTAAAATAATTTAACATTTAGAATTAGCTTAATAGGCATTAAAGTACCTGTCAAGATATTAATGTTAAATTATTTATACATATGTATGGTGTAAGGTTTGTTAAGATTCAAGCTTAAAGAGATGCTGGCAGAAAAGTCGTTCCAAGAAGGGCGCCGTATTACGATGGTTGAGGTTGCTGAGAAGACAGGGATAAGCCGTATTACCTTGTCAAAAATGGCAAATCAAAAAGGCTACAGCACTGTCACAGACAACCTTGATAAATTATGTGCTTATTTTGGGTGTACATTGTCTGAAATTGCTGAATATTTGCCTGAAGAAAAGTAGGGCGCTCTAAATGGGGGTTATTACTATGTTTGAAATTGAGTCTACCCCTGAGCTAGGAACTGAACTTCTGGAGAGATGGGCTGAGGCGTTTCCAACTTCTGTTGATTTGGTCGCGCAGCATGTCGGCCTACCATTAAATCCTTTGAAGTCGCTAGATAGTAAAAGCCTTGAGCTCACTCATACTCGATTGCTCGATATCCATAAATTACTGTGTCGAGTTCGGCCATGGTTTAACTCTGATAAAGCAACATGGGAATGGTTCATCAATGAACCATTGGCGCCGTTCAATGGTTTGACCCCTTCTGACGTTGTTAAGTCGTACCATAATGGAGGAATCGAAGCCCTTCACGAGTGGGTGGATGGTCGAGAGTTGGGAGGATTTCAATGAGGGCTTCTTTTCAGACTTTCAACTGATGTTATGGTGCTATGACAAAGTGTCTAGGAGTGAAAATGTTTTATGTAGGGGTTGTGTATTATTTCGCCACAGGTGAGGGCGCAACACTTTTTGTCGCTAGTGGTAGTGAAGAATCAATTCGGGAATTTATTCCTGAATACTTCCAACAAGGGCTAACTCTTTTAACTCCTTCTGAGTGGCTTAAAGCGGCAGACGGAAATTGTGACGACGATTACCACCAATCGCATGCGGAAATTCTCAAAGCTTACTTGCCGCTCTTATGGAAACAGATCGAAGAATTAGCTTTAGGTCGAGGGTGCCATCTGAAATTTTCCTTGGAGCATCATTTTAATTACGGCTGATATTGAGGAAGGCTAACCAGAATAAGCTCAAGCTAAGTTGAGAGGAGCATACTAATGACTTCAAAGGCATTGAATAAACAGATCAGGCTAACGGCAAAGGGAATGGATCGTTTCGTGGCAGCGCTTGAATCTCCGCCGAAAATAACTGGTCTTGATGAAGCATATTTGCGTTGGAGAGCAGCTTATAACGGAGAAAAGAGATTTCGTCGAAGAAATAAGGTTTAAGCTAATTTAATCGCCAATTACGTTCGTCCTTCCAAGATGGCCATTTTGCAAGCATTGCAATGCTGAACAATAGCTACGACAGGGGATACAATGGAAGTGACGAAGGCGTGAATGAAATAATTCTTCAAGCTGACCGTGAGGCAATCGAAGACTCAAAACAATAAAGAGAGTTATTGAGATCATAAAAAAGGCTTTCAACCGAAAGCCTTTTTTAAGCTGCCTTATTGTTGGCTATCGAGGACCAAAGTCAAAACTTAAGTCGCTGTAGATATTATGGTCAGAATCAAAAGCTCCCCTATTTCGCTTATTTAATACCGCTTCACCAGCGTCACTTTCAGACGAAACCGAAACATTTGGCGTTGCTTTGTAGTGACTCCATTCCTCTGATTTAATCCTTGCTTTGCTTTTAGCATAATTAGGATGAAGCTTTCCATAAGCTTTTTCTTGGTTTGCTATCCTCATCCAAGACAATGCGATCGAAAAGCTGAAAGGGCAGATGATACCTAGAACAGGAGTTAAAAATAGAGCAATTACCCCCCATAGAGTCGCACCAGTTGCTGTAGATGAAGGCACAAAAGACACAAACACCTTTGAAATCACCCCTAGAACCATTGCAACAAACAGCGCCCCAACAATAGCAAGAGTGTTATCGATTTCCAAAGCTGCCAGAAGAAAACTAAGAACCAGAACTAAAAATGCGTTACCAATGAACCCTATCTTACCAACCAGTTTAGAAAGCCCACTAGTCGGGGTGTAAACACGAAATAAGCCAAAACCTGCGTATAGGACTACAGCAGCATTGAAGGTATTAGCTCCTACAAACAAAGTAAGGTATCCCCCCCAAAGTAGCATTCCCGCATACGCGCTAGTTGCTGTTGAAGCGCTATTTAGTTTGTTATTAAATCCTTTCAAGCTTTTTAACATTCCCATTTTGAGTTCGCTTAAATTTATTAGTAGATAGGGATATTCTGGATTCAACGGCGGCTACCAATTAGTAGCAGCCGTTACTATTGTTTATAGATCGCGATTACGATAACGATAATGCATGTTATGTGAATACATCGAATAAGAGGGGTCTACATACTCATCCTTCAATCGTGTTGCTTGATCATCTTTATAGTGGTTATCAAATCGAAACGTTAGCACTGTTTTGGGATTATTAGCGTATAAACCAATCTTTTCTCCAATCCCTACCATAACACTTGCATACGCTGTGAAAATGAATGTCACACCGAAGTAATCCTCTCCCCCGAACAGCGCAAGCACAGCCTGTATTGATGCTATAGCGATGAAGCCTGATACACTCTTGCATTTCATAAGAGCAATTGAAAACTTCATACCCACTTTCAATACAATAGTTACAAGCACTAAAGCGAACACGAAGCCAGCCAAGTCAAATGATTCAAGAGTTTGACTAACAGAGTTGGCCCCCAATTCTTGAGCGACTTTTTTGAGGCTTACGAATACAACAACCATCGCTAGAACAGCCCCAATATGACCACCAAACAATTTTTTGGAGCTTAGGTTGGTGTTTGGATACGCACAGATAAAGATGTGAGACATAGCAGAAATAATAAAAGCTACGATATATTCCAGAGGTATTCCACCTGCTAAATACGCAGCCACACCGCCAGTAAGAGCGATGGTTAAAACAAGCGTTAGAGCCACTAAGACTTTGCTTTTTTCTATTGCATGCTGGATATGTGGTTCGTCAGAGTTTCGATGTGACTTTTTCGCACTTGAAAGGTTTGCGCTTCCATCCTTCCACGGGTCAACATTTACTGATTTCATCCCTGTAACTCCCTCTAAAACTAATTTCTGATACGCCACATATTAATTAAGATTATTTTCGCTCAAAAATCATACAAATACCAACTGAATAAGAAAAAAGAGTTGTATATTTACCTACATATTACGGATCTCAGCGTATTTTCGGCTTTGGGCCAGCGAACCTTCGAACGGTTCAATTACACTATTGTTTGTGATGTGATGAAGTGGACTTACAGCTATCCATTGCCATATGTATTAAACGGCACCTCAATGGGGGAGACCATTGAGGTGCTTGAGAGCGCTTAGGAAGGGAGGTTTAATTCGCTCATAAGTTGTTGGTGAATTTCATAAGCGTATACCACGGTATGCTTTTGAACTTCATGACCCTGTATGAATAGTTCACCGTAGATGGTTTCATCT
The DNA here is from genome assembly GCF_042679525.1 of Rhodanobacter aciditrophus. GTDB lineage: Bacteria > Pseudomonadota > Gammaproteobacteria > Pseudomonadales > Marinomonadaceae > Marinomonas > Marinomonas aciditrophus. Next base: position 407,353 of record NZ_JBHTMN010000018.1, read on the forward strand.
GGGTACTCTGTAATGAGTTGCAAAGGAATATCTGTTTCTTTGCTCTCAGAGATGAGGCATGGAAAACCATTGATCAGTTCGAAGTTAGTTATACCAGCATGCTGGTTATACAGGTCCACTTGCTTTTGGTTAAGCTCGGATACTCCAGGAATGCTCATGAGCTTTTCGGTTAAACGCTCGGTGAACTTGAGTGTGTATTCTCTCCAAAAGTCAGTAGGGTGATGGCGCAATATTAAGAAAAACCCTTTAGGGATAGTCCACATATCAAACCCTAATGGAACATAGCCTGAAAAGGGTCTAACCCACTCATGAGAAGGGTAGCCATGAAGGTTAATATGGAGTTCAGCCTGACTTATTTCTCTTGCTTTAAAGCGAATCTCTTTCTCATACATCGGTCCTTTTTTACGATATTCGAGGTCGTCTCCTAACGCGGTATACCTTGCAGCATGATGCATATGGAAAGGGTTATCTTTGATGAGTGTCTGATGAAGACTATAGCCATCAGGGTTTTCTAATGGAGAAATGACAAAGTTAGAATTTTGCTTTTTAGACAACTCTAAGGCGCCACGAAGTGCTCCGATGACTCCTGTCGTTTCATTTGCGTGTTGGCCCCCACTGATCATGACAGGGATGTCCGAGCCATGATGATAACGAGCGGCTACCTTTCTTCCTGAGATAGAGTGAGCGTCAAGCTCTGTGCCCGAGATTTGCGCCAGCTCCTGAGCAATTTGGTGGGTACTCAGTGGCTTGGTGGCAGAGTCGATTGGCTGTAAATGCCCACTCTCTGACATATTGTAGGGCTGAGTGCGCATTTTCAGGGTTAACTCATCTGCATGTGAGTGAATGACTGAAGGGACAATTTGCCCAGGCTGTCCTTCACGGTCTTTGGGCTGGTAGCCCGCTTTGACCTTAAACCATTCTTGCAAAGAGAAGTACAAATCTTCATGAAGGGCCTCTGTAAGGCTAATGTTTTCTTGTTCGTAACCGATTGGCTGGTCTGGCCACGGCAGTTCGACGTCAATGCTCAACGTTTCAAAAAATGGCTCTTGACCTGTCCAATTATGCTCAGTAACGACTTCTAACACGCAGTTGAATAATTGTTCGTAGTCTGTTTCGAGTCGTTCATCAGTCTCGAGTTCGCCATTTTCGTCGTGTACTTTTAACCAGCCAGTAGGGGATAGATGCTCTTGATTTATTACATCAGTGTGAGTGTGATTTGGCGCAAATACTTTATGTTCAGTGTACATTCCAGACCGGGAGTGAAGTATCACTCGGTACTGATGGTCACTGCTGTTATCTGGATGAAATGCGATTTCTGCTTTTCCTGTTAGAGCAGCAAGCGGGTAGGCTTCTAGAAGAAACCTATTATCCGATGCTTTTTGATGAACAGGATAAAACACTTCCACTTTTTTTAAGTTGCTGTCATTGAGGTTTAAGTCCTCAAGCATAAAGTGCAGCAGTGGCTTGTAAGCACTGCGCACCTTGGCTTTGATGCCTGCGTTTAGAAGGCTTCTTTCGATACTTTGGCGCTTCTCTCTGTCAGCAAAGATCCAAGCCTCAATGAGTCGTCCTTTGCTGGCTTCAGTTGAGAATCGCTCAATAAGATGATTTCCAGTAGATTGAAACGTTTTTGTGAAAGTAATACTCATTTTGCGGTCCTACCTGTTGGGTCTAAGCTGTCTCGAAGCCAATCACCGAGTAGATTTAAGCCAAGTACAGTTAGAAGAATTGCCAGTCCTGGGAAAACGCTCACCCACCACGCGGTTTGTATATAAGTACGCCCATCAGCGAGCATGCCACCCCAGCTAGGGGTCAAGGGGTCAACGCCCAAGCCCAAGAATGTAAGGCTGCTCTCAAGCAAAATGTTGTTGGCGACGTTCAGTGTCATTAACACAATCACCGGACCGATCAGGTTCGGCAGGAGGTGACGAAATAGAATATTTAAATGACTCACACCAATCGCTTCTGCGGATTGAATGAACTCTCTATCACGAAGAGACAGGACCGAGCCTCGAACCAATCGTGCGTACTGCACCCATTGGGAAATGATCAGCAGAATGATCATATTAGTGAGCCCGCCGCCTATGATGGCGATGAATGTGATGGCAAGCAGGATAAAGGGCATCGCCAGCTGGACATCGGCGAAGCGCATCACAATAACATCCCAAAAACCTCGGTAATAGCCAGAGATCAAGCCCATGATGACACCAAGAACGACAGCGCCTGCAACCGATAAAAACCCTACCTGTAGAGAGATTTTTCCGCCTGAAATAACCCGTGCCATAATGTCTCTGCCCAGAGGATCTGTGCCAAGCAGGTAGTCTGGGTTACTAAACGGCTCTAACAGGCGCGCGCTCAGATTGATCTTGTCTCCACCTTGGAAAATAAAATCGGAAAGAAGCACGAGTAGACAGATAGAGCCAGTAAGTAGGAACCCCAGTATGAACTCTAAGCTTTTATAATTTGATAAGTTGCTGCTGAAACGGTTAAACAACATGTTAAGACTCCGTGCGAATTCGAGGGTCGATAAGGCCGTAAGCAATATCCACTAACAGGTTTACTCCGACGATGAGCATGGACAGTACGGTAATCACGGCTTGGAGAACGGGGTAATCCCTTGAGCCAACGGCATCAAACGCCAAGGTGCCAAGGCCAGGCCAGTTGAACACTCGCTCGATGACAACGATGCCGCCTAAGAGACCACCAAATTGAAGGCCAAAATACGTAATCAAAGGAATGGCGCAGTTGCGCAATGCATGTTTGTAGAGGACTTTGTTTTCACTTAGGCCTTTTGCGCGCGCGACCATGATGTACTGAGACTGCAAGGTTTCTAACATTGACGAGCGAACCAAGCGCACATTGGTTGCGGTGAGTATGATCGCCATAGTGAACGCCGGCATGATGAAGCTTGTGAAGTCTGTCATGCCGCTAGGTGGAAGCCACTGTAGCCAAATTGAGAACACTAAGACCAGCATTAGCGCTAGCCAGAAGTTCGGAAATGATAAGCCAATGAGAGACACGATACGGATGACTTGGTCAGCCCATTTGCCTTTTGATACTGCTGCTTTAATGCCTAATGGAATTGAGATGGCAATTGAAACAAACATTACGCAGGTAGCAAGTGCAAGTGTTGCAGGAAGAGATTGAGCTATGAGGGTGGATACAGGGGTACCGCCTAAAAAGCTGCGTCCAAAATCCAAAACAAGCAAGCTTTGCAAAAATTCTAAATACTGAGCCACAAAGGGCTTATTGATGCCAAGTGATTCGCGAATCATTTGTAAATCCGCCTCAGTAACGCTCCCTGCGCCTTGTGTCAGCATTAATGCTGGGTCGCCCGTTAGGCGTATTGCGTAAGCGACAATTAGAGTAATAGCAAGCAGTACAAAGACTGCTTGAAATAGGCGCTTTAATAAAAAGCTTCCCATACTTAATCCTTTTAACAGTGATGACTCAAGCGAGTGATGCTTGATGGCGTTCTTTTTAAAAGTTGTCTACGGCATTCTTCGTGTACTAATGCCGTAGACAAGGTGGTATTTAATCGACGTAGACCTCATTTAGGCGAAGTCGATTATCTGGGACTGGTGTAAAGTCTTTAACTTTCTTCGAAATACCGAAGATGGCATCTTGACTGTAAAGCGGCATCTCAAGCGCTCGATCAGCAGTGTATCGAGCGATCGACTGTAAGATCTCTTCACGTTTTGACATATCGGTAATGGAGCGTTGCGACTCCAGCATTTCGTCTAGTGCGCTATCGCTGTCGTATGGATTCCACTTTTCGCCAGTGTGGTACATGAAGTACGCTGTGTTGTCATAATCAAGCGTCCAGCCGCCCCATTTTTGTTGGAACATTGCACCGGTTTTACCAGACGGAATGATGTCATTTAACAGCACATTGGTTTCGTATGGCTTAATCGTTGCGTTAATGCCTACGATTTGCAGGTAACTTGCGACGGCTTGAGCCACTTCGCTGAACGTTGCGTCATTGCCACGAATGTCGATTTGCAGTTTTGTGCCGGGTTTAACGCCAGCCTCTTTCAATAGCTGCATTGCTTTATTCGGGTCATAAGGAAGAGGCGCCATGTCCGGGTCATTACCAAAGGAAATATCACTCTGGAAGCTGGAAATTTGAGCCGCTTGACCGCCTAGGATGGAATCAATAATTGCTTGTCGGTCGACCCCATAAATTAACGCTTTACGTACGCGTTCGTCTTTCGTGATTCCATCACGAGTGTTAAAGCGTAGAGCAAATACAGTTGGACTTGCTGTAGTTACAACGTCTAGCTTTGGATCGTCTTCGATGGTGCTAATCATGCCGATCGGGATAGTCGGTGGAATCACCAAATCAACACGTCCAGATTGCAATTCGGCGACTGCAGTAGAAGGCTCACTGATAAAACGGTAGTTCAAGTGATCAAGCTTTGGAGCACCGCCCCAGTGATTCTCGTAAGCACTTAGATCGATGCGCACTTTTGGCTCGTAGGTCTCAAATTTAAATGGACCAGTACCAACAGGATGCGTGTTGAAAAACTCTTCGCCGTACTCTTTTATGTAGTTCGGCGGCACAATCATCGCACCGTAGCCTGCCAATTTAGTTAATAAAACAGGATCAGGGGCGTTTAGATGAAAATCAACCGTTAGAGGGTCGATCACTTCAACAGACTGGATCGCAGCATAGTTAGAACGTTGAGGTCCCTTTTTACCTTCTTCGCCCATAAGCCGATCAAAAGTAAATTTAACGGATTCTGCGTTAAATGATTCGCCGTTATGGAAGGTTACATTTTCACGCAGGTGAAAGCGGATTCTGCTGCCTTCATCCAATTGCTCCCATGACGTTGCTAGTCCAGGTTGTAGCGTCAGGTCAGGGGCGCGGTAGGTGAGACCGTCATAGATGTTGGTCGCTACCGAAGACCAGTTTACCAAGAAGGTGTCTACTGGGTCCCAGCTGCCTGGATCTTGCGGTGATGAAACTGTCAGCGTGCTTGCTAAAGCGGGTAGCGCTAAGGCGAAGCTTCCGCTCAGTAACATCGCTTTTAAAGATGCTTTGTACATAAGATATTCTCCGTTCTTTTGTGATGAGTGTTGTTGTTTTATGACTGGGCAATAAAGTGCCCTGGAGCGATTTCCAGCTGAGTCAAGATCATTGGTTCATCACCAACCATCCGAACAGGGCTGGGGATTTCGCCCTCAATCTTGCTAAAGTCGCGCTGCACAAATGGATCGGCGACCGGTACAGCGCTTAGAAGTCGCTTGGTGTAAGGATGAGATGGCGTTTCCAGTACTTGCTGGCGAGAACCAAGCTCTGCTACTTGTCCGAGATATAAGACAGCGACGCGGTGACTCATCTTTTCAACTACTGCCATGTCATGGCTAATGAAGAGATAAGAAATCCCGTGTTCTTCTTGCAGTTCCATGAATAGATTGATGATTTGTGCTTGGATGGAGACATCCAGTGCAGACAACGCTTCATCTGCAATGATTAATTTGGGGTTTGAGGCCAGTGCTCGGGCGATACAAATCCTTTGGCGCTGGCCACCCGAGAACTGATGCGGATAGCGATTTGCGTGGTCTTTTGTTAATCCCACTCGTTCAAGAAGCTCCGTTACGCGCTTTTGAATGTTACCTTCCCCTTGAATAAGGTTATGTGTTCTGATCGGTTCAGCGATGGAAAAGCCAATGGTTTTTCTAGGATCAAGAGAGGCTAATGGGTCTTGGAAAATGTACTGAATTTCTTGGCGAAGCTTCTTGCGCTCGCTTTTAGATAGCTTGTCAAATGACTTGCCATTAAAGCTGATATCACCGCTTGTGGCTTTCTGAAGTTGTTGAATGGTGCGTCCAATCGTGGATTTTCCAGATCCTGATTCGCCCACCAATGCTAGGGTTTCGCCTTTGAAGATATCGAAGCTTACTTGCTCAACAGCGTGGACTCGATGAGTTGCTTTACCAAAAAAGTTCTTTTTAGTGTCGAATCTAGTAACAAGATTGCGCACAGACAATAAAGGTTCTGATTCATAATCAGCAGTATTCTGAATACACTCTTCGCCAATCACAGTTGGTTCGTTATTTTCAACGATAGTTATGGGGAAGCGCTTAGGGTAGGGTTGCCCTTCCATGGTGCCGAGTTTTGGCACAGCAGAAAGCAAAGCTCGAGTGTAGGGGTGCTTTGACTCAGTGAAAATCGTTGTTACAGGGCCTTGCTCGACTTTCTTACCTTGCCACATAACCACAACGTCATCTGCTACCTCTGCAACCACGCCCATATCATGAGTTATGAAAATCACGGCCATATTGAGCTCTTTTTGAAGCTCTTTCAGAATCGCCAAAATCTGAGCTTGAATCGTGACATCTAATGCAGTGGTCGGCTCGTCAGCAATCAGTATTTTTGGGCGACATGCTAGCGCCATAGCAATCATGACACGCTGCCTCATACCGCCTGATAATTGATGCGGGTAACGATCAAGCATTTCACTGGCGTCGGGCAGTCGCACCATTTTTAAGAGCTCGACAGCCTCTTTACGTGCAACATCTTGGCTGATTTGCTTATGTAACGTTAATGATTCACAAATCTGATCACCGATGGTGTATACCGGGTTTAGGGATGTCATCGGCTCCTGAAAGATCATGGCGATGTCTTTTCCGCGCACTTTGCGAATAGTGTTTAATGGTGCTTGGAGTAAATCGATGGTGCCGAAGCTCTCGGACTCAAACCAAATATGGCCGCTTGGGTAGTGAGCGCCAACGCCTTCAGCTAGGCGCATTATGGATTGAGAGGTAACCGATTTACCCGATCCAGACTCACCAACAATAGCAAGCGTTTTTCCTGCTTCGACGGTGAAGCTTAAATCTTCGATTACGCGATGACCGTCAAACTCTACTGACAAATTATCCACGCTCAGAATTGGCGTATTGGCAGTCTCTGGCACGATGTGTTCCTTATAGCCTTGGTGTGATTGCTGTGAAGTGTTAAGCAATAGCAAAGTACTCCTTGTGATCATTCTTATTCTTTACTGATTTCTATAATGTGTATTAAATTAAATGACATCCACTTATATTAATGCATAGTCGATAACTGAATGTTATTGAAAAGGGTTGAGAATGAAATTTAGGCAAATAGAAGCGTTTCGATTCATCATGCTACGAGGAACAACCGCCGCTGCCGCAGCAGAAATGCATATTTCTCAACCAGCTGTGAGTAGGTTGCTAGCAGATTTGGAAGATCATTTGGGTTTTCGACTTTTTGAAAGGAAAAAAGGGCGTTTACTGCCTACTTTAGAGGCCACAGACTTTTTTCGTTCCGTTGAAGAAAGCTTTCTAGGGCTTGAAAAACTGGAAGTTGTGGCAGGAAAAATACGTGCGAAGGCGCCTACTGAGTTAAAAATTGCCAGTACATCGGCCATTGCCACGACCTTACTGCCTATGGCGCTTAAAGAACATCTAAAATATTACCCGGTCGAACGGATTACTATTCACACCGATGGTATGTCTGAATTGGTGGCAAAACTGCAAAGTAATCAGGTCGATGCCGCGGTAGGGCTGGAGCTTCCATCACTAACGGGGATCGATAGGCGATCTATCGGCAAAGTTCGTTTTGTTTTTGCTGCGCGATATGATCATCCATTGGCAAAGAAAAAGGTTATCTGTGCGGAAGACTTAATTGGAGAGTCTGTTCTTAAGGTTGTAGACAGCTCACCAGTTTACTGGAGTGAGTTGGGTGGGGTACTGAGCTCGGTAAAAGATAAGCTCAACCAAGCGATTATGATTGACACTTCTCATACAGGATATTCGATGATTGCTGCAGGTCTTGCGGTCGCAGTAGTCGAGCCGTTTGCAGCAAATGTATGGAAGGCTAATGGCGTAATCACCCGACCATTTGAGCCAGCAATTTACTACCCTTATGGAATATCGTATCCAACAAATACTAGACCCCATGCGTCACTTTCACGATTTACTGAGTCAATATTACATGCTGCGCAAGAAATGCCTGAGTTTGGTTTAGTAGAGAGTGAAACCAAAAAATGATAACCAAGCACTTCTGTCGAAGAAATATATAAGTAGTAATACGCTACTTTAATTAACTGTATTTTTAATTAGCAAGCATTCTAAATTGAATACTGTTTAAATTGGCTAGCTAAAATGTAGCGGTTCGATACCGTATCTATATAGTCCCGGTGATTTCTTATTACTGAAGCTTGTGATAGGTTTTATTGGTTATTGGATTGTTGGTAGTTGCAGGGAAAAACTTAAAGTGGGGTGTATGGAAGCAGTTTTACTAACCTGGGTAGGTAAGCGTGACCTTGAAGCAATTACCTGTACTGATCAAGGCCCAGTTCTAAGTACCCTGAAGGCCTTCCAGTTTAGCAGGGTCGTTCTTTTAAGTTCTTATTCATCGAGTGAACTTCGAAAGTATAAGTCCTGGCTAGTTGAACGTTTAAGGGACTCTGCACCTTCGATTGAATCTCACCATGAGCCGCTCAATTCGCCAATAGATTTTACCAGCATTTACCAAGTGGCTGACCGACATCTCCAGCGTCTTCACTCTGACCAATCAAATCTCTCGATTTTACTTTCGCCTGGCACGCCAGCAATGCAGGCGGTATGGATATTACTAGGTAAAACTAAGTACCCGGTGACCTTTTATCAATCTAGTCGTGAGCAAGGGGTTGAGCAGGTCGAGATTCCGTTCAATATTGCTGCTGAATACATTCCTAGTGCGGTGTCAGTGAATGACCAACATTTAGCGAATCTGATCAATGACCAAGCACTCGTTCATGCTGCATTTGATGACATCATCACACAAGACCCTAATATGTTGCGCCTTAAGAAACAGGCGCAGATTTTGGCAGAACGTGAAGTGCCAGTCTTGATTCAAGGTGAAACGGGTACCGGCAAAGAGCTATTTGCCAGAGCTATACATAACGTTAGTCGGCGTGCTAATCAGCCCTTTATCGCATTGAACTGCGGAGCAATACCGCCAGAATTAATCGATACGACGCTTTTCGGCCATAAAAAAGGAGCGTTTACGGGGGCAGCCTCAGATAGAGCGGGTGTTTTTCAGCAAGCCCATGGTGGTACGTTATTCTTGGATGAATTTGGTGAATTAACAACAGCTGCTCAAGTGCGTTTACTTCGCGCGATACAAGAGGGCTTAGTCACGCCAGTAGGCTCTCAAAAAGAAGAATCCGTTGATGTCAGAATTATTACTGCGACACATCGAAATCTTATCGAAGACATCGCCAATGGGGGGTTTCGAGAAGACTTATTTTATCGTGTAGCGGTTGGCGTGCTAACACTGCCTCCTTTACGAAGTCGTGAAGGAGATCTACTGCATCTCTCTGAAACGCTGCTTGCAGGCCTAGCAAAACAAGATAAAGCGCTCGAAGATAAAAAACTTTCTGTTGATGCAAAAAATCTTATCCTACTGCATCTCTGGCCTGGCAACATTCGCGAACTACGCTCTACGATACTACGAGCATCACTATGGAGTAGTGATGAACTCATTAGTGGTGAGGAAATGCAGCAAGCATTTTTCCATCGGCCACAAAAACAAGATGGCCTGCTAGATAGGGATGTGTCTCAAGGTGTTGATATACAAGATATTATTTCGGAGTTGGTAGGTCACTATGTGCCGAGAGCACTGTTAGCATCCCAAGGCAATAAGTCCGATGCAGCTAAGCTTTTGGGCCTAAAAAACTATCAAACATTAAATAATTGGATTGAAAAACATAGGGTGAAAATAGATAACTAAGAATCTTGGCATGGATATAGCTAACCTCTCCGTATATTAAGTTATTAGGTGAATTAATTTAGATAACTTTCTTATCGAGACGCTACTGTTTTAATTTAAGACAAGGATAGAAAAACTATGGCTCATAGCCTAAAACAATTCCAAACTCAGACTGCCCGCCCTTTACCTGTAATTGTAATGGCTGATACCAGTGGAAGCATGTCCGTTAATGGAAAAATTGAAGCGCTTAATTCTGCGCTGAAAGACATGATTAGTACATTTTCTGGTGAAAGTCGTTTGCGTGCCGAGTTGCAGGTTTCCTTAATAACATTTGGTGGTAACGCAGAAGTTCACCTTCCTCTTATAGCTGCTCATAAAATAGAGTCTTTCGAGCCTTTACCTGCAATGGGGGGGACTCCGATGGGCGCAGCTTTTGAATTGGTATCAAAACTAATTGAAGATATCGATAAAATTCCTTCTCGTGCCTATAAACCAGTGATTATTTTAGTATCTGATGGTCATCCTACAGATGATATTAAAGCTCCATTTGAACAATTACTGAGCGGAGAGCGCTCAAGTAAAGCAACCCGTTTTGCTATGGGCATTGGTGCTGATGCAGATATTTCATTATTAAACGATTTTGCTAATGACATTGAAGCACCAGTTTTCAAAGCAGAAAATGCACGGGATATTCATCGCTTCTTTAAGGCTGTCACTATGAGTGTAACTACGAGAAGTCGTTCAACCACGCCGAATCAAGTTACCCCTCTAGTGATTCCAGCGACTTCTGTCAGCTTGGAAAACGAAGATGATGAATACGAAGAGCTAGACTTCTGATGAAACTGGCTGCAACCGGTAGCTCAGTAATCGGCCCGGCTCACCTCTTCGAACACATTCCTAACCAGGATGCCGTGCTCGTGCGCGGCATCCAAAAGGGCTGGTGTATTTCTGTTGCCGACGGACTGGGCAGTCGACCACTGAGCTACATAGGCTCCCGTTACTGCGTCCAGAGTGTTCAACGCTCGCTAGAGCTGCAGGCTGGTTTCAATTCAACACCGTTGCAGATCAGCCAACAGATACAGCAATTCTGGCTAAGCCACTTTGGCGATAGTCACTCAGCGTTTGAGACCACTTGCCTCTGGGCCTCTGTCACTCCAGCTGGAAGTGGCATGGCCGCCCAGGTGGGGGATGGATTACTGCTTATCAAGAGCCAGGGGCAGCTCAGAGTGGTTACCTCCTTGAGAGATGGCTTTGGCAATCAGACACAAACACTCTCCAAGGCCAAAGATCATGACTGGACGAGCGTTGAGTTCACTCTGGCCCAGCCTGGTGACGGCGTACTGCTGATGACTGATGGCATATCAGATGACTTGATTCCAGAGCACCTGGAAGGTTTTTTTGATGCGATTTTTCAGCAGTTAAAGCGCAGTAACAAACGCCGCTGCAAACGCTGGCTGACCAAAGAGCTGAACGAATGGACCACCCCAAGACACGGGGATGACAAAAGCATTGCAGGCATATTCAGGACTGAATAGATCATGAGTAACCCAGGCAGTAAAAAGAAGAAGCTACCGCCACTGGAAGATGTGCGGGGCATGAAGTACGAGCTCAAAGAAAAACTGGCTGAAGGCGGTCAGGGTGTGGTTTTCACCACCGACCGGCCTCAAGTACTCATCAAAGGCTTCACAAATAAAGATGAGACTGCGAAGAAGAAATGGCGCGGCCATATTGAATGGCTGATACGACAGGACATCGCCGATCTGAAACTGGCGCGGCCTTTGACATTGATGAAAGAGCCGCGCATGGCCTACGCCATGGAGTTGATGGATGGTCTGGTCCCATTAAAATCCATCCTTGATAGCTTTATCCAGGCCAATGATAACGCAACGGAAGAGAACCCGGCCCCTCATATTCAGAACTATCTGGATCAGGGCGGCTTACGTCGTCGCATTCGTATCCTTTGCCAACTGGCCCGGACTCTTAACCAACTGCATAGCCGTGGCATGCTGTACGGTGATATTTCTCCCGATAATATCTTTGTTTCAGACGACCCGAACCATGCCGAAACCTGGCTGATTGACTGCGACAACATCAGCTATGAATCCCACTCGAGTTTAACCGTACATACGCCGGATTACGGTGCCCCGGAAGTCGTTCGTGGCGAGGCCATGCTATCCAGCCTGACAGACTGCTGGAGCTTTGCAGTCATTGCTTATCAGTTGCTCACCCATAACCATCCGTTAAAGGGCGAAATGATCAACGACGGCGAACCCGAGATAGAAGACGAAGCGCTTCGTGGTAAGCATCCCTGGATCAATGATCCAGACAACCCGGATAACGAGTGCTTCACCAATCTGCCGATTCAACTGATCGACAACAGCAAACTGCCGGAGTTATTCCAACAAACCTTCGGCGTAGGTAAAGAAACCCCGTTGTCACGCCCATCCATGGCGGAATGGCTGGAAGCATTGACAGAAGTCGATGAGCACTTGTTTAAGTGCAAGGAGTGCAACGGCCAAACGATACTGCCTTCTGACACTGAGTGTATGGATGACGTCTGCTGTTTCTTCTGTGACTCACCGGTCGACCCGAAACTGGTATTGTTCGAGGAGTTCATCAGGGTTTCAGAAACCGAAAAGCAGGATAAATACCCGGAGCTGGATGGTAACCAGATTGCCACAGGAAGGAGGGTTTGCCTGCAACCCGGTGACCAGAAAGAACTGAAACGCCTGATGCCGTCTTTCAGTTACGACAGAGTTCCCAGCGACCATATTCAGATTGAATATTCAGAAACGAAGCTGGTTATCACGCCTGTTGATCCTCTACACATTTCCCGTGGTGACGACAACATGAAAGAGTTCAGAAAAAAGATCCCTCTGAAATCAGAAACCCGTGGAAAGAACCAGGAGCCTTACTGCATTCACCTGGACAGCCCGGCAGAAACCCACGTTTTTTGGCAATTTCGGTGGTGATTTATGCAATTACATGAATTCCCTTATTTTGCCAGTGATCTGATTAATCTGCGCTCAAGCGAAGACCTTTCCGGGCTTCGGGAAAACCAGCCTGTCAGCCTGATGCCCTACAACGATGGCTGGATGCTCCAACAGGAGATGGAACATATTCAGGTATCCTGCTCCGCTCAGGACTGGCCATTTTTAACCAGCCTGACACTGCGCGATCAGACTCGCTGGATGCTGGCCCAAGTAGAAAAAAACACATTGCAGTTGCAGTATCTGGCACCCGTCGAGGTCACTGCACTGGATCTGCAATTGGGTGTCGACGGCCTGATCTCCGATGATTTGTTCACCAAACAGGAAATCAAAGAAAACGACATTGAATTGGCGGGTCAGTGGCTGCAAGAGCACTTTGTGGTAACAAGCCAGTCTCCCGAGGCGACTGAAGAACACTGGCTGGCCATAGCCCGCTTCAGCAACTCTGGTTCAGGAAAGGGTTTCCAACTGCTGGGCAAAGGCTGGCGTGCTGACGTAGAAGCCGAAAAAGACGGGCGTCATTTGATCCGTCGTATTACCCGACATCCTCGTCGCGATAATGGCTTTTCTCTGCTCTCGGGCAGTTTCTCTTTTCAGGATGCTAGCGCTACAGCTGCATTGAATAGCGCAACCCACAAAGCAACTCTGGACGCAGCCCTGCGAGACAACGGCAGCTATCTGGAGCTCTGGAATCTGTACAACGACAAGGAGTGGGCCATTGCCCTGAAACAGGCAGAGACCCTGAAAGCGTTACGCTTTACCCATGCAGAAGCCTTTGAAGATGGTCGTACCAACCGCTGGCGGATCTGGCCCAAGTCCAGTGATGCATTCAAAGAGTTCCAGGAACGCTGGCGATCACTCGACATTGGAAAATCCGAGCAAGTGGATTTATCACATCAAGCCCCCGATTGGGCTGAAGAGCTGAGAACCGAAAATAAAGCCGAACCGCAGCAAGAAAATGCTCGTGGTGAAATACGGTTTGAAGAGGATCATCTGGTATTTACACCGGCATTAGACCGCAAAAAAGATATTCCCCGCTTTGACCTGCCACAAAAGTTAGCCGATAAAAACGACAAGCCCAAAGACGGCTGGCTTTATCTCTCCCTAGCGGGTCAGTGCACCATTGCCAAGCGTCGTATGATTGCGCGCCAGGCGATCGATTCTGGCAAACGCATGCCGCAACTCAAATCGTTACTGGAAGGTGTATCGATCCCTTCGGATCGTCGCCGCAAAATCCAAGGGCTGACGTCCTACGCCAAAGAAACGTTCAAGGGTGGCAAGCCTACCGACAAGCAACTGCTTGCCCTGGAAACCGCTCTGAACACACCGGATGTCGCGATCATTATTGGCCCACCTGGCACAGGGAAAACCCAGGTAATCGCCGCGCTTCAACGCCGACTGGCAGAAGAGTTTGAGGAACAAAACCTCAGCGGTCAGGTGCTGGTCAGCAGCTTTCAACACGATGCTGTCGATAACGCCTTGGATCGAAGCCAGGTCTTTAACCTGCCCGCAACACGAGTTGGTGGTAAAAAAGGCAGTGCCGAAGAAGAAAGCGGTTTTGGTCGCTGGGTCGATGCTCAGGCTCAATACCTGAATGAGCAAATTGACCAGCAATACCAACAACAGCCGTTGCTAAAGCAACTGGATGAACTCAACGCCAATCTGGCGCTGTTGCGGGTAAGCCAGTATTCACCTGCTCAATATGTCAGGCAACTGAGCCTGCTACTTAAGCAGCTACAGCAACTGGAGCAGCATCGAGTCAGATTGCCATCCCGGCTGATCAGTGAATTTGAAGACTATGTTGCAGAGCAAAAAAGAAAAGCCCCAAAAACCAGCAATATCGAACATAACCAAAACACGCTGCGGTTTATCCGAGGGTTGCGAATTACGCCCACCAGCTTTGCTGATGATGGATCGTTGCGTGCCGATGACCTGTTGCGAGAACTGAAGCGTCAGCTCTACCGCTTCCAGCACGAAGACCAAGCGGTACTGGAGCAAGCTGCTCAAACTCAACAGGCAGACGACGGCTTACTGAAATTACTCGAAGATTTGCAAAACCGATTACTAGATCAGCATCTGCCCGACTACCGCCCACCGGAGCTGAAACAGTCTCTGGATGACGCTGGGCTAAAGCTGATCGACCAGATCGAAAGCGCTCTTGATCAACAGATGCAGCAACACAAACAAGGCGTTGCCTGGGCGTTACAGGAACTGGCGAACAGTATCGAAACAGATCGCCAGGCCGCGCTGACGACAACAGAAGAATACGCCATGGTCGTCGGCGCAACCTGCCAGCAGGCCGCAGGCAACAAGATGGCAAGCTTGAAGTCCGTGGCTGGGCTGGACAGCTCAGAAATCGACTTTGATACCGTCGTTATCGACGAAGCCGCTCGCGCCAATCCTCTGGACCTGTTCATCCCTATGTCTATGGCGAAGCGCCGAATCATTCTGGTCGGGGATGATCGCCAGCTTCCACATATGCTGGAACCTGATATCGAGGGCCAGCTTCAGGAAGAGCACCAGCTGACAGAACAGCAACTCGAGGCTTATCGCACCAGCATGTTCGAGCGTATGCGTTCCTTACTGAGCAAACTGCAGCAACAGGATGAAACCAAGCGTGTGGTGATGCTCGATACGCAGTTCCGTATGCATCCGATACTGGGGGATTTTGTCAGCCAGCAGTTCTACGAATCCATTGGTATGGACAAGGTGAAATCCGGTCGCCCGGAAAGTTACTTTGCCTTTAAGCCCGAGTTTCTGAAAGCCCTTGGCAATCGCAAATCCAGCTACGAGAACAAGGTTTGCCAATGGATTGATGTACCAGCATCAGAGGGTAAATCGACCAAACGAGGCACCAGCCGGATTCGCGAGGCAGAAGCCGAGCGAATTGCTGAAGAAGTGAAGGTGTTATTTGAAGCCGCAGGAAACAATCTCTCAATTGGTGTGATTACCTTCTATGCTCCCCAGCGCGAGCTGATCATGGAAAAGCTCGCTCGTACCCGTATCAACGACATACCTTTGATGAAAAAAGTGAATGGCCAATATGAGCCTTCAGCGGAGTTTGCAACGACATCCAAAGGCGAGGAAGGACTGCGCGTTGGTTCCGTCGATGCCTTCCAGGGCAAAGAATTCGACGTTGTACTGCTCTCCTGTGTACGCACCTGGCACAAACCCAAACCAGCAAAACATCCCAATAATAACGAATCAGAGAAGTCGGCAGAGGAAAGCCACGAAACCCAACTCAACCGTATGTTTGGCTTCCTGCGCTTGCCTAACCGTATGAACGTGGCCATGAGCCGTCAACGTCAGATGCTGATCTGTGTGGGCGACGCTCAATTAGCCACCAATCCGGATGCCGAAGAAGGTGTTCCTGCTCTGCAGGCCTTCTATCAACTGTGTGGAGGTGATCATGGCAGCCTTCGTTGATTCCTCAACCTACCTGAAATATGGGCGTCGTCCGCCCGGCAAGCACGATAAAGTGCAAGCCGTGTTATGGCCAGTTATGGTTCACCGAGTGCTGTACCCAGAGGTAAAACAGCCCACGATGAACCTGTTTCAGAAAGCCGTGCTGCGCCTGATTCGGGCCAAAAACCACGACGCCGAAGACATTGCACAGCTGACTGGCCTACACACCAACTTGATCAAGCTGATTCAGGCTCAGCTAGTAAGTCGTGGCTGGATTAATGATCAAGCAACCGAACTTACTGATAACGGCATCAAAGCCATCACTGAGGAAGACAATCAAAGTGAGCAGCTGGCCAGCGGTTATTTGTTTCAGGATGCCGTTACCGGCAAACTATGGCCACGGATTGATAACAAACTCAAGGTGATGGAAGCCAGTAATCCCCAATCCAAATACCCCGAATTTGTTCAGGATCGTAAGACCGGATATACCCTGAAACCCTTTAAGCCAGCTCCCCCAAAATCAGACTGCTCACAGCCAGATACCAAAGGCGCACTGAATGCCTGGCAGGATTACCGGGCTGATTACCGGGCAGCCAAACAGCTACATTCCGGTAGCGGTATTCCAAAGCAGATCAAATTATCAGGTATCCGTTTTCAAACTGAACAACCGGAGTCTGCCTGGATTCTGGTTTGGGTGACCCCCAGCCATGATTCAAATCTTTGGAGCATCAAAGACCCATTCGATATTCGCGACGAAGCCTGGTGGCTGAAGGATACCCTTCCCCAATTGCTGGAAAACAATAACCACCTGCTTAAACAGCTCGCGAAGCTGATTGGGCAAGCCGAGCCAGATACACAAACAGTCGCCGAATGGCTACAGAGCTTGAAGGAGCAATCTCAGTTGCATGTTCTAGTGAACTATCCATGGGCACAAAAAGAACCAGACATTGCTGCGGCCATTGCGGTGCTGCTCACCCGTAAAGAAACACTCGAGCAAGGCCAGGATCACAAAAATGACCTGGAAACGGCGGTTACCGAGAGCCAGAAACTGCTGGAGGTTTTGATGCAATGGTTGATCAAAACCTTTCCTGCCAACACAGGCTCATTACCTAAGCAGAGTAAAAACAATCACGAGCTGAATAAAAAGCTCCTGACCGCATTGGCCTTGCCTGCTTTTACCGATCAGGTAATCGAGCCTTTGTCACGACAAAGCCTGAAGGTGGCCATCAGTACCTTACGAACACCATCCAGCTCTTTAAAAGGCCTGGTATTCGCCGCTGCCTTAGGTTCACTCGGCCACGACAATCACCCGTTTAAACAGCTCACCAACCAACGGCTACAACTTCGCAAACTGCTCGATCTGGCGGATTTACGCAATCAGACCAGCCATGGTAATAGCCGTTATACCGGCAAACAGTACACAGAAATAACACTGGAAATTGCGCAGCAACATATCGACTACGCGCTGCAATTTACCGAACACTTCAAGGAATGGATTAATGGCTAAGAAACAAAATCGTCCAACCCCTCCGCCACAGGGAAGTACAGCAGCAGCCCTGAAGCCAACGCCTGCTATGAACCTCGAAAAACAGGTGCCCATGTGGACGGCATCTTTTGAGAGCGCCAGCAAGATCTATCAAAGCACCAATAACTCACTGAACATTAATGTTGATCAGCAATATCTGAAAGCGCTGATCAACGCCATTCCCGCCGATAAGGCAAATGAGTTCGGAAAATGGATTCAAAGGTTTGCGGACGTCTGCAAGGAGATTGGCAGGTACCAGCAAAACCTGGAGCAGGAATACAGTGCTCGCTGGGATACCTGCAATCAAAAATGGCAAGAAGCCGAAAGCAAAGAACGCGAGCAAGCAAAGCTCTCTCAGGAACTTGCTGATGCCCAAGCTGAGTTTTCAGAACAACAAGAAGAACTTCAACAACAACAAACCCTACAAGCCAAACTACAAGGTGAATTGACCAAACGCGAGCGAGAAATCAGTGCACGCGAATTAAATGCTGAAGCCGATTTTGAACAGCAAAACCGTAAGGCGTTGGAAAAGCTGAAGCAGCAGCATCAAGATGAAAAAGCGACTTTTAAGACGGCTCTTGCAGAGCTGCAAAAACAGAAATACGAATTGGAACTGGCGATTCAGAAGGCCCAAATAGAACTGACGGCGGCAGAACAAGAACGTAAACGAGCCTTGGATGAACGTGACTTACAGCTGGAGCAAAGTAGCGTTCAACTTGCAACTGAACAGGCCAAATTTGCCAAAGAAAAAGCCTTGCTTGAAAACGCCAGGCAAGCGCTGAAACAGGATAAACAGACCTACAAACTGGATCTGGACCTTGGCAACGAATTTACCCAACAACGTATCGAAAACGACCGACAGCAAATTGAGTTCACACTGTCTGTTGAACGTCAAAAAATCGATGCCGAATGGGAGGATCTTCGTCAAGCCAAAGAAAACCTTGATGCATTGGTAGACGAAGCTATGGAGCGTGAGCGCGAGTCACACTCAATTGCGCTGGACAAGCTAAACGCCAAGTTAGATGACAACTGGGGAAAAATCGACGACCTTAAAGACCAGCTATCCAGCTTTAGAGATCTGGAAAACGCGCTTGGCTCCCAAACAGCAGAAGAGTTTTTGCAGCAGCTGGACAACCTGAAAGATCAAAATCGCCAGTTAGAACGTCAGCTGAATGAATCCGACACTGCCGAACTGCAAGAAACCAACGAGTTCCTGCGTAGTCGTGTGTCTGATCTGGAAACAGAACTTTCCCAGCTGCGCCCCCAGCTCTTACAAGCGCAAACAGAAGCGGCTCATAAACGAATTGCAGCAACCGAGCTTTACAGTAAAGAGCAGGAAAACCGACTTCTGACCCAGCATAAAAATACCTTGCAGGTTCATATCGATGACCTTGAAAGCCGTATCAGCCAGCTGACCGATGCTCACAAGACCCAGACACCATTCCCAGCAATGTCTGGTATGGATACTGGCAAGGATTTCCAGGCCACTATGGAATTGGAAGATATCCCGGATCTGTCCACCTTTGCCGAAGAGCTCCAACACCGCATTGCCCTGGCCGAGCGTGTAAAACTCTACTATCCAATCGAGGATATCCGCACACTGCTCGGTGGCCTGGCCATGAGTCAGTTACACGTATTCCAGGGCATCAGTGGCACAGGTAAAACCAGCCTAGCCAAGGCTTTCGCCAAAGCTATGGGCGGTTTCTGTACCGATATTGCTGTTCAGGCTGGTTGGCGCGATCGTGATGATCTGCTGGGTCATTACAACGCCTTTGAGCGCAAGTTTTACGAAAAGGACTGCCTGCAAGCCCTGTATCAGGCGCAGACTCCACGCTGGAGTGATACCTGCAACGTGATTCTGCTCGATGAGATGAACCTTTCACGTCCGGAACAGTATTTCTCTGAGTTTTTATCAGCACTGGAGAAAAACGACCGCAAGGAACGATTAATCAGTCTGGCCGAAACCGCGCTGCCCAATGCGCCTAAAGGATTGAAAGAAGGCCGCCAGATTTTGGTGCCAAGTAACGTCTGGTTTATCGGCACCGCCAACCACGACGAAACCACCAACGAGCTAGCCGACAAGACCTACGACCGCGCCCATGTGATGACGCTGCCGAAGCAGGACAATCGATTCAAAATCACCAAGTACGATTCAGCAAGCTTTTCATTCACATCCTTACAGAGAGCTTTTCAACAAGCTAGCCAACAGCACACGCCGCAAGTGCAAGAGCTTCTCAAGCAATTGGCAGATCACGACATCACCACTCAACTTGCTGAGACCTTTGACCTTGGCTGGGGCAACCGTTTTGAGCGTCAGGCCAAGCGCTTTATTCCAGTCATGCTGGCCTGTGGAGCCACAGAAGGTGAAGCACTCGACCACCTGCTGTCTACCCGAGTGATGCGTAATGGCAAGGTGACTGGCCGCTACGATGTTACCGCCGAGGATGTGGGTAAGCTCAGCGATGCATTGCAGGATTTCTGGAGCAAAACCGACCTTAAGGGCGATCCAGACAAGTCCCTGCAACTGCTGGAAACAGACCGTCAACGCAAGGAGCGCGGTGGCTAATGTGGTTTGATCGATTCACCAATACCAAATGCTTCGATCTGCCAATGCAGATCGATTCCGGGCGTTATGTCTGGGAAGGAAAGCATGCCGAGTGTCTGAACGGGCACTCCGATATTTATCCAGGGGAGATACTGGTCAGCGATGGCTCAGAGCGCTGCAGCCTGAATCAGACAAACCATCAGTTTTTGATGCCAGACAAAAACCGACAGCAGGACATCAGCCTGTTTGAAAACGCTATTGCCACCATTGGCAGACAACTGGAGCATGATAGCAAACTAATGTCCCCCATGCTGCCTTCTGCAGTCGTTGATGCTGATTCTCACCTGTTGCCATTGGAAAAAAAACTGCAGATTATTCTTGAAAAAGGCCACCTGCATCAGATATCTCATCGGCCTCGTTTGGATATTCGCTATGAAGAAGAAATCACCGATGTAGCCCGCGCCAAACGACTGGCCAAAGGTGCGCTGGTACACCTAGCATCCCACTCAGAGTGCTGGCAACGCCAAACCCTGAGTGGCGTCGTTCCCAAAAAAGTAAAAGCCCGTTTTAGTGAAGATGACTTCCACATCTACGAGAACCGGGTGTATGCACGCCTGCTAGATAAGCTTGATACTCATTTAACCCAGCGTATCCGCACTGTTGAGCAACTGAACGACACACTGGACAAGGCACTCAGGTTTTACGACAACCGTGATATTCACCATCGTTTGTCCTACAAAGTATGTGATCTTTGGGGACAAACTTTTGATGAAGAAGCCACACTGGAAACACTGACGTTACTGGAAGAAACCCTTACCACGTTGCGGGCCATGCATCACAGCATTTGTAACCTCAAACAAAGCGGTCTGTATCTATTGATCAACCGTAACACGCAAATCGGTGGTGCACTACACCGTACCAACATCCTTAATCACGATGCTCACTATCGGTATTTATCAATACTTTGGGAAATGCTAAGTAAAAACCAACAGAGATTAAAGAGTTCACCTGCAGAACAATTTGTCCGTAACCAAGAGTTATCAGAATACTATTGTCGTTATGTTGGGCTCCATTTTCAGCATGCATTGAAACCCTATAGTGCTGAGGTTGAGTGTAAATATGAATCACAAGAGAAGGTGTTTGTTTGGGCTGGACGAGAGTTTAAGTTAACCAGAGAAGGTTTTGACTGGACATTAGTAGAAAATAGAGAGCAGGTTGATGTGCTGCGGATCAAAACATGGCTAGGTTTTCATGACCATAATTATGAAAAATCAAACTCGCTGATTGCCTTCTCATCAATAGACCAAGAGCTAAAGCCTTCTATTGATCGTGACAATGCAATACCTCTATCACCAATGGATTTGTACGGTGTAGAGAGGTTGGGGTGGTTTGTTGATCGCACCATGACCCAATTTTTAGTTGCAAACTACGGTGAGCCGATACAGAAACTCCCCCAGGAATTATTAGACTTTTTAAGTGCATCAAATAGTAAACATAAAAAGTCATTGAAGTTAACTGGAGATATTCCGCCAAGTTTATGTGTTCTTGAGGATGTTTCTAATGATTTTTCCTCAGCGTTGATAAAACTATTAAGAGAAAATAACGCTCATGAACAAGCTGATTCTTTAATATTACGAATAGAAGAGATTAAAGTACTGCAACAATGCCCAGTGTGTGATTCAAGAAATATACCACTAAAAAGCCAAGCTAATAGTACATTTAGTTTACATTGTGATAGCTGTAGAACTAATCGTTACTTGATAAAAAACCGCCTGGGTGAGAGAGATCTTCTACTTAAGGTAAATAATGAAGTCTCTGACTCATTCTCTTCATTGGGGAGGTGGTTTAGCGGTAGCAACTAGTTCTCCCAAAATAATTTACTCTACTTTATTAACAACGAGTTAGTTTTTTCAAAAATTTGTTATTCAAAGCTAGTTATAAAAATTCAATGTTGTATCACCTGCGCTCGTTGTTGAGCGAAGCTCATAAACTGGTGTAAACTCTGATAATTGGTATGCCTAGATTTGTGACCAATTTTTTTAAAAAAATTGGTCACAATCAGCAATGAGCAGTCTTTTCTATTTCGGTTTTAACCAATAAGTTATTTTATAAGTTGTTGATTTGTAATCTGATTTACTTGAAATTCCCCAAAGTGTTGGTTGAGATAAGTTAAAGTTCTTTTGATTTTTCGCCCTTACAAGGCGAATGTCGGGAGTTCGAACCTCTCCACACCCACCACTTTCTGGTCATTCTTCTCTTTTACTTTGAAAATCTAATTTTAAATAGATTCCTTATTGCCCTATTGTTCTTCTCGTTATTGGTAATTCTTCTTCGCTTTAGTGACCTTTTCTAAATAGTATCGAGATTCAGATCTTTGGTGGTCGTAGCGCAGCTTACGGTACACATCCGTGAAGGCATTTGTCATGAATATAGTGATATTTCTGAATATGGATGCAGGGGACTCAGTGAACGACTCATTTGTCCCAACGGGCAAATGGGCCGTTCACTAGTCAGTATTTAAAAAGGATAGTGCTGATTGGGGTCTTCAATGGTGATCCAGCGGATATCCGTAAATTCACTGATGCCCGCTTTACCGCCGAATCGACCATAACCAGAATCACCAACACCTCCGAAAGGCATGTGGGGTTCATCGGCAAGGGTCGAGCCATTAATATGGCAGATGCCGCTGTTTATCGCATTGGCGCATTTGATGGCTCGGTTGATGTCTTGTGAGAAGACCGCAGAGGATAAACCATACTCGCTGTCATTGGCGACACGAATGGCTTCTTCTTCATTGTCGACTCGAATAATGGACTTCACTGGGCCAAAGCTTTCCTCCCTATAGATTCGCATGGAGCTGTCGACACCATCTAATAACGTCGGGGCAAAGCAGGTGCCACGATTTTCGCCGCCACAGAGAAGCGTCGCTCCTTTGCTGGTAGCGTCCTGAATGAGCTCATGCATTTTTTCGGCGACGTCTGGGTTAACTAAAGACCCCAGCACGACCTGATCACGCGGGTCCCCCCAAGGTAATTTAGACGCTTTGCTTGCCATACGCTCAACGAATTCATCTGCAATCGAGCGTTCAACAATGACTCGTTCTGTGGACATACAGATTTGTCCCTGATTCATAAAGGCGCCAAAGACCGCGGCATTGACCGCCCCCTCTAGGTCCGCATCGGACAACACCACTAAGGGGGCTTTGCCACCCAGTTCCAGTAACGCTGGCTTCAGGTTTTCACCTGCTAAACGACCAATAATACGACCGACTGGACTGGAGCCAGTGAAGTTGACGTGTCGCACCTGAGGCGCTTCGATTAAGGCTTTGACGATCTCTGGGGCATCACTTGGATCATTTGAAATAAGATTCACAGTACCCGATGGGAAGCCGGCTTCTAAGAAACAATCAATGATAAGACGGTGCGTTAATGGGCAAAACTCAGAGCTTTTAAGAATGACGGTGTTGCCGCAGGCTAAGGGTGTTGCAATGGCGCGGGAGCCTAAAATGATTGGCGCATTCCAAGGTGCCATCGCCAGACAAACCCCTTTGGGAGTATTCACTGACATAGCCAGTGTGCCAGGTTTGTTGGAAGGGAGTACCTCGCCCCCCACGTGCGTGGTGAGCGCTGCCGCCTCCCGAATATGGCCTGCTGCAAGCATCACATTAAATTGCGCCCAGGGTTTGGTTGCACCTGTTTCCGTGATCATGGCTTGGATAAAGTCTGCTTGCTTGGTCTCCATAATGTCCGCAGCACGATTCAATAACGTGCGGCGCTCAGCAGGTAAACTTTTAGCCCAATGGCCAAAGGCAGATTGAGCGGCTTCGGTGACGGCTTTAATATCGTCTAGGGTTGCTGCGGCACAGGTAGAAGCAGTTTTACCTGTTACCGGGTCAGTGCGCTCATAGACGTTATGATTACTAGCGGAGCAATCCTGCCCCCCAATGCTTAATAGTACGGTCATGATTTTATGTCCTTTTTATTTTACAAGTTTAACGGTGACTGAGGCTTCAAGCCCTTCGTTACGATGAGGGTTTTTCCGAGTGGCGGCATAGGGTTTCCTTAGGTGAGGGCTTTGCTATTTGTGAGGTTGGAGAGGTCACTTGATAGCCAACGGGGATCAGCTGGATGCCGAGGCGTTGCTCGATGAAACCCCACAAGCCTTTTGGTAAAAATAGCGAGCACAACATAGCCACAGCTCCTAACCCAACCAGATACCAGACCCCTGTGGCTGCAAACCAAGTCTCTACGACGAAGAACAATAAGGCGCCTAAAATTGCCCCTTCAAAACGTCCAATGCCGCCCACCAACACCATAAAGATCATGTAGGCTGTCCACTGCACAGAGAAATAGGCTTTAGGTTGAAAAGTGGACGCTTGGGCCAGCCACAAGGCGCCCGCTAAAGCGGTGCCAAAGGCTGCAAATAGGAAGAACCAGCGTTTTACCTTTTCGGGATCGACGCCAATGGAATCCGCTGCTTCTTCGTTATCGCGGATGGCTTGCATGGCAATCCCTGCTCGGGAACGCAATAGGCAGAATAGCCCTAACAGCAGCCCCAGCATGCCAATTAATGCGGACCAGTAAATAAGCGTACGACGGGTTTCAATTGGGTATTGATTCAACGCGATCAGGGATATCCCGGTTTCCCCTTGAATCAGCGGATCAAGGTTCACTAATAAGTGACCAATGGACGCAAGTACCCACATGCCGATGGCAAACTCACCAGCTCGCAAGCGCAACATGAAGCGGGAGATAGGCCAACTTAACAGTCCTACAATAAGAGCGCTTAACACTAAGGCCACGAAGGGAGTAACGCCAAGGTCTGAAAGTCTAATGGTGGCATAGGCACCTAAGCCAAAAAACAGCTGTTGCCCAATGGAGATGAGTCCGCCAAAGCCAGCCAAGGTGTTCCACATGGCCGCGAGGGTAATATAAATAAAGAGCACAGTAAGGCGCTCAATGGCGTTATTAGAGACCCATAAGGGTAGGACTGTCATGAGTAGAGTGATGACCACGACACTCAAGATGACACCCCTAGAATACACATTTGAACGAGTCACCTTCATAGGACACCTCCTTTAGCAAAGCACTTACTGAGCCAGTGTTTAAACAGCAATGCATGATTGCCAAGATAAATACGTGCAAAGAGAAAGACGAGAAACACGAAATGGCCGCCTAATAAGAACCCTTGAGGGTGAATAAGCGCTCCAAGACTTTGCGCCATGGCAAGAATGATTCCGCCAATGAACACCCCCCATAGGGAGCTTGCGCCGCCAATGATGGTTGCTTCAAAGGCAAACAGTAATTGCGGCCCGCCAGCATAGGCGTCAAATGTCCCTCGTAACCCCAGCGCCGTACCGGATATGGCAACAGTCATCATGGCAATGGCAGCGGAGATGCCTGCTACTTTTCTGGCATCAATGCCCACCAAGCCCGCGGTATCTGGATCAAAAGCCGTGGCTCGGATTTGACGCCCCAGTGGCGTAAAGCGCAGAACAAGATCCAATCCGCCAATGACAACCACCGCCGTGAGCAAAACTATGATCGGTAGCTTGCCAATCCATAGTCCCATGATTTCATAGGATTCCCAGCTTAAATCACCCAAGTACGGGGAGAGGGAGCGGGTATTGGCACCAAATTGTTGGAACAACAAGTTATCGATCACAATGGCTAGGCCAAAGGTGGTCAGTACCGGGAGCAATTCGCCACCTTTTGCGGCGCGTTCAAGAATGATGCGCTGCAAAATCAGCCCGATGATAGCCATGATGGGCAGCACCATAAGTACTGAAATAAACGGCGATAAGCCTAATAGATCAGTGATCTCCCATACGATGTAGGCACTTAGTATCGCCAAGGAACCATGGGCCAAGTTAATAATGCGCATCACTTGAAACATAAAGGCTAATCCACAGGCGACCAGTGCATAGTAGCCCCCAAGCAGTATGGCTTGAATTAAGCTATTGATCATATGGCCTCCTGAGTCTGTGATGGATCGAGACCAAAATAGGCTTGAGTGATTTCATCACGGTTTGTTTCTGCGCAGGGTTTATCAAGCACTATGCGACCTTCGAGCATGCATACGGCGCGGTTTGAAAAAGCAATGGCGCGAGCTAGATCTTGCTCCACAAGCACAATGGTGGTTCCAGTCTGGCGAAGCTTTTCGATGGAGTCATAGACCTGATCGACCACTAATGGTGAAAGACCCAGGCTGACTTCATCTAAAATCAACAGCTCAGGGTTGGACATGAGGGCTCTGCCAATTGCTGTGGCTTGCTGCTCCCCACCAGAGAGATTGCCGGCTTTTGCGGTACGACGTTTGACCAAATTTGGGAAGGTCTCAAAGATGCGCTCAAGGGTCCATTCCCCGTCACGATTGGTGGTTTTTCCCAATAACAAGTTCTCTTCCACCGTCATGTCACTGAATAGGCGACGCCCTTCTGGAACCAGTGCTAAACCACGTTGAACCCGGTGACTGGCAGAACTTAAGGTGATATTTTCATCTTTAAAGGTGATGCGTCCCTGATGACAGGGAAGTGCCCCCGCGATGGCCCTAAGAAAGGTAGATTTTCCCGCACCATTCGCTCCAATGAGAGACACTGTTTCCCCTTTTATAATCGATAAAGACACACCCTGAACCGCTCTAAATTGACCATATCGAACATCCAAATCAGAGATATTAAGCATGCTGAGAACCTCCCATGTAGGCGCGCATCACCTCTTCGTTGGCCATAACGTGGCTGGGCAGGCCTTGGGCGAGTATCCGGCCGTTGTCCATACAGATGAGTGTTTTTGCCACCCGAAGCAGTATATGGACGATGTGCTCAATCCATACGATGCCAATCCCTCGGGCGCGCAGTGTGAGAATCGTGTCGACCAGTTGGAGCGCTTCGCCATCGGTTAAGCCGCCACCAATTTCATCCAAAAATAACAGGTTTGGTTGGGTGGCGAGCGCTCTGGCTAACTCCAAGCGTTTACGATCTAACAAGCCAATGCTGTCTGCTTCACGATTTGCAATGTGCATCATGCCGCACAGTTCCAGTGACTCTAAGGCGATGTCATAAGCTTCGCTACGGTTTGGGGTCGCAGAATGGATCGCGGCGACAAAGACGTTCTCAAACACACTAATACCCGAAAATGGTTTAGGGATTTGATGGGTCCTGACCAGCCCTTGTTTTGCTCTATGGCGGGCGGGCAGTTGGGTGATGTCTTGATCGTTAAGGTGGATTCGTCCTTTTGATGGTGGTTGAGCACCTGATAGCACACTCAAGAGTGTTGATTTTCCTGCACCATTGGGTCCAACGATGCCAATGGCATCGCTGGTATCCATGGTGAAATCAATCCCATTGAGCACTTGAACGTGCCCAAAGGACTTATGAATCCCCGTTGCTTTTAATTGTGAATAGGGCGTTTTTTGCACAATAGGGTCCTGTTAGCGGTTATAAGGTTGCAGGGTGTGAGACACTTCGACATTCGGATCGGTGACGTTTTCTGTTACCACATAGTCCAGCTTGTGTTTGCCGGTTCCCTTGATCCATTGGGTGCCGATAATAGGGCCAGAGGCAACGTTTGGAACGGGGCCTGAGGTGAAGTCCACTTTGCCGGCAATGGTGGTGACATTGAGACTTGCGATGGCATCACGAATGGCATCATGGGATTTGGGGTTGTTTGAGTGCTTAAGTGCTTCCGTCCCCGCATCCAAAAGGGATAGGGTGGCTCCCAACTGTTGCGTCCACTGTTCACCGGTTTCCGCTTCCCACATGTCCGTTAGCTGCTCACCGTTCAAGCCCGTAAGTGGCGAGGTGTAAGGGAAGGTTTTATGCCAATAGGCGGCAGATGCGATCTTAGGTCCAAGGGAACCCAGTACCTCGATGTCCGATGGGAATAATCCGGTCTTCGCGATTTGAATGATTTTGATTTGACGATGTAGTCCTTGTTGCGCTGCTTGACGCCAAAATGCTGCGAAATCTGGCGGAATAGGGAAGGAGTTAATGATATCGACCCCTTCGGCTTTAAACAGAGCGATTTGACTAGAGAAGTCAGATGTACCTGTTTCATAAGCGCCGGGATCAATGACTGTGTAACCCGCTTCGGCTATGCGTGGCGCTAATACGGCGCGGATCGCATTTCCGTCAGCATCATTGGGGTACATGACCCCCACTTTTTTATTGGTATCAAGCAAGGACCATTGGGACAAATAGGTCTGATAGAACTCGTTTGTGCCGAACCCAAAATGGTAGGTCCAGTTAAAGGGGCTAGGTTCTCCAGGCTTGGCGCCTCGGCCGTAGTACCAAGCTTCCCAAGGCATCACCGTGGATAGACAAGGAATCCCTGCTGCTTCGCTGGCATCAGCCACTGGGTTGATCACCTCAGGTGTCGAAATAGCAAGCATCAAATCTATGTCTTGGTTAATCAGCTCTTTGGCCAGTTGTGCAGCCCGAGCGGGATCAGATTGCGTATCCCGGTCTAGAATTTCCACCTGATAGTGCTTGCCATCGATTGTCAGACCCTTTGCGAGAGACTTGCGCGCTTGTTCCAAGACAAAACCATCTGTTTTACCGAAACTCGCGAGTGGGCCTGTTCTGGGGCTGATAAAGCCAATTCGAATGGTGTCCTCATCTGCGGCGACAATATTGGCTGACCACAACATGCCGGTTGCAGTTGCCGCGCAGAGCAAGGTTTTTCCCAAATTTTGGGCGAACGGGGCTATTAGACGTGCTTTCATAAGAACCTCTTGGCGTTATTTTTGTTTTAGAAATGTCTTAAACGGAGAGCTTTACGAGGGTGGAGCGCAAGTAATCCAACGAATTTCGGTGAATTCGTCGACACATGCATCGCTACCGAAACGGCCATAGCCGCTCGATTTGAGCCCGCCAAATGGCATGGCAGGATTATCTTTGACAGTGGTTGAGTTGATGTGACAAATGCCCGACTCAATCTGGTTGGCCAGTTGTCTAGCTAGGGTCAGGTCGCGGGTAAAAATCGCAGCGGCTAAGCCATATTCGCAATTGTTCGCAACCGTAATGGCTTCTTCTGGTGAATCTACTCGATAGATTCCGGCGATGGGGCCAAAGCATTCCTCTGAGTAGATACGCATCATGGGGGTCACGTGATCCAATAAAGTGGCATCGATGAATTGTCCTCGACGGGGCGTGCCAGAGACTAGGGTTGCTCCTTTATCCAGTGCATCTTCGATCAGAGCGGACAGTCTTGAAGCAATGGAGGGGCTTGCGACAGGTCCTAATTTTACCCCTTCGTGTCGTGGGTCACCGGCGATCAATGTTTCTGCCAAGTGTTTTAAAATACCAATAAATTCATCGGCTACTGCTTGCTCAACAATGATCCGATCCGTTGCCATACAAATTTGACCTTGATTTAAAAAGGCTCCATAGATGGCTTCTTTTGCCGCCAGTTGAAGGTCCGCATCCTTGAGTACGATGAGTGGTGACTTCCCCCCAAGCTCAAGCAAGCACCGCTTGAGGTGCTGTGCGCCCAACCCCGCAATCACGCGGCCAATTCGTGTGGAGCCAGTAAAGTTGATACGACGTATGGAAGGGTGCGCAATCAGGGTCGCAACCACTTCTTCGGAATGCTCTGGCGCATTGGTCATGATGGACAGAACACCATTCGGTAACTCCGCTTCTTGCATGACTTCGGCGATCAATGAATGGGTGGCAGGCGACAGTTCGGATGCTTTTAAAATGACGCTGTTACCAAACGCCAGCGGAAAGGCAATGGCTCTTACCGCTAATACAATAGGGGCGTTCCAAGGGGCAATAGCCAAGCAAACTCCCGCTGGGTGACGGGTGATAAAAGAGTGTTCGTTCTCGTTGTCGTTGGGTGCGGTTGGGTATTTGAGGGCTAGATCCACAGCGGCTTCTAATGCTTCTGTGGCCACTCTGATGTTGAAGTCGACCCATTGTTCCACGGCGCCAATTTCTCGGAGCATGAGGGTGGCAAAGCGATCCCGGTAGCTTGGTATGAGGTCTTTCGCTCGGCGTAGAATTTTGGCTCGCTCTGTGACTGGCATAGCCGACCATTTTGGAAAGCTCGCAGAGGCGACGGCTGCCATGTGTTCGGCATCGTCTCGGCGTCCGCAGGCAGCCCTTGAAGCCACTAAATCCGTGCTTGGATCAAGTCGTTCAAAGTAGCCTCCTGCACTGGCAGGAGTGAACTGTCCATTGATAAACAGATCCACTTTAGGCGCGTCATTTAGGTCGATATTGGTGTATGCCATGTTCAAGTTTTCACCCTGATTATTATTAAATTTATTGTCAACGAGCTGAGTGATTTCTTACAGGTTAACAGCAATTATTGTTCTCGATATGTCAAAAAATGGTTTAATGTTGTTGATTTCTGGTTTTTGAGTCGAAAATAACCCAAAAGGTATCCGAATGCTGGCAAATATCATTGGTTCGATGGTGCGTTTTGAGTCCATTAAGTCGAGTCTACAAACTCGTACCTTTAGTACTGGGCAAGACAGTTTTAGGGATTTTAACCTTATGGGCTGGGTGCAATGGGGGGAGGTGTCTGTCGTCATGGATGAGACCCATCAGGTAACTGAATCCTCCATTTTCTGTATTCCCCATAAAAAATCCGCCAAGGTCGTTGTGCCGCCGGGCAGTCAAATTTGGATACTGGGATACAGTGATGATCTGACCGCATTGGTGACAGGAGCAGATCATGACAGCGTAAAGTTGGATGTGCTCATG
Organism: Rhodanobacter aciditrophus; assembly: GCF_042679525.1. Lineage (GTDB taxonomy): Bacteria > Pseudomonadota > Gammaproteobacteria > Pseudomonadales > Marinomonadaceae > Marinomonas > Marinomonas aciditrophus. The sequence goes on from NZ_JBHTMN010000018.1 coordinate 438,247, forward strand.
CGCCAGTTTTCTATCACTCAATGCAACAAGCAGAGTATTACAGAGGAGTTTTTGCCTCTGTTGCGTTTGATTGAAGTGGAAATTGCCACGGCGAATAAGCGCTCTCGAAATGTGATCTGTTCATTAATACGGGTGTTGCTGATTTGCATTTATCGTTTGAGTAATATGGATACAAAACCCATTGTGCGTTCTCCTGATGAGCTGGTATTGCAGCAGTTTCGCCAGTTAGTGGAAGTGGAGTACCGCAATCGTCGGACGGTCTCATTCTATTGTGAAGCTATGGCGATGACCTATGATCGCCTCCATGCTATTTGCCAACGAAACCTACAAAAATCGCCTTTGCAGCTCATCAATCATCGCATCTTGATGGAAGCCACTCTTCGATTAAAAAAGTCTTCTGACTCGATTCAAGTGATTGCTAATCGACTGGGTTTTTCCAACGCGAGTCAATTCAGTCATTTTTTTAAAAAAGAGATGGGACATTCTCCCAGTCATTTTAAGCGTCACTATGCGGTCAAAACCACTGAACAAAATGAGCTGTCAGAAGCAGGATTTTCTGATTGGCCATAATCCAATAGGAGACTGGTAACTAAAAAAACGCCCGAATGAATGACTCATTCGGGCGAAGCGAGAACGAATCAGTCATTCGCTCTACAGGACACCTTGAATGGGGTGTTATGACACTTGGTTGAGCAGTGGGCTCCCCGCGAAGTGGGCGGCCAAGTTGTCGACAACGGTTTGAGCCATGGCATCTCGGGTTTCGGTGGTGCCACTCGCATGGTGGGGGAACAAGGTCACGTTAGGGAGCTGGGTTAAGGCCGGATCAGGGTTGGGTTCGTTTTGGTAAACGTCTAACCCCGCTGCCCCAAGCGTACCGTTCGATAGGGCATCGATCAGTGCCGCCTCATCCACGACAGATCCCCGAGCCACGTTGATCAAAGTACCCTTTGGTCCTAGAGCCTGTAATACTTGTTGGTTAATCATGCGATCTGTGGCAGCGCCACCGGGGACGATCACGATCAAGACATCACTCCAATCGGCAAGGGCTGTGACGTCCGAGAAGTAGTGATAATCCAATGGCTTTTCGGAACGGGCGGTGTAGCCGATATGGGCATTTAGACAAGAGAATCGGGTTGCAATGGCTTTGCCGATTTGCCCCATTCCAACGATGCCGACCTTTTTGCCACCCATGGAACTTAATAGGGGGTACATGCCCTGTTTGCCCCATTCACCCGACGTGACATACTGGTGTGCTTTGACTAATTGACGTCGACAAGCCAAAGCCAGCAGCAAGGCCAAATCCGCCACATCGTCTGATAACGCCGCAGAAGAATTGGTAAAAGGAATGCTGCGCTCGGTGAGGGCGGCCACATCAATGTATTCAAAGCCAGCCGAAGAGCAGCAGACGATTTCTAGCTTAGGCAAGTATTCCAGCTGGTCACGGGTCAATTCCGTATGACCGTTGGTTACGATGGCGACACAATCTGGTCCATGGGCTTGCAGGAAGGCGTCTTTATCTTCTGCTAGATCGTAGCGATGAAGCTGATAAGTCTGAGCCAATTGCGCCATAGCGTTTGGACGAGTGGGGTACATGACCAGTACATTGGGTTTTAACATTAGGCGGTCTCCAATAGACGTTCTTGGCGGCGTTGTTGTTGGACTTCTGGATCTGGATGAAGGGAAGCCGCCAATAGATTGCGGGTGTAGCTTTCTTGTGGGTGTTCGAAAATTTGCTCGACTGTGCCTTGTTCCACGATTCGTCCACCGCGCATAACGATCACGCGATGGGCAAAATCTCGAACCAATGGCAGATCATGGGCAATAAACAGATAACTGATGCCAAGCTTTTGTTGTAAGTCCGTGAGCAAGTTGATTACTTGGGCTTGAATCGACACATCCAATGCCGAAACGGCCTCATCACAGACAATTAACTTAGGTTCTAGGGCGAGGGCTCGAGCGATGGCAATTCGCTGTCGTTGACCACCGGAAAACTGATGGGGATAGCGGCTCATATGCTGAGCAGATAAGCCTACTTGTTCTAAGAGTTCCGCCACACGGGATTTCCACTGACTTTTAGGCAAGATGTCTGGGTGAATCACAAAGGCTTCTGAGATTAAGTCAAAGATGCTCATACGTGGGTTAAGGGACTGGGTAGGGTCCTGAAACACCATTTGGATATCACGACGTATCTTCAGTAATTCTTTATCTTTGAGGGAAAGTAGGTCTTTGCCACGGTACAGAGCTGTGCCTTCACTGGTGTCTTCTAAGCGTAATAAACACTTAGCTAGGGTGGATTTTCCTGAACCAGACTCTCCTACGATGGCCACGCTTTCCCCTTCACCTATGGTAAAGGACGCGTTTTGCAGGGCATGAAAGTTGCCATAGCTTTTGCAGAGCTGGTTCACTTCCAAAATATTGGGTGTGGAATCGGGCAGGGGCTGAGCCAACTCGCCACTGCCAGGAATGGCACTGATCAGTTTTTGTGTATAAGGATGAGAAGGGCGACGATACACATCATTGGCTAAGCCTGTCTCGACCACTTCGCCACTGTTCATCACCACCACACGATCCGCCACTTCGGCAACCACCCCCAGATCGTGGGTAATCAGCAAGATGCCCATGCCTGTTTCTTGTTGCAGGTCTTTGAGCAGTTTCAAAATTTGCTCTTGTACGGTCACATCCAATGCCGTGGTGGGTTCATCTGCGATTAAGACATCGGGCTCAAAGGCCAATGCCATGGCGATCATGAGGCGCTGACGTTGCCCCCCAGAAAACTGGTGGGGGTAAGCATCAATCTTAATATGGGGCTCAATGATGCCGACTCGCTCCATGAGCTGTAGGGTACGTTCCTGGGCCTCGGCCCTGGAAACCCCACGAGCCATCATGGTTTCACTGATTTGAAATCCCACTGTATAGACAGGGTTCAAATGGCTGAGGGGATCTTGGAAGATCATGGCGATTTTATGTCCATTCAGCTGGCGTCTTTGTTCTGTGGACATTTTCAGCACATCTTTACCTTGGTAAAGAATCTCCCCTGAGACGATCTCCCCAGGAGGCGTGTCGATAAGGTTCATGATGGCGGACGCAGAAACAGATTTACCCGAACCGGATTCCCCAAGAATGGCGAGGGTTTCACCAGCGTCCAAGTGCCAATTAACATTACGTACTGCGTGCACAGTGCCACCAGCGGTATGAAAGTCCACTGACAGATTTTTGGTTTCTAAAAGATGATTCATGGTTACTTCCTCTCGATCTCAAGACGCCAGCGTTGTACTGGATCAAAGGCAATGCGCATCCAGTTGGACAGTAGGTTGAGTGATAGAGTGGTTAAAATGATTGCAAGCCCTGGCCAAAACGACAGCCACCATGCGGTCGTTAGATAAGAGCGACCTTGTGCCACCATCAATCCCCAAGTGATTTCAGGGGGCTGAATGCCGATACCTAAAAAGCTCAAAGAAGATTCCGCCAACATCACAAAGGCAAAATCGAGGGTTGCGATGGTGACAATGGTTGGAAACACCACTGGCAAAATGTGTCGGAATACGATGCGTAGGGTTGAGGCCCCCATCACTTGTGCCGCTTGCACAAACATCCGTTTACGAATTTCCAGTACTTCCGCGCGGGTGGTTCGCAGGTAAATCGGAATGCGCGTGATTGCCAACACTATGATCAAGTTGGTAACCGATGGCTCCAGCATGTACAGCACGATCACTGCCAACAGCAATGAAGGGAAGGACATGATCACGTCAGCCAGACGCATGATGGCTTGGCTTAAGTTCTTCGAGGTATAGCCAGCGATTAATCCCAACAGGGTACCAATGGTCAATGAGAAAAATACCGCGCCACTGGCCACTAGGATGGTATTGCCTGATGCGACTATGATGCGTGCGAGCAACGGACGCCCCAGAGCATCCCCGCCCAGCCAGTACAACCAATCCTTAGAAAAGTCGAATGGTGGTAAGTTACGGCCACGCAGATTCTGCTTGGTGGCGATATCCTCCAGCATGCTGGAGCCAAATATTGCAGTGATCACCACCAGCACAACAAAGATGGCGGCAGCGGTGGCTACTTTATTGCGCCACAACATGCGTAATGTGGTCAGCGCAGGATGAGTCGGAGTCGCCTGTGCAGGCGTTACTAAAGTCGTCATAAATCAGTACCTAATCCGTGGGTCCAAGATGGCGTAAACGATGTCGATCAAGAGGTTCATGATGAAAATCGCTAACGCCGTGACCATGATGGCGGCAAGCACCACGGTGAAATCTCGCTGCATGATGGAATCGATCATCAGCTTGCCAACCCCAGGGAAGCCAAAGATGGTTTCGATGACCACGGCACCGTTTAGTAATGCGGCGGCCTGATCACCTGCTACCGTGATGACGGGCAACATGGCATTGCGCAAGGCATGAACGAAAATAATAGAGCGATTTTTAATGCCTTTGGCTTTGGCAGTTTTAACGTAAGCAGACCCAAGGGCGCTGATCATAGAGCCGCGTACCACCTGCACAATCAAACCAAAGGGGCGGATGAAGAGCACCGCAATCGGTAAGATCCAGTGAAGGATGGACCCTGTGCCGGAGGTAGGCACCCAGCCAAGCCCTACGGAGAAGACCACAATTGCAACAATGGCGATCCAAAAATCAGGGGCACTAGCACCGACTAGAGAGAAGAAGGTAGCAATACGATCAAACAATCCACCTACGTGAAACGCTGCAAGGGAGCCCACGATGATGGCTGCTGAGATCACCAGCACCATGGTGATAGCGGCCAGTTGAAGGGTCCAACTGAAGGCTTCAAGCACCACATCTAATGCGGGCGCTGAGCGGCGAATAGACTCCCCAAAATCCCCTTGCAATAAGTCGGTGGCGTAATGGCCAAACTGCATCAGAATCGGGTCGTTTAGGCCGTGTAACTCACGGAATTGCTCACGGCTTTCCATGGAAGCATCAATCGGTAAATACAGAGCAGTTGGGTCACCGGTCAGTCTGGATAAAAAGAACACCAGCACAACCAAGCCCAAAAGTGAGAGCGCACTGCCCAGGGCGCGTTTTAAAAAAACGTGTTTCATGAGAGTTTCCTAACCAAGTGGGTGAGGACAGAGCGCCATGGAGCCCATGGCGCTCTGCCTGCTAGACCACAAATTTATTTAAACGAAATTTGAGAGAGCTGAAGCTCGTTATTGGTCTTGATGGTCGGTACAAAGTCGAGGTTTTCGCCGACACGGGTGAAGCCCACCATGTGGAACAAGAGCACGTCTTTGGCATCCTCATAGATGTAGCGGAATGCCTCGCCCCACAGGGCTTCACGGGTCTCACCGGACTCGGCCGTTGCCTTGGCAATCATCTTGTCCAATTTGGCATCGGTTACACCGGACTGGAGGCCGTCACTGCCGTATTTGAAAAACATCGAGAACACTGGATCGCCGTTGGCATTATCATGCTGGGCTTGGACCATCATGGGGCCTTTGTCCGTAGGAAACGGCTTGGAGAAGAAGTTATTCCATTCGCCCACTTCGTACATTTGCAAGGTCACGTTGAAGCCCACTTCTTGGAACATAGACTGGAGTGCTTCTAAGGTTTCAAGCACGTTGCCAAAGTTACCTGTGCGGCCAATCATGGTGATTTCTGTATCCACTTTAACCCCATCCGCTTTGGCTTGCTTAAGCAGCGCCCGAGCTTTATCAGGATCGTAGGGATAAGGCTTCAAATCTTTGTCGTAACCGAGGGTTGAAGGAGGTGTGATGCCTGTCGCGATCAAGGTGCCATCCGCTAAGATGGTGCCAATGAAGGCCTCGCGGTCAATGGCATAGTTTAACGCTTGACGTACGCGAGTGTCGTTTAGCGGTGCCGTGCCATTATTGATGCGAAGGTAGACGGTCTCTGAATTAGGGTAAGAGAAGTCTGTTTTATCATTGGTGGCATCTTGAAGGGCGATGTTTGGCGCAATGTCTGCTTCACCCGTTTGCACCATAGCCGCACGCACGGCACTGTCTGAACGGAATACATAGGTCGCTTTCTTCACCGCAGGTTGCTCGCCCCAGTAGTTAGGGTTGGCAGAGAGCTTGATATGTTGACCACGAGCGTATTCGTCAAACACGTAAGGGCCTGTTCCCACTGGTTTGGTGATGAATTTATCCTCTGGTGCTTCGTTAGGCACCACGGCGACGGTTGACATCAGCAGCGGTAAAATTGGCTGGGCTGGAACGGTTTTAATATCAATGGTGTAGTCGTCAAGGATCTGAGTTGTTAGTTCAAATCCCCCAAAGTACTTGGCACCCGTTTCACATACGATTTTGCCAGAGGTGAGACGGGTCAAGGTGTGCGCTAGGTCTTTTGCATCAAAGCGGGTGCCATCGCTGAATGACACGTCGTTACGCAAGTGAAAGCGCCATGTGCCATTACCTTGATCTTCCCATTGAGTGGCCAAGCGAGGTTTTAGGCCTTCACCTGGTACCATTTCAGTCACGGTTTCAGAGATGTTCTGCAAGACAACACGACCAATGTTTGAGCGTGCGGCCATGCAAGGTTCTACCACATCCAGCTCCTCTGACAGCACAACCGTTAGATCAGATGGGTTGGCTGCGAGGGTGAAGCCCGAAGTCGTAGTGGCGATAATCGCCGTGGCTAGCATGATACGTTTCGAATTCATTTTTTTTATTCTCCTCGATTTTTCGTTTCAGGTTCCCTACACGTTGGGAGGTAGCCTTGTTGCCCCCAACGCCTGCATAAGGTGGTTGAGACAGCGATATTGAGGTTAGCAATTTCTGCCAAGGTGTATATTTCAAAGTTGGATTGATTTGATATAAGATTTGAATCAAGGCTTGGATAAAAACAAAAAAAGGATCACACCATGGCCAGTGGAAACATTGAATTACATCAATTGCGTTGCTTTGTTGCGGTGGCGAAAGAGCTGAATTTTCGCAAAGCGGCTGTTCGATTAAACATGACGCAACCTCCCTTATCACGGCAGGTTCAGCTGCTTGAGCACGCCGTTGGTTGTCGCTTATTTGAGCGAACCAACCGCAATGTCACACTCACCCCAGCAGGGGAAAGCCTGTACAAAAGTGCCACCGAAATTCTTCTCAGTACTGAGCATTCTGTGCTTAAAGCCCGACAGGCCGAGCGTGGCGAACTAGGAGAAGTTCATGTGGGGGCAGTGCCTTCTTCCGCCATCGACGTGATGCCCAAAGTGGTGTCTGAGCTGAATAAATCCTTGCCTACCATTTCCATTCGATCGGTGGAAATGATGAGTTATGAAATCATTGAAGGGCTGCGCCGTGGGGAAATTGACTTTGGTTTAACCCGCAGCCATGAATCAGGCAAGGATATTGAGTCCGTTAGAGTACTGACCGAAGACCTCATCTTGGTGGTGCATAAGGATCATCCTTTGGCGGTGCAGCCGAAAGTGACCATGCAGGATTTAGATGGACAACCCTTTGTGGGGTATTCATGGTATCGAGGCGGGGTGCTGCATAAGGTGCATCAAGCTCTGTTTGCTTTAACCCATTCCCAGCCTACCATTGTCCAAGAAGTCTCCCAGACCCAAACCATGCTGGCCATGGTAAATCAGGGACTTGGGTTGGCATTAGTGCCCATGTCAGCCTGTGCTCAACGAATGGAAAATCTGTGTTTCCGTGCCATTGATCTGCCTCCGGGTATTACCTCTGATTTATACCTTTGCCAAGCAATAGGGCGGGAATCCCCCTTGCTGAATAATGTTAAGGTGGAAATGAAAAGGGTGATTGGGGAGTTTCAGGAGTATTTAGGCAGTTTAGAGTTTCCTTAGGGGTTCGGGACATTGGGGCGGGTGTATGCATTCTACTCATCCCAATGACAAAACCGCGCAGTTGCAATTTGCTTGAGCCAAACGTACCTTATTAGGATTCGTTAGGTCGTACTTTGTACAAGTCTTTTAGACTCGGGAAGTTGGTGCGCTATTTAGTGGCTATCCCAACACTGCCCCCGCAACGGTAAATCGGTTATGCCCCCTTCAAAGACCACTGTGCTCGTCATGGGAAGGTGAGGGGACTGTGAGCATTTAAGTCTCATGCTGATGAGTCCGGATACCAGCCTGATGAGGATTTACCATGGTGTTGCGGAGGGCTTCACCGAGTAAGGATGCATCGCTGCTGAGAATACTTATCCTCCCAACTCCGACGTTTTATATTGTTGGAGAGTACTTTTGTTTAAACAATTTACCCTGTCTTTGATGGCCGGTGCGGGCGTGTACGCCAGTGCTGCGTCAGCGCATTTTCAAATGCTTTATACCCCGGAGCTACTGCGTGATAGCGGCGGTCAGATCACCTTAAAGTTGCCTTTTACCCATCCGTCCGAAAGCGGGCATGTGATGGCGGTGGATCCGCCGCAGGCCTTTTATATGGTTAAAAAAGGCAAGACCACGGATCTATTGAACTCGGTCAAGCCTGCCAAATGGACCAGTGCAAGCAATACAGGTGATGCCTATGAGGCAGATGTACGCTTGCGTGGCTTGGGGGATTACGTGTTCATCTATGAGATGGCGCCGTATTACGAAGCGTCGGAAGATATCTATATCCAGCAGATCACCAAATCCATCGTCAACGTGGGCAGTTTGCCAACAGACTGGAATCAAGATTTTGGCTTAAAGGCTGAAATCGTGCCTTTGACTAAGCCCTATGCCATTTACGAAGGAGGCACGTTTACCGGTGTCGTCAGAAGCGAAGGTGAACCTGTCCCTTTTGCAGAGATTGAAGTGGAATACGTGAACTACGAGCCTGATATGGCGACCAATGGCTTTGCTCAAGAGGCAAAAATTGAGCCTCCTGCGGATGCCTTTATCACTATGACTCTTTTTGCCGATGCCAATGGCACCTTTACCTTTGGCATTCCTAAGGCTGGGCAGTGGGGCTTTGCTGCCCTTGGGGTAGGCACTGATACCGAATACCAAGGAAAAGAGTTATCGCAAGATGCGGTCATCTGGGTGCAAGCCCATCCTGTTAATTAACCAGAGAAAGACATCATGCATATAGTTGATGGGGCTTTGTCTATCCCCGTGGTGGCGACAGGGGCCATACTGACCTTGGGTGGCGTCGCCTTGGGTCTGAAGAAGATGGACTATGACCATTTGCCGCAGGTTGGCGTGTTGTCCGCTGCCTTTTTTATCGCTTCTTACATTCATTTACCCATTGGTTTTTCCAGTGTGCATTTGATTTTAAATGGCTTGATTGGATTGGCTCTGGGATGGGCGGCGTTCCCTGCGTTATTAGTAGCTTTGTTTTTACAAGCCGTGTTTTTTGGCTTTGGCGGTTTTGTGGTGCTCGGTGTGAACACCCTTAATATCGCCTTGCCAGCGGTGTTGATGTATTACCTGTGTCGTCATGGGATCAGTGCGTCCTCTCCCAAAGTGGCTGCTGTGTGGGGAGCCATAGGCGGGGCGGGCGCCATCATTGTCACGACCCTAATGGTGGCCTTGTCATTGATGATGTCAGGGGAAGCCTTTGTGTTGGCGGCGAAAGCGACCTTTGTTGCTCATATTCCGGTGATGGTGGTGGAAGGTTTTGTGACCGCGGCGGCGGTGTTGCTGATTCGTAAGGTGAAGCCTGAATTCCTCGGTCTAGACGAGGAGCGTGTGTATGGCTAAGGGATTGATTGCAACGGGCCAAAGGCTGGCTTGTCTGATGCTCATATGCCTGTCTTACAATGCTCATGCCCATAACGTCATCAGTGGGGTGTATGCCATTGGCTCAACCATCGAAGGTGAGATTGGCTTTTCCAATGGAGATATGGCCCCTGAAGGCACCGAGGTGATTGTCTCGGATGCACAAGGAAATGAGCTAGATCGTGTTAAGACCGATGGAGAGGGGCTGTTTTCCTATCAAGCCTCTGAGCGTATGGATTATGCATTTTATGCAAATCTGAGTGCGGGGCATGTGGCAGAGATGCTGTTGCCTGCAGATCAGCTTCCGGCTTCTCTTGGGGGCGGGAGCGGGGCTAAAAGGCAATCTCAACCCGTCTCCAGCAGCCAAGGGGGAACGGTGAACTCTACTGATCACGCTCAATTATCAGAAATGATTGAAGCCGCTGTAGCCAAGCAGGTAAAACCTCTACGCCAAGAATTGGCCGCTTACCAAGCCAAAGCGGGTCTTCAGGATATCATTGGGGGAATCGGATACATTTTTGGGCTTTGTGGGTTAGGCATTTGGTGGCGACACCGTCAGCAACAATTAAACGCTAACAAGCCAAAAACCACTCAGCAGGATACGGATAATGCCTCAGTATCTTGAGCACAGTGGTACCTCATGGCAAGGGCAGACCGTTAAACATCGACCGTCTCCCATTGACCGTCTGGATCCCAGAGTGCGGGTGGTGTTGGTGTGTGCTTTTGCCCTTACCGTGGTCTTGTCCCATAGCTTTATAGCACTCACCGCAGGGGTGGGTGTGGCACTGATATTGGCCTTGATGGCTCGGTTAAATCTAAGGCGTACCTTGAGACGGGTCATCGCCATGGACATGTTTATGATCTTTTTGATCATTCTGTTGCCTTTTACGACTCCAGGAGAAACATGGTTTACCCTGCTTGGCTTGTCTGCCAGCAAAGCCGGTTTTTTGCATGCTTTGATGATTTTACTTAAGGCCCATGCGGTGGTGTTGGCATTATTAGCCTTGCTGGGAACCTTGAGTGCTAGTCATCTAGGTCATGCCTTGGCGCGGTTGCGAGTGCCAGATAAACTGGTGCATTTGATGCTTTTTACTGTGCGTTACTTGGATGTGATTGGGCAAGAATATAAGCGCATGCGCCGTGCCATGCAGGCAAGAGCCTTTGTCCTTTCGACCAATCGCCATACTTGGCGCTCCATCGGTTATTTAGTCGGCATGCTGTTGGTGCACTCCATTGAGCGCTCGGAACGTATCATGGACGCCATGAAGTGCCGAGGTTATCAAGGCAAGTTTTACCTCTATGATGACATGAGAGTCACACGGTCAGACGTTGTGTTTAGTGGCTTTTTTAGTGTGTTATTGACCCTTTTAATTGGACTGAATTTTTATGGTTGAGTCAGATGCTTTAATCAGTGTTATGGGTCTTAGTTATCGTTATCCACGACGTGGGGTGGTGTTAGATCAGGTGGATTTCACCTTAAAGAAAGGCGAGCGAGTCGCGTTGACTGGGCCAAATGGGGCAGGTAAAACCACCTTTTTGCATCTTCTGGTAGGGTTGAAAAAGCCGAAGGCGGGTCAGGTTTGGGCCTTTGGTGCAGAGCGCAATGTGGAAAAAGAGTTCGTTGAAGTGCGCGCTCGGGCCGGGTTTTTATTTCAGGATCCTGACGATCAGTTGTTTTGTCCCACGGTGTTGGAAGACGTGGCCTTTGGGCCATTGAATCTGGGTAAAACCCGTAATCAAGCGTTAGAGATTGCTAAGCAAACGTTGGCCTCTTTGGGGATGGCGGGGTTTGAGGAGCGTATTACTCATCAGCTTTCTGGGGGAGAAAAGCGCATGATCACCCTAGCGTCTGTGCTTGCCATGGAGCCTGATGTGTTACTGCTGGATGAGCCGAGCAATGCCTTGGATACCCAAGCACGACAGCGTTTAATTGATACCTTGCTATGCTTACCTCAAGCGATGGTGATTATTTCCCACGATGGAGATCTGGTGACTCAACTTGCCACTCGGGAAGTTACCTTGGTCGACGGAAAGCTGGTTGATCAAAGACGTTAATCGTTCATACTTTAGTTTTGGAGGCTTGAAATGGAGATGCTTCAGCCACTTAAAATCGCCACGTTTCGGTGGCTATTTTTAGGACAAGTGACGTCTTTATTAGGTACGGGTTTGACCACAGTTGCGCTGGCGCTCCTTGCCTTTAAGTTGGACCCCAGTCAGGCTGGTTGGGTATTGGGCATCGCTTTGTCCATCAAGATGGTGGCCTATTTACTGGTGGCGCCTGTGGTTGGGGGATACGCCAGCCAGTTGCCCCGCAAGGCTTGGCTTGCGGGTCTGAATGTGGGGCGTGCTTGTTTGGTGGCACTGCTGCCATTTTGCGATCAGGTCTGGCAATTTTTCTTAATAATGTTTCTCCTGAATAGTATGGCGGCGGGCTACACCCCGGTGTATCAAGCCCTGCTGCCAGATGTCTTACCCGATGACAAAGATTACACTCGTGCGTTGACCTTATCTCGCCTTGCCATGGAGATGGAGAGCTTGTTTAGCCCGGCATTGGCGGCCTTTTTATTATTGTTCACCAGCTATCAGTTGTTATTTGAATTAAATGCCATCGCCTTTGTGTTAGCGGCGTGTTGTTTGTTGTCAGCAGCATTGCCCAAAGGGGCCTTAAGTGATCGCAGTGGTGGGATCTGGCAACGGGTCACTTTTGGCGTAAAAAGTTACCTTAAGACGCCACGCTTACGGGGTGTGTTGCTACTTAACCTAGTGTTATCTGCAGCAGGTGCTATGGTGATCGTCAACAGTGTCGTGTATGTGCGAGTAAAGCTTGGCATGGGAGAGGAGTTTGTCCCTATGCTCATGCTGGCCGCGGGTGTGGGTTCTATGTTGGCGGCATTTATCTTGCCCAGTGTGCTAGATCATTGGTCTGATCGAAGGGTCATGCTTAGTGGCGCTGGATTATTGACAGTGGCCTTACTCGCTGGGCTAGGGGAGCCGAATTATTGGCAAATGATGCCCTTATGGGCGGTCATTGGTTTCGGCTCTAGCTTGATCTTGATTCCCACGGGGCGGGTGGTTCGACATTCCTGTAAAGAGAGTGATCGCAATGATTATTTCTCCGCAAATTTCGCTCTAACTCACGGCATGTGGTTGCTGGGCTATTTTCTAGCTGGCTGGTTTGGTAGTCGCTTTGGTATCAACGGAGCCTTCTTAGGTTTGGCTGTGTTAGCGGGTGCCGCGACCATTTTGGCATGGGTGGTTTGGCGTCATGATGATCAACAGACCCTATGGCATGAACATCCGGCCATGGAGCATTTACACCCCCACGTTCACGATGAACATCATCAGCATGAGCATCAAGGCTGGGAAGGCCCTGAGCCCCATATTCATCCCCATTATCACAGTAAGCAACGACACCGGCATAAGTTTGTCATTGACGAACACCATGTGCACTGGCCAAGACCCTAGCTGACCCCCTATAAAATTGGATTCAAAGGTGAGGGCGTAGCCTTTCAGGCCGCGCTCAGGCAGTATAGGAGCCTTTTCGGCAAGGTTGTTGGTTATGTCTTCTGTGTTGTCTCACCCTTTAATGGCTAGATTGCTGGGCCCAAAATTAGCCATGGTGCTAGTCACTATGGTGTGGGGTGGCACGTTTTACGTGATTAAAGTGGGTCTCACATTAAGTACGCCGATGTTTTTTGTGGGCAGTCGTTTTACCGCAGCCTCTCTTGCCATTGCGTTAATCTCTTATCATTCCTTGCGCCGCATCAGTCGTGCAGATGTGGTTGCAGCCATGGCCATTGGAGCGTCCATTACCCTGGGCTATGGCTCTCAAACCACGGGCTTGCAATACATTACCAGTAGTGAATCGGCGTTTATTACGGCGTTATATGTCCCCTTGGTGCCAATGATTGTCTTTATGGTGTTTAAAAAGGTGCCCCATTACATGACCTGTGTGGGAGCCTTGGTGGCATTTGTAGGTTTGATGCTGTTATCTGGGGTGGGTAGCAGTGCTCAGACTCTGAATTTTGGTCATGTGATCACAGCGTTTGGCACCATAGCGTTGGCGTTTGAAATCATCTTTATTAGCCACTTCGCGCCCCATGTGAATCTCAAAAATGTCACCATCCTGCAGCTTTTATTTGCAGGGATCTTTGCCTTTATTGCCATGCCGTTTGTGGGGGAAACCCAGTTGCCTGATTTTTCCTGGGAGTTGACGGGATTAATTGTGGGCTTAGGGCTTGCCAGTGCTTTGATCCAACTCACGATGAACTGGGCGCAACGCAGTGTGGAGTCTTCTACCGCCGCTATTATTTATGCGGGAGAGCCTGTTTGGGCGGGCATTGTGGGTCGTATTGCAGGGGAGCGTTTGCCTGCCATTGCCATGCTTGGGGGCGTGTTTGTGGTGGCGGGGTTATTGCTCAGTGAAGTGCGCCCCAAAAGCAAAAAAGCATCGATCAAGCAGGCGGATTGATGCTTTCTGCTATTTTCAGTTTTCCAGCCAGGATTTGCCATCTCAGCTTATTGTTGAGTATGAGCGTAGGCATCCACAAGCGTGTCGAGCATAGCGGCAGCAGCGATGGATAACATGGATCGAGGTTTACAGATGACCCCCACGGTTCGCTCAATCGTCGGATGGGTAATAGGGCGTTCCAGTACCCCCTGTTCCCTGATTTGCTGACGACAGGTTGCGGGGACAACCGCTACCCCCATTCCTTCACTGACCATTCTCACTACCGTCGTAAGTTGGTGAGCATCAAATGCCACGGCTAAATCAATCTGGGCGTCTTTCAGGCTTTTTTCAATCATGGTACGCACGCTCGATGGTCGCTGCAGAGTAATAAAATCGTATGCTAACAGCGCCTGCCAAGTGAGTTCCGTTTGCTCTGCTAACACATGTCCCTGAGGCAGAATGGCGATGAATTCATCTCGATAAAGGGGGTAAAACGTTAGACCTTCCGCTTGATTGGGTTCAAAGGTCACCCCCAATTCCACACTGTTGTTTGCCACTCGCTCCACCACCATGTCTGACAGGACATCGTCGATGGCGATTTGAATGTTTGGAAAGCGCTGATGATATTGCTGGATGGCTTTGGGAAGCAAAGAGCCTGCAAAGGAGGGCATGGCTGCAATGGATATTTTGCCTAGCTGCAAAGCGAAGCGTTGCTTCATTTCGTCTTCCGCATCCTGCCATTGTGCTAACAGCCGCCTTGCGATGGGGACTAGGGCATCCCCTTCTGGAGTCAGGGAAATAGTGCGTGTGGTGCGGGTCAGTAACTTGCCTCCCAAGGAGTCTTCCAAGCCTTTAACAGCAAGGCTTAGAGCAGGTTGAGAAAGGTGTAATTGATGGGCTGCTTGGGCAAAGCTAAGGGACTCAGCCACCGCCAAAAAGGCCTTGATTTGCTTGATATTCATTTGATTTATTTATCAATATATATGAAAAATAAAATTAATTAATCCGAACTGATAAGTCAAACTGTTTGCCATAGACATTCCAGACAGTATTCATCGCACAATAATAATTAGGAGTCGTGATGGCAGGTTTTGACAAAGTAGTTACATCTTACGAAGAGGCCATGGATGGCCTGGAAGATGGCATGACCATAATCGCCGGAGGCTTTGGCCTTTGCGGTATCCCAGAGAACTTAATCGCAGAGATTAAGCGTCGTCAAACTAAGCAATTGACCGTAGTGTCCAACAACTGTGGTTCCGACGGGTTCGGACTCGGTATCTTGCTTGAAGACAAACAAATCCAAAAAATGATCGCGTCCTATGTGGGTGAAAACAACCTGTTCGAGCAGCAACTGCTTAGCGGCGAGATCGACGTTGTGTTGACCCCTCAAGGCACATTGGCCGAAAAGATTCGCGCTGGCGGCGCAGGTATTCCTGCATTTTACACCGCAACAGGTGTGGGTACCCCAGTGGCGGAAGGCAAAGAAACCCGTGTAATTGATGGCAGAGAGTATCTGCTTGAGCCCGCCATTAAAGGTGATTTTGCCATTGTGAAAGGCTGGAAAGCCGACCGCTTTGGCAACGTGGTATATCGCCATACTGCACAGAACTTCAACCCTCTCGCGGCCACCGCAGGCAAGATTACCGTTGTAGAAGTGGAAGAGATCGTAGAAGTAGGGGAGCTAGAACCTACTCAAATTCATACGCCGGGTATCTACGTAAACCGTGTGATCAAAGGCACATTTGAAAAGCGCATTGAGAAAGTCGCAGTACGCTCATAACGATTTATCCATTTAAACAAAAACAAGAGGTGGCTATGGCTCTTTCAAGAGAACAAATGGCACAACGTGTGGCCCAAGAGTTACGTGATGGTTTTTACGTAAACCTAGGTATCGGCATCCCCACTTTGGTGGCCAACTATGTGCCTGAAGGCATGGAAGTTATGTTGCAATCAGAAAACGGTCTACTGGGTATGGGGGCGTTCCCAACCGAAGATCAACTGGATGCAGACATGATTAACGCGGGTAAGCAAACGGTTACGGCGATCAAGGGTGCATCGATTTTCTCCTCAGCAGAATCCTTTGCCATGATACGCGGTGGTCATGTGGACCTCACCGTATTAGGCGCATTTGAAGTGGATGTACACGGCAATATTGCGTCTTGGATGATTCCCAACAAGCTTGTGAAAGGCATGGGAGGCGCTATGGATTTGGTGGCTGGTGCGGACAACATCATTGTGACCATGACCCACGCATCAAAGACCGGTGAATCTAAGCTTTTGGCGGATTGTGCTTTACCTTTGACCGGCAAAGGCTGCATTAAAAAAGTGCTAACGGATCTAGCATGGATCGAAATCGAAGACGGGGCGTTCGTACTAAAAGAGCGAGCACCGGGCGTATCGGTTGAAGAGATCCAAGAAAAAACAGCGGGCAAGCTGGTGATCCCAGATCATGTCCCAGAAATGGCGGTTGCGTAAGCAGCGTCTTTTGACAAGACAACGAGACAAGGAGAATCGACCATGAAAGCAGTGATTGTTGCAGCAGGTCGTAGTGCTATTGGCGCATTTCAAGGGGCATTGTCACCTCTGTCTGCGGTTCAGATCGGCACACAAGTATTGCAAGGCTTACTGAAAAAGCATCCAGCCCTAGTGAAGCAGATTGACGAGGTGATCCTAGGTCAAGTGTTAGCCGCTGGCTGTGGCCAGAATCCAGCTCGACAAACCGCGTTAAATGCTGGCTTGCCTAATCATATCTCAGCCATGACGGTGAACATGGTCTGTGGCTCAGGGCTTAAAGCGGTTCAATTGGCGGCGCAAGCGGTGCTCAATGGGGACGCTAAAGTGGTGGTCGCGGGCGGACAAGAAAGCATGAGCCAAGCGCCTCATGTATTACCTAATAGCCGCGGTGGCAAAAAAATGGGCCACTGGAACATGATTGATACCATGATCAGTGATGGCCTTTGGGATGCCTTCCATGATTACCATATGGGTCAAACCGCCGAAAACATTGCCGATCAATGGCAGATCACTCGAGAGCAACAAGACGCCTTTGCGGCCATGTCTCAGCAAAGAGCTGCCAAGGCTCAAGCCTCAGGACGCTTTCAAGAAGAGATCTTGCCCATCGCTATCCCCCAACGAAAAGGGGATCCCATTGTAGTGAGCGAAGACGAACAAATTCGTCCCAATAGCAGTGCGGAGTCCTTGAGTGGTCTGCGTCCTGCGTTCACTAAAACTGGCTCGGTGACCGCAGGCAACGCTTCGACCCTGAACGACGGCGCAGCCATGGTCGTGGTCACTACGGATGAAGAAGCAAAACGTTTGGGCTTGCCAATCTTAGCCACCATCGAAGGCTCAGCCACGTCAGGGGTTGATCCACAAATCATGGGTACAGGCCCCATTACTGCGAGCCAAAAAGCGTTAAGCAAAGCCCAGTGGGAAGTAAAAGATCTGGATCTCATTGAGGCCAATGAAGCCTTTGCGGTACAGGCTCTATGTGTCAGCCAAGAGTTAGGACTGACCGCTGATCGCGTCAACGTCAATGGCGGTGCGATTGCCCTAGGACATCCCATCGGTGCCTCAGGTTGCCGCGTGTTGGTGTCACTGATTCATGAAATGCAAAAGCAAAAAGCAGAAAAAGGACTTGCGACCTTGTGTATTGGTGGTGGCATGGGTGTTGCCATGTTGATCAGCCAAGCACATTAAGCCAGTTCAGCGCTAAGCACTAAAAATGAAAAACTAAAAAAGGGCCACAAGCCCTGCCTAAAATAACTATAAAATAGGGAAAAACCATGTCTCAATTGACGACACAAAAAACTGCGTTGCAGCGGTTAAGCTATTTCTTCGTGACGCTCCTGCAAAGATACCTGCCGGATCCTTTTATCTTTGCCATCGTTCTGACCCTTGTGGTGTTTGCATTGGTGATGCCAAGTACTGGCCAAGGCCCCGTTCAGGTGGTTGAAGCATGGGCCGGTGGCTTCTGGAAGCTACTTAGCTTTTCCATGCAGATGGCTATGGTTGTGGTAACAGGTCATGCTATGGCGAGCGCGCCCGCCTTTAAGCGCAAACTTGCCATGATGGCAGGCATTGCCAAAACCCCAAGCCAAGCCATCTTACTCGTCACTGTTACCAGTGCCATTGCCTGTTGGGTAAACTGGGGTTTTGGCCTTGTTGTTGGGGCCATCTTTGCCCGTGAATTAGCCGCCAAAGTACGCGGTGTGGATTACCGTCTATTGATTGCCTCCGCATACAGCGGTTTCTTATTTTGGCATGCTGGCCTATCAGGCTCGATTCCATTAGCCATTGCCAGTGGCTCAAACATTGAAGCCGTTACCAATGGTGCGGTAACCTCTGCCATTCCGACGTCGGAAACCATTTTCTCTCCCATGAACATTACCATCTTGCTGGTGATGTTGGTGACCATCCCAGTGTTGAACCGCTTCATGCACCCAGCGCCACAGGATACCATCGAGTTTGATACCTCTGAGCTGATCGACAAGAACCCTGAGCAACCCTTAGACAAGGCTAACATGACCCCCGCAGAGCGCATGGAAAACAGCCGTGTGTTGTCTGGTTTGATCGGTCTAATGGGTTATGTGTTTGTGGTGGTGTATTTCATAAAAAATGGCTTCGCGCTTAACCTAAACATTGTTAACTTTGTGTTCTTGTTCACCGCCATTTTACTTCATGGCACACCTAAGAGCTTGTTGTCAGAGGTATCGGACGGTGCGAGAAACTGTTCTGGAATCTTGCTTCAATTCCCATTCTACGCGGGCATCATGGGCATGATGACGGCAGTGGGCAGCACTGGGGACAGTCTTGCCAGTCTTATCTCTCAAGGGTTTGTGGCCATCTCTAATGAAACTACGTTTCCACTATTCACTTTCTTAAGTGCGGGCATTGTGAACTTCTTTGTACCGTCTGGTGGTGGTCAATGGGCAGTACAGGCACCGGTGATGATGCCAGCAGGGGCAGAGCTGGGTGTTGATGCGGCGAAAACCGCCATGGCGATTGCTTGGGGTGACGCTTGGACTAACATGATCCAGCCGTTCTGGGCGTTGCCAGCATTAGCCATCGCAGGTCTTGGTGCGAAAGACGTGATGGGCTACTGCTTACTTGCATTGTTAGGTTCAGGTGTCGTAATCGGCCTTGGCCTACTGATTTTCTAACGAAGTTATTCCGCTCCTTCGTTAACCAAGCGTCCGAGTAATCGGGCGCTTTTTTTCGTTTGGCGCCGTGATACAAGTATTGCCAATAAGGTTGGCGTATACTGTTACTCTTGTTAAACGAGTCATGTGGCGCGGGCAGTAAGAAGGACGAAATGGAATTTATTACAAACATCGAAAGTTCAGGTCGTTTGGCCATCGATCTTGTGTTGTATTTGATGCTACCTATCACTGTGGTGATGGGAGGCTTAATGAAGGTGCTTGAGAACAAGGGCCTGTTGGCCTGGCTCTCAGTTAAGCTGTCGAAAGTAACCCATTCCTTTGGCGCATCAGGGATTGGGGTTATCGCGTCCATCAAGATTTTATTTGTCAGTTCTGTGGCACCGTTTCCTGCCTTAATTAAAGTGGACGCCATGGAGCCCGATCAGCGTAAAGTGGCGGCTACCATCGCTCTGGTCATGACCATGACTCAGGGTAACATCTCCTTTCCTTTGATTGCCTACGGCTTGAATATCTGGGTATTGCTGTTTTCGTCCTTGGTGGGCGGTATCATTGCGTCGGCGTTTACCTATTATGTGCTGATGCGTGATGTGTCTCCGTCTGCCAACAGTATTGATGTGGTGGAAAAGGGGCCAGCTGTTAAGAAAACCATTGTTCAATCCTTGTCAGACGGGGGCATGGAAGGGATGAAGATTGCCATCGGTATGCTGCCGATGTTGATCATTACCATCTTTATTCTGACCATTTTGAAAGACTTAAACGTCATTGCATTTTTGACGGATCTACTGGCTCCGGCTTTTCAGGCCATTGGTCTACCTGGGGCAGCCGTGTTGCCCATTATCACTAAATATGTAGCGGGAGGGACCGCTTACCTAGGTGTGATCATTGACCAAGCCCAACATGGCACCTTGTCCCCACGGGATTTAAACATCATTGCTGGTTTAGCCAGTAACCCATTGGATTTAGTGGGCTTGGCGCTGTTTTCAGCCATTGGCCCACGTATTGGTAAGGTGTTTCGTTATGCCATATTGGGTGCGTTACTGGGATTGCTCGTTCGTGCGGTGATCCATTTAGTTTGGTTTTACTAGCTAAAGAGTACCAAAGGCCATCCAGCTGCTAAGCAGCAACATAAATACCGCGATAAAACCGTCTAATACTCGCCAGGCGTTAGGGTTGCCAAACAGGGGGCGCAATAAGCGCGCACCATAACCTAACGCCACAAACCACACCAAACTGGCGAGGCAAGCCCCCACTGCAAATGCGATTTGTCCTAATCCTATATAGTGGGTCGATAGGCTGCCCAACAGCACCATGGTGTCTAGATACACATGGGGGTTTAAAAAGGTGAAGGCTAAGCAGGTGAGTACTACTTTCGATAAGGAGGCTTGAGCTTCTGATTGACTGGCTTCTAATGCCCCTGAGCCTGTGATGGCTCGTTTTGCGGCGAGCAGCCCATACCAAGCGAGAAACGCCGCACCACCGTATTGCAAGGCTATTATCAACTGGGGCCATTCAGTGATTAAAAAGCCTATGCCTGCCACCCCCAGAGTAATCAACAGCATATCGCTAAGGGAAGTCATGGCGACAATGACACCCACGTGATGTCTTAGCAGTCCTTGGCGCAGAACAAAGGCGTTTTGCGAGCCAATGGCGATAATGAGTCCAGCGCCTGCGGTAAAGCCCGATAGCATAGCGGTAATAAGCATGTAGGTTCCCTAGTTGAATCAATGAACTGGGGGCATGATGCAATGGGTGTTATTGTAAGTAAAATTAATTAATCTTAGATAAGTTAAGAAAAGCTAATTAGAACACACTGATCGGTAGATAGAACTCAAGATCAAAGGTTTCGTCTGCTTCGATAAATTGGTTTTTATGATAGCGCACGTAACCCGGCGTAGAACGCAGTTTGAACTTAGAGGCTGGTAGCCAGGTTTCGAATACTTGGCTAATGCGGGGCAGCAGCTCTCCATACTTGCCTGTTAAATGAAACACTGCGTGCAGTCCCGCAGGAATGGTCAATTGACTGACGAGGGATTGGCGACCGATAGGGCGGTCGATTTCTAAGCAAGCCACATAATGACATTTGCTCAGTTCCACCCATGCTGGATTAGAGTGATGCAAACCAAATTGCCCAGAGGTGTCCCGCTGTTCCGCATTGGCCCAAGCAAATAAGGTCATCCACGCTTCTTTAATGGAGCGCCCATAGCCAAGGTGGCGTTTGTAGGCCACCAAGCGAGAGGGTACCTCGATAATTTTAGGGGAAGGTAAAGTTTGATGACTGATGCGCTGATAGCCAAGGGCCACGTCAGGGTCCGTTAAATAAGGCTTATCGGTGGAGGGCTCATCCTGCTGGCGCCATGCGGATGGGGCGCAATGGAAGGTGCTCTTAAAGGCTTTATTAAAAGAGGATGCTGAGCTAAAGCCACAGCGATTGGCGATGTCCAACACCGAAGAGCTGGTATCAAACATAAGCTGATTGGCAGCGTATTCCATTCGCACCCGTCGTATGTACTGGTGGATGGATTCTCCTACGATCTGCTTAAACAAGCGGTGAAAGTGTTGCTCAGAGTAGGCGGCAATGTCAGCAAGCTGTTTTGCGGACAAAGGACGACTGATGTCCTGATGGATGTAAAACAAAACTTCGTTGATACGGCTTAGGTGCTGCTTTGACATCCGCTTTATGGCCTTGTTAAAAATTGAAAAAAGTTAAAACGCTAAAATAGCATAAATGGACAACGTATATCGCATAAATGGACATTAGTTATAGCATAAACGGACAATTATTTTAGATGGTAGAACCGTAGCATAAAGCCTCCCTTAACCCAACGAAGGAAGGATACAATGAAGTTGTCGACACCGGTTTTGCGCATGAAATCATCTTTTATCAGAGAAATATTAGCGGCGGCCAGCGATCCCAATGTGATTTCTTTGGCAGGCGGATTGCCGGACGAAAAAACCTTCCCACTCGATATTCTCAAGCCTGTGATGACTAAGATCCCTGAGGATGTCTCATTGTTTCAATATGGCCCAACTCAAGGCTATGGGCCCTTGGTGAAACATTTAACGGCCCGTTATGAGGTGCCGAATCATCATAAACTATTAGTAACAACGGGCTCCCAACAAGGATTGGATCTCATCGCACGGGCTTTCTTTGATCCAGAAGATAAGATTGTTATGGAAGCACCAAGCTACCTTGGCGCCATGCAGGTGTTTGATTTGGTACAAGCTCGCATTTTGGAAGTACCGCAAACGGACGAGGGGCCGGATCTGGAGGCCTTAGAAGTATGCTTTGCAACGCAACGTCCCAAGGCATTTTACGGCGTCCCCGATTTTCATAATCCCACAGGGGTATCTTGGTCCTTAGCCACGCGACACAAGGTAGCGGAGCTTTGTCTGGCTTATCAGGTGACCTTGATCGAGGACGCCCCTTATCGAGATTTACGCTTTAGTGGCGATGCGTTACCTATGGTGTCGAGCTTTTGTCCAGATCAGTCCTTGGTATTACGCTCCTTTTCTAAAATAGCCTCTCCTGGGTTGCGGATGGGGGTTGTGTCCGGGCCAGAGGCTTGGGTGGATGCCTTAATCAAGGTTAAGCAAGGGGCAGACCTGCATTCCAGTGTGCCCGTTCAGGCCATGTTGTTAGGCTTGTTAGAACACCCAGACTTTGACGCCCATGTGGCAAAAGTAAGTGACCTGTATCAAGGGCGTTACCAAGTATTGGCGAAAGCCTTATCCGCTCTGGAAGATTACGGCTGTCGTACCTTGCCGACACAAGGGGGGATGTTTGTTTGGTTAACCTTACCCGATTGCGACACCATGGCTTTAGCGTATAGGTTGTTGGACCAAGGCATCGCTGCTGTGCCCAGTGATGTATTTTATTCCGGTGACAAAGGTCAATCTGCGTTACGATTGAATTTTACCAATGCTACGCCTGACAAACTTGAGCAAGCCGTCATGCGTTTAGAGAGCGTATTGAAATCACTTGCTCCAAAAGCCGCCGTCGGCGGCGAATAGGGCAGATCGTTACAAGAAGGATAGAAATGAGTCTTTTGCATCCGCAATTGGCCGCGTTTGCGGCAGTTATAGAAGAGGGAAGCTTTGATGGGGCGGCGAAACGCCTTTGTGTCACGTCCTCTGCCATCTCCCAACGGGTAAAAGCCTTGGAAGATCGCATGGGACAGGTGCTGATCGTGCGTCAGCCCCCTTGTCGTCCGACGGAAGCAGGTCAATTGCTGTTACGTCGAGTGAAGTCCATGCAGGTGCTGGAAGCGGAAGCCTTTGAGGCTTTTCAGCTAGACCAAGGGGACGATGTTGTGGCGCGCAGGCTGACCATCGCCGTCAACGATGACTCCTTAGAGACTTGGGTGCTGCCCGCCATAGCAGAGCTTAACCGACAGTATGGTTATTTGTTTGATGTGGTGGTGGACGATCAAGACCATTCTCTTGATCTCTTGCGGGATGGTACGGCGATTGGTGCCATCACTTCTGACTCTAAAGCGATCCAAGGGTGTGACATTCATTTGCTGGGCACCATGCGCTATCAAGCCATCGCGTCCCCTGAGTTTATTAAACGTTACTTTCCCGCGGGCGTGAGTCGAGAAGCCTTAGCTAAAGCGCCCATGATGGTGTTTAACCGCAAAGACGAATTGCAAAACCGTTTTATTAAATCCAAGACCCATGACATCTTATCTCCGCCAACCCATTACCTGCCTACCTCGAAAGGCTTTGTAGAGGCGGCGGCCCTAGGATTAGGCTGGTGTATGGTCCCTGAGTGCATGATTGAGTCTGATTTAGGCTCAAACCGAGTGGCCATGCTAGATGAATCAAACCCCGTTGATGTACCTCTTTATTGGCAGCATGGGGCAATTAGATCAACAACGTTAATGAATCTCACCCGTATTTTCTGGGATCACGGTCAGAATGTCCTTATAAATGTGGCTAATTGATAAATTATTTTTTTGTATTGTAAAAAAATATTAGTTGGATTTTTGAGTTTGAACTGTTTAGTTTTTAGGAGTGCATTGACGAAAGTCAGACAAAACATACTAAAAACTAAATAGGAACACTCATGAAGCCATTAAAAACTACTTTAATCGCAACCAGCTTGCTGTCGTCTTCTGTATTTGCTGCGACTTGGCACATGCCAACGCCATACGGTGACGGTAACCTATCTACTCAACTGGCATACGAATTCGCTGAAGAAATCAAAGAGAAAACTGGCGGTGACTTGGACATTACCGTTCACTCCGGCGGCTCTTTGGTTAAGCACTTGGAAATCCCACGAGCTGTGCGCTCTGGACAAGTCCAAGTAGGTGAGATTTTCATGGCGATCATGGGTAACGAAGACCCTATTTACAAACACGACAACATTCCATTCTTGGCGTCTACTTATGGTGACGCTCAATCCCTATGGGAAGCTGCTAAGCCTTCTATCGAGGCCAAACTTGCTGAAAGCGGTATGAAGCTTCTTTACACTGTGGCATGGCCAGCACAAAGCTTGTACACCAAGATGCCTGTGTCAAACCTAGCTGACCTGAAAGGCGAAAAAATGCGTACAAATAGTCCATCCACGTCACGTCTAGCGGACTTGATGGGCACAGTGCCAACCACAGTACAAGTACCTGATGTGCCTCAAGCGTTCAGTACTGGCATCGTTCAGGCCATGGTGACATCTCCTTCTACGGGGGCAGACACGCAAGCTTGGGACTATGTTGACTACTACACAGACATCAAAGCATGGATTCCGAAAAACATCGTAATCGTTAACAACCGTGCGTTCCGTCGTCTAGACAAAGAAACCCAAGACATCGTTATGGCGGCTGCTCAGCATGTTGAAAGCGAAGGCTGGAAGCGTGTAGAGGTGCGTGGTGAAAACGATACACAAATCCTGCGTGATAACGGTATGAACGTGACTGAGCCGACTCAAGAATTCGTCGAAGAGTTGGTGGAAATCGGTAAAACCATGGCCGCAGAATGGAAAGCGGAAGATCCAGAAGCGATCGGTAAGATCCTAGAACGCTACAACCCTTAATACCTTACCTCTCCACCCACCGCGTCAGTCTCTGACGCGGTGCCACTCTTGGGAGGGTCTCTATGAGTTCCCTGAAATCTAAAGGCTACCAGTTGTCTGGTTTGCTTTCTGGCGCCTGTATTGTCGCTATTACCTTGTTGCTTTTGCTACAAATTGTCGGCCGTTTGTTTGGTTTTATTGTGCCCTCAGCAGAGGACTTTGCTGGGTTTGCTTTGGCCGCTTCTACTTTTTTTGGTTTGGCTTATACCTTCCGTGAAGGGGGCCATATTCGCGTGACCTTGGTGATCCAACGTTTTGGCACCCAAGCACGTCTTTTACAAGAACGTTGTGTGTTGGTGCTGGGCGTACTGCTGAGCATTGGCATCGCCTACGCCTGTGTCTTCATGGTGTATGAATCCTACGTCTATGACGAAGTGTCCTATGGCTATGTGCCGGTACCGCTTTGGATCCCACAACTGCCTGTTGCTATCGGTGCCTGCGCCTTGGTGTTTGCTACCCTAGATGCGCTTTGGAGCGCCCTGAAAGGTCAGACTCCTGACTACATGAAACATGAAGATGAGTTGGGAGAAGGCTAACCATGGATATGACGTTAATTTCTATTTTTCTAGCGGTGGTCATGATCGCCATGTTGGCCTTTGGTGTGTGGGTGTCCTTTACCCTGATCGCCGTGGGCGGCTTGGGTTTGCTGCTGTCGGGTAATTACCAAATCGATTTGTTGTTTGGTACCTCCACATGGGGTGCGGGGACGGCTTGGTCCCTTACCGCATTACCATTGTTCATCTGGATGGGGGAGATCCTGTTTCGCACGCGGCTCTCTACGGATTTATTTGAAGGTTTGTCCCCATGGCTGGGGGGCGTTCCGGGTAAGCTGCTGCATGTGAACATTTTTAGCTGTGGCATCTTTGCGGCAGTCTCTGGTAGCTCGGCTGCGACCGCTGCGACCATTGGCCGCATGACTTTGCCAGAGCTGAAAAAGCAAGGTTACAGTGACCGTATGGCCATTGGTACCTTGGCGGGTTCGGGCACCCTTGGGTTGCTGATCCCTCCGTCCATTATCTTGATTGTTTATGGGGTGGCAGCCGAAGTCTCCATCGCCCGTTTGTTTGTGGCGGGTGCGCTACCGGGCTTACTACTTGTGACCTTGTTTATGGGTTACACCATGATCTGGGCGAAGCTACACAAAGACGAGCTGCCGCCTAAATCCGCAAGCGCGGTGCCTTTGGCTCAGAAAGTTATTGCCATCCGCCGTTTGTTCCCTGTGATGGGCTTGATCGGCTTTGTGTTGGGTTCCATTTACGGTGGATTAACAACGCCAACGGAAGCTGCAGCCATCGGTGTGGCAGGAGCTTTGGCGCTGGCTGGGCTAACGGGAGCGTTAAGCTTCGCAAGCTTTATGGACAGCTTAATGGGGGCTGTAAAGAGCGCTTGTATGATCACCTTTATCTTGGTGGGAGCGCACTTTTTGACCATTGCTATGGGCTTCCTAGGTATTCCTAAATCCCTTGCGGAATGGATTGCAGAGCTCAATCTGTCGCCCATGATGTTGATCGTTTACCTGACTATCTTCTTTATGGTGCTGGGCTGTTTCTTGGATGGTATTTCCGTGGTGGTTCTGACCGTAGCTGTGGTGCTGCCTATGGTAGAAGCGGCTGGTATCGACTTGCTGTGGTTCGGGATCTTCATCGTCTTCGTGGTGGAAATGTCCCAGATCACGCCACCTGTTGGGTTTAACCTGTTTGTGATTCAAGCATTAACCGGCAAGAGCATCCTTTATGTGGCTCGTGCAGCCTTGCCATTTTTCCTACTGATTGGTTTGGCAATCGTTCTGGTGACTGTATTCCCAGAGATCGTGACCTACTTGCCAACCACTATGTCTCAGCGTTAAGGAGTTCAAATGTTATTAAATTGTGATATGGGCGAAGCCTTTGGTGCTTGGAAAATGGGACAGGACGACTTGATCATGCCATTCGTCAATCAAGCGAACATTGCCTGTGGTTTCCATGCGTCCGATCCATTGATTATGAGCAAAACCGTTGCCTTAGCGAAACAGCATGGCGTATCTGTGGGGGCTCATCCGGGCTTCCCTGATCTAGTAGGCTTTGGTCGCCGTCGTATGGACATTGCCCCAGACGAGTTAAAAGCCCTAGTGCAATATCAAGTGGGTGCTTTACAGGGTATCTGTCAGGCCCATGGTGTGAGTTTGGATTATGTGAAGCCCCATGGCGCGCTGTACAACATGATGGCCTTTGACAGCAAAATGCTGGCAACTGTGATGCAGGCTGTGGCGGAAATAAGCAGTAGCTTACCCTTGATGGTGATGGCCGTGCCTGAGCGTGAGGAGATCGAAGCCCTTGCTAAAGAGCACAATGTGCCTGTGTTATTTGAAGCCTTTGCGGATCGTCTCTATACCGCAGAAGGACGCTTAACGCCACGCTCTCAAGCCAATGCCGTCCATCGCTCCGTTGACCTGATTGAGCAGCAGGTACTTGGCTTGTTAAAAGAGGGCAAAGTCACCACTGAAACTGGCAGTGTGCTACAGGTGAAAGCAGACAGTATCTGTATTCATGGAGATAACCCCCATGCATTGGATGCAGTGAAACGCGCTCGCGCCATTTTGTAAGGCGTTTTGAATTATGATGTACCCAACCGAATGTCAGTTTTTAAATAGTCAGACCTGCTTCTTTGAGTTCTCTAAAGAAGTGGACGAAGCCGTCTCTGAATACATAGCTTCTGTGGTGAATGCCTTGGAAGGAGATAAAGGCATTGTCGATGTGATTGCTTCTTACACCACCTTGATGGTGGTGTTTGATCCGTACCATTATGATCGCCACAGTATTGCCAAGCGCTTTCAGACCTTGTTTGCCAATTTGGCCACCAGCAAGGTAGAAGATACTTCCGCTTGTGACATTGAGATTCCCGTGTTTTATGACCCAGAAGTGGGGCCAGACTTACTGGACGTGGCGAAGCGATGCAATTTAACCCCAGAGGAAGTCATCGCCATCCACAGTGGTCGCTCTTACCGTGCTTACGCCATCGGCTTTATGCCGGGCTATGCGTACTTAGGCACCTTGGATGAGCGCATTCAGTTACCTCGTCGAGACACGCCTCGTCTCAAAGTGGCGAAGGGGATGGTGGCGTTTGCGGAGAAGCAAACCGCCGTTTACCCGAGCGAAAGCCCTGGTGGTTGGCACCTTGTGGGCCGTACCCCCATAGAGCTAGTGGACTGGGGGAGTGAGTCCCTTTCTCTGATGAAAGTAGGGGATCGGATTCATTTTAAGCCTATTACGCGGGACGATTATCTGGCCATGGGAGGTAAGTTCTAATGGCATTTAAAGTCATTCAAACCGGTGTCTTAGCATTAATCCAAGACCTAGGCCGTCGTGGTTTTCATGCCATTGGGTTATCCAATGGTGGGCCAATGGACGAATATGCCTTTCGTTTAGGTAACCGTCTATTGGGTAACGATGACAATGCTGCTCAGATTGAAATCACCTATGGTTTATTTTCATTAGAAGCCACAGCGCCGACTACCATTGCACTATGCGGGGGAGATCTGGGGGCCACGTTAAACGGTGAGCCCTTGCTCTGTTGGCAAACTTATAAAGTGGAAAAGGGTGACCGTCTGGCATTCCAGCAACCCAAGTATGGTCTGCGTGCCTATCTTGCGGTGGTAGGGGGCTTTCAATGTGAGCCGACTCTGGGCAGTGTATCTACCGTAATCCGTGAAAAAGTGGGTGGTTTGACCGGTAAAGGAGAAAAGCTGCAAAAAGGAGATCTGATTCCCTTTGAAGCCTTCTTTGGAGCCCTGCAAAACAATGTGCCACGGTTTGCTATTCCGGATTACTCAAGCAAAGAGATTCCCATGGTGCTTGGTTACCAACATGACCAGTTTAACAGCATCCAAGTGGCCCATTTCCTATCCAGTGAATATAAGGTGTCCCAAAGCTTTGATCGCATGGGATATCGCATGGAAGGTCGTTCTATTGCTTATGATGGTGCTGGTATTGTGTCCGAAGGCATTGCCTATGGTTCGATTCAGATTCCAAAGGATGGTCAGCCCATTGTGCTGCTGAAGGATCGCCAAACCATCGGTGGCTACCCGAAAATGGGTTGTGTCACCACGTGGGGTGGGTCGTTATTGGCACAAAAAATGGCTGGAGATAAAGTGCAATTTAGCGCGATATCCGTGGAAGAAGAAGAGCAAGAGCGCGTCCTCTTCCATGCTCGCTTAGATACCTTGTCGAGACGTTACTCCACTGTTGCGTGATAATACGCTTCAATGGTTTTAATAAGATCTGCAATCGGCGCAGAATGCTGCTGATTTCGAGGGTAGACCAGCCCCACCTCTCGATAGAAGGTGTGGCTGTCTAAGGACAGCTCCTTGATGGCATCTTGCCATGGGGTAAAGTCAAAAGCCCTCGGGATCAGAGCTGCGCCTGTTCCTGCTGCCACTAAGCCAATCAAGGCTTCTAACTCATCTGCTTCGCACTTGTCCTGCACTTCTATGGCTTCTCGCTGTAAAAAACGATCCACCTGACGCCCCCCAAATGAAGATCTGTCGTAACGGATAAAGGGTAGGGTCTTCAAGGCAGTACGCCAATCTTGGACGTCACAGCCGTTTGGCACCACGCACACGTAAGGCTCGCTAACCAAGGGGCGCCAGATCAAATCCGCATGCAAAGGAAAGGGGGGCAGGATCGTGACAGCCATACTCAATTCGCCACTGTCCACCAAGTCGACTAATTTAATCGAAACACCGGGTAACACCTTGATGCGCACATTTGGCTGAATCTGAAAGTAGTGTTTCAAGATGGTGGGGAGCCCACTACGTTGGGTAGAGGAAATCGCCCCCAGTTTTAGGGTTAATTCTCCCACATTGGAGTCGGTACTCGTGCCTAAGGCGTTGTAGCGCTCAATGATGTCTTTGGATTGCTCTAGTATTTGGCGGCCCGTGGCATTGAGCTCAGAGCTACGACCTACCTTGTCAAACAGCTTGAGCCCTAGCTCTTCTTCTAGGCGTTGCATCTGGGCGCTAACCGCCGCTTGGGTCAGGCCGATTTTACTGCCAGCAGCGGCAAATGTGCCTTCTTTGGCTACCATGAGCAGGGTTTTTAACTCGCGAATCATTCATAAAATCTCTTTATGTATTTTTAAAAAATATATTGATTTTTTTGCTCTATTGCCAGTATTAGAATGGAAAACATCAAAGAAAACGTTCAAAAG
Source organism: Rhodanobacter aciditrophus (assembly GCF_042679525.1). Lineage (GTDB taxonomy): Bacteria > Pseudomonadota > Gammaproteobacteria > Pseudomonadales > Marinomonadaceae > Marinomonas > Marinomonas aciditrophus. The sequence continues at coordinate 468,746 of NZ_JBHTMN010000018.1, forward strand.
CGTTCTGACTGACCACATAAAAGGAAATCAAAATGAGTTTACAGCCGTTTCACCTAGCAATCCCTGTGTACGATGTTCCATTGGCTCGTGCATTTTACCGTGATGTATTTGGTCTAGAAGAAGGCCGCTCTGCGGACACTTGGGTTGACTTTAACTTCTACGGTCACCAATTGGTTATCCATAACCACCCAAAAACACCTGACCAAGAACATGCCACAACTAACCCAGTGGATGGTCACGATGTGCCTGTGCCACACTTCGGTATCGTATTGGAATGGGGGCAATGGGAAGCGCTTGCTGAGCGTCTTAAATCTTTTGATACCAAGTTTGTGATTGAACCTTATGTTCGTTTTAAAGGACAGGTTGGCGAGCAAGCAACCATGTTCCTATTGGACCCATGCGGTAACGCGCTTGAGTTCAAAGCATTCAAAGACATGAGTCTATTGTTTGCGAAATAAGCGTTTCTACGTTTGATTTTTGTTCACCCTGACTACTAGTTTTCTGTTCGCCAGAGTAATTTATTGCTCTGGTTTTTTTTTGCCTGATGAAACTCTCCGTTGCACAAAACTTTCTTGGATTGACGTTCAACCTAGAGCTTGCTTATGCTTAAATATCGGCTCATAAATCAGGGTCTGAGGGTGTCATGTCAAAACGTATTGTTCGAAGCGTATCTAAGCCAATGGTTGCTGCAGCGGTCGTGCTGTTAGGAAGCTATGCCCATGGTCAAACGCCAGACGAATGCACGGACAAGCTGAATCGTTACTTAGAAACATTGGAAAAGAATGTTGCCTCAGATTACATTTCACCCCGTCAGAAAGAAGCGTCGCAAAAGCTCATAGATAAAGCCGCTCGACTTAGGGCAGATGAAGAATTCATTTACACGGACTGTGCTGTCTTTGACAAGTTGTTATTCTAATGGCGGTGTGATCCGAACATAAAAAAGCCAGCATAATGCTGGCTTTTTTTATGACATCAGGCCCGGTGAATCAGTACACCATACGCAGTTCTTTGGCCTTCTCGTTGTTATTCTGAGTCCAGTCAGTGATTGGGCAGGGCTTACCGAAGTAATAACCTTGAAGGGTGTCACAGCCAAGTCCAATCAATAGATTCGCTTGCTCGCGGGTTTCGATACCTTCTGCAATCACCGCAAGGTTTAGGGATCTGGCCAGTTGAATGGTGGACTTCACAATGTCCAAATGGCGTTTGTCATTTGGAAGTGGCGCCACAAAACGACGGTCAATTTTCAGAATGTTGGCAGGGATATCGATCAACTGCCCCATGGACGCTTGCCCCGTGCCAAAGTCATCAATGGCAATGGAGAAGCCATATTGTGACAAGGTGCGTAGACGCTTATGAATCAATGGGTGAGTCATGACCGGGCTGGTTTCAGTAATCTCCAATTCCAGCATGTCACTCAACCATGGGCGCTCAGATGTCATCGCCATTAATTGGGCAAAGAAGTGGTCATTCATCAATTCCTGCCCAGCTAGGTTAAAAGCAACAGGGGTCTTGATGTGTTCCTTGTGCCAGCCTTCTAATACTTCCACTAGCTGCTTTAGGAGACTTTCAGCCAGTTTAGGCAGTAAGCCCAGCTCTTCTGCAAGCTTGATAAAGACAATTGGGGAGACAAAACTGCCGTCTTCTAAGCGCCAACGAGCAAGGGCTTCAAAAGATCGGATTTCACCCGAGCCAATCACTTGGGGCTGTAACCAGATGTCGATGGATTTTTCTTTAATAGCGTCAGACAGGGCAAGCCCTAGCTTATGCTCTTGAATCAGTTTGGCTTCAAGCTGCTGGTCAAAGAAAGAGATACGCTCGGCGGAGGTGGAGTACTCCAACGCCATTTCACAGCGTTCTAGCAGTTCTTCTGAGGTTTCACCTTCGTTGTTGTAGTAGGTCACGCCGATTTGATAGTCGATGTTCAGTAGATCCTCACCAATTTGAAGTTGCTCTGGCAAGACGGATTTAATCAGGGTACGCAAATTGCGCTGAATCAAATAGGTCTGTCCCACGGGCATAAAGCACGCAAACTTCACCCCACGTAAACGACCACAAATGGTTTTGTCCGATAGGCGAGATTGCAGCACTTTTGAGAAGTTTAGAATCACTCGGTTAGCCTGCTCACGACCGTATTGCTTGTTCAGTAGCTTGAACTGGCTGATACGAACGATAAACATGGCGCCGTTGTAGTAGTCGGACACATTGCGAATACGGTGGTTTACCTGACGACAGAAGTTAGGGTGATTCGGTAAGCGGGTTAAAGAATCAAAGTGCGTCAGGCGAGAGTTGGTTTGTTGGGTGCTTTCCAGCTCTTGGGTTAAGGCTCGTAAATGGGTGACATCTTGTAGATGCAGCACATAGTGGCCGTGTGTTGTTAGGGACGAGCGATGTACCTCGAGTGAACTCTTAGTGTCAGATTTTAGGGTACATTCTGAGGCGTTCTTTTGCCAAAAATAGCGGTTAGAAGAGTCCGACGTAGAGGTCACCCAATCATTGATGCGGGAGCCTTCGATGGTCTTGTGCTGGCCTTTTGTCAGCAGCGCCTCGGCCTTTTCATTCACCTTAAGAATTTTACCTTTGCGATCACACAAAAGGGTTGGGGTGCCTGTGTGTTCAAAGATCTCTTCGTAAAGCTCCGTATGGTGGTTGAGCTTTGCTGTCAGTGCTTTGAAGCGCTGTATAGACATTTGCAATGTGTGCAAGACACGGGACACCGCCAGAGGTAGGCCAAAGTTCAATAAGGCAAACACCAATAACTGAAAATAGAAGGAGCTATAGTCAGGTGCGCCTAAAGCGCCGAGATTTGGGAAGTGATAAGACTCTTGCAGCTCCAATGCGAAAGTGCCGAAGTTACCAAAGCTAAAAGCTAAGGACACGCGGAAGCTGAAAAACAGCCGCACAATCAAGGGCAGGGAGTAGAGTGCAGTCAAGCCAAATTTGATGGCGCTGGAATCTGTAGAAAGCAGCACCAGAGAGACACCTGTGGTGGCGAGCAAAACCACAAGGGCCGAGGCGGCGAGCTTGGTGTAGCTTTGGGAGAGCCAAAGCAACAAGCCAAATAAGGCCACGTAAGCGCTGCTAAGCAAAGTAATATAAAGGCTATCATTGTCAAACGTATTGAATGACAAGCTGTGAATGGTGAATGCTGTAAAAACAATCAGACATGACGCTAATAAAATGCGTAATGCACTGATTTGAAACGAATCCTTGTCACTGTTTTCAACAGAGTTGCTACCAACTAAAAAGTAATGCTTAAAAAAGTCTAATAACATCAAACTACTACAATTAGAAAACGGGACAGTGTTTGCACAAAATGTGCAAACACAAGAGGTAAACATTACCTAAAAAAACGTCTTCTGACTATCCTGAGTTTGATTTAAACGACAATTTTTACACAATAAATTCTATACGCCTCAGATGGTTATCCCATTTTGCGCCATCAATTTGGTTGATCTGAGAGATTGATCCTGACCTTGGGGTCGAAATTAACTGTTTGCCTGATCCGCTAGTCATGACAAATTCCCCTTCGTTGTTCGTGGCCACCAAGCCACAAACATCGCGACAATTGTCTACGCCAAGGAATGCTCGACTTGCTACATCCCAGTAAGCCACAAATCCACCCCGTGGGGTACTGATCGCTAAGGTTTTGCCAGAAGCATCAAAACACACACTGCCGCAGTATTGTTTAAATCGGTAGCGAATCTGTTCTGGCATTTCCAAATACTCAAGCTGGTTAGAGTCTTGTGTAGATAGGGCAACTAGGGGCACTTGATCCCAGATTTCACCTTGGTACTGGAAGCCTAACGCGACCACACCGTCTTGGTTCACATCCAAATGGCGAATACTGAGCTTATGTAGCGCCTGCTCGTGGGCCGCTTGATTCAGTAGCTCCCCCGTCTCAAGAGACAGATAAGAAACGTTAGGCGCCATGGTCTCGAGATTAAGAATCTCTCGATCATTGTCTGGGTGGGTTTTTAAGCCGCCATTGGCAATCACTAAGGTGCCATTGGGAGCCAGCACCGATTCATGGGGGCCAATGCCGCCACTGCTGTATTGTGCTAGCAACTTTCCGGATGGCCATTCCCGAATGGTGATCTTGCCATGTCCCGTTGGGTAATGGTTTTCCTGAGCGATGAGGCGAGTGCCGTCCGAGGTGAATAGGGCATGACCATAGAAATGGTGCTCTGCTTGAGGCTTAATGCAAGTAATGGCTTCCCCTGTAAGCGGGTTAAAGAAGTCCATATAAAAGCCAGGACGACGGGCCACGGCACCTACTACGCTGTGAGTCGGATGTACGACCGGTGCATGGGCTCTGTCTGGCAACGCCATAGACCAAATAAGCTGTCCATTACTACCAAAGGCACCGATAAAATGCTCAGTGGCACTTTTGGAAAAGGCCGAAAAGAACAACTCCGACTTCCCAGAAACGGGCACACTGGAAGCCCAGGTAGGAATGGATAAGGCTGCTAAAGACACCCCTAAAAATGCACGTCTGCTTAGCATATTAATCTCCATCTCGGCTGTTAAAGCCAATTTGAAAGCCCAAGGCTGTGACTAAGTTAGTCAGCTGCGTTTGGCTGTTAGAAATGGATTTCACCAGAGGTTTTGCTAAGTTAACCCGTTCTTCTTGGCTGTAGTCTCCAGTGAAGAAATCATCAGGCAATTGCAGGGCAATTTTTACGTTGTCAGCTAAAGCATTTTCTAATGCCACTGCCAATTCAGGTTGCTCAGTGATGGCCGTGTCGTATAAGGATGGGCTACCGCTGTGGTAAAGCACACGGTAAGACTTCAAGTTTGTTTGAATGGACGACAAGGATTGCTCGCTACGGTAAAACTCCGCCAGCTTAAGGTTAGGGCGGCTATTGTAGCCAATGGGCGTTTCTAGTTTGGCGTCTTTTACTACAGACATGTGCTCCAGCCATTGCTGCACAAACTGCTCAACCACCATGTGATCTAGGCTTGTGTTATCACCTTCTTCTGCAAAGACCCAATCAGTGGCTTGGCTCTCTCGCCACTGTTTCAGTACATCGGCAGATGTGGTCACATGATGGCGTGTTACCGCTTCGAGTACTTCACAATCACTGTTGCGATTGACTACATCAAAATCAGGGTGAAACAACAGCGACTCAATGGCGGTCATACCACGTACTGCAATGCTCGCAGATGACCAGAACTTAGGCGCTTCCATCATGTTTGGAGAAGCACTTAGAGCCCGAAGTTGACGCTGAGTTACGCCTTTTTTATCAGGCCAGTATTCGTAAGCGTAATAGCGCATAAAGTAGGTCACTGGGCCAAAGTTTAACCATTGAATGGTTTGCCAATCGGCAACGTTGTCACGGAACGCCTTTTGGGACTTGGCAAGGTGGCTGGCATCCGGTGTGGTGCAGAGGGACTCAACAGACTCTGCCAACTGCTGGGCGCTTTGAGTCATGGCCTCGTATTTTGGAATAATGAACTGAGACTGGATCTGATCTAGGGTAGGATTCCAAGATTCAGCAGCGTTAGTGGCTGAGGCCGCTAATACTGCGAAACCAGCGGCTAGGGCTGTTTTCTTATTAAACATTACAGAGACTCCAAAAATCTGATAAAGAGCGCACGTTGCCGAGCGTCCAGTGACTTATATTGGTTGCGGCTGGATTCAGCTTCGCCCCCATGCCATAAAATGGCTTCTTCAATGGTGCGAGCACGGCCATCATGTAAAAAGCCGTTTCGCCCCGACACTTGTTCTGAAAGACCGATCCCCCAAAGAGGTGCCGTACGCCATTCTTGTGGTGTGGCGTTGGCGACGGGGAATCCGTTTTGTAATTCTGGACCTAAATCATGCAATAACAGATCCGTAAATGGGTAAAAGTCGCGATTTGCTAGGACATCATAAGACGCCGTACCGGTGGACAGCTTGGGTCGATGGCAGCTGCCGCATTCTAATGTATCAAAAATCTTCTTGCCGTCCAGAAACCAATCTTCCGACAGGTTTCGCATGGTCGGTGGTCGGCTAAGGGCAACATAGGCATCTACTACAGCCATTTGCTCGTGACCCACTTCAAGGTTATCAAGGTGAGGACTATTGCCATTGGGAGCAATTAAGCAATCTTCTTGCTTAGGCGTGCAATCACCGCTTGGGTTAGGAAAGAGTGGCGTAGATAACCCGAGATCTCCATTAAAAGCCGATTGGTTTTGTTCGTCTAATGTGGGGATATGGGCCTTGTGACCAAAGCGCCCCAATACTTGCTTGCCATCACGAACGACCCAATTGGGTTTACCTGAAATGCCATCTTGATCCCTGTCGTCTTCGTCGGCGTACTCTAAAATGACCGATTCTGGCACTGCATTCAATAACCCCATGCCAACCAATGGGGGAGACACCCGCGGGGAGAAGCCAGTGTTCGGATCGAACTCACCGTAATGCAATGACTGCCAATGCAGGATTGGCTTACGTAAAGATACCTCGGTGCCGTCATCCAAGATGACTAATGACTCTTGCCAATCCAGTGTGTAATCCCCTTCGGGCAGAATATTGGTGCTGCTTAAGGGGTGAAACTGACGACCATATACCGGATCACCCAAAACATTGGTTTGGCTGTCGGCTTTGATTTGCCCTAAGCGAATAAAAAAAGAGGGCACCTGACTGCCTAATTGACCGTCTTTGGGGGCATGGCCACGGCCACTGTTAATATGGCAACTGTGACAGGAGCGGGCGTTGAACAATGGACCTAAGCCATCACTGGCGGTGGTAGAGGATGGGGAGGGCACCCAAAAGCGCTCAAAGAGGCTTTCTCCCAGGTAAAAGGCTTGCTTTTCCTCGGCGGTTAACCCCGAGAAAGGAGAGTTGTAAGCACTGTCAGTTGCCATAAGTGCCGAGCTAGTCGACCACAAAAAAATGGCAACACAAAGGGTACGAATTGGTAACATCTTTGGTACTGCTTATAAACGGAAAAAGGGGATGACCTGCGTCATCCCCTATATCAATCCCAAATCAGCAATTATTCAAATACTGCGCTTGGGTTATCTAGACTGTCAGAACCTTCTAGAGCGATGCCTTGAAGGTCAAGCTCACGGATCAGATCTTCCGTAGTACGGGTCTGGTCAACCAAAGAGTCAACGAAGTCTTGTACTAGGGCGTTACCTTGGGTGTTGTTCATGGCAATCAACACATCAAAGGTTTGACCTTTTGCAGCCGCATCAACCATGGCTTGGCCAGCTGCTTCTGTAGCTTCTAGATCCGCTTTCATTTCGTTGTCTAGTTCACTGTTTTGCTCGGCGATCAGGGCAGACAAAGAGGGACCTTTCACCCAGCTACCGTCGACACGTTGGTATTCACCAAGGTAAACGTTTTTGATGCCTTTAGCATCGTAGTAGTGTGACCAATGGGTGTTATCAGAGAAACAATCGTGCTCTTCTTCAGGATCGTGAAGCATTAGGCCAAGCTTAGTACGCTCACCGCCAAGCTCACCGTATGCAAGGCTACCCATGCCAGTCAGCATAGTGCTTAGACCTTCCGCTGGAGACTGTTCGAACAAGGCAACACGTGCTTCACCGCCAGTTTTCCATGCGTCAGCCATGTATTTAAGATCATCAACTAGCAGCTGAGTCACGGCTTTTAGGTATTCACGACGACGATCACAGTTGCCATTAGAGCAGTTGTCTAGGTCGTAGTCGGAAGCAGGGCGGTTGCCTGCACCTGGGTTAGTTCCGTTAAGGTCTTGGCCCCAAAGTAGAAATTCAATAGCGTGGTAGCCGCTGGCAACGTTGGCTTCAACGCCGTCTGCTTCTTGTAGGTAATCAGAGATTAGCTCAGGAGTGATGGTAGAAGCATCAACCTTTTGACCACCAACCATCAGGCTGTCGTTCGCAACAACGTTGGCAGTGTAAAGTGGGTTAATGTCAGATTCAGAGCCGTAGTGAGAAGGAGACACGTAGTCGATCAAACCTTCATCCAGTGGCCAAGCGTTGACCTTGCCTTCCCAGTCATCAACGATAGCGTTACCGAAGCGGTACACTTCTGTTTGCTGGTAAGGTGCACGAGCAGCAACCCAAGCTTCTTTGGCTGCGCTTAGGTTGGCTTCAGTTGGAGCAGCCAAGAAAGTATCAATGGCAGTTTGTAGCGTTAATGCAGTGGTGTAAGAGTCACCGTAGGCGGCTTCTGCAATGTCTGCGTAATGAGTAACAACTGTACTTGGTGTTACTGCAACGTTATCACTCTTAACGGCTTGTGAACCACAGGCTGTTAACATCCCGGCTGCAACGACCGCAGCGATGGGCGTCAATATTTTTTTCATAATTACTGCTCCATATGCAATTTGTGTTCGCATTCTAGTAAAAATGAAAATGATTATCAATAGAGCTCAATGCCTAAATATAAATTATTCTCGTTAGTATTCAAAAGGGCGTTTTAGCCCTTTATCGACAGGCGGCACCGAACTGACTTAAAGCACCTGTGGATAACTCATATTCACAGCTGCTGTCACGGAAGTGACTGTTGTTTTCCCATGAAATAGATACTGTCTCAGGGCTGCTCTGGGTGTAGCTAGGAATAAAACGGTATGACGCCAATACTGTCACTTCACTATTAGGACCCAGCTCCACAGAGTGGCCAATTAAGCGTTGACGTGTTTGTGGATCGTACAAAGTGTAGTCAGTTGTGTATTCACGTTTGCCATCTGCGTGTTCAAAGTACAGCCATAATTTGCGATAGACCACTTTCTCATCACTGGGATTCTTCAAAGTGAACTTGGTAAAGATTTGCTGTGGGCTATTTAAGCTCTGGCTGGCTTTTACAAAGCCTGTTTCCACATTGGAACCGGACCAAGGGGATTGGTTACCAAACGAAATACTGGCGAGCTCAATGTTGGCGTCAGCAAGTTTGTCATTGGTGTAATTCATCAGATCTTTAGCAGGTGCATACATGGCCACCGCGAAAATCCCGAACAGTGCAACAAGAGAATGTTTACGTAAGTAATTGATTAGAGCGTTCATTCAAATCACCTATACTGTTTGTTTATACAGTACTGTATAAATGATCAGTTAATTTGTCTAGCTTTTCCTTGACAAAATCTTTAAAAATTTTGTTTTTTGACCTGTGCCTTTGGGTTTTTAAAATTTTAAAAAATTGCTTGATTAAATTTAATGCCTTGATTTATAAGAATAAAAATGATCTTCCCACAGTCTTTTTCACGGTTTCTGTGGAAATAAGCGGGTAAGCCTTCTGTCATCTACATCCTAGGTTTTATTTCCCTTTCTAGTGGCTCAGGTATAATGCCGACCTTCTTAAAAGGGGTTGAAATGCAGAATTACGATGTCGTTATTATTGGGGCTGGGGCCTCAGGTTTGTTCTGTGCAGCGCAGGCAGGCTACCGTGGTCGCAAAGTGCTGGTGATAGATCACGCCAACAAACCGGGCAAGAAAATACTCATGTCAGGAGGTGGGCGTTGCAACTTCACCAATATGGATGCAGCACCCAAACACTACCTATCAGCCAACTCGCATTTCTGTATATCTGCTTTGCGTCGTTACACACCCCAGGACTTTGTCGATCTGGTGGATCGGCATGGGTTAGATTACGTAGAAAAAGCCCCAGGCCAGCTTTTTTGTCAGCATTCAGCGAAAGACTTATTAGAGATTTTATTGACCGAATGTGAGTGGGCAGGCGTCGAGATCAAACTCGAGACTTCCGTCACTAAGATTTCCCAAGAGCAGGGCTATCGACTGGAAACCACTCAAGGCACACTCCAATGTGAGTCGCTAGTGATTGCCACAGGGGGCTTGTCTATCCCGACGATGGGAGCCAGTGGATTTGGCTACCAGATCGCGGAGCAATTTGACCTATCGGTATTACCACGACGTGCCAGCTTGGTGCCAATTACCATCCAACCGGCCATGAAAGACAAGTTATCCACACTCTCCGGTGTGAGTCTTGAGATCGAAGCCAGTGCCAATGGCATGACCTTTAAAGAGCCTATGCTGTTTACCCACCGAGGTATCAGTGGGCCAGCCATCCTGCAAATCAGCAACTTCTGGCAACCGGGCGATGGACTACAACTCAACCTGCTGCCAGATATGGATCCTGAGGCTCACTTTAAAGCTCTACGTCAAGACAAACCCAAACGTGCCCTAGAAACGGAGCTCAACACACTTCTGCCAAAACGACTGGTGGAAGTGATCAAACAGGACTTGCCATGGATGACCAACCCCATGGCGGAATTGTCCAACGACAACCTGAACGAATTGATTCAATACCTGACCCACTTTGATGTGCAGCCCAATGGCACCGAAGGCTACCGCACAGCGGAAGTCACCCTTGGGGGCATCGACACCCAACACGTCAGCTCCAAAACCTTTGAGTGCACCAGCGCCCAAGGCTTGTACTTTATCGGTGAAGTGCTTGACGTGACCGGCTGGCTTGGGGGCTACAACTTCCAATTTGCATGGTCGTCCGGCTTCGCGGCAGGGCAGTTTGTTTGAGTGGATCGTTGGAATTAAACTGTTAACAATGTAATTGTACTGTTAACTTTCTCCGGTTCTATTGTAATTAAAGTGTTAACTTTTCAGCCCGAATTTTTCCCAAATCGCCCCAATGCTAGATGCACTGGGGTTTTCAGCGTTTTTCTCGCAAAATACGACCAAAAATGGAATTGGAGTGTTAACTTTTTGGTTTGCACTAAGGTGGTGCATTAGGGTTTTTGAGCTGATGGTGTTCTGTAATGCAATATCGCTGTATCGAGCTGCTTTAAAGAATGGTCGACTACGGTGTCATTATAGAATGCTGTCTAATTGACGGTTAGTTCCCGCAAAGTGTTGTCCATTCATATGGGGATAAATCTGTATTATTGAATCATCGTTATGTCTAACAGCTCTTGTTTAGCCTGAATGTCTTTGCTGGCTATACTGAGGTGGGTCAGCAAACCAGATGCTACTCGAAGCAACTGCATGTTGTGGGAACTGATTGCATCGTTGACGGAGCTCGTAACCCTGATGCCGATTCGAATTAGCAGATAGCCTGCCATTTGTAGTTCGGGCCTTAGCTCGATATATCCTGCAGTCACCACAAAAAAATGATATAAACGGTAAAGAGTTTTTTTGCTCTGAAGTCCAGAATTATCATTATTTATGGTATCAATTTTACTTCTTATCCAAGAATACTCGGAAGTTTGAGTTGCATAGTTTGTTTTTTAGTTCGATAGATCGGGTTTCTAACAAGCCAATTAAGCTAGGCTGCTTAAGTATGGTTTCGTTTCGTCTCGCTAAACAGTATAGTCAAGCATTATCGGCCTCTTACAGGGGCGTCATGATTATACAGATGACTAGTTGGCTAGAGGATTTATGGCACTACAAGAAGTAAAGGAAGCGAAGTATAAGTACCAAAAGGTTAGGTTTTCGCATATATCGATGGAACCTGCGGAGTCCGCTACTTTAACGGCTGATCCTTGGTCATTTATGCATGGTCACCTTCTAGAAAAAATTAGTAATTCTGCAGGCAATAATAGGCAATGCTATAAAAGAGCAAGATATTTTGCTTCTTTGGCTGAGGATTTTTATAAGGCAGCTGAATCAGCAAGTATGCCAGCAAAAGGAACGCTTTTTTACTATGGGATGATGAATCTTGTTAAGGCTCTGCTGTCTGTTCATAAAGTAAAGCTTGAGGATGTTGTAGAGCATCATGGTATAACAAACACACACGGAAAAAAACATTCCCTAACGATATCTGGAAAAATTAATAATTGCACAAATGTATTTTTGGAATTCGCCAAAATACTCGGAACACCAGTATCTGGGAAGCATGAGTTAGCACTTCGCCATGTGTGCACTTTCATACCTGAGCTGAGCAGTATTAGTAGGAACCTTGGTTTCTTTAAGAAGCCAAAATATCTTCCAATAAATATCAGGTTTTGCGTTAATGAGACAGCTACTTATCTTATGACTGAAGTCGATTATGCTAAAGGTCTAGAAAATAGTCTTGATACATCGAAATTCTTAAAAAATAATCGTAAAGACTACTTTTTGGAGGCATATGAAAAAGACGGAAAAGTAATACACCGAAGTCAAAAGAGAAAACGGGTAAGTAATGAAAACTGGTCTACAGTTTACAAAAATGTTCTTAAGGAATACTCAGGTCTAGGTATTGCGTCAATTTTAACACGAAATGGATATAAGTATTACTGCTCTCTCCAAGAAGGAACATATCATCACTTGTGTAATTCTTATCTTTTAATGTTTTATTTGGGGCATTCTGCCAGATATAGACCAAGTGAGATTGAAGAGATAATGCAAGGTGAATTAAGGCCAATAGCAACTGAAGCAGTTGCAATACTGCCTAAGCAATTTATGTATCAGCTAGTTAGCTTGATTACAAGTAAGCTATGCGTAATTCCATTTGCAGAAATTTAAGTCGTAACAACCGCATGTCTTAAGGATGGATTTTTGCTGTGTACCATACCAGTAGAAAATGCGGAGGTTACAGGTAAGTGCATAGGACTATCATAAAAATAAATAGTCCAGCTTTCATAGGTGAAGCTTTGAGTACAAGAAAAAAAGCGGCGAACTCCGGAATAGATGCTTTATTAGGCTTTGAGTTTCAGCGTAATTGTGCGTTGTACTTACTGCTGAATGAATACAATCGTTTTAAAGGAAGAGAGTTCTTTCTATGCATCGAACATCATGATGACTTCCTATTTTGCTATAGGTCAGATTGCCGCAGTAAAATAGAAGAAGTTCATTCTTATCAAGCAAAAAAACTTTCAGGCAGTGTATGGACTATAGACAAGCGGTTTTCCGAAGTGATAGCCAAGATGCTTGATGTTGGAAATGAACTTATAAACGACCCAGCGCCTAAATGCCAAAGCTACACTCATGAATTAACATTCGTATCTAACACCGATATCAAACTGAACTACAAGCCTACCGACCAAGAAAAGAAAGTTGGGAAAAAGGAAATAACCTATCTTCTTAATGAGCAAAACTGTAAGAGTAGTTACGGTGCAATTCCTATTGATATTAAAGATAAAATCAACCAGAAAGTAGATAGTTTCTGTAATAAGGAAAAACTTACTTACCACAAAGCTGAGCTCGATAACCTGCATATGCAATGGGTGGATTTCCCACGCAAAAAGAACGAACAAAAAGATGCCCTAGTCGGACTAATGTGTAGGAAGTTTTCACATGTTTCAGACCCTTTAGCAGCAGTTGAGCTGCTTCTTAGCCTATTTAGAGAGGTCGAAGCCATATACAACCAAGGTAAAGTTATCACCTTACTTGACAGTACCAAGAGGGTTGAAGGCGATGAAATCAAGCAAGCGATTGATATTATTGAGACAGAGCAAAAGACTTTCAAGTTATGGAGAGATTACTCTACAGCGTTATCTCGTAAGTTTCGGGTTCCTGTAGGTGTCCAAAATAATCACGAAAGCTATATTAGGAACACATTTGAACTCTTGAAAGACATGAATAATAACGAACATCAAATAATCAAAAGCTTCGTTAGGGAAAATGACTACTCTATGAACTATTACAGTAATGAGGATATGTTTGAAGCATACGTTGATGATATCAAAGTTAAAAACAGCATGAATCTAAAAGATATCGATATTTTCTTCTCTACGTTATGCGCTTTTGTAGAGTGCCACGGTAAGGCTTTATAATGAATACAACTATTACATTTAACAGATTATTCGTCAGCTCAGAATTGCATCATCTCTGCTTCTTCGAAGAATTTTCGCCCAGTACAAACATTATTAGTGGGCGTAACACATCTGGAAAAAGTACACTAATACAAAGCTTATTATTTTCTTTTGGTGTTAATGATGTTAAGGAAAACTTGGATGAAATTCTCGATTATCAGCCAACCTTCAGAGTAGATTTCACCAAGACAGTTGATGGTATTGACGAGACATACACTATTGTAAGGGAACCCAAATCCATTTATGTCAAAGAGCCGAATGGCAAAGTAGTGCCTTTCCATGGTATCGACGCCGACAATAGTGTCGAACACGTTAAGCTAAAGGACTACATACGAGATTTAGTTGGTTTTACCTTGTACCTTGAGCAAAAAGGTGAACTAAAATCAGCTCCACTCGAAAGCATGTTCTTACCATATTACATCTCTCAGTCTGTAGGCTGGGTATATTTGCGTGAATCATTTTCTAATCTTCAATATTACAAGGGATTTAAAGACGATTACTTAGACTATTTTCTGGGGATAAGTAATAGCTTTGATCGTGTGGAGCATAGAAAGCTGACGCAGAAAAGAGATCGGCTATTAGCTGATATTAATAATCTTAAGCGATACAGCAAAAAAGCTGAGTTCCAGTTCTCTAACTTGGTTGACGAGGCATTTGGTGAACAGGCGGAAGAGTACATTGAAAACTATGTTCAAAAGTCGAACTCATTAGAGGAAGAAAGGAATAAGTACATACAGCTCTGTAATGAACTTTCCTTATTGCAGAACCACCATAAAATCTTGAAAAGAACTAAGAGAAATATCAAGCAGCAAAACTACAATGATTTAGATCGCTGTCCTGCATGTACACAGGTTTTGTCATACTCATTAGAAGGGTTGTACAGCCATTATCAGAAATATAATGATACTGTCGAACTTGAATCACATATTACTGATAAGCTAACTGATAAAAAATCCAAGATACATACATCTAATAAGAAAATAAAAACTATAAGGAACGAGATTTTTGATGATTACGGCGTTCTTTTAGGCAAGAATGTAGATGGTGTTACTTTTGAGAAATGGGTTGCTAATAAGGCAAATATTACGTTATATAAACAAATGCAAGCTGATATTGAAGCCTCAGAAAATGAACTAGACAGCGTTAAAAAGACTCTTAGCTCTATGATTACAGAACAAGAAACGATAGCCGCACGGATTAAGAAAGAAGTTGCATTCAAAAACTTATTTTCATTTTATATGTCACAGTTAGAACTTAAGCCGCTTACTGACCCTCGATATCTGGATTTATATAAAATTCACTCTTTCCCTCGTCAAGGAGTTGAACTCCATAAGACTGTTATGGCTTATCACTTTGCATTGAATGCTATGATTGCGAAGTCGAATACTGCTCATAGATTACCATTCTTGCTAGACGCGATTCTCAAGGAAGATATCGACGAGACCAATCTGGAGACTATTTTGTCATTTGTTGGCAACAACATCCCGTCCGATACTCAGACGTTTATTTCTATATCTGAGCACGTTAAAGATGATTCTGGTACTAAAGATGAAGAAAACGTTAAACCTATAGAAAAGGTAAGAGTCAAAGACGTTAAAGACACTTACTTTTCATCAAACTCAAAGTTGTTTTACATAGGTAGTGGACAGATTGAACGTGGTTTCCTTTCTCAATCATTAGAGAATTATCAAGAACTTTATATAGATACGATTAATATAGCTTCAATCTAGATGTGCCAAGTGTTATTAATTTTAAGATTATAATAAAGTGCAGCGGAACCACAAGCCTTTGGCTTGCTGATGCGCTAACTTTGGCGTTATGCTCTAAGGAGATCGATTCACTTTAGTAATAGTTCAGGCATGGCAATAGGTGATACTTGGAACCTACCTCCATCTTTCATAACTGGGCACTCTATTGTGGTTATTTTGGCACTCGAGAACACCAATGAGCGATTCGAAGAAGGCTATAGAGTGGCTATCCAAGAGCGAAGGTATAGTATTAATGATCTTGGGGGCAGAGACAGGTTATCCTGGATGGAATGGAAACAGGATATGGTCACACGATATTTAACGAGCAGCCTTAACAATCGCAGGCAACCCTACGGCTTCTTCGTTGCGCCTTCGGCTCCACTTCAAAGCTGCGGGCGCTAGCTTCTTAGCATCAAATAATTATTAAGTAGTAAAAAACATAAACTAATGAAATAAGCGATGAGTCAGTAAATATGGATGCTTCAGAAGTCCCAAGCACTAAGAAAAAAGTTAGTTGGAAGAAATTAAACTATTTTTTAAAAGATAATATAAGTATTATATCAGACCTTTTAGCCTCTCTATCAATTATTTTTGCAGCAGGAATTTTTATATATAACTATTTTGATAGCAAAGTATCAGACATAAATGCCGCAACGATAATAAGTGAAAATGAAAAGTTAGCACTTCTGGTAAGCAATACAGGGGGTAATGATGTTGTACTTAAAAGAATTTTTATTTCTGTTCCTTATGTCGACGTAAAAAACCAAGCAAAAATAAAAAATATTGGAGCTCTTTTAGAAAAAGATAAATCTAGAATAATTGAATCTTTAGATTCTAAGCTGTATAGCTCTGTCATTTATAATAAGTATGAACACGGAAATAATATTGCAACTACATCATGTACTATTTCTATAGAATATATTGATCCTGACGGTGATATAAACAAAAAGGATTTTCCAGAAACGTGCATAGCTGCAACAATGATCCAAAATAAATAAGAACGAAACTAAAAAAATAATTGGGATCAAAATAAAAATAATTGGGGTCAGATGAAAATAGAGCATTAACCCCATCCGTATTCCTCAGACGTACATTACGCTATTTTTAAATTTCTCACCCCAATCCCATCCGTACTTCCTTCAATCCTCGATCCAGCTTGACCTATCGAGTCGGCAGGTTTGTGTGCCGAGCCTGCAAACACCAAACCCTGTTGTTACAATCCGTTTCCAAAACTTTACGGTATAGATATACAGTTATTGGGTTTTGCGCATTATGAAGGTCACGTATCTTGGCTCTGCTGAATCAGCCGCTTTTCTTTCGATCAATAAGTTGAACATTCCACTCTATGTTGAGTCGGTGTCGGCGGGGTTTCCGTCCCCAGCCCAGGACTTTGTGGGGCGCACGTTAGACTTGAACGTAACAATGGGGTCAGATGAAAATAGATCACTGACCCCATGCGTATTCCCCAGTCACACAATACGCCACGTTTAGACTTTTTGCCCCAATCCCATCCGTACTTCCTTCCACCTTAGATCCTGCTTGACCTATCGAGTTGACAGGCTTGTGTGTCGAGCCTACAAACCCCAAAACCTGTTGTCACAATCCGTTGTCAAAACTATTCTGTATAAATATACAGTAATTTGATTTTGCGTATTATGAAGGTCACGTATCTTGGCTCTGCTGAATCAGCCGCTTTTCTTTCGATCAATAAGTTAAACATTCCGCTCTATGTGGAGTCGGTGTCGGCGGGGTTTCCGTCTCCGGCTCAGGACTTTGTGGAGCGTACGTTAGACTTGAACGAGCTGTGTATTCAGCACCCGAGTGCGACCTTCTTTGTTCGTGCTCAAGGGGATTCCATGGTGGAAGCGGGGATTATTCAGGAGATATCTTGGTGGTGGATCGTTCGTTAACGGCTCGCCATGGGGACATTGTGATTGCATGTCTGCATGGTGAGATGACGGTCAAAACCCTTGAATTAAAACCCCAAGTCTTGCTCCGTCCGAAAAACAAAGCCTATCGTCCCATTGAGATCACAGAGGAATCCCAGTTAGAGATTTTCGGCGTAGTAACTGGGGTTGTCCGTAAGTTTGAGCGTGGCTGATGAATACTGCCTGAATGCGTTACTCCTGTTTGGTGGATGACAGGTTATACCGTAAAGGGCACCGTATTCTCAGCCTCACAGGGCATCAGGCCTCAATGGTCTATGAAGCGTGAGCATCTGTCCTCAGCGTAGACCTCTGGGTGGGTTGACCTACCGCTTGTTTACTAAATGATCAGTATCTGATGCCTTTAAAATTACGCAAGAATTGTGAATTTTTGTAGTCAGCCATTTTAAAGATTTCTTTTATAATATTTCAAATAAGCTAAAAAATATTAGCTTTAAACTAATATTTTAGGGGGTTTTTATTAGTAATAAAATATATTATGTCAAAATAACACAGTTCTCTATTTTTTATAAGCTATTGATTTATATGTTTTTTATTGGATTTGAATTAATCTGAGATATCTTTTTTAATGAGGTTTTATAATATTTCCCTGAATTTTTCATAATATATAGAAAACTGAATTGCTCTATATTGAATCGATTTTAAATTCGTGTAATTTGATATTTATTGAGTTTTAAATCGGTTCAGGAAAATGAGACAAGTTAATCAAAATAAGCGTTACGCAGAGCATCACGAATCATTCGTTAATTCAGAGATACCCTACATCCCTATGATTCGTACGATGGACTTTACTCGATCCGCAGGTAACCGATCCAAAGTCCCTCATTTCAGAGACTCTGATCGCTTGATTCACTTTATGTCTGTTAATGAACGATGGGCTTTTCTTAATATTCTTCACAACTGCGATGTGATTGACGTCTATGAACAGTGGGCCATCGACCTCGAAAGCTCAATGTTGATTTGCCAAAAGCTGGACATCGAACACCCCAAAATTCCTCGAGGTTCCAGTTGGGCATATCAAAGCTTTGATCTTCTGGTGGAGCTAGATGCCTCTAACGATGACACTTGCGTTGAAGACGTCAAATGGCTTGCGGTGGCTGTGAAATCAAGTTATCACGCCTCGAATAAACGTGTAATCGAAAAACTCTTAATTCAAGAAGCTTTCGCTCGCATGAAAGGGTATGAGTTCTGTCTGATTACAGATGATGAGATTAGGAATGTTTACAGTGAAACCTTAGACACTTTGTATTTTCACTACAAACTACGTCCCTCGACAGAGATTTACTACGACACTTGGTTGAATACTTTTCGCGGTGAGCTTTTGTTCAATGCTGATATGCGTTTAGGAAAACTCATCAAGGCTGTGGCATCCAGTGTTGGTATCGAAGATGAATTGTCCGCGCATTTCTTTTGCCACGCTTTATGGTGCAAAGATTTTAAGATGGACTGGAGCCAACGCCTTCGATATGAGCGAAGTGCTGAGTCTCTAGGAGTGATGCCTCTATGAGTGATGCCTCTATGAGTGATGCCTCTATGAGTGATGCCTCTATGAGTAATAGCATGATGGTTACTCAAAGCGCTGGCGCACTCCCTATGGAGGTATGCGCTCCGATCAACAAATTTGAAGTCATTAAACTGACAGAAGATGACTATGGTGATGTTGAGCCAGTAGTCATCGGTGGTACTGAAATACTTGCTGATTCCCTTATCGTTCATATTGATCTTGTGCGAGGGGCGGCTTTTTTGATGAATATTCGTACTAAGCCTAAGAAACCCAAAGAAGTCGCGATCACTGATTTAGTTGAAGCAATTCAAAGGAAAGAGGTCATTAAGGTAAGTAGCTTTAAGAGAAGCCGAACGGTCCACTTAGATGATTTGAGTGAGAAGGAGTTGCAGTTAGCCAGTAAGCGATTCGCCGTCATTAAGACGATTGGTGACTTGGATGAGTTCTTTGCTAATAACTATGGGAAAGGCACTATTGTCGGTGTTGCTAAAAAACATGGTTACTCGAAACAGCAAGTATACAAAATAATATGGACCTATCTTTTTAACGAGTGTTGTTATGCTTCCCTAGGGAAAGGACTTGGCGAATCAGTTACCCGTGTCCGTAAGAAAGAGCGCAACGTTACTAAGCCATTAGGAAGGAAGAGTGATATAGAAAAGCTGCTAGGTGAACCTACTCGTAAAATGCTCACGCCAGAAGATTTTGAAAATTTCAGATGGGCGGTTAAGCAGTTGACGTCAAATACTAAGTTACGCCTAAGATCATTCTTTGCAACTTACGAGCATATGATAAATAAGAGGTACAGCTATTTAACAGGTGTATATGATAATTCGCTAGTGGCTGATACTGGGAGTAATTCAGATAATGAGTCATTTGAAGAGCATCTTAAGCCAAGCTATGGTCAGTTTTATTATTGGTTAACAAAGGAATATGGTCCCAAAAAGACTGCTTTAAGAAATGCTCAGATGACTAATGCCGAATGCAACAATAACTTCAATGGTCATCATGGTCATGCGTTCACAAATCTTATCAATGTCGGTCAGCGTTTAGAGTTTGATGAAACGCCGTTTGACGAAGAATTGGTATCCAGTTTTGATGTTACTAAACGTGTAGGAAAGATCACACTTTATGTGTTGCGATGTGCTGTTACTCGCTACATCTTTTCTTTTCATGTCACTTTTGGCGCACCTTCTGTTGAGCAAGCAGCAACGGCACTATATCAGTGTTTTCGAAGTAAAGCGGATTGGTTGGAAAGCCTAGGGTTACCAGAATATATTGATGAATGGAAACACACAGGGTTACCTGAAGCGCTAGCTGTTGATAATGCTGAATTCAATAATACAAAGTCTGAATACATCGCCAAAACTTTAGGGATACGATTAGACTTTTCTAAATCCGGTCAAGGTAAAGACAAACCGTTCGTTGAAAGCGCATTTAAAACTCTCGTTGGAAACTTACCGAATTTATCTCGTGGGCATAAGAGTGAAAGCCCTTCTGAACAGCGCTCAAATACTGCTAGAAGGTATGCCTCTTTGATTCGACAAGAGTTAGTGAAAATCTTGATGGAAACAATCATCCATCATAACAACTTTCATATTAATAAACACATTCAATTGCCACGCGAAGCTATTGATGATGGTGTGTCTCGTATACCAAAAGACTTGTTTCGTTGGAGTGTGGAGAACTCGAAATCCTGTTTGCGTACAAACTACACGGATGAAGACCTTCGAAAATCATTATTACCTCGTGGTGACGTGACTGTTCACAAAAAAGGCATAAGACTGCTTGGGATGGAGCATGAGGTATGGTTTTCCTCCAATGAAATTCGATTATCAGAATATCAACATCGACCGGCTAAAGGTCGAAGTAAGTCATCTAAATTTCAGTGTTCTTATGACCCAGATGATCTCAGTAAGATCTGGATATACGTTGAAAATAAAGTATTCGAGGCAGTGCTAGATAAAAAATACGAACGCTACATAGGTCTTAATAGAGCGGAGCGTGCAGCACTCAACTTGAAGCAACTTGAGAATGAGCATGAAGCCCGCCAAGCGCACGCAAATTCTAAAGCAAGGCTGTTTCATAGTACTCAAAATACGGTTTTAAAAGCTGAAAAACGACGCAAAGCAAATCAAGGTAATAGTACTACGAACAAATCAGAGGTTACTGAGAATCGAAAGTTCGACCACAGTCACGATGTGTCGCCTATGCATGCAACAGACTCAGACGTTCCCTTATCCAACCAGGATAGTGGACACAATAAAAATAATAACACCACCACTAAGCATACATCTTGGAAAGATGAGGAGTAATACGCGCGATGAAATACCGAAAGGATCACCCCCACAGTCAATATCCGGCTTATTTGTCTGAAGGCTTGCCTAGCAAGCTAAGCCCACGTGAATTCTGTGAGAAGACAGAACGCAGCATCGAATATCCTGATGCAGCACAGTTTGATGACAAAAGCGAACTGCTTAAAGAAGTCATTAGTGAGATAGATTGGTTTCGCTTTATACGACAAGAGCATTACGAGCTGTTCAACAGCGTACTAACGATGCTTCAGAGGACCTATCAATGGCGGTACCCAACGGACCCTTCGTATGTCAGTTGGATGTATCAAGTTGCGATGGATCCAAAGTCTGCTGCACCACAATCCAATGCAGTCTCCGACACTAAGGTAATTGTTGGCCCAACAGGATTTGGCAAATCGACAATGGTCACTCACATACTTACCAGTACGTTTGAGCAAGTTGTTTGTCACGACAAGCCTGATTTTAAAGATCTGCAAATCGTGTACCTCATGGTTCGTATCCCTCATGATGCAAACCGAGCCGAACTCATAGCGCGGCTGTTATTTCAAATGGATACGCTCATCGCACAACATGGCGGGCCACAAATGAATTACGCCGCTCGCGTCAAAACGAAAAATGGAAAGCGTATCCCGATTGCTGAAATGATAAACATACTGAAAACAGCACTCGTTAGACATCATGTCGGGCTAATTTTATTTGACGATGTTCAGCATATCGAAGTTCTAAAAGGCGATGAACTGACTCTCATGAAGCAGCTTTTTGATGAGATCAGTAATGATCTAAAGATCCCGCATATCAAAGTTGGTACACCGAACATGCTGCCTCTATTTCAAGAATATGGCAGTAATCTTCGTCGTCTTGGACGCATTTTTGAATTTACACGCATCGAGTCGCCAGAAGAGATTAATGAGCTGAATAGCGCTTTGTTTAACGAGCTTGAAAAAGCGGTGGCTGTTGAGTCCTTGGAAGAAGTCAAGGAAGAGCTTTGGTTTCAAAGCGCTGGTATCCCTGCAACGTTATTTGATTTACTTCGTGCGAGCATCGATGTCGCTATTTCAACGCGGAAGCTGTTAAGCGCTAAGCTTGTCGGTGAAACGATGAGGAAAGAGTATCCTCATATGCTGCGATTCGTACATAACATTCGTGAAAAGAATGCTAGCCGTCCCATTGATAGCATGACGGTTAATGAAATGTATCAACATAACCGTATGAATAAGTTCAAACGTGTTCGAAAGGTGCTCAATACACATGGCGTGAAAGGGCCTGCAGCGAAAGACGCCGTTGCACATGTAGAGAATTTGATTGCGAGTCAGAGTGTTTCACACGAAGAAAAAGAGTTACTAAAAGATTTCGCCAGTGAACTGAAAGCTAAGCAACTTATTGAAAATGGATCTCAGACGATTGAGGGCTCCATTGTGTTGGATGCGTCCCAAAACCTTGATGGAACGGGAGCACCCAATGAACCTTGAACGATTGCAAGCTGATGAGCATGTATTCAGTGGGATTATGCGTTCTCGATTGTTGAGTGCTGGTATGCACATGAGTGACTTTCGGTGGCTCAAAGAAATGGGGCTGCCTTGCGAGCGATTGCAAACGCACAAAATCTTGAACAAAGCTTTGATCGAGTCCATGAAGCGATACGATGATCAAGTCAGTATTGAGTTTGGCTTGAAGCATTCCCCCTTAGCTCCGTGGCTTTTGTCTATAAGTCGTGAGAAATACCTTTCGTATCTGACAAATGAAAGCCAGCCCTACAAGATGCCTGCAGTCTGTTCCTCTCTCCAGAAAGTTTGGCGGCTCTGTCCTGAGTGTATTGAAGAAGACTGCTCAGAACATGGTTTTTCTTATTGGCATACCTCCCATCAACACATTGGTGTACAGGTATGTGCAAAGCACCACTGTCTGCTGCATACGCACGATGAGTTATTTAAGGCTGACTTTCGGCTGCCACAGCAGTGGAAAGACACCAGCACACCGATTCAAATCGAGTATGAGTGGCAGTACCTATGGCAGCCATTTATGCTGCAACTGTCTGCAGCACTTGAAGAAGATGTGACCTTACCTGAGCGACTGCGGAGAGAAGTCTTTGATTACTTTGGTGTCAGCGGGAATCTGCTGTACCGCGAGCGAGGCTCTTTCGATGAAGCGCTTAAAGTGATGGAAGCCGAACTGGGAGAGAGCTTTTTCAAACACATGATTGCCTGCTTTGAGCTTGAATGTAAGCAAAAAACGAATCCAATCTGGGTGGTCTTATACGATTACGATGTGATGCAAAGTAGGGCTCGCCATCCTATCTATATGCTGATGGTGCTGTTTTGGTTACGGGATAAACTTCCTAGCTTGGGATGGATCGATTATGAGTGGCGAATTCGATTATCTTGAGCGTTTACCGATTGAACCCAGCGAGACCATTTTTAGTTGGGTCAGTCGTTATCATTACCGATACGGCAACGGTAGTTTTAAGATGACGACAGAAAGCTTGTTGGGGAGTCGCCGCACCCGAATTCATCCTTATCTACCTTCCAATATCTCGTATATCAACACACACTTTGACGTTGAAACGCTGGTCCGAGATCACACCTTGTATTCTCTGTTTGCCTATTTTGGAAGCGAGCAAGACTCGAAGTTACTCAATAGCATGTGTTATGGCCCCACTGGCGTGGTCGAGAGCCACCGGGCGAAGGCGTCAATGGGGATTCAAGCAGGGCATTACTTCTGTTCTCACTGTGTTGAAGAATATCGTACCCGCACTGGTTTGGGTCCTTATGTAATCCACGATCAATTTCCAGGGATTGATTGTTGCCCAATGCACGGGATTCAACTGCAAATCATAGACAGCTCCGATGAAGGCATAGACCGTAAGTTGATGCTTCCTACCTATAAGCGCACCTCTGAGGAAAAGAGCGCATACAAAAACCGACTCTTAGCATTTAAAGCCCGTGAATTGGTCAATGTGGCGCTTGTTGCAGGAGAACGGTCGCATCAACAACACCAAAGATACTACCTTTCGGTACTAAAACAGTTGGGATACGTATTCGATAGCGGCCAACTTAAAATGGAAAGCCTGAAAACAGACCTAACTCGTTTTTATCAGGACTATCAGCCACCATTGGGAATGGAAGCTGTAACAGAGTTTTATTTCTTAGGGCCGATGCTTCGTAACAAAACCAGCTTCAATCAAAATCCCTTTCATCACTTGTTGCTGAGTACTTGGATCGATTACACGGTGTCGATAGATGACTCGCGGTTTAAGCTAATAGCCGATGAGGTAGCTCCAAAACGAAACATCGATGATGAGGTGCTCGTTTTGTTAAAAACGGGGAAATCCATTCGGGACATTACGTTGAAGTTGGGCTGTGCTCACAGTGTTGTCAGACGGGTGGCGGCCTTGAACGGTATTAAGCTTAACGAGGCACCACGTTGGCGACATCATCTTATTATTATGGCTTCACTTGGGAGGGATCGATCATACATCGCTCAAAAGTTAGGCCTTCCGATTCATGTGGTGGAATCTGAGATCAGTAAGGTAAAAGGGCTAGCAAAGTGGCGCTTAGAGCTTGAGAAAATGCGACGTTGGCAACGCTCTGTATTCATGATCAAACATGCTGTTACCACTCATACGGATTGGTCGCGTCAGAACGTTAAAACAGCGTACAACAAAGAATTCTTTTATCTCTACAAATATGATCGAGAACGGTTAGAAGAGCTGTTGCCGCCTAAAATGCCTGCTAGAAGGCGTAGCTACAAATGAGTGGGTGGGTTATTTCGCGTAGCGAGCCGTAGCTAAGTCGTACTTCTGGCTGAAAGCGAGCACTTTTGATTCGGCACGTGGCACGTCTTGGCTGTAACGACAGCAAAAGGTGATTAAACCAATTTCAGGTTTTAAGACCGCTCGTAAGTCATTTAAACCGTTATCGACATTGTATTGAGTAGAATCGATGGGTACCGCTTCACGACCGTTAAATTGCTCAACAGCAAACAGTGAGAGGGTTTGTTCCACATCCAAGCCCGGTTCTATTTTCAAAGCCAGTTCACAGTATGTCGTCATGTCGCTACCCAAGTACGTTTGTGTCATGTCATTAAAGACCAATAATGACGGCTTGTACATATTACCGAGAGGCCTTGGTATTACCTCTCTGTGAATCGACCAGTCTTATCTAGACACTTAGTTGTATATCAATACAGTGTCTAGATAAGACTGGTCGATTCAGTGTAAACTCCTAGTAAAGGAGCTAGTTACCGCTCAGGCTAGATGTGGTGTACTGGATTTGATAGTAAGGATGCAAAATGGGTTCACAGTACGACACCCTACTTCGTACGTTGGCAATATTGAAAATCATTCCAAAAAAGCCAAGGTACAAAACCACTTCGAGAATTCATGCAGCGCTTGAAAAAGGGATTCAAGGTCTCTTTAAGAACGTACAGCGTGACATGAATGCCATGACAGCCATATGTATTGATGAAGATGGCGAAAACCGCTGGTGTCTGCCATCTACTTACAGTGATCAAATAATTGGTTTAGGTTCGTCTAAGGCACTTGTCTTCGTTTTAGAACAAGAATACTTGTCAGGCTTTCTGTCAAAAATTTCCATAGCCCAAGACTCACAAAAGTCTGAAGCGCCCCGACTTTATTTAAATGGCTTTTTTGGTAACAGCCAAAGCTTCATTTGTGAATTAAACACTATCAACTGATATTTTAACATACGGTATTTTTAATACATGGATATTACAAATTTAACAATTGAACAGGCATCAACTTTAGCTTCTCAAATAACTTGGTTTGTTGGAGGGGCAATAATTTTATTTTTTATTCTTGCTGCAATTAACTCAAAATTAGGTAGAGCAAATGAGTTTGTTTCTTATGCTCCCAATCTACTAACATCTCTCGGTATCTTTGGTACTTTTGCAGGCATTGTTGTCGGCCTCATGGCATTCGATGCTAGTGACATTGATGGCAGTGTCACTGGATTATTAAACGGTCTTAAAACTGCCTTTATCACAAGTATTGTCGGTATCGCTGCCTCAATTCTGTATAAGTTGCTTCATTCTACTAGCTTAATTCGGCCTTCTAAGCATGCTTCTGTTGTTAATTCAGCGACACCTGAAGATATCTTATCGGCTATTCGAGAGCAGAAATCGTCTATCGATTCTCTTATTAAATCTATCGGCGGCGAAGGGGATGCATCAGTTGTTAGTCAAATGAAGCTTTTGCGTTCCGACCTGAGTGATAATCAGAAGCAGTCGCTTAACTTTCAAAAAGAGTCATCTGAAAGTTTAACAAAAATCAGCGAACAGCTATCAACACAGCAAGAAGCCTTTTCTGAGTTCAAAGATAAGCTTTGGATCAAGATGCAAGATTTTGCTGATATGTTGTCGAAGTCAGCTACAGAGACCGTTATTGAAGCACTTAAGCAAGTGATTACAGACTTTAATAACAACTTAACTGAGCAGTTTGGTGAGAACTTCAAGCAACTGAATGAAGCCGTAAAAGAGCTAGTTCAGTGGCAGGAAAATTACAAACAACAAATCTCAGAAATGACTGAGCAGTACAAGCTAGGCGTTGCATCTATTTCTGCAACAGAACAGTCCGTTTCTAAGATCAGCACCGAATCTAAAGTGATTCCGGAAAGTATGGAAAATCTAAAAGAAGTCATGGTAGTAAATCAGCATCAATTGGCTGAGCTAGAACGACACCTAGACGCATTTAAAGATATTCGCGATCGAGCTGTAGAAGCGGTACCTGAAATAAGAAAACAAATTGATGAGACGGTAAATACGATCGCTGAATCAGTAGAGAAGGCAAGTTCGCATTACAATCAACTGCTTACAGAGTCAGATAAATATATCCAGTCTCATATTTCTTCATCGAATGAGCTATTAGAGAAGTTTGTTTCGAATACTAATGAAGGCGTTTCAATCATTGGTGAAAAGCTTGCTGACAGTGCTTCTAAAGTAGAAAAAGTCATCACAGAAGGGGCTAATGACTTTACAGAAAAAGTTCATCATACAAACAGTAGCCTTCAAACTACGGCGGATCATATTACTAGCCAAACCGAAATGATTAAAGATCACCTTAAAGACACAGTGGAAGATCTCAATAACCATGTTCGTAATATGATTAACGAATTGGTAGAGGATTCTAAAGTGTTATCTGCAACATTAGTTGATGCTAACAAAGCCTTGATGACAGATACATCCTCCGTCCGTGATTCGGTTACCCAAAGTATCGAAACCTTACAGAAGCGCTTGGAAGCTTCTCTTGAAGATGTATTAGCTTCGCAAACGCAGCACATGAACAAAGTGTTCTCAAATATTGATGCGAGCTTGAGAGATCAAGTTGGTAAGACTGGTGAAGCTGTTGAAAAGCAATTGGACATGATCGATCAGTCAATGCAGCAAGAGCTGAACAAAGTCATGAACGTGATGGGGACTAAGCTAGGCCAAATCGCAAGTCAGTTTGTAAAAGACTATTCTCGCCTGACTGAGCAGATGAGTAAGGTTGTTAGCAAGGCTGGGTAATAGAATATGTCTGATTTTAAAAATATATTTGGATCGCCTTCTATCAAAGATGACGGTGAGCACTGGCTAACGGTCTCTGATCTAATGTCAGGTCTAATGATCGTGTTTTTGTTTATAGCGATAGCTTTCATGAGACACGTATCAATTGAGAGAGACAAGATCAAAGATGTTGCTGTTGCATATCAGGAGAACCAAGTAGCTATATATGACGCGTTGATGAACGAGTTTGAGTCGGATTTATCTGCTTGGAAAGCATCTATTGACCAAGAAACATGAATCGCCACTAGTTCAGTAGACACTTCTCAGTCATCTTTTCGAACAGTTTCTCATACTCAACAGGT
>NZ_JBHTMN010000019.1:0-18861 GCF_042679525.1 Rhodanobacter aciditrophus
ACCTGTTGAGTATGAGAAACTGTTCGAAAAGATGACTGAGAAGTGTCTACTGAACTAGTGGCGATTCAATGCGCTTGCTGATTTAGGTCAATCTCAAAACCATAAGTCCTTAGCCATACATCCCAATCTACATGCTCCGCTACTTGAGAGCGGCCATAGGGAGTGAGATTCAAAAGACTAGTGTCTGGTAAATTTTTTAGCTTAGCTACTTCAGGATGTTTTTCTAAATAGGCTGGCGAACACACAGGGTAGACAATATCATGGAAAATTGGGATGGCAGTATAGTCTTCCCTAGGGTCATTAATTTTACTAATGAATATATCCGGTGTTGCGCCCGGCTCAACTGGACCAACATTTAGAAGGTTACTGGTGGTGACAACACTGACGTTAATATCTGGATTGTCCGTCAAAAATTCACCCAAGTATTTAGATAACCAAAGCGCTGAAAAAGCAGGCGAACAACAAACTCTAAGCTCTTTTTTTTGCTTTTGAGTATTTTGAATTCGCTGGGCTGCTTGGGCAATGTTTACAAATGATAGATAGGCCGCATCGTAAAACATTGAGCCAGCTCTCGTAAGTTCCACTGTCCGGCCAGATCGAATAAAAAGCTCTACACCTAATGCTGCCTCTAATTCTCTTATCTGCCGACTGATCGCGGCTTGTGTCACACACAATGATTCCGCAGCACGCGTGAAATTTTGATACTTTGCGGCGGCAACGAATGATTTGACAGCTCTAAGTGAAGGCATTTTGACCAAGATTTGATCTGGCTCAATGTGAATTGACATATGGTGTTCCTAAAGTTCTATAAAATCTTATACCACTGTTGCTAGCTTAAAGAACTAGCGTACTTACAAATGTATTTAGTGTAATAACGGATTAAGCAGCCAATAGGCTGAACTTCTACCCTAACATCCGATTTTTAGCTTTAGCTGATCATTGATTAGGTAGGCTCTTAACAATCTCTAGTTCAATCTTTTGGATCTTCAGACATACACTATGATGTCGAATCAACTTGTACGAAGGTAAGTATAATTGGGCACAGAGTCTCCCCACTCACGCATTGCTTCAAGCACTTCTTGTAAGCTCTCACCCAAAGGGGTCAATTGGTATACCACTCTTGGAGGCGTCTCTGCATACGCCGTACGAATCACAATGCCATTAACTTCGAACTGCTTCAAGCGATTGGTCAAGGTATGGGCGCTAATCCCCTCCAAAGCTGCCCGCAATTCAGTAAAACGCATCGGCCCCTTTAACAACTCTCGAACAATAAGAGTGGACCAAGGGCCATCTAGTAAAGTAAGAAAACGTGCTATACCACAACAAGGCTCTTGCCGACTTTGTTTCATTTTAACCTCTCTAAAAATTCTATTAGTGCATTTTACGTAACTGATTCTTGTATGAAACTATTAATAGATCAAATAATTAACTAATAGGATTTAAGCATGAAATATATTATTCACGGTGCAACAGGCGCTCAAGGCAAACCACTTTTTGATCAATTAATCCATAAAGGGAAAAATGCGCTCGCTGCTGTACGTCACCTAGATAGCATCAATGCAAGCCAGGGAGTCGAAGTCGACTTAGCCTCAATAGAGTCCCTTGTTGCTGCCTACTCTGGCGCAGACGGCATTTTTGTGCACCTACCGCTAGGCCCAGAAAGCGCTCGACAAACATATGCTAATAATATTGCCGAAGCGATTGAGAGAGCAGAACCTGGGCGTGTGGTGATCTCTACCAGTGGTTGGAAACTTGGTGTTGAGGGCGATACCAGTGCCTTACCAACCTTGATTGAGAAGGTCACCGCCACAGGCGTCCCGACCGCGGTGATTGCACCTCAGCTTTACCTTGAAAACTTGTTGTTGCCGATTGTAATGGAGCCTGTCAGAAAAGAGGGAGTACTGCCTTACCCGCTAAGAGAGGACTACCCTGTGTCTTGGTGTTCACATTTGGACATCGCCGACGTAACAGCACATTTGCTACAAGACAGCACAGTAATCGGTATAGTAGAAGTCGGTATGTTGCCGGCTATCACCGGAACAGAGCTTGCTACAGCATTCAGCGAGCATTTCGGAAAAACCGTGCGCTTTGATGCTCTATCACCGGCTGAATTTGGCGATCGTTTAGCCACACTATTTGGCCGTGCTGCCGCTGACGAAGTAGTGTCAGGTTACGAAGCCAAAGCACAAACATCAGACTCGGCGATCCATTATGAAACTAGTGCTCAGTCAAAAATTGGTCTGCGACCTCGCAGCGTAGCAAAATGGCTTGCTGACATCGCCTAAATCCACATTCTATGAGACGATATTTATTTGTATAAATAGAGGTCTTTATGGCTGAGGTATCGATTGCCATTGTCGCGTATCCAGATTGTTTAAAGTCGACGGTTCAAGGTCTTGAAGAGATGTTCACCCTCGCCTCTAAGCTCAGTAGAAACTCGGACATAGAAGCTACCACGTTTGTATATCAGACGTTGGAGTGGCCAGAGACATTTGAAACACGCGCTTCATTGCCTTTGTTTCAAGTGGTGATCTTACCGCCAAGTCTAAAACGGGGTTTTGATATGGTATCAGACCCCGCTTTATCAAAATGGCTGAGGTACCAACATCAACATGGGGCAATCCTAACCTCTGTGTGCGCGGGCACTTTTTTGTTGGCCCATACCGGATTGCTACGACATAAGAAAGTGACGACTCACTGGGCTCTGGTCGATACGTTTCAAGACCACTTCCCTGGCATCGCCTTACAAAGTGAGGCCATTTTAATCAATGAGGGAGACATCATCTCTGCCGGTGGCATGATGTCATGGGTCGATTTGGGGTTAGAAATTATTGCTCAGCAAGCCTCTCCTAAGCTGATGCGCCAATTAGGCAAGATGCTAGTGGTCGATACTGGACAACGAGAGCAGCGCTATTATCAACAGTTCGTACCGAACCTCACCCATGGCGATGTCGATATCATACAGTTGCAGCACCTTATTCAAGACAATTGTGATCAACCACTAAAAATTACCGAGTTAGCCCAAAGGATTAATACCACGGTTCGCACGTTGCAACGACGCTTCACTAAAGCGACTGGCTTATCTCCGCAACTGTACATTCAACGAGTGCGCATTCAAAAAGCCTGCGAGTTATTAGAGTCTAGTCGTCAATCTTTTGAGTCGATTGCTGGAAAAGTAGGTTATGACGATGTGGGGGCGTGTCGCAAAGCGTTTATTAAAATCATTGGTCTAACACCACAAGCCTTTCGCA
The DNA here is from genome assembly GCF_042679525.1 of Rhodanobacter aciditrophus. Taxonomy (GTDB): domain Bacteria; phylum Pseudomonadota; class Gammaproteobacteria; order Pseudomonadales; family Marinomonadaceae; genus Marinomonas; species Marinomonas aciditrophus. Next base: position 3,252 of record NZ_JBHTMN010000019.1, read on the forward strand.
AACGCTTCGGTTAGACACCATAAGAGCATTGACCTATGGTATCTAAGGCACTCAAAGTTATAGTTCGGTAAACGCCACACCGCGGTCTCGGATCGCCTCAAGGGCAGCACCGTGCACCACAGGATCGGGAGCACAACACGCTGCTGGCAACACTTTCACATCGTATGATGCTGCATCTGGAGAGATCGCAGTGTACGCCACACAGTTTTGCGTCATGATGCCGCAGATAACGATGCTCTCAGCACCCTGCTCTTTCAAGACCTCTTCGAGATTGGTTTCAAAAAAACTGTCCGCATGGTATTTCTGAACCACAGGCGCATCAGGGGCTGCGGCCAATACCTCTGCATGAATCGCAACATTATCTGTACCGGCTTGGAAAAGCGGAGCACCTTCTGGCATGAAGTGTTGCACCAACACCACCGACCAATCATGGGCGTGAGCGTGGGCAATGGCCTGCTTTACAGATTGCAGCGCTTCTTCTACTCCGTGTTGCGGGTAGTTACCGTGCGGGAAATACTCGTTCTGTACATCGACAACAATTAGGGCTGTTTTGCTCATACTTTTCATCCTCTCATTTGGTTTCACGTTATGCTGATTAATTTGCCCTGTTTTGCCATCCCGAAACAGTGTCGCATATGACATATATGAAGCCAAATACGACAGCTAAATATCATGATGGAAAGTTTTACGCCAATGGTTTGGTGTCACTGAGAAGCGTTCTTTGAATTTATTACGAAATGTCAGCACTGAACTAAAGCCTATCCGATCAACAATGGTTTCAATGGGCAGTTCTGTGGACTCAAGGAGGTCTTGCGCTAAGGTAAGGCGCTCACTTGCTAGCCATTCCCCAAACGCCATACCAGTGGCTTTATGAAATTTACGCGTGAACGTGCGGCGCGTCATCATCACCGAGTCAGCTAGCTCATCGAGGGTGTATCTCTTACCGATGTTTTGGCGGATCTTGGTCATCAGCTCATTAATGCGCACATCTGATGTCGTGATAGGAATGGGCTGGTCAATAAATTGTGCCTGGCCACCACCTCGATATGGCGGCACCACCAAACGCCGTGCCAATCGATTGGCAACCGTACCACTGTAATATTTGCGGAAGATATACAGGCAACAGTCCATGCCCGCGGCTGTACCTGCTGAGGTAATCACGCCCTCGTCTTCGACATAGAGCGCGTTGGTATCAAGTTTGACTTCAGGAAAACGCTGGGTGAAATCACGCTCCAGCTCCCAATGGGTGGCCGAGCGTTTGCCTGTCAATAAGCCTGCATAAGCCAGCACATAAGCGCCTAAACAGAGACCAACCACCAAAGCGCCTCGCGCGTGCGCGCTGCACAAAGCCTCCATGATGGTTTGATTCGGCCGCTCATCGGCACTGCGCCAATAGGGCACGATAATAATATCGGCGCTTTGCAATACACTCAGGTCCAACTCAGCCTGCATTTCCATGCCAATATCGGACACAATCGACCCCGCTTCACCGGCGACAAATGTTAACTCAAATAAGGTTTCATTGAGTGTCCGTGAACTGAACACGATACCCGGAACCGAGGTGTGGTAAGAGCTGAAATCGTTAAAGACGATCACAGCAACATGAGGAGTATGGGAGAGTTCGGTGTGTGGCATGAGTGCTCCGCGGTTAACCCGTTCAGGGCAATGGTAGTCCATTGCCCTGACGGACGCGAGTGACATTAACCTTTTAGCTAGCCAGTAACGTCTACATGATCAAAGTGCTTAGCCTTCTTAGCTGCGATTAGTCATGATTTTTCCAATGCTTCTTATATTTTGTATGTCATGTTTCATTTTATTAAAAATAAGACTTTAGTTTTACTCCACTAGGAGTAGGTCAAACATAAAAAATAAAGTCGCAAATAATGAAATAGAGGAACATGTAATGGAAAGAAAACTTGGATGTGGCAGTGTAACTGCTGCAAGTGTAGGGCTAATAGTCGCTTCTAGTTGTTTGGTTATTCTTGCTCAGTTAACAGGGCTTGCAGGGAAGGACTTGTACATCCCTATGCTCATTGCATTGCTTATAAATACTGCTGTGGCTTTTACATTTTTAGAATTATATTCACTTATGCCACAATACTATGGTGGTTTAGGGCAGTTTAATTTAGCTACTTTCGGTCCATTTGTTTCCATTATCTCAACAATCTCTTCTTATGCGATCTGTATTCTACTAGCAAACACTATCGAAACTTCAATGCTTGGTATGGTTGTAACAGAAATTTTCATTCCGGGTGTAAACCCTTTTTTGATTTCTCTAGCAATTATGATTTTCTTGTTAGTAATAAACCTACTAGGAATTAATTTTTTTGCGAAGCTTCAAAACCTAGTAGTTATCTTTCTAGTAGGCTCACTGCTCATAATGGGCATCATGGGTGTATTGAAAATTGCTCCTGGCGAGGTCATTCCTGCTAATCAACAAAGCTCTCCTGCTATTACCGGATTCTTACCTTTGATAGGTTTGAGTGCGTTAGCTTTTTGGCTTTTTATTGGTATTGAATTTGCCATTCCTTTAGCAAAATCTATTAAAAATCCGAAACGAAACCTTCTATTTGGAATGCTTACGGGGCTTGTTTTATTGTTTTCTGTACAAACATTACTGGGTCTAGGAATTGCAAACTATGTAGATCTCAACCTGTTATTGAGCTCAAATACACCACACCTTTTATTTGCAGAAAAGATGTTTGGTACTCTAGGTAAATACTGGATGGGGGCATTATCTCTTATTGCTGCTATTAGCACACTGAACACTATGTATGCAGCAGGTGCACGTATTTTCCATGGTATGGCAAAGGATGGCCTATTACCTTCTGTATTGGCGAAAACAAATCAACATGGTTCTCCATATGTCATAATGCTTATACAAACAATAATACTTCTTGCTATTTCAGGTATGGGCGCTGGGACAACTGATGAGTTCGTTATTCTTCTTCTATCTGCATCATGTTTTTGGCTAATAGCTTATGTCATAGCTCATTTAAACGTCTTAACTTTAAAGTTGAAATATCCTACAGCCAAACGTAACAAAATCCTTAGTTTTATGGGAATACCGCAGATTATTGGTATATTAGGCAGTATTTTTATGGTAATCAACATCTCAGACGATTTAGATCAGCGCGCTACTGTCTATAAAATATTTTTTATTGTTCTGTCAATTCTTATTATATATTCAGCCACATGGGTGAAGCTAAAAATGAAAAAAAGACTTTTCCAATCGGAAGGTTTCGATAATGAAAAACTACTTGATATTAATAGAGCAGAGAAAAATTTATTTTAAAATTTCAATATCATTGATGACAAAATTTTAGAAACCATTCTTCAAACAAAAAAAACAAAACAAAAAAAGGATGATTAAATTATGACTATATTATTAAGTATTGGGGGGCAGGACTGTGCTGCCAGCAATCAAAAAGAGTATAAACGCATAAACCCAGTCACTGGGGAGATTGCGTCAATATGTTCGGCCGCTACACTCGATGATATAAAAGTTGTCACACAAGCTGCTAATGATGCCTTTCAAAATTGGTCTCATGCTTCGCCTGCTGATCGCCGTATCTTATTAAACCGCACTGCTGATATCATGGAAACTAAGCAAGAAGAGTTTGTCCAAGCAATGATCAATGAAACAGGCTCGACTACTCAATGGGCGCAATTTAATGTCATGCTTGCTGCAAATCATATCCGTGAAGCTGCTGCATTAACAACTAATGTGGGCGGTGAGGTTATACCTTCAAACAAACCTGGCACTCTAGCCATGTCAATAAGAACCCCTAAAGGCGTATGTTTAGCAATGGCGCCCTGGAATGCCCCAATCATTTTAGGCTCTCGCGCTATCGCTACACCTTTGGCATGTGGTAACACAGTTATTCTAAAGAGCTCTGAGTTCTGCCCATTGACTCATCGACTGACTATTGATTGCTTTCTACAAGCTGGCTTCCCGCCGGGTGTGGTTAATTTCGTATCCAATGACCCAAGTGATGCATCAGTAATCGTCAAAGCACTAATCGAAGCGCCACAGGTTCGTCATGTAAATTTCACAGGGTCAAGCGCAGTTGGTCGTATTATTGGTAGCATTGCAGGAGAAAACTTAAAGCCAGCTCTGCTCGAACTCGGCGGTAAGGCACCATTAGTTGTTCTATCCGATGCCGACATAGAAGGAGCTGTCAATGCTGCTGTTTTCGGTGCTTTTATGAACCAAGGGCAGATCTGCATGTCCACAGAACGCGTGATTGTGGAGAGCTGTATAGCCGATGAGTTTGTCAAAAAATTCACAATAAAAGCTTCAAAGTTGTCATGGGGAGATCCTCGTGATCATGTGATACTTGGATCATTAGTCAATCCAGATGTGTCTGATAAAATGAACGAAATGATCAAGGATGCTGTCGCTAAAGGCGCAAAATTACTTTGTGGTGGCGAAAGTCGAGGTTCTATTTTTGCACCAACTCTATTAGATTGCGTAGACAGTTCAATGCGAATTTATCGCGAAGAAAGCTTCGGTCCAGTAAAATCGATTATCCGAGTCAAAGATGACGAAGAGGCCATTCAAGTGGCAAACGACACAAACTACGGTCTATCTTCAGCGGTTTTCTCCCAAGATATAAACCGCGCATTAAAATGTGCTAATGCAATAAATAGTGGCATTTGTCATATTAATGGCTCAACCGTTGCTGATGAACCACATATGCCATTCGGTGGTGTTGGGGACTCTGGTTATGGACGTTTCGGCGGAAAGTCAGGTGTAGAGGAATTCACTGATATTCGTTGGATCACAATAGAAGATTCTAACCAGCACTATCCATTTTAAACAATAAAAACCTAGGAAAATGAGATTAGGTCGGCAATATAACACAATCTTGCCAACTTAAGCCTTTAAGGATCCCTATCCGCTATAAAGAAGCTCTTTGGTAAACATCGAATCTGCTAGTGTTTGGCAAAGAGCTTCATTGGTTAGATGGATGCGCTGATTCTTTACAAGGGTTTGATGCTCGAAATTAGTAATTTATTTCAAATTCTGGCAATGGTCGTCAATAATATTTATCTATCATCGTCTTGTCAGACTTAATTGCATCAACCCTGGTTATTAGATGGGGACGGTATATGTAGTTCTACCTAATTTAAAGCAACAACCTCTAAGTTAATTGTAATGCGTTTTACTAGAATTTTATTTACACTTGAGCTTATGGCTTAAAAAATGATGTTTTGGAGAAAAATTAATTGCCCCCTTGATTCTGGCTTTATTTTTTCTTTATATTTATCTTCTTTTCGGTGGACTAGTATGATTAAAAAAAATGGCTTTCTTCCTGCTCAACCACTTGTTGAATTTACGACACTAGGTTTTCATCATCAAGTCACGCCATTCTCTAGAGCATGTGCGCAATACTATACACATGAGGTATCCAAAGATGCGGATCAAAAAATTGTAATTGTGCCAGATGGTACGATAGATATTCTATTCAAAATCTCTGACAGTTCTGTTGATTCTCATGTATGTGGAGCTGTTAAAAAGGCAACACTTCGAAGGTTTAATCAAGGTTGTAGTTATTTTGGGGTACGATTGAAGCCAGGTACTGCAAATAAACTTATTGACCTGCCAATTGATATTATAACTGAGGATTGCATTGAATCCAATAATATATTAAAAGATGTTGAAAAATTAAAAGAAGGATTTATAAACTCAAGATCATTTAAGGAAAAAGTTTTTCTATTTGAAGAGTATCTAAATTTAAATATTAATGATGACACCCCTACCTCTTCACTGGTCTCTTTCGTTCTTGAATATATACACAAGAAAAATGGAGAACTAAAGATGAAGGAGCTGTCTGAATTGACTCATTATACCTCAAATTACATATACAAATGTTTTTTGAAGGAAACAGGAGTATCTCCTAAACACTACGCAAGGGTTGTGCGTTTTCAGAGCTGTTTAAATCTATTTAAAGAATCTTCAAAAACTAATTTAACAGGTATTGCATCTGAATCCGGTTATTATGATCAAGCACATTTCATTAATGAATTTAAAGAATTCACATCTTTTACGCCTACTCAATTACAAGAGTTTTTTCACTCACTATAACTTCTTATATTTAAAGAAACTGGATAGTAAGAAGAAAAATTACTCACATGATTGAGGCTTTCTAATAATCATTAAATCCACTTTATTAGAATCCAATATAGCTCTAAATCCATATAACTTATGCCAATAAAACTCAATAAAACTCAATAAAACTCAATAAAACTCAATAAAACTCAATAAAACTCAATAAAACTAATAATTTTATAATGCAAAATTAACAACCATATTAAAACCAGTAAACATTGATCAATATCTAGAAAGAATTGGTATTACTAAATCAATTAAACGCTGAGAATACGATAAATCCTATGGTCGGTGTAGCCCTTTATAATACTCAAAAATTAAAAAGAGCGTTAATATTCAAATTAATGATATCTAATCATAAAATCAATGAGAAATTATCGATAAGCCTATAAGCCTAATACCCATAAAATATTAAAACACTTCAGTTAGTTGAAGTATAATCATTTAACCCCCTCCATTGTAAACCAAAATCCCTAGTCATGATTTTTACAATCACGATTTTTTCTCACGTGCGATATTAATCTATCAAAATTACTATTGAACTAATAGGAACAACAAATGAGTATTCAATTAGATGACAGTATTGAGCGCTTTTCAGCACGCTTTTCCAAGTCAAAAAAAGAAACTGAGAACGCAAAACGCTCTATTCCGGGTGGATTTAGCCGTAAAACCTTTAACTATGGCCCTCATGGAATCTTCGTTGAACGCGGAGAAGGTGCTTACATTTATACGATTGAGGGTGAAAAACTTCTTGACTTAAATAATAACTTTACTGTAAATATCCTTGGTCACAACCATCCTGAAATCACTAAGGCCTTACAAGAGGCTCTTCCAAATGGTATCTCTTTTGGCAACCCTTCTAATCATGAAGTTAAGTTGGCCGAAACCCTATGCAGCCGGATAGCTTCTGTTGAAAAAGTAAAATTTTCTTGTTCAGCTAGTGAGTCTTGTATTACCGCAGCTCGCATTGCACGCGCCCATACAGGTAAAGCTAAGATTGCCAAATTTGAAGGTGGCTATCATGGCTTTATTGATGATCTAGCCATTTCTGCGCATCCACCACATGACAAATTGTCTGGCCAATCAGATGCCCCCCAATCAGTAGCCGATTCTGGAGGCATACCTCAATACAAAGTAGACAATACAATTATTCTAAAGCAGAATGATTTAGATGCTTGTGAGAAAATTATAAGGGCTCATGCGAATGAGATAGCATGCATTTTCATGGAGCTCCAATCCGGTGCTGGTGGTATTGTAGTACTGGATCCAGACTTTGTTGCAGGTATCCGCGCGCTCACAAAAGAGCTTAATATCCTGCTAATCTTAGACGAAACTATTACATTACGCGCGCACTATCGCGGCATGCAGCATGTATATGATCTATTGCCTGATCTTACAATCATGGGAAAAATGATCGGTGGCGGCCTTCCAATCGGTGCAGTAGGTGGGCAAGCGAAATTCTTTGAAGTCCTGGAATCTGACACAGTACAAATCTCAGGAACACATCATGGTCATTTGCTAGCAACTGTTGCTGGCGCAAAATGTCTAGAAGTGATGAATGAAGCAGCCTTTGATCGCCTAAATTCGTTATCCAATAGAATCAAAGAGGACTTAAATTCCTGGGCTAAATTGCATTCATATCCATTCATGATTTACGGTGCAGGGTTTTCATTTCTTGGGTATGCTTTCACTCATGATTTGGAAAGTGAGATCACAACACACCGTGATTTTTGGAACCTGGTTGATAACGATAAGATTTTGATTTATTCCTTAGAAATGGCGCAAAAAGGTTATTTCCCTGTGCATAGAGGCCAGCTATCACTTTCATTAGCGATGACAGATGAAGATATTGATGGATTCATTGAAGCAACCAAAGAAGTTGTGTCGGCGATTTTTAGTGAATAATGTAAATAGCTAAATCAAACTATTAAGTTTTGACTAAGATGTAAGCGCCCAGAAATCTGAGTTCAGTTGTAACGTGACCAAAGGCGCTTACGGTAAGGTAAAGACCAATATGCAGTATTGGTGCTCCCCGATTAACCCACTTAGGGCAATGGAAGTCCATTGCCCTAACGCACGCTAGCGGCAATTAGCCTTGTAGCTGGCGACTAATATCCGCATGATCAAAATGCGCGCGCTTTTCGATGATCTTGCCGTCTTTGATGGTCATCAACATCATCAAAGAGAAACGCACAGGCTTATTAGTTGGCGCCAGATCGTGTATGGGCGCTGTGTTCACCCCTTCGAAAATCATGTAACAGGCAACTTTGTCATCATGAGCAATGGCTTCATGAACTCGGAAGGTAAAGCCTGGATAACCATCCATATTGCCTTTCTCTTGCGCCAAGAAGCCATGCAAGTCTAATGGCTTATCCACTTGCGAATAGAACACGAAGTCATCGTGACACAATGCGGCAACCGCCTCATAATTGTTATCTTCGATATGCTGATAAAAAGCCTTAACCAGTGCAACATTTTGTTCAGTAGTCATAATAGTCTTCCTTTATAGTGAAACTGTTTCGCCGTCTTCTGGTACAAAGACGAAGTCATTGAGCGACAATGCTGATACGTAATCACTCATCTCTTTTGTGGTCACCAAAGCGTGATTAACTGCGCCCATGTGAGTCGCGACAATTTTAGCTTCCGGTAGAACATTATGAGTTTTCAACACGTCTTCTTTGCCCATGATAATCGGACCAAAGCCTAATACATGCGCCCAACCCGTGTTGAGAACTACGACACCTGGTTGCTCTTGCTTCATTATCTCTTCTACCTGTGGCACCCAAATAGTGTCACCAACGATATACAGCTTATCTTCGTCGGCGTGATTAAAAATCACGCCCGTAACTTCGCCTAAGATCTCAGCCATTTGCTCATGTTCAAACGCCGCTTCTGAGCCATGTTGACAGAAGGTACGTGTGAATGAAATGCCGTAAAAATCTGTCTTTTCAGAGAAGATTTGTAGATTCGTAAACCCTTGTGAACGCAAGATAGACTCATCGCCTTCGTGCTGCACGAAAATCAGTTGATCTTTCGGGATCACATTAACAGCTGTCTCATCCCAATGATCTGGGTGAGTGTGCGTTAACAAGACCGCATCCACAGCAATGATTTTCTCAATCGTCATCGGCAGCTCAACTAATGGGTTGCGTAGGTGTGAATTGGCCGTGCCCTCAAAGCCTGGGTACATGCCTTTTGGCGCCAGGAATGGATCGATTAGGAATGTCTTGCCTGCGTATTCAATAACTTGTGTTGCATTTCGGATTTGTGTGATTTTCATAGAATGTCTCCAGAAATTTGCCTGTTTTGATATTCAATGTGGACATTCTATGGGATTTAACAAATGCCAATAAGTGGCTATAAGGACATACAAAGATAGTATTGGGACAAGTATAGCCATTGCTATGAAATCTTCGTTCATCACGCAAATTAACCTGTTTTTTCAACTATGCTTGCACTCTAGATTTCATCTAAAAGCTGTCTAATGAGAGGTGCCATTGACGGTAAACGACAGTACTGGTTTTGAAACCGTTTTTAGGAATTCAAAAGATGGTTTAACGCTTTTTGGAACATACGAATAAGTCAGAGAATTTTGATCTGACTTGATTCACCCGCCTGCAACGCTTCAAAAGAGTTAATTAGCCGCAGTTTCCCGCTTTTATGGCACTTCAAGCACCTTAAACCCGTTATTTGGACGGATTCCCCCTGCGAAGACCGTATCATCTGATCCACTCGTAACAAATTTCCAAGCGCAAACAACACCGCGAGCTTGTTGTCATTTTTAGACAGGCCTTTGTAGACGACTTTGCGAAACCCAAACTGACATTTCAATATTCTAAACGGATGCTCTACTTTCGCTCTGATACTCGCCTTTAGGTATTCCGTTCGGATCAGCTGCTTATTTATGCGAGGATGCTTCTTCCAAGAGCGTATCTTGCTAGGCATCTCAGCCACTAACCAATCGACTTTCCGGTCCTGGGTTTCAGCACGCTTTTCTACGCCACGGTAGCCTGAGTCCGCCGATACAAATGACTCATCGCCATGAAGAAGTTCCGTCATCTGGTTTAAATCGTGATCATTGGCGGGCGTCCGGATCCGAGAGTATGGATGGCGTACCAACTGGTCATCATTTTCCCTTGCGTCGGCTGACGGGCAATCAGTTTACTAAGTCATTAAAAAGCCCGCGGGCTTTTACATTTAAATTGAGCAACCATCCCCCTGCAGCTTAGTCATCATGGATTTAACATCCAATATCCCTTGCCCGTATTCCTCAGCATTGTAACCGTCAAAATCATGATCAGCAGTGTTAAGCATTACCTGTGCGAGGTCGCGATAGTTTAGTTTGGTGCAATAACTCTTGGCCAAATCTAATGCACGAGATACAAATTGGTTCGCAAGACTGGTCCCGTCAGTTTTAATGATGCTCTTAGAGGTATTCGAAACACTGGCCGCTGTCACAATATTCTCACCTAACGCCGTAATCCAGCGTAACTGAATTGAAGCATTCTCCCCTGGAACCGCTGAGAAGTCAGATAACTCTTTCCCCCAGCCAACCGAACCAACTATGACTGCAGATTCTATCGATTCAACATCAGCAACTATCACAAGGTCAGACCAATCTTCACTGCTATTACCTCCACTGTTTACTAAAAGTTGATTGGAGCTAGAGGCCGCGAATACTGTGTTATAGGACTCCCCTAGCGGCACTCGAGAACTTTTCGCTAGTAACGCATCAGCCCCAAAGGTGGATTCCATTTTTGCTTTCAAAGTTGGGACAGATGCGCCGATGCCATCCAGAACATTCACAACATTTAGATAAGCCCCCTCGTTAGTAGAAGTTACCCCCATTATATTGGTGCAATGTGCGCTGCCATGAGACTCCCAGTATGATGGATCCAAATCGAAACGCATTGCACCTTCGCTAGTGGTCGATGAATACTGCAATTGGTTGTTCCCGCTATTTGTGTAGTAAACACCTGACTGTGAAATTCGAGAGCTAACATGGTCATTTCCAATTTCACATCCGCTGTCCACAACTACAATGGGGTAGCTGCTTGAATGGGCCACTCCAAGATCGTCATAACCGTAATCAAAGCCATGAAATTCCAGCATTTGGTCAAAGTTAGCCTCATAATACGGTAGTTCTGAACCGGTTAGAGTGGAGCAGTCCATTGAGCCCAAATTCAAGTGGGCTGTGCACTCATGCACCGTGGTGTCTGATTCGAATGCATAGCAGGATATCCATGCGTCAGGAGTTAGACTGCTAGGTATGTGCCTGGCGAAGCATGCTGGAGCCCGCGCATCCTCGATATTACTTGTTCCACCCCAGTTATCATTGGTACGAAAGCTCTGAAGTTTATTTGTTACCTCTGTTGGAAGATTTGCAGCAAAGTCGTCAGATGGGATTACAGGTAAATCAGGAAGAATAGTGCCTAGGTAATATTCGGAAAATAGCGAGTCTTTAAAGTTGTTTAAGACAATGGAGTTCACGTTACGATCTTGAAGTTCGCTAAATGATTTCCCTTCCCCGGTAAACGTAAACTGTGATGCTGTGGTTGGCTCACTTACCTCAGGGGCTAGTTCTACCTTCGATGCTACTGTCGAAACAGTAGAGCTAGACGAGTTCAAGCGAAATTTACTAATGCAGTAAATTGCATTCTTAAGCTCGTATGCACAGCTCACTTCAAAGGGGGTAATAGGGGCGCTGTATACAAGCAGTCCAGAGTCTTTGAATTCATCAATAAAGTCAGAAAGATTCATGGCCCACTCAATGGCTGCAACAGAGCCACAAGCGCCATCAGACAGAGTGCACTTCTCGGCAGTATCATACTCAGTCAACTTGATATTGGCGCTAAGTGTACTAGTTAGCTTGTAGCAATCATCCTCACCGCATTGATAGCCCGCATGTTCATAGTAAGATTTTCTTAAGGTACGCGCCAAAGATGTGGACAGGTAACTAGGCAAATTACTTGCATCTAGAATTGTTTTGGTTGATGAAACAGAGAATGGTAAGCCATTGGCATCGTTATCGATCTCTTTAACTGATAACTCCATTTCTAATTCAGATATGTTTGAAGACGCCACTGAAGCTTGTTCATCATCTACATAGCAAGTGTACTTTACAGTTGATTTCGCTTGAACTGTCGAACAAGAGGCTAGCAGTTTAAGGGAGCTTGAGACGCTTTCGATGGCAAAATTCATCAAGGTGTCACTATTATCTAACTGCTCAGATGAAACATCTTTGGTGTAAATCGAAGTCGTAAGCAATGCTGCGTTTTGAACTTTGTAGCAGCTAGTATCAGTTGGGCCACAATCCCAACCAGAAGAAATTAATTCGGCTTTATAGGTGGCTGTAGTTGATCCTTCTTCGGAGCTCCCGCCGCCACCGCACCCGACGATTACAATTGGAGTTAATAATAAAAGCATTAGCTTAAACATTTGAAATACTTTTCGTTAGTATTCAGAAACATATTAACAACGCTCTTGAGCGGCACTACCACTTATAGAAAGATAATTAGCATCGGCAGCAGTGCGTGTATCTAAGGCTTGGATCAGTGGGCGCATGACTTCCGGCGCAACAAAGCGGCGCGGCATCATAATACGCGTAACAACTTGAGCATCTGTGGCTCGTGTTTCTGCGCTGCGGTTAGGAAACAGCCCCAGCTGACGCCAGTCTAGGTATTCATCAATGGCACCTGAGATGTAACGTTGGGTATGAAAAATAGGCGCATGAAATGCTTTGCTAGAAGCTTGGTAGTCGACCGTTAAGCCTGTCTCTGTATGGTAGGCTTTGATCCACTTGCCAGCGGTTTGACGGGTGACGTCAAAGATATCAGTGAGAGCACGAGAATTGATATGCCCTTCCCAGTAAAGCAATAACTCAATCAGCCAACTTGGGTTCGGTGTTCCCCATTGTTTGATATCCATATCATTAATCCAAAAAATAAAACTTCCGCTTGTACTGATTCCGTAATTTCAGAAAATAGATGCACAGTATATCGAAGTGATCTGAGAGCGTAATATAATTATACTTCTTTAAGGTCATCGAAGAACCTTCGAAACAACTTATTTCAGATGTGAGCAATAAACCGATCACTAGGCATAGTTAAAATGATACTCCATAGAAAACTCCAAATTGAATTCTCTGCCTGAAGCCATTTCTTCAATCTGCTTCCACAACAAAGGCAAATTAGCTTTAAGGACTTCAGCCTTATATTTTTGGTACTCATCGACACAATCTCCTTCAGCTGCTTTAAGCCAATCTGAAGGTGTTAATATCAATAGCACTCGATGGAAGTACTCTGGAATAGCTTCCTTTATTGAATCCTCGTTCCCACTGACGACATAAAGTGTAACGCCCTCCCCAGTCGCAAAATAATGCATAACACCGATATAGAACATTTCATCTCCTTACATACAGTCACGCTAGTCTAAATTCACCCTTACTCTGCCATAAGTTCGATGCACTGTTCCGAGCAATTTGGTAAGCCCAATCTGACACCGCAATAGATTTTTCAGTATCGCACTCTACATAACTGGCCAATTCCGCAGTGATCAACTGCGCATGATTAACGAGGTTATTCTCTTCCCATTTATATTTATGCTCATAACTTGCGAGGTAATCGCGCTTGCTGTTATTGCAAGCACGATCCGCGAGCACAAAGTTATGCCCAAGGTCGAACGCATATTTTGCAAAAGGAATAAAGTGGTCAACTTCTGAGTGCTGATCGAGCTTCTTACCACAATAAAAGCAGCTGTCTTTCTGTATTTCTTGCAGTAGTGGTTTAGCGTAGGCCAAGGCCTTACGATCATGCCCAAACAGGAATTCTGGTAAATTAGCTTGAGCGCCAACAAGATATTGGTTGTGCTTAAACGAAATGATTTTGTCGATCCAAGCGGCACGAGCAAGGTAGGTTATTAGGTGATAAAACTCACGAAAGTATCCTGCCATGCCTGCGTTTAATTCAATATGCCTCTGGCTTTTATCGTGCGGGTATAAAAAGCACTCTTCTTTTTTAGCTAAAATTTGTAGGCGCCAAAGTGGGCCATTTTTAAGCGCGGTTTTAGCGACACTGTGAACCGTTTTGTAATGAGGGCTTTTATAAAGCTGATTGATGTTATAAAGCCCAGTTTTCTGGATGCTTTGCACTGCCGTGATGATCGCTATTTGCTTTTGTGAATCACTGTTCTGATGTAATTGCTGCTGGTTTGACTGGACACCAAATGGACGCGCTTGATTCCAATACAAACGCAGCATTTTATCTGCCAACACATCAAAAGAGATAGGAAGCTTACCATTCACTGTTACATTAAGGCTTTCGACGCAGACATCCGCAATCGCGTGCAACAATGCGTATTTGTAAGTCGCAGTAAAATCGCCTTCTACCAGTAAACGCTGAATGTAGGCAATAAACTCTATCGCGGTTTTCATACTATTAAGGCTCTTGCTTCTGCACAATCAGATTTAGCCATTGCTCAGACCCTCGATCTGGCCGCTGATCGCCAGTCACCCAAGTATCCAATACTCGAAAGCCAGATAAGTATTGCTGGATCGTCTGCTCAGTCTGATCATTGAAGAAGCGTCCTTCTTTAACACGCTCCTCTATTCCATATTTAAACGACATATAAAGCACACCCTCGTATTTCAATGCGCGATGTAATCGTTTAATCACATCATTCAGCTCTAAATTAGGTACATGTAGTAAGCTTGCGCAGCACCAGATCCCATCATATAAATCAATGCCATCAAATTGCTGAAAGGTTTGAACAACGACTGGGAGCTGAAGCAACTTGCTGGCTATGGCTGCCAACTCTGGACTGGCGTCGAATGCATCCACTTGAAAACCTAAAGATTTAAAGCGTTTTGCATCACGTCCACTACCGCAGCCCGCGTCAAGAATATGCGCATTGGGGGGAATATAAGGAAGAAATCGTTGATAAAACTCAGACATATCAACATGCAGCGTATTGGCAGTAAAGCTCTCAGCGGACTCGCTATAGTATTGGTTGGTGCTAGCTTTAAGATCCATTTAATCCCTTACTTGAAGACATATAATCCATGTTTACAGACAGCTATTAACCTTTACAAGAAGTACTGTCTTGATATGAGCATTCCAGCAGTTCAGAACCGAGTTTGAGGTTTGCGATAATATCGTTACATATAGTTATCTTGACTTAGCGCCTCAAGATACGACCTGACCGTCTCAGCTCCAGTCTTGCCATTCAGCATAATTGCATACGGGCTCCGATCATTAAAGTACTGGTTCGAACGCCTAATCCAAGAGCTCTCCTTTCCAGGAAACACAGCTTGCGTCAGTCGGTAAATTGCAATTAAATGAGATATATTCTCTTCGACATCTTTTGCCAAAGATACTCCTTGATTGTTTTGCTCTAAAACCCGCCAACTACCAATCACTTCTACTGAGTTTTGAATCGCCACTAGTTAGCTAGACACCTTTTAGTTAGATAAAATGATCTAATTGAGAGGTATTTATG
>NZ_JBHTMN010000020.1:0-1095 GCF_042679525.1 Rhodanobacter aciditrophus
GCAAAACACGTTACCCAGAACAATTCAAAATTGAAGCGGTTAAGCAAGTGACTGAAGCAGGCTTTAGTGTTGCTGAAGTCGCTAATCGCTTAGGTACCACCACTCACAGTTTATACGCTTGGATTAAACGATATGGCCCTGAGGCAGAATCGTTTGCAGAGGCTTCTGCTGAGTCGAGCGAGATACTTCGTCTTCGGAAAGAGCTCAAGCGAGTGACGGAAGAGCGCGACCTGTTAAAAAAAGCCGCGGCGTACTTCGCAAGCCACCCAGACTAAGATACGCCTTTATCAGGGATCACAGTGCCGACTTTTCAGTAAGGCAACTATGCAATCTCTTCGATGTTCACCCTAGTGGCTATTACGTTTGGTTGAAAGAGCCAAAATCAAAACTTGCTAAGGAAAATGAACGCCTAACAGGTCTTGTCAAACAACTCTGGTTGGAATCGGGTTGTGTTTACGGCTATCGAAAGATCTATCAAGACCTGAGATCCTTGAATGAATCTTGTGGTATTAATCGAGTGCATTATCTGATGCGAAGAGCGGGACTCAAGGCTCAGGTGGGTTACCGTAAGCCTAGAGCTCGGTCAGGAGAAACACATACGATAGCCAGCAATGTGCTTGAAAGACAGTTTAATCCAGAAAGCCCGAATACAGCGTGGGTTACAGATATCACCTATATCCGAACTCATGAAGGCTGGCTGTATTTATCTGTCGTGCTTGATCTCTATTCCCGTCGAATAATAGGTTGGAGCATGGGGCCAAGAATGGTGAAGGAACTTGTTCTTGATGCACTGATGATGGCTGTGTGGAGAAGAAAGTCAAAGCAAAGGGTAATAATCCACTCAGATCAAGGCAGTCAGTTTACGAGCTATGAGTGGCATAGATTTTTGGAAGATCACAACTTACAAGCCAGCATGAGTCGACGTGGGAACTGTCATGATAATGCTGTTGCTGAAAGCTTTTTTCAGCTGTTAAAGAGAGAACGAGTGAAGCGAAAGATTTACTCGACAAGGGGCGAAGCAAAACAAGACATTTTTAATTATATAGAAATGTTTTATAACCCTGTCAGACGCCATAGTGCTAATGATATGTTGTC
>NZ_JBHTMN010000021.1:0-1620 GCF_042679525.1 Rhodanobacter aciditrophus
ACAGGCTAATAAAGTAAGTACAAACAAGGAGTTAGCTGGCGCTTTAGATGTTAGCCCCAGCAATATTTCAACGTGGATACAAAGAAGCTCAATCCCATATAAAGAGATTTGCGAAACCTCAATTTCGACAGGTTTTAGTGTTGCTTGGCTTTTAACTGGTGAAGGTGACCAAAGAGACAAGGCCTCAGATTATGTAAACGTTCCTGAATATAAGATCGAAGCCAGCGCAGGGCATGGAGCGCTAGTCGAAGATGAAACGCCAAGCCAGTACATAGCCATTAAGAAAGCCAACTTAGCGGCGGCGGGTGTAAACACCAGTAACCTAATGATCATTTACGCCCGTGGTGATTCCATGGAGCCCACTTTCAACAGCGGTGATCCGCTATTCATTGACCGTACTTTCCACACGGTAGCCCCAGAGGGTGGGATTTACGTTTTCAACTACAACGGGGAATTGTTCGTTAAACGCCTGCAATTGGCCTTTACTGGTGACTTGCTGGTGATCTCTGATAACGACAAATACCCAAACATGACGATACCGAAAGCAGAACTAGGCGGCTTAAAAGTGGTTGGCCGTGTCGCTGTTTACGGCCGCATTTGTGCGTAGGGGGATTTATGGCAGTCAGCAAAGTAAAGGACGGCTGGAAAGTCGATTTCCGTGTGGGTGGCAAGCAGGGCAAACGCTACCGCAAAACTTGTAAAACTAAGAATGAAGCGGAACGTTATCAAAAGTTTGTAGAGGCGCAATTTATCGCTGAGGGTAAGCCGTGGAACGAAAAGCCTAAAGACCCACGCCTACTGTCTGACCTGGTAGAACTGTGGTCCAAACACTTTGGCGTTAAGCTCAAAAAGCACCATGCTAGGCGGTTAAAACTGGATCAAATCGTTTTAGCCCTTGGCGATCCGATAGCCGCGCAACTCACCCCAAAGCAGTGGAATGAATATTTAAGTTCTCGAATCGCCAATGGACGCAAAACCGCGACCATCAATGAATCCATAGCATTCTTGAATGCTGTCTATAACGGCCTGTATAAAATTGGCGAGGTTGACTTTGAAAACCCGATCAAGTCAGTACCTAAGCTACGCATCCGACAGACAGAAATGAGCTTTTTATCACTTGAGCAAATAGATAGCCTTTTGGCTGTTATGGATGGTGAATGCAGACTAATTACCGAAGTCTGTTTAAGCACTGGCGCACGTTGGAACGAAGCAAACGGATTGACCCGTAGCCGTGTCCAAAACTCAAAAGTTACATTCTCTGATACTAAGGGCGGCAAAAATCGAAGTATTCCAATATCTGATGACCTATTTTTTATGATTCAGGAGCACGCCCAGCAAGTTGGGCGCAACCAGTTATTTTCCCCACAAATGAAACTGTTTTATGAATGCCTAGATCTGGCTGGCATTGAGTTACCAAAGGGACAAAAAACGCATGTTTTGCGTCACACATTCGCAAGCCATTTTATGATTAACGGTGGCAACATACTGTCCCTGCAAAAAATCCTTGGCCACTCTTCTATCAGCATGACCATGAGATATGCCCACCTGTCGCCAAATCATTTAATGGACGCAATTCATTACAACCCTCGTTCTAGTGGACAAAAGGTGGACAGTAAAGCG
>NZ_JBHTMN010000023.1:0-1060 GCF_042679525.1 Rhodanobacter aciditrophus
CACAACGCTTACACACCCAACCTATCAACGTCCTAGTCTCGAACGGCTCTTTAGGGTACTTAAAGTACCAGTGAGATCTTATCTTGAGGGAGGCTTCCCGCTTAGATGCTTTCAGCGGTTATCCCGTCCGAACGTAGCTACCCGGCAATGCCACTGGCGTGACAACCGGAACACCAGAGGTTCGTCCACTCCGGTCCTCTCGTACTAGGAGCAGCTCCTCTCAAATCTCAAACGTCCACGGCAGATAGGGACCGAACTGTCTCACGACGTTCTAAACCCAGCTCGCGTACCACTTTAAATGGCGAACAGCCATACCCTTGGGACCGGCTTCAGCCCCAGGATGTGATGAGCCGACATCGAGGTGCCAAACACCGCCGTCGATGTGAACTCTTGGGCGGTATCAGCCTGTTATCCCCGGAGTACCTTTTATCCGTTGAGCGATGGCCCTTCCATACAGAACCACCGGATCACTAAGACCTACTTTCGTACCTGCTCGACGTGTCTGTCTCGCAGTTAAGCGCGCTTTTGCCTTTACACTCTATGCATGATTTCCGACCATGCTGAGCGCACCTTCGTGCTCCTCCGTTACTCTTTGGGAGGAGACCGCCCCAGTCAAACTACCCACCACACAGTGTCCTCGATCCGGATAACGGATCTGAGTTAGAACCTCAAACATACCAGGGTGGTATTTCAAGATTGGCTCCATGCAAACTGGCGTCTGCACTTCAAAGCCTCCCACCTATCCTACACAAGTAGGTTCAAAGTTCACTGTGAAGCTATAGTAAAGGTTCACGGGGTCTTTCCGTCTAGCCGCGGATACACAGCATCTTCACTGCGATTTCAATTTCACTGAGTCTCGGGTGGAGACAGTGTGGCCATCGTTACGCCATTCGTGCAGGTCGGAACTTACCCGACAAGGAATTTCGCTACCTTAGGACCGTTATAGTTACGGCCGCCGTTTACTTGGGCTTCGATCAAGAGCTTCGCTTACGCTAACCCCATCAATTAACCTTCAAGCACCGGGCAGGCGTCACACCCTATACGTCCACTTTCGTGTTTG
>NZ_JBHTMN010000024.1:0-10919 GCF_042679525.1 Rhodanobacter aciditrophus
TCAATAGTGTGTGATAGTGGGGTTTGGTGTGGTCTTGGTGGACACTTTGTGGACATTGAAATGCCATTTAAAAAGCACTAAGCTTGTGCCGTTCCTGCTCTGCTTTTGCATCAGGCTTTCAAGACTTCCGCACCTGGCAGCCGCCCATGTAGGGCGTGTAAAAAAAAAGGGCTTAGTTTAGCCCCTTTTCTAATTTCTCTTTTGCTAGTTTTAGGTGTTGCCGTTTGTACCATACGTTGGCCGCGAATGTTGCGGCGGCAACCACTAGGCCACCATAGGCCGCTACATCGTTCGCTGTCATACTTCCCATCCATGCCGTAAAAGCGCCGCCGTATGTGGTCGGGCTTAGTATCTTTTCCATTAGTCGCACTCAATCTCAAACACTGTACAAATGCTACTGTAAGCAATTGATGAAGCGGGTGTGCCTAACCATGCTGGAACACCAATAGCCCCAGATAGACCAAGCAAGATAACCATAATCGGCTTTTTCTGATTTGCCCAAATGGACTTTAGTTTTTCCTTCATGCTAACGCCTTCTTAATTGAGTCCTTGATATACCAACTCGCAAAAGGGTTTGAACCAATTTCAAATTTGATAATGGCAGAAACCAGTTTGTATAGGTTGGCTTGTACGTCTATGGGTTGGTCAGGCGCTACGCCTACCGCCGCCGCTACGTGGTTTATATATGCGCTGGTTGGGTTTTCGTGGCTGGGAGCATAGCGGTTAATCAAGCCTTGTACGGTGTTTATGCCGTGTAGCTTTTGATAGTTCACTAGCAATTTAGCCCCTGCACGAATGCCGTATGAATACGTTTTGAACGTCTCAAAAGTAGGGTCTTCGCCTTCTGTTTTTCCGTCCCATTGAATGTTGGTTTTCACTACGTTCATGGGGTTCTTGTTGCGCATTCCGCGCACGTCATCGACTGCAAGCATTTTGCTCCCCCGATAGATGATGTAAACGAGCCCTAGACCAGCTAGGGCTAGGGCTGGTTTGTTCATTAGGCCGGCTCTGCCACTGGCTCAATGTCTGGCACTTCTACTTCCACATCAAAGCGAAGTGTTAACGCGCCGATGATGTCAGTAGGGGTAGTGGTGCCGCGTTCGTAAGTGCGGACTAGGACGCCGTTTTCATTGGCTTCTGTTTCCAGTGAAAATGATGGTTCGCCGTTATCGTCTTTCTTGATCGTGGTGCGCCAGCCTTCGGAGGCTAGACCGCTCACGCCGCTGATTTGGTACACGCCAAGCTCTAGACGTTCGGTTGTCATCTGTGGCTGTGTGCTGTTTTTATTTACGCCATCTGGTAGCAAGTTCAGCGCCGCTGTGGTTTGGATAATTGCCATGTTTTATGTTCCTTTTGTGATTGTTTCAGGAGTCTAAGCGCGGCGCTTAGACCGTTTTAATGAAGCCGTCAGCATCAACAATAGCCGTCTCGCCAATGACAGGGATTTCGCTCCACTCGCTCCAGCCGCCATTATTTGAATGGGCTGTAAATCGAGCACCGCCATCACTAAGGAAGTCGATTACTGTTCGGTTTTCGCCGTTGATTTCAGAACGGTAAACAACGAGTGAGCCATACAAATTAGCCAAGCCCCAACGAAGCTCAGGAGGTCGGTTAGGGTTAGGGGTCTGTGATCCATTCTGGATTTTGTAAATGCCCGGCTCACGAATCACAAAAAAATCTTCTGTCGTGAGTGTTGGGCGAACCTTCATAAAAGTGTGGAGGTTGTTAATATCCGCGAATTGACTAACGTCTGAGTTCAGCTTGGAAATCGTGGTATTAATCGCTTCGATTTGACTATCCAGTAACGCCAAGTCATTTAAGGTTGATTGAGAACCTACTTTCATTTGATTACCTCAGTAATAAAAATTTGATCATCTGCGGAGACTGCTTGGGCAGTGACCGCGCCTGTGTATTTAGTTAATTCCACATACTGACCAGCGCGAAGCGGGATACCCGCCACAGTCACCGTGTCTGTGTTGTCTTCCGATGCCATGATGGTCACATCACGGCGGTTTGTGTTCGCTGGGATGATGTAAGTCTCCCCAGCCGTAAAAGTCTTTTGAAACGTTGCGAGGCTTGTCGCTGGCGTCTCAATAGTTTTAAGCGTTTCCGTGATCTGGCGAATGTCTACGGTGTTGGCAATGTTGGCCGTGACCGTATTCATTACATTGGCCTTTAACGTCTCTGTGATCGTGCGAATGTCTACGGTGTTGGCAATGTTCGCCGTGACCGTGTTCATTACATCGGCCTTCAACGTCTCGGTGATCGTGCGAATGTCCACCGTCCCCGCAATGCTGGCGGTGATCTGGTTAGTGATCTCCGTCTTTAAGGTTTCGGTGATCTGGCGAATATCCACGGTGTTCGCAATGTTGGCCGTGACTGCTTCAACGATTCGTTGCACTTCGTTCACTTCCACAGGGTCAATAATCCCTTGAATGCGAACAGTTGAACCTTCGGCCAGCGAACGGAATTCCCCTTCCACTACGAGCAATTCAGCCGTGACAGGGCTTTCACCCTTGTTCTGTACTGTGAATTGGTCGAAGGCTGGAAAAGTGATCTGTGAACCACTCGGGATTTCCGCCCGTTTGTTGCTGGCCATCAATAACAGTGGTTCGCTTCCGCTGATGTACACAACGGTTTCACCACGCCCTGATAGGGTCACTTCTTCCAATGGTTGCAGAGTGACAAACATTACTTACCCCCTTTGATCAGTAGTAACCCCAGTACCACGGCCACGCTTACGCCGCCAATGGTGTACACAGTCTTAAGTGACTGGCTTGCCACGTCCGAAGCGCCGCCCGTTGACACAGATTTAGCGAGTTCTTTCATTGCCAAGTTGTTAGCCGCCGCATTCGCCGTGTTTTGCTGTACCAGCGATTCCGCAAAACCGAAGCCCGTTTGCAGTGCTTCGTTGTTGGACTCAATGGCCGTGGTGCCAAATTCAAAGCTTTTATCTAGCGCTTTGCTGTTGGCTTCTAGCGCGCTTTCACCAAAGCCAAAACCCTGATTAAGCGCGTCTTTTGCCAGCTCACCGTTTGCATTAATTGCCAGCTTGGAAACTTCAGTGTTGCCGTTGATAACTTCACCGCCGATCTCTAACGCATTTTCAGCAAAGCCCAGCGCCTCAGACCCAAGAGCAAAGGCACCATCAACCGCGCCGTAATCGGTGGTTGTCACCGTGTTGCCGTCACCCGCGACCACCGTTTCAGCGCTTTCCATACCTTGCAGTGAATAGTTGGTGACGTTGTTAACGGTTTTGTTTGAGCTTTTAGAACTACCGCCCATCACTCACCCCCTAGCGCGACTTTGTAGACACGTTCGATTTCATCACCACCAAAGCCATAGGCTGAGTAAAGACGGTGAGTGGCCTCGTTTGCGTGATAGCGAATGCTGTCAAAGCCCAGACGACTGGCGTTATCAATCAAGAATTGCCCCGCGTCTTTCATGCCATGACCCGCCACGCAAACGATCACAAACTCTCTACCGCTTGGTGTTTCTTCGCCGCGTGTCACCACCAACAAATCGGTGTTGTCCGATTCGAGCTTGTACAAATGGGCAATGCCGTCTTGCACTTGGTTACGAATGGTTTTGAAGTCGTCACCGCAGGCTGTAAGCAGTTTTTCAGGCACTTTAAGAGGCCAATTAATGCGCTGTACCTTCATCGTTTGCCCCCTTTGAACATGAACCAAAGTGCGACCACCACAACACCACCAATCAATAACGGGCTCACGCCTTTTGACTTGGAGTAGTTACCAAAGGCAAAGCCGCCTAGTGCGTTGGTGCCGCCTGTGTTAGTTGCCGTTGCGCTTAAGTCTGGATTGATGTCACCACCACCCGAACTGATGCCAGGAATAGAAGACATTTAACCTCCCAACTTTTTCGTTAAGAAAAACGACACAACGGCCAACATGACGGACTTGATTAAAAAGGGAATGAACCGCATTAGATCACCCCCATTTTTACGTGAAGAACGAACCAAGCCAGCGCCGCAATCAGCAACCACTTAACCCAGCCGAACGAATCACCCGCCCACCAGCCAGCACCGAAGCCGACCACACCCGATAAAAGAGGCGCTAAGAAAACCAATGGCATCATTTACCCCCTTTCATCATCATGGCGAAGACTGCCAACACGACCACCAGCACACCGCCACCGATCAACCAAGGCGAATAGGGCGGTAAAGCCGAAGCAGTGACAACAACGGTCTCCCCTGTGGCATTACTTGCCGTTTCCACTTTGGGAAGGGCTGAGCCTTCCGCGAGCTTTTCCGCTT
Organism: Rhodanobacter aciditrophus; assembly: GCF_042679525.1. Classification (GTDB taxonomy): domain Bacteria; phylum Pseudomonadota; class Gammaproteobacteria; order Pseudomonadales; family Marinomonadaceae; genus Marinomonas; species Marinomonas aciditrophus. The sequence continues at coordinate 4,274 of NZ_JBHTMN010000024.1, forward strand.
GGGCTTGCTGTTGGTAAGACTTAGGCGCGCCCTCGCTGTCTTCGGTGTCATTCCACCACTCAGAAACGGCTTGTTCCTTTTCATCGACATAAGCGGTTACGCTGTCCCAAATACCCATAGCCGCCCCCTTAAGCCGTTGCTGATAGCGGTGCGACTTGTTGAATGGACTCAACCAAAACGGGAATAGGTTTCGCTTCGTTCACTTCCACACGGAAAACAAACTCAGAGCTGTAACCTGTGTTCAGCACGTCCGCTTGCTCAAAGCCGTACATGGTCGGATCAAAGGTAAACACGCCCTCTTGAGGGAAACGCCCGATTCGTTTTTGCTGGAAGCGCTGTAGCGAATCCTTTGCATCAAACAGAATGAGGTTGTCGCGCTCCACTTTCAGACGATTGATCCCCGCCTTGAAGTAAGCACGGCGAATAGACGTAGCCGCGTTCGCTGGAAAAGTCGTAAAGTCGTTCCAGCCTGCCGCGTTCGCTGGCATAACGTGAGTACGAATACGAGGCACCCAAACACGGCGAGCCTGTGCAGGGGTTTGGAAGGCGTAAGCGTCCAGAGTCAAAGCACCGGAACCTGCACCGATTTCCACTTCTAAGGTGATGTTCTCACCCGCCAAAGTGACCAAACCGCCGAAGTTCGCACCGTTCTGGTTTTTCGCTGTTGGGTTGGTAAATGGAATGACAAATGTACCTTCATCAACGAAGTGACCTTTGTAGTCTTCCATCATGACCAAATCGTCACCGCTCACTTGAATGATGGTGTCGCCGTTTAGCACAACGGACACTTGGCGGATTTGAGCCGCCTTCAAAGAGGTAACAAGGTGGATTTCGTTGTATGTCGGACCCACTGGCAAAGACATAGACGCCTTAGAGTTAAAGCCCACACCGTTGAAACTGTTTAGGGGTTTCACTACCTGTAACATATTGCCCCCTTAACCGATTGCGTCTTCGACAGCATCGACATTGTTTGACGCCCAGACAACCGCCGCCGCTACTGCTAGCGCGACCATTACCATAGGCATGTATTTTTTAACGTCTTTCATATTGTTGAATGTTCCTGTTCGTGATTAATGTTTGTTGAACAGGACGAAACATACAAAACCGCTCTAGGCTTCCGTCAAGGCACAAAAAAGCCCCGATACCTAAAGGTATATCGGGGCTTCTTATCCTTATTTTTTGCACAAATTAGCGTAACTTTCTTAGCTTCCCTGAGCCGTATTCACCTATATCGTGGTCATTGGTTTTAACCAAATAGTGGTATCTTGGTAGTGCCTTAATTGCATCAACTGGAAAATCCAGCTCTTTGGATAGGTAAACCGCATCATTAAGGCGTTGCTGACGGCCTACCCATTTATTAGGGCAGTTACCCACGATTGTTTTTGGCACCTCTTGTCCACGCTGAAAAATACAAATCGCTTCCAAGCCAAATTTACGGCCACCCGTCAAAATCTCACCAAATGCCCCAGTAGCTTTACCGCTGGTTGTCACACACTTCGCTAACTCTTCCATCACCACCTTAAGCGGCTTCTTGTGTAGGCCGTCCCCAGCGCCCCAGATAATTTTAGAGAATGCCTCTAGGTTTTTAGGGTTGGCACCATCGCTAGGGCTATAAGCAATTTTAAATCCCCGTGATTGCTTAGCGGCACGGGCAGAAAATAAAGCTCGAGCGAATTTAGAAAGCGAGGTATAGCGGCGCACCTCACGACCGCATAAGTCCTCGTAATCTAAATACGGGTCGAATATGGCGACCTGATCGGTAGCCTTTACCATGCCCAACTGCTTAACCGCCGTAGTCTTCCCCGAACCAGACGACCCCACCACCAACCAGTGGTTTTCAGACAGCTTGTTGTTTTGGTTTCTAGGCTTAAGCATTACGCGGCCACCTGATCACGCTGGCTGTTTTGCGTGTCCTGTTTGGCCTTGGCTTCGGCGGCATCTTTGGCCTTTAGCTCGCGGCTGGTGTCCATGCCCTCAGATACCAGTTTACCTACGGCCATGGCCGCTTTAATTTCGGCATCGTATGCGCCCATCCATTCAGGAAGCAAAGCGCCGTATTTGATCAATGCCGGGCTTAGGTTCTCAATGGCATACGCCTTGGTTTCGGTGGTGAATTCAAACTCAGGGTGAATGAAGCGCTTAAGCGCAAATTCAATCGTCCCTAAGCCCATGACCGCCGTCATTTGTGCGGTTTGTTCATCCATTTCGGCTTGTTGCTCCGCCGCTTTTTCTTCGGCCTTGGCTTGCTCAGGGTCGAAGTCTTCCGCCTGCTCTTCGGCTTCCAGAGCCTTTAGGTATTCCGCTTGCTCGGTGGGTAGTTCGCCAGTGTGTTCTAGTTCCAATTGTTCTTCGTCTTTCATGCTGTGTGTTCCTTATGTTTACTTGGTTTACGAGTGGCAAAAACTGCCGTGAGTAGTGCCGCGGCTAATGCCAACGCCCCCAGCAAGGCAGGGGGAGCCGTTGGGATAGCTTTAGGCTTATCCGTAGGTATCGGGTTAGGCTTGTTTTCGGTATCCTCTGAAACGCTGGAAGCCGCTTGTTTACTTGATATAGCGGCTTTTTCTTCTTCGGTTACTGGGCGAGTTACTTTTTCATTCAGCTTCACTACGAAGCCAATGTCATCAACAGTAACCTTTAGGTTGTCTGCTAGGTATTTTTGACGCGCCGCGCCGTTGCCTTGGTTGGTGCCGCAAGCAGGGCAAACCGTATAAAGACTTGAGCGTTTACCGCTTGCCTTGCGTACTTCCGCGATCTCTTTGCAGTGGCGTTCACTGCACTGAATAAAGCCGATTGTTTCAGCCATGAGCTAAAGCCCTCCGTGCTAGTTCTGTGATTACTTGATCATTCAACTCAGCGGACTTTGTAAGCGCTTCAAAAACGCCGCCTAGCCCCTTAGGGTTCATCATCAAGCTCATAGGGTTTACCCCATTCATGGTTTTTATGGATTCGACTAATTCCCATTGGGCTTTCGTTCGCTCTTCCATTAATTCCCTTAGTTGTTCGTTTTTCATTTTTGAATGTTCCTTTAGTGGTTTTCATGTTCCCGCCGGTCGCAACGACCAGCCAATTCAACGAGCCACCGGGCTAAATCTGGTGGTGTATGCTCGCGCTCTGCTTTGGTGATTTCAGGACGCCACCCCAAATCGCCTTTGTGTAATCTGGTTCCATCACTTCGCCGCCCAGGAGAACCGCAAATATATTGCGCCTCGCCCAGGAGCATCGGCAGTTCAGGAATATCTTTCGGTTCGCATCCAACTATGTATAAAAGGGTCGCTTTTTCAGCTTTATGCCCCCACCAAGATTGAAAAATGGGTAACGTCCATCCCCCGAATTGATCCCTTACGCCTGGAAGGGGTAGCCCCGCCGCCGGCCAAAGAGTTGATTTCTTCGGGTGCTCCAAAACACCGCCATTTCTACGGACTGCATCAACGGCAAAGTAAGCTAATTCCTTTTCGCCTGGATACGGGTTTGCAAGTTTGCGTAACTGCCCCCATGCCCTGCATGGTGGGTGAGCAATCACAGGGGAATTACCATCAAATTTTGTTGCATCCCTTTCCTTGTCCCACACATCACACCCATTAATTGTTTTGTAAAAGCTGTCAGACCTGGCAAATAACACCGCTACTGCCATAAATAACCCTCCCGCCGGTCGAAGAGTTGGGCGGCTTCGCCCCCCGTACAGTTATTGACACGAGTCCAAGGGACGACTTCGTCGTCCTCTAAAACCTGAGCCCCGACCTTTTGCACTGTCCACTCATACAAACGAGTGACGGCAACCTCTAAACCGCGGGCAACGCCCATGATTGAGGTGACCATTTCACCGAATTGGTTTTCTTCGGGTTCTGAGTAGTGAGGTTTTAAGGTCTGATTGCGGCCAGCGAATACGCCGCCCATTAATTTAGTGAACGCCATCCAGTCCCCACGGTTTGCAGCGTGGTAAATGTCAGTACATAGAGCAGGGGCGTTTTCAACTGAGAAGCGGCGAAGCTCACGCCATACCGTGACCGATACCCCGCCGAAAAATTGAAACTGTCTGATACCGTGACGGCGTGACCAGGCGGTGATACGTTCCGCCGCCTCAGTGCCGCTTTTACCTGTTTCTAGGTCGGTGTCGATGTGTTTACCGTCAATGTTCTTAGAAATGTATTTAGCCACGTAGCCCGAAGCCGTCCCTTTTGCTGGGTCGATACGGACAACTTTCACACGTTGTTTCTTAGCGCCTAGCTCGTTCCCGTCTTCCATCAAGCCGTAAAGCGTGAAGGCATCAATCACCGCTTTGGTGTGTTGCTTATCGCAAAACAGCATCATGTGCCAATGTGGGCAACCATCATGGTTAGGCTCTACCGTGCGGATACCATAGACAGGTAAGCCGTTGCGTTTTAGAAAGGCGCGGATTCTTGCCCATGTATCACATAGGTATTTTTGACCGTCTCGAACCGTTGGGCGGTTTGCTCGGTCGAACTTCTTGTTTCGTTTTCCGTTGATCTTTACGGCGTGGTACTTAGACGGGCAAGTTAATGTAATGAACAGGCCGTCATGGTTTAGCTCTGTGGCCAACTCTTCCGTACCACGAATACGAGTCATCAACTCATTACGGCGGTTCACTGGATTTGAAACGCCACGATCGGACAATTCAGCCAAAGTAAAAGATTGGTTGTATTGATTCACCGCTTCCCAGCTTTCTAGGAATGAGCGGTTAGATTGTTGTTGCTTACGAAACTTGTTTAGCGACCAACTAGAAACATAAGGTGAGCCCTGTTTGCATACTTGGCCACACTCACGAAGCACATTCTCAACAATACGAAATTGTTTCTTAGCGTTACGAATCCACCACTCTGGCAAGATCATACGAGCGGCCATAGCCGCGACTTTGTCGCCGTCTTCCCAATCGGTAAACGTAACGCCAGCAACTAAGAGGCTTTCGGCCATGTATCGGCGCGCATAGGCCGCACCGCTTTCCATCGCCTCGCGGGTTAAATCCACCTCAAAGCGGCGGCTTTTTTCTTCTGCCCATTTCGCCAGCTCTTCACCGTTTAGATCGGTTATAAGTCGGTCAATGTAACGTAGACGTTGAACGACACCGCGCAACCACTCAAGGGCGGCATTTTGCCCCATTTGTTCCGCCAGTCTGTCAGCTTCTTTCTCTACTGCGGGGCGCATAATCGAAACACGGTTAAGCAACTGCAGTCGTTCAATAACGCTACGTAGCCACGTATTAGCGGCAACATACCCCTCAGACTGGTCTAACTCGTCAAGACGCTGGCGCAATTCGGCGGCGTCTTCACGGCTTACATCAGATAAGAGTTCATTACGCCATTCAATACAGTGCAGAGTAGGGTTAAACACGCTCCACCCCCTTAACACGTTGAACAGCATTAACAGCTGATTGATAGATGCCGCAACCGTCAGACATTCCTGCGAAATGTTGAAGCAACTGGAGTTTTTCAGCCAAGGCAATAGCAGTGCTGTTACACGTCCACGACTGGGTAAGGTATGAACCTAAAACATCGTTCATCACGCCTTCATCTAGCAACAAGAAGCGATTTAAACGACCCTCGATAGCAGCGGTCACCATGTTGTTCAGCATTTCCAATTCCCAGCGGGTTAACGGTGCGTTTAGCTGTGCACCGATTTCGCCTAGTTCATAATGGTGTTGGGTAAGTGAGCTGGTTTTAAATGACGGCTGTCTTTGAATTTTGCTAATGGTTTGCTCAGGGTCCCAAACGGTAATAAACGTCCAACCCGCCACTTCACCACGGTCAATTTCGTGGCATACGTACATTTTTCGCCAGTGGTTACCGATCAACCGCGCAACGTTGATTTCAGACGCTGAAAAACTGAATAAAAGGCAATTCACTTTGTCTAGGGCGTTGGGTCTTGGCTGGTTTGACATTGATTACTTCTCTCTTGGGTTGCATGGCGTGGTAACTGGTAGCGATTTTTTTAAGGACTGGATCAGGCGGAAAAAGCAACATCCACGCTAGGAGCTGCTTTCGTTGTTCCTCTAATGGGGTCATGCTTCCTCCTTGCTGACGTGGCGATAAGCAAGCAACGCAACGGCACTAAACACCGCGCCCCAACCAAACCCAATGACAAAGAATTCCATTTTTAAGCCACCTCTTTAGATAACCCTGTGAACTCAAAACCGAATACAACGTGGTTTTCTTGTTGAGCCCAGCTAGTTAGGTAAGTGATTTCCACCAGACAAGAGCGGCCTGTGTAGCCATCGCCCAAATGATCAAACTCTTGCAAACAGACCAATTGACCAACAGCAAAGCCGCGATCATCTTCACGGATTTCAAAGCACTTACGGCCATCAATGACAGCGCGGTAAAACTCAGGCCAAATTTTTAGTTGGTGGTAAGGAGGTTTAATCATGTGAATCCCTCCTTAGTAAGGCTGTGCTTCGGCGGTTTTCTTCATTTCCGCCAAAACGTTGACGAAAATCGTGCCGCCTTCAATTGGCTGATAACGAGCAATCGTGCCTTCGTTCAGGCGTAGGCGAACGGCTTCTTTCGATAGTCCCGTGTGTTCAGCCCATTGCGCTTGCGTCATATAAGGAGCGGTAACTACCAACGGCATACCGCCAATAATTGCCGCGTTATGTGGTTTAGTGTCTTTTGCTGGTCTTGCCATTGGTCTAAAC
>NZ_JBHTMN010000025.1:0-1258 GCF_042679525.1 Rhodanobacter aciditrophus
GGCATCTAAGTTAAAAGGAGCGAGTCCTATGAAGAACATTAGCATCTTAAGCATCGATTTGGCGAAAAATGTTTTCCAATTGCATGGTCAGAATAAGCAAGGGAAACAGGTTTTAAAGAAAAGGCTGCGACGGGAAGAGCTTGGAAATTCAGTCGCTAATCTGTCTCCTTGTTTAATCGCCATGGAAGCCTGCATTGGTGCTCATGCATGGGCACGACAATTTATGGCGATGGGGCATCAAGTTAAACTGATCTCCCCTCAATATGTAAAACCCTTTGTTCAGGTTAATAAGAATGATCAGCGAGATGCTGCCGCAATCGCTTTAGCAGCTTCACTGCCATCGATTCCATCTGTCTCGGTTAAAAGTGAGGAGCAATTAGATCTGCAAGCGATTCATCGAGTGCGAGAGCGGCTGGTTCGTGAGCGGGTGGCAACCAGTAATGAAATACGTGGTTTGCTAGCAGATATGGGCGTCGTCATCCCAACCGGCGAAGCCGCAATCAAGAATTTACTTCCTGCTTTGTTGGAAGATGCTGAGCAGCCTATTACCTATCGAGGGCGATTGTTATTGGCTGACTTACGATCACAATGGTTAGAAAAAGAAGCACATGTTAAGCGTTATGACCAGATTTTGAAGGAGTACTCAAAAGACAGTACGGAGTGTCAGAAACTCATGGCAGTTCCTGGATTAGGAGTAATCAATGCTTCATTGCTATGGTGCTATATCGGTGATCCAAAGCGTTTTGCTAGTGGCCGTCACGTGGCCGCTTCACTAGGCCTAGTCCCCAAGCAAGCATCGAGTGGTGAAAAAGAGCGTTTAAATGGCATAAGTAAGCAAGGCAATAAACACCTGAGAAAGCAGTTGGTGCACGGTGCTAGAGCGGCCTATCGGGTTTTACTGAAGGAAGAATCCACGGGTCGCCTAGCTGACTGGGTGAAACGCATGAAAAGCAATGGAAAACACCCAAATAAGATAGTCGTTGCGTTGGCCAATAAGCTTGCAAGAATTGCATGGCGCTTACTGAGCAGCTCTGAATCACAGTATCAAAGTTAACAATTGAATAACGAGTTAAGAAACATAAACCGTTTGTAACAGGCACACCCAAAGCGTTGCGCAGACTATTAAAACAAAGCAGATAAAATCGACTCACTTACCCTAGGCAATTCGATGGCTCATTGAAGCCGAGTGGGAGTTCAGAGGAAGTGAGTGCACATCTTTTAATGGCCGAGCAGATATGCTCAATTAAAGTAGGCCGAA